>DGQM01000019.1 GCA_002389765.1 Bacteroidetes bacterium UBA4414 | reverse complement strand
TCTAACCAACTGAGCTAAGGAGGAGTGTAATTCCCCGATTGGGATTGCAAAAATAATCGTTTTCTTATTTCTGCAAAATCTTTTTTGAATTTATTCCCAGATATTTAAAATTCTTAAGTATCAGTGTCAAATCTGCACCTGCTGTGTACTGTTGTGCATAGATACTATCCAGCTGCGATGCCACTGTTTCAGAGGGCTCGTAGTCGTCGGCAATAAAGTATGGCGGCAGTATGCCTGTGCGTATGGCAGGCAGTTGATGGTTGGTAGTGGTGTAGCCTACCCATGTGTTCTTGCCGGTCAGCACCAAGATGCTATTTACCCAAAATTGCAGCCCGTTCTTTACCACAAACAGCAGCAATGGCCACATTATCAGGAATATAACAGACAAGCCCGCATCCAGTATGCGCTTATTGCGCTGCTGCGAGAATTTAGATAGGTTATAGCGTTTATCCAGCGTGTACAAATCGCCAGCAGTATGGCTGCTGTTGCTGCCCACAAAGCTCTCGCTGCCCTGCAGGTGTATCTTGTATTCGTACGCGCCACCGCAGTACTGCATCTGTTGCAGTATCTGAGTATAGCTGAGGCCGTTTACACAAAATATCACCTCGTTGATGCCTGCGGTAAAGAGGTAAGGCTTCAGCTCATTGATGCTTGCCAATGCCGTACCTTTGTCGCTGCTTGTAGCTATACGTCCGTTCAGATCGGGCGCGTAGTGTACGCGGCGCAGTGTATTGGCAGTATTGGTAAAGTTTTGTTCGTCGGCCACTATTACCGCTTTGCGTGGCAGTTTATCGTACGGTATGAACTTAAAGATACCCAGGCGGAAAAATAGCTCGTGCAGTGCCAGCATAATAACCGTACCCGATATACCGCTGAATATGATAATAGCTCGCGAATAGCGCAGCCCAGGCTGTAGCAAACCATAATAGGCCAATATCATGATGGTACCTATTACCATGGCACGTATCACCCGCAGGCCTCGGTACGACTGGTCGTACACGCCATTGATATACAGGCTAACCACCCACAGTGCAATATATACGGGGAAGGTAGCCAGTACAGAATTGAGCGGTATAGGCTCTATATTCTTTACATGCACCACCCAGAATTCTTTCATAAACCACAGCGTGCCCAGCATTATCAGTGCATCAAACATAGGCATACGCAGCACCTTCAGTGCCTGTTTTACCACACCCAGTATGGCACGTAGTACGATGCCGATATTGATGAACAGGACAAACAACTGTGCATTGCCCTTGCTATAATGCTTGCGCACAAAAGTGGAGAGCGCCTCGTTAAATATCCGCACATAAGAGAGTGTAGCCTTGCGGGTACTTTCTCCTTTGTAATGTATCAGTGTAGCCTCGGG
Source organism: Bacteroidetes bacterium UBA4414 (assembly GCA_002389765.1). GTDB lineage: Bacteria > Bacteroidota > Bacteroidia > Chitinophagales > Chitinophagaceae > Polluticoccus. The sequence goes on along the minus strand of DGQM01000019.1, from coordinate 152,077 downwards.
GAAATAGATATTTTGATAGCCTGCCTTTTGTATGCGGTAAGAGAGGTCTACGTCTTCGCAATACATGAAATAGTCCTCATCGAACGCGCCACCTATTTTGGGCAGCACACCGGTACGCACCATCATACAGCAACCCGACAGTACATCTACCGCTGCCGTTTCATCGTCGCCAATGTGTACGGCATAGTATTTATTGAAATAGGGCGATTTGCTGAATACCTTATTAATACCCGTTGTTTTGAAGATAGCAACCGATAGCGACGGGAACGACTTCTTACCATCGGGCGCAAACTGTCCTTTACCATCCAGCAGCTTGGGGCCTATGCTACCCGCTTCGGGGTGGGCATCCATATAGCCGATGGTTTTGGTAAAGAAGTCTTCGGGCATTACCGTATCGGGGTTCAGGAAGAGGATATACTCCCCTTTGGCTATTGCCACACCCTGATTATTGGCCTTGCCAAAGCCCGCATTGTCTTTGTTTTCTATACGGATGACGGTAGGGAATTTCGCTGCCACCATCTGCATACTGCCATCGGTACTGTTATTATCTACCACTATCACCTCGGCATCAAACCCATTGGTGGCACGCAGCACACTGTGCAGGCATACCTCCAAAAAGTACTTCACATTATAATTAACAATGATAACCGATATCTTCATCAGGCAGTATAAGCGTCTGCGAATATAAGCGCAGCAATCCTAATAACGAAAAAACAGGGTGGAGATTGCGTAGCGGTCAATCTCCTTTTTCAAGCAAAAACAAATCCTCTACCCGCTTGCGCAGGTGGGTGGCTATTTTCAGCACTACAATGGCGGTGGGTACATACTTGCCTGTTTCTATGGCAAATATCGTTTGCCGCGATACCCCTATGGCATCTGCCAACTCCTGTTGTGTCAGGTTTTGCCGCAGGCGTTCTTCCCGCACATTATTCTTCATGCATGGCTCCTTTTAGGCGATACATGGTATAGTTGAAGTGGACGATATAACATATCCAGAAAAGAAACAAGGTAAGTAGCAGAAAAAGTTCAAGCCCTGCATCACCCGCAGGCTCACTACCCGATACAAACATATATATGAAAGCAAGTATCAGCAATACAAGTTGACTGAAGGCTGCTGTCTGGAAAGATTTCAGGCGCAGGTTGTTAATGTACTCATCCTCTTTGGGCTCTTTGGCAAATACCAGAAAGTAAAGCCCGAACAGGAATGAGAAGAAACTAAGCGACAGCAAAGCAACAAGCTGCCAGCTACCATCTGCGGGCAATACACCATCCATAGCGCCTTGCTGTATGGCTGCCCATGAAATAAAACCAAGTGGCGCCATCCATGCACCTGCTTTTTTGTAGCGGTGGGGCAATAAGAGTTTTTGTATCATAGTAAAGTGATTTTGTATTGATAACGCAAAAATAGTATGTAAAGTATACTTTACATTGAAAAATCTTAAAAATCAATTTTCATTATTCACTATCTTCATGCTATGGCAAGAACAAATGATGAAGATTTCGACCTGTCCGACATGGGCACGCTGAATAAGTATAAGGCAGAAGTAGTGAACGGTGTGGTAAAGGGCATACAGCTAACTGATAAAAAAGTAGATGGCATCAGTGTAGAGGGAAAAACCATTGACGGTACGTACACCATAAAGACCATCTACCTCGTGGCATATAGCGAGGAAGAAGCACACCGCATACTAAACGAAGTAAAACAAAAGTATAAACTGCAATAGAGCGGTAATAAAAAAGAAAAACTTAAAAAGAAAAAATGAAACGTGGTAGTAGCATTTACGCGAGAAGAATTATACCACAATTAATAGAAATAAAACAATAGCATAAACTGAAACAGAGCCACCATAACAAGTGGCTTTTATATTTGCATTACCCCTACATCATTTGTTAATTCTCTGCAACCACAACATTAGCATCTTACAATTAGCTACTTTCACAGTACAAGCAAGGGTACTATGGAGGCAATCAGCAAAATAGGCATTATGACATCGGGCGGCGATAGCCCGGGTATGAACGCAGCAGTACGTGCGGCAGTGCGCACAGCTATTTTTCATGGTATGGAGGTATATGGCATACGCCGTGGCTACCAGGGCATGATAGAGGGCGATATATACCGCATGGAAGCTACCGATGTATCGAACATCATACAACGTGGTGGTACCATACTGAAGACTGCCCGCAGTAAAGAATTTATGACCGAAGAAGGCATGCAGAAAGCCTACAACCAATTGCAGCAACACGGCATCAACGGCCTGGTGCTGATAGGTGGCGATGGCACGTTTCGTGGTGCGGGCGAATTCTTTAAACGATATACCATACCCGCAGTTGGCCTGCCCGGCACTATAGACAAAGACCTTGCAGGAACAGACTATACCATTGGTTTTGATACTGCAGTGAACACTGCTGTAGAGGCGATAGATAAAATACGCGATACGGCAGAGGCACACAATCGTCTGTTTATCGTAGAGGTAATGGGGCGCGATGCGGGCTATATAGCCCTGCACAGTGGTATAGCCTGTGGTGCAGAAGACATACTGATACCCGAAACGGAAACAGACATCAACCATGTGCTGGACCGTATAGATATGGACGAGCGCCGCAAGAAGAATGTACACATCATAGTAGTGGCAGAGGGCGATGATTTTGGTGGTGCAAAGGAACTGCATGCGGCTGTGCAACGCAGGTTTCCGCTCTTAGATGTTCGCAGTACGGTACTGGGTCATATACAACGTGGTGGCAGCCCTACCTGTGCAGACAGAGTATTGGCAAGTCGCTTAGGCCACGCAGCAGCAGAAGCACTACGCAATGGCAAAACACAAGTAATGGCAGGGATTGTAAACGGTGAGATATTGTACACGCCATTTGAAAGCTGTGTGAAACAAAACGCCATCATCAGCAAAGACATGATAGACATGATACATGTACTGGCGGTATAGTGATATTATAATTCCTGTAAACAATATTATAAATGAGCAATTTATCAAACATAGGTTTAGGTGTAAATAATGACGAAGAGTTCAATACCTTATTAAACAATATATACCACAAAGCAGAACGCAAGATTTGTAAAGATGGTTCGTACATGGTATGGAAAGATCAATCAGGTGCAGAAGTATGTTTACAAATGGACAACGCTAACAACCTGCTGGGACTGAACCCATACTTTAACGGAAAAAGCAAACGGAATGTATGTTTAACAAGTGCTCATAATACTGCTGAAAGCCTGTTAGACGGAGGTTATAGAGCGTGGTCAAATCCAGAAAATGGCATTCAAGAATCAGGTGATTATCCGTTTGCTTTTTGTGTACCTGATTACATGCTTACTTTTCAAAATGAACTACCTATTGTTCTCGATGTTCAGTTAACAGCATTTGCACAAGAGATAGACATATACGATTCACAGGATGACTATGACAAATCTCAGGAGGAGGGAACTTTACATTATGCTGCACAATCATTTATACCAACAGGATTATTTACGGATAAAGATGCGTTGCCAGATTTCAACACAGAAGCTTATGCTATATTTACAGGAATCATCAAAGAATTTTCTCTAAAGGAAAATTTATACGCGAAAGAAAAGTTTTATTGGATTCTTGTGGACACTTTAGGTGGCTTAATAGACGTTGTTGCAGATCCTGTACTTATTAATAAAGAGCTTAAGATAGATGGCGTATTGCATGGCTCCTTCTGGTTGACAGGGAAATTATTACAGCACCCTGTAAAGAAACAATCACTCTGGAATAAATTGTTTGGTAAATAGTTGAAATAAATACAGTGATAAAACCTCTTCTCATTTTACACCTTTTGCTCTTTGTTTTCACAGCAAACGCGCAGGTATATCCTGTAGTATTCTACAATCTTGAAAATCTGTTTGACCCTGCGGATGACCCATTGACAGATGATGAAGAGTTTACACCCAATGGCAGCTATCGCTATACGGATAAGATATACAACCAGAAGCTGCACAACATGGCGTATGCATTGCAACGTGCAGGTACTGATAAAAATGCAAGTGGTGCCGCGCTGATAGGTATTGCAGAGGTAGAAAACAATAAAGTACTGAATGACCTTGTGAACACAAGCGAACTGAAAGCACGCAACTACAAGTATGTGTGGTATAACAGTACAGACCCGCGTGGTATAGATGTGGCATTGCTCTACAATCCTGCGGTGTTCAAAGTATTGGCATCTAAACAACTATCTGTACGCAAAGGTGCGCGAGAGCCACTGTATGTAAAAGGCATACTGGCGGGCGATACAGTGCATGTATTGGTGAACCACTGGCCATCGCGCAGAGAAGGTTCGGATGAAACGGAATATAAGCGTCGTGATATGGCTGCTGCCAACCGCAGGATGATAGACGAGATTCGTCGCACCAACCGCAATGCACGCATCCTGCTGATGGGCGACCTGAATGATAACCCCACAGATGCCAGCCTGACACAAGAGCTTGGCAGCATAGCAGATGCCAATACTGTTGGCAACAACACAATGTACAATCCTTTTACAAGCATCTATGCAAGTGGCAGGGGCACAGCAGTGTTTCAGCGCAAGTGGGATTTGTTTGACCAGGTGATACTATCTGCAGGCTTTGTAAAATACAAGGGGTTGCAATATGCAGGTGCAGAGATATACGACCGTCCTTTTCTGCGACAAGAGAATGGAAAATTCCGCAACTATCCTTTCCGTAGTTTTCGTGGCACTTACTGGAACAATGGCTATAGCGACCATTTCCCCGTTGTTGTTTACCTGAAGAATTAAAACTAGTTTCCGTAATTTTGCCCGTATGAAAAAGATACTCTTACTATCTGCTGCATTATACCTGTCTGCCTGTAGTGGCGATGCAGGTAATTCTACCGAAGGTGAGGACCTTGCAACCATAGCAGCTACACAATCGCCTACACTTGGGCAGGTAGCAGAGGCTGTTGCAGATGCATCGGCCATACCGCAAATGATACTGGGTAGTTGGGTAAGCGTAGAAGACCCGAAGGCAACGCTCGTCATCACCAAAGACAAATACATACTTGGTTACGAAGGCAGTAAAAACGATACGGTCGATTATACCATCAGCCACAAAAGCTGCACAGACAGTACCGAAAGCAAAGAAGATTATTACCTCTTTATACCCAAAGACGATATGTGCTATATAGTAGTAGATGCCAATGAGAAAAACCTATCCTTCATCTACACAGCACGCGGCAATACGCTTACTTATACCAGAGTGAAATAAAAAAGGGAGTGAAAACTCCCTTTTACTTTATACTACACACCAAGTTTTAGAAAAAACTATTTAATCAACCATTTAGTGTTTCTATCTCTTGTTTCGCTGATACAAAGTAACAACAGCGTGGCAGCAGGAAGTATGACCTAAGTCAATAGTTGTGGTGATATGCGTCACAGATATCACCCCACAGCGGGGGATGGCTACGGGCATTGGCTTTGATAGCTTTGCCACAGCATTATAACACAGCCGACTTATGAAAAAACTATTGCCAATCCTGCTGCTGGCGGCGGGTACAGTTACCGCATCTGCACAAAGCACCAAGCCATTTGTATTGGGTGTTACAGACAGCATCTACTCCGCTACACTGGCAGAGCAGCGCACTATCAACATCTACCTGCCCGATGGCTATCAGGCCGATACTGCGAAGAATTTCCCTGTTATCTATCAACTGGATGGCAGTGCCAATGAAGACTTTATACACACGGTAGGCAATGTACAGTTCCTCACCATGATAGGCTATATGCCACCAACCATTGTGGTAGGTATAGGCAATGTAAACCGCAAGCGCGATTTCACCTTCCCTGCTACCAACAATGCCAACAGAAAACAACAGGCAGATAGTTTTATTGCCTATCTGGAAAAACAACTGGCACCCATCGCCGGTGGTTCGCCAAAGTTCATTGCATTTATAGAAAAAGAATTGCAGCCTTATATCAACAGTCATTACAAAACAGGTGGTGCTACTACGCTCATCGGGCAGTCGCTGGGTGGTTTGCTGGCAGCAGAGATATTGCTGAAAAAGCCAGAGATGTTTGATAACTACATCGTTGTAAGCCCCAGCCTGTGGTGGGATGGCGAATCGCTATTGGCTGCTGCACCACAACTACTGAAAACAACCTACCGCAACAAGAAGCAATTGTATATAACTGTAGGCACGGAAGGCAATGTAATGGAGGGCGATGCTGCTAAGCTTGCCGCCCTGCTGAAGCAATACAAAAGCAAAGAAGCCCGCGTAAAAATGGCCAAGATGCCACAGGAAACACACCTTACCATCCTGCACCGCGCGGTGTATAATGCGCTGCTGTGGATGAACGGGCAGTAAAATAAATTTCCCTTATACCCCATTACTGCTATACACGAGTATAGTGTTTATTGTTGTACGTACGCACATTGTACCTTTGCAGGGTAAATGATTTATAAACAATATCTGCTGACGACTGTATTAGCTGCTTTTGTGGCACTGCCTGCCATTGCACAAAAGCCTGTACAAAAGCTACCGGCAAAGCAGCAGGTGCAAACAACAGGTAAAAAGATGAAAGTAGATATCTGGAGCGATGTGATGTGCCCTTTCTGCTATATAGGCAAAAGAAAGTTTGAGGCTGCACTGGCAAAATTCCCCAACGGAAAAGATATAGAAATAGAGTGGCACAGTTTTCAGCTGGACCCTGACATAACCGCACAACCGGGCAAAGATGTATATACCTACCTGGCAGAGCGCAAGGGTATGACGGTAGAGCAAAGCAAACAGATGCACAAACAAGTGGTGCAGATGGCTGCTGGCGAGGGTTTGCAATACAACTTCGACAAAGCAGTCATTGCTAACAGCATGGATGCACACCGCATCAGCCACTTGGCAAAGAAACATGGCAAAGGTGATGCGATAGAAGAGCAATTGTTTCATGCGTATTTTACCGAAGGCAAAGACATATCCAATCACGATGTATTGTTGGCTATGACAACAAGCCTCGGCATTCCTGAGCAGGAAGTATTGGATGTACTGAAGAGCGATAAATATGCCGATGCGGTAGAAGCCGACATAGTGCGTGCATCGCAGATAGGTGTGCGTGGTGTGCCTTTCTTTATACTGGATAATAAATATGCTGTAAGCGGTGCGCAACCATCAGAAACTTTCCTGCAAGCCCTTACACAGGCATGGAAGGAATATGAACAAGCCAACCCTAAACTGACAGTAGTAGGTGGCGATGCTACCGTGTGCGAGCCCGGTGGTGAATGTAAATAAAGGCAACAGACGCTAATGCTATAAACAAAGAAGCACCCTGATGAGGGTGCTTTCTTTATGAATGTATTATTTATTATTGCTTTGCAAATGAAGACGGCAGCTTCATCTTATTTGTATTCTTTCTGAAACAGCTGCTATTATCATAAATGTCTTTTACGTGCAGTGTACCTTTTCCTTTACCTGTCACTACTGCACTATTTTGCTTATCAGATAAAAATTGCTTGTGTTTTTCCTTATAAGCAGCAGGTAGTTCTACACCATTCAACGCCATGTTATTATTATCAAAATCAAGAACAAAATCGTCACCGTCTTTCAGTAGTCCGTCTTTGTAGGCATCTACATACAGGTATTTTTCATTGCCTTGTTCGTACATTTCTTTGCTGATGGCTTCGAGCTTTGCTGCTTCTTTTTTGCTGATAGCAAATGATAAGAGTGGCAGCACAAGCATGGCAGCTATGATGCAGAATTTTCGGGTAGATGGTAGCATAGGAAAATTTGTTTTAATGAATTTACGGAACTAGCTGAAATAATGAAAGCACCCAAAAGGATGCTTTCCGTTCTTCATTCTCAAACAATTGTAAACGTTTGCCATACCCACGCACCATTAGCGTATTGTAAAGGCCTCCGTGTTATTTATTTAGTGTTTCTACGTTTTTAGTTACTAATCAATATGTTATGAGAATTTCTGTCTTTTCACGCTATACGAAACAGAAATAATAGACATGTGCAACACTGATAAAAGTACATTGGCACAATACCGAATGCAATATTTGATAGCTGTTTTTATTCAGATGGTTACCCCCAAAAGCAGCATATAAGCAGGCATCTATCTTTGCGCACTTCTTTTGAAAATATAACTATCAGTTGAAAATCTTGGCTTATATCCTATCGCATCTTCCAATAGTGCTGTATACTTTTTCTCGTTCTCCCCTTCCAGTTTGTTATTGTTTACGTACAGCCCGTTGGGATACCACTTTAGGTTGATGGACTCTTTCTCATCCAGCAGGCTATCTGCAGCCATAGCTGTTATTATCTTATCCAGCTTTTCTTCTTGCTCACTATCCTTGTCTTTACCTTTTTTACTACGCTGTTCTTTTTGCAACTTATCCAGGCTCAGCGAGCTGCCTGTTACCGAAAATGCACTGTGTACACTACCCTGCTTTTTCAGAAAGGCTTCCATCTTTTCGGCATAGCGGCTGCGGTAGGGTTCGCTTAGTTGCTCTCCGTTAAAGCTGATATCACCATCATCGTACTCGTAGCTATAGGGCAGTTGCTCTAAAAGCAGTCCGTCCTTTACTGCATCTATCAGTAGAAAGTTTCTGTTGCCTTCATCAAACATCTTTTGGCTGATGGCATTCAGCTTTGCAGTATCTGTTTTACTACCCGCGAAGGAAAGGAAGGGCATGGCCACTGCCAGCATCAGGCTCTTTAGTTTAGGATTGATTGGTATCATAGTAAGAAGTGTTTATACAAATTAAAGACTAATTGTAATAGATACGTCTATACAAAACGTTAATAATACGACCGTTGGTGTAGCGCTTGCGTTTGGTAAAATTGCCATGCGTGTCAAACACATACTCATACGTATCGGTGCTTTGCAAAGTATCATTGCGATAGTTCATAGACTTGGTACACAAGTTATACAAGCCATACTCGTATATGCTGTGCGTGGTATTGTTGACTATATCTATCTTCCATTCTTCGGCTACACTCCCCTCCTCATTATACCTGCGGATGGTTTTTGCAATTACTTTTTGCGAGGCCATAAAAAACAGCATGGTATCAGCGCGTCTTTTAGCGTCCGTTATTATATAGAAAGTGGGTTCTGTATAATTATGCAGATGTACACTACCCGTAGGCTTGCGTATATAGTGATACCTGACAGCTTGCTTGGCTCCGAGCATTCTGTTATCTATATAATTAATCTGCCCATCGTCATTCAGCGTATATACCAAGTCTTTAAAATGGGTTTCGTAATGATACTGTGTTGCCTGTATAGTATCGGCAGCCAGGTAGCGATACATTGCACTGTCTTGCAGCTTATATTCCGCTTCTTCCTCTTCATTGCCCGGTGGCCATACCAGCCTACTGGCTACAGATACCGAGTCGGCAGTGCCACGTATTTTAAAGAGCATTTCATCATCGAATAGCTGTGCATGTACATAGTTGACAAACAAGAGCAGGCATATGGTAAGGAGTGGCTTCAATACAATTCGGTTTCAGAAAAGATAAACAAAACATATTGCACAGTATCAGGCAATTGGCTAATTTAACATTTACTAAAAACTTAGAAACCTGTATGAAGTATTTCCTCATTGCGCTGTTGATGTGCCACACCGTCATGGCAAATGCACGCATCGGCCTTGCCCCTGCAAGCGCAGCTACTTACCCGTCAAACAATATCAGCTTCAACTATGCAGCCACACCACCACCATACAACAATTACAGAAACGATGTAGACGCAGCAGGTGTAGGTGCGTATGTACTCGGTGCTATTGGTGCAGGCTTGATGTTCTACCCCGTAGGCGTATTTATAGCAGGCGGGCAACCAAACTGGCTGATATCGCTGGCGGGTGTGGGTGTGGTAGGCCTTGCTATACCGCTTACCATCATCAGCAACAATCACGAGAAAGAAAGCTGGGCTACTATAGACTATAAACCCAAACAAACAGAACTGAAACTCGTTGCCAACAATCAGGGTATCGGGCTGGCGTTAGGATTTTAACGACTGTTACTCACAAATAATTTATAGCTCTGCAAATGCAGGGCTATATTTTTGCTTATAATGATTATTTTATTGTATTTTTGCATTAGTAAAAAACACTATTCACCTTAAAAACTATCTGCACCATGAAACAGAAAGACAACCACTGGTTTGCCCACGACAAGAATGCTATGAACGACCCTAAACTGATGTCGCTGAAAGCTGTATATGGCATGAAGGGCTACGGTATGTGGTGGGCACTGATGGAGGTATTGCGCGGCAGCGAGGGCTACCGTTACAACCTGACGGAAGAATTTGCCTACACCCATCTATCCCGCCTGCTGGAAGAACTGACACCCGATGAGGTACGCAAGTTTATAGATGATTGCATCACCCGCTTCAAACTACTGAAACTGAAAAACGGCTACATCTACCACGAGGAAATGACCGAACAATTGCGTGCACTTGACAGAAAAAGAAAGGAGTTGAGTGATAAAGGTAAACGTGCCGCAGCAGCTAAGAAATCAAAGACATTGACAGACAATGAGTTATCAACCAGTGGTGTACCTGTGGTTAACCAAACCTCAACCAAGGAGAGGACAACAGAGGATAGAACAGAACATAACAGCATAGCACACAACAGCACAGCAGAGGATGGTAGGGATGCTACTGTTGTTGGTGGTAATACGGCTATAAGCCTGATACCCAATACTACTAAACACATTGCACCCAACGATACACACTATACCCTCGAGCAACTGCTGGAACGTAGCATGGATGATGACAACTTCAACCTGCTAACTACTGAATTGAAAAAGATAACACCCGAACAACTACGCAACTGGCTCACGGCATTCAACAAATGGCTGCGCTACACGGCAGAAACAGAAAAGACCGATACCGACTATCGCAAACACTTCCGCAACTGGCTGAAGCACCACAACCTGCAAACAGAAAACCCGCTTTCCTACAACCCTGCTGCCGATGCACAGCAGCCCAAAGGCAAGTATGCACTACCCGCCGCGCCTGCCAACATCAGTGTAAAAGAAGCCATGCGCAGACATAAAGAAGAAATGGAACGCAGCCGTATTATAGACGAGCAGCTTGCCATAGCACGCGGCAAAATAAAACCTGAAGATTTGGGGAGGGCGAGTTGATTGGTTGACTGGTTGATTCGTTGATTAGTTTCTTGGTTGATTACAAACATTAGGTAAGAGTAATATACTAATCCAGCTTCAGATAGCTTACCTGTATATAATCCAAATTGGCTACAGATTTACTGCCTGTACCAAAGCCAAGTGTCTGACCATGTAGTGGTGTATAACTGTACTTGTGGGAATACTCGCTATTTACGAACACGTAGTATAAGTCTGTTATTTTTCGAACAGTATAGGTATTAAACCTGCCTGCTTCTTTTTTGGGTCTTCCAGTATGCCTAATCTTCTCATAATTGCATGGGTTATTTGTATCAACACCTGTACAATAAGCCATACTATAAGCAGAACTTTGGTAAAAATAAAGACACTGTCCGTTTTGCTGCTCATTCACACTATCCCTACCCCAGTATACAAGAGAACCCCAATCGGTATATTGTGCCGCCAATCGAACACGAAACTCAATTTCAAAGTCTTTTGTGTAATCGAACATAAAAGGAAATGCAGTAGAATAAGTACCTTCAGAAGTATTATTAGTCAACTCCAACATTCCGTCTTTGACATAAGCGTACAAAAGTGAATCGTGAGATTCTTTAGATTGTTCTGTTTCCCAGTCTTTATTACTATCATCCACTTTGTCAAAATCAGCACGATATATGACTTGCCTGTTGGTATCTGTAACAGCACCATACCAAGAGTATTTCTGCGCATGACTGTGCAGGTTAAATATCAGCATCAGGGTTATCAGTATTATTCTGGCACTATACATAATATGGAGTTATAAGCAGTGTAAGATACAAACCATACCGTATCTTAGTATAGCAATGAAACCACTCGTAGATAAAAAATACAAGCTCGAAAAATATCCCGGTAAGGGTGGGTGGACGTTTGCGGTGATTGAAGAAATAGCGCCCGATAAAAAATCGCGCTTCGGGTGGGTACAGGTACGTGGTACGATAGATGGCTTTAGCATATCGCAATACAAACTGATGCCGATGGGTGATGGCAATTTGTTTTTGCCACTGCGTGCAGAAATTCGCAAAGCCATCAAAAAAGAAGCAGGTGATACTGTACACATCACCCTATACCCCGATGATAGTGCCATAGAAATACCGGGAGAATTGCAACTATGCCTGGAGGACGAACCGCAGGCCCTCCGCTTCTTTACCAAGCTGAGCGATAGCGAAAAGAAATACTACATACAGTGGATATACGGCGCCAAAAAACAGGAGACCAAAATAGACCGTATGGCAAAGACCATAGTACGTCTGAGCCGTGGATTGAAGATGTATGATAAGGAGTAACATCCAACCATAGACAAGCGCAGCCACTCAATACCCGTAATAGAAGTTGGCAGTCTTAAAACAGATTCACTCAGGTAACTAAACCATTGCGCGTTTCTTCATCTGCTTGTATATCAGGTAAATGGCATTTACGGCAATAATCAGGATATTGAAGAGCAACAGGCTTGTGAAATTATTAATCACATCGGGGAAGTTTCTGTCTGTATCAAAACGTAGATAAAGCAATGTAGCACCAACAACATACGTTGCGGCATTGGCCATACAGAATGGCTTATTGTATTGATAACCCGCAGCTATCAGCAATACACAAATCACAGTAGTGATGTACAATAAGATATTAGCATCCATCTTATAAGGGCTTTTGTTGTGTAATAGTGTATGCAACTATCGTGCCGATGACTAATTATCACATACAACAACTGTACCCACAACAATGCCAAACAGGTACACATCCTGAAAATCTGACAATTGCGAATAAAAAAATATACTACTTTTGAAGCCACTGTTTTGAAAAAGGTACTCGGCATATTGATACTGGTTTGTTATGCGTTCTGCGCATTCAACATCAGCCTGTCTTTCCACCACTGCGGCGGAGAGCTTGCCTATGTATCTGTAAATGATGATGACGACCATGAGGTGAAATGCTGCGACAGCAAAAAGCCCATGCCACCCGATTGTTGCAAAAGCAATACAGTAACCTTCTCCAAAACAGATGACAAAGCACAGGCATACTACACGCTCGATTTGCAGAAGATGCAAACAGATGTAGCCCTACCCGTGCACCACATTTATTATATAGCAGCAATACAGCCTGCTACGGGCAGCAAAGCAAAACAACTGCTGCGCCCGCCTCCCGAACGAACGGGTATTCCGCTTTATCAACTCCATTCCGTATATCGTATCTGATACCGTATTAGTATTACACAACCTTGCATACAGGGTTGCACATCTTCATGGCTGCATTTGCGGCAGCATTGTTAATACTTAATACAGATTTTAGCATGAAATTATTCTCACGCATCGCCATCGTTGCACTGGCAGGCGCTATCGCATTTTCATCTTGCGGCACAGAAAAGTACACCAAGTACCAATGCCCTATGAAGTGCGAACAGGAAAAGACATACGAGAAGCCCGGCACATGCCCCGTTTGCGGCATGAAGCTGAAAGGCATTAAATAATCATTTACATAACATTCTTAAAACAACAACTACGATGAAAAAATTCTTTATCGCAGCATCGCTGATGCTGGCAACAAGCGCATCTTTTGCACAAACAACAGCTACAGACTGGACAGCTAACGATTGCAGCAGCACCAGCCGAAATCTATTTACTGCTCTCAACAGCGGCAAAATAGTGGTAATGGTATGGGTAATGCCATGCGGCTCTTGCATCAACGGTGCTACGGCAGCCTACAATGCCTACCAGAGTTTTGCAAGCAGCAACCCGGGCAAAGTAGTGTACTATCTGGCAGATGATTTGGGCGATGCATCTTGCACAGACCTGAATACATGGATAACGAGCAATAGCATAGGTACACTGAGTAATATGACAGTGTTCAGCAACTCGGGCAATGTAATTAAGGAGAGCGACTTTGGTGGTTCGGGCATGCCGCACGTAGTAGTAATGGGCGGTACAGATCACAAAATCTACTACAATAAAAAGAACAGTGCTACGAATGATTTGTCCGGCATTACAGCAGCCATCAACAGTGCGCTGAAAGCAACATCTGTTAGCAACGTAGCCAATACCATCCGCTTTACTGCATCTCCAAACCCTGCTACCAATACCATCAGCATCAATTATAGCAAGGCGGTAAAAAGCATCAGCATTACTGCGCTGAACGGACAAGTGGTAAAAGAACTGAGCATGGGCAATGGCAAAGTAAATCCTGTTATCAACACAACAGACCTGTCTGCAGGCATCTACACCATCCGCATTACTGATGCAGAAGGCAAAATAGGTTTTACAAAATTCATTAAAGAATAAGCCGCCGCATGAAGAAGCTAACAGTTATCACAATCATTGCCGTGCTTTCTGCAAGCATCTATGCCTGCAAGAAAGACCCTGATACTACACCTGTTGCCGAAGTTTACAACCCTACTGCTATAGCAGTAACAGTGCCTGCATGGGTAAAAACCTATGTGGGCGATATGAAACACCCAAGCGATAACCCGCTGACAGCAGAAGGCGTGTATCTGGGCAGGAAGCTCTTTTATGAAAAGATGCTGAGCAACGATATGACCATGAGCTGTGCCACCTGCCACAAGCAGGAAAATGGTTTTGACGATCCACGCCCCTTCAGCCAGGGTACCAACGGTACATTTGGCGACAGGAATGCAATGGCTATCATTAACCTGGCATGGGATAAAAGTTTCTTTTGGGACGGACGCAGGGCAACGTTGGAAGGACAGGCACACGACCCTGTAACAAACCCCATAGAAATGGCCAACAACTGGCCCGATGTGGTGAAGCGTTTGCAAAACAGTACCGTGTACCCCGACTTGTTCTTCAAAGCTTTCGGTACACGCACGGTAGATAGCAATCTGGTGGTAAAAGCCATCGCACAGTTTGAGCGTACACTCGTGTCTTACAATTCCAAGTTCGATAAGTACTATTACAACGGCGATACAACCATCTTCACCCAGCAGGAAAAGAATGGCTTAGCCATCTTTAAAGGCAAGGGCATGTGCAACAACTGCCACCTGATGAATACCCAACTGGCAGATGTGGAGTTTCGTAACAACGGGCTGGATGCCAACCCTAAAGATGACGGGCACATGAAGCATACAGGACTGGCAACAGACAGGGGCAAGTTTAAAGTACCTACCCTGCGCAATATTGCCAATACAGCACCATATATGCACGATAGCCGCTTTAAAACACTGGAAGAGGTTGTTAACTTCTACAGCAGCCAGGTGCAGCAGAGCAGCCCTAATATCGATGAACATATGCCCGACTTTGGCACAGGGCTCAACCTGACAACACAGGAAAAGGCAGACCTAGTAGCCTTTCTTAAAACGCTGACAGACAACGATTTCCTTACAAATCCAAACTTCAGCGAGCCTAAGTAGTTTTATTGAATTGCCGTGTTATATACTGCCCTACTACCATCTGGTAGCAGGGTTTTTATTTTTTTAACATTGTTGTAACCTAAACATAGTTGTTTGCATAATGTATTCTTCGTAAATTCATAGTAAAACCGAAAAACTATGAGAGGTGCAGCAGGCGACATGGGCTGGGTAGTAGGCATACTGGTGGGTATAGCCATCCTCATTATTGCAACAGAAAGAACCATCAAGTGGTACCAAACACGCAAGCAACGTAAACTACACGAGGCCGATATACACGAATACGGCATATAGCGGCTGTTGTTTGTACATCAATCATTAACTCTCCCCTCCTTATATATACGGGTGCATAAGCGTGCACGCAATGCAGGTATTGTAAATACATTGCTGACAGAAATTGATGTCGGTCAATGGTAAAGTACAAGACTGTATGTAGTTTTGCGCCATAATTCACAGAATTAGTTTTTCATCTTTCCCCTGTACAAAAACGTACAAACAACACAAACACATTTAGCCAAAAGGCTTTTTCAGACACAGCCCCACCTGCACCGTGAACAGCAAGATGTGCTGCGGCACACACTGCACTTGGCAGTCTTTTTATATAAACGAACAAACACCTTCTACACTTAACAGGCAATGCATATAGCACGTATGAACAGGTGCTGCGTGCGTTGCCTTTTTCTTTGTGCCTTTATTCATTAATTGACTTTAGTCAAAAAATCATACGTAACCGCCAAGTACATTTGTAATCTGTTGTTAATCAATACAACAATATTGCAGCTTCAATCTCCCCAAGTGCCGGCTGCAATGTACCGGCTTCGCTGACTGATATGTTGGTGCTGAATGTAAATACAGCACACTGCATTCTTATGGGATGCAGTAAAGAAATATGTTGGCAATCTTTTTATCAATGAAAATAACCTCTTCCGTACAAAACAAACTATTAGCAACAGCTATTGGCTGTTGCATTGTATTAGCATCCTGCACAAAAGGAAAACGGATTGACGAACCAGGCAATCTTGTACCCAAAACAGCAGAACAGGATGCTACTGTGCCATCTGCCAAAATAGGCGATGCCATACTGCATACCGAAACATTCGGCAACCCTGCCAACCCCATGTTGCTGGTGCTGCATGGAGGCCCCGGCAGCGATTATCGTTATCTGCTCAACTGCAAAGCTTTTGCAAACGATGGCTACTATGTAGTGTTTTACGACCAACGTGGTAGTGGCTTGTCGCAACGCTTCCCCCGCAGCTCTTATACTATAGACCAGATAATAGAAGAAGTGGGTGATGTAATAAAACACTATCGCACATCTGCAACACAGAAAGTATTTATACTGGGGCATTCGTGGGGTGGTATGCTGGCAAGTGCGTACATCAATAAATATCCGCAAGCTATAGATGGGGCTATACTGGGCGAACCGGGCGGGCTTACCTACGACCATATGGTTAGCTACATCAGCAAATCTCGCCCCAGCAACATAACCAAGGAAGTAACCAACGATGCCGTCTATATAGATCAGATACTAACAGGTACAAAAAACGGCCACGAAATACTTGACTATAAAATGATGTTATTGGCTGCATCAGACGGCAGCGAAGAAAGCGCTATTGGCGATGAAGGATACCCACCCACTTGGAGAGCAGGTGCGGTGATAAGCTATGCTTTGTTCGACCTCGGGAAAAAACAGGGATTTGACTGGACACAAAACCTGTCGCAATTCAATCACAAAATACTTTTCATGTATAGTGCCAATAACAAAGCTTATGGCGAAGCACATGCCAAAGCCGTAGCCGCTCCCTATCGCGATGTGCAAATGTTTCGTGTAGAAGGTGCAGGGCATGATATGCTCACCTTCGCCACAGGTTGGAATAATGCCTATGCAACCATGTTGCAATACCTGAACGAATTAAAGTAACAACCAATGAAACAAACAATCGTTATACTAATATCCGTACTGCTTGCTACCGGCATACACGCACAGGGCATCAACTGGCAAAGCCTGCCAAAGGCTAAGAGGTCTATGTTGCAACTGAGTACCGGTTATGACTACAGCCTTACATACAGTGCAGGCTATGCATACCGCCTCAAGACCAAGCCACCCATACTGTTGCACGGCACATACAGCATACCATCGGGCAAAAAATTGTTGGATGATTTTAAGGTGCGTATAGGCGCACAGGGCAGGGTATTTCAGTATGCTCACTTTACCCTCAGCGCACGTATGTATGGTGTTTACCGCAGGTATCAGAACAGTATGGTACGTATGCAAAACTTCGGCAGCGATTTCAGCATTGTAGCAGGCTACTACCGCAAGCATTGGTTTGCAGCGGGTGTTGCAGGGTTCGATAAAGCCATTGTTACACACTTCAAACATTCAACGCTTTACAAAGAGTTTTATAATGGTGTGCAGGATGGATGGTACGAGCCATCTACAGGTGGCAACTTCAGATTCGGCTTGGAAGCAGGCGTGTCTTTTATGAAAAGCGACATCACACTAAGTGGCGGAAAGATGGTAGAGCAGGATTTTCAATCAGACTACATCGTTCCGTTTTACGGGCAGCTAGGCTGGAATTACAAATTTTGATAAAGCAAGGTTTTAAGCATTATAAATACACCCCACAGTTATGTTCAGTCCGGAATTTACAATCAGCAAAGGCAATACCAACTTCAGCGCACTGTACGAGGCTATACTACGCATAGGCAAACCCATGACCGTAGCCAAGGGCAAAGCCATCATCAGGCATGGCAGCTATTCCAATTTCTTCTTCTACATACGCAGTGGTGTTTTCAGGAGCTATACAGTGGTAAATGGTAAGGAATATGGTATCGGCTTCACCTTTCAGGACGATATAGATTGCTGTCCGCAAGGATTGTTTAGCGGCATACCCAACAACTATACAATAGAGGCTGTAAAAGATAGCGAAGTATTGGTGTGCGACTATAAGGAGTTTAAAACACTCGGCAGTGAAAAGCACGAACAAATGCTGAATGACTTGTTGACACACTACCTGGGCATTGTAGAAAACAGGCTGATAGAAGCCATATCGCTTACGGCAGAGGAACGCTACCTGCGGCTGATAGAAACACACCCGGAAAAACTGAACCTCGTACCATTATCGCACATTGCATCATACCTGGGTATTTCACAGGAAAGACTTAGCAGAATCAGACGGAAATTGACTTAAGTCAAATTCTTGGAGATGAATACAAAATAGCTTTGCAAAACACTTTTCAAACAGTACTAAAAAACAATGAGGATTATGAAAATGAACGCGAAAAACATGGTGGCAATTGCAGGTGCTGCTATACTGATGACGGGCTTTGCTGCATGCAAAAAAGACAGCAACAACAACACTCCAACACCAACGCCTACACCCACACCAGCTGCGTATCCAAAGACAGTAAATATTGAATACAGACTAACGTCTGAATCTGGCGTAGACAGTGTGAGCACTATTGGCTATACCAACGAAACAGGTGGTAGTAGCAATGCTATGAACGTAAAACTACCATTCAGCAAAAAACTGACACGCACAGTAAAACAGTATGACAACCTTGCTTATGCCTTCAATGCATACGGTGCAGGCACACTGCGCATGACGATATTAGTAGACGGTACAGCAGTAAAAGACCAGACGCACAGCGGCACCAATGTTATATCGGGCAGCATGGCTTACATTTTTCAGTAGTTGAATAGCAACGGGGTGATTTAGACAAATGCTATTTGTCCTTAGCAATAAACCCTATCATCTTCATCACAAGAACGGAAGCTTGCCGGTACATGTGTTAGCTCTCTCACACTCATTGTACTTTTCCCTGAGGCAGGCTCCGTTTTGTTATTTTATTATTTCTGCTCTTCTTTCCATTGGGTAAGGGCAATACCCAATAGTAACATCCAGCACAATATGCCTGCTGAAAATACACGAATACCAGCTACACTGGTAAAAACAAAACCCAGATGAAACAATATTACTATCAGCATACTTAGTATAATACCTACGTATCCCAGCCACACAGCCAACGCTTTTTGCCTAATGATGGCAACAGACCATAGCGCAACGGCAATGCACAAAGCACCAATCATTACATAATCGAATGCCCGGTTAAGTATCAGCCCGAATTTGATTACTACCCTTATAACCTCCAACTGTGTATCGGTTGGCATATCGTACTTGTGTGCAAACAGTGGTATCGCTATACCATTAATAGCACCTGCTATTATTCCTGCAGCAAGCCCTACGGTTGTAAATACAAATGCAGCATCAGCACGTACAATTTTCTTCAACTGAAGAAAGCCGGCTATCATCAATTGTAATGCTACAATACCCAGATAGTGTGTGGTAATAAATAAAGGAGCCATTTTGGAAAGGTGCTGCACATCGCCCCCGGCGGGGTGTAGCCCCATTGTTACGGTCATCATCAGGCAACCTGCTATCAGCAGCGCGCCTCCGTTTCTTGCATGTTTTTTCATATTCCTGAAATTTTATGCAATACTATCGGCAGTCATTTGCATCATCACTTGACACAAATCAATTAATGCAGCAAGCGGTATTTTATTTTATTCTGCTACGTACTCGGCTCATCGTTTCGGGAGAGATGCGCAGGTAAGATGCAATGTATTTCAGCGGGAATGTCTGTAATATTTCAGGACTATTTTGCAGTAGTTCTCTGTATCGCTCCTCAGCAGACAGCAGTGTTGCAGCATAATCGATGATGTGTATTTTATTCAGCATAATTCCCAGCTTCAGAAAAGATTGAGAATCGGCTATCAGACGGTGCACCCCACCCAGATCTATCTCTACAAAATCACAATCGTCAAAAGCAACAATATTATTGCGCGATGGTTGTCTGGATGTAAAACTATGATGATCTCCCAACCATTTGCCTGCGGTGTACAAGCCTAAGGTGATATCACTATCCAGATCGTCTGTTTCGTGTATATAGTAATAGCGGGCACTACCTTTTTGCAGATAATACATAGTTGGGCATACCTCGCCTTTCTTCAGCAGGTGTTCTCCTGCAGGTACGTGTATCAGTTTCATAATGCCGGCAATGCTATCAAGCTCATCGTTGCTGAACCCGCAAGACGCTTGTATAGATGCCAAGGCCGCTTTATAGATTTCCATATTACTGCTTCAAAAATAAAGGTAATACCGCAACCGCTCCTATTGCAGCAATATAACCGCCTGCTATTCTGTAAACTACCTGCGGTCAGGTGCTTTCTATCCTTTATTTGTGCTCAAAACATACCAGCGAAAAAATAAATTACAAAATTTAAAAATATCTTTGTACATTTGTTGCTTATTCTAAAAGTTAAATACAATGCAAGAAGGTACAGTTAAATTCTTCAATGAAACTAAAGGTTTCGGTTTCATCACACCTTCAGCAGGTGGTCAAGACATTTTTGTTCACGTTTCAGGTCTTATCGACGAGATTCGTGAAAACAATCGTGTGTCTTACGAAGTACAAAATGGTCAGAAAGGTTTAAATGCAGTGAACGTTCGCGTTATCTAATTTCATATCGACATTATCATTTGAAGCCTCGCGTTTGCGGGGCTTTTTTTATTTATTATCTGTAAACAATCGGTAGGTAGGTTCGTTGTGCTCAATAAAGCCCATGTTTACATACACAGGTTCACCCTCGGGTGTTGCATGCAGCTCAAAAGCCGTTACGCCCATATCACGGGCTGCCTGTATCAGCCGTTGCAATACTTGTTTCGATAAGCCTTTTCTGCGGTGCTGTGGCATGGTATGCACATTCATTATATACCCCCATCGCCCGGATGGGTTTCTGATATTGCCCGGCACACGCCTTAGCGACACACCTGCAATAGATGCTACCTCACCATCTACCAATGCATACCAGCATATATAACTCTTGTTCAGCTCTTCTGCAAAAAATGCTTTTACGGTATCAAACATTATTACTTCTTCCAACGGCTTGCCACTCAACTCGCTGGCAAAAAGCCCGCGCATTTTCGTCAGCATATCAATATCCTGTTCTGTGGCTTGTTTGTATTCTATAGATTGCATGAGCCTATAACGTTAAGTATGGCAATAGTAGTATAATGTTTCACAACAGTGTTACATCTGCAAAAACAGCTTTGTAACTACAATAAAACTAGCCCTTATCCTACCCAAATCCCCGATAATTATTACTTTAGCGGCACAAATCCACCTTTCTGATGAAATTATTAGAAAATAAGGTAGCTCTTGTTACCGGTGCCAGCCGTGGCATTGGCGAGGCTATCGCTATCAAGTTTGCAGAGCATGGGGCGCATGTAGCGTTTACCTACCTCAGCAGCGATGAGAAAGCACAGGCACTTGAGGCAAAACTGAAAGGCTATGGTGTGAACGCCAAAGCCTATAAAAGCAACGCGGCAGACTATGCAGCGTCTGAGCAACTGGCAAATGATGTCATTAAAGACTTTGGCGGTATTGATATATGTGTAAACAACGCAGGTATATCTAAAGACAACCTGCTGCTGCGCCTTACCCCCGAACAATGGGACGACGTAATGCAGGCCAACCTGAAGTCTGTATACAACCTGACACGCCAGGTTATTAAGCCAATGATGAAGGCTCGCACAGGCAGCATCATCAATATGAGCAGTGTGGTAGGTGTAGAGGGCAATGGCGGGCAAAGCAGCTACGCGGCATCAAAAGCGGGCATTATAGGCTTTACAAAGAGTATTGCACAAGAGCTGGGCAGCCGCAACATACGTTGCAATGCCATAGCACCGGGCTTTATAGAAACAGACATGACACACTACCTGAAAGACGGTGGTGCGGAGAAATGGTTTGAGAAAATACCACTGGCGCGCTTTGGCAAGCCGGAAGAAATAGCAAACGTAGCCCTGTTCCTTGCATCAGACATGAGCAGCTATGTAAGCGGCCAGGTTATCAATGCCTGTGGTGCTATGTGTACCTAAATTATTTGCAGGAATTTGGCACTCGACACAGAAATTAAGAAAAACCTTAATTTAAACAGTGCTCAGGGTCAAATTCCTGCTTCCTTTATCCCCCAATAGCAATTTCCACTAACTTTGCATCTTTAAAGATTTTTTAATGCAGAAAACAACAGCTGCCATTACAGCCATAGGCGGGTATGTACCCGACTATATATTGACGAACAAAGAACTGGAGACGATAGTAGATACTACCGACGAGTGGATAACCACACGCACAGGCATTAAAGAACGCCATATACTGAAGGGCGAAGGACTGGGCAGCAGCGATATAGCTGTAGAAGCGGTAAAAGAACTGCTGAAAAAACGCCCCGACATAACTGCAGACGATATAGACCTGCTGATATGCGCTACTACAACACCCGATTTCCAGTTTCCGGCAACAGCCAATGTTATTTGCGATAAAGCAGGCCTGAAGAATGCCTTTGGGTACGATGTAAATGCCGCATGCAGCGGCTTTTTGTTTGCACTGAATACGGGTGCACAGTTCATTGCCAACGGTACGTATAAAAAGGTAGTAGTAGTAGGTGTAGACAAAATGAGCTCTATACTGAACTACGAAGACCGTGCTACCTGCATCATTTTTGGTGATGGTGGTGGTGCCGTATTGCTTGAGCCAAACACAGAAGGCCTCGGTGTCGTAGATGCCGTACTGCGCAGCGATGGCGCAGGCCGTGTACACCTGCACCAGAAAGCAGGAGGCTCTGTAAAACCTGCAACGGTAGAAACAGTGATGAACAAAGAGCACTTTGTGTATCAGGAAGGGCAAACGGTTTTCAAATTTGCAGTAAAGAATATGGCAGATGTTGCAGCACAGATAATGGAGCGCAACAATCTGGTGGCAGACGATATACAATGGCTGGTACCACACCAAGCCAACCTGCGCATCATAGCAGCTACGTATGAGCGTATGGGACTGCCGATAGAAAAAGTAATGATAAACATAGAACGCTATGGCAATACTACCAACGGTACGCTGCCGCTGTGCCTGTGGGACTATGAAAAGCAACTAAAAAAAGGCGACAATATCGTATTGGCTGCATTTGGTGGTGGCTTTACATGGGGTGCTACCTACATCAAATGGGCGTATGATGGTGCGGCATATAGTCTTAAGTAGTTAGTATATAGTAAAAAGTACTTGAAATAATGAAGAGCCTGCCATTGTGCAGGCTTTTTTAGTTATAGATGATACTTATCATACTGTATACGATTCACCCAACCGCACCCGTTTAAACATCAGTCATAACAAGTTAGCAACTTTCATATTTATGTCATATTCAGCACATTGTGCTTAGGCATACAATCTGATGTTTAACTTTACGTTATACTATTGCGCCTATGCAAAAACCGCCTCTCCTACTCCGCATTGCCAATATCTACTTCCTGCTACTAGGTATTGTAGTTGCCATACCTACGCTTATGCTCAGGCATTTTTCATTTATAGAAATTACATTGTTGCTGCTATGTGCATTACCCATTCTTGTACGCAAAGCATGGATGCGCGGAATATGTGGTGTATTGGGCGTTGTGGCAGGCATAGTTGTATTCTTTGCGATGGTAAGTGATTATATAGACTACATCAGCGGAAAGGCGATGAGCAACCCGTGGGCTTTTTTTAGTGTAGGTTTTTTACTGGCATTTTCACTGATGTTTTTTGGCGGCACACTCATCTTCTATGGCATCAGAGAAGACGGGGTGATAGAACCTTCATAAACAGTACCTTTAGTACATGCTGCGCCCGATAGACAGTTATTTTCTGAATCTGGAAGAACCGATAAAAAGCGCCATGCTTTTTCTGAGAGATTTTATCCCTACGCTGGATGCCAACATTACCGAAGAATGGAAATACAAGCTCCCTTTTTATTACTACAATGGCAAGATGTTTTGCTACCTGTGGGTGCATAAAAAATACAAGCAACCCTATATAGGCATAGTAGCAGGCAATAAACTAAACCACCCCGACCTGTTGTTGGAAAAACGTGCAAAGATGAAGATACTGCTGATAGACCCCGAACATGATATTGATACCGATAAGATAGCTACAATACTAAAAGAAGCATTACGAAACTACCGAACACTATAATGGCTGTAATGAGAACATTACAGCCATTAATCAAATAATCTACTATGGAATAACACAAACTGTACCTGAGCTTGTGTTTGATTTTGCAATACAAGAAATTTGTGCAGCATCTTTATTTGCACCGCCAATTTTTGTAACTGTTTGTGTACCGTTAGCATCAGTGCAAGTACAATCGTACTTTTTGCTGCAAGAAGTACCGAAAACAAGCAAGCCTGCAAAAGCAGAAAGGGTCAAAATTTTCTTCATACAATGTTTTTTTATAAGTAAATAGAATTGTATTAAAGATATAGGTTTCCAATCAGTTATACAACAAAATGACAATTAAATCATCCTACTCTATCTTGTACTTGTCTGCAAGTTTCTTGGGTGCAACAGTGCAGTAGGCAACGGTCAATACATCCTGCAACATTTCTTTACGCACAGTTTTCAGGTTCACATGCGTCCATCCCTGCTTGCCCCATGCATTGGGTACAGGGTATATCACCGTAGCATCGAAGGTGCAGAAAACGTTCTGGTCCAGCGGAGAAAGCTTTACCGTCATGCGCTTCTCCGGCTCATTCATCGTAGCAAAGATTTTCTTCTTCACTTTGAAAGCTGTGTTTTCAAAATGTGGTTCTTCCGTTACTTCGTCAAATGCTATGGCGAGTTTGCGAGCGGTAGTTGTTGTTATCATAACACAAGGCATTAATTCAACATACTCTTTTCTAAGACGCCTTATCTACATTGGCAAGCTGGCCACAGGCAGCATCTATGTCTTTACCACGGCTGCGGCGCAGGCGGGCATTCACACGTTTGCTTTCCAGGTAGGCCATAAAACTGTCTGTCGTGTCTTCATCCGGCTTGCTGAAGTCTGCCTTCTCAATCGGGTTGTATTCTATAATGTTTACCAGATCTACCGGCACACGGCGGTAAAGCTTCACCAACTCATCAGCATCTGTCTGGCTATCATTAAAGTTGTTGAAGAGAATGTACTCAAACGTTATTTCGTTCTTCGTCTTTTGGTAGAAGTAGTTGAGCGAATCTACCAGTTCATCCAGATTGCTGGTTTCGTTGATAGGCATAATCTCATCACGCTTCCTATCGTTTGCTGCATGCAGCGATAGTGCCAGTTTAAAGCGTACCTCATCATCGCCCAGCTTGCGTATCATTTTGCTGATGCCTGCTGTAGATACCGTAATGCGACGCGGGCTCATACCCAAGCCATCGGGTGCAGGTGCGGTTATCTTATTGATAGCTTTCAGCACATTACTATAGTTCAGCAATGGTTCGCCCATACCCATGAACACGATATTGGTTATACCCTTGCCATAGTGCTCCAGCGCTTGTTGGTTGGCAAGTGTTACTTCATCTACTATTTCATCAAAGTCCATATTGCGCTTGCGCGGCAGGAAGCCAGTAGCACAAAATTTGCAGGCAAGCGAGCAACCTACCTGGCTCGATACACATACCGTCAATCTTTTTTCGGTAGGTATCAGTACGCTTTCTACAAAATGGCCATCGTGTAGCTGCAGGCGGTTTTTAATGGTACCATCGCTGCTAAACTGGCTGTGATGAATTTTTACCTTCGGAATATGAAAATCGGTATTCAGCTTTTCGCGCAGGCTTTTGGGCAGGTTGGTCATTTCATCAATGCTACCCGCATGTTTTTGCCATATCCACTCATACACCTGTTTGGCCCTGAATTTAGGTTCGCCCCACTCAACGAGCAGGGTTTCAAGGTCTTGCAAGCTACTGTTCCGTATATTTTTCATGGGGCAAAGGTACGTCACACATTATAAATGGAATTTATAATCATTACCAGCAAATTAAACTTTAGTAAAAAAGACATACGGGCATAATAGTTAAACAAAACTTTTCATTAGCTTTCGGCAAAATCAAAACGCATTATGAAAAAAGTACTTAAATTCTTAGGGATACTCATCCTCATTTTGGTGGTGGGGTACCTGGTGCTTTGCATAGCATCACCGGCTGAAGGCAAAGTAGAAGCAAGCGCAATTATTGACGCTCCTAAATCTGTGGTATGGAAACAAGTATCAGACTTCAACAACTGGGGCAACTGGAGCCCGTGGAAAGAAATGGATACGACCATTGTTGCCGAAGCAAGCGGCCCTGCAGGACAGGAAGGTGCAAAATACCACTACAAAGGCAAAAGCAGTGGAGAAGGCATATGTAACAATGTTGGCGTAAACGGCATGGAAATGAAATACCGCATGGATTTCATCACTCCTTTCCCCGGTTCTGCAAACGGTATTTATAAAGTAAGCGATGAGGGCGGCAAGACAAAAGTTACTATGACATACAACCAGCAAACATCTTTCATGATGCGTGGTATGTGGGCGCTGATGGGCAAAAGTATGTTGACGAAAATGTTCGGCCGTGGTTTTGAATTGCTGAAAGTGTATAGCGAAGCGCACAGAGATGATACGGCTGTTGTGCAAAACATACAAGACATGGCCTACCCTGCACACATATTTGCAGGTGTTCGCAAAGTAGTAAAATGGACAGCAATAGGTGCATTTTGCGGAGAGACTTACGGTGCATTAGGCAGCGCACTGGGCGCACGCATCAATGGTGCTGCAAGTGCTATCTTCTATAGCTGGGATGAAGCTAAT
Organism: Bacteroidetes bacterium UBA4414; assembly: GCA_002389765.1. Taxonomy (GTDB): domain Bacteria; phylum Bacteroidota; class Bacteroidia; order Chitinophagales; family Chitinophagaceae; genus Polluticoccus. The sequence goes on along the minus strand of DGQM01000019.1, from coordinate 124,928 downwards.
CAGCAAACAGATATGTACCCTTGCTTTCCTGTAGCAGACAACGCGCCTGCACACGGTGCTACGATTGTAGAAGTACCCGCATCGCAAGCATATATGATGCACTATGTAGGTGGCTATGCCGGCAGCAAAGCTGCACACGAAGCGCTGGGCGCACACATGGCTGCCAATGGCAAAACAATGGGATTGGTTATTGAAGAATACATCAAAGGACCGGGAGAAACTACAGACAGCAACCAGTACGAAACCAACATCTACTACCTGCACAACTAAAATATATTGAGGTATTGCAAACGGCCTGCACAGCAATGTGCGGGCTTTTTTAATGCACACAAAAAAGCCATTACTAAAAAGTAACGGCTTTGCCCACTGCCCCCTTAGCAGCAAGCTGGTATTGCAAATAGTTCTGATTATGCTACGTTGGCTGCTTCGTCCTCACTAACAACTGCAGGCACCAAATGGTTGTCAAAGAATGAAACTTTACCGGTGCTTACATTGTACATAGCACCTACTATGCCCACTTTACCTTCTTCTACCAGTTGCTTAATGATGCTGCTCTGTTCCATTATTTTATTGATAGAGTTTTCTACATTCAGTTTTGCCACTGCATCTACAAACGCACCATTGCTGCTGGTTCTGTTTTCGGTAATGGTATTTTCATTTCGTACAGATGTCTGTATTTTATCCAGCACAGTAGTAATGTTGCCCATCTGCACATTATCGCAAGCGCCTTTTATAGCACCGCAACCGGTATGTCCCAGTACTACTATCAGGCGGCTGCCTACTACTGCGGTAGCATATTCAAGGCTGCCAAGTATACCTTCGCTCACCACATTACCTGCTATACGTATGCTGAAGATATCGCCCAATCCGAGGTCAAATATCAGCTCTGCCGATGTACGGGAATCCATACAACTTAAAACTGCTGCAAAAGGCCACTGGCCATCTTTGGTATCATTCACCTGCTCCAGCAAATCGCGATTCACTTTCAGGTTGTTGATGAAGCGAAAGTTTCCTTTCTTCAATATCTGCACAGCCTGTGCAGGGTTAATATCCTGAGGTATTGGTTGCGTATTGTGTATTGTTGCCATTGTAATTCGTTTTTTTGAAATTTTTAGTTGATTAATTCTTCTGCTTAGTCAGTTCCTGTCAGTTGTTTTATCAGTTTTTTATACCCGCCGGCGCTACGTTTGGGTACTTCGTTACCATCTGCCAGTTCAGATACCACATCCCATTCAGACACGGCCGATGGTACTTTGTATGTATTCTTGAATCCTATCAGCGATAGCTTTATGTTTTTGTCTAGTGCTTTGGTATCGTTAAAGTCGCGTATCAGTTGCAGCACATCAAAGTCTATATACTCTGTTTGGCTGGCATCTATTATCACATTGGTATTCTCCGGCAGGTTTTCCAGTGTCTCCTTAATACTCGCTTTGTTTAGAAATGATACTTCCTGTGCCAGTGTCAGCTTTACCAGCTCGCCATTGCTGAAGCTGCTGCGCTGATAGTAGTAAGGAATGTTCATATTATTGCGCAGTATGTAGAAGATACTGATGACCATACCAATGCCCACACCTTTCAGCAGATCTAGCGATACTACACATATAGCCGTAGCTGCAAATGGTATAAACTGTTGCATGCCGCCATGCTTCCACATGTGTATGAAAACGGCAGGCTTGCACAAACGATAACCTGTGTAAATAAGAATAGCCGCCAGCGATGCTTTGGGTATCATATTAAGCACCATAGGTATAGATGCCACACATATCAGCAATAGCAAACCATGAATGATGGTAGACATTTTGCTGCGCGCACCTGCATTGATGTTGGCAGAAGAACGCACGATAACTGATGTAACAGGCAAGCCACCTACCATGCCGCTCAGCATATTACCTATACCCTGCGCACGCAGTTCTCTGTTGGTAGGGCTATAACGCTTGTAGGGATCCAGCTTATCTGTAGCTTCCAGACAGAGTAGGGTTTCTATAGATGCTACAATGGCTATTACCACACCTGTTTTCCATACAGCAGGGTTGGCAAAGCCATTCACATCGGGCAAAGTAAAATTACTGATGAAGCCGCCCAGGCTATCAGCCACAGGCAGGCTTACCAGATGTGTGGCATCCAAATACAGATTACCACCCTTAAAAACACCGTTCAGCACTACACCCAATACAACTACCACCAGTCCTGCCGGTATCATCTTCAGCCGGCTGAATGCTTTTGTTTGCCACAGGATCAGTATAATGATACCTACAATGGCAATAATGGCCGCACCGGGCTCTATATGCTCCAATGCGTCTTCTATAATATTTGCGCTAAACCCATCTTCTGCATCCACCATGCTATCATGGTTTTGCTTGGTATAGCCTACGGCATCGGGTATCTGCTTGATGATGATGGTGAGGCCTATACCTGCAAGCATACCTTCTATCACACTATTCGGAAAGTAATTGGCAATAGTACCGGCCTTTAGTACGCCCAGTAAAAACTGCACAGCACCCGCCACTATCACACTGCAAAGAAAAATATCGAAAGCACCCAGCTCCCCGATGGCTACCAGTACGATGGCGGTAAGCCCTGCTGCGGGCCCCGTAACGCTCAACTGCGAGCCACTGAGCATACCTATTACTATACCACCTATTATACCTGCTACAATACCCGAAAACAAGGGCGCTCCTGATGCCAGTGCAATACCCAAACACAGCGGAAGGGCTATCAGGAATACGATAAGACCTGATACAAAATCATTCTTTATATGGGCAAACATGTTGCCGCTACTCTTATTTGTCATTCTTTATTGGGGGAGAAATTCATTATCAATAGATGCAATACCTTATAGGTATATGTACGGCTACAGACACTATCGTGTAGTATAGCGGCTATGCACCGGCACCTGATGCCGGGATAATGAATTAACAGTTGGGAGGAGGCGTAAATATATCGGTAACGTGCGATATCGGTACCTGTTCGGCTAAATGTATGGCTACATTGACAGCCTCGTCTGTATAATGAATATACACCTCTGATGTGGGTGCAACTGTATAAAACTCCTTAATAGGGTCTGAACCCAGCTTGGCGGCAGGGTCATCCGGGCAATCGTCTGCTTCGTGCGTTTCGTGAATTTCTTCTGTCAACATACCCTTGTATAATATCCTGCCAAGTTGCTTCACGGGAAGCACCTGAAAACTGAATATTATTAAAAAAAAGTATGCGAGAAACCTCTTCACTGCTACAAATAAACGCCAAAAACGTGGTAATCAGGGAATTGTTTCAATAATAAAATGTTAAACACTCATAATTAATACATATTCAATATTATTTTTTATTACTTCAACCCTTTTTTCAGAGTACTTTTGCGCAGATTTTACACATGCTGAAACACCTCATTGCTATATTATCTATATATGCGCTACCCCTTGTTGCATCGGCTCAGGACAGCTGGCCATCGCCCGAGGTAGAGCAGATGTATAATAATGCCCGTGCCCAAATGATGCAGGGCGACCTGAAACAAGCCATAATTACCTACAAACAGGCTATACAACTGGCACCGGAAAAAATGGTGCTGTATCGCGACCTTGCACATGCTCAATACCTCTCTTCAGACATTGACGGCGCACAGGCTACATTGGAGCCTATACTGAAAAGTGGCGAAGCAGATGAGCAGTCTTACAGCATTGCCGCAGGCTGCCTGGCATCTAAAAAAGAAACAAAAAAAGCTAAGACACTACTGCAAGATGCCTTGAAACGTTTTCAACATTCGGGCATGCTTTACAATCAGCTGTCTAAAATTCAAGAGCAGGAAGGTGACAATGAAACTGCCCTTACTACCCTGCTGACGGGTATTGAGCAAGAGCCGGCGTATCATGTAAACTACTATGATGCTGCCAGATTGTACATGGGTACTACCAAGCCTGTATGGGCTGTTCTATATGCAGAGATATTTCTGAATATAGAACAACGTACACCACGTGCCGATGAAACAAAAGATATGCTGCTGGGTGCGTACATGCGTTTGTATGCCAACATGGCCGATAAAGAATTGCCTAAATACAAAGGTGCTGCCACTAACAATACCATTCAGGGCTTTGAAGATGCAGTATATAATACTTACCTGAAGCTATCGCCGGTGGTGAGTGATGGCATTAATACCGAAAACCTGATAATGCTGCGTACCCGTTTTATGATGGAGTGGAGCAAAAACTATGCGCAACGCTACCCGTTCAGCATGTTTGGCAGGCTGGACGACATGCTGCGCGATGGCTATTTCGATATGTACAACCAGTGGGTGTTTGGCAATATCGACAATCCGCAACAGTTTGACGCATGGACAAAATTCCATCCGGAAGCTATGGAGAAGATGAACCAGTGGCTGAATGAGCACCCTTACCGCCCGGTAGCTGCCGATTTCTATAATACTAAAGCTGTAAAAGGCATTTTTATAAAAACAGACGAAGAAGACGGCAAAAAGAAGAAAAAGAAATAAGCCGGAATTGGGGAAACGAAAAAGTGTTTATACCAAAACCTTAACGTTTGCCTTTATACATTTGAACACGTTTTTTTAGCATATAATATGAAGTATAATAAATATGGCATCATCTTAAAGTACAGTTTTGCCGCGGCCGCGCTGTTTGCATGCAACACAGCCAATGCACAACTGCTGGATAAGATTGCTGCCGTAGTGGGTAAGAACCGTATCATCCTGCAATCTGAAATAGATGTGCAGGTAGCCAACACCAAGCAGAGCGACCCTACCGCAGATGAAACAGCACTGAAATGTGATGTGATGGAGCAGATGATACTGCAAAAAATGCTGGTAGAGCAGGCAGAGCGCGATAGCCTTGTTGTAAGTGAGGAAGAAGTGGAAAGTGCACTGGATAACAGGGTACGCTACTTTGTAAGCATGTTTGGCAGCAAAGAAAAACTGGAAGAAGTATCGGGCAAAACCATCTTTCAACTGAAAGAGGACTACCGCGATATGACCCGCGAAAATATGATGGCCGAGAAAGTGCAGGGACAGATACTACAGGGTGTAAAAATTACACCGGCAGAGGTTCGTGCATTCTTCAACACTATACCTACAGACAGCTTGCCTTTCTTTCCTGCAATGGTAGAGATGGGGCAGATTGTTGTGAACCCTCCCACAAACCCGGAACTGGATTTGTATGCACGTACCAAACTGGAAGGTATACGTAAGGAAATAGTAGTAGATAAGAAAGACTTTGAAACAATGGCGGGCATCTATAGCGATGACCCGGGCAGCCGCAACAATGGTGGCCGCTACGATGGTATCAGCCGCAAAGGTGGTGGCTGGGCTGCAGAGTTTGTAGCTGCAACTTTCAAACTGCAAAATGGCGAGGTATCGCCGATAGTAAAAACACAATTCGGTTACCACATCATCCAAATGATAAAACGCCGTGGCGATGAGGCAGATGTAAGGCACATCCTCATCAAACCGGAACATACATCGGCAGACTTCAAAGCTGCATTTGTAAAGCTGGATTCTATCCGCAATGAACTGGTAACAGGTAAAATATCGTTTCAGGAAGCGGTAGGCAAATACTCTCAGGATGAAATGAGCAACCGTACAGGTGGTATGATTCTGGACCCGCAAACCAACTCATCGCTGATGGAAGTTGAAAAGCTGGATGCATCAATAGCCCTGATGGTAGATACGATGAAGATTGGCAGCTACTCGCAACCACAAGTATTTGACAATGGCCGTGGCGACCGCTCTTGCCGTATTGTGTATATGAAAAACATCACCAAGCCACACAAAGCAAATCTGGTAGATGACTATGCACGCATACAGGAGATAGCACTGCAACAAAAGAAATCGAAAAAGCTGCAAGACTGGGTAGCAGAAAAATCGCCTACCTACTACGTGAAGATAGAGCCTGAATATATGAGTTGCGATAAGCTGAAAAACTATGTAAACAGCAACAAGAAGTAAAGACAACAACATAAAAGAAAAAGGACGCTAACATGGCGTCCTTTTTTTTATTGCAGTTATATTTTATTAGCTCAGCAGGTACGCAATATCTTCCTTCGTCAGTCGTTTCAGGAAGGCGTTATCGTCCGATACCAGTTCGGTTGCTAAAGCACGTTTGCGTTCCTGCAGTATCAGCATTTTTTCTTCTATCGTGTCTTTACATATCAGGCGGTAGGCAAAGATATTCTTTGTTTGCCCTATACGGTGCGTACGGTCTATGGCTTGTTGTTCTACCGCAGGGTTCCACCATGGGTCTACAATGTATACATAGTCTGCCGCAGTAAGGTTGAGACCTATACCACCCGCCTTCAGCGATATCAGGAATACTTTACAATCCGGATTGTTCTGGAATTCATTAATCGCTTCTTCTCTGGCTGTTGCACTGGTGCTACCATCAAAGTATACATACGGTATTCCTTTTGCTTCCAGCTCTTTGCGTATCAGCGCCAGCATACCCAGGAATTGGGAGAAAATAAGTGCTTTGTGTTTACCTACATTCTCATCTATCTCACGCGTTAGTTCATCCAGCTTCACACTATAGTTGTGGTAGCGTTCTGCTTCGTTGAGGATAGCAGGCGAGTCGCATATCTGGCGCAGACGCGTAAGTCCCTGCAAGATGTGCATCGTGCTGCGTTCCACACCACGCTCTTCTATCATGCCCATTATCTGCTCGCGATAGGTATTGCGATACGCATCGTAAATCTTGCGTTGCTCTGTACCCATTTCGCAGTACAGAATCATCTCTGTTTTTTCAGGCAAGTCTTTTGCCACCTGTTCTTTGGTACGGCGCAGCAGGAAAGGATAGGTGAGCTTGCGCAATTGCTGCTTCACTTCATCTTCCTGAAACTTATCTATCGGTGTTGCAAATTCATTCATGAAGAACTCTCTGCTACCCAGCATACCCGGGTTCAGGAAGTTCATCTGTGCAAACAGGTCGAACGTATTGTTTTGCACCGGCGTACCGCTCAATGCAAGTTTATGTTTTGCATTCAGCAACAGCGATGCTTTCGCCACCTGCGATTGCGGATTTTTTATGCTTTGGCTTTCATCCAGTACGATGTAATCAAACTCCATGTCTTTCAGGATTTTGATATCGCTGCGCATGGTACCGTATGTGGTAATGATAATATCAAATGGCTCAAAGGTCTTGGCAGTAGCCATACGCTTTGGCCCGTGGTGTATGTAGTGTGTGAGCGACGGGGTAAATTTCTTTATCTCGTTCTCCCAGTTATACATCAGCGTTGTAGGGCATATCACCATAAACTTCGCATCGGGCTTTTCCTGCTTATTGTGCAGGAAGTAGGTAAGTGTTTGCACGGTTTTACCAAGACCCATATCATCTGCCAGTATACCACCCCAACCTGCTTCTTTCAAAAACAGCAACCACTGAAAGCCCGCCAACTGATAAGGACGCAGTGTAGCCTTCAACCCTTCGGGTGCGGTTACATTGCTGTAGTCGTTATCTATAATATTGGTCAGCCGTTCTTTCTTGTCTTCCAGTTCCTGTTGCAGTTGTTCTTCATCTACATCCGCCAGCAATTCATCCAGCACGCTGAAGTGGAATTTCTTCAGGCGTACGGTATTGCCTTTGGTATCGCCCATTTTTATGAGCAGGGCATATTTTTTCAGCCATTCTTCGGGCAGCAAACCAATGCTGCCATCGCCCAGGCGTACAAAGTTTTGTTTTTGCGCAAGCGCTCGCTTCACCTCTACAAGCGATACCGACTGGTCGCCAAACACCACTTCTACCGTAGCATCAAACCAATCTATACCACTGCTTACCTGTATGCGTGTATCAGGTTTGTAAGTGCTGATGCGCAGGTTCTTCAGGTTGTCGAAGCCAAACAGTTCTACATTCCACTCCTTCATCACATCTGCAAAACGGAAGAACCAATTGTTTGCCAGTACCGATGTTGCAGGTATGTAGAAGAAATGCTCTTTTACATTGTGCTGCATATCGCTGTGTAGTGTACGCAGCATATTGGTATACTCCTGCTCTTCCACTTCGCTGCGGCGCACTACTTTCACCACACCGTTCAGCGGTTCTATCACATCGCCAAAGAAGCCCCATTTTATTTCTACACCATTGTAGGCAAATGCAGGTTGCAATACCAGCATCTGTTCTCTTTCGGTCAGGTATAGCCTGTATTGCGGTTTCACTGCATCTACATGCTCTACAATATCATCGCCAAAGTTTACGTGCATCAGTTGGCTCCACTGCATCAGTTTATCCGTCAGGAATGTTGGCCATTCTTTGGCAGATACTTTCATCACACCATCGGGCAAAAACTGTTCTATCAGCCTTGCCTGCTGCACGGTGGCTACAGCATGTATGTTATAATCGTGCTTGATGAGGCCTGCATTCAGCACTTCCACATCTTTAAACGGCACGTATTTATCTTCTATTATCCACGACAGTTCTACACGATAGCCACCTTTATCCAGCTTCACCGCACTAAGCTGTGGCAGTGCTTTGTAGGCAGAAAAGGCAACTGCATCCAGTGTTTTTGAACTGAGTGTTTTTGTATTGCTGCGTATAAAGCTCAGCGTATGGTCTTTATAACGCTCCAGCAGTTTCTGATACTTTGGCAACAGGTATTCCCATACCTGCTCTGTAACATCTTCTGTTGGTGTTTCTTTCAGTACGGTTGTGTAGTCATCCAGAAAATCGCCAAATGGTAGATTCTTTTTCAGGTAGCGCAGTATTTCTTCCGGAGAGAACTTGCGTACCACAGGTATCAACTCGCGCTCATCTTCGCGAAATGCCATTGGGTTTACATACTGCTGCAAATCCAACTGTTGCAAACCACTCAAAAACTTCGTTGCTTCTTCATCCGTCTCGCCCGCTACCAGCATTATATTTACAAACGGATACCATGTTACTTTAGCATCCAGCACTATGCCCAGTCGCTTAGGGTCTTCTACCGCTACTTCTTTTACAGGCTCTACTTCTTTCTTTACTACCGTAGCACTACTTGCAGATGCGGCTGCATGGTAGGTAGGCTGTGTTGTTACTTTCTTTATCGTAGTATCCAATACACGCAGGAAGGGCTTGCCATTCTGGTAGATGAATTCAAACTTACCTGTCAGGTCGTCCTTCAGGCTATAACCATATAGTGCCAGCAGTTTATTCTTCTGCTCATCCCAATCGCGTACGGTTTGGAAGTACTGCGAGCCTTGCTCATTCAGTATCTGAATAAACATAGCCGCTTTGTGCACACACAACGGATACTTCTTCTCATTACATCCGCAAGATGTATCGAAGTAGCGCTCGTCGTTTTGCTTCAGTACTACTTTGTAGGTATTATCACCATCAGGTACTTCACCTTCCACACGGTCGGTCTTGTTGCCTGTGTATATTACTTTCTTATTGTTTGCCCAGATAGTTGCCTTCTCTATTATCTCTGCCGATGCAAATACTCGCAGCATTTGCAGGCTCACCTGGCGCATACGCACTACAGAGTGCTTTTGATCGTAGGTGATGTCTGCATTTTCAAAGAAACCACTTTGCAGAATATCATTGAGTTGAAACAGTGCTGCAACTTCGTGCCTGCATATATCGCCCATGTTGTACGGGCATTGACAACGCACAGCAAGGTTTTTATGATCCAGGTATTTGTTGATGGTAACCGTATAGTAATTCTGGTATACATCGTTGCGCACGCGAAAGCGCACCTGCTCCAGCAGATGATCTACATCTAACATCTGCACACCGGCAGTGTAGAATATTTTTTTACCACGGCGGATGACTTCTTCTGTCCCATGGTTATATACGTGCTTTAGCAGTGCAGGTAATGACATTCTATTGTATCTCTGTGTTCAGCGATCTGCGGTTTTTTCCAATCCGAAAAAGGCAATCTGCAAAAGTAAAGGAAAAAGGCGCTCACTTGAGCGCCTTCACCAATTAAATTCCTGTTAATCTGATATATTATACAAACAATGATGTGATGGCGTAAACGATACCTGCAATCACCGCACTAACCGGAATGGTAAGTACCCATGCCCACAGCAGATTTACCGTAACACCCCAGCGTACTGCCGACAAGCGTTTGGTAGCACCCACACCAATAATAGAACCTGTAATGGTATGCGTAGTAGATACTGGGATACCCATTTGCTCTGTCATAAACAACGTAAGCGCACCTGCTGTTTCAGCACTCACACCTTCCAACGGTGTTACTTTGGTAATGCGAGAACCCATTGTTTTTACAATCTTCCAGCCACCACTCAGTGTACCTGCTGCTATGGCAGTGTAACAAGCCAGTGGTACCCAACCCAGATCTTTCAGTGCAGAGCTGATGTCGGGGTATTTCTGTGTATTGTATGCCACGAAAGCTGCAGAGATGATACCCATTACTTTTTGCGCATCGTTACCACCATGGCCAAGGCTGAATGCTGCTGATGACAACAATTGCAAACGCTTGAACATGTTTGCCTTACGGCTTGCACTAGGATCGCGCAGTAGGTCTACATATATATAGCTAAGGATGAAAATTGCAACTACAAACATAATACCGTACATCAGGAGCGAGTTATCACCTTTTTCAAGTGTCTTTACCACTTCTTTGCGCACATCTATCTTGTCTATGCCTTTTGCCAGTTTTTCGTGCTGTTTTTCTGTCATACCCAGCACAGTAGCTATGCTATCAGCAAGGTGGTCGTTTGGTACAGAGCCGTACATTTTAGCAAGGCCTTTTACACTTTCTACTACTTCGTTCAGGCTATCAGCCAGTGGCTTAACAGAAGGGTCTACACCTGCTACAGCTTTTATACTGTCCAGACCATAGATTTTCTTAACCTCGTCTTTTGCTTTGTTGTAACCTACAGATTTTGTAAGACCCAGTGTTGCAACACTATCAGCTACTTTGCCTGCGCCCAGTGCATCATAGTATTTTGCAACAGCCATTACTTCTTTTGCTTCACTCTTTGCTTTTTCCAGCTTCTCTTTTGTCTTTTCATCTTCAGGATGTTTCTTCAGTTCTTTCTCGTACTTGTCTACTTTATAGAGCTTCGCAACGTTTTCTTTGATTTTGCCTTGTTCAAAATTGTTGAATAGCATCCACGTAAATGCCGTAGAAAGAATCATGATACCAATTCGCAGCCATACATTGCGCATGATGGTAACCAATGTAATGAACATGGATATCACCATACCAATAAGCGGCGCCAAGAAGATAAAGAGTACTGTTTTAGAGATTTTTTCTATCTCGATAATAGAACTGAATGCCACAAAGCCTTTGGTCATGTAAGCGTGCATAATTGCAGCACCGGCAAAACCACCTATCAGTGTGTGCGATGATGATGAAGGAATACCATACCACCACGTAAGCAGGTTCCATGCAATAGCGGCTATCAGGCCGGCGAATATTACAGGGAGTGTGATAAACTCAGGATACACCGTTTTACCGATTGTGTTGGCAACAGCATGATCCTGAAAGATAAAGTAAGCTGCGAAGTTGAACGCCGCAGCCCATATTACCGCCTGAAACGGCGTCAGTACTTTTGTAGACACGATAGTGGCAATAGAGTTGGCCGCATCGTGAAAGCCGTTGATGTAATCGAACACCAGGGCCAGTACTATAATTACTACTAAGAAAGTAAACATACTGTCTGTTTTGTACCGATGGAGGATTAAACGTATTTGATAATGATTGACTCAATCACGTTAGCTGCGTCTTCGCACTTGTCAGTAACGATTTCCAGCATTTGGTACAGGTCCTTTTTCTTAATGATTTCTACCGGGTTGATGCCAGAAGAGAACAGCTGCATCATACCTTTATCCAGCGTATCATCACCTTCGTTTTCAAGGCTGTTGATAACCACACAAGCTTCTGTAAGCGAGCGCAGGTCTTTCATATCGCGCAGGCCATATACAGCTTTGTTAAGTGCTGTGATAGATTTTGCAATAATACCTGCAAATTCTACTGTCACCTCATCCAGGTCATCAATACCATAGTTCATTACACGCTTAGATGCGCCCCACAGATAGTCTGCGATATCATCCAGCGATGTTGCCAGGTAGTGAATATCCTCACGATCAAATGGCGTGATGAAGTTTCTGCCAAGCTCAATGAATATTTTGTGTGTAACCTCGTCGTTTTTGTGCTCCCACTCTTCCAGGCTTTTCAGCAGTGTGTTGCGAGACGTTACGTCTTTTTCAGCAACTGCTTTGTTGAAAATATCGCTCATCTGTGTGAGGTTGCTGCTCACTTCTTCAAACAAGCCATAGAATACCCTGTCTTTTGGCAGGAAAATCTTCATAATTGAGGCAAAACCCATATCTGTTTTATTGTATTGTCCGCAAATGTATTTTTGTTTCTCAAGGCTATGGAATCGGTAACATACACTTAATAATTCCTTAACATTGAGATTAATATTATTTAATTATTTAATGACTTTGAATTGATTTTTAGAAGTTAATCTGTGCTTGTAACCTCAGTAAAGAGCCTTCCTGCAGGTTGTTTTGCTTGGCAAAATCCTCAAAGCGGCGAGATGAGATGGTGTACATAGCCACCAGTTCAAATTGTTTAACAGGCTGCCACTCAACACCTACTTCAAACTCATTCACCTTGTAGCTACGTGCATCTTTTTCATGCTTTTTACCCCCCTCATAGTACTGAATCCTTGTGAATGGGAAGAACAAATGATTTTTATACTTAATTTGATAGTTCAGCATTACATAACCACCTGTCAGGTCTTTGGCTTCAATGCTATCTGTGGCTGTATTAAATTCCGGGCCTTTACCAATATTATATTCCGCTTGCACACCAAAAGGTTTCGGGTATAATATCACACTTGCCGCCGCCCTTTTGTCAATATACGTAAGGTCTTTCCTGTATTTAACACCTGTAGAAAGTTGGTCTGAAGCCAGTGTATAGAAACCAGTATAGCCTTGCACACCTGCTTCCAGTATCTGTGTACCTATCTGGAATGGGTATGATATACGTCCCACCACATGGCGATCGTTATTCAGTTCTGGTTTGTTGGCAGTTTGTCCATTGTACACACCAAAACCTACAACACCATAATCGCCCGAACCTTTTAAACCGTCATTTACCAGTTTAGAGAACAGTTCTCTTGTTTTGGCAGGTGCGTAGTAGAACATCACACCCAAATCGCGCTCATTTGCCAATGCACTGTTCAACGCATCGTTACGGTCGAGCGGCAGGCGGTTCTGGCTCGATTGCATGTTTTCGAAACCATACGGAATCTTGCTTTGACCGATACGGAAGCGGAAACGGTTCTTTTTATCAACCCCTATATCGAAGTAGGCATCCCTCAACTGGCCGAAATGCAAACCTGTAGTTGATGCAGAGCTAGCAAAGTCTGGCTGAACGTAAAAATAAACTTGCTTACTTATTTGCCCGAAGAAGATAATACGTACGCGCCTCAGGAAAAAGCCACCGTTTTCGCCCCAGCTGCGGTCGCACTGTTCGCAACTCAGTTTGTCGTTTGTTTCCAGCAGGCGGTTGTACCTTGCCTGCACATATCCCCTGATGCTTACAGATTCATACCATTTCTTTTTGGGTGCCGCATCTGTTTTCACCTCCATTGCTTCGCCTTTTTGTGCAAAAGCTGCTGTAGATGATGTTAATGATAATACGATTGCAATACCTACTTGTAAAACTTTACGCATATTGGTTTTAAATTTCTGGGCGCAAATGTATTTTGGTAACAATTCCGTAAGAAATTAATAATCAACTCTTAATGATTTGGTAACATTGGAGTTAAAGTTGTTTTGTAAAGTTTGCTTCCTATATAATAGGTTGCATTTAGCATGATTATTGCTTTATAACAAAAAATACCTTATGCGAAAACTGGTAATTCCAACCATATTTTTAGCCTCAACCCTCTATTGGGCATCCTGCAATTGCGGTGGGTCTGACGAGATTATTACCACAACAGGCATAGAAATGACTACCCCTGCTACCTATAGTGTGGCATCGTCTATGCCTGCCATAGAGGTGCAGGCAATAACCGTAACAAAGAAAGGAGACAGAAAGTGCTACTATAAAAATCTTGTCATATCTTATCGAAACCCCTTGCGTACTAATACAGTAAAAATCTACGCTGACAAAGAATTGAAACTACGCACTTTAACCATACCGGCAGGCGGAAACCTGCTGCAATACGAGCAGCTTGACATATCCGGCTACGACACAACTTACAACAACTTCAGCCACTGCAGCATATATTTTGGCAAGTTGATAGATACCAATACACACAAAGGGCTGTACCGTTTTTATGTACAAGCATCTACAGATAACAATGGTGTTTTCAGAGACTCGAGCGACATGCTGATACAATAGACTTACAATATTTTCTGACAGGATGCGTTAGAGCATTGTAACAAACCTACAATCCGATGACCCGATATTATGCAGTTATGCTGTTGATTGCTGTTTTGACTATTGCAGCATGTAAGAAGAAAAACACTTGTGAAAGCAATATCATCGAAACAAATTTCTACGGTATTGCATTTTATAAATCCGACAGTATCTACATTCAGCCGACACAGAACATACCTAAAAGAATTATAGCGCTTTATTCGAAGTATGACTCTCTTTGGAGCTCTGCGTGGGTATGTGGAACACGCCGTTATAATAACGGAGTATTAAGCTCAACAATAAAAATTTACTGCAACAAAGACATAACACTGCCTGACATTACAATACCTGCAAAGTCTGACATGGCAAACTACAACTCTGAATATCTTTCTCTCAGAATAAGTGGGTTGCCTGATAATGGCAGTAATCTGTTCTATGATGCAGATGTGAAAATCACAAAACAACTGCCCAATAAGGAATTGCAAGAAGGCTTGTACACTTTCTATGCAGAAGCACAGTCTGTAAACGGCAATCAATACAAAGACAGCACGTCTGTGTATCTGCGATACTAAATTATTGCAGTCTTACCCGCGGGTCCAGCCAGCCGTAGAGCATATCTGTTATCAAATTCACGATGATGAAGATAAACGCGGTGAGCAGTACAGAACCCATCACCAAAGGGAAGTCGAACTTATCTAAAGCGTCAACAGTTATCTTGCCTACACCCTTCCAACCAAAGATGTATTCTACAAAGAAAGAACCTGCCAACAACTCTGCCAACCAGCCCGAAATAGCTGTCACCACAGGGTTCAATGCATTGGGCAGTGCATGCCGAAATACTACTTTGGTGGTAGATAATCCCTTAGCATAAGCCGTACGAATATAGTCTTGCGAAAGCACATCGAGCAGGGCACTGCGTGTAAGCTGTGTAATGATAGCGAGTGGACGGATGCCCAATGCTATAGCAGGCAGTACTAGGTTTTGCAATGCAAGATGCCTGCCTGTAATAGCATCATAATCCCAAAGGCTGCCCGTCATATTGAGCCCTGTGTAACTATGCAGTATATAGCCAAAGAAATAAGCAATCACCAAACCCGCAAAAAACGATGGCATAGATACGCCTGCTACGCTTGCAGCTATAGATGCAGTATCCATCCAGGTATCTTTTTTCAATGCTGCAAGTATGCCCAACAATATACCACCCACAGTGGCTATAGCCATAGCTGCCAATGCCAGTATGATGGTACCGGGGAGTGCTTCCGTAAGCACGGCATTCACTTCTCGTTTTGTATTGTAGCTGCGCCCCAGATAAGGAGCTTTCAGCCCCAGTGCATGGCTACCTAATGGCAGTAGTGTAGCATAGCCATACTTAGCTTTATCTATACTATCACGCTTGTGATAGCCTATGGGCGAAATATCGTTGAGGTACAAAAAGTAGCGTGTGGCAAGTGGCTTGTCGAGGTTCATTTCCCGTCTTGCATTTTCTACAGATGCGAGGTCGCTGCGTTGCCCCATGGTGAGCCTTGCAGGGTCTCCGGGCAATACATTGAACAGGAAAAACACAACCGTGATAACACCTGCCAATACAAGCAGGCTGTACCGTATACGCCGAGCCAGAAAGCGCAGCACTATTTACCCGATTTTGCAGCAGCCAGTGTAGTAGGATAATCTTTGTAGCTCCACTTGCCGCGTATTACACCCTGATCCAGCAGCATCAGTCCCGGATTGGCGCGCAGCGCGGTTTTAGCCACCGTACCATCAAACATATACAGGATGCCTTTCTCTATATTATTAGCTTTACGGAATGCTTCTGCTTTATCTTTTGTAGTAGAGATGAGTATATAAGTAGGTACATTATTTTTCTCTGCATCTTCTATCAGGTTGTGCAGTTTATCCATATTTTCTGTGCTTGCTTTTTCTACATCTTTTACAAACAGCAACAGGGTATTGCCAGGTGCAGTCAGTACGCTTTCTGTTACATCATTACCATCATAATCAGAGATTACAAAGTCTTTGATTTTCGGTTCTGCATTACCTTTCTTAATCAGTTTCGATTCGCTGCTTACATACTTCCATGTAGTATCCTGCCACGGGAAGTTTTGTGTATTAAACTCTTTCTTCACACCGTCTTTTTCATACACAAGCATTGTTTCGTATACATCGGGTATTGCACCTTCAGGTATCTTACGGTCTTTCTCCAGGTTTACACCTACTTTGTACGGAAGGCAGTCGTAGTAAGGAAGATGGCCTAATGCATACCATTGCATACCGAAAGCAAATACTACTGTCAGTATCATCAATGGTGTGTTTATTTTGCCAGAGAATACAGGTTGTATTCTTTTGCGATAGATGAACAGCACCAAGCCCAATACAGTAAGCGCCACATCTTTCCAGAAGGTTTCCTGATTACTGATTTTGATACAATCACCGAAGCAACCACACTCTTTTATCTTACCGCTGAACAGCACATATGCCGTCAGGAAAGTGAAGAAAACTATGAGCCCCAACAGCAACACAGAAAATACTTTCTGTGCATAACCTAGCAATACTGCCACACCTGCTATTATCTCAAACGCTATCATCATTACAGACAGCGTCAGCGAGTATGGCATCATCCAGTGCATTTTCCATACTTCAAAAAACTCATCCATCTTGTAGCTAAGCCCCAGCGGGTCATTTGCTTTTACAAGACCGGAGAAAATGAACAGAACGCCGACTACTATTCTGATGAGCCACAGTATGTACTTCATATTTGTTGGTTTATGCGTTTAGTATTGACTGCTAATATGCTAAATGGGTTTGAAATAAACTGTTAAAGCCTATGCTTTGCCTTCGTCTATTTTAATAAGAGCAAATATGGCATAGTTTACTATATCGTGAAAATTGGCATCTGCCCCTTCTGATACGATGGTTTGCCCATCATTGGCAAGTATCTGTTTAATGCGGAGGAGCTTTACCAGTATCAGGTCTACAAAAGACTGTTGCGACAGCTCTCGCCATGCCTCGCCATAGTCGTGATTTTTCTGTTGCATCAGGTTTTCTATGTCCTGTGCCTTGTCTTCATACCACTGTTTAGCCTCTTCGTAGCTCAAGTCTATCGGCGCTTCGGCAGGCATAGCGTTCTGTATCAGGGCTATGATGCCGTAGTTTACAATGCCTACAAACTCGCTCTCTATGCTATCGCCTATCTTTTGCTGCCCTGTTTCCTGTATCTGGCGTATGCGCCAAGCTTTAATGTATATCTGGTCTACTATAGATATGCCGCGCAGCACCCGCCACGATGTACCGTAGTCTTTGGCTTTTTTCACGTACATATCCTTGCAGCGGCCTACAACAGCCCTGTATTGTGCTAAAGTATTTGTCATTGTGTTGGCGCTTACGCTATCCTGCATTTTCTTTGTAGTGCTATGAGTTTCAAAAATACAGTTTTACCCGTAGAAACCACCCTGCAAAGTAAGGGTAGATTGCTGGACATATCTATACCTGTTGTAATGGGTATCCTCAATGCTACCCCCGATAGTTTTTACAATCAGGGGCGCGATAGTGATACCGACAGCATCCTGCGCAATGCCGAGCGTATGCTCAGCGAAGGTGCTGCCATATTGGATGTGGGCGGTGCCAGTACCAAACCGGGCAGTACCATTATAGCACCTGACGAGGAACTACAACGTGTAATACCTGTAGTAGAGGCCCTTCACAAGCGTTTTCCCGAGGCATGGCTATCTGTAGATACGGTTCATAGCAAAGTAGCTTTGGAAGCCGTAAACGCAGGTGCGGCTATCATAAATGATGTAAGCAGCGGCAGTATAGATAACAATATGATAGCTACTGTAGCACAGCTACAAGTGCCTTATATAGCCATGCACATGCAGGGCACACCAGCCACCATGCAACAAAACCCGCAATACGGCAATGTAACACTGGATATACTGAACTATCTGCGCCAAATGGTTAATCAATGCGAAGCAGCAGGTATTAAAGACATTATCATAGACCCGGGATTTGGTTTTGGCAAAACACTGGAACACAACTACGAACTGCTGCGCAACATGCACACCCTGCGTATGCTTGGCAAGCCTGTATTGGCAGGTATATCGCGCAAGGGCATGGTATGGAAGGCACTAGGCACTACCCCCGAAGAAGCCTTGAACGGCACTACAGCGCTGCACATGGTTGCCCTACAACAAGGTGCTAATATCTTACGAGCACATGATGTGAAGGAAGCAATGGAGGTAATAAAATTGTGGCGCTACTTGCAAGGGTAAATTTGGGCATACATAGGTCAAATTTTTTATTTTTTAGTGTCCCTAGCTTACCCTTATACTTGTGAAAACAAAATCTAAATTATGCTTCAATCAATCGAACAACTAAAAAAATCTGGCTTTTCTGGATTCAAAACAATTTCAGATTTATGGTTAGATGCTTCAATTATTCCAAAGCAAAAAGGTGTATATGTTGTAATAAACAATAGTAAAAAGGATTTTGTAGCACGAGGAACTGGAGGATATTTTAAAGGGACTGATCCAAATGTTGATTTGAATGTATTAGAGAATAAATGGGTAGATAATGCAATAGTAGTATATATTGGCAAAGCAGGTGGGAGCGAGGTTACTGCAACGTTGCAAAGTAGACTTAAACAATATTTAAACTTCGGCAAAGGCAAACCTGTAGGACATAAAGGTGGGCGCTATATCTGGCAAATAAAAAACCATCCACAATTAATAGTAGCTTGGAAACCTCTAACCAATGAAGAACCTGTACAATTTGAACGTAGTTTAATCAATACATTCATTGACCACTACGGGAAACTACCTTTCGCAAACTTGATATAATTCTCGTTTTATAGCGGTTAATTCTTTAACCGCTATAATGATATCACCCAATCATATGGTGCCTTTTAAACTCCTTGCTCCTATCAAACAAATAACGTAGTGTCTGTAGCTTGCGGCTGCGATATGCACCGAGGCTTTCGCCAATGCTCATCATCTTTGGGTTGAAGTCGCCAATCCACTGCATTTCGTAGTCTTCGTATTTGGCAGCAGCCTGTATCACCTTAGCACCACATACTATCATATAGCCATCTATACCCATACCCTGAAACTCAGGCACTACACCAAAAGCCAACCCTACAAAACGGGTACATTTACCAAACTGTTTCAGCCACAGGAATTTCAGTTTTTGCAACAAACCAAACTTACCATTCAGGTATTTGAAATACTGGTTCAGGTCGGGCAGATTCACCCAGAAAGCTATCGGCTCACCTTTGTAATACACAAACCATTGTATGCTTTCATCTATCACAGGCTTCATGGTTTGGAACATCTTTATCACTGTCTTCTCTTCCAGTTCCTTACCACCGCCATGTTGTGCCCATGCTTTGTTGTATATCACGGTAAAGTCTTTGGCAAACTTTTCCAGTTGGTCTTTGCGAAGATGCTTTGCGCTGTAGTCGGGGTCTGCTGCGTATTTATCGTATGCTTCGTAAAATTTGTCCTGTAATCGATTCTGTACTTTCAAGGCAAAACATATCTGCTCGTAATACACCTGAAAACCATAATTGCTGAAAAGTTGCTTGTAATATTCAGGATTGTAGTTCATGCAGTACAAAGGTTCCTGATAGCCTTCTACCAAAAGCCCCCACCACTTATCACGCTCACCAAAATTAATCGGCCCATCCATAGCCTGCATACCACGCTCCTGCAACCATTGCTTACAATGGTCGAACATGAAATTGGCAGCCTGCTGACTGTCGATGCATTCAAAAAAACCTATACCACCTGTTGGTTGTTCGTTCTTGTATTGTGTATTTACAAACGCCGCAATGCGCCCTATTATGGTACCGCTATCATCTTGCAGCAACCATCTTGCACACTCCCCTTTTTTGAAAAACTTGTTTTTGGCGGAGTCAAAGACTTCTTCTATATCCTTATCCAACGGGCGCACCCAGTTGGGATTGTTTTGATTGATTGCGTTGGGTAATGCTAAAAATGCCTGTCTGTCTGCTTCAGATGCTACTAAATGCATTCTCATAGGCGCAAAATTAGCAATTAGATTTTTGCCATAAAACCACATACACAGTGCAATTGTTTATTCAACAATCAGTTAATTCAATTTATTTAACAAGACTATTACACACATAGCTCTTTTTGCGAATGTTATCTGCGCTCATTTTTCATTAGATTGCAAGGATATGCAAGTACTACTCTGGGCCATAGCAATCATCCTTTCGGCAGGTGCCGCTTGGTGGGTATATCGTGCAGATAAAAAGCGCGTTACACCCTACCCATGGCTTACGGCAACATTGCGCGGTATTGTAGTATTCCTTGCGCTCTTTTTATTATTAGCGCCTGTCATTAGCATTACCAATAATGAGACTCAAAAACCTGTGGTTGTTTTTGTACAAGACAACTCGAGCTCTATAGCCACTGCGCTTGGCAAAGACAGCAGCACATATCAGAAAAACACCCAATCGCTGATAGATAAATTATCGGGCGATTATAAAGTGATAACTTGGAACCTGAACGGCAATACTACTGCTGATAGCCTGTTTCGATACACATCGCAAAGCACAGATTTATCGAAGGCATTGGAAAATGTACAGGAATACTATGGTGCGCAAAATCTGGGCGCAGTAGTATTGGCTACCGATGGTAAATACAATCAGGGTAGTAACCCCTTATTTCAGCAACTATCATTACAAAGCCTGCTATACACCGTTGGCATCGGCGATAGCAGCAGGCAGAAAGACCTGCGCATAGCACAGGTATACAGCAACAAAACAGTATCGCTCAACAGCAATTTTGAAATACGTGCCGATATCATTGCTACACTTTGTAATGGCTACAGCAATAGCATAGAGCTAACTGAGGGTGGACAGATTGTTGCAACTGCTCCGCAAAGTATCAATAGCAATCAGTACGACCGCACTGTTTCTTTCAGCATAAAAGCTGCAAAAGCTGGTTTGCATCACTACACCATCATAGCACCAACAGCAGATGGCGAACAGAACACTGCCAACAACCGCAGAGATGTGTTTGTAGAAGTGGTAGATGAGCAAAAGAAAATACTGATAGCCGCAGCAGCACCACACCCCGACATCAAAGCTATACAGGAAGCACTAGGTGCATTAGAAAGCTACAAAGTGACGGTGGCTATGGCAAACGAAATACCATCGATGCAGGAATATAAAGTGATAATACTGCACCAACTGCCATCACAGTTTCTGAACAACAGTCGCGACATTGCTACCATGCGCAAACCTGTATGGTACATACTTGGCAGCCAGACAAACCCTGCCGCTGCTATGCAACTACCCTCGCCTGTGCAGATGAGCATCAACCCGCTTGCATCAGTCGACAGATACCCTGCTTACAATGTTGCTTTCAATAGTTTTAGTGTGCCACAGAATATGCAGGCAGTGATGGACAAGATGCCACCACTCAGCGTACCGCAAGGCACTATACAGGCACAGCCCAATGCAGATGTATTGTTCCGTCAGCGCGATGGAGAGCAGCAACCATTATGGGTATTGCAACAAGGCAATCCTTCTACAGCCATCACTACAGGTGAAGGTTTATGGCGCTGGAGAATGTACGAGTACAAGAACTTCAACACACACAATACCATTGATGAGTGCATACGCCAGACGGTTTCTTTCCTTGCAGCCAATAGCAACGAAAAACCCTTCTACATACAGTTACCAAAATATGTGTGGAGCGATCAGGAAAACATCAGCATGAATGCCTACCTGCTGAATGCTACTAACCAACAAGTGAATAACGCGGATGTACAATTGGTGATAACAGACACAAGTGGTAAGAAACAAAATTTCAACTTCGAGAAGAGCGGTAGCAGTTATAGACTCAACACAGGTATATGGCCTGCAGGTACCTACAACTATGCTGCACGTGTTGTGTACAATGGCACTACACACACTGCCAATGGCAGCTTTGTGGTAGAACACATGCCGCTGGAGCAAATGGAAAGCGGTGCAGACTACAACATGCTCTACACACTGGCAAAGAAATATAATGGTGGTTTTGTACCTGCTGCAAGCATCACATCACTTGCAGATAGCATTAAGAAGAATACCAACATCAAGCCTGTAATACAAAGCAATATTCAGTCTGTACCATTGGTAGATTGGAAATGGTATTTCCTGCTGATACTCATATTTGCGGTGGCAGAATGGCTGCTACGCAAATACTGGTTGGCTCAATAATAGTTTCAGGAGAAAATTAGCTTAACGTGCAGCAGGCAGCATCAGCTCAAACTTCGAGAAGCTCACGCATTTGTCGGGGTTTTTAGCCGCATGCTTGTACACAATATTACGGATATAATCATTGTCCGGCATTGGCTCCAATTTCTCTTGAAGTTCTAAGATATTATCAGGCAGCACACCATCGTGCAGATAACCCATACCATAGAAGCAACCTTTATTGATGAAGATGCAACTCTGCTCATCATCATTAATACCCTTATCTACCAATGCAAAAGTAGGCAGCGTTTTGTGCAGCCATTTTACTGCATCATCTACTTTGCGGTTATACTTTTTAGTCTTCATGGTCGCACCACATACACCCGTGCAGCTATCTGCAAAAACACCATTGGTGCAGTCTGCATTCTTGGCAAGATTGCACAGGCGCGCGCATAAGCCAAACTCTGCAATCATCTCACGTATTCTGTTATGCCCCTCTATCAATGTATTAAAAGTATGCACAGGTTTCAACACCTGTTTGTTCTTTTCTATAGCTATGCGTTTATAACCCTTCTGGTCTTCATACACAAACAAGCCAAACTTTGGCAGATATCCACGTTGGCTACGATTATAGATAGGCCACAATCTGCGTATCTCTGTACTCTCCAGTATATGTGCCATCAGGTCGGTAGCACATTCTTTATAACTGATGCGATGAATATCGCGCAGAAAATCCTGTTTCTGTTTACCTGTTTTATTATTGCTGAAATGGCTCTTTACTCTGCGTTTCAGGTTCTTGGCCTTGCCCACATATATTACCTTACCACCAATGTTGTAGAAGTAGTACACCCCAGGCACCGGCGGCAGGCTATCTACCTGCTCTACCGGTACATGCGGCGGCAGGTATTGTTCGCGATTACGACCTTTCAGCATGGTGTTTATTACACCTTCGCTATCGTTGGCTACCAGCATGGCAAACAAGTCGGCAGTAGCCATGGCATCGCCACCTGCACGGTGATGATTGGCATGGTTAATACCCAATTGCACACATAGCTTACCAAGGCTATAGCTTGTTTTGCCCGGCAGTATCTTGCGCGCCATACGCACAGTGCATAGCTTCTTTACACCCAATTCATAACCACTGGCTTCCAGATGGTGCTTTATAAAAGAATAATCGAAGTTTACGTTGTGTGCTACAAATACTTTATCCTTCAGCAATTCGTGTACACGTGCAGCTACCTCGCTAAAGCGCGGTGCATTTTCTACCATGCTGTTGGTAATACCTGTAAGCTTCTGTATAAAGTAAGGAATCTGTGCATTGGGGTTGATGAGTGTTTCATAAAAATCGACCACCTGCTTACCATCATGCACTACAATGGCTATTTCTGTAATACCGTTTCCTGCGGCATAACTCCCCGTCGTTTCAATATCTACTATCGCATACAGCATTGTATGTTAAAGATAAGGCGAAAATGCCTTTCATTTATTACGCATCTTTTCCAGCAGTTTTATACTTGGTCTTTCTGCCAAAAAATAAAGCCCGTATGCTACTGCCAACGAAAGCAATATACCGGCATACCAAACAAAGAGATTATCTATCAGATAAAAGCCCAAGCCAAAATGATAGGCCACTATCTTGATGCAGAAAATAGTTGCAATATGGGTTACATACAATGTGTAGCTGTAATGCCCGATATCATTGAGCCAACCAACAACAAAATTGTGCCGCATAGCACCAAACAGTAGCCAGTAAGCAAATACAGCCGTCATAGCACCTGTTATCTTGTTAGTCTTTTCATGAAACACATAACCTTTTACCAATATCATCAATACGAAGAACACAAATGCGAAGACTATCCATGGCACCTTGCCCATCGGGAAAGATTTGACCAGCATATCGCGATACTTGTAGAACAGCACACCCAACAAAAAGTAGACCCCATAATTTGCAAATAATTGCACTACTATGTTGGTATCCTCAGGCTCTCCATAGACCACGCCACGGTATAGCAGGAACACAACGTAAAGTAATAGCGTAACCCAACCCCACAACTTCAATTTTCTAACTATAAACGGAGCGGCTAAATAAAACAACACTTCCAACGGCAGCGACCAATATTGGTGTGTCAGGTAGTTTTCTTGATGAATATAAACCGCAGACAGCAGCACATTCTTCAGCGAAATAAACCTGTGATAATATTCCAGTATCGGCATATTACCATCTATGCTATTGAAGAATACAAAGGGGCAGAAAAACCGTATGAGCCAAAACACTACGAATGCCCACAGCAAACCTATCAGATAGGTAGGATAAAGACGCACCAGCCTGCGTTTGTAAAACCCAACAGTATCTACATTGGCAGCCAGACTGTGTGCAATGGAAAAGCCTGACAACACAAAAAACAATATCACAAATTCAGACCCCAAACTGGCAAATTGAGTAACAAGCACCATTATCCATTCCCATATTTCCCAGCTTTTCTTAGGATGGGTATGTATAGCATACATAACATCATCAGAGAAAAGAAAACCACGTGCATGATTTACAACAACACCAAGTGCTGCAAAACCTCTGAGCGCATTTATGATGCGCCAGTTTATTTTTAGTGGTTGTTCTTTTAGCATACTACCGTCTTAAAAAGGGGGAGAACGGCGATACAAAATACTATATATCAGCACATTATTTGTAGACTTTTTATTCATACTCACATGAATACCGTGTTTAAGTATTGTATCTAGATAACAGTTTGTTATAAAGAAATGAAAGAGACATTGGCAAAATGATAACAATACCAAAAACAACAAAGGGTAGCATTTGCTACCCTTTGTTATATCATTCATGCCTTTGCTCTATTAGCTTTGGTTTGCTTTCCATTTTTTAACTGCTTCTGTAAGGCGAGGCAGTACGTCCATTACATCACCTAACACACCATAGTCTGCCGCTTTGAAGAATGGCGCTTCCGGATCTTTGTTGATAACAACAATTGTCTTAGAGCTGTTTACACCTGCCAGATGCTGTATAGCACCGCTGATGCCTGCTGCAATGTACAGGTTCGGGCGGATGGTACCACCTGTCTGCCCTACGTGCTCGTGGTGAGGACGCCAGTGTGAATCTGCTACAGGACGGCTACAAGCTGTTGCTGCACCCAATTCTGTTGCCAGTGCTTCCAGTATGTGCCAGTTTTCAGGGCCTTTCATACCACGACCACCGCTTACTACCAATTCAGCTTCGCTCAGTGGTACTGCGCCAGTTACTTTACTTACATCTTTTACTGTGATGCCGAAGTCTTTATCATCAAAAGCAACATCCAGTTTTTCAACTGCTGTGCTGCCTTCGCCTTTCTTCACTGCAAAAGTGTTAGGCATCAGGTTGATGATTTTTACATCGGTAGTGATATTTACAAAGGCAAATGCTTTACCTGAGAATACTGTTTTCTTTACGATGAAGCCATTGCTTGTATCAGGCTGCGATACCGCACCCGCCACCATACCCGCCTTCAGACGTGCAGACAGGCGTGGAGCTACTGCCTTGCCCGTTACATCGTGCAGGCACACAATTACTTTCGCACCTTCTTTTTCGGCAGCTGTAGCCAGTGCTTTTGTATAGGCACGTGCATTCAGGTTATCGAGGCGTGCATCTGCTACATGCAATACTTTGGTAGCGCCATACTGGCCCAGTTCCTGCATAGCAGTATCGTTTACATTACCCAGTGCTACCGCAGTAACAGTGGTGCCCATTTTCTGTGCCAGTTCGGCAGCGTATTGAACCGCTTCAAAGGTTTTCTTTTTGAAAGAACCCTGTGCGTTTTCTGCTAATACTAAAATCGACATACTTAATTATTTGAACCGGAATTTACTCTGGTTAAGAGATTTGCCGGGATGATTAATGTTTCTAAATACTTTATACTTACTACTATCTACTTAAGACTGAACAAATCAGATAACTTTTGCTTCGTTGTGCAACAATGCAACCAGTTCGTCCATATTGTTCTCGTCAATCATCTTAACGCCTGTTTTTGCAGGTGGCAAATCGTAAGATGCAATAGTAGTTAGCGCATCAATAGCTGCAGGCGCAACTACTTTCAGCGGCTTGGTACGTGCAGCCATGATACCGCGCATGTTTGGTATACGTGCTTCTGCCATACCTTTTTGGCAAGATACTACCAGTGGCAATGAGCAAGTATCTGTTTCTTCACCACCTTCTATTTCGCGTTTCACAGTAGCAACACCACCTGCTACTTCCAGCGATGATGCGAAACCTATGTAGTTCATATCCAGCAGTTCTGCCAGCATAGCACCCATCACACCATTGTTGTAGTCGATAGATTCTTTACCACACAGTACCATGTCATAACCTTCGCTCTTAGCATATTCAGCTATTTGCGCAGCTACCACATAAGGGTCGTTGCTGTCTGTGTCTATACGGATAGCTTCGTCGCCACCCAGAGCCAGTGCTTTGC
The DNA here is from genome assembly GCA_002389765.1 of Bacteroidetes bacterium UBA4414. GTDB lineage: Bacteria > Bacteroidota > Bacteroidia > Chitinophagales > Chitinophagaceae > Polluticoccus. The sequence continues at coordinate 97,955 of DGQM01000019.1, read as the reverse complement.
GTATTACCGGTTCAGCATCTGCTTTACCTACTGTTACCAGATTTACAGCCGTAGCAATACCTGCTTCTTTCAGTTCCAGCGCGCGCACCAGTGCATACCATTCATCATACGGGTTGATGATAAGTGTTACACCTGCTGTGTTAAATTGCGTGTTATTGTCGCTGAAAGCGATTTTGGTAGTTGTGTCAGGCACCTGGCTTATACAAACTAATATCTTCATCAGATTTCGAGATTTGATATACTAATACAAACTACAAATATGTAGCCCGAATGGTTGGCAAAAGTAAGGCAAAAATCATATCGGAACGAATGTAAAGCTTACAGATTTGGTAAAACTTAAAAAGAGAAAGGGGCTTTAATAAGCCCCTTTCATCAATACATTATATAAATCTTATTTTATTTCTACTTTGTCGTTCAGGTCTGTATCTACCAGTACGCGGCCACAGTGTTCGCACACGATGATTTTCTTGTGCTGGCGGATTTCGCTCTGGCGTTGCGGCGGGATAACGTTGAAGCAACCACCACAAGAATCACGATGTATAGGCACTACTGCCAGACCGTTTCTGTAGCTGCTGCGGATGCGCTCGTAAGCAGACAGCAGACGTACATCTACTTTTTCCCTAGCAGCGTTTGATTTTTCAGCCAGTACCGCTTCTTCTTTCTCCGTTTCGCCGATTATTTTTTCCAGCTCTTTCTTCTTGCCTTTCAGCACGTCTTCTACGTCCCTGATTTTATCTTCCGTACGTTGGCGTGCAACAGCGCGGTCTTTCAGTTCGAAGTTGGCATCTTTAATGTGCTTCTCATTCAGCTTCACTTCCAACTCCTGCAGCTCCATTTCTTTATTGATAGCTTCGAACTCACGATTGTTCTTTACGTTGTCCTGTTGCTTTTCGTACTTCTTTATCAGCGCCAGCGCTTCTTTCTTACCTTCAGTTTTCTGATCGATAAACTCGTTGATACTTGCTATTTCAGCATCAATGTTTTGTACGCGTTTCTGCAATCCTTCAATCTCATCTTCCAGGTCTTTCACTTCCATCGGCAGTTCACCTTTCAGCGTTTTGATTTCATCTATTTTAGAATCAATCTTTTGCAGGGTAAGAACGGCGATGAGTTTTTCTTCAACCGAAAAGTCTTTAACAGTAGCCATCAGCAATAATATTTTACCGGATTTGTATTAGTAATTGATACAAGGACGGCAAAATTAGGAAATTTTCTATTAATTATATCGGCAAATATTTCTACAGTGTATTGTTCGCTTTCATAATGCCCTATATCAGCTATCACTATCCTGCCCTCTGCATCAAAAAACTGATGGTATTTAAAATCGCCAGTTACAAAAACATCTGCCCCGGCTGCTATGGCATCCTTCAGCAAAAAGCTACCTGAGCCACCACATATTGCCACTTTCTTTATATCTGCACCTTTCAGGTCGGTATGGCGAATACAGGCTACCTGCATTTTATCCTTCAAAAGAGCCAAAAACTCACTTTCCGGCATCGATTTTGGCAAAAAACCCACCATTCCGGCCCCTAATTGCTGGTTTTTGTTCTCTAAAGCCAATATTTCATACGCCACTTCTTCGTACGGATGCACATCAAAAAGGGTTTTTAACACCCTGCTTTCGTTGTGTTTTTCCAGCAATACCTCCAGTTTCACCTCTTCGGCTACCTCTCTGGCACCACCTGCTACCCCTACCACAGGGTTGGCATCTGCTGCTGCACGGAAAGTACCTTTGCCCGCTGCCCCAAAGCTGCACTCACTATATTTACCTATCTGCCCCGCACCGGCGGCAAACAGGGCATCGCGCACCTTATCTACATCGGCAACAGGTACATAGGCCTGTAGTTTGCGCAGCGTACCACCCATTACAGACAGTATTTGGGTATCTACCAGCCCCAGCTTTTCGGATATTTTGGCATTTACACCTGCACGCACATTATCCAGATTGGTATGTGCGGCATAAATATGTATATCGTTTTTGATGGCTTTGTGTACAATGCGCTCTACATAATTGCGCCCCGTAATGCGCTTCAGCCCCGAAAATATTACCGGGTGATGAGCTACCACCATATTCGCCCCGCGAGCCATGGCTTCATCCAGCACAGCCTCGGTTACGTCCAGCGTCAGCAGCACGCCAGTTACAGCTGCATTGGCATCGCCCACCTGCAATCCGCTGTTATCGTACCCCTCCTGATATGAAACGGGAGCAAATGCCTCTATGGCTGCAATGATGTCTTTTACAAAAATCATAGATCGTAAATATAGCCTTTAGCACAAAACTACACATAAGGCTTATCTTTGCGCCATGCAATTACTCGACGGCAAAGCGGTATCCGCCCACATCAAAGCGCAGATTAAACAAGAAACCGAAGAACTGAAAGCCAAAACGGGCAAAGTACCCCACCTGGCAGCCATACTGGTAGGCAATAATCCTGCCAGCGAGACCTATGTAGGTTCTAAAGTGCGCACCTGCGAAGAACTGGGCTTCGGCTCTACCTTGCTACGTTTCGACGAAAGCATTACGGAAGTGGCCTTGCTGGAAGAAATAAAAAAACTGAATAATGATGCCCGCATAGATGGTATACTGGTACAGTTGCCATTGCCAAAGCACATCAGCGACGATGCGGTTATCAATACCATAGATGCAGGTAAAGACGTGGATGGTTTCCACCCTGTATCGCAAGGTAAGATGGTACTGGGGCAATCAAGCTACCTACCTGCTACACCATACGGTATGCTGCTCATGCTGGAACATTATGGCATCAACACCTCAGGAATGCACTGCGTGGTAGTAGGCCGTAGTAACATAGTTGGTACTCCTATGAGTGTACTGATGAGCCGCAATGCCAACCCCGGCAATGCTACCGTTACCATTTGCCACAGCAAAACAAAAAACCTGAAAGAGATTTGCCTGCAAGCAGATATCATCGTGGCTGCTATTGGCCGTCCGCGCTATATTACTGCCGATATGGTAAAAGAAGGTGCTATAGTGCTGGACGTAGGTATCAACCGTATAGATGATGCTACAAAGAAAAGCGGATCCCGTCTGGTAGGCGATGTTGACTTTGACAATGTAGCACCTAAATGCAGCTATATAACACCTGTACCAGGTGGCGTAGGGCTGATGACTATTTGCGGCCTGATGAAAAACACACTGGAAGCAGCGAAACAACATATTTAATACCGTGTCTGTTACTACTAATCAAATAACATCATACCCCGTGATGGAGCATTTCTACACGCTTCAGGGAGAGGGTATGTATAGCGGACAGGCTGCCTACTTCATCCGTCTTGGCGGGTGCGATGTAGGTTGTGTGTGGTGCGATGTAAAAGACAGCTGGGATGCTTCTAAACACCCTGTGATGACGGTGGAAGAAATAAGTGCTGTTGCATCTGCACATCCCGGGCGCATTGCTGTAATAACAGGCGGCGAACCTGCTATGCACAATCTTACGGCTATCTGCCAATCGCTGCATCACGAAGGCTTTCGTGTACACATAGAAACATCCGGCGCGCACCCGCTTAGTGGCAAACTCGACTTTATAACGTTGTCTCCTAAAAAATTCAAAGCACCGCTGGAAGAGAATATGGAGTTGGCAGATGAGTTGAAGATTGTGGTGTACAACAAATCGGACTTTGCATGGGCAGAAGAACACGCTGCGAAAGTGAGCAAGCAATGTAAGCTGTACCTGCAACCCGAATGGAGCCGTATAGATAGCATGACACCACTTATTATCGATTACATAAAACAACATCCGCAATGGCAATTGTCGTTGCAAACACATAAATACATCAACATACCATAATGACTTTATTCCAATCAATCATCCTTGGCATCGTAGAGGGCATCACAGAGTTTTTACCTATTTCATCTACAGGACACATGATACTTGCCAGCTACTTCATGGGCATTCAGGAAGATAGCTTTACAAAATTGTTCGAGGTGTGCATACAACTGGGCGCTATTCTGTCTGTAGTCGTATTGTATTGGAAGAAGTTTTTCGATTTCAAAAAATGGCAGTTTTATGTAAAACTGATAGTGGCTGTAGTACCTGCACTGGTACTTGGTTTCCTGTTCAACGATGCTATTGAAGAGCTATTGGAAAGCCCGCTCACGGTTTCCGTATCGCTGATACTGGGTGGCGTAGTATTGTTGTTTATAGATAAGGCATTCAACAACCCTACTATTACTACAGAAGAAAACATCACACACAAAAATGGCTTTGTCATTGGCTTGTGGCAGTGTATCTCTATGATACCGGGCGTTAGTCGCAGTGCAGCAACCATCATAGGTGGTATGCAACAAAAACTGACGCGCAGTGTGGCAGCAGAGTTCTCATTCTTCCTGGCAGTGCCTACTATGGCAGCAGCAACAGGGTATTCGCTGATACTGAAACACTGGACGGTGAACGGTACAGAAATGAAGGGCTACGAAATGCTGACACAGAACAGCGACAATCTGATGATATTCGGCGTAGGCGCAATAGTATCATTCGTAGTAGCTATGATAGCTATCAAATCATTCATCAGCTTCCTGCAGAAATACGGTTTCAGGCTGTTTGGCATTTACCGCATTATAGCAGGTATTATCGTACTGTTGTTGTTGGGATTGAACAAGTAATCAACTACTCAGGCTTCCATGCATTAAAGAGGAGATTCAGGTAATGATTCTCTTCTTTAGTAATCACATTATCAGCCTTCGTTAGTTTGATAGCGAAACGCAACAGGCTGTTGCGCTCTTCTTCTGTAGAGTCGTCGTAAAAATCATCTAATGCTTTCTGGAAGTGAGCTTCCCACTCATCGTGGCGCAGGTTGCTGATGATTTCCATTTGTTTATCAAGATTCACCCTAAACGGGAATTCTTCCACTATATACTCACGTATCACATTATCTTCATGTACGCTTATACGATAGTCTACTGCCGATAATATCATCAGCAGATGGTATCCGGCAATGGTTTTATTCATTCTGTTGTTGGGCATACAATTCCTCAGCTTATAGTTAGCTCTGGGTTGCCAGCAGCAAATCCAGATCAGTGTATTTAAAGTTAAAACGTTTGGCTATCGGCGCATTCGTCACACAACCTTTGTACATATACACCCCATTACGTATGCCGCCTTTTGCCTGTATCAGGCTTTCAAAGCCCCCCATATCAGCACACTGCATCATAATGGGCATCAATACATTGCTGATAGCCCGCGATGCGGTACGCGATACTGCGGATGCCATATTGGGCACACAGTAGTGTATCACATCATACTTCTTATATATCGGGTTTTCGTGCGTGGTTGCTTTCGATGTTTCAAAGCAGCCACCACGATCTATACTTACGTCTACAATTACAGAGCCTGCCTTCATATTGCTCACCATCTCGTCTGTCACTACGACAGGTGTAATGCCGTTCTTTGGCTTTAAAGCACCTACTACTACATCTGTATTTGCCAGCTCTTCAGCCAGGGTTACAGGTTCAATTACAGATGTAGAACAACGCCTGCCTATGTTATTCTGCAAACGCATCAGTCTGTAGATGGAGTTATCAAATATCATAACCGAGGCACCCAGACCTAATGCAGTACGTGCAGCAAATTCTCCCACAACACCCGCACCAAGTATCAGTACTTTGGCTGGGGGAACGCCCGATATACCACCCAAAAGTATACCCTTACCGTTGTGTACGTTATTCAGGTATTTAGCGGCCGTGAGTATGGCAGAGCTCCCCGCTATTTCGCTCATAGAGCGTACAATAGGATATGTCCCCGAATCGTCTTTTATGGAGTCGAATGCAATTGCAATAATCTTCTTCTGTATCAGATGCTCTATCATTTCCTTTTTCAGAAAAGGCATATGTATAGGCGATATCACCACCTGATTAGGTTGCAGCAATGCTACCTCTTCTTCAGATATTGGTGCCGATTTAATGATGGTCGTTGCTTTGTATACTTCCGATTTCTCGTACACGATGCGTGCACCTGCTTCACTATAATCGCTATCGAAGTAAAAAGAGCCTTCGCCGGCGTTATGTTCTACCACTACATCGTGACCATTATTAACTAAAACAGAAACCGCCTCGGGTGTCAGTGCCACACGATTCTCCTGAAAGGAACTTTCTTTAGGTATTCCTATAAAAAGGTCTTTCTTTTTTGGCAGTATTTCCAGTGTTTCCTCCAGCGGAACATAGGAAAACGATGGCGATATATATGGCTTCTTACTCATGCACTAACCACGATACATTTGTGCAGAAAAGTACAAAACAAGTTTCGATAAAAGAAGCCTGCCAACCCCCAAATGATTGTTAAGATAAAGTCAGGTTTTTGAAATAGTCTGTCGCTTTGGCCTATTTGTCATCGTAAATTTTATTTTTGTAAGGAAGACAGGAATATGCTCAGACAGTCGCAACAGCAGAAGTTATTACAAAAACTATCCCCACAACAGATTCAGCTCATGAAACTGTTGCAGATACCTACTGCCAATCTGGAAGAAAGAATTAAGGAAGAACTGGAAGAAAACCCCGCATTGGAAGTAGGCAATGAGGATAACACGACTGATGAATATGACCTGCAAGACAATGAAAGCAACGACGAGTTTGATGAAGCAGACGATGTAGAACTGAGCGATGACACAGCAGAGAAAGTAGATATAGATGATTTTTTGCGTCACGAAGATGATGACTCCGGCAGAGATTACGGCGATGACTATTATGGCAATAGCGGAGATACGGAACGTGGCAGCTCACCGGTACGTGTAGAAACAAGTTTTCACGACCATGTGCTGGACCAACTGGGCATGCTGGAACTGGACGAACGTGCACATGCCATTGCAGAACAGATTATCGGCAGCCTTGATGAAGACGGCTACCTGCGCAGAGAAATAACGGCGCTTGTAGATGACCTTGCTTTCGGGCAAAACATATATACCGATGAAGCAGAGGTAAACGCGTTGATTGCAAAAATCCAACAGTTCGATCCTCCCGGCTTGTGTGCTTGGACGCTACAGGAATGTCTGCTGCTGCAACTGAAAAGGATAGACCCACAAACAAAAGCGTCGCGCAATGCCATTGAAGTAATAGATAAATACTTCAACGAGTTTATCAAAAAACACTACGACAAAATACAGCGCCATCTGGGGCTGAATAATGAGGACTTTAAAGAAGTCATCAATTCTATCATCAAACTGAACCCGAAGCCGGGTGCGGCTTTTGCCATTGTCAACAAGGCAGAAAGCTATATCATCCCAGATTTCTTTGTATTCAACAACAACGGCAAACTGGAGCTATCGCTCAACTCTAAAAATGCACCTGAACTGAGAATATCAGACGGCTATAAAGAGATGATGCGCGCCTACGACCGTGGCGATAAAAAAGACAAACGCCAGAAAGAAGCAGTACAGTTCATCAAGCAAAAACTGGATTCTGCCAAGTGGTTTATAGATGCCATCAAGCAAAGGCAACATACCCTGCTGCAAACCATGCAGGCTATCATCGTATTCCAAACAGAGTTTTTTCTGAGTGGTGATGAGACGTCGCTGAAGCCAATGATTCTTAAAGACATTGCACAGATGACGGCATTAGACGTTTCTACTGTATCGCGCGTAGCAAACAGCAAATTTGTACAAACTGAGTTCGGCACATATAAACTGAAGTACTTCTTCTCTGAGGCATTGCAAACGGAAAGTGGTGAAGAAGTATCAACAAGAGAGGTAAAGACAATACTAAACGACATTATCGGCAGTGAAAACAAACGCAAACCACACTCTGACGAGAAATTGACAGAGATGCTGCAGGAAAAAGGTTATAACATAGCTCGCCGTACCGTAGCAAAGTACCGCGAGCAGTTGAACATCCCCGTGGCACGTTTGCGCAAAGAATTGTAGTACAATTCACAATTTATTCATCACCCCCATTATGACATTTGAAGCACTATTAGAGGGCAGGCCTGAGTCTTTGCAAAAAACCGCTATGCAGCTTAAAGGGCTTGCATTGCGTGTAGACAAGCTCATTCATGAACAAATTTTCGGTGGCACAAAATCGAAGGTGGCGCTTTACAGCAAAGGCAAGCCGGATAATGTACTCTTCGGCATTCAGTTAACAGATAAGTTCTGTGTGCTGTATCTGCACTACACAGACGATGCAGATACAATGAGCCTTAAAGTAGAGGGTGATGGCAAACATGCCAAGCACGTAAAGCTTATCGAAATAACACCCGAATTGGAAGCAGAAATAAAGCAGGTGATGAAAAACATCATCCGTGCCAGCAGACACTAACGGTTTTTATCCGCATTCATTTTTTTAGCTACGGTATCCAGCGTGTCGTAAAACTCCTCTCCGTATTTGCGGGTGATGGAGTCTTTCAGAAATTTATACACCGGCACTTTCAATTGCTTACCCAGCTTGCAGGCAGGTTTGCACATTTGCTTGCGTGGCTCGTAGTTTACAGCCTCGTAGCCGTCCATCTGCTTGATGCGAATAGGATATAAATGGCAGGAAATCGGTTTTTTGAAAGCTATCTTACCTTCGTTATATGCTTTTTCAAAAGCGCATTTTACTATACCTACTTCATCGGTATAGGCATATACACATATACCACCATTTACAGTAGGTGTTACAAAGCCATACTCATCATCTATGGTGTGCGTGCCTTGTTTCTTTACCTCTTCCACATATTCGGGTAGCAGATACGGCTTTACCGTAAGGTATACTTTGGCGATGATTTTTGTTTCTTCTTCGGTAAGTGGCGCACCACAATCACCATCAACACAGCAACCGCCCTTGCAGGCGTTCAGGTCGCATACAAACTGTTCTTCAACCACTTGGTCGCTTAGCAAAACATTATCTATCGCAATCATCGAAAAGGAAAATATGAATGTAAAGATACAACTACATATTGAGGTAGTTCATCAGGTTATCAAACCTGTCTTGCAGGCTATCCTGATCTGTTGTATCTCCAAACACTTCTTTTACTTTGTAGTTATGCCTTTCCAGCGCAGACACCACGCCGCCAAGGCTGTTTCTGTTTGTTTTCAGTGTCACTTCCAGCTTACCTGTCAGTTTATTACTGAATATCTGTGTGCTGATAAGCAATACTTCTTCGCTCTCGCAAATACGTGCTATTTCATACAGGCTGTAGTTACGCGGATCTATCTCTAAAACTACAATACCACCGGGATTATTAAGGCCACTGTTTTCTGTAACATAGCGTAGCAGTTCATCTCTTGTTATAGCACCAACATAGGTATTCTCCATGTCTACAACAGGCACTACCGCCAGATTTTGTTGATGTGCTATGCGCAGCGCTTCATACGGGTGTCCAGATGCCAATACAGCAGGGCGATAACCCAGAAAGTCTGCATTTTGCAAAGATTTATCGGGGGTTTCCCAGTCCAACAAGTCGTTTTCCTGCACCAAGCCTATATATTTTTCATCGGCAATCAACGGTAGTTGTGCGAGGTTTGTCTCGTCCATCAGCGTCAAAGCTTTATCTCCCGTATCTGTAGGAATCAGGGTGGGTACTATCGGTGATATCAGTTGTTCAACTACCATTTTGTTTGATGAACCTTTGCTATTATATAACGTAGAAAATGCAAATCAGGTTTATTATTTGCATTAAATAACAGCAGGGTGACAATTATGTTTATTATCCTTTGTGTTTAGCAAGAAAAGCGTCCAGTATTACATTGAATTCTGCAGGCACTTCCATCATAGGTGCATGACCGCATTTGTCTATCCAATGCAATTCAGAATTTGGTATCAGTTTTTTGAATTCTTCTGCTACCATTGGCGGGGTAATGGTATCGTTCTTACCCCATACCAGGCAGGTAGGCACTTTAATTTCCTGCAGCTCATCGCCCAGATTGTGTCTGATGGCAGATTTTGCGAGAGAAATAATCTTCAGTGCTTTCAGCCTGTTATTTACTATAGAATACACTTCATCTACCAGTTCCTTATTAGCAACAGCAGGATCGTAGAATGTAAGTTCAGTTTTCTTTTTGATGAAGTCGTAATCCCCACGCTTAGGGTATGTTTCGCCCATACCATTTTCAAACAGTCCAGAGCTACCTGTCAGGGTCAGGCTCTTAACCTTATCCTGATGTTTCAGCGTATATACCAAGCCTACGTGGCCCCCCAGCGAGTTGCCCAGCAGGTGTACTTTACCATAGCCCATCGTATCCAGAAACTTCTGCACATGTTTAGCCAGTCCACCAACAGTAGTATCCAATATCGTAAGGTCGAACAACGGCAGCATAGGTATGATAACCTTATGCGTTTTCTTAAAATGATCAACGAGGTCTTTAAAATTGCTCAGCGCACCAAAAAGTCCGTGTAACAGCACCAATGGCTCGCCTGCGCCCTCTTCTACATATTTAAATTTACCGTTCTGTTTTACTTCGTATTGCATGTTGCCGTTAATGGTTGTACTAAATTACTGTGTTTTCCGCAAAATTATAGTTTTTCGCCAATCGGGTAACTATTTGCGTTTCTGTTTGTTGTTATCAAAATATCAATAATTAAACTATTATCATAGCTTTTTTCACAATTTGCTTCAATTCATTCTGCTAAATTTGCACTGCATTATATCAGCTCTATGTTGCAATACTATTGTTCTTCGCTCACATCATACCAAAGGCTAAAAACCAAAGAAGTAAAAATCGGTGATTTACTGCTTGGCAATGGCAACCCTATTCGCATCCAGACTATGACGACTACCGACACCATGGATACGGAGGCTACCGTTGCCCAATGTGTGCGTTGTATTGAGGCAGGCGCAGAATTGGTACGCATTACGGCACCCAGCAAAAACGAGGCTGAAAACCTGCTGCACATCAAAAACAAACTGCGTGCAATGGGCTATAATACACCACTTGTAGCAGATATACACTTCACACCCAACGCTGCTGAAATAGCAGCGAGGCTGATAGAAAAAGTACGTGTAAACCCCGGCAATTATATTGACAAAAAGAAGTTTGACTTCATTGAATATACAGACAGCGAATATGCTGCTGAAATAGACCGCATACGCGAGCGTTTTACACCACTGGTAAAAATATGTAAGGAGTATGGAACGGCTATGCGTATAGGTACCAACCACGGCTCTTTGAGCGATCGTATCATGAGCCGATACGGAGACTCGCCTATCGGCATGGTAGAAAGTGCAATGGAGTTTTTGCGCATTGCGCGCGATGAGAATTATCACCAGATAATACTCAGTATGAAATCTAGCAATCCACAGGTGATGGTGCAAGCCTATCGTTTGCTGGCACAGAAGATGGATGAGGAGTTTGGCGAATGCTATCCGCTGCACCTCGGTGTTACAGAAGCGGGCGATGGCGAAGATGGACGTATTAAGAGCGCTGTAGGCATTGGCACTTTGCTGGAAGACGGCATTGGCGACACTATACGTGTATCGCTGACAGAAGACCCTGAGTTTGAAATACCTGTTTGTAAAGACATTGTATCGCGCTATACCAACCGAACTAATACGGGTATCATACATCCGTACAACGAAGGCAAAATCATACTGCCTTACAATCCGTTTGAATACAAACGCAGAGAAACAACTGCTGTAGAAAACATTGGCGGGCATCATGTACCTGTTGTACTTGCCAACTTGAAGGAAGAAGAAAATTTACCGCCTTCAGACCTTGAAGCAATTGGCTACAAGTATGATGAGGCAACCGACAAGTGGAATATAGGCGATGGCGCTGCAGACTATATTTACCTTGGCAACAAAACCATCAACTTTGCACTTCCTGGCACTCTGAAAGTAATTTGCAGCTACGATGTATGGCAACAAGCTGAAGATAAAACAGCCTACAGGCCTTTGTTTGATGCTACGTCTTTTAAAGCATTACCATCTTTACCAGACACTCCACACTTTGTAGTGTTAGATACCAATAGCGATTGGCAAACCATCATTGATACCATTACACATGCCAATCACAACACAGTGATATGCCTGTTTAATACCGATGCAAACAACATGCCATCCATCAGGCGTGTGGTAGCAGAGATGATGATGCGCAGTATCAAATCGCCTGTTATACTTTGCTGCAACAACAAAGACAAAACGATTGACGAACAACTGATAGATTTTGCAACCGTTACAGGTGGCCTGTTATTAGATGGCATGGGCGATGGTGTATGGTTGTGGAACCACATGCGCGAAGTACAAAACATCAAAGCTACCGGGCGCACTTATCTGGAAGTAAAAAATAACAATCAATTCCTTAATAATACAGCCTTCTCTATACTGCAAGCTACCCGTACACGCATCAGCAAGACAGAATACATCAGCTGCCCAAGCTGTGGCCGTACGCTCTTCGACCTGCAGGAAACAACAGCAAAAATCCGCAATGCTACCAACCACCTGAAGGGCGTTAAGATAGCCATCATGGGTTGCATTGTAAACGGACCAGGCGAGATGGCCGATGCAGACTTTGGCTATGTAGGTAGTGGCCCGGGTAAAATAACCCTGTACAAAGGCAAAGAAGTAGTAAAGAAGAACGTGCCGAGCGAAATTGCCGTAAGCGAACTGATACAACTACTGAAAGACAACGAAGCATGGATAGAACCTGCTACTGTGTAACAGCGGCAGCTCCTTTTTCTTCTTTCTCCAGTTGTTTACTTTTAGCAGTCAGCAATACCAGCAGCGATACACTGAGGTAAAACAGCGAACCTACTTTGTGCGTTTCAATCAACTCTGAAAAGAAGTTGTTGATAAAACCAGCACCAAACATCATCACTACACCCATGGTGCATAGTTTGTAGAACCTATCCTTGAAGCGATGGTAAGTTTTCTGTGCTTGTGCTATCATTACCATTACCATAATGGCATATAATATCATTGCAGGCCAGCCCTGCTCTACCAACATATACAGGTAGTAGTTGTGTGTGGTAGATTTTTCAAAATTGTGGCTCACCCATGTTTTGAAAGATGCAACACCGTATGGTTTGTAATAGTAGTAAAACGTGTTTGGCCCAAAACCTTTGACAGGTTCATCCTGGCTCATACGTACAGCAGCTATCCAGCGATAAAGCCGCTCCATAGAAGACATATCCTGCCCGCGGAATGTAGCTACTATATGGTCTGTAAACTTCTTGCGCATGAAGGTATGCTCATAGTCGGGACGGAAGTCCATAAACTTCTTGTCTGTTGACATATAAATAATGAGCATCGTTATCAGCCCGTAAAAAACAGGCATTATCCACTGTGCAAGCTTCAGCCTGATAGCAATTGCAATACCTATGGCAAACACTACGGCAAGCATGGCTGCACGTGCATAGGTAAGATATATAGCAGGCAAAAACACAATTATTATCAGCAACAAAGGCAACCTCACCAATAAGCTTTTACCCTTTGTAAGTGCATACGCTACCCAAAGTAACGGATAGAACATAGACATAACCGTAGAATAGTCAACGTGGTTATTATACACTTCACCAATAGCTATTTCTATTCTGCGAAAGTTGAATCCTATCTGTGCGTGCCTGTATACTACTATTGCAATGGTAATAAACAAAGGAATTAAAGAGACAATAAAGCCTTTGACAAAGTCTTTCTTCTCTTTGAAAATAAACATGGGTAGCACTACAAACGATGCCATAAACCATGTCTTTGCCAATAAAAACTTCAAAGACAGGAAAGGCATGTGTGAGTATATTACTGTTACTACCAGCCAAACATACTGAGCAGCTAATAATAGTATCAAGGGATTAGTAAGCCATTCGCGCTGAAAAAGTGTTGGTCTGCTTGCAGCAAGCACAAACAACAACAATAAAAACAGCCACATTATAGGTTCATCCGGTACAGATGTCGATAATGTTTCACCAAAGAAGTGAACATCCATCGACAATGGAATGGTAAAAAGAAACACCCAATATGCTGTCTTCCAGCTAACGCCCGTCAGCATCAGGAAGAGAAAAGCAAAAGGCACACCTGCCAACAGGAAATTTCCCGTATAGGCAAATGCTACAATGGAGAGAAATAATACTCCCCAAGGTATCAGCTTATCTATTCTGTTACTGAAAAGCAGTGGCTGCATCTTAGCGTGCTGTAGCTATTAAAGATTTGTAGTAAGTGCGTATAAGCAAATAAATGCTGCTAAAGAACAAACCTATCAGCGCACAAGACAGAACCGTTAACACCAGACCGGGAGGTTTAGGTTTCACAGGAGGCCTTGCAGTAGTAGTGATGTGCAACAAAGGAATATCATTTACCTGTGCAGTTGTGCTATACTCGTTTAGGCGAGATGTATAACGTGCACGATCTGCAACAAGTTGGTCTTTCAGAGAAGATATATTTTGAACCTGCTCCATAGCCTGTCCGTAACCTGCTCCACCTCCGTGTCCGCCCGACGCAATCAGATTTTTACTTGCAGGGTTAATAACATCATAGATTTTGTATTGGTCGCGCAGTTTGGCAAGCGTGTCTGTCATAGAAGCTATAGAGCTATCCATTTCACTTATTTTGCTTTGCAAAGACAACATCATCTTAGCGCGTTGATTTACATAGTATCCCCTAAACAGGCTTTCGATAGTCTGCATCGTAGTATTTACCACATTTGCAGCCGTACCTGGTTCTGTATCTATATAGCTAACTTCGCAAGCGTTGTATTCAGAACGTATCACCTTGTATTCATCCTTGAAAATATCCAGTAGTTTTTTTACGTCCTTAGGATTAGAACGATTCAATTGGTAATGATCCCACAGATTAATTTTGTCTGCAACCAGATATTTAATAGTATCAGATTCCACCAACGACATCAGCCTGTCCACATCATCATCACCCGCAAAATAGTCTACAAACTGAATACCACTTTCCTGAAACAGGTTGTTACGGTCTGTATACAATGGGTTGGTCATGATAAAGCCGCCTATTGCTTTATACTCTCTTTGCGAAAGCAAATAAAAAGCAGCTCCCAGCAGTGCAGCTACTATCGATACTACCAGTATCGTTTTCCTGTTGTTTCGCAGTGTGTGTGTAACATCTACGATGTCGAAACGAGGTGTACTCATTAGGATGTTTTATTAAAAACTTTAAACTTAGCTATTATTATTCATTACAAAAGCTGTCGCAGTATTATATTACTGTTTCGCCCGATTGCATCTTTTCTGCATTCTCTGCAAACTGCAGCGCGTCAATCATATCGCCAATGTTACCATTCATAAACTCGTCGAGATTATAAACAGTCATATTGATACGGTGATCCGTAATCCTTCCTTGCGGAAAGTTGTACGTCCTGATTTTTGCAGACCTGTCTCCCGAGCTTACAAGACTCTTCCTTCTGCGCGAAATCTCTTCTTCCTGTTTCCTTACCTGCTCTTCATACAGTTTGGTACGCATCATGGCAGTTGCTTTTTCGCGATTACCCAGCTGCGTACGCTCTGTCTGACAAGTAATAACGGTACCTGTAGGTACGTGCGTGAGGATAACTTTCGTTTCCACCTTGTTCACGTTCTGTCCACCCGCACCACCGCTTCGGGCTGTTTCCATTTTCAGGTCACTTTCTTTCAGCTCAAAGTCTATCTCTTCAGCTTCAGGCATTACCGCTACAGTAGCAGCAGATGTGTGTACCCTGCCGCTTGCTTCTGTATCGGGCACGCGCTGCACACGGTGTACACCACTTTCAAACTTCATAGTACCATACACATCATCGCCCTCTACTTCCAGCTGCACCTCTTTATATCCACCAACTGTGCCTTCCGTTTCAGAAAGTACAGATACTTTCCATCCTTTCTTTTCGCAATAGCGCAGATACATACGCATCAGGTCGCCTGCAAAAAGGCTTGCTTCATCACCACCGGTACCAGCACGTATCTCCAGTATCGCATTTTTCTCATCCTGCGGGTCTTTGGGTATCAACAGTTGACGCACTTCGGCTTCCAGCTCTTCAAACTGTGCCTCCTGCTTTTCCAAATCTTCCTTAGCCATATCGCGCAGGTCTGCATCACTTTCTGTTTCCAGCACTTCTTTGGCAAATGCAATACCATCTACACATGCCTTATAACGCTTATAAGCATCTACAATTTTTTCCAACTTGCGGTATTCGCGGCTTACCTGCGAAAAACGCTTGTTGTCATTTACTACTTCAGGATTGGTAAGCGCTATCCCCAAATCATCAAACCTTGCTTTGATAGCTTCCAGTTTTCCCAGAACAGAACTCATGTATAACGTATTATTGAGTCAAAAATTATCAGCATGCAAAATTAAACTATTAAGCCGCTGTTACTAAAAAAAGTGAGCCTTGTTTCAAAACAAAGCTCACCTTCACATTATATAACCTACCTACAAAGTACGCTTCACTTCCACCTCATCGAAGCCTTCGATGATATCACCTACACGTATATCATTGTAGTTTTTAATCATTAAACCACATTCGTAGCCAGCGTTCACTTCCTTCACGTCATCTTTGAAACGTTTCAGAGAAGACAGCTCGCCCGTATGTATTACAATACCATCACGTACTATATTCAGTTTGGTATTTCTTGTCATTTTACCATCCAGTACGTAGCTACCCGCAATAGTACCTATGCCACCAATCTTGAATACCTCACGAACCTCGATGTTACAAACTGTTTTCTTCTCAATCTTAGGTTCAAGAAGACCTTCCATCGCGCTCTTGATTTCGTCAATCGCATCGTAGATGATAGAGTAGTAACGTATCTCGATATTCTCCTGCTCTGCAAGTTTTGATGTTTGCAGCGAAGGACGAACCTGGAAGCCAAGGATGATGGCATCTGATGCAGTTGCAAGCAATACGTCGCTTTCTGTAATCTGGCCAACACCTTTGTGTACGATATTAACCGCAACCTCTGCAGTAGAAAGTTTTTGCAACGAGTCGCTCAATGCCTCTACAGAACCATCGAAGTCACCTTTGATGATAAGCGCCAGTTCTTTAAAGTTACCCAGTGCAAGACGACGTCCGATTTCATCGAGCGTGATGTGCTTGCGGGCACGTATACCTTGCTCACGCAGGATTTGTGCACGATGGTTGGCTATTTCTTTTGCTTCGTTTTCGTCTTCGTATACTTTGAATTTCTCACCCGCTTGTGGCGCACCATTCAGACCCAATACCTGTACAGGTGTAGATGGCCCGGCTTTTTCAACACGCTGTCCGCGTTCGTTGAACATAGCTTTGATTTTACCAAAGTGCTGTCCGCACACAATCATATCACCTTGTTCCAGTGTACCGTTTTGTACCAGTATGGTAGATTGATAACCACGGCCTTTATCAAGTGATGCCTCGATAACACTACCTGTTGCAAACCTGTCCGGATTAGCTTTCACTTCCAGCAATTCTGCTTCCAGCAATATTTTTTCGAGCAACAAATCGATATTCAATCCTTTCTTGGCAGATATTTCCTGGCTTTGGTATTTACCACCCCAGTCTTCTACCAGTATATTCATTTGTGCCAGTTGCTCCTTGATTTTTTCAGGGTTGGCACCTTCTTTATCTATTTTGTTGATAGCAAATACCATCGGCAGATTTGCAGCCTGCGCGTGCGATATTGCTTCTTTTGTTTGAGGCATGATAGCATCATCTGCCGCTACTACGATAACTGCAACATCGGCTACCTTGGCACCACGCGCACGCATCGCTGTAAACGCTTCGTGACCCGGCGTATCGAGGAAGGTAATTTTCTTACCATCTTTCGTTGTTACCTGATATGCACCTATGTGCTGAGTGATACCACCTGCTTCACCCGCTACTACATTCGCTTCGCGGATATAGTCAAGCAATGATGTTTTACCGTGATCGACGTGACCCATGATGGTAACAATCGGTGCACGTGGCAGCATATCTTCCGGATCGTCTGTATCATCTTCTTCGATATCAGCTTCCTGTTCCAGATTGATGAATTCTACATCATAGCCAAATTCGCTTGATACCAGTTCTATCACCTCTGCATCCAGACGTTGGTTGATAGACACCATGATACCGAGACTCATACATTTGCTGATTACTTCCGCAAAGCTTACATCCAGCAGACTTGCCAGCTCACTTACTGAAATAAATTCAGTTACCTGTATTACGTTACCCGCCTGATTATCTTCAGCCGCAGCACGTTTTTCAGCCATTTCTTCACGCTTGTTACGGCGATACTTAGACTTCATGTTCTTGCCGCGTGTACCGCCTGCAAGTTTCGCCTGTGTCTGGCGTATTTTTTCCTGAATTGCTTTAGCATCAATTTCTTGTTGCTGTGCTGAAACAGGTGCATTTCTATCTTGCCTTCTGCGATCTCCGCCACCTTGTTGGCCACCACCACGATTTTGGTTGAATCCACCCGGACCACGGTTGCCACCTTGTTGGCCGCCACCACGATTTTGGTTGAATCCACCCGGACCACGGTTGCCACCTTGCTGGCCACCGCCGCGGTTATTATTATT
This sequence comes from Bacteroidetes bacterium UBA4414, assembly GCA_002389765.1. GTDB lineage: Bacteria > Bacteroidota > Bacteroidia > Chitinophagales > Chitinophagaceae > Polluticoccus. Next base: position 79,575 of record DGQM01000019.1, on the reverse strand, counting down.
ACGATCGCCACCACCTTGTTGCTGACCACCACCTTGCTGGCCACGGCTTTGCGGATCGTTCGGATTAAATGTTTCAGGTTTTTTCTGAACAGGAATACGCTTACGGTTGCGTTTTTCCTTACTGTCTCTGCTGCCACCCGGCTGAGAAACAGGTAACTCTATCCTACCTATGATTTTCGGGCCTTCCAGTTTCGGAGCCTTCATTTCAATATGCTCAGGCTTTTCATCCTCTTCAGGAGCTGCCGGTGCAGGTGTTGGTGCAGGTGCAGGTGCAGGTGCTTGTACAGGTTCTTCTGCAACAGGTGCAGGTGTTTCCTCTACAGGCTTGGCTTTCTTAGGTTTTTCAACCACTTCTTCCTGCGGTGCTACTGCTTCTGCAGGTTTCACCTCTTCTGCTTCCTCTTTCTTCTTTGTACCTTTTTTAGGCCTTGAAGATTGGTTCAGCTCATCGAGGTTGATTTTACCCAATATATTCGGACCACCCAGTTTAGGTGCTTTTACCTCTATGTGTGCAGGCTCCTCCGGTGCAGGTGTTTCTGCAACAGGCGCTGCTTTGGGCGTTTCCACCACTACAGGTTTCACCTCTTCTTTCGGTGCTTCCACTACCGGTTCAGGCTTTGGCGCAGGCGCCTCTACCTCTACAGGCTTCACCTCTTCTTTCGGTGCTTCCACTACCGGTACAGGTGCAGGTGCAGGTACAGGTTTTTCTTCAACCTTTTTCTCTTCCACCTTTGGTGCGGGCTCTTCCACTACTTTCTTCTCTTTGGCAACCACCTCTTCCTTAGGTTTCTTGGCGTCGCCAATAGAACCTTTAGGCAAAGCAATCTCATCGCTCTTGCGTTTGGCAGCTTTGTCTTGCGCAAATTCTGCCTGCAGAGAGTCGTACATCTGCTCTGTGAGTTTGGTGTTCGGGTTGCTGGCATTTATCTCAAAGCCTTTGCCTGTCAGATATTCAACAAGGGTATCTTTACCGATGTTGAATTCTTTGGCCGCTGCCAGTAACCTTGGTGTTTTTGTTCCTGTTGACATTCAGTATATACTCAAATATTATTCGCTAATTATTTTACTCCTTAGCCTGTTCTACAAACCTACGCCATTTTTGCCGAATGGTTTTTCCAATCCTTGTTACTAATACCTTTCTTACAATTGTTCGACATTACTACTATTGCCCGTCCTGAAACTCTGATTGCAGAATTTTCTGCACATCGCGTACTGTTTCTTCTTCCAGATCGGTACGGCGAACAAGCTCTTCAACCGACAAGCCCAATACGCTCAGTGCTGTATCGCAACCGATTTTCTTGAACTCTTCGATAACCCATGCATCGATTTCGTCTGAGAATTCGTCCAGATCGATATCGTATTCACCAGTTTCTTCCTGAGAATCGCGGTAAACATCTATGCTGTAGCCGGTAAGCTCTTGTGCCAGTTTGATGTTAACACCTTTCTTACCGATAGCCAGTGATACCTGATCAGGTTCCAGATATACATCTGCATGCAGGCCTTCGCTGTCTATTTCCATGCGGCTGATGCGCGCAGGCGTCAGTGAACGCTGTATAAGCAGTTGTATATTAGCAGTGTAGTTAATGATATCAATATTTTCATTGCGCAGTTCGCGAACGATGCCGTGTATACGGCTACCTTTCATACCCACACAAGCACCTACCGGATCTATACGATCGTCATAGCTTTCTACAGCTACTTTGGCACGTTCGCCCGGTTCACGTACTATTTTCTTAATAACTATCAAGCCATCCATTATTTCAGGCACCTCAATTTCCAGCAGTTTCTCCAGGAATGAAGGGTGCGTACGGCTCAGGATGATAACCGGTGCGTTGTTACGCATTTCTACTTTCTTTACTACAGCACGTACAGCTTCACCTTTTTTGAAGAAGTCTGTAGGTATCTGCTCAGATTTAGGAAGGATAACCTCGTTGCCTTCATCATCCAGCAGCAAGATTTCTTTTTTCCATATCTGGTATACTTCTGCACTGGTGATTTCGCCAATACGGTCAGCATATTTTTTCAGCAGGTTATTTTTCTTCAGGTCGCCGATACGTGCTGCCAATGTTTGTTTTGCAGCCAATATTGCACGACGTCCGAAGTCTGTAACGTTCATTTCCTCATATACCTCTTCACCTACGCTATAATCGGGTTCTATCAGTATAGCTTCACTATATTCAATCTGCAGGTTATCATCTTCGGACATACCATCCTCTACAATCTCCCTGCGACGGAAGATTTCAAGGTCACCCGTTTGGTCGTTCACGATTACGTCAAAATTTTCATCAGTGCCGTATTTCTTACGCAGCAAGGTTTTGAATACATCTTCAATAACCTTCATTAAGGTAGGGCGGTCAATGTTTTCCGCCTCCTTAAACTCCTGAAACGAATCGATAAGATTGATACTTGCCATTATTGTCACTTTTTGCCCTATCGGGCGTTGTTATTAAAATGTAATTTGTACTACGGTTTTTTTAATATCTGTCAATGGTACTTCTACCATTGTTGTTTCTTTCTTCTTAGGCACTTTTACTTCCAGTACCAGTTTATCTTCCAACACCTCTTTCAGTAAGCCCAATATGTCTTTGCCTTCTGCAGGTGTTATCAGTACGGTACGGCCTATGTTCTTTTTATATTGCCTGTCAGACAACAGGGGCTCATCTACACCCGGGCTAGAAACCTCCAAAGAGAAATCGCCATCCGGATACATTGCTTCTGCTTCTATCAGCTTGTACAGCTTCCTGTTTATCTCTGCACTTTTACCTACAGATAAGCCACTGTCAGCATCCAGATATAGTTTTATATTGTTTGTCGGTTTGATTTTGACATTGACAATAAACATATCTGTACCTTCCAGCAAAGGGTCAGTTAACAACTTTATTTTTTCTAATACGTCACTCATGGGTAAAAAACAAGGGGACTATTATGTCCCCTTCTTTTGAATTAAATCCATTGCAAATGTAAGTGATTTTCCGCTTTCAGCCAAAAAACTGCCTACGTATACAATTATATTTTCATTAACGGGCTATGAACCCAGTTTTTGTACCTTTGGTATCCTTATGATACTTAAGATAATTATCTGGTCTATCGTCCTTACAATGATTGTGAGGTTTGTCTTCCGATTCTTATTCCCGGTAATGACAATGACCAAGGTGGCGCAGGAAAGGATGATGCAGATGCAACAACAAATGGAAGAGATGCAACGCAGACAGCAAGCGGCTTCTCAGCCACAGGCTGCTCCTAAAAAGAACATAGACGGCGATTATATAGACTATGAAGAGGTAAAATAATCTCTGACTTATTTTTTGGGCAGGAATATATTATCCTCAATCGTCATTCCTTTTTCCATATATATAGTACGGATGCCCACCGACTTTGCCCCTTCTATATGTTGCGGGCTATCGTCAATAAACAACGTATCTGCAGCGTTCAAACCATTTTCGTCAAGTATATGCCTGAATACTTCAGGATTTGGCTTGCGCATACCTATACGGTGAGACAAGTATACCTTATCGAAAAACACACCCAAAGTTGGCATACCATGCGCTTTGTATAATATATCATTAAATGCTGCCTCATGTATCTCGTTGGTATTACTCAATAGCAACAAATCGTAATATAACCTCAACTGCTGCAATATCTGCAACCTGCGCAGCGGATAATCGAGCAACATTGCATTCCAGGCATCCGTTATTTGTTGTGCAGAAAGCGGCACACCTGCCATGACCTGCATTTGTGCTATAAAAATCTCCTTGCCTATCTTCCCTGTTTCAAAATCATCGAAAACCGGTGTTTGGCTCAGTTGGCTGTAACGCTCAGGAAAATCGGTGACACCTAAATCTATAAAAGCCTTTTCTGTAAGCTTATAATCTATATTCAGCAATACCCCACCCAGGTCGAATAATATGTGCTTTACTCCTTCTATCATTTTACAAAAATAAAGTTGTAAAGAAGATTTTTCATTTTTCAAGAAAGTCTATTACATTTGCAATCCATTTTTGGCAGTACGCCATGGGTCCTATAGCTCAGTTGGTTAGAGCACCTGACTCATAATCAGGGGGTCCTAGGTTCAAGTCCTAGTGGGACCACAACATAAAGGCTTCAGATATCTGAAGCCTTTATTACTTTTAGCTAATGCGGCTACTGCTTTCTATATTTTTTATTGCATCCTTACAATTGGCTACTGCACAAAGCGCCTACATAATAGTACTCGGCACTGTGCAGGATGGCGGCTACCCGCATCTGGGATGCAAAAAACAATGCTGCGAAAAAGCATGGAAAAACACTGCGAATAAGCAACATATTGTAAGCTTGGTACTTGTCGATTCTCAAAGCCACCAATGGTGGTTGTTTGAAGCCACACCGGATATTAAAGAACAACTGCAGCTTTTCAAAACACTTACTAAAGGCAAGTACAATTACCTACCCACCGGCATTTTCTTGACACATGCACACATAGGGCATTACACAGGCCTTATGCAGCTGGGGCGAGAGGTAATGGGTGCTAAAGATGTAGCTGTATATGCCATGCCCAAAATGAAAAGCTACCTTGAGACAAATGGTCCATGGAGCCAGCTTGTATCTCTACAAAATATCAGCATCAACCCACTGGCTAATGAAACTAATGTGATACCTGCAAACAGCATTACCATAACACCGTTCATCGTTCCGCACCGTGATGAATATTCTGAAACTGTGGGGTATAAAATCAGCACAGCAGCAAAGCGCTATCTCTTCATCCCCGATATAGATAAATGGCAAAAGTGGAGCAAGGATATCATAACAGAAATAAAGCAGGCAGACTATGCTTTTGTAGATGCCACCTTCCTGAGCGATGCAGAGCTACCCGGCAGGCGTATGGACGAAGTACCGCATCCTTTTGTAAAAGAGACCATGAGCCTTTTTAGCAACCAACCAGATGATGTAAAAAGTAAAATCCACTTCATACATATCAACCATACCAACCCGCTACTGTGGCACAAGCCAACACAAGACAGTATTCGCAAGCAACATTACAACATAGCTATGCAGGGCAAAGCATATTAAAAAAGGGAGCTTTTAAAGCTCCCTTCAATTTTATTAGCTGAACGCATCTTTTATCTTATCGAAAAAGCTACGGTCTTCTTTCATCTTATCTGCATCCGGACCGGGCTGAAAGTTATTTGCATCTTTCAACTTCTCCAATATTTTACGCTCTTCGTCCGTCAGTTGTTGTGGCGACCATGCATTTACTTCTACCAGTTGGTCTCCTTTTTCGTAAGACTGGAATGCAGGGAAGCCCTTGCCTTTCAGCCTGAATATTTTACCGCTTTGTGTACCTGCAGGTATCTTGATTTTTGCCTTGCCATCTATGGTCGGCACCTCTACCTGTGTACCCAATACCACCTCCGGGAACGATAAATGCAATTGATATATCACATCCAGTTCATTACGCTTCAGGTGCGGATGTTTTTCTTCTTCTATCAGTATCAACAAATCACCATTAGGGCCGCCGCGCTCGCCTGCATTACCTGCACCGCCCATGCTTAGCTGCATACCATCTTGCACACCTGCAGGTATATCCAAACTGATTGTTTCTTCGCCATATACACGGCCCTCACCTTTACAACTACCGCACTTAGATGTTATCTGCGTACCCTCACCATTACAAGTAGGGCATGTAGTTACCGTTTGCATCTGGCCCAGGAAGGTTTGCGTTACTTTACGCACCTGCCCGCTACCACCACAGCTACCACATGTCTGTACAGCATTTTTATCTTTTGCACCGCTACCACTACAGGTATTGCACGATACGTATTTCTTAACCTTTATCTTCTTGTTTGCACCATTTGCTATATCAGCAAAACTCATCTTCAGTTTCACACGCAAGTTAGCACCGCGCGTGCCCTGCCTACGTCCACCACCTCTTTGGCCGCCACCGCCGCCAAAGAAACTACCAAACATATCATCACCAAAAATATCTCCGAAGTTCTGGAAGATGTCTTCCATACGCATACCACCTGGGCCACCACCGTAGCCGCCACTTGCAGCACCACCCATACCGGCATGTCCAAAACGGTCATATTGTGCTTTCTTATCAGCATTGCTCAATACATCGTAGGCCTCAGCCGCTTCTTTAAATTTTTCTTCAGCTACTTTATCGCCCGGGTTACGGTCAGGGTGGTATTGCATCGCTATCTTCCGATACGATTTCTTTATCTCATCCGCACTTGCAGATTTTGACACGTTCAATACCTCGTAATAATCTCTTTTTGCCATTGTATTTGTTAGTCGTTTGTAATCAGGAATCAGCAATCAGTCTTCTGGTCCTGACTACCTGTTTCCTCCCTCAGCAATTATTTTCCTACAACCACTTTCGCAAAGCGAATCAACTTATCATTCAGGTAATACCCAGGCTGCACCTCATCTATCACTTTGCCCACCATATCTTCGGTAGGTGCAGGTATTTCTGTTATAGCCTCATGCAGATCTGCATCAAAAGCTTGGTTTTTTGCTTCCATTTTCTTCAACCCCCTGTGTTGCAGGGTAGATTGCAGCTTGCTGAACACCAGTTGTATCCCTTCTTTTATCTGCGTAATATCCTCAGATGTTTCCATTTGTTTCTGCGCACGTTCGCTATCATCCAGTACATCCAACATAGCCTGTATTACGTCCTTGCCGGCAGTTTGTATCAGTTCTATACGTTCTTTAGCCGTACGCTTTCTGAAGTTATCAAACTCTGCTGCCAAGCGTATATATTTATCTTTAGCTTCTTCCAGTTCCATTCTCAGCTTCTCCATCTCACTCTCCTCGCCCACTTCATCATCCAGGTGCTGCATGCCGTTTACACTTTCATCGGTATTCAGGCTCGCAGCCAGTGCTTCTTCAGTAATTTCTGCTGACAGGTTGTCGGCGTTTTCATTCATTAGCTGTTCTTTTTCAGACATTTGCTCGCTCATTGGCTTTTTCTTTTTGAAAAACATTGTGCAAAAATACCTTCAATTATGCTGCCATACTGCAATATGGGACAAATTGTCGCATAAAGGCATACTAAATTGACATTTTGCATATATAAATGGTAACTTCATAAAAATAATCTAAGGCATGAAAAACACTGCTGCAGCCATTATCATTGCAATATCACTACTTGCAGGTGCTTTTATTGTCAGTAAAGCCTATAACTATAAATTCAAAACTAAGAACACGGTAAGCGTCTTGGGGAGTTCGCAACACGATTTCACTGCCGACCTTATTGTATGGTCTGCTACTTTCACACGTACATCTACGGACTTGAAAGATGCATATGCCAGCCTGAAAAGTGATGAAAAAGCAGTAAAAAGCTATTTGCAAAGCAAAAACATCTCTGATAAGGAGATGATTTTCTCATCCATAGTAATAGATAAACAATACAATTATACTTACGACCAGAATGGCAGACAAACAGGCACGACATTTATTGGCTACCAATTAAAACAAACCGTAAAAATAGAGTCTAAGAATCTTGATGGGGTAGAAAAAATATCTCGGGAGATAACGGAACTGTTGCAATCAGGCATCGAGCTCAGTTCCCAAGAACCGCTGTATTACTATACTAAACTATCAGACTTGAAAATAAACCTGCTAGCTAAAGCATCCGCAGATGCTTATAATCGTGCGACTACAATTGCCAAAAATGCAAACAGTCAATTAGGCAATCTACGAAAAGCTACAATGGGCGTATTTCAGATAACAGGCCAGTACAGCAACGAAGACTATAGCTACGGCGGTGCATTTAATACTACCAGCAAAAGCAAGACGGCGAGTATTACCGTAAGGCTTGAGTATGAGTTGAATTAACGAATTAGCGATTTCAGCTTCCAGATAAGGGAATCATTTTTTAGCAGCGTGAGATATAATTCTCTTTGCCCGCCAAAACCACGAAAAAAGCGCTCTACCCCCTCATCCATGCTGCCTTCCAAATCAAAACAGGCATTCCCACGTGCTTTAGCCTCTTTTATACAATGCCATAACAAGGCAGGCATGGCTTTGTAGTTATCGTTACCCGGCTTTTGTGCACCTATAAAGTAGTAGCTACAGTTAGCGTCCCATACATTCCACACTAATGCTACAATATCTGAACCCTGCTTTGCAGTGTAAATGGCACCATTATTATTGGCTATACATGCTTGCAATAGCTGTTGCATATTTGTAAGACTATGCGCCTGTATTACGTCTTTTTTATTCAGGGTATGTTTCTGATATTCAAATAGTGTAGCTATTGCATCATTATCATGTGCGATAGTAAGCTCTGTGCTACCTGCTTTTATATTTCTGCGTAGGCTTTCTTTCATATTACTAAGTAAAACCTGCTCATCTTGCAATATATCTATCAAAAATGTCTGCCTTGTGCTGATGGAAAAACCATTTGCTTTCAACAAACCTGCTTGTTTTAGCCGCGGTAATACTGAAATGTCCCACACTTTAGCATCGGGCAATTGCTTGATAAGTGTCGCAATTGTTTCATGCTCATAGCCATCTCTATTCGATGTTTTTAAATCTAACGGATACAAAACAAATGGCCCTTGATATGGTGTAAGCTTAGGTGTACGAATAATGTTTACACCCACCTTCTGCTCTTTTTTATATGGCCATATGCCGGCAACTTTATCACCATTCATTGCAATAGCTACATCCCAATCAGCACATACTGCTTCCATCCACCAGTATTGTAAAAACACTGGTATTTGCGGATTGGCTTCGCAGATGCTTTTATATTGTTCTTTATTGCTCACGCTTGCGTATGGTACTTAACTATTTGAACTGTAATACCCTTGCAGGATGAATACGGCGAATATACAACGATGGCAACCACATACATAGTATACAAAGGATAATGGTTGCACCGTTTATAAGCACAGGCTGCCACCAGTAGAGCTTCACAGGCACATACTTTAGTGCATAGTTGGCCTCAGTTAGTTTCAGAAATCCTGTCTTCAATTGCAGCCAGCAAATGCCAAATGCCAGCAGATTGCCCAGTACAATACCCATACCCGATATAATGGCGGCATGATACAGAAAGATGCGTTGTATCTGTCCGTTTGGCATACCCTGTGCTTTTAGTATACCTACCATACGTACCTGTTCTACAATCAGTATCAGGAGTGCTGCAGCAAGGTTAATGATAGCCACTATAGCCATAATACCTATTATAACCCTAGTGTTTACATCTTGCAGATGCAACCAGTCAAACAGATTGGGGAAGATATCTTCCATAGTATAGGTTGTTAGCGGTGGCTGCACATAACTATAGAATACTGTATTCGCCACTGTATCTGCCATAGCATCATCATCCAATTGCATCTGGTAGCCATTTATCTTATTAGCATCCCAGCCATTTACACGCTGCAGCAGACGCAAGTCGCACAGCGCATAAGATTTATCAATCTCCTCCATACCTGTATGATAGGTACCTGCCAGTTTTACCTTCCTGATTCGCGGCAGCACAGAGCCCGGTTCTATAAAATAAAGCTCCAGCATATCGCCGGGCTTTACATTCAGTTTATCTGCCACACCTGCTGATAGCATTATTTCTTTTGCATATGCAGTGTCACTGTAGTTAATTGCGTGCCCGTTTACATCTATACTTTCGGGCAGTTTGTATGTTTTGTCAACACCTTTCAGTTGCAACCCCTCCATCATGTGGTTTACATTTACAATAGCCGGGCGGGCTGCAAAAGCATCAATACTTACGACATGCGGCACAGAGGTTACTGCTTTCTCCAGTCCATAATCTCTTTCTATAGGTTCAGGAGCTATTACGGTATTGGCATTCATGGTTCTTGGCTCTACATGTACATGCCCCCAAAAACTAAACAGCTTTTCTCTGATTTCGTATTTAAACCCGGTAACTATTGCCAAAGCCATTATCATGGCAGCCACACTAATGGTTGTTGCCAATACAGCCAACCTGATAATGAATGACGAAAATGCACCTTTACGATGCATCAGGTACCTGCGTGCTATGAAAAACGGTAGATTCAACTATCTATACTGCTTTGCCCGTCAAATATAACCTTTATGATGCAGTGCTGAAAACAAAAAAGCCCCTCCCGCAGGAAAGGCCTTTCTGTATATATGCGGATTGATGGATTACCATATTAGTACCTGTGCACTACCACCGCCAAGGTTTGTCCATTGCGTTTTGATAGCACTGCAGGTATTGCAGGTGGTATTGGTTACCATACAAGATGTGAGTGGTAATGATGAACAAGGAATACCTACCGCACATACATTTTGATTAGGTGTACCACTACAAGTTGGAGACATCCAAGTGTAAGGACCGCAAGGATTCCATTCTTTAATGAAAGTCCACACCGAACCCGCAACTGGTGCCGAACCACTCCATGTAGCGGTGCCGAACGTAAACGTAACCACGGTAGCTGGTGGGATTGCATAATTAACCGTATTGTACGAAGTAGAGCATGTAGGGGAACCAGCTGCTAAGTAATAGTTGACCGTACACGAAGATGTGTTTTTGATGGTGATAGTCTGTGCTTTTGTGGCAAATGCAAATACTGCCAGCAATGCTGTGAAGAGAACTGTTTTCATGACTTTTTAAATTTAAATGGTTAACAATAACCTAAAGTTAAAACCTATTCAAGCTCAAGTCAATACTTACATACAACAAAATACCCCGTGATATCACGGGGTATTTTCAGAAAGTTATCCACAAAAGGTATTAATCGATAGCTATTGCGCTTTCTATAAGCACACTTGCTTTGTTGTTCAATACCTCTACAAAACCACCTGAGATTTCATAACGCTCAGTGGTATTCTTGTCTTTCAGTATTTTCATTTTGCCCTTACCAAGCGTAGCGATGATTGGTGCGTGGTTTTCGAGAATTTCGAAATAGCCCTCGATACCCGGCAATTGAACGCCGTAAACTGTACCGCTATATACTTTATGTTCGGGTGTTAATATATCTAATTGCATACCCCAACCCCTTTAGGGGCTATTTTATGTTAATATTGAATCTAATACATTTCCAATACCCCCATTCAGGGGGCTTGGGGTATTAGTTTTTAGCTTGTTCCATCAGTTTTTTACCCTTAGCTATCGCGTCATCGATAGTACCTACCAGGTTGAACGCTGCTTCAGGATATTCATCTACTTCACCATCCATAATCATATTGAAACCACGGATAGTTTCTTCGATTGGTACCAGTACACCTTTCAGGCCTGTAAACTGCTCTGCCACGTGGAATGGTTGAGACAGGAAACGTTGTACTTTACGTGCACGTTGTACTGTCATTTTATCATCATCGCTCAATTCATCCATACCCAGGATAGCGATGATATCCTGCAATTCTTTATAGCGTTGCAGTATCAGCTTCACACGGTTAGCACAAGTATAATGCGCTTCACCAACTATAAGCGGAGTCAGGATACGAGATGTAGAATCAAGAGGATCCACCGCAGGGTAGATACCCAAATCGGCAATCTTACGACTCAATACCGTTGTAGCATCCAAGTGGGCAAATGTTGTTGCCGGCGCCGGATCGGTCAAGTCATCCGCAGGTACGTATACCGCCTGTACGGAAGTGATTGAACCATTTTTAGTAGAAGTGATACGCTCTTGCATCAGACCCATTTCTGTAGCCAGCGTAGGTTGGTAACCCACCGCTGATGGCATACGACCCAAAAGTGCCGACACCTCAGAACCAGCCTGCGTGAAACGGAAGATATTATCTACGAAGAACAGGATGTCTTTACCTTTACCAGTACCGTCACCATCGCGGAAGTATTCTGCCATTGTAAGACCAGACAACGCCACACGCGCACGTGCGCCCGGTGGTTCGTTCATCTGACCGAATACGAATGTTGCTTTAGAATCTTTCAGTTGTTCTGTATCTACTACAGACAAATCCCAGCCACCTTCTTCCATGCTGTGCAGGAATTTTTCGCCGTATTTAACGATGCCTGCTTCAATCATCTCACGCATCAGGTCATTACCCTCACGTGTACGCTCACCCACACCCGCAAACACTGACAAACCGGAGTATGCTTTTGCGATGTTGTTAATCAGCTCCTGAATCAATACAGTTTTACCTACACCCGCACCACCAAACAAACCAATTTTACCACCTTTTGCATATGGTTCAATCAGGTCGATAACTTTGATACCAGTGAACAGGATCTCTGATGCTGTACTCAGGTTTTCAAATTTAGGAGGCTTAGCGTGTATCGGGCGACCGTTGGCTTTATTTGGCTGAGGCAAACCATCGATAGCGTCACCTGTTACATTGAACAGACGACCGTTGATTTGCTCACCGATTGGCATTGCAATCGCTTTTCCTGTATCTACTACTTCCATACCACGTACCAGACCTTCGGTACCGTCCATCGCTACGCAACGTACGCTATCCTCACCAAGGTGCTGTTGTACTTCCAATACCAGTTTCTCACCGCTAGGACGTGTCAGTTCCAGCGCGTTGTAGATTTCGGGCAGCTTATTTTCTGCACTAAAGTGCACGTCAATTACCGGACCGATGATTTGCTTGATTTTACCAACGTTTGGCATAAGATTCAATTATATAAAAGACTAAATTTTAACAACATATTTGGGCAAAAATGCATGCATTTCACCCAATTTTGGCGCAAAGGTAAGGTTATAGATGCAAAATGCAAAAGGAAAATAGGATAAAAAACTTTTACATATTCAAGAAAATTACTTCTTATTTAATCTCGTCCAACCATAACCCATAGGTTAGTATACATTTTAACAGGACGATTATGTTCTTTACCAGGAATCCATTTCTTCATATAATAGAGTTGTTGTATAGCCCTCTGATAAAATATCTGCGTCACTAATGGCTTTGTTATCATTTCTGCCTTAAGCAATTTTCCGTCTTTGTCTATTAAAACCTTTACAGTAAAAGTAATGTACTCAGCATTCACTGTTGCAAGCAAGTCAGGATCTGCAATACGATACATATTCATCTTTTTTTCACTATAAAAAGGAGCTATCATCTCATTACAATCACCCTGTGACTTACCTGAAGGATCATAGCATTTCCTTTCTTTTGGCAGTCCGTATTCATAAAATTCTGTACAACTAATCTTACCATTATTATGATAATAAGTCCATACGCTGTCTTTGTAAGATCCGTTTAGCACTTTCCCTGCAGCAGATAATTTTCCATCATCAAAATACACTTCTTCTGTTCCCGGGCCATAACCATCTTCTGTGTATATGCCTTTAAACACTTGTGCTCCTTTATCGTTCCATTTATAACGACATTTAATCAATTGATCATTTTTGTAAAACGCAGAGTCTATCAATAATCCGTTCTCATTGTACGCCTTATAAACGCCCTCTCTATTATTGTTGATGTAGCGTATTTTACAATCTATCTTGCCATTGGGATGGTAGTAAAAAAACATTCCCTGCCTATTACTAAACTCACCGTCTCTGTAGTCTGCAAAATAGCCCTCCATTCTTTTCACCTGTTGTATAACGTAAAAGTCTTTAACCTTCCACAAACTTCCGTCTTTAAACGCTAATCTGTAATAATAAGCAGAATCTGGCCTACACACTACGCCATCATAATTTGTGTAATACTCAACAGTATCATTTGTTTGTTGAGCAGATAATTGCAAGCAGGCAATAAGGCAAATTAGTAGGGTAAGTCCTTTTTTCATGGCATAAAACTAATAAAAAATTAGGGCTGCAATTCTGTAATAAACTGGTCAAAATCAGATTACAATTTCTATCTCTTCACAAGATTCTACTGGTCTGTTATACTCTCTAGCAGGTGTAAATCTTGGTAAATCTTGAAACAAGTCATAAATGTATTTGTCCAATACAGGGTGTAAGCCCTTTAATACCCGCACGTTTGCATAACCTTTCATATCTACGCACAATTGCAATAGTATCACACCTCGCAACTGTTTATTTTTAATCATAGCAGCTACATCAGGCGGAGGGGCATATCTTATTCTTTCATATATAGCTTTAACCGACTTTTTGAAGTCTTTTTTATCAAGCGGCTCCGGTTCCTTGGGCGGGCAGTCAACACCAATCAATACTCCATCTGTGTTATAACAGTCATATTTAAGGAGCTTACCACACTCAAAGTATTCTTTGCAGCTAATATTGCTATTAGGATAATAATGCAAGGACACACTATCCATTTTATACCCTACACAAAACCGCCAATAATCGGATAAGACTCCGTTTTTATAATATACCCATTCTTCACCTTCACCACTACCTGTGTCATTGTAAACGGCCTTCCCTACAAGAATACCATCCTCCCATGCAAAACCATACTTACATGGCATTCCATTCTTAAACCACGATGAATCAGTTAAGCGACCTGTACTATCGTAACTCCTGTAAAGACCTTCTCTTTTCCCATTGATACAACGAACCTTACTCTCAAGTTTTCCGTTAGGATGGTAAAAGTAGAACATCCCATTCTCGATACTGAAATCATTATTCTTGTACTCAGAAAAGTAGCCCTTCATTTGTATGGTACTGGTACTCAGGTAAAAATCTTTTACGCACCATACATCACCATCCTTATATGCCTGGCGAAAATATGTAGCCAAATGTGCCTCACACCTAAACCATTTACTGCTCATGTAATATGATATCGTGTCTTCAGGTGCTTGTGCCCAAACCAAAAGTCCTGATATAAGATTTATAAGTAACAATAACCCTCTTTTCATGACTCAAAAAATATTCCAAATAATTAGGGCTGCTTTTGGAAAACAGCCCTTGCAATTTTATTTTGTTTTTACGGTTTATATAAGATGGATACCGCACTACTGTTTTCACATTTGGGCAATGCATCTGAATAGTATAATACCCCTTTGTAGAAGATGAAGATGTACCAATCGCTATTCTTCTGCAGATTTGCCAATATTTCATTGGGCTTGCTACCCGGGTTGTGCTGAAAGTCGGCCATAGTAATAAACTTAGACCTGTCTGTAGTTACCCTTTGCATAAGCCAGCCTATCAATGCAGCACTTTCTTTCTTACGCTTAGCATAATTGCTTACTACACCGGGCGTACTTTCGCGATAACGATAAATATCTGCCCCCATTATATACTCCATCCTGTTGCATATAAACATTTGCATAGCAGGGTCATCCATCATGCGGTTATCTACTACTATATTGTACTTGCAGCGCTGATAACGTTCATCTTGCTGAAGCGCTGTCATAGTATTGGCAAGCGCCGCATCTGTTGACGATTTTTCATTCAGGCTCTTCAGTATGCTAACTATTGATTCCTTTACCACATAGGCAAATAGTTCATTGCTCCATGCTCCTTCTCGGCGAGCCATTATAACACGTTGTGTTGCCGTATTCATCATACGCCTGTAGTCATCATTACCCTGCACCACTACTTTCAAGTATTTGGCAAGGTCGTAAAAACTTTTCAACGAGGTTGAGGTTTCTATGCTGTTTGGCACCAGCATTTCATCTTTCATCAGCTTATCAAGGTCTTGCATGGTTTGCATGTACTGTGCCCGTGTCACAAATACATCTTTGCTCCTTGCCATGGTATCGAAGGTTGCTTTTTCATTTACCAGTTGATGATACTGCAGCGCTTCTTTATCAAGATTATTATCGCCCGGCACATACCAGTGCCCATTATAGTTCATTATGGTTTTATCCTGTGCGTATGCTGCGGTTACTGCAGTAAATAAAGAAAGCGCTAATGCCAGCTTTTTCATGTGTTTAAAGTAATTATAACGTTAAAATAATGTTTATTTCGATATTTAAGTTATTACATCCTGTTGATAACTAATAATTTTCTTTAGCTGAAGGCTCAAGATAATTTTTTTAAAAGCTATTATTTGTATAAATAATGTATTATTGGTAAATTTGTACTACCAAAAACCTATCATATGCATAAAAAAAATCAGTACAGATTATCGAACATCCAAAAACAATTAGGAATTACTCCCAATGGAATATTAGATATAAAAACAACTTACTCCTTACTCAATCACTTTCAAATCAACCCACCGTTATCATCACCTCAAAAATGCATTGCGGCATTGCAAAAAGAATTAAACTTGTACGTTGACGGTATATTTGGTAGCGCTACCTTAACAGCAATAGAAAGCCAAATGGGAATATCCCAAAAAACGCACGATAACAGGGGGGCTTTAACAATCTCACAAAAAGCATTTGATTTTATTATTAAGGCAGAAGTAAGTTCACAATCAGTGTATGACAAACGCTATAAATACCCTACTTGGCCTGGAGGTTACAGTGGCGTAACAATTGGCATTGGCTTTGACTGTGGATACTCTTCAAAAAAATACTTTTATTCAGTATGGTCAGAATACCTTAAAGAAAATGAACTAATTGCTCTATCTGCTACTTGTGGAATGAAGGGAGTAAAGTGCAAAGCTATGCTACCTACGTTAAAACACATTGAGATACCATATGAAACTGCAGTTGCTAAATTTTATGATACGGTACTACCCGCATGCGCGCGCGATGTAAAACGCACCTACCCGGGCATTGAAAAACTGCCGCCCGATACACAAGGCGCCATATTATCGTTGGTATACAACAGAGGGTATCTTATTAATGATACTGACCGCAGAAAAGAAATGAAGGCGTTGAAGCCCATCATAGCTGCCGGCAACCTGCCGGGTATTGCCGAACAATTGCGCAGCATGAAGCGACTTTGGGATCCTAAAAAGCAAAAGGGATTAATAACCAGACGCGAAAACGAAGCGCTATTGGCAGAAAACGGCACTTTCAATATACTACCCGAAAACACGATTATCGTATAAAGCAAATAGGGCTCGCAATGCGAGCCCTATTTATTATGTATTGTGCTTATTGTATTCGCTGAAACTCAAAAGTAGGATAACCCTTTACACCATTTTTATAGAAGTCGAGGAATCGCATTTTGAAATAATGACCATTCCTGTTTTTGATGGTATATGTCTTACTTTTATTTACAGTGTACGTAGCGGAGTTGTTGTTACGATCTATATTTACAATCTTCCAATCGTAGCCTATAACATCCCGGTGTTTTTTAAAATTATAGCCCAATAATGTAGTTGCAGAAACATCCTCATAATTAGTCAATGAATCTACATTGCACGAAGTATTGTTAGGATTGTGTAACACACCCGTTACCGGATAAGCGAAATTATTGAGATAATAATAGATTATACGATAGCGTGTAAACACTATGTCCCATGTATTTTTAGGAGGCTCTGGATTGACTACTGTGTTATCAGTAAACGAAAAATACACGTAGTTATAATTCTGATTTTTAGGCAGGGTAATCGTTTGCACTTTATTACCCCTCAAATCGCCATATTGTAAAATGTATTTATCTTCCGTAACGGCTATCAGCTGTATTTTCTTGAACGTATCCTGATGGTGTGTTGGGTCTAGCTTCAGGATATAAACTTCTTTTTTACTCATACCTCCATTCAGCCATTCACCTATACCTGTAGAATCGGGCAATCCGCAAGGTGCATCCATCAACCACTTGTTATCAGGCAATTTAGGATCGTCATTAACTGCTGTGATATGTGTTTGATGAGTGTTGTAAGCCAGCACTTTAGCAGCGCCGTTCATAAATACATGGTAACCATTAGGTGTAGCCTCAAATGCAAGATCCCAACTAAGTATTGGACTGGTGTAAACAACTGCATTCGTTTCAAAATCGTAGAACAATTGATCGGTATAGTCTTCACCCATGTCAATCTCCACCCTTTGCGACCCATTTGCCTGAGGCAGCACAACAGGTTGATCAGGTTTCTGACATGATACTACAAACAAACTGCAAGCCGTAATGAATCCACCTAGTAGCCCTTTCAATCTCATTATGATGCAAATATCCGATAGTCAACAATACATTATGTCAGACAATTGTCATTAAGACATTATATTATGTAAGACGCATGTAAAATAAACCACTTATTTAAATTTAGCTGTATACAACGGATAATTATTTAGGTTTGCACTGCAAAAATCAATTAAATGCGATTCAGGTTATTATTTTTTAGTGTTTTTATTGCCACAGCATTTGCATCGTGTACAAACAGCGACAAACAATTTACCATAAAAGGTGAAATTGAAGGCATGCCGGAACAAACCCTTTATCTGGAAGAACTGGGAATTGATAAGATTACTATACTGGATTCTGTAAAGTCTAATACATCAGGTAAATTTGAACTCGAGGGCAAAACACCCGAAGAAGGACTTTTTCGCATCACGTTCAGTGCCGATAAGAAGAAAACTATCCTGCTTTCTGCAGAAAAAGGCAATATCACTGTCAAAAGCAACTGGGCAACACTTGAGCCGATAACAATTAGCGGCTCAGAAAGTGCTGTAAGCCTTCAAAAGTTCCTTTTTGTTATTCGCAATCATATGCAAGACTTCAATACACTGGGAATAGTACTTGATAGCTTTAAAGCGCGCGGGGATGACAGCATGATGAGAATCGTGCAAAATGATATTCTGGAAATGAATATTAAGCTTACTCAGTTTATTGAAGATTATGCGGATAGCGCATCTTCTTTGCCTAATGCGTTATTTGCTGTGCAGTTTCTTAATCCTCAGTCAGAGAAGGCTTATTTTCAACAGTTTATACCAGGTATGAATAAGCGCTTCCCAAAAGCCAAATTGGCACAGGACTTCACAAAAAAAATCAACGCCATATATGCTACGCCTGCACCATCTGCAGATAATGGGCTACCTGGCGTAGGAACAGCCGCGCCGGAAATATCGTTGCAAACACCGGATGGCAAAACTGTAACCCTCACATCACTGAAAGGCAAGTATGTACTGGTAGATTTTTGGGCATCATGGTGTGGCCCTTGCCGCAAGGAAAACCCGAATGTAGTTGCTGCATACAATCAGTTCAAGGATAAAAACTTTACAATATTGGGTGTATCGCTGGATGATGATAAGGATAAATGGACAGAAGCTATTGCAAAAGACGGGCTTACATGGACGCATGTAAGCGACCTTAAAGGCTGGGAATCTGTTGCAGCACGCTCTTATGAAGTACAGTCTATCCCTGCCAACTTCCTGATAGATCCTAACGGCATTATTATAGGCGCAAATCTACGTGGCGAAGAGCTGGCAGCTAAGCTGGCAGAGGTTTTGAAATAACCGTTACAAGATATAACAGTACTAAAAAGGGCGGTTAATAACCGCCCTTTTTATTGCCTTGCTACTAGTACCGATTTAGGTGTACCCGATTTGGTGTATTTGATATCAAACCCAACACTCAGCATTATCAGATTAACCTTATAGCCTGCATAAGGATATACAGGCAATGCTGATGTACCGGGGTATTCTGCAAAAGAGGTATTCATAAAATTGCCGGGGTAATACTGCACTTTGAATGCAATACCCGGGTCTAAAGACATACCTGCAAACACATATGGCATTATCAATGGCGTACGGTCGCTGAACCATTCATTGAATTTATCTTTCTTACCACGCTTCACAAATCCTTTTTCACGGTAGTTGAAAGGCACATCTACACCACCGCCAATAAAGCCATAGGTGCGTTTTTTAAGGTTGCCGAATTTTATACCTATCGGAGCACCTATTGTATATACCCTGCGTTTGATGGTACTATCTGCTATCTTATCGATGAAACCGATGTTTTTGATGCCAATACCTGTGTATACACCAAAGTGCTTACTGAAATCGTAATTAAAGTTAAACCCGAAGTTCAAAATATAGCTGAAGCGCAAGGTACTTAGCTTGCTCCTTCCTGCTTTTTGAAGGCTGGATGTTGAAAATATGGCCGCATCCAACGCATTACTTATGTAAAACTTCTTTACAGGGCGGGGTTTTACCTCTATCACCTCTACCTCAGTATTTGTTTGCGCATTTATCAATAAAGGGCTACCTGCCAATGACACTGCCAATAACGATGCAGTTAAGTATCTGAACTTCATATATTTCATTTAACGCCATAAAGATAGGCTCAAAACACATCCGTCTGCAAAAATTGCAGGTTATTTGGCTTTGGCATAAGTATTGACTTGTATCTTTACCTGCTGTTTTGCTTGCAAAGCAGCAATAATGTCATATAGCACATGAGTACAATGAAATCAATGATGGATATGTTTTTGGGGCAGTCAGAACAGGAAGTAGAGTTTATGCCTATAGTACCCTTGGGCGAAGATGAGATGGACGACCAGGAAAAAGGAAACCTTCCTACAGAAATACCTGTAATAGCACTTCGCAATACCGTTTTGTTTCCAAACGTGGTATTGCCGATTACGGTAGCCAGAGAAAAATCTGTAAAGGCGATAGCCGAAGCACAGAAGAACGGCAAATGGATTGGCGTTGTTGCGCAGATAGATGGCAGTACCGAAGATCCTCAAACAAACGAAATATATCGCGTAGGTACGCTTGCAAAAATTGTAAAACAGATAAAAATGCCCGATGGCAATACTACGGTATTCATCATGGGGCGTATGCGTTTCGAGATAGAGGAATACAAACAAACAGAACCTTACCACACTGCAAGCATCAAATATCTGGAAGACAACTTTCCACAAGATGATGCAGAGTTCGAGGCACTGGTAGCCTCTATCAAAGAGCAGTCAGAAAACATTGCACAGCAGTCTCCCAATACTGCAAGCGAAACCAGCATTGTACTGCGTAATATTGAGCATAAATCTTTTCTGGTACACTTTGTAGCATCCAACCTGCAGGCAAAACTGGCAGACAAGCAAGCACTGCTTGAGGAAAACGATGTGAAAAAACGTGCAGAGCGTTTGCTGCAATTACTGCAATCAGAACTGCAACTGCTGGAACTGAAGAACGAGATTACTAATAAAACACGCGCAGATATAGACAAGCAGCAACGCGAATACTTCCTGCAACAACAGATGAAGTCTATACGCGAAGAGCTGGGTGGCGACCCTAATGAGCGTGAAATACAAGACCTGATAAAACGTGCTGAAGGTGTTAAGTGGACAGATGCCGCTAAAGAGCTTTTCCAGAAAAATATAGAGAAGTTGCAACGCATGCACCCAAGCACCCCGGATTATTCAGTTATCTATAACCATCTGGATCTGATGCTGGACCTCCCATGGGAAACCTACACAGAAGATAGCTACGATCTGAAGAAAGCACAAAAAGTGCTGGATGGCGATCATTATGGTATGGATAAAATCAAGGATCGTATCCTTGAATATCTGGCCGTGTTGAAACTGAAAGGCGACATGAAATCGCCTATCCTGTGTTTTGTAGGCCCTCCCGGTATTGGTAAAACATCACTTGGCAAAAGCATAGCTAACGCCATCAACAGGAAATATGTGCGCCTGAGCCTTGGCGGGTTGCATGATGAAAGCGAACTACGTGGACACCGCAAAACATACATCGGCGCTATGCCAGGCCGTGTTATACAATCGCTGCGCAAAATAAAATCTGCCAACCCGGTTTTCATTCTCGATGAGGTAGATAAAATAGGTAAAGATTTTCGTGGAGACCCGAGCTCTGCATTGTTGGAGATACTAGACCCGGAACAAAACAATACATTCTACGATAACTATCTGGAACTGGAATTCGACCTGTCGAAAGTACTATTCATAGCCACAGCCAACAGCCTGAGCGATATTCAACCTGCCCTGCGCGACCGTCTGGAAATTATACAGTTGACTGGCTACTCTATGGAAGAGAAAACCGAGATTGCTAAGAAACACCTGATACCAAAACAAAAAGAACTGCACGGGCTCAACAAAGTGCAACTGAAATTCAGCGACAAAGTGTTGAATAAAGTGATACAGGAATACACACGCGAATCTGGCGTGCGCGAGCTTGACAGGCTGATAGCGAGTGTGATGCGCTCTGTTGCCAAACAAGTGGCAATGGAAGAGAAAATAGCTGCGACTATTTCAGATGAGCAGATAGAAAAAGTATTGGGCAAACCACGCTACAACAATGATATCTATACCAAAGGGCATCCTGCAGGTGTAGCAGTAGGCTTGGCATGGACATACGTGGGTGGCGATATATTGTTTATAGAAACAGGACTATCGAAAGGCAAAGGTGGTTTGACATTGACAGGTAATCTTGGTAATGTGATGAAAGAAAGTGCATCAACAGCACTCTCTTACCTGAAAGCACATGCTGCGGAGTATAATATAGCACCTGAAAAATTTGACGAATACAGCATACACATACACGTACCCGAAGGTGCCGTACCTAAAGATGGCCCTAGCGCTGGTATCACTATGCTATCAGCACTTACGTCTGCCTTTACAGGCCGCAAACTGCGCCCTTACCTTGCAATGACAGGCGAGATAACCCTACGCGGACAAGTACTGCCTGTAGGCGGCATCAAAGAAAAGATACTGGCAGCTAAACGCGCAGGCATCAAAGAAGTAATAATGTGCGCGCAAAACCAGAAGGATGTAGAAGAAATAAACCCTGCATTTATCAAGGGCGTTAAGTTTCACTACGTAACAGAGATGAGCGAAGTAATACAACTCGCTTTAGCAAAGAAATAATCATGTTAACAGATATATAAAAGGGGGATTACACTTGTAATCCCCCTTTTATATGTATATTTAGATGATTGCAATTGAAAAAATTACTGACCATATTACTATCATTAAGCCCTGTTTTGCTTTTTGCATCTCAGACAGATACATTTAAAGTTAGTCATAACGGTAATATAGTAGAAATAACACAGCAGCGTGCTGATACAATTGCAATCATCAACGGGCAAACGTACAAACAAGAACAGCAGGTAGTAAAACATCCACCCGTTCCCATCAGCCTCAACGGCACTGCCATCTATTTTGATAAAGAAGCCAAGAACTTCATCATCAAAGCGGCACAAACACAGTTGCAGGACTGTATACGCACTATCTTCAAAGACATAAAAGACGAACTACCCGCAGGCAGCTATAGTTGCGAGATACCTGATCTTGTTATTGATGCCGAAGGCAAAGCAGTATATTTCAGCAACAGTGTTTTTTACGCATCAAAAGAGGTGCTGCTGTCAGACAAACTATTTCAATCCATCAATAAGCAGTTTGCAAAAGCAATCAACGAAATTGAATTTATCCCACTTACTATAGACGGCGAAAAAGTGCCTTTCCGTATAGATATGAGTGCAGATATGAGGCTTGCACAATAAAATATTTTATTTTTCCGTTTCATAACGTATATTTACGTTATGAAACGGAAAACAACATTACAATCCCTTACGAAAGCAGAGGAAGAAGTAATGCAAATCATTTGGCAACTGGATCGTTGTCTGGTACGCGATATCATAGAGCACTTGGGCGACCCTGATATACCACACAGTACAGTATCATCAGTGGTACGCATACTGGAGAAGAAAGGATTTGTAGACCACAAAGCCTATGGCAAAACGCACGAATACTTCCCCATCATAACCAAAGAAGAATATGCACAACATGGTGTGCAAAGCCTTATGGAAAAATACTTTGGCGGTTCACCTAAAAATCTCGTAAGCTTCCTGGTAGAAAAAGAGGACATGAAACTGAAAGAGCTGAATGAACTATTGAAATCGCTTGATAACAATAAAAAGAAATAACCTATGCTACAGTATCTGCTCAATATGACGGCTATCTGGCTGCTCAGCTTGCTGGTTTTCGATCTGTTTATGCGAAAAGAATCTTTCCATAGCTACAACAGGTTCTATCTTATTACTACCCTGTTGGCAGGCATGTTACTACCACTATGGTCTTTGCAGGAATCAGACATTGTATACATCACAAAAGTGAGCGAACCCGCTATTGAGAATGTGAGTGCTGTTAAAAAAGCTATTGTACAATCACCAGTTGCAGAAACAACAACAGACTATAGCAAGCTATTCTATTATGTTTACGCAATAGGGGTAGCCATTGGTATGGCATTATTACTGAAAGAAGTACTAACAATAGTACAACTATACAGAAGAGGAGACAAAACAAAAGACGGTGTATGGACTATAATTGAAACAGAAAAATCGCACAGTCCGTTTTCAGCGTTCAGATATGTATTTATCAGCAACAAGCAAGACTATACTACTGATGAACTTAGAATGATTCTTTCTCATGAAGAACAACACGGACATGCTTTACATTTTCTAGACCTCACATTATTTCAGCTAGTAAAGATTATATGTTGGTTCAATCCGTTGGTATACATCTATCATAACAGGCTGCTGATTGTACATGAATACCAAGCAGATGCAGCTGTAGACAAAGCGCCTGCAGTGTATGGCAAGTTTCTGATAGAGCAAGCATTATTATCGCCAGCCCCTACCCTTTCACATTCTTTCAATCGTTCACCCATAAAAAACAGAATTATGATGCTTACCAGAAAATCCTCTGCGCTTGCTCAAAGTAAACGTATTATTGCAGCACCTCTTTTGTTAGTATGTATGCTATGCTTTACAAAAAATGCCTTCTCCGACGACAAAAGAAAAGTAGATGGAAACAAAGTGACTTACAAGGGCAATATTATTACCATGCAGACATTCCCTGAAGACACTACAATAGTAGAAGACCCTACAACTGGTAAAGAAACAATTGTAATAAAGAGAATGAACCACAGACCCAGGCTTATGAACGGAGAGAAAATACAGTATGATTATGAAAAGGATGTGAACGGCGCCTTTAGCCCAATTCCAGACATTAATACTATCGGTACACTTTCAGCAGCAAGCATTATACAGACAGTTGTAAATGCAATAAAAGACGAACTTACACAATTGCCTGACGACCAATATAATTTAGGTATCGATAATGTAGTGTTGAATAAGAAAGGAGAAATAGCTTATTACGACTTTGTAGGGTTCCATGCTTATCTTTCTACTACGAAAATACCAGAAGACTTGAAGAAATATATCGACAAGAAAATAGTTGAAACAATGGATAAATTATCTGCGAAACCTGCTACATTGAAAGGAAAGCCTATTATATACATGACATCCAATGGAGACTTCTTCAGGAATATCACTATACAAAAGGGTAAAATAACACAATACTAAAACAATAAAGCCCCGATAATATCGGGGCTTTATTTATGTTATTCAATTCAGTTAGTTTTTAACCGGTAGCAGTGCGTAGTTTTTACCAAACTCCATCATTTGCTGATAGAAGCTTTCAGGGTATTCTACTTTTACATCCGTTACTTTACCACCTTCCATTACAGGCACAAGTTTAGGCTGTATAAAACCACGGTATGGTTTTACATTCAGTTTGGCATAGCGCTCCAGTATTTCTTTGTGCAATACAGGATCTACCTTTACACCATAGGTTTCTACCAGGTTTTTACCTGCTTTATAGTCACCTTCAGATTTTATGCGTTGTATCTCACGCAGCAGTTCACCAAATAGTACACGTAGTTTTTCGTAGTCGTTGATTTTTACATAGGTCTTGCCATCTTTTTTCACCATCTCAACTACATTATCTTTTTTGCCTTTTTCGTATACCCAATGTGCGTTTAATGCACGGTTGCGCATATGCGCCTCTTCCAGTTGGTCGCCCAGTTTCAGGCGTGTTAGCTGCGTCATCAGGCCGTTCATCATATAGCTGTCATATTCAGCCATACCTACTTCTTTGCTTGGCGCAACACCTATATCTACCAATTTCTGATCCAGTGCATAATACAAACCTACGAGGTCTGCACGTGCTTCTTCCAGGCAAGATGCATAGTTTTTCAACGTCTTATCTGTTGTCTCAACACCCTCATTTATTTGTCCAGATGCGTGACCTATACACTCGTGCATATCTGTATGCAAGTCAGATGCCAGCGCGCCATATTTACGCGCACGGGCTTTTGCTGCATCATCATATGCAAACTCATCCAGCATACCACTCTTAGCGCTTGCTACGTTGTATGAATGTATAATATTGCTCAGTGATACAGACTTAGAACCGTGGTCTTTGCGTATCCAGTCTGCATTTGGCAGGTTGATACCTATTGGTGTGCTCGGTGCAGCATCGCCGCTCTCTACTATTACCGTAATAGCTTTTGCAGTGATACCTTTTACTTGTTTCTTTTTATGCTCCGGCATCAGCGGAGAGTTATCTTCAAACCATTGCGCTTGGTCTGCTATAGCTTTGATGCGTTTTGTAGCCTCCATATCTTTCATAGATACGGTGCTTTCAAAACTACCCTTCTTACCTATCGCATCCATATACACCTCGATAAATCCGTTCACTACATCTATACGAGAGTTCACGTCTTTTACCCATGCAATGCTATAGTCGTCAAAAGTTTTCAGATCACCTGTTTGATAGTATTTCACCAGCAGCTCCAAAGCTTGTTTTTGCTCAGCATTTTCTGCTACAGCAGCAGCTTTTTGCAACCAGCCCACAATCTTGCTGATGGCACCATCGTACATACCGCCAACTTTCCATGTTTTCTCTACTATCTGCCCGTTTTCTTTCAGCACTTTGCTGTTAAGGCCCCATGAAGGTGCATTGCCTTTGGTATCAAACTTAGCATAGTATGCCTCTACCTCTTTCTGCGTAACACCTTCATAGAAGTTGTTAGAAGAGTTAGCAATGTTATCGATATTAGGACGCAGATCTACCAATTTAGGTTCAATCTTGGCATCATATATTATCGGCGATACACGCGCAATAAAAGCATCCGTACTCTCACCTGCTTCTTTTGGCAATTGTGTGGTGTCACTACCTTTCACCAATGCAGCGAAGTAGGCTGCATCGCACTCAGGGAAGAATTTTTCGTTGCCGTAATGGTGGTGGTTGCCATTGCTAAACCAGAAACGGCCAACGTATACTTCAAACTTCTTCCAGTCTTCAGCATTTTTATCGCCATTGTATGTACCATAGATTGTCTCTAAGGTTTTGCGCAGCATAATGCCATATTTACTCTTCTGGTCATAGATGATATCACGACCACAAAGTGCGGCTTCATACAAATAATAAGACAGTTCTTTTTGCTGAAGGCTCAGCTCGTCCCATCCGGGTATCTGATAACGTAGCATTTGCAGGTCTGCGAATGCCTCAGCTTCTACCTTAAAGTTGGTATCGTAGCCCGAAACCACTTTAGCAGTGTCCGGTTTGCCGGCAGTATTGCCCGCATTGCCGCAAGACGACAACATGATTTGTGTTCCCATAAATGCTATTACGGGTATAGCCCACTTTTTCATTGTTTATAAATTGCTTTTAAGAAGCATTAAAAATACCTGATTTACCTCAATCATTAAAACCTACTTTTGCACCTATGAAACGCACCCTCACGATGCTTACATCAGCCCTTCTTATACACGCATGCAAGTCGGATCTTGTTAATCATAATGAAGCGTCTATAGAACCTATCAAGCCTGG
This sequence comes from Bacteroidetes bacterium UBA4414, assembly GCA_002389765.1. Taxonomy (GTDB): domain Bacteria; phylum Bacteroidota; class Bacteroidia; order Chitinophagales; family Chitinophagaceae; genus Polluticoccus. The sequence continues at coordinate 52,275 of DGQM01000019.1, read as the reverse complement.
TATAGAAATACTTGCCGATAGTGTGCCTATTGCAGAAGACAAACTCAACAATCAATACTTTGGCATACACATATACACAAACGACAGCAGTGTCAACGGCTCTTATGATGTGCAAACAACATGGGGCTACAACATTGCCACTACCACCATACGTATGCCTTATGGAGCAGAACATTTGCAGCCTATACTGCGAAGAGCATCAAGCCCTTATACGTTTATCATAGGCTTTCATTTTGATGATGACACTGCCTTTAACGAGTATTATCAGATACAGGGAAGCAGAGGTGAAATAAAAGCTCGTTATGTCAAGTCATACACTTTTGAGTAGCATTGGCTAATGCCTATTACCTTTGCTGGTAAATTTTTTATGGGTTTGCACAAACCCGTTATTCATATAGAAAGCATGTGCTTCCTCACGCCAATTGCTTGATGTCACTTCAAAAACATCATAATCTGTTTCATTAATCATTGAGCGCAATGTTGCTATCAGTTTCTTGCCAATTCCCCATCCTCTGTTAGCTTCTTTAATATACATCTCCTGTATTTCGTAAGCTGTACCTGTGTGGTGAAGCAATTGCTGGCTATGGCAACTTATAAAGCCACATGGGGTATCATCTACTTCCGCTATCAGATATACGATGGTATCGTTCTGTAGATTTTTTTCAAAACACTGCATAAAACGCTCCTTATTATGTTGCTTATCAGACAGGCAACAAAGCATTTCATAAACATGCTCAGCATCTGCACTTGCCGCTCTACGAATAATAGGATTTCCCATAACCAAAAATTCAACGGCATATTAGGCTAGCAATATCAACTGATTGTTTATTCTGTTTTAAGTTTTCATCACCATTCACAAACAAAAATGGCCGGCAATAATTGCCGACCATTTTTTATCTGATTGCAGAAATATTATTTCTTAACAAACTGTATAGTTTCAGAGATGCTTTCATCTGCATTCACCACCTGTAGCATATATACGCCTGCAGCAAGGCTAGTCAGATTGATTTTAGCATTTTTGCCACCATCCAATTGCAGTTTGTCTGTATAAACAACTTTTCCAAGTTTATCAAGCACCTTCACTTCAGTATTTCCTTTCAGTACTTGTTTAAAGCTGATATTCAGTTCACTACCTGTCATAGGATTCGGATACACGTCGATACCTGTATTTTTCTGAATACCACTAACAGACAACTTAGGATCAACTGTCAGCGTACCTGCAATACTAGCTACTGTATTTGTACATACGCCGTCTACCAGACAACGATACAAATTAGCATTCATCGTTACGTTGATAGAAGATATGCGTAGTGTATTTGTATATACACCTGTATATCTGCCGCCTTCAGCCAAATTACGGAAGCCATTACCGCTATTATCATTCTCCTGCCATTGGTAGCTTGTACCTGTAGGAGGAACACTGAATGTAGCTATTTGGAATGGAGTAACATTAAGGATAGACGGATTTGTAACAGGCGCATTAGTGATACCTATTGGTATATTAGTAGAATAGTACCACAAACCACACAGTTGTGTTTCAGTTAGTGCACAACGGTATACAGCGCCATGAATATTAGAAGGCGCGCCGCTTATGCGCAAAGAGTCTGTATTAACACCCGAATATGGCGGAACATTGGTAAGGTTTGCAAAAGAACCGTTAGACTGCATGCGCTGCCATTGGTACAATACGCCTGCACCTGTTGCACGTACACCAAGTTTAGTTGTCCCACCTTCACATATAGTATCTGTAATGCTACTGCTAACTATTGTTATTGGCCTCAGCACATTCAGCAATACTGCATTTGAAGTAACTGCAGGAGCACATGTACCTCTTACCACACAACGATATTGATAAGCATCCATACCAGGTGTCACTGCACTTACTGTCAGGGTAGCAGAGTTTGCGCCTGTATAACCACCATTACCCGGTAGGTTTACAAAACCTGTACCTCTGTTTTCCTGCCATTGATACGTAAGGCCTGTACCTGTGGCAGTTAGTGTGAATGTGGCATCTGTACCAGGACACTTAGTTTGCGCTACCGGCTGTGTTGTAATTGCAGGAAGTGTAAATACAGTAATACGTGCATCATTTGTATTTACAGTTGGTGTACAAGTCTGATTGCTTATAACACAACGATATGTATTACCGTTCAACCCAATTGTAGCACCAGTTATTGTCATATTTGCAGTTGTTACATTACTGTAAGGCGCAGTATTGGTAAGGTTAACGTAGCCGGCACCGCTGTTTACCTGCCACTGATAGCTCAGTACACCTGTCAGTGTAGAGGCTGCTCCAGCTGTTGAGAAAGTGATATTGCTACCCGCACACACCTCTCTGTCAGAAGGTTGATTAAATACTGTTGGTATGGCATTTACAAACAACAGTGCAGTGTTTGTAGTTACTGCAGGAGCGCAAGTACCTGTTACCACACAACGATAACCTAAGCCATGGTAGGCAGGTGTAATGGTTGTAAGCGTAAGCGAAGGTGTAGTAGCGCCGCTGTATATACCTGTGTTTGTAATATTAGCGTATGTTCCAGAAGTATTCAACACCTGCCATTGATATGTAATACCTGTACCAGTTGCTACTGCATTAAATGTAGTAGAACCACCTTCGCACACAGTTGATGGTAATGGCCCGCTGGTCAATACAGGTCTTGTATTAACATTAAGTGTAACAATGTTTGTTGTAACAGCAGGAGAGCAAGTACCTGTTATAACACACTGATATTGATAACCACTCATAGATGCCGTTACATTAGCAATACTCATATTAGGTCCCAACACGCCTGCGTAAGGAGCAGCATTGGTAAGGTTTACAAAGCCTAAACCTGTATTTACCTGCCATTGATAATTTAACCCTGTACCAGTAGCTACTACATTGAAGTTTGCAGTTTGGAAATCGCAAATAGTAAGATTACTTGGCTGAGTGGCAATAACCGGAGCCGGTTGCACTGTAAGTGTAGCCGCAGATGTAAAGAAAGGAACCACACATGTATTGCTCAGCACACAACGATACTGATAGTTATTAAAACTAAGTGGCGTATTCAGCACAGAAAGTGTAGATGTTGTAGCACCACTGTAGTTAGCGCCATTTGCTACGTTTGCATAACCACTACCTGTATTTACCTGCCATTGATATACCACGTTTGCACCACCAGTAGCCACGCTGAATGTTGCTATACCGGCAGAGCATGCAATAAAGTTTGCCGGTTGTGTTATTACTGGTATAGATGTACCTATAGTAAGTGACGAGGCCCCTGTAATGAGTGTGAAAGGAGCACAGCTACCAGTTAGCACACAACGATATGCATAGCCATTAATTGCCGGCGTAGCTGCTGAGATGTTCAGTGTGTTAGTATTCACACCACTATATATGCCTGCATTAGACAGGTTATAGTACCCTGTACCATCATATACCTGCCATTGATATGTAAGATTAGTACCTGTAGCATTTACAGTAAATACAGCAGGAGCACCATTACATACAACTGTATTAGGTGTCATAGTTGTAACGCCTGTTGCAGAGCCTACAGAAAGTGTAGATATACTTGATATGGCTGTTGCAGTGTTACAACTTGTACTAGCCACACATCGATATTGATAACCATTGAAAGTTGAAGGAGCTGATGTAAGTAACAATGAGCCTGTAGTAGCACCACTGTATACACCACCATTTGTAATATTTGTAAAGCCGGTACCTGTATTTACTTGCCATTGATATGCAATACCGCTACCTGTAGCTGCTGCTGTCAGTGTCAGGTTTGCACTAGGACATAAAGTGCTGGATGCTGCAGGCTGCGTCGTAAATGTAGGAGACACGCATATTAGATTTACATTATAGTCTTCTGTTTCACCATAACTGAATGTTGTACAAGGATCTGTATTTGCAATTGCGGTAAAATATCTAACCCTGACCCTCATTTTTGTCAGGCCGGCTGTGGCTGTAGGCGGAACTATAACGTTGTTCGTCACAACAGAGCCATTACCTGTACCTATAGAGGTGTATTCAGTAGTTTCAAATATTCCGTTTTGGTTATAATCTATCCAACATGCAACTCTTTCAGAACCTCCAGCCCCTACAGTTACACTTATTGGTGTTGTAGCACCTATTGCAATATTTGCTGCCGGTACAGACAAACCATAATCTGTATAAGCAGGCGTAGCAGTACAACCGGTAGTGTTATTAATAGTACCAAATGTTACATTATTAATTACGTCACTAAAGCCACATCCGCTAGAATTGCCTGCTACACAATAGCAAGACAGGAAGTTATTCATATTCATTTGTAATGAACTTGAAAAACCTGTATTGCTAGAGCACGTTACAGCACAACGATAATACGTTGCTGCACTTTGTGTTGTAGCTAATGTAGAAGATGTTGCACCTGTGATATTAGTCCACGTACTATTGTTTGGAGAAGATTGCCATTGATATGAAACACCACTACCTGCAATGGTATTCTGCAATGACAATGTAAAGGTTGTAGCCGGACATACCGGATTTAATGTAGTTAACGTATTACCAGGTGCAGGCGTACCTGAACATGGTGAACCACCAGTTACAACAAGGTTATAATCTTCAACCTCGCCAAATGTGTAGTTTGCACATGGATCCATAGTACTGCTACCACCATATACACATCTTACACGCATACGCTTTGTTCCTGCTGTTGTGCCAGATGGAACTACAAAACTACTGGAAACAAAAGCACCATAAGCTAAGTTCGCTTGGTAAACCTGCTCACCTGCATCATAGAAATCTCCATCAGCATTAAAGTCTACCCAAATTTTGTAATACTCATAGTAGTAATAATTGTTCAGTATTGAAAAGTTCACAGTATTTCCGGCAGCAGTTGTGTGCGACATAGTAGAGTAATAAATATATCCACTACTCGTTGCACAGCCTGTATACCAGTTACTGATATTTGTTGTACCTCCCGAGGTTGCAAATGCTTCGATATGGTCTCCCCAAGAGCATGCAATACTATACAACCCAGTATTACACTGAGCTTGTGCAGTGTTCGCAAGTATTGTTGTTAACAATATCAAAGAAACCTTTTTAACCCAATTGTAAAGTTTTAGATTCATAACCGTTAGATTTCAGTCACACAATGTTTTACGTTTATTTCAATGTGATGCGTCTTCCAATTTAGTATTAATTTTTAATTAATCACAAAAAAAAATTGAAAATTTTAACATTCTCACAGTAAAATATAAATATTACCTACTTAAACAAAAACTTATAAAAATCCTCTTTCCTCATAAAACTGGCTCTGTACTGTGGAAGTGGCTTTGTTTGACCGTCCATTCTCTTGAAAACAGGTATTGCATTCCACAAAAGTTCTTTATTAAGATTTACAATAAAAACTCTGCCCGAACCACCAGTACATACTAACAATAATGAATCTGACAATGGATAGATACTGCCCCCTGTCGGCGATCCGGGATTGGCAAACGTATCAATATTGCAAGGGTATGACCATATTTTACGAAGTGGTTTCCCTATTGTATCTGGCTCTTGATATATCTCTGCATAGGAAATAAAATTGGGGTTTCTGATTGTGTTGTTATTAAACACATACACTTTGTTTTTTTCAACACGGCATGCATGCTGGTTAGAAAATAGCCCCTTATTTTCTACAGACAAAACTTGTTTTTGCACATTCATATTTCTGTCAGTATTTTCCCTATCTGTTCCTTCTCTTCTCATACCCATTTCAGTATTCTTACCTTTATATGTTTCCTTAACATAGCCGCTTGGGTATTCTATTTTTGCTATCGTACTTATGTTTCTGAAACCAACGTATATCAGGCTATCTTTCTCATTGAAATAGAAACTATTCATATGAGTTCCAATATTCGCCATTCTATTACCGGGTGAAAGCACCCCTACAGATGGAAAAAATGGTGATGATCTCCAAGACCACAACAGTTTACCATTATTATCATATTCAAGAAGGTTGCCACATACTGATGTTCTATATGTCTTTCCACCTCTTTTGATGACATCTGAGCTATCTGCTATTCGCAATTCTGCTGGCAGTTCATTTTCAACCACTTCATTACCCGCAACCATGTAGTGGCCATTGCCTAGTTTCGTAAACTCGTGATGATATGTTTGGGCTCCTTCTACTTTACTTGCACCATTCATCGGGCCAGACCACAATACCCTACCGTAATAGTCAAACTCATAAATACCATGTTCAAACAATGCTGTAAATGTACCGTCAACTGTCGGTTTCAGATCCCGCATTACATGCATATTGGTATCTAATGTTGTATTGTTTGGCAAATACCAAACAGGTTTGCCATTCAAATCATACATAACAGCACTATTATCCAGCAATACATATATATCTTTTGCCGGCATCTTATTCTTCAGAATACTCATCCGGTAATAGGCCGTGTCAACAAACTTAATATACCCCGTTCTGAAATAGTTAAGAGAGGTGCTGCCTATCTCTTTACCATGTTTATCTTTATATATTACTTGCCAGGTATAAAATGTATTAAAATCGGGTACAGTTTCTATTATTCTGTTACTTGCAGCCTTTTGTTCTACTATCTTCCGTCTATCCAGCTGCTCGGGACTAATTACAGAGTCTAGTGCAATTCGTAAAACATATGTTGAAGCTTCATTATTTTGTGGTACCTGAAAGCCTATTATTCTGTAATTTAGTATACTACCATTAGCAGGTTTTATCTGTGCATCTGCTACGTTTATAAATGCACAAGCTAATAGAAAGAGTAATTTTTTAAACATGAAGCTAAAAATTGATTATTGTAAATCTAAATATTTAAGATTACTTACCATAGCATTTACAACTACATTAGCTACCTCTTGCAACAACAGCGATACACCTGCTGTTGCCAAATCTGCTGATTCTCTGTTTACACCTCCTGACACTGCGACTATACCGCACGACGAGTTTGGAGATATGGTGCGATACGGAAGAGAACTATTGATTAATACCGCATATTATATCGGCCCAAACGGCACAAAGGGTAGATATCTGGGTAATAAAATGAATTGTTCTAACTGCCATCTGAAGGCAGGTACTGTACCTTATGGGCTGAACTTTTTCAGCACACACGCACGCTATCCGCAATACCGTGGTCGCGAAAACAGAGTTATGACATTGCCGGAACGGGTTAACAACTGCATAGAACGCCCACATAATGGCATACCCATGCCGCTTGATAGCAAAGAAATGATAGCTATTGTATCATATATGCGTTGGCTATCCGGCAATGTAGCTATAGGCAAGCATGTACCGGGAGATGGAGCAATAGATTTGGAATATCCTAAACGTGCTGCAGACCCTACAAAGGGAGCGCAGGTATATGCAACACACTGTGCCAGCTGCCATGGGCAAAATGGTGAGGGCCAATTCAATGGAGACTCATCTACTTATATATATCCACCACTATGGGGCAATTTTGCATTTGAATGTGGTTCAAGCATGCATAGAGTACTAAAAATGGCAAGATTTGTAAAAGCAAATATGCCTCACTTGAAAGCTAATTGGCAGCAACCTTTCCTTACCGATATTGAGGCAATAGATGTAGCGGCGTTTGTGGTAGACGACCGAATCCACACTCGCCCTAAAAAAGAGAAAGCAGAAAGCTATTCAAACATTAAAAACAAACCTATAGACTATGACATTGGCCCATACACCGATCCTTTTACGGAAGATGAACACAAATTTGGTCCTTATCAACCAATTATAGACTACCACAAAGAGCATAACCTACCGGTGATATTCTGAGCATTTCAAACATATACAATAAATAAGGGGGCGACCACATGGTCGCCCCTTATTATTCACTGCCTGTAGCATTATTGTTTTACGAACTGCACAGTTGCAGCTATGTTATTTTGTTCGCTCACAACCTGCAACATGTAAATGCCAGCTGCCATATCAGGCAGATTTAGTTTAATGTTACTTTGGTTAGTAAGGCTGATTATTTGTGTATATACAACTTTACCCAGTTTGTCTGTAACACGCAAGGTAGTATTACCACTAATATTCTTTTTGAAACTGATATTTACCTCATTACCGCTTGTTGGGTTCGGATATACATCTATGCCTTCGCCATTCCTGATAGTAGTAACAGAAAGTGCAGGGTCTACTGTCAATTGACCTGCATGGCTTGCAACAGTAATAGCACAAACACCATCAACAATACAACGGTACATATTACCATTCATCAACAAAGTAGCAGGGCCCACACGCAATGTGTTCGTGTATACACCTGTATATAAACCTCCCTCTGTAAGATTTCTGTAACCATTACCGCTATTATCATTTTCCTGCCATTGGTAGCTTGTACCTGTTGGCGGCACAGCAAATGTTGCAATTTTACCAGGGCCTGTCTGCAGCGAAGTAGGAGATACTGTTGGCGCAGGATTAACACCCAGTGGAATATTTGCTGTGTAGTACCATTGGCTACACAATTGTGTTTCTGTAAGTGCACAACGATATACAGTACCATTCAATGATGCAGGTACAGCTGATATGCGCAGAGAGTCTGTATTAACACCAGAGTATGGAGGAGTATTTGTCAGGTTAACAAATGAACCATTACTCTGCATACGCTGCCATTGGTACAAAATACCTGCGCCAATAACACGAACACCAAGTTTTACAGTTCCTGTTTCACAAACAGTATCTGTAATAGTATTGCTGCTTATTATAACAGGGTTAAGTACATTCAGCAGAACTGCATTTGACGTAGCAGGAGGCGTACAATCACCTTTCACAACACAACGATACTGGTATCCATTCATTGCAGGTGTAATACCGGTAATTGTAAGCGTTGTTGTATTTGCCCCTCCATAAGGTGCGCTACCAGGAACATCCTGGAAACCTGCACCGGTATTTACCTGCCATTGATAACCTATACCTGTACCTGTTGCAACAGTACTGAACGTAGCGTTTGCCAAAGGACATAGTGTTTGCGCACTAGGCTGTGTAACAATGGTAGGCAGTGTATTAACCGTCAGCATTACAGCATTAGAAAGCAATGTTGGCGAACAAGTAGCGTTGCTTATCAGGCATCGGTATCTGTATCCGTTCAATGCTACAGTAGCACCTGTTATTACCATAGACGAAGTAGTAACATTGCTGTAAGGAGCCGTATTAGTAAGGTTGGTAAAACCTGTACCTGTATTTACCTGCCACTGGTAGCTCAACGGATTTGCAGACGTTGCAGCTGCTGTAGCAACACTGAAGAATGTATTGCTACCTGCACATACTGATTTATCAAATGGTTGGCTAACCATGTATGGAGCACTGTTTATGAAAAGTAATGCTTGTGAAGATGTAACACTAGGAGCACATGAACCCGTTACCACACAGCGGTATGCATTACTATGCGCAGCATTGGTAGCACCTGTTATAGCCAGCGTATTAGTTGTAACGCCGCTATGTATACCTGTATTAGTAAGATTGGTAAAACCTGTGCCGGTATTTATTTGCCACTGATAGGTAATAGCAGTACCGGTAGCTGTTACTGCAAATGTTGTACTACCACCATCACATATTGTAGAGTTGACAGGACCTGCAGAAATCACAGGCCTGTTAGTTATTGCAAGCGTTACAACATTACTTATTACAGACGGCGTGCAAGTACCAGTTATTACACAACGATATTGATAACCATTCATAGCAGATGTAACATTAGCAACCGTCATGTTAGCACCAAGTACACCTCCATATGGTGCTACGTTCGTTAGGTTAACAAAGCCAAGACCTGTATTTACCTGCCATTGATAGCTTAGATTAGTACCAGTAGCTACTACATTGAAACCAATATTTTGGAAATCGCAAGTATTAACATCCACTGGCTGTGTTGCTATAACAGGTGAAGGCTGCACTGTAAGTACAGCTGTATTTGTATAGAACGGAGTAACACAAGTGTTACTCAGTACACAACGATACTGATAAGTATTAAAGCTAAGTGGTGTGTTCAACACAGAGAGATTAGCTGTTGTTGCACCACTGTAGTCAGTACCATTTACAACATCTGTGAAACCACTACCTGTATTTACTTGCCATTGGTATACAACATTTGCACCACGTGTTGTAACACTTAAATTAGCTGTACCACCGGAACATATTGTAGTATTAACAGGCTGTATTGCTACAGGTATATTAGTACCAACTGTCAAAGTAGCTGCACCAGAAATCACAACATTAGGCACACAATAACCACCAACTACACAACGATAAGCATATCCGTCAATTGCTAATGTAGCAGCGGAGATATTAAGTGTTGCAGTATTTACATTACTGTATATACCTGTATTGGTCAAGTCTGTATAGCCGGTTGAGGTATTATAAACTTGCCACTGATAAGTCGCATTGGTAGCAGATACTCCTACTGAAAAAGAAACAGGCTCACCATTACAAACTATAGTATTAACAGGGCTTGATGTGATTGCGGTTGCATTACCAAGACTCAGGGTAGCAGTATTTGAAGTTGCTGTAGTTGTTGAACATAATACTGATGCAATACAACGGAATTGATAACCATTAAATGATGCCGGAGGAGCCGTTAAAACAAGAGAACCTGTTGTTGCACCACTATACACACCACCGTTTGTTATGTTTGCAAAACCGGTACCGGTATTTACCTGCCATTGATAGTTAACACTGCTACCAGTAGCAGTAGCAGTCAAAGTCATATTTGTACCTGCACAAAGTATAGCTGAACTTGGGTGTGTTGTAAATGTAGGCGTGTTACATACCAATGTTACATTATAGTCCTCTGTTTCGCCGTTTGTGAATGTAGTACAACCATCTGAATTAGCAATAGCCGTTGTATTTCTGAGCCTCACTCTCATTTTAGTCAATCCCGGAATAGCTGATGCAGGTATAGTAATATTATTAGTTATTGCCACACCGCTTCCGCTGCCTACAGATGTATACTCTGCTGCATCGAATACGCCGTTCTGATTATAATCTATCCATACAGCTACATTTTCAGTTCCTCCGGCTCCTACACTTACACTTATCGGGTTAGTAGATCCGATAACTATATTTGGCGCAGATACTGTAATTCCATAATCAGTATAAGAAGGAGCACTTGTACAAGTAGTTGTATTATTTATGCTACCAAATGTTACATTGTTGATTACATCATTTGATCCGCAACCAACAGACTGACTAGCTACACAATAACAGTTCATAAACGTATTCATGTTTACCAAAACTGATGTTGAAAAAGTAGTATTGCTAGAACATGTAACGCCGCAACGGTAATATGTGGTTGCAGTTTGGTTGGTTGTTAGCGAGCTAAATGTAGCAGATGCAATATTTGTCCATGTAGTACCATTAGGAGATGCCTGCCATTGGTAGGTAACACCTGAACCAATTGTTGTGTTTTGTAAAGACAAAACAAAATTTTGTCCCGGACATACCGGATTAACTGTACTTAAAGTATTACCGGGCGCAGGTGTACCCGTACATGCTGGCGGGGTAAATCTATATCCGCTACCATTACCTACCCAACTTGTAGATGTTGTAGTTGATGTTGAAGAATTTGATATAGCGTTGATATAGTTGCCACTACCGCCGGTCGCATCCTTAATACCTATTGATGTGCCACTGGTTAATGTTCCGCTTTGAGTACCGTATAGCAGTTCAATTCTTCCCGGTGTTGTTGATAACGGACCATATAAAACTACCATAAAGTTTATCAAGTCTGTAGTAGAGCTGGTAGCTCCGTTGCCACCCGCATTTCTCCATTCAAATGCATATGCTCCGGTGCCATATGCACCATGTACCATTGAACCGCTACCACCTGAAGGAAAGTTTGCAGTAATATCACCAAACCAAGCTGCTATAGCATTGCCGGGCGCTGCTGTAGCAAACAAGTTTCCTGAATTTTTACCATCTGCAGTAGATACGGAAAGTTGATTCCCCATCGCAATCCAACCGTTAGTACAAAATGTAACTTGATTAAATGCACTACCATTATAGATAAAGGTAAATGGCAAGTTAACCAATACAGCACCATCGTTATCATTATTACTCATTGACGACGATAAACCACTTGTAGAGTTTATCACTGTACCACCAGTGATTTGTGTGTAGGTTAAACCTGTTAGGGCAGTTCGTGTGTAAGAACTTATTTGTGCTACACCTTTGAAGCAGGTTAATAGCATCAAAAAGAATAAAAGGTAAATTTTTCTCATAAAAACCATAATAATAATACCATTAGGGTGCGCTAAAATTAGCTTATTATATGGCTTCTCAATTCAAGTAATGAAAATATTTCTATGAAATTAATACACTTTTAATTTTATGACAATTTGTTTTTGAATTATCATAAAATTAACACAATAACTAACAGTTAATATTAGTGGTGATGACTAATAAAAATCATATTCACGTCTATTGTAGTTCAACCTAAAACCTGCGTATATATATGTAGTTGATTGTGTGGGAAATACATTGTTTTCAAATGTACATTTACGATATGCCCCACCAAGATCTATAAATAAATTCTCCTTTAACTCATAGGCAAAATTGATGTTTACAGAAGCACAATTTGCCTTAACGCCATTTATTAATCCAACACCATAACTACTAGCCCTCGTATCATAATCTTTGAAGATATTACCACCAAAATTCAGCCCTCCGCTGTCTACTCCTTTGTTATAATACATGCCTTTCAGCGAAATATATAAGTTCTTTACTGGCTGATATTTTATTGTTCCTAACAGCTCTGCAAAACCTGCGCCTAACGGATGTGCTAATGGTTGATTGTAATGTGTATAGTTAGCAGTACTATCAAAGTGTGTATACGTATATGGACGAACAAGATTTAACTCACCTTGCAAATCCAGATTCTTCACAGCAAACGCATCAAAATACTTACCGCCTAATTGTATAGCAAATTTATTGGCCCAATAACCATTGCCTGCTACCAGTTCTTTAGATGTAAATTCGTCTAATAACAACTGCCCGTAAAATTGCAGGTGTTTTGCAGCTATCGCTTTGAAGTTGAAACCAAGCACTACGTTATCAGGGCTACCCAGCGAACGCTCTATCTGACGGTATAGTATGATTGGCACCATATAACTAAATTCATATCTGTCCCTACGGTCAAATATTACACCTTCAAATATGCCAACATTCAGCCACCTTGTAGCATTAATACTCAAGTGGTGCATGGTTGCATATTTATGTGGTAATTCTCTGTCTGCACCTCTTCTGTATTGTGGCATCAATTCCATATACAGGTTTTGATAATTAAACTTCCAAACCTTTGTATTCAAACGCAGGAATGTTGCACCTGCAGAAAAATCACTAAGGAACATACTGCGCATACCATCGCCCAGAAAATGCTTGTCGTAGCCGAATGTTACATTAATATGATCTTTAACAGCTGCAAAGTCTATATAACCACGCGCCGTGAGGTAGTCAAATTTATTAGCACCTTTTCTGGTAAAGAAGTCATTGCCAGGCACTGCATCAGCACTATCTGCCCATGCAGCGGCATAGCCAGGCATCGTTTCCTGATTGTCGGTAAACATGGTATAGAAGCCTACCTTCTTTGCAATCAATCCCCTTGCTTCCAAGCCACGGCTGCTGGTAAACAGCGTACCATTGTTTTTCTCATACATACCCTGTGCGGTAATGATGGGATTGGCAGACAAAAAGAAGTTATCATTATTTACATATATCAGGTCTGGCTGCTTTTTGTAAAAGTTCTTCAGTATAGCACGTTTAGAATCAATGGCCCCGTTTTGCTCCAATGCCCATTCGCCACTAACAGATATAGCATGTGCTACATTGTATTTATCTATCTCGCTCAGGTTATCTATGCGCGATTCTTTGCGCTGCCATTGTAGAAACTCTACTGCGCTTTTGCGTGATACTGGTTTCACAAACAGGAACAAATCATCAGACAATTGACCGGAACGTGTCTCCAACCTGTCAAGCAGATGATAGTCTTCCTGATTCAGTTGCAGATAAGTTGTTTGTGCCTGTGCGGCGATTGCTGTGAATGCAATGGATAATGCGAGTGATGCAGCTTTTTTGTACATAGAATATGTTTTCTACAAGCGTATGCGCTAACTTGCCACAAAAATATAGTTATAATTCAGTTTATCAGTTATTTATATGGCTTCAGTACTAATAAAAGGCGCTACAGTTGTTAATGAAAGAAAACAGGAAGTAACAGATGTACTCGTTAAAAACGGGCGTATCGAAAAGATAGGCACAAGCATACAACCGGATGGTGATTGCAGAGAAATAAACGCTGAGGGGCTTTATCTGTTACCGGGTGTTATAGACGATCAGGTACACTTTCGCGAACCAGGACTTACACACAAAGCCAATATCGCGAGCGAGGCACGTGCTGCCGTAGCGGGTGGTACTACCACTTTTATGGAGATGCCCAACACAGTACCTGCAGCACTGACACAGGAACTGCTGGAAGATAAATATGCCATTGCTGCCAATAGTTCTGTTGCCAACTATTCTTTCTTTATGGGTGTGGCAAATGACAATGCAGATGAAGTATTGAAGACAAATGCCAAGAAGAAAGACATCTGCGGTATTAAAATATTCATGGGCTCCAGCACAGGCAATATGCTGGTAGATAATTACCTGACACTGAATAAGCTCTTTTCTGAAAGCGAATTGCTGATAGCTACACACTGCGAAGACGAACGTGTTGTAAAAGCAAACAAAGAAAAATACCCCAATGCAGACCACGCATCTTTCCACCCACTGATACGCGATGTAGAGGCTTGTTTCGAAAGTTCCTTCTCTGCCGTGCAACTGGCAAAGCAACACAATACACGCCTGCACATACTACATATATCTACTGCCAAAGAATTGCAGTTGTTTACCAACATGCTACCGCTGGAAGATAAGCGCATCACATCTGAAGTATGTGTGCATCACCTACACTTTACTGCCGATGATTACGCACAATTTGGCAACCTGATAAAATGTAATCCTGCCATCAAAGCGCCAGAAAACAAAGCAGCGCTGTGGGAAGCATTGCTTGATGACAGGTTGGATATTATTGCCACAGATCACGCCCCGCATACTTGGGAAGAAAAACAACAACCATATTCACAAGCTCCTGCAGGCGTACCGCTGGTTCAGCATTCGTTATTGCTGATGCTGCAATACGTAAAGCAGGGAAAAATAAGCATTGAAAAAGTAGTAGAGAAAATGAGCCATATACCTGCTATCTGCTTCCAGATTGCAGAGCGCGGCTATATACGCGAAGGTTACTGGGCAGATATGGTATTGGTAGATATGAACAATCCTTACACTGTTACTAAAGATAATATACTGTACAAGTGCGGCTGGTCGCCGTTTGAAGGCCATAGCTTCCCTGCTACAGTTAAATACACACTGGTAAGCGGACAGATAGCATACGAAAACGGAACCATCAACGATAGCGTACGCGGACAAAGGCTGCGTTTCGACAGGTAATGCAAAGCGACAGAATCACACTCAAAGACCTCTCCATATTTGCTGCCGATGAAAACGGCAGCATTTTTGGTTTGTTGGCACATACCACCACACAGGCTGGCAAGGATATGCTGCGCAGGCACATACAATCGCCACCTGCCACCTATCAGGATTTGTTGCAGATGCAGGAAGTGGTAAAGTTCTTTACCAACAATACGGATGTATGGCCGGCCATCATTACAAACGGCACGCTGGTAATGATTGATAAATTCTTTGACGCAGCAGATACGCAATCTACCCCACCTGCAGGCATCAACCTGATATTGGGACGCTATTTGCAGAAATGGTTGAATAAGAACGAATACTTCTTTACGCAGTTTTCCCTGTCGCATATTGCAGACTTTATGAGGGGCTGCAGGCAAATGACTGCCTTGCTGGAAAGAAACGACCTTCCCGATATGCTGCGCCGTGAGTTGGAACTGGTACTACAGGAAACCAATCACCGCCTGACAGAAGAATTATTACTGGTAAATAAAGATACTCCTTATCGCGACCTTGCGCTGCTCAACTACAAAGTGCGCCGCGAAATGAAGCATAATATCAATCGCCTTGTAAACCACTATGCGCGGTTGGATGCCTGGCAGGCTATGGCAAAAGCATCGTTGCTGCACAGCTGGCATTTCCCTGAATTGCTGCCACAACACATTTCGGTGTTGGATGTAAAAGAGCTTTACCATCCATTGCTGCAACAGCCCATACCATATACCATCAACCTGCAAGACAAGCAAAACTTCCTGATACTGACCGGTGCCAATATGAGTGGTAAAACCACTTTTATGCGCGCACTGGGTGTAGGCGCATTGTTGGCACATATAGGCATGGCAGTACCTGCATCGGCTATGCGCATCAGTTTTCTGCAAGGCATCATTACCAATATGCATGTAGAAGACAACCTGATAAAAGGAGAAAGTTACTTTTTTGCAGAGGTGCAAAGGATGAAGCTGACAGCGCAACAACTACAAAACCACGGCGCACATCTGGTACTGATGGATGAGCTTTTTAAAGGCACCAACGTACATGACGCCTATGAATGCACCAAAGCGGTGATAGACGGCCTGCTAAACCATCCGCACCATCTCATGATACTTTCTACCCACCTGTACGAGGTGGCACAGCATTTCAGCACTAATACATCTATCAATTTTGCCTACTTCACCACACAAATGGCGGGCGATGAGCAATTCCTCTTCACCTACGAGTTGAAACAAGGCATCTCGAATGACCGCATTGGCTACCGTATACTTCAAAAAGAAGGCGTGCTGACGTTGTTGCATAAACAAAAACCATAAGCAGCTGTTTTAGCATAAGATTATAATATTAAGATTTGTAATTTGAGCCTAAAGCGCACGATAACGTGTAATTTTGGCAGCACTATTTATCAGGCGTGATAATTGAGTACCGTTACAATAGACGAAACATTACAAAATGACTGAATTCAGGCCGGGGCGCTTTCAGATACTTCCTCCGATAGTTAAGAACTTAATTATCATAAATTCCATTATGGTTTTTGCACAATACGTATTGGGCAAATTCGGCATAGACCTTTCAGATTATCTGGGCCTGCACTATTGGAAGTCTGTTTACTTCAAGCCGTGGCAGTACTTCACGCACATGTTTATGCATGGTAGCTATTTCGATATCAATGCCACACTTACGCACCTGTTGTCCAATATGTTTGCCCTCTGGATGTTTGGTAGCATACTGGAAAATGTTTGGGGGCCTAAACGCTTCCTTACCTTCTATATAGTTTGTGGCTTGGGTGCTGCGGCATTGCACATGGGCGTATTGGCTTATGAATACCGTGTCATAGAACAGGCATTTACCCAATACCAACACAATGCTACGCTCGATCAGTTTAATCTTTTCCTGAACCAACGAGTGAAAATGAGTGGCAATCCACTTAGCATGCAGTTGTACGAAATAGCTAAAGTATGGAGCAATTCTCCATCGCAGGATTTGTCAAACGAATCCATTTCTGCTATCAATCAATACCTGCATGGCATGACCTACAGGCCTACAGGGCAATACATCCCCGGCATATACGACGAGGCTACCGTTGGTGCATCCGGTGCGGTATTCGGTATCCTATTTGCATTTGGCTATATGTTCCCTAATACACTATTATACTTATACTTCCTGGTACCTATCAAGGCAAAATATGTAGTGGCTGCTTATGCTGTATTCGAGCTGTTTGCAGGTATACAAAACTCTGCAGGCGATAACGTAGCTCACTTTGCACACCTTGGTGGTATGCTGGTAGGTTTCATACTTTTGAAAATCTGGAATAAACAAAACAGGAGCAACTTCTATTAAGAGCAAAAGACATGTCAATGAATACATCGCGCAAACGTTCTCCTTTATCTTCTATACCGGGCTATAGCCAAAATGCTGTGCTGCAACTGATAGTTGCATCTGCTACAGGCTATATCACGTTTCACCTGATACGTGTTATACTATTGGTGGCAGGCCTCAGCGCACAATATTTTGAAACAAATTTCACTCCCAATGTAGCACTACCTTCCATTGCCAACTTTGGTGCAAAATGGTGGACCATATTCACCTACGGGTGGACGCATGACGGCTTCTGGGTGTTGTTTACCAATATGGTATGGCTCTATGGCTTCGGTTCGGTTATGCAATCGCTGGTGGGCTACAAGCAGGTAATACCATTGTTTGTTTACAGCCTGATAGTTGGCGGACTGTTTTATGAACTGGCACAACTGATGCCGGGTGTTGGTAGTGCAGGCTTTATGATTGGTGCACATGCAGGTGTTGTTGGTGTAGCTACTGCCGTGCTTACACTTTCACCTTCTTACCGTTTTTATCTGGCGCCTACATTTAGTATACCTATATCAGTACTTACCATAATCTTCTATGCGCTGATGCTGATAAATGTGAATATGTATACACCATCTTTGTTTATGCTGGGTGGCGGCGCACTTACAGGTTTTGTATACATGATGCTGGTAAAAAATGGCAAGCAACCAGGCATGTGGGTGTACAATATGTTTGATAAGCTGAGCAACATGGCTGAGCCCGACACAGACCGTATACGCGAAAAGAACAGCAAGAAGCGCAACGAAGCCTTGAATGCCTACACAGCAAAACAAAGCAATCAGAAAAGAATAGACGATATACTCGATAAGATAAACCAGAAAGGCTACGACTCGCTTACGAAGGAAGAAAAAGACATTCTGATGAAAGCAAGCAAAGACAACAACCCATAATCAACCACAACATTGAAAGACAACAAACCGGGATTTCTACGCAAGCTGCTTCGCTATACTTTACTCCTGCTGAATGTTGGCAGTGTGGTATGGTTAGCATTATGCGCACTTGCAGCCATCAAAAGCCCGCTTGAAGTTAGCCATCTGGCACTCGTTACGCTCACTACACCTTTCGCCATTATAGCCAATGTACTGTTTGTATTCATCTGGCTTTTTACCAGCAAAAAAATACGTTCATTGCTATCACTCATAGCATTGGTGGCATGTTATAAACTGATATTAGTGGTTTTCGGTTTTCACTTTGGCAAAAACGATATGGCCAAAGCAAACGACCGCCTACGCATAGTTACGTGGAATGTACACGGCATGGGCATCTTCAAAGTACCTCGCGATAAGGCTTTTGAGAAAGACATACTTACCTATCTGAAAGAGCTGGATGCAGACATCCTGTGCTTGCCGGAATACTCTGTACCAAAGACAGACTCTATGAAACCCTATGCCCGTAAGATAATGGAGAATGGCAGCTACCCCGAGTATCGCTTCCATTACGACAATACACTGGGTACCACCATATTTTTAGGTACGTCTGTTTTCACCCGTCATCAGTTCTTCAACTACAAAGCACATGCACTGGCCGAATATACCTTCCTGCTGCAGGGCGATGTGGCACTGCCCGGCGGCGATACCATGCGCACATTCTATGTACACCTCAGCACCTTTGGCCTTAGCGATGATGAGAAGGCCTACATAGAGTATGTAAAGAAAAACAGCTCTGCGCTTACAAACAGCCTCGGCCTCACCCGCTCTTTCATCTGGAAGTTCAACTATGCATTTGCCAAGCGTGCAGAGGAAACAGATAAAGCGGCAGCCATCATAGCACAAAGCCCATACCCTGTAATGATTTGCGGTGATTTTAACGATTTGCCGGGCTCATATACATACACCAAACTACGTGGCAATCTCAACGATGCATTTGTAGACAAAGGCAAGTTCTTGGGCCGTACTTACAGCCAAATACTGCCTACCCTACGGATAGACCATCTATTCTACGACCCTAAAATTCTGAAAATAGTTGGTTTCGATTGTCCGCACACAGAGCTTTCAGACCACAGGCCGGTTATTGCCAATTTTGAAATAATCCGCAAGGCTGGCCGTTAAAGCCTTATTTTTGCACATTATTTTACAATATGTCCGATTTACACATATACAATTCATATACAAGAGAAAAGGAGAAGTTTGAATCCATAACACCTGGCCACGTAGGCCTGTATGTTTGCGGCCCTACCGTATCTGGTGAATCTCACCTTGGCCATGCTCGTCCGTACATTACGTTCGATGTGGTGAACCGTTACTTGCAACACCTTGGCTACAAAGTGCGCTATGTGCGTAACATTACAGACGCAGGCCACTTTGAAGAAGAAGGCCGCGATGCGGAAGATAAGATTGCAGGCAAAGCACAGTTGGAAAAACTGGAACCTATGGAACTGGTGCACAAATACACCAGTCTATTCCATTGGGGTATGCGCCTGTTCAACAATCTGGAGCCAAGCATAGAGCCTACAGCTACAGGCCACATCATAGAGCAGATAGACATGATTCAGAAAATCATGAAAGAAGGCTATGCTTATGAGGTGAATGGTTCTGTATATTTTGATGTTAAGAAATACGCTGAGAAATATCCTTACGGCAAACTCTCCGGCCGCATTATAGAAGACCTGTTGGAAACAACCCGCGATCTGGAAGGACAGGACGAGAAACAAAACAAAACAGACTTCGCATTGTGGAAGAGCGCCCCTCCTGAACACATTATGCGTTGGAACAGCCCGTGGGGCGAAGGTTTCCCGGGATGGCATATTGAGTGCTCTGCCATGAGCCGCAAATATCTGGGTGAAACATTTGACATACACGGTGGTGGTATGGACTTACAGTTTCCGCACCACGAAAGTGAGATTGCACAATCTACCATTGCACACGGCCATGCACCGGTGAAATACTGGATGCACAATAATATGATTACCATCAACGGCAAGAAGATGGGCAAATCATACAACAACGTTATCAAGCTTACTGAACTATTCAGTGGTGCACACCCGATATTGGAGCAACCTTACCATCCGATGGTGGTGCGCTTTTATATACTGCAAACACACTACCGCAGTACGCTCGATTTCTCGAACGAGGCCCTGCAAGGCTCGGAGAAAGCATTGCGCCGTCTTTGGGAAGCATACGAGGTATTGAAGAAGCTAACACACCCCGGCAACGAAGCAGCAGGTGATACTGCATTGGATGCACAGGTTGTAACATGGTGCAATGAGTGCGCCGACTTCATGAACGATGACCTGAACACTGCGAAAGTGATTGCCAACCTGTTTGAATTGGCACCGGTTATTAATAGCATGAAGGGCGGACAGATAGCTATGAATGCTTTGAGTGCTGCAACATTTGCATTGCTGCTTACTACGTACAAAACATACCTGGAAGATATACTTGGTTTGCAACCGTTACAGGCGCAGCAAAGCAATAAGATAGATCAGGTACTGTCGCTGCTGATAGAAATACGCAAGGATGCACGCACACGCAAAGACTTTGCAACATCAGACCAGATACGTAACAAACTGGCAGAAGCAGGTATTACGCTGAAGGACGAAAAAGACGGTAGCGTCTCTTATACTATAGAATAAAAAAAGATGAAAAGAGCCGGCAAGCTATTTACATACCTCAAGGACTTTAAACTGCAGGTAGCACAATTCTGCGTCACTACGCTATTGGCTGTAGTGTTCGGATTATTTTCGTTCACGATGCTTGCACCAGTATTGCAAGTACTATTCGGCACGGGCACTACACCCGTTGCGGATACCAAAGCAAAAGGCGGACTGAACATTGCCGGCTACATCACACAATGGATAAACGATTTTGTAGCACAGCACGATAAGCTTACATCGCTTACCTATATCGTTATCACTGTTGTTGTATCTACCATACTGAAAAACCTGTTCATCTATCTTTCGCTCAATATCCTGAACCCCATCAGATATGCAGTATTGCGCAAGCTGCGCGATGATATGTTTACCAAAATACTATCATTGCCGATTGGCTTCTTTACTGAAGAGCGCAAAGCCGACCTGATATCGCGCATGACCAATGATATCAACGAGATTGAGGTTTCCATCATGAACGTGTTGGAGTCCTTCATTCGCGAACCGTTGACTATCATCTTCGTGCTGGTATCTATGATACTCATCAGCCCGCAGCTTACAGTATTCCTTGTACTCTTCCTGCCTATAGCAGGTTTTGTAATTGGCAGAATAGGTAAATCACTCAAAAGGCCTTCTAATCTTGCACAAGAATACCTGGGTAGCATACTTGGCATTATAGATGAAACCATTGCAGGTATGCGTGTGGTAAAAGCATTCAATGCAGAGCGCCATCAGCAACTCAAATTCAGAGAAACAAATAATACACTCTTCCGTGTTCGCAAACAGATATCAAGGCGCAAAGAACTTGGTTCGCCTATGTCTGAAACAATGGGTGTAATAGTAGTATGTATGATACTGTGGTATGGTGGCAAGCTGATCTTCTCCGGGCAATCATCACTTACAGGTCCGTTCTTCCTTACCTATATCGGGTTGTTCTACATGATTATCAACCCAATCAAAAACCTCTCTACCGCGCTGAACAATGTGCAGAAAGGTGCAGCAGCACTGGATAGGATAGAACACCTGCTGAATGCAGATAATACCATTACAGACAAGCCTGATGCTAAATCTGTTTCTACATTCAACCAATCGATAGAATTGAAAAATGTACGCTTTGCTTATGGCGATAAAGTGATACTGGATAATATCAACCTTACCATTCAGAAAGGTAAAACCATTGCTCTCGTAGGTCCGTCAGGTGCCGGCAAATCTACACTGGCCGATTTAATACCCCGCTTTCACGATGTAACAGCGGGCGAGATATTGATAGATGGCGTAAACGTAAAAGACTACAAGCTGTTCGACCTGCGCAAGCAGATGGGTGTTGTAAGTCAGGAGCCTATTCTTTTTAACGATACTATCTACAACAACATAACATTGGGCACTGGCGGTGCCACTCCAGAACAAGTGCATGAAGCTGCTAAAATTGCCAATGCTCATAACTTCATACTGCAAAAGCCTGATGGCTATGAAACAGTAGTAGGAGACAGGGGTGCAAAACTAAGTGGTGGCGAACGTCAACGTGTTACTATAGCGCGTGCCGTACTCAAAAACCCACCCATCCTGATACTAGATGAAGCCACATCATCGCTCGATACAGAAAGCGAACGCATTGTGCAGGATGCCATCAATACCTTGATGAAAAACCGCACCTGCGTAGTTATAGCCCACAGGCTATCTACCGTACAGCATGCCGACGAGATTATTGTACTGGAGAAAGGTAAGGTGATGGAACGCGGCACACATAATGAACTGATAGCTAAAAACGGCTTGTATAAAAAGCTGGTAGACATGCAGCAGGTTAAATAATACGGTATATTTGTATTGTTTAATACCCCCCTCTGATTGATGAAGAAAATACTTGTAACAGGTGGTTGCGGATACATTGGCGGTCATACAATAGTAGACCTGATTGCCAATGGCTTCGATGTTATATCTGTCGACGACTTGTCTCGTGGTTCGCTACGCATGTTGCAGGGTATTGAAAAAATAACAGGCAGGCCGGTAAAGAACTACAAGGTAAACCTGTGCGATGCAGACGATACAGAAACAATCTTTATAGAGAACCCCGATATAGTTGGCATCATTCACTTTGCAGCATTCAAGTCTGTTCCCGAATCTGTAGAAGAACCACTTAAATACTATAGCAACAATCTCGACTCATTAGTCAACATACTGAAGTGCGCACAGACATACAAAGTCAACCACTTTGTATTCTCTTCCTCATGCTCGGTATATGGCAATGCTACAAAACTACCTGTAGAAGAAACAGCTGCATTGGCAGAGCCTGAATCTCCGTATGCACGTACCAAACAGATTGGCGAGGCTATGTGCAGAGACCTTGCAAAGCAATACCCCGACTTTAATGTAACCTTACTACGCTATTTCAACCCCGTTGGTGCACACCCTTCTGTATTGATTGGCGAGTTGCAGGATAAGCCTGAAAATCTGGTACCTGTCATAACGCAAACTGCCATAGGCAAGCGCAACGAAATGCAGGTATTCGGCACAGACTACCCTACCCGCGACGGCTCTTGTGTACGCGACTATATACACGTAATGGATATAGCCAACGCACATACCAAAGCGCTACAGTACACGCTTGAAGAACACAACAGTAAAAACTGCGACGTATTCAACCTTGGGTCGGGCAATGGCGTTACGGTGCTGGAACTGATTAATGCTTTCGAAAAAGTATCGGGCGAGAAACTGAACTACAAACTTGGACCACGCCGCACCGGCGATGTGGTAGAAGTGTATGCCAACAATGCAAAAGCACGTGCCCTGCTCGATTGGGATATCAAATACTCCCTCGATGATATGATGGACACAGCATGGCGATGGGAAGTAGCGATGAAAAAAGAAGCAGCTAAAATATCAATGAATTAAAAAAGCGGGGCAATTGCCCCGCTTTTCTTTATCGTTATAGTGTCATTATACTATTTAGAGAACAACCTGAATATATCAAGACCATTTGCATATACCATCAGTGCAAGCAGCAGTACCAAACCTACAGTAGTAGCACGTTCCATTACCTTTTCGCTCACCTGGCGTCCTGTTATCATTTCAAACAACAGGAAGATAACATAGCCACCATCCAAACCCGGTACAGGCAGCAGATTCATCACTGCCAGTATGATAGATACAAATGCTGTCAGCATCAGGAAATCCTGCCAATCAAAAACAGGCGAGAACATTTTACCAAAGCTTACAATACCACCAACACTTTCAGATGCTTTTACTTCTTTCGATGTAAAGATCATTTTCAACTGCTGCCAGTAGTTTGCGACTTGTTCGCCTGTATAAGTAAACCCACGGCCCAGCGCACTAAATGCATTGTAGTTTATCTTTTCGTACTGATAATATTTAGAAGCATCTATCTCGCGGTAAATACCCATCAGCTTATCTGCAGGCATAGTACCTGTAGCGCTTACTATTACACCTTTGCGTACCAATGTCATAGTAATACTCTGCCCCGCCATGTTATGTTTAAAGGCTTCGTACTCGTCAAAGTATTTTACAGGTTGTCCATTCAGCGCTATGATGCTGTCGCCTTCCTGCAAGCCCATCTTAGCGGCTTCACTACCCTTTTCTATTTCCTTTACTACAAAAGGCATACGCGGTGCAATAAAGCTCTTTTGCCCTTTCAATATCTTGCGGATAGTGCCTTCAGGTATTTTTACATCTACCTGTTGTCCGTCGCGCATTACCTGCACCGTCTTTACACCATCAAAAACGATACCGTATGTTATTTTATTAAAACGCTCTACAGGCTTACCGTCTAATGATACTACCCTATCGCCGCTTTTAAAGCCTATGCTCTGGCCAATACTATCAACAGCAATACCATTTGTAGCATTTTTTACAGGCAGGTATTCCTCGCCCCAAACGCCAAATATCAAAGCATAGATACCAATCGCTACTATCACGTTCATAATGATGCCACCCAACATGATAAACAAACGCTGCCATGCTTTTTTAGAACGGTATTCCCACGGCTGCGGTGGTTGTTTCATGGCTTCTGTGTCCATGCTTTCATCCACCATACCTGCTATTTTCACATAGCCCCCCAACGGAAACCAACCCAAGCCATATTCCGTATCTCCTTTCTTCTTTTTAAAGATTGAAAAGTTGAGCAGGCCCGGAAACGGGAACAAGAAATCGAAGAACAGGTAAAACTTCTCTACGCGGGTTTTGAAAAGGCGTGCAAAGAAGAAGTGGCCAAATTCGTGAAGTAATATGAGTATGGATAAAGCAGCAAACAACTGTATTGCCTGTACGGCTCCACCCGACATTAAAAGCATTGAGTTTAATAACATGATTTGCAAAAATAATATTTAGTGTGATAGTTGGCTGTGTTTTACCAATTCAGATGCTACAGCACGTGCTTCTTTATCAGATAGACGATAATCATCGAGCGTGGCATTGCCTACGAAAGCTACTTTGCCCATTACATTTTCTATAATATCACTCATTTCTATAAAGCTCACCCTGTTGTTCAGGAAAGACTGTACCACTACTTCGTTAGCTGCATTCATTACACAAGGCACATTACCGCCTTTTTCCATGGCCTCCATAGCCAATGCCAGGTTTCGGAACGTTTTCAGGTCCGGCTGCTCGAAGGTGAACTTGCTGTAATCCCTGAAATCGAAGCGCTTGAATGTATTCTGCACCCTGCGCGGAAAACCCAGCGCATATTGTATTGGCAGCTTCATATCCGGCAATCCAAGTTGCGCTTTGATAGAACTGTCTGTAAACTGCACCAGTGAGTGTATGATAGATTGCGGATGCACTACTACTTCTATCTGCTCATTCTTCAGCCCGAATAGCCATTTTGCTTCTATCATCTCCAAGCCCTTGTTCATAAGGGTTGCACTATCGATGGTTATTTTGGCACCCATCGTCCAGTTAGGATGCTGCAATGCATGGCTTGCCTTTACATTCAGCAGGTAGTTGGTCTTTTTACCTAAGAAAGGACCACCTGATGCGGTGAGTATTACTTTCTCTATTGTATTCCAGTCTTCACCTACCAGACATTGAAAGATGGCAGAGTGTTCGCTGTCTACAGGTACTATCCTTGCACCTTTCTCGGCAGCAGCTTTCATTACAATATCACCTGCTACTACTAGTGTTTCTTTATTGGCCAGTGCTATGGTCTTGCCAGCATTCACTGCAGCCAATGTAGAAGAAAGGCCTGCAAAGCCAACAATAGCTGTCAGCACAGTATCTACAGTATCCCATTGCACTACATCATTCAGGGCATCTGCACCTGAGAATACTTTAATCGGCAGGTTCGACAAAGCATATTTTACAGCTTCGTAGCTTTCCTGATGGGTAACAACCACCGCATTGGGGTTGAATTTGCGTGCCTGCTCTATCAGCAGGGCACTGTTACTATGTGCACTCAGTATCTCTACCTCAAACAAATCGGGGTGCGCAGCCACAACCTCTAAAGCCTGTGTACCTATCGATCCTGTTGAACCTAATATGGCTAAACGCGTCATTCTATTATTAATATTAATGTGTTTTATTTCAGATGCTCAAAGGTATGGAAACAGCCCCAGTTATAGGGCATTTAACATAGGTTTATTAGCACCTTGTCAAAGCTAATGGCAATATGTTTTATATTCGTAATGGCTAAGGTCATTTCAAAAAACATTAACATCTGTATCAGCTATGCTGCAACAAGCCACCATCGACTTCCTGAAAAAGCTGGAAAAGAACAATAACAAAGAATGGTTTGACAAGAACCGCAAACTATACGAGGCTGCCAAAGCCGATTATGAAGCTTTTGTAACAGCTGTGCATGCAGAGCTTACTAAAGTAGAACCACGACTTGCTGAACATAAGGCCAAAGACTCCATCTTTCGCATTTTCAGAGATGTGCGCTTTGCTAAAGACAAGACACCATATAAGGCAAACTTTGGTGCCTACTTCTGCAGAGCAGGTAAAAAAGCACCCGATGCAGGTTTTTACATGCACTTGCAGCCCGGTGGCAAATCTTTTCTGGCAGGTGGTATGTGGATGCCCGAAGGCCCTGTACTGAAGAAGGTACGTCAAGAGTTGGATTACAACTTTGACGAATTTCAGCGCATCATCAACAAAGCCAGCTTCAAAAAGCTTTTTAAGAAATGGGAAGGAGAAACATTAAAGACCATTCCGCAGGGCTACACGGCAGATAACCCTGCTATAGAATTCCTTAAAATGAAGAGCGTAATAGTAAGCACACCAATGGACGATGCAGACTACACTTCAAAAACGGCAGTTTCGAAAGTGGTAAAGATGTTTACTGAAATGAAACCATTAGTAGATTTTCTCAATAGGTCGCTGGATTAAATCAGTTACGAAATACAAGAAACTCAAAAGGTCGGTCGGCAGGATCGGCCTTTTTTCTTTTCTGTTTTTTGGCTTTGCTCTTAGTCCGGTACACGTCCATCAATTCAGATGCGTGTTCTACTTGTTCTTCGGTATCTACCTTATTAACTACTGCCATCAGCTCTTCAACCCGTTGGTCGAAGTCGTCTTGCCAATGTCTGGCAGCCTTAGTAGTAACTAACAATTCTCTGGATGTCTGCTTCATTCAGGTCGCTTTTTTAGGGGGTTCTAAACTCGATACTTAGAAAGTTAAAACATTTTTTTGCGAGAAGGAATAGCAGTTTTGTGATATATAATTTTTACAACAAGGATTAACGGGGCTGCAGAAAATGGTTACAAACGGTTACGGGTTGATGACAACAAAGACTATTTAAAAATTTATACACTCTGTAACTAATTGAATGATAATATCATTTGATAAAATTGTTGCAGTTTGTTGCAGTTTTACAATGTGTAATTTTTGTTTCGACACATGTAAAATGTTTAATCAATGGCTAAAACAAGCAACAATAGCTTAATGAAAAAAATATGATGGCTTCATAATGCAATAAAGGATTTATGTCAAAGAGCAGACCTGTGTAAAACAGGAACTACAAATTTACAACAAATAACTGTATTAATTTAAATAAGGAGCAATATAACCAGCTTCTATGTAAGATGCTTTTTCTGATAAATGGTTTTTATCGCGATAAACAGCTCTGTCAACTTGCATGTAAGGACTATCTCCATAAAAGCTATCTGCTGCCCATACTAATATAGCGTTGTAATCTCCGGCTATTTCTTGCAATTCGGCAATCATTTGTTTATTCTTTTCTAAGAACTCAGCTTTATTGGGGCTACATACTTGCCTCGGTGTCCCGAATATTTTTTGTACAACCAGCATTTCAGTGACCGTTACTTTTAGCTCCGGTATTGGGGCCACTATTATTACAGTCTTTTTCAAAGCCTTCAATTGCTCCAGCGTTTGCCTCAAGCCATACCACAATAAATCTTTTTGCAAAGCATTAGCATTATTACCACCCACAGGCACTAACATTCGTTCAATTCTTTTAGGCACTTCGTAATAAGCTATCCATCTGGCAGATAATATTACAGTCTTTACTTCTGGGTGATCCCTTATGTATAACATACTGTTTTCCATAAATGGTTGCAAATTAGAAGTCTCCGCCTTGAGCCGCACATTGCTTATTGGAGGGCATAAAGATGCAGAAAGCACTACACCTGCCAAGTTTTTTTGCTTAGCAACAGTATCCATACCGGGGGCCAATGCCCTAGCATACGAATCGCCCAATAAAATAAATGATGCTGTGGTATCTATCCTCCCCAGACTGCAAGCTTTTATTTTCTTGAAATCATTTTTTTTGTTCTCTGCTTCCAACCTATTAAGGTCTTCCCACAACTTATCTCCATTGCTAAATAAATCCTGCTTGTATACTTTCCATTCTTCTTTGCCAATCCCGTCATGATTATTGATAAAAAATAATGCTAAAAACATCAGCAATACCGCACTGCCCATAATGCCCCAAACAGTAAACTTATTTGAAGCTGCTTTAGCAGACCTGAATGGCTGCTCTATCAGTTTGTATGAAGCATAAGAAACAATCAAAGTTGTAATGATTAGCAGCAGCTTCTGTGTAGCGCCAAGCGGGCCTATTGCGAGAAATGATACAAATACCCAAAATGGCCAATGCCACATATATAATGAGTAGGATATTTTGCCTATAAAAACCATAGGACGTGATGCTATCATATTATGTGTTAGTGTGCCGCTAACTGCACCGTATATAATACAGCAGCTACCCGCTACAGGTAATAATGCATACCAACCGGGATATAGTACACTTTCTTTAAACAAAAGAACACATACAGCTATCATTAGCACACCGGCAATAGAAATTGCATTATTCAACCATATCTTAGCGGTTGATTTGATGACCCCTGTTGCTAATATAGCACCACACATCAATTGCCAAGCACGTGTATGCGGCCAATAGAAAGCTTTTTGCGGATTGTGTGCACTAACAATAATATTGGCAATAAATGATAATACGGCAATTGCCACCAACCCGTATTTATAACCATTCTTTGTGTAGCGCAGCAACAGATAAATAACCAACGGAAAAAAAATATAAAACTGTTCTTCTACAGACAGTGACCATGTATGCAGAAGAGGATTTTCTTGCGTAGACGGATCAAAATAGCCCGGCTTTCTTAAGAAAAGGAAATTAGATACAAATACCAGTGAGCTTTTCAGTATGTGGTTGATACTCTTGTACTGCTCGCTAAAAAACAACCAATAACTTACCAACAAAGTGAAAGCATATACAACAATTGTAAGCGGTATAATGCGTCGAATACGACGCTTGTAGAAATCTGCAAACGTAAAACGCCCCGCATGATAGTCTTGCAGTATGATACCTGTAATGAGATAACCGGAGATAACAAAGAAAACATCTACCCCAATAAAGCCGCCTGCAAAGCCTGCTACCTGCAGGTGAAACAGGATAACGCTCAATACAGCAATGGCACGCAGACCATCTATTTCAGGACGATATTTTAAAGACATTCTATATACTAAAATACGCTATTGAAACAATAGCGTATCTGTATTAATAAAACTGTGTGAGATAAGGGTAACGTTCTGCATATAGTTCCTTTACCTTATCAAGTATATTCTGTCGCAGTGCATCTATATTACGACGTGCTGTAGCCGATACAAATACACAACGGCCGCCTGTTTCATGTTCCCAACGAGATTTCAGTTGGCGCAGCAGGTCTTCCTTCACTTCGCTATCCAGCCATTCATCAAACGTACGTTCTTCGTACAGGTCCATCTTGTTGAAGATGGTAACGATTGGCTTGTCAAATGCTTTGATATCCTGTAGTGTTTTATTCACCACACCCATCTGGTCTTCGTAAGCAGGGTGAGAAATATCTACTACGTGCAGCAGGCAATCAGCCTCGCGCACCTCATCCAGCGTACTCTTAAAGCTTTCTACCAAGTGGTGCGGCAGTTTGCGTATGAACCCTACCGTATCGCTAAGCAGGAAAGGTGTTTGTTCGTACACCACTTTGCGGGTGGTAGTATCAAGCGTTGCAAAAAGCTTGTTCTCTGCAAACACTTCCGATTTTGTAAGCAATGTCATCAATGTGCTTTTACCTACGTTGGTATAGCCCACCAATGCCACACGGATATATGTACCACGTTCCTGCCTTTGTGTGGCAGCCTGCTTGTCTATCTCACCCAAGCGGCGGCGCAGCAGTGCAATCTTATCTTTTACTATACGGCGATCGGTCTCTATCTCCGTTTCACCCGGACCACGAGAACCGATACCACCACCCTGACGCTCCAAGTGTTTCCACATACCACGCAGGCGCGGCAGTATGTACTGGTACTGCGCCAGCTCTACTTGTACCTTTGCCTGTGCTGTCTTAGCACGGCGGGCAAATATGTCGAGGATAAGGTCGCTTCGGTCTATCACTTTTACGCCAATGGCATCTGTGATATTACCTATCTGCGAACCTGTAAGCTCGTCATCGAATATTACCAGATTTACACCCTTTGCCTTCACGTATTCGCGTATCTCTTCAATCTTACCTTTACCTACAAAGGTTTTGCTATCAGGGTGCGGTAGTTTTTGTATAAAAGACTTCACCGTTTCGGCACCTGCCGTTTCGGCCAGAAACGCCAGCTCTGCCAAATACTCCATCGTCTGCACTTCGGTTTGTGTTTTGTGCACCAAACCTACCAGTACAGCCTTCTCCTCGTTTTTAATAATGTTCTTATTCTCAATCATCTTATCAGAAACAAAAACCACCCGCTAAGCGGATGGTTCTGCATACAAAAATACGTTATTTGTGTCAAATACTATCAGATAAGGCGTTCCTGTTCGCGCAGCCAGCGTTCCGGTATTTCATCATTGCTGGCAGCTATATAGTCGTTGTAAGAACATGGCACATAAGAGCCATTCGGCAACTTCATCCACCAGCGATTGGTACGTTTACTCTTCAGAAATACCGTTTCGTTTTCGGTAAATGCCACATGGAAGGAGATAAACTCTTCATGGTCAGTCAGTTTAGCCTCAGACTTGCGCACCAGATAGCCATCAATGAAATACCATATCATCTGCGAGATGAGTTTGGCAGTCATATTATGCACATCGTGCGTAGGGTCGTAGCCATAGATACCGAAAGAACTGAGGTTGGTACCCATACCTGCATAGCGTGTCAGGATACAAGCCTCATCGCCCGTAAAACCGTTCGGCGAACCATTTACATTTACAGGTGCATCGCTGTACCTGATGGCAGACATATCGAAGCTGAACAAGTTGCTATTTCGCAATACAGGTTCTACATCTTCAAAATGCTCGCGCACTTTGCCCAGACGGAAGAAATCGAAACGGAGTTTATCCAATGTTTCCAACATCCGCGGGTGGGCATAATAGCTCTGGAAACCTATGTGGCTATAATGTGTTATGAAATTGGGCTGCCCTGTCAGCATATCCATCAGGAAGCTGCGCGACGTTACGGCCTCTTCCTCATCAAGGTCTATCAGCATATCTGCTACCGTAGCATTAATCATCTTTTCAGATTTCTTGAATGCTTCGTATTGTTGCAGCGTAAGGTCGTGAGAACCACCGAGTACTATCACTGTTTTGCCTGCCTGCTCAAGCTCGTGCAGTACGGTACGGAGCGCAGCACGCGAGTCACCCAAGCCTGCACCTTCCAAAATATTGCCGGCATCGGTAATCCTTACCGCAGGGTGCCAGGAGAACATTTTGTACAGCTCCTCACGAATGGCATTCGGCCCGTTGCTGTAGCCAAGTTCCTCATTCTCCCCCCTTTGCTCTCCGCAACCTATAATTACTATCTCTGCATCGTCCCAGTCAAAATTGTCTTGTGTGGCAAATTGTATGTTGGCACCCAACTGCATAGGCTGGTAGGTACCTGTTGGTTTGGTTTCAATAAAATGCCTGTTGGCAAAGAAATGGGTTAAATCCTGCATGTGTTAATTTGATTCGTTGGCTAAAATAGATAAATGTTGGTTGGGTATATAACGCAGGTACATAAATGAAATTGTTAAATGCATAGTAAAATAGGCATTTGCCCCCCGTTTTCTACCTTATTTTTATATTTTTGAGCGATAAGGAAATTGAATGTCTGCCGTAAAAAAAGCAAAACCATCATATATATATGCCATCATAGGTATCTCACTGGTATTATTCCTGCTGGGCAATCTGGGTTGGCTGATGATAAACGGGCGTGCACTGAGCCGCGTATTTAAAGAAGATATACAGGTAGATGTGATACTGCACGATAATACCCGTACAGAAAACATCCAGAAAATGAAGATGATTCTGGATAATCAGCCTTTTACCAAAAAGGCTACCATCATCACCAAAGAGGAAGCTGCGAAGAAGTTTTTTGAAGAAGGCGGTGAGGACTTTACAGAGCTACTCGACTTTAATCCGTTGTATGCTTCTATATCGCTGAACCTGCACTCAGAATATGTTAACAAAGACAGCCTGGCAAAAATCAAGGCATTTGCCATGCAGAGCAATGTGGTACGTGATGTTGCATATCCGAATACGATTGTAGATAATATCAACAGCAATTTCAGAAAGATAGGTTTGATACTGGGTGGTATATCGCTGCTACTGTTTATAGTAGTAGCCATACTGATAGACAATACCGTGCGCCTTGCTATGTTCAGCAACCGCTTCCTGATTAAGACTATGCAGATGGTGGGCGCTACCCGCTACTTTATATCCCGCCCGTTTGATAAACGTGCAATACTGAACGGTTTGATTAGTGGTGTGATATCGGCAATAGGCCTGTGGCTGGTTATCTCATTTGCAGAAAGCCAGTTCCCACCCATCAAGGCATTGCGCGAGCCTGCGTTGCTGTTCATGCTGATATTCGGCATGATAGTGCTGGGTGTACTGATATCGCTGCTGAGCACACACCGCTCTGTAGTGAAGTATTTAAAAATGCATGTTGACGACCTTTATTAAAAATTCTTTCCTAATATTGTAGCTATGGCAATAACTAAAACAACAAAAGATTTAACGCCTAAAGGCAACCAGACTTTCCTGTTTGACAAAGGCAATTATATGTGGATGATTGCAGGTGTTGTTGTAATACTCATCGGCTTCATGCTGATGTCCGGTGGTAAAAGCACAGACCCTAACAAGTTTAACTACGACGAGGTGTACAGCACAACACGCATCACTGTTGCGCCGCTACTGATACTTTTGGGCTTTGCAATAGAAGTATATGCTATCATGAAAAAGCCTGCTAACCAAGCTTAATCAAAACTGCTTTATAACGAAGAAGCCCCGTTCATAGAACGGGGCTTCTTTATATCTGTAAGTATCTGCTAAGCGAATATGGTATCTATCACTTTGAAGATGCGCTCGAAATCTGCATCTGTAAGGTTGGAACCTGATGGCAGACAAAGACCATCGCGGAATAATCTCTCTGAAGTGCCATCTCCATAGAAAGGTGCATCTGCAAATATTGGTTGCATATGCATCGGCTTCCACAACGGGCGAGACTCTATATTATCCTGCTCGAAAGCAAGGCGGAGTGTTTCTCTTGTTACACCACTTGCAGGGTCTATCAAAATAGTAGACAACCACCTGTTACTGAAATAACCTGCTGGCTCATCTACAAAGGATACACATTTCAGGTTTTTCATTTTTTCGTAGTACCTGTTGTATACCGCTCTGCGTTGTTCTACACGCTTAGCTAACACTTCCATTTGTCCACGACCTATACCTGCACAGATATTGCTCATGCGATAGTTGTAGCCAATGTGCGAGTGCTCGTAGTGCGGAGCAGCATCGCGCGCCTGTGTAGCAAGGAAGGTGGCTTTCTGTGTCAGCTCTTTGCTATGTGCTACTAATGCACCGCCGCCAGATGTTGTAATGATTTTATTGCCATTGAAAGAGAGTGCACTGATAGTGCCATAGGCACCACACATCTTACCATCAACATGAGAACCTAAAGCCTCTGCTGCGTCTTCTATTATAGCAATGCCATACTTATCTGCTATGGCCTGTATCTCGTTTATCTTTGCTGGCATACCATACAGGTGTACAGGTATGATTGCCTTGGGTGTTTTGCCTTTTGCTATTCTATCCTGAATTGCTTGTTCCAGCAATGCAGGAGACATATTCCATGTATCTGCTTCGCTATCTACAAATACAGGTGTAGCACCCAGATACGCTATAGGGTTGGCAGATGCAGAGAATGTCATGCTCTGGCAAATAACCTCGTCGCCTGCCTGCACACCTGCTAATACCAATGCAAGATGCAACGCAGCAGTACCGGAACTAAGCGCTGCTACATGCACATCTTCCTTCAGGTAGGTGGCAATGTCTTTTTCAAAATTATCGACATTGGGCCCCAGCGGAGCTACCCAATTTGTATCAAAAGCCTCGTGGATGTAGTTGAGTTCTGTACCACCCATGTGAGGAGATGAAAGCCAGATTTTCGGATTCATGTATCGCTAATCTTTCTTTGAAGTTTTAATAACACGACCGGGATTACCTACTACAGTAGCATAATCAGGGACATCTTCTATTATTACACTACCCGCACCTATCACACACCACTTTCCAATCTTCTTTCCGGGTATTACTACAGTGCCGGCACCAATATGCGTGCCTTCGCCTATTGTTATATTACCACACAATGCAACGTTGGGAGATATGTGTACATAATCTCCGATTGTACAATCATGATCTACAGAAGCGTTTGTATTGATGATGCAGTGCTTGCCGATTGTAGTATCCGGATTGATTACCACACCGCCCATCACAACTGTTCCGTTATCAATACTCACTGTTCTTGCCAATATGGCTTGCGGATGAATTGCTACTATATAGTTGGCATCCAAAGGTAGACGCTCCACCACTTTTTTGCGGGCTTCGTTACTGCCTATGGAAATAATAATCGGCTCATCTGCCAATGATGTTGCATCGGGCTTACCTGTTTCATAATCCCACACAGGCGCGGTGGCATTATCATCCCAGATGGTTATATCATCAATACCGTTCAGTTCCAGTATATCTATAATAACCTTACCATGACCACTTGCGCCGAATAATATCATGATACCTGTTGCTTTGGTGTTCCTTTAAATTTTTCCATTGTTGCTGCTCCTTCCTGGCTGATGCCTTTACCACGAAATACATTCACTACCGTCATAAGCAATATCTTAACATCGAGCAGGAAAGAAATATGATCGACATAATAAACGTCGAGTTCAAACTTATCTTCCCAAGATATGGAATTACGACCATTTACCTGTGCCCATCCGGTGATGCCTGGCTTTACTTCGTGCCTGCGTCGTTGACGCTCATTGTACAACGGCAGATACTCTGCCAATAACGGGCGCGGACCTATCAGGCTCATATCTCCTATCAGTACATTCAGCAATTGCGGCACTTCATCTATAGATGTTTTGCGCACAATAGCACCAACGACCGTGAGGCGTTTTTCATCAGACAACAATTGTCCGTTCTCATCTTTTGCATCGTTCATTGTTTTGAACTTGATGATGCGGAATATTCTGCCCCTCTTGCCGGGGCGTGGCTGAAAGAAAAACGGCTTACCATGATTAGCAATAAACAAAAACACTGTAGCCAACACAAAGAGCGGAGACAGGATGATAAATCCTATCAAAGCAATGAGCTTATCTAACAGCGGTTTGAAGAATTGTTTATACATGCCAGCCGAGGCTTTTTGTAAAATTATCTGCCAATGCTTTGGTGAAATGCTTTGAACATTCCACCGCATTTTGTTTTAGTTGATTGTGTTGCTCCGCATCTACACGCAGCAGCTTTTGCAAAGCGGCGTCGATATCATCTTCTTTGAAAGAGATACCAACATTGTAGGTATCTATCAGTGATGCTATTTCGGATGCACTGTTTACCATTGCTAAGAGCGGGCTACCTGCAGCGAGCAAGTTATATGTTTTGCTTGGCACAGAATTATTAGTAGCACTTGTATCGAGCGTTACATAACCCCATGTGGCTATAGATAACAACTGCGACAAGTCTGCAAACGGAACAGGTGCATGAAACTGAATATTAGTAAGCCCTTCTGCAAGGTCTTTCAATTTTACTTTCTTGCTATCATTGCCCACTATCACTACTGCCCAATCAGGATTCGATTGTAGCTTCTTTGCTATCTCTACCAGATATTCAAGCGGGTGTGTAAGGCCTATATTGCCTGAATAGAGAATAACTTTCTTATCTCCCAGCCCCCACTCTTTCCTGAAATCACGGGTAGATGCGTTTGTTGTTTCCACCTGTTTGTTCCAAATGGGCACTACCTTCACTTTATCAGTTTGTGATGCAGGCAGGTATTTTTCGATAGCAGTTTTTAAACCTGTACCCAGCGTAAATATCTTTTGTGCAGATGGCAATACCTGTCTGTTTTTCTTTGCCCAATAGTTTGCAATATTATTCAGCAAAGCATTTTTGCGAAAGCCCGTCATCACATCGGGATACAAATCGTATATCAATGTGGCGAATTGCATTTTCTGCAATCGTGGCAAGAACACAAACAGTGGCGGATTAGAAACAAAGAAGAATTTTGTGTTTGCAACATCTTCCTGTTTCACTTTGTTGCGCATCCAGAAATAAAACTTCGTCCATGTACGAAACCTGCGAGAAAAACTTGTTCTATCATACACAGGACCTATATGCGTAGTAACGTTTGGAGGCAACTTCTTTACATCGTAATCGAAACTACCATACCATGCTTCTATTTGTGCAGTGGGCATCTTGCTTGCAAATGCTGTAATGATGTCTGCAAACAGGTAATTGGCCGTTTGGTTTACAAATACAATCTTCACTTACCTTTCTACTACACAGTTTTCAAGCACCAGCATATCCATCTTTGTACGCAGGAAGCAATCCAGCGCTTCTGCAGGTGTATTTACAATCGGCTCGTTTTCGTTGAACGATGTATTCAATAGTATAGGCACACCTGTCTTCTGACGGAAAGCATCTATCAGGTTGTAATAACGTGGCGACACTATTTTATCTACACTCTGCAAGCGGCCTGTACCATCTACGTGTGTAACTGCAGGTATTGAGCTATGCTTTTCTTTTTTGATAGGGAATACTTTTTCCATAAACGGAACATTTTCCGTGTACTCAAAATATTCCGGTACAAACTCCTTCAATATAGATGGTGCGAACGGGCGGAAACTTTCGCGACGTTTGATTTTTGCATTCAGCAAATCTTTAGCATCAGTACGGCGCGGGTCTGCCAGTATAGACCTGCCACCCAATGCACGCGGACCAAACTCTGCACGCCCCTGGAACCAACCAACAACTCCCGCATTCACCAACCTGTCTGATACATAATCGTATAACGATGCATCATCCAAACGCTTGTAAGTGATGTTGCGTTCTTTCAGGAATGCTTCTATTTCTTCGTTGCTGAACTTGCTACCTGTGTATGCAGAATATACTGCTTTTGCACGTGGTTGACTCAGCACCTGATTGTATACATAAAATGCAGAGCCCATTGAGATACCGGCATCATGACCCGCAGATGGGATGTACAGATTTTCAAAACCTGAGTTAGCTAATATTTTACCATTAGCAACAGAGTTTTGTGCCACGCCACCTGCTATACACAGGTTCTTCAACCCTGTACGTTTTTGCAGGTGATTTACAATGTGGAATATCAGCTCTTCTGTAAAACGCTGCACAGATGCTGCAATATCTTTATGGTATTGTGTCAACTCATCGCCTTTGCCACGAGCTTTGCCAAACTGTTCTTCAAAATAGGGCGCGAACAAACTACCTACAAACGGAATGTGATCATCGCCATAGGTAACCACCACATCTTTAGCCGATTTGAAATATTTCTGATTCCATGTAAACAGCCCGTCTTCTGTAAACTTGATTACATCTCTTATCTTATCAACGTACTTCGGTTCGCCATACGGGGCAAGGCCCATCACTTTGTACTCATCGCCATAATGCGGGAAGCCGAGGTATTGGGTAAATGCCGTGTAGAATGTACCTACCGACACCGGAAAGTCTATAGAATCCAGTACTTCAATTTTATTGCCTTTACCAACAGCAATCATTGTGCTGGTAAAATCGCCCGAGCCATCAATAGACAAGAGCGCTGCCTCATCATAAGGGCTTGCAAAAAATGCAGATGCCAGATGGCTGCGATGGTGCTCTACATTATGAATCTTTGGTTTGATGAGCGCAGCATCAACACCTGTGATGCGCGACAGCTCTTGTTCCAGCGAAGCTACTTTTTTTGTATTGCTCAATCTGTTGAGCACAGTCTTAAAACCACCACCCGGATTCTTGAGCAGATAGAGCATCTTCTTATCCAGCTTTGCTTTGGGGTCGCGACCTATCGCAATATGGTCTACCTCATTGATGGTGATGCCTAATTCTTTCAGGCAAAACATTATTGCTTTTTCAGGAAACCCTGCCCAGTGCTTTACCCTTGTAAACCTTTCTTCTTCAGATGCAGCAATCAGTTCGCCATCTTTCAGGATAGCAGCACTTGAGTCTGCGTGGTAGGCATTAATACCTAAGATTATCATTACTATGTATTGTTTATTTGCTTAAAAACATTGCATCATAGTTTTTCTTCACCGATGCAACATCTATACTTTTTGCAGCATACTGTGCAGATGCATTGCTGCAAGCTGTGTATGCTTCGTTATTCAGCGATGCCATTTTTTCAATAGCAGCTGTTATTGTCTGTATGTTATTAATATCTACGTTGTAGCCTGCATTACTTTCTTCCAGATTATTCCACGGAGTATAGTGGCTCGTAATAACGGGCTTGCCTGCTGCCAGTGCTTCATAAATAGCGTGACCAAAATTCTCGCTCTTGCTTGGCTGTATCATGCAATGATTATCAGCAAGTGTAGCTTGTATTTTATCAGGCGTCACAGCACCGTGGTATTGCACACAGATATTAGATGGCATTGTTGCTATCAATTGTAAACACTCCTGCCAATATGCTGCGTCCTTGATAGGCCCGTAGATATCATACGTAATAGGTGAACTGCATTTTGCTAATGCTTCCAATACCAGCTTTATGTTTTTCATAGGGCTTATCAGCGCTATGGTAACAAGCTTTAGTTTACCCAACTCTTTGGGATTGGCAGGTAGCTTATCTATTACGTTCGGGAAATTGGGAGCAATGTATACTTTCACACCACTGCCAAACGTATTGAAAACATATTGCTTCTCTTCCTGTGTGGTAACATGGAAGATGCATTTTTTATGCAACCCCAGTATCTTGTATGCTGCGAGGTATGCTTTTTTCTTCAGCGACTTTTGCGACAATGCTCCGGGATGCAACATCCCTCTCGCAGACACTACCTTAGTAGCATCTCCAGACCACAGCAACGGTTTCAGGTTGTAAGCAGGCGAGAAGATGCCATTTATAAATATTACATCAGGCTTTACTTGTGTTAGTAAATCATGAACAGAAGTTTCACTTTTGCCCGATACGTAAAACACTTTAGTATTCTTATTGAATTGCGTCCACTCATCCGCTTTTACATCCAACACAGTTCTATCTAAATCTGTGTTCCTGCAATAGATGTATATATCAGCATGATTGTAATTAGCAACTAAATTTGCCAAAGACTGTACAGGGCCACCTGCTTTGTAGGCAGGCAAAAAGTATTCATAAGTAATAAAGAGTTTCATCTACGCTTTCACGTACTTGTTCAGATACGGGAACAGGAAGAAATTACCTAACAACATAAATACAGTATAATTCCTTACACTACCTAGGTAGAAAATAATATCAGACTCAAATGTACCGCAACTCAAGATAGTACCAATAAAAAGTGAATAGGTGAATATGAGATTATATTTATCTGAATTGATTATATAGTTTGAAACCTTGCCAATCATAAACGTGATAACAAGTAGTGGTATAAACATCAGCCAAAGACCAAAGTCTACATATAAGTCGCAAAAATAGCCCATAGATATAGATGTGCCTTGCTCTGCATTAGCAAATCTTTTACCAGTATAATATGATGTTTTGGTAGAAGGATCGAGTATTTTCTTGCCCGGATTCAAGAATCGTGGCATAGTCAGAAACTCAATAGTGCTTGTTAGGTTCTTACCATTTTCGTAAGGGATGAAGCCCGGTACACGCGCATATACAGATGAGTACTGTTGCATATACTGTAACCTATGCAATAGTTTTTCTGCACCTACCCCAAATGAATCCACATCAAAAGTCGTTGATTTGTCAACCAAGTAGTCAAGCGCTTCCAGCTTGCTAACGTTTACTTGTTGCTGCCTGTTGCCTTGATTAAGGAAGTTGCGATAGCCTTCTTTTACACCAGACCAGAATATAAGGAAGCTAAGCAATATCACGCTGGTAGGGATAAGCAAAACTATTTGTTTGCTCTTGATTTCGGGTTTTACTGTCAGGTATACGAAAACAACAAAAAAGATAATCTCTTTGAAGTTGG
The DNA here is from genome assembly GCA_002389765.1 of Bacteroidetes bacterium UBA4414. Lineage (GTDB taxonomy): Bacteria > Bacteroidota > Bacteroidia > Chitinophagales > Chitinophagaceae > Polluticoccus. The sequence continues at coordinate 10,967 of DGQM01000019.1, read as the reverse complement.
AAAAATATGATGCAAAGCTTAATACAAACTCAAGAACAACCAATATGATAATAGTATTCTTATATTTTGTATCCCTTAAAAAATAGATAAAAATGAGCATAAGCAGCAACACTTTACGTATTACTGCGAAAGACTGCACTAGCTGATTGAGAGAAGAATTTGAATATGTTACAGCAATAAGCGTAGGAAATATTAATGTTGCAATACCATACGCATATAATACTTTTCTGATATTGATCTGTGCAGCGGCATCCTTTAGCATCTGCAAATCAGGTCTGAACTTTACATCAAAAATTCTTGAAAGAAATACAGCCATTACCCCTATCTGCAGCATTGTGATCCAAAACAGATAATCCGAGTCTTTACTCTCAAACGCCAAGTCTAATGGCAAGCCTAAATAGTCGGCATAGTTTATTGATGAAAAGACTTGTAGCCAGTGGAATCCCAATAAGTATACAAGTACAGGAGGTATGTATGGTTTTTGCAGCGAGTGAATGATAACCAATAATACGAAGCCTGAAAAAATAGTGAGCCACAAATATTCTGAGAAAAAAGCATAGACAATAAAGCACGCCATCACCGGAATGACGCGCGAAGCTTTTTTATCTAGTGTTATATTACGTTCTAAATCCAATGCCATTATTTAAAGTCCTTTTCTATCAGATTCAATTTTCTTTAAAAACGAACTGATATTATCTACTATTACCTTAAAAGAAAATGCCTGTACATGCATTTCCGATTTCTTTTTTTGTTGATGTTGAATATGAGCATTCACAAATAGCGATTCGATATACTGTGCAGCACTTTCTACATCATTTGTGGATACTACAATACCATTATCGGTTATCATGTCTATGGCTCCTCCGGTTTTATCAGACGCGATTACAGGCAAACCGCTTGCCATTGCTTCATTTATCGCCAGGCCCCATGTTTCGCCAGGCCCTATTGACGGTAATACAAATACGTTTGCCAATCTATAGACAACTGGCATATTTTGTTGATTCTGGAATCCTACAAAAATAATTCGCTCATCTTTTGCTGCATCTTGTTTCAAATCAGCTTCCATAACTCCGTTGCCAACAAGTACGAAACGCATCTTTTTATCAGTCAGCCTTTGTGCCAACTTAATAATATACTGCGGATTCTTTTTAGCTTCAAACTTTCCGGCAAACAGTACAACAAAACAATCTTCTATTCCAAGTTCAGTTTTCCATTGCTTTGCTTTGGCTATATATTCTCCTGTCTTATCGACAAATCGCTCATTTTCTACAGCGTGTGGCACGTACACTAATTGCTTTTCTTTGAGCCCATGTGCCAGATAGTATTGCTTGTTATTGCGCCCTACATAAAATGCAAAGTCTACATGCCTATATACATACTTCAAGAAAAACCGTCTGAGTATTTTTTTCAGCCCGTTGGTTTCATCCAACATTGTTGAGTCTCCTCGGAACAATACCGGTATTTTGCCCTTGAAATACCGCAAGCAAGATAAATGGCTTTTATATGCCCAGCCAAATACCAATACTGCTTCTGCACCCCAATTTTCTATTTCTGTTTTTAGTGTCGGGTTATCTATTCCTTTAAAATGGTGTGATCCCTGATTCTTAGATACGTTTTTCACAAACGTGTATTCATATCCATCTAATAATGGAATATCCCATTCTATAACACGACCAAAACCAGGGTCGTACTTGGCTATTGTTTGCGAAGCTTCCCATGTATAAAAAACCTTCAACTCAACACCTTGTTGCTGTGCTAATAGCCTGAACCATGGAGCATTATACTGTATAGGGTGTGTTGTAACTATTGCAAGACGCATATTACTATGCTGTAATTATTTTGTTCATCCCTGCATGCATGGCAGCCAGCGAGAAATTTGATTTAATATTATTAAACGCTGCAGTACCCATTCTGCTAAGCAGGCTATTTGTATTATATAGATATTGCAGCTTGTCCTGTATCATTGCCGGGTTAGTTTTCTCTACAATGAAGCCTGTTTCACCATCAACAATGCTTTCAACAAATCCACCGGAACGTGTAGCAACTATAGGTACTTTGTATGCACCGGCTTCTAATGCTACTAATGCAAACGGCTCGTCGTTGCGGGTTGCGGCAACTACTACATCTATGCTGTTATAAACTTTCAATTTATCTGCCTCAAAACCTTTCCACTCGATAAAATCAGTTAATTGTTTTTGGGCTATTACTTTTTTCAACTTCTGTATATATACATCATCACCTTTCCCATATATCAACAATTTGAAAGGCAGTTTTCCCATCAACTGTGCGCAAGCTTCCAATACATCTTCATGTCCTTTTCGTTCGAGTATTTGTCCGACAATTCCAATTCTCAATACCCCATCAGGCATATATACTTTGGTAAAATCAGGAGGCAGGTTTGTACCATTGTATACAACGTGTACTTTATTAGCCTGTGCACCACTTGCTATAAGGTCTTGTTTTATAAAGCCAGACACTGCTACGTATTTATTTACAGCAGCGTCGGCCAGTTGTATCATCTTTGCTTCTTTTTTGCTAAATGCGTGCGGATCGTGTACATGAAAGATGACTTTTTTCTTCAGGAATGGCTTCAACAAAATGATTTGCCTATAGCTATCCATATATATCACATCGGGCTTAAATTCCTTTTGCAATTTGCGAAACTGCGAAATGGCAGGCAAGTAATTTACCAATGAATCTAACGACCACTTCCATTGTCTTAGATAATACCATCCCAGTTTGATGGGATGTGTAGGTACATGCATTGCTTGCAACTGTTGTTGAAACTTACCATCGTGCCAGCCAACGAATGCTACCACTACATTATGCCCTGCTGCTTGCCAACCCCGAATTACATCCAAGGCTACAAATTCTTTACCGGACAAAATATTACCACTAAGAAAGCAGAGAATATTCATTTAGTATTAAAGAGGCTTGGTAGCATAGTAGGTCATTCGCCTACCAAATGGTTTCATGATTTTTTTCGCCAAAGGACTTCTGACTTCGTCTATCGTAAATGTTTTAGGATCTGTACCCGGCAACAGCAACATTACATATTCGCCGCTTACTGTCTTTGTATTTTTAAACCCTGCTTTGCGGAACATACCTGCAACCTGCCAAAAGAAGAAGAAATTCTCCAAAGGCTGTACACCGGAACCTGAATCGAAAGGACGTCCTAATATTTTCAGGTATACTCTATGGTATGCATAGGCGTTAAAATAGTTTTCTGTGGTAAGTACTACCATTCCTCCCGGCTTTAGCAACCTGAATATTTCTGACACCATTTTTTGCGGTACAGGAATATGCTCCAGGCACTCGCACGATACAATGATATCGAAGCTATTATCGGGCAAAGAAATATTCTGTGCATCACCCACCATAAATGATGATGTCTTTGCACCAAATACTTCTTTCTTCTGATTGGCTATCTTAATACTTTCTGTAGAAAAGTCAAGACCAAGAATATCTGCATTATTATTTAACGCCAGATAATTGGAGAAGTCTCCATTACCACAACCTACTTCCAGCATTTTTTTGCCAGATAAATCTTTATCGAGAAAACTAAGCACAGTATTGTGCCATTTCATCATATTCAGTTTATCTATAGCTAGGATATTCTTATTATAATCCTTGTGCCATTGTTCGTACTCGGTTTGGATATTATTGGCCTGACTCATATAGTACAGTTAATTTTTTACAGTTAATTTATTTACCAACCTGATGCAAAGTGCCATCATAGTTAGTGTTGGATTAGAATGTGATACTGTAGGGAAGACAGCGCAGCTGCATACATATATATTTGGATGTCCCCATACCTGTAAGTCTGTTGACACGACCCCATTATCAGCAGTGCTGCTCATACGTGTGCCACCCATGTGATGATTCACATCTGTAAGATGTTTTTCCCAATCAGCATTATTGGCATTGATGTAGTTATGAATCTCTAAGTTTCCGAAACCTAACCGTTTCAACTCTTTTTTAAATACACCGGATGCATACACAACCGTATCCCAAGTTTTATGGCTTATTTGCCAGTTTAGCGATGCTTTGCGCATACCTATAGCATCCATTTCATTCGATAATGTAATAGCGCTTTCCTTCAGCGGCTCTTGTTCCATCATCACTACGGCACGCGCGCGGGCTTTGTGTTTGTATATCAGTTTATCAAAAACCAATGCTTTTGCAGACAGCAGGTAGGCCCCTGTATTTGCAAATAGCGATGGAATAGAATTGATCTTTTTTTCATGCAGATATTTTCTCACTTCTACATAAGGATCAATGCGTCCATCATTATAGTCGAACATAATGCCCATTGAAGCATTAAGCACTCGCTTTTCACGTTGTGCTTTTTCTGCAAGGCTGATGCGAACGGAATACTTTCGTTTTTTATATAAATGCGTGTTGAATGCTTTTTGAAGTTTGTATTGATTTGAGGAGGATACAACACCAATTTCTATACATGGATGCTCCATAAAGCATTTACCCAACCAGCCCGATTGGTTACCCAATCCACCAGCCACTTGTGCATCGCTGGCAAGCAGTAAACGCGATGCTTCTATAGAACCTGTAGCAATTAATACATTATTAATAGGTATTGCAGTTTTATCACCATTGAAGTTGGCAAGCTCTATATTATCTGCCAGTTTATCCTCATTTACGTTTATACGTGTTGCAACAGCATTATATAATACTGTAACGTTACGTTCCAACGTAGTATGGTATATCTTTTTAAAATTAGGTTCAGGCGCCCATTTAGAGAAATGATACCATAGCTCATCTCTATTGAATGGCTGCTTCTTCATACCCAACATACGTAGCACATCGTCTTCATAGTCTGCTTCATCAACACCCATAAAGCGATTAGCCTCGTTATAATATGGCTGTACCTCTTCTATTGGCAACGGCCAGCCGCTGTTCTCTACCCAGTCTCTTTTACTGAAATCTATAGGATAGAATGGCAATGATTGGCCGCCCCATGCAATAGTAGTACCTCCCACCGCACGTTTACGTCCGCTAACAGCACTTTCGAGTTCCTTACCTGTTTGTAATATTTTATTAAGTGATTGGCGCTCGGCGTCTTCATCAAAATGCCCCGCCTCAATCATCAATACACGTTTGCCTTTTTCTATTAGCTTAATTGCTAACAAAATACCCGCAGCTCCAGAGCCTATGATGGCATAATCATAGTCTCCTCTTTCAATATTCGGGAAGCCAATATTACAATCTGTATAAGGCACTATTGAATGTAGTTTTTATATGCTGCTAAGTTTTTTGTTAGTATTTGTCTTCTACGGGTAGAGAACAATACTTTTCCGCCAATATTTTCTTTAGCACATTTTGCAAGCTTATAGCCTGCTTTATCTGCATCAGTTACTTCTGTCGGAAACTGCTCGTTTCCAATATTATTGATGCAACTGTGTAGTATGTGTATCTTATTAGGGTATTGCATCTTTATACTATTTGCCAATGTAGCATCATAGCTATACTGCAAAACATCTACCAGATTTATCTCTTCCTTAGTACAAGCATTTACATTAAACACATCTGTGGCTATGCCAATATTTCTCACAACCCCTTTCTGCTTCATATCCATCAGATAATGCATGGCGTCATCTTGTATAAAAGATGGGCGCCCCTCGTGCAATAAATAGTAATCGATATAGTCGGTGTCCAATCTTTTAAGACTTCTTTTCAAACTACTTTCTACATCTTGTTTACTAATGGCGCGAAACGATAATAGATTGGGCTCGTAAACACCGGATGCGGGCATTTTGATTCCTCTCAATTTTTTATTCCAATAGTTAAGCGGCAGTGCCAATACCGGAGGCAGTTTTCCTGTTTCGACATTACCTAACCCAAACTTTGTGGTAATAGTAACATGTTGGCGTTTATTACGTATAAAACTACCTATAATCCATTCAGAATAACCACGACCATACAACGGTGCCGTATCAAAATGTTTAACACCGTTTTGGTATGCAATATCCAGAAGTGTATTTACAGCATGTTGTGATGACATACTGGAAAGTGACGCTCCTCCAAATCCTAATTGTTCAAACACGTTATGCACAAATTTTATTCAGTGCATTTACCAATATCTGTGTTACGGCTTTGGCACTGTATTGGTCGAATGCTTTTGTATCTACCTGTGATGGCTGAAAATGCTGCATAAATTGCATATAGTTTTCTATCAGCAGATTAAAGTCTGTTAATATCTTATCTATATTATCAGGCAATATCGGATATGCTATACCGGCCTTTGTATTATTTATCACCTTGAATGCTGTTGACTCTCCATGCAACACTGCAAGTATAGGCCTTGCAGACAATACTGCCTGATATACTTTTGATGGTGTATAGTGCGGCTCTGTACTGCCCAATATAAAAACACCATCCGCTGCATCCAGATGCACTAATACATCCATATAAGGGATGCGCGCCGGATATTCAAAAACTACAGTTTGCCACAAACCATATTTTTCGGCAAGTGGTTTTATATTATACCCTTCAGGATCGTTAGGCATTTTGCCAGTACCAATAAAATGAAATTCTATATTTTGATACTTATCTCTTGCAGAACTAATTGCCTTAAAAATAGCCTCAAGCGGTCCGTAAGCTTTGGGGAGCATTGCACCTGCGTACACCAATTGTGTCTTTGTTGACTTGGCAAACAAGTAAGGCTTGCTATGCAACTGTGCAACTTTATTGTGGTCTTCTTTTTCGCCACCGTAAGGCATGGCTGCAAAAACACAAGACTGCAACAAGTGTGGATTCCTTTCATGCACACCTTTGTAATAACCTTCTGCAACACCGGTTATCAACGATGCTTTTTTAACAGCTATCGGTTCCAGAAACTTCGCAACAGTTTCGCTAAGCCTATACCTCAGTCCTGCACCTGGAAATTCGTGTACCCAAGGGTCTATGTAATCTATGCCATACTTCACCCCTGTACTTGCATGCAGCCAACGGCCCAGCAATGCAACATAGAATGATGGTATAGGTATGTACACAAAATCAATCTTATCTCTACGAACGATTTGCTTTGCTTTCTTATAAAGCTGAAAGAATCCTCGCATACCAATATCGCCAATTAACCTTGGCGTTGTCACATTGAAAGCTTCCGCTTTTTCTATTTTCAGATTTGCCGGTACCAGTTTTTCAAGATTGCGATCCAGCTTCTCTTCATAATATTTCTCATCTATCATCAGCACAATCGGATCCCAGCCCATAGACGGCAGGTGTTGTGCAAACAAGCGTGACCTATGCACCGCAGCAAGATTAGATGGTGGAAAATGTGGCGATATGATCAATATCTTTTTCAAGCAATTGCTCTATTTACCGCTGCAAGAAAGACAGCCTGTTCCTTGTCCCAATTCATTTCTTCGCCAGCAAGTCTGTATGCATTTAGTCTGCTGGCCTGTAGCTGCCTTCTATCCGTATAGTAATTACTGATAAGTGCCGCCAGTTGTGATGCATTACCAGACGAATATATTTCACCAATAGCGCCATGCTTCTCCATAAATTGCACCTGAGCTTCTGTATCCGAGGCTATAATAGCATTACCACAAAGCAGGTATGTAAATAGTTTGTTGGTGAGGCAAATTCGCCTGTTTAGATTGGGGCTGGCTTCTAATGCCAAGCCTATATGGTGTTGTGCAACTTCCTGCATCAGTTGTTGCTCGGGCAGTGGCGATTTAAATATTATTGTATGCTTAGTATTATTGAGAACGGATGCTATTGAAAGCTTTATATCTTCTGAGCAATTTCCGATAAGGGTTAATTGCATCGGAAAGTCTGCTACAATGTTCATTGCATTTACAACATCATCCAGCCCTCTGTCTAGTCCTACATTTTGAGAAAACCACACCAGTTTTATCGGCTCTCCATCATTTATAGGCAACTCTTGAAAAGTTGGTTGCAACTCAATCGGGAATACATTGTTTATTACTAACGATTTGGGGACAATGCCTTCCACATCTTTTATTGTATGCTCAAGAATCAGCGGTGATGCTGCAGAAATATAAGCCGCGCTCTTTAGGGTTTCCTGCATTAGCTGCTTAGTACTCTGCCGCAACAGTGCATCCGTATATTCTCCGGGATGATAATCTTCTACATCTATTGCATAGGGTACAGATGCTTTTGTTGCTGCATTATATACAGGATAAAATGCACCAGGATTATGCGCTATCAATAAATCGTATTGCTGTGCAATTTTTTGCAACTTATTACTTAACAACCAACTTCTTTTGTCAAGACTATAAGAAGTCAGTGCGATATTATTATCCAGAAATTTCTTTAGGCTACCCGCAAGCTTACTGACTACAGATGCTGCAATCCACCGTAGTTTTGATTCAGTACCCGTGTCAAGCTTTATCCACTTCACTTGTGGCAAAGAAGACTCAATGGCACTCTCATAATCTACAGACCAATTCCTGATATCAAACTTCATGACGGATACACTATATCCGTTACCTACCAATGCTTTCACTTCTTTATGGCATCGGGGGTTGCATGCCAGATTGACATTAGTTACTAACAATACTTTCTTACCTGCAGTCGGGCTCACTAAAGATAAGATGCGATTTTTTGTAAGTTGCTTACGTAAGAATGCTCTTGAGCGTAAGTAATTCTTTTCTGCTGTTCCGTAGGAGTATTGTATTTTTCTATGTTCTTTACCACTTCTCTAAACAATGCCGGCAGNNTCTCTCAGCAGGCATTTCTATAAGTCTATCTTCTGTATCGTATGTAGTAATATTATTAGAAACTATCACCTTCCCTGTCGCCAGATACTCCAACACTTTGTGATAGTTGGTACCACCACTCTGATCTTTATCTATATCATAGCAGATAAGAAATCCGTCCATTTTCTTCAATTCTGCTGCAAGTACCTGCGGTAAAACCTGCCCGTGTAGCTTCACATTTTTCAACTTCTTCAACGTGTCTATAAATAATAATGTATCAGCATCATTATCTGAAGACAAATTGGAAGTAGCGTATTCGTAAGACCCCCATAGATTAAAACTTATATCCGAATGATTGTTGAATATGCTCAACATTGTAGGTCTGTCAAGATCCCTACGGAGGAAATTTCCTGACATTCCTATTTGCAACGGATTATTAACTATTCCACTTAATTCATCATTGATAAAATAAGACGCTACACCATGGCCAAGATTATATAATGGAATACCACAACCCTCATACTTCACCAAATATTCTTTTGCAATAGACAATACTGCTGAAGCTCCTCTTGCAGCATCTATCGCAACTTTGTCTTTAGAATCATCTGCTGCTATCAGTATTTTAGAACAGTTACCAAATGCAGGCAGCGGCAATGTGTTAGAAATATCGAAGCTGATAACAGCATCTACTTTATGTGGCAGTGCCTTTATCAATTTCTTTATGTGACGTGTTATCAGGAAATTATAAACGGCAGGCAGCTTGAATTTTATAAACAGCGGAAACGACAATCTGTGTTTTACATAATACACGTTCTTGTGCTCTGTATTGTATATCTGCATCTGCCCCTTAGCAAGGCTCATATCACTATTCGGACCTTCTATGTAATACACATGATTGCCCATCTTGCCAAGCTCTACCGCATAGTGATGTTTTGACAGAAACATCGTTCCCCAGTCTTGCTGAGAGAGTATGAGTACTGTCTTATTTTCAAAGACCATCATTATGCCTTGAAGAAGTCTTTTATTTTCTGTGCTACATATGCAATCTCTTCTTCTTTCAATTCAGGATACATTGGCAAAGACAATATTTCATCCTGATACTGTGTAGCAATCGGGAATTGTTCCGGCTTCAGACCAAGGTATGCGTATGCCTTCAGGTTTGGCAAAGCAGTAGGATAGTGTATAGCTGTTTCAATACCATTCTCTTTCAGGTATTGCATCAGTTTTTCACGCACCTTGGTACGGATCATATACAGATGGAAAGTATGTTTGGAATCGGGTCTTGTTGCAGGCAATACTATCTCATTAACATCAGCAAGGTATTTATGATACAATGCTGCGTTATTGATGCGCTGCTCTGTCCACTTGTGTATGTGTGGCAGCTTTGCAGATAATATTGCGGCCTGCATACTATCCAGACGACTATTGATACCTTCTATCTGATGCTGGTGTTTTGTAAGTGCACCGTGGTTAGCAAACATTCTGATTTTTGTAGCCAGTTCATCATCGTTGGTAATGATACCGCCCGCATCACCATAAGCCCCGAGGTTCTTACCCGGGTAGAAGCTGAAACTGCCAGCAATACCTGTAACCCCTGCATATACTCCTTTGTATGCAGAAAAATGTGACTGCGCACAGTCTTCTATCAGATAAATATTTTTCTCTTTACAAATGCGAGATATGGTTTCAACATCTGCCATCTGCCCTTGCAGATGTACCAGTATGATAGCTTTTGTAGCTGGCGTAATCGCAGCTTCAAGCTTTGTTTCGTCAATACTGTAATAGTCAGGATGAATATCTACAAACACAGGTTTTGCACCAGCTTGTGTTATTGTTTCAGAACTAGATATCCAACTATTAGCAACTGTTATCACTTCATCGCCCTCGCCAACACCCAACATTTTCATGATGATGTAAAGAGAGTCTGTGCCATTGGCTACAGATATCATATGCTTTACACCGTATGCTTTCGCAAATGCTTCTTCAAATTCTTTTACATATTTACCACCTACAAAAGAAGTGTTGTTAATTACGTTTTGGATACCTGCATCAATATCATTTTTAATGCTCAGGTATTGTTGCGNNTTTTTAGCAGGGTTCCCAACATAGATACCCGGCTGTGTAATGTCTTTTGTAACTACAGCGCCAGCACCAATCACCACGTTGTCACATATCGTTACAGGCATAATGGTAGCATTGGAACCGATAGAAACCTTGTTGCCAATTTTAGTTTCTCTCCACAATGCTTTGTTTGAACGGGCAGGACCTCCGTTGATGAACGGGTCT
>DGQM01000024.1 GCA_002389765.1 Bacteroidetes bacterium UBA4414 | reverse complement strand
CATCCTCAGCCAAGCAGGGAAAGATATCAAAAACATGGTAGGCCAGCACCTAAGGCGCAAGGCTGCTATTGATGCATTGGAACAACGTCACTTTTTAGAACTACCCGATTTTCAGGATGAAGGTGTGGTTATTCCCGCAAAAGTAAATGAAGTCCTGAACCCGGGTTACGAGGGCGGAAAGGCATAATTAACCATCTTTAGTTTTTTTGAATTAGCTATATTAGTTTTAAGCCTCGGCTTTATATAAACTGATATGGCAAAAAAAGCTACACAACAAGCTGCAAAGCAATTNNCTACAACCTGCTGGTATGGATAATCATTGCCATTACGGGTATGGTATATTCAGGATGTTTGAATAATGCTATCCTAAACTTCGATGACCTGGAGTATTATAATATGTACCCTGAGGTGATAAATCTCTCCTTTGCCAGTGTAAAGAAGATATTTACCAGCTACTACCTTATCATGTATCAGCCGTTACCAGTGCTGACCTTTGCCATCAACTATGCAACCACAGGCATGGACCCGGTACCTATACATTTGGTCAATGTGGTGATGCATATGATAAATATCTGGCTTGTTTTTAAATTCATTAGCGAGCTTACANNCTGTTTGCACTGCACCCTATGAATGTTGAGGCTGTATCGTGGATGTCTGCCCGCAGTAGTAGCATGTATGTACTATTCTACCTGCTTGCACTGCGTAGCTATGTCAAATACCACAAAAGTGGCTTTCAGACAAAGCACCTTATCATCGCAGCATTATACTTTATCGTATCGCTCTTCAGCAAGGCACAAGCAGTTACATTACCTGTACTGTTGTTTGCAATAGACTATTACTACAGTCGCAAACTGAATGCAAGATTGATACTAGAGAAGATTCCGTTTTTTGCACTTAGCGTAATATTCGGGCTGATAACCGTAATGGATAGTGATACGCAGGGCAATCTGAAAGATGGCATGCTGATATCGTACAATGCGATAGACCTGTTCTTTATGGTTTGTTATTCATTTGCGTTCTATTTTGTAAAGCTGATACTGCCTGCCAACCTTTGTGGTATATATGTTTACCCACCTAAAACGGGGGGCTCTCTTCCATGGGAGTATTATGCATCGCCTTTACTACTACTCGGCATATTATTCCTGCTATATCGCTTCCGCAAAAACAGGACTGTAATATTCGGTGCAGCTCTGTTCTTCATTACCATATCTATCAATATACAATTGATACCATCACGCTTGTTTATTACTACAGACCGTTATGCATACTTTCCTTACGTAGGCTTATTCCTTATAATAGGTTATATCTACAATCAACTGCAACAAAACGAAGCATTAGCGAAAAAATATGCGCAACCATTCAGCATGGTGTTAATTGGTGCCGGATTAGTGTATTGCTATGCAATATGGGAGCGCAACAAGACATGGAATAACGACTACGATTTCCTGACAGATATTATTGAGAAAAATGAACCCGTACCATACATATCTCGCGCCTACGGCAATAGGGGCAATTACTTCCTGAATAATGGTATGATAAACGAGGCATTGGCAGATTTTACTTCGGCATTGAAAGTAAAACCAGATGACGGGCAATCTTATTACAACAGAGCTATTACTTATGTAAAAGTAAGCCGCTGGCAAGAGGCTCTGACAGACTTAGATTCTGCATTGAAATACAACCCGAAGTTTGCCTTATCATATTCAAACATGGCATTCATAAAATACAATATCAAAGATTACAACGGGGCACTGGAAGCTGCTAATAAATGTATCGTAATCAATCCGCAATTGCCTGAAGTATATAATATTCGTGCGGCAGTATATTTTACTATCAACAACTTACCTGCTGCTGAAAAAGATCTTGACAAAGCACTAAGCCTGAAAAAAGATTTTTCTGATGCATATAAGAATAGGGGCATACTATACATGAATACAGGCAGAAAAATACAAGCCTGCAGCGATTTTCAGAATGCAAAACTATACGGAGACCAAACAGTGGACGCACTTATAAATACTACTTGCAAATAAGTAAAGAAGGGTGGCAATTGCCACCCTTCTTTACTTAAAATCATTATTGTTATTTCTGTATCAATATTGTCTTTGTTATTTTATCTGTTTCTCCTTTCAGCACAACATAGTATACACCGTTTTGCAATTCTGAAACAGGTATAGAACGTGCATATGATGTCTGTGCCTGCTCTGCCATACGATAAACCACTTGCCCTACACTATTTATGATCAGCACTTCAAATTGCTGTGGTTTTGCCCATTGCATATAGATGTTCACAACACTACTAGCAGGATTAGGATAGACATTAAGATTACCAACAGACGCTATAGCTATTTCTTTTACACCAAGTGTATACTCTTCGTAATAGTAGTTCCTTTTATAGTCATTCAGTGTATACTCCCAAAAACCACCTGAGTTCCATCTGTCTCTTATTGAAGATGTGCGCTGATTATAGCTATTGTATGTATATTGGGTACGTAAGTATTGTTTCCAACTAGTGCTTGGTTTATCCCACAAAGCATACAATTCCATAGTAATATTATTACCTGCATCAAGGCTATAATCTGTTTTAGTACTATTGATAAAAGCAGATGTAGCACCATCCCAGTATTGGTCTGTCTGCGAGGTCATTATATTAGCAGTATTGTAAGTAAACAACTCCTTGTTACTATTGTCCCATGCAGCGGTGCCTGCATTCCAATTTTGCAATGTGTGTGTTTTTTTGTTCTTACTGGCATCATAAGTATAAAGGTCTCTTTTTACATATACCCAAGCAGATGTTCCGCTATTCCAGCTTTCCTGTGTTTTGAAAACCATATTCAGGTTCACATCATATTGATGAAAATTTCGTCTGTATTTATCCCATTTACCTGAAACTGAATTCCAGTTGTATTCAATAATCTCTGTTAGCGTTTTGTCAGAAGAGTTATATACATATTCTGCCATCTTCGAATTTTTCCAGCTTGTTGATGGCGCATCCCAAGTTTGTAAAAACGTAGTATCACTTTCTCCATCTGCATTATAAGAGAAGATGTATTTAGTTGTATTTTTCCAACTGCTTGTTGCAATATCCCAGCTTTGCGCTACCAGTGTTTCCTGAAGGTCTTTTCCTGCTACAGTTGTATATGTATAATAGTTGCCCGCAGAATTTTTCCAGCTACTGGTTGCATTATCCCAAGCACGTGTCACATACGAGAGCATATTGCTTTTTGCATCAAATGTCTGCAACAACATGGTTTTATTGCCCCATGCCATAGTAGCTGTACTATAAGTAAAGCTTACAGCCGTATCCGATTTCGGAAAATTAAGGGCATCCCCTCCTCTGTCGCCAGTATATGCATACCTTGCACTGTCTGATGGCACAAACTTTGCGCCATCGTGTTGGTAAGAAGATGACGTAATCAATCTTGAAGCTGTGGCAGTAGTTTTTTGCGCTTCCGCATTATTAAGAGAAAAGCTACTCAACAGCAGCAGGGGTAAAAATCGTTTCATAATATTCGGTTTGAACAACAAATATAAAACATTAAAACATATATACATTACCAAAGCATTATCACACAATTAAATCAAATACAGACTAGTTATTACCTTTACCATTATGAGCTTATACGACAGGATACAACAGACGGCATCTTACATCAGGCAGCAAACCAATGCTCAGCCTACCATCGGCATTATACTGGGCAGTGGTTTAGGTGGCTTGGTAGATGCTATGCAGGTTACTAAAGAGATATCATACAAAGACATACCGGACTTTCCGCAAAGCACCGTTGAAGGCCATGCAGGCAATATGCTGTTCGGTACTTTGGGGGGTAAAGAAGTTGTAATGATGGCAGGGCGTTTCCATTATTACGAGGGCTATACGATGGAAGATGTTACTTTCCCAGTTCGTGTAATGAAGGCACTGGGTGTTGAAACACTGTTTCTAAGCAATGCTGCAGGCGGTATGAATGCTTCATTCAAGGTCGGAGATATCATGTTGATAAATGACCATATCAACCTGTTCCCCGAACATCCGCTTCGCGGGCCAAATGATGAACGTCTCGGCACACGTTTCCCTGATATGAGCGAACCTTACGACCACAAACTACTTGCGATGGCTAAGGATGTAGCCACGTCTCAAAATCTGGATGTAAAAGAAGGTTCGTACATTGGTTTGCAAGGCCCTACTTTCGAAACCCCTGCTGAATATAAATGGCTGCATGTAATAGGTGGAGATGCAGTAGGGATGAGTACTGTACCGGAAAATATAGTTGCCAAACATGGTGGTATGCGCGTGTTTGCCGCAAGCATTATCACAGACTTGGGCGTACCAGGCATCGTTCATAAGGTATCACACGAGGAGGTGTTGGCAGCTGCTAACGCCGCAGCTCCTAAGCTGGCAGCATTAGTTGCAGGTATTATTGAAAGAATGTAGGTACTAATTCTGTTATCTTTGCGAAGTTTTATAGCTGCTTTTTGAAGAACCATATATATATACGAATAGTTGTATTGTTTTTTGTCCTTTGGGCATCAACCAAGTTTAATGGCTATGCCCAGATACAGCCCCCGGGGCAGGGCAAATCTGTTTTTGACCAGAATAAGAAAGACAGTACACAGTTTGGGAAAACCAATACAACAGACTGGAAAGACGAGAGCTATCGTATTTTCTACAGAAAACTGTATTCAGACAAAGTTTATCTTCCCGATTCATCTATCAGCACTATACATCGCAGGTTAGTTAATTTTCCTTATAGAGACCTTGGCAATAATGGCAGTGCTGCACGCAATCTGTTATTTACTGCCGAAGACCGTACCGGGCCTAGCTTTGGGTATAGGGCATACGATGTTTACAGATACGATGTTGATAGCCTCAACTATTACAATACCAATCGCCCCTACTCTGTTTTCGGCTACCAATTAGGCAGCAAGCAAGAACAAATGGCGTCACTGCTGCACACACAAAACATCAAACCTAATTGGAACTTTGCCATCGGCTATCGCAAAATAAACTCGCCCGGGTTTTATAATATACAACGTACCAATAACGATATGGCGTACCTGAGTACGCACTATCAAAGTAAGAAATTACACTACGAACTGTATGGTGGTATTGTATACAATAAAATGCAGCAGGACGAAAACGGTGGAATGGTTGACGAAAAGCAATTGGATAGCAGCGCTTATAACGACAGACGTACTATACGTGTAGGTTTTCAGAATGATGCATTCGGAAATACTGCCAATATTCGCCGTTCTTCAGTATCTAATATGTTGCGCGATTATTCTTTTATGGTGCAACACGGCTATACGTGGGGAAAAACAGATAGTGTTTACAATGCCGACAGCTCAAAGTTTTCGCTCTCGCTCACACCACGTTTTAGTATAACACACCGTATAGAAGTAAGCGGTGAAAGGCATTTGTACAAAGACCTGGCAGCAGATTCTGCACGTTATAGTCAATTTTTTAATCGCAGCCTCAAATCTACAGACTCTATATTCAGCCGTCAGGAATGGGTATTTATAGACAACCGTTTTATGCTCAATGGCTTCATCGGCAAACAGGAAAATCAATTGCAATTCAGTGCAGGGCTGGGTATACGTACAGATAATTTCAGCAGCACATATCTTGTCAGCGCCAGTAAAGACAAACAGTTACATAATTATGTAATTGCATCAATCAGGAAAGAAGCCTTGCTCTCCGGCAAATGGTTTTACGAAGCACATTTACTGAGCTATGTTACAGGCAATACTGCTGGCTCTTCAGCCATCAATGCTCTCTTAGGCAAGGATATGGGCAAATGGGGGAACCTGTCTGTTGGTGCATCTCAAAATATCAATGCAGCACCATACAACTACACTACTTACTACAACCAATACGACACAATACTTACATCTTTCAATAAGGAAAGCGTCTCGCAGATAAACGGGCAATGGACTGTAGATCGCTGGAACCTGAGTATCGGCGCCAGAGATTATATAATTAGCAATTATATTTATCTCAACAACCTGCAGTTGCCGTATCAATATGCCAATACATTCAATATTGCACAGGTTTGGCTGAGAAAGGAATTCCGTCTCGGTGCATGGGTGTTGGATAATGAAATCACCTATCAGCAAACTGATGCTACAGCACCTGTTAATATACCGCAATTGCTTGGCAGGCACAGGCTGGGCATAGAAAAGTATATTTTCAAAAAATCAATGTTAGCAGCTACAGGTTTTGAAGCACGCTATCATAGTGCCTACACGCCTGCAGGCTACAGTACATACTTCAATCGTTTTTATTATCAAAACACCTATACTGCTACCAATACACCGGAGCTGAGTTTTTATTTCAATTTCAAGGTAAAACGCTTCCGTGCATACCTGATGGCAGACCAATTGCAGCAACTTTTCAGCCGCAATGCAATTGTTGCTCCTGGCTATGCCGCACAAAACTTCATGATACGATTCGGTTTCAACTGGGCGATGATAAATTAACCCTGTTTTATTAACTACTTAGAGTTTTTCGTCTAAAGAGCTACAATCAGCTAACTTTTTATCTGCAAAACACGTCTTCCATTCAAACAAATATTGAATGAAAAGACTATTACTTTTTACGCTTGTTCTATTTACCTATACTTTCTCCCAAGCCGCAGATACTACCAAAGTATTATTCATCGGCAACAGCTTTACAGCCACTTACGATGTACCACAAATAGTAAAGGGATTTGCAGATGCAGCAGGTTTGCCGATGGTCATAGCATCGCACATGCCCGGTGGTATTAGTGTTGCAGATGTATCGCAAGGCACCATGGCCCACATGAATAACCCTATAGTCTTCGACATGATACGCAGCAATAACTGGGATTATGTAGTCCTACAAGACAATCAGGGTCGTTTTGTTGATGGTGGAGGTATTTTCCCCAATCCGGCACAAAGCCCTGTGATAGCAGGGCATATGAAAATCAGAGATTCTGTGCGTGCTAATAATAGCTGTTCGCGTATGCTATTATTTTCAGGCTGGGCTTGGAAATCAGGCTATCCGGGGCTTGGCGACGGCAAAAAACTGATTACTAATATTTATGAAAACTATCAGGTATTAAATACAAGTGCACAGGAAATAATATCGCCTATTGGTGCTGCTTGGTTGTGTGCTATTACACAAGTGCCATCAATAGACCTTTGGGGGCCTGACGAGGCTCACCAGTCTATGGAAGGCAGCTATATCACTGCAGCAGTTATATTTAGCAGCATCTACAGGATGAATACGGAAACAGTAATGTTTGGCAATGGCATGGATACCGCAATAGCTCGCAAGCTACGCCGTATAGCATACGAAACAGTATCAGACAGTATAAAACCTACAAAGCTAAGCAGCTATATACCTACCCTCACTTATATAGGCTCTACACTTACAGCACCTACCGGCTTTACAAAATACCAATGGTTTAAAAATAATACGCTATTAGCCACTACTACTACCAATACATATATAATAACACCTGGCAGCACCGACTGCTATCAGGTAATGGTAACAAATAACAATGGTTGCAAGCAACGCTCTGCACTGGTTTGCAAACCAACTACCGGAATTAATAATATATATGATCAGGAGCAAATCTCTATAAGCCCCAACCCCGCAAACGATTATATAGTGGTAAACTACATAAAAAACGACCAACCATTTAGCTACTCCATTATTTCACTTTCAGGTTCGGTGGTAATGAAAGGAACAATTGATTCAGGCAATACACCAATTAATATAGGTGCGCTCACCGCAGGAACATATTATATATCAATCAATACAATTAATGAAATAAAACACGTCAGGTTTATAAAACAATAATCCCCCCACTCTACAATATGCCCCCAAATGCAGGTTTTATACCTGCATTTTTCATATATACCAAAATAGCATAACAGCTACTTGTATTCGCTTTTTCTCTCGCTTAAATTCTATTAACTTTGCTGACCTCCTGTCACAGGTATTTTTGAGTATTTTATTGGTAAAACACTAGCAAAATATAGGTTTCTTACGATGAAAGATTTTTCGTACGTGATGAGTTCACACCCTTCTTACATAGAGTCTATGTACAACGACTATGTAAAAGATTCTACAACTGTAGACCCTGAGTGGAAGAAGTTTTTTGAAGGCTTCGACTTTGCCGTATCAAAAGGCAATGGTAATGGCGGTGCTGCTGTTGCCACCATCACAATCGATAAAACACCTGTCAGCAATGAGCAGGTATCTAAAGAATTGAGTGTTTACCGCCTCATCCGCAGCTACTGGAAGCGCGGACACCTAGTGGCAACAACCAATCCTATCCGCCCTCGTAAAGACCGCAAGCCGTTTCTGGCATTGTCTGATTTCGGCTTGTCTGATGCTGATCTGAACACAGAATTTCACGCAGGTGCTTTCGCAGGTTTGGGTAAAGCCAAACTGAGCGATATAATAGCACGCCTCAAAAAACTATATGCCGGCAATGTTGGTATAGAGTATACATACATCAACAATTACGACACTTGCATGTGGGTACAGGATGCCTACGAAAAAATGCAGGAGCAAGAATTAACGTTGGATGAAAAGAAGCGAATTCTTGAAAAACTCAACGAAGGTGTCATCTTCGAAAAATTCCTGCATACAAAATACATAGGTCAAAAGCGCTTCAGTCTGGAAGGTGGCGAAAGCACTATACCTGCATTAGACACACTGATTAACAGTGCTGCTAACAGCGGTGTGAAGGAAGTAGTAATTGGTATGGCACACCGTGGCCGTCTTAATGTACTGACAAATACACTGCGCAAAACATACGAACAGGTATTCTCTGAATTTGAAGGCAATATGCCACCTGATACGACCATGGGCAGTGGCGACGTGAAATACCACCTCGGCTTCCGTAGCAATATTCAAACACCTGATGGCAAAGAAATCAATGTACAACTGACACCTAACCCTTCGCATCTGGAAGTGGTAGATCCTGTTGTTGCAGGTTTCTCTCGTGCCAAAGCAGATATACTTTATAGCAGTGCTTACGATGAAGTATTGCCTATTTTGATACACGGCGACAGCGCCGTAGCAGGTCAGGGTGTTGTGTACGAGCTATTGCAAATGAGCAAACTGCCGGGTTATAAAACAGGTGGCACCATCCACTTCGTTATTAATAACCAAATAGGCTTTACTACAGACTTTGATGAAGCTCGCTCTACAGACTATTGTACCAGCGTAGCATCAATGGTGCAAGCACCTGTATTGCATGTAAACGGTGACGACCCAGAGGCTGTTGTAAAAGCTGCTAAACTGGCGGTTATGTATCGTCAGCAGTTCAATCAGGATATCTTCATCGATATGGTGTGTTATCGTAAACATGGCCACAACGAAGGTGATGATCCGAGCTTCACACAACCACAGTTGTACGACCTGATAAAGAAACATCAGAACCCGCGCGAAGTATATACAGAGTACTTGTTGAAAAACGGCACTGCCGATGCCAAGCAATTAGCTACAGAAATGGAAAAACGTTTCTGGGACGATTTGCAACAAAGGCTTGACGAGGTAAAACAGAAAACTGTCCCTTACCAGATGCAGGCACCGGAAAAAGCATGGTCTGAACTGCGCCGCTCTACTTTCGAAGATTTTGACAAGTCGCCTGAAACAAGCATCAGCAAAGAGCGTGTAGAACAATTGTTTGCTGCGCTGATGAACATCCCGGCAGACTTTAAACCACTGCGTAAGATTCAGAAACTGATAGAAGAGAAAGTAAAACTGTATCAGGAAAAAGGACAGCTCGACTGGTCTACCGGTGAATTGTTGGCTTATGCAAGTTTATTGACAGACGGCATCCCTGTTCGCCTCAGCGGCCAGGACGTAGAGCGTGGTACATTCTCTCACCGCCATGCAGTACTGCACGATGAATCTACAAATGCAGAATACAGCCGTCTTAGCAAACTGAGTGACAATCAGGCTCAGTTCCAGATATACAATTCACTGCTGAGTGAGTTTGCAGTATTGGGCTTTGAGTATGGTTATTCTATCGCCAATCCAAATGCACTTACTATATGGGAAGCACAGTTTGGCGACTTTGCAAATGGTGCCCAAACAGTAATAGACCAATACATAGCATCTGCAGAAACTAAGTGGCAAAAGATGAGCGGCCTCGTTATGCTGCTGCCGCATGGTTATGAAGGTCAAGGCCCTGAGCACTCTTCCGCCCGTCTGGAACGCTTCCTGCAGTTATGTGCTGAAAACAATATCATAGTTACAAACATTACAACGGCTGCCAACCTCTTCCACATGTTCCGCCGCCAATTGAAATGGGATTTCCGTAAACCACTGATCAACTTCTCTCCTAAAGCAAACCTGCGCCATGTACGTGCATATTCTGCGGTAGAAGACTTCACGACAGGTGGTTTTAAAGAAGTAATAGACGATGCAAATATCAAAACAGCAAGCAAAGTAAAACGTGTAGTGCTGTGTAGCGGTAAAGTTTACTTCGACCTGAGCGAAAAACAAATGGCTGATAACAGACAGGATGTTGCCATCGTTCGTCTGGAGCAGATATATCCTTTCCCTGCTAAGCAACTGGCAGAACTACGTGCTAAGTACAAAAAAGCAGAATGGGTTTGGCTGCAGGAAGAACCATATAACATGGGCGCACTCGGCTTCCTGAAAATGCAGGAAGAAGAAGCTGTGACTAAATACTTCAGCCGCCCTGCAGGTGCTGCAAGTGCTACCGGTTATAGCAAAATGCACGCTAAAGAGCAGCAAGCGCTGATAGAAAAAGCATTTGATGTATAAAATCTGATAATCGCATATAAAAAGGCAAAGCGCACGCTTTGCCTTTTTTCTTTAATAGCTGTTTGCGAGTATTACAGCCTGTTGTGCATTTACTATTCCTCCCGATTTTGACATCATATCAAACAACATCAGCATCTTGCTATTGCCCGGCATATTCGTGTAGTGATTGTACTTCGTAACCGTTTTCATCAATACATCTTTTACCTGTGCAGCACTTAGTTTTGGGTAATAACTGCGAAGCAATGCTGCAATACCACTTACTACAGGAGCTGCCATACTTGTACCCGATTCGTAATCATATTCATTATCAGGCATGGTAGAATAAATTTTCACGCCAGGTGCAAAAAGGTCTGTTGATTTTGCACCATAATTCGAGAACGATGCTGCCAGCTTTTTCATTCTTTTGCCACTTGCACCTACTTCAATCCAATTACTTGCATAAGCACTATCAACAAATGGATTAGGAAAATTAGCAGTGTATAGACTATCTATATATTTGGCTTCATTACCTGCAGCGTGTATCAGCAATACGTCCTTTGTATGCGCATACTTTACTGCATCATCCACTACACTTTTGTGCATTGATAAGCTTTTGCCAAAACTCATATTTATTACAGACGCACCATTATCAACAGCGTACCTTATCGCATTTGCAATGTCCTTATCTCTTTCATCGCCATTCGGCACTACCCTCAATATCATCATCTGCAACCATTTACCGCTATCAGCAGTACCTTTTGCAATACCAGTTATAATGCCTGCAACATGGGTGCCATGCATAGGATCGGGCCCTACTACATTGTTATTCCCATAAAGCTTCTCATAGACATTATCAGGATTATCGCCTACTACAGCATGCCTCATAGAGTCCGAATTCATCTTGTTATATTCTACCTGCATCTCACTACCCCTAACCTCCAATTCCAAATCCTTTTTCAATTTTTTCCCTGTCGTTAAAATACCAACAAAGCGTACCAGCATGTGTCCTCGATACATTCTGTACATTGTTACTGAACCTTTCGCTACAAAACCTCTATACATCTGGTTTTTATCATAGGCTTTCTTTTTCTTCAGGTATTGTTTGTAAGCAGCAATGTATGTAGAGTCTTTCCCTGTGGTGTCTGCATTGGCAAATTGTTTTTTCAATTGCTGGTACTCACGGGTTTCTTCTTCTGCCTCATAGCTAACCTCAGATTTACCACCTAAAAAGTTCCAACCGTGTACATCATCTACATAACCGTTATCATCATCATCTACACCATTATCGGGTATTTCTTTCGGATTATTCCATATATATATTTTCAACCCTTCATGATTGATGTCTGTACCTATATCAATTACTGCTACTACAACTTTTTTATTGGTCTTGGGTAAGATTGAATAAGCATCTTCAATAGCAGCACCTTTAATTTTACTTTTTTCAGGATTTGAAAAATGCCATTTCTGTTGAGAAAATGCCGGTTTAATACAGGAGAAAAATAATAATAGGGAAAAGAATACTCTCATCTGTCTGGTTATTAGGTCTTTCAAGAGCAAATCTACTATCAAATCGGGGCATGAAAAACAACAATCAAGGATTATAACTATCAATCATACAACATTCTATGTAAAATAGCCCCTTTTATATTATTTTTGCCGCACACCTGATATTGATATGGAAGACTTGAAATTAACGCTTAAGCAACAAATCATTGAATCGCTGAACCTGCAAGGTATGACACCGGCAGATATTGACGATAATGCTCCATTGTTTGGCGATGGTCTGGGACTGGACAGCATCGACTCTCTGGAAATGATGGTATTGCTGGAGCGCAATTATGGCATCAAAATAGAAGACGCACGCGAAGGCCGTAAAGTGCTGGAATCTGTAGCTTCAATGGCTGCATACATAGAGCAAAACCGCAAAATATAACAGCCGCACTGCATGGCGGAAAAAATAGTAGTTACATCGCTGGGAATCCTGTCTGCTTTGGGAAACGGTGCGGATGAAAATCTGCAATCACTGTTATCCCTCAAAAGCGGTGTGCATACTCCAGAGTTATTACAAAGCATTCACGCCCATGAGTTTCTCATGGGCGAGGTTGCTTATAGCAACGATGCACTATCTGCAATGTTGGGCCTGCCTACGGGTAATAATGGCTATACACGTACATCACTGCTGGCATTGGTTGCCATGCAGGAAGTAATGAAAGGCATAGATAAAGACCTGTTGCAAAACGAAGGCTTTGCCTACATCAACGCCAATACAGTGGGCGGGATGTGTGCTGTAGAAGATTTATACCCCGAATTTATCGGTGATGAAATGGAAGGTGACTTCCTGAAATACATCGACACGCTGGACTGTGCAGAAAGCACGCAAAATGTAGTTGACTATTTCGATATCCAACCATTCACCGCTACTATCAGCACAGCCTGTTCATCATCTGCAAATGCCATCATACTAGGTGCAAGGATGATACAGCACGGCATTGTAAAACGCGCCATTTGTGGTGGTTGCGATGCCTTGAGCCGCTTTACACTCAATGGTTTCCATTCGTTGAAGAATGTTGACAAACAACCTTGCCGCCCGTTCGACAATACCCGCTTTGGACTGAATCTGGGAGAAGCAGCAGGCTATCTGTTGCTGGAAACAGAGCAATCTGCCAAAGAACGTGGAGCAAAAATACTGGCTGTGTTATCGGGATATGGTAATACCAATGATGCCTACCACCCTACAGCCCCATCTCCTAATGGCGACGGTGCGTATAATACCATGCAGCTAGCACTTTCAAAAGCAGGTTTGCAACCACAAGACATCAGCTACATTAATGCACATGGCACTGCCACCATCAATAACGATGCTGCAGAAGGTAAAGCCATAGAGCGATTGTTTGAAAATAATATACCACTGTTCAGCTCTACAAAACCTTACACAGGTCATACATTAGCGGCAGCAGGTAGTATAGAAGCCATCTTCAGCATATGGGCATTGCAACAGCAGAAAGCATGGCCTAACCTCAATTTCACTACACCAATGGAAGATGTAAGCGTTCGTCCTGTTACAACACTTACAGATACTGGCATCAACCATGTTATCAGCAATTCATTTGGCTTTGGTGGCAATAACGTTTCATTATTATTCAGCAAGGCATGATGAAACCTGTCTACATATCAGCCGCAGCAGCATTGTCTCCTCAAAATAGTTTTGATGCAGATACACTATTGCCAGATGTTATCAGCAGCAACAATGGCAAGCTGTTTGTAAAAGATACGGACTACTCCAAGTTCATCAGCCCTGTAGCTATACGCCGCATGAGCCGTATGCTGAAAATAGGTATCAGCACAGGGATGAAAGCCGTACAACTTTCCGGTACAGAAAAACTGGATGGCATCATAACTGGTACAGGACGCGGCAGTATGCGCGATATGGAACTCTTCCTCGGCGATATGATACGCCTGAAAGAAGAGGCACTGAACCCTACTTACTTTATACAAAGCACCTATAATAGTGTAAACGGTTGGCTGGCTATGCAAACAAAATGCACTGGCTACAATCAAACATACGTACACCGCGGGCACTCTTTCGAAATGTCTTTGTTGGATGCAAAAATGCTATTGCATGAAGCTACAGAACCACAAACATATCTTGTAGGTTGCCTGGATGAAATGACCGATGACTATTTCATTGTTAAGAGTAAAATAGGCTACTGGAAGAAAGAAATACCAAACAGCCTGCAACTCTTACAGCATAGCAATACACAAGGTAGTATTGGTGGTGAAGGCGCAGCTTTCTTTACGGTGACTAATACAAAAGCCAATAGCATTTGCAGTGTAGAGCAATTGAAAATGCTACACAATCCTAGCCCGGCATCTTTGCAGGAAAACATCGATAATCTGCTTACGGCAAATGGCTTGAAGCTAAAAGATATTGATGTAGTGCTCTGCGGGATGAGTGGTGATGCACGCTTTCAACCACTGTACACACCAATACTTGAAAACACTACAGCGCATACTACGGTAGTAGCATTCAAGCATCTGTGTGGCGAATACGACACCAGCACAGGTTTTGCTATGTGGCTGGCGACAAGACTATTCCAAGAGCAATCGACACCTGAAGTATTGATTCAAAAAAAAGGCATTAACCCTTCCATCAATAATATCCTGATAGTAAATCACTACACACTGAATAGTGCGAGTGTAGTGTTGATGAAGAAAACGATATAAATCAGATAGCACCTACTGCCATTACTTCTGTTGGCGTCGGGTTACCACCTTCTTTTTCCAGCGATATGGCAAATGCCTGTCCGCCTTTTACCTGCATTGGTATTTTATACATCATACCTGCATTGGCTACAAGATTGTTATCTATCATACCCATGCTCACAGGCTTGCCATCCTGTATTACCCAGAGTTGGTATTGCTTTCCTTTTTCAGGCATTGGCATAGCATGTATTGTAAGGTAAGATTCTCCTGTTGTTTTGCTCCAGAACATCATACCCGTCATTTCTTTACCAGGCTGCATGCTGCGCATTACTACCGTCTTCATAGAAGTATCTACCAGCATGTCACGGCCTTTCTTATACTCGGCCAATACTTGCTGTTGAGATGCTTTCAGCGAATCCATCTGCGATGTCATTTGTGCAATCTCTTCTTTCGTCTTGTTGCGTTGCGATAGCAACATAAAGTTGGTAAGCACACTCACCGCTACGGCTGCCCATACTGCCGCACGCTGCCAAGACGGACGCGCAGGTGCTGCAGGCGGTACAAATTCTACCACCTTAGGTTGCGGCTTCGCTTCTTCTTTTGCAGATTGTGGTTCGGGTACCGACTGCGGCGCTGCCTGTTGCTGTATGGCATTCCATATCTGCTGCTGCATGTGTGCAGGCGGCTCTTCGGCATTGGCTTCTGCAAAAGACTGCATAGCTGCTTCTATAGCAGCTACCTCTTGCACCAGCTCAGGATACATCACCATATCAGCTTCTACCGCAGCACGCTCACCCTCTGTGAGTGCGCCCAGCACATAAGCTTCTAAGATGCCCGATTCTATGTATTCCTTTATATTCACTTTTACTAATTACTATTATAATACTCCCTCAACGACTGCATAGCAGCACGCATGCGGGTTTTTACCGTTCCCAACGGTATTTCAAGGGTTCTTGCAATCTCATCCATTGTGAAACCTTTGAAGTAAGCAAGACTGACAATTGTCTGGTGTTCAGGCTTTAATGCCGCCACCGCTTCCTTCAATCCTATTGTATCCGTAGCCTGCTCCGTTTTCATCCCCTTCTGTACATTATATACGGCATCTTCCCCTGTTTGGATTTTAGATTTCATAATTTCACCCTTCGAGCGAAGTTTGTCTATCGCTGCATTACGGGCTATATTAATCATCCAAGTATAAATCCTTCCCTTCTCCGTACTGTACTGTCCTATGTTGTTCCACACTTTCACAAACACATCCTGCAATACGTCCTGTGCTGTTTGTTCATCTGTAACTACTTTGCGGATAACGCCATACAACACCCCTGCATAATTTTTATACAGGTAGTTGAAAGCGTCCTGGCTTTGTTGCTTCAGCAACAGAACCAGTTCCTCTTCGCTATATGTAAGTGCAGTTGCCAATCAATTTCAGATATCTAAAAGTATCGATTATTTACTAAAAACCATGCGGTAGTCTGTTCTTATCTTGCCCGCGCTGATATCGTCCAGTTTTTTCTTTATCAAACGGCGCTTCAGCATCGGCAGATAGTCTATAAACAGTTTACCTTCAATGTGGTCATATTCGTGTTGTATAACACGTGCCGTAATACCATCAAATTCTTCCTCATGCTCCTGAAAGTTCTCGTCCATGTAGCGCATCTTCACTTTTGGTTGACGCATTACATCTTCACGTACTTTAGGAATACTAAGGCAGCCTTCGTTATATGCCCAAGGCTCGCCACTCTCTTCTACTTTATGTGCATTGATGAAAACCCTTTTTATCGGTTTTTCATTCGGGTATTCTTTCTTGTCTTCTTCGTCAAAATTCTCAACTATTTGTTCTGTATCAACCACAAACAAACGTATAGGGCGATTGATTTGCGGAGCGGCCAAACCCACACCATTGGTATGGTACATGCTCTCCCACATATCAGCAATCAGTTTTTTCAACTCAGGGTACTCAGCCGTTATATCATCACATACCTTCCTCAAAACAGGATGCCCGTATGCTACAATCGGTAAAACCATATCGATTTTTAAATTATAAGCCGCAAAAGTACGAAGTTAGCCGCGGCTTTCAAGATATTCACGCAAAATGATGACCGCGGCGATACTATCTACGAGTTCTTTGCGCTCACGGATTTTCTTTTTCAGCCCCATTTCTGCAATTGCCTGCGATGCCATCTTAGATGTCATACGCTCATCCCATGTTACAACAGGCATATCGGGGAACACATTTTTAAACTTACCTATGAATTTCTCAACCAGTGGTGTAGCATCTGTAGGTGTATCATCAAAATTCAGGGGGTAGCCTATTACAATCATTTCAACAGGCTCGGCAGCTATGTATTTTTTCAACCAGCCAATCAGCTCACCTGTATCTACAGTATCTACTGCGGTAGCTATTATCTGCAGCGGATCTGTAGCTGCTACACCTGTGCGCTTCTTCCCATAGTCCAATGCCAGTATCCTACCCATAATTATATTTGATTCTTCCAGATTTTCAGGATGACGGTACCCATACGCTTCATAATCTCTGCTTCAGTTCGTTTCAGTTCCATTTGCTTTTTTACCAATGCCATAATGCGTGGCTGCTCGGTTTCTGTTGCAAGCCTGTTGAGCAATTGTGCCTGCATCATTTTCAGGTTCTTTACCTCAAAGTAGGCAAGTGAGCTATCTACTTCGTTGATATAGTTCATATCGCCATGCACAGCCTCAATGCCATATATATCTTTCCAGTTGTGGCTGATGTCTGTGCGTACATATAACACACTCGATATGATATCCAGTACATCCTTACCCGTATTATTCACCACATACTGTACATCGGGTGGATGTCCGTGTGTGTTGAGGTATTTATAGTAGTCGTCAAATATCCTGCGTGCCAGTTCATTTTCTATCAGGTCAGGGTCTACCGTCTGGTGTACTTTGTCTGCTACATTTTTAAAGTCGGGAATTTCTTTTGCTCCATGTTCCAGCAACACCCTTATCAGCTCCCATTCCTGCTGCACATTGGCTTTTACCTTCTGTACATAATCTACAGGCTCATTCTCTGTACTTATCTGTTCAGGATCTGTAGTTGGTGCAACTGCAGCTTTGCTACGCTCTTTTTGTTTCTGGTCGTTCTCTACACGCTCGCGAATGTATTTATTGACAAGGTTTACCAGCTTGGTTTCGTCTACTTGTAGTCGCCTTGCCGCTTCACGGATATAATAATCCTGAAGGGAAAAATCTTCTGCTTTATCTATTCGCGCAACGCTTTCCGCAATTTCATTTACCAGTTTCGATTTGCGTACGGGGTCGTCGCCCACTTCTTTCATACCTACTTCCATACGGAAGTTGATAACGTCTTGCTTATGTGCTTTTACATAGTCGCGAAAACCATGCTCACCATTCTTTTGTATAAAACTATCGGGGTCTTCGCCTTCGGGCAGCAGTACCAGCTTTACATTAAAGCTTTGCCCCAATGCCATATCCAGCCCACGTAGTGCAGCTTTCACACCCGCAGCATCACCATCATATAATATAGTTAGGTTGTGTGTCAGCTGACCAATCAACCTGAGTTGTCCTTCGGTAAGTGATGTACCGCTACTTGCCACCACATTCTCTACACCCCCCTGATGCAGCGATATAACGTCTGTATAACCCTCTACCAAGAAACACTCATCCTGCTTGCTGATGGCGTTGCGACTCTGGTACATGCCATACAACACGCGGCTTTTGTTATACAGTTCATTTTCCGGTGTGTTGATGTATTTGGGCGCACGGTCGTTGGTCTTCAGTATACGTGCACCAAAGCCCAGTACACGACCCGTCATACTCTGTATAGGGAATATCACCCTTCCGCGATAAATATCGTAGAAGCCGCGACCGCTGTTTTTTACCAGTCCCGCTTTCTCCAGCAATTCAGCATTATAGCCTTTCTTCTGTGCTGCCTGATAAAACACTTCGCCTCCTTCAGGATTGTAACCGAGCCTGAATTTTTCTATTATCTCTTTGGTAAAACCACGTTGCTTAAAGTAACTGCCACCTACCATTTGCCCCTCTTCAGATTGCAATAAGGTATCGTTGAAGTACTGCGCTGCATACTCATTCAATATGCGCAGTGCTTCCTCTGCCAGTTGCATTTGCTGCTGTTCAGGCGAACGCTCAGTTTCTTCCAGCTTTATCTTGTAGTAATCTGCCAGCCAGCGGATGGCTTCGGGGTAGGTAAGTTTTTCATGCTCCTGCACAAAACTTACCACGTTGCCCCCCTTACCACAACCAAAGCATTTATACAAGCCTTTGGTACCCGATACTGTAAATGATGGTGTCTTTTCGTTGTGAAAAGGACAGTTGGCTATATAGTTTATCCCGCGCTTCTTGAGGCGCAAAAACTGGCCGATCACCTCAACGACGTCGGCTCGGTTCATCACTTCCTGTATGGATGCGGGAGAAATCATGCTGCAAAGGTAGAAAAAAACTACCCCCCTAACCCCCTAAAGGGGGAATAAGGTTAACTTTAATTATGACGATCAATTTCGAGCAATTAGTTACTAGACAACATCTGATTATCTCTTATATAAAGGAGAAAATGGATATAGTAAATACTATTAAAAAGGATTTTGAAAGTAACTCGTTAAATAATCAGTTCTTACTATTTACTTCACATATTTATTACCGAAGTATCGTAGTTGATTTATGCTCGTTGTTTGTCAATAGGAAGACTGAGAAAAATAATTTTCACTTGCTATATGATACTTCAACAACTGAAATATTAAAACCGGGAGCTATCAGTTTTATAAAAGATATTTTAGAAAAGCATAAAGAAGAAATATTAGTTATTCAGAACCTCAGAGACAAAGAATATGCCCATTATGACTTTCTAGCTGAATCAATCAGCTTTAGTTTCGATAATTTCTCAATCGTCAATAATCTATTTGAAAGTGCTATTACTATTCTTCAGCTTTCTGGTAGTGAGAGAATTAATCAGGATGATACTTGTGAATATCATTTAGGATTTGATGACTACTTAAGTTCTTTAAAACGCTTCTTACAAAAATAATTCCCCCTTCAGGGGGTTAGGGGGTATACGTCAAACTAGTAGTAAACTTTACCCTTTCGCGCTTCTTGGTAAACACATGCCAGTTTCCGTCATATTCTATATAAGACGGTACCATTTTGCCATGTGCATGTGTCATACGCACCTTCATACGTACAATGAAATCATACACCCCCGCCCTGTAAGACAATGAATAATCGCGCGCCACAATGCTGTAGTCCGATTTGCGAAACCATGTCGTCAAGTCGTCATACACCACATCTTTCTCATAACCCTTTTTAGGCACTGCACGAAACACATAACAATCCTCACCACCATATTCCTGTGATGATAGTTTAAACTCATACATCTTCGCAACATCCGGTTCAAATATGGCACTCTTATCGCCCATCAACGGTATGCCTGTCACCTTGCTGCCCGGGTTAAACATCAATTGCTTCAGCTTATAGCTATTACTTTCATTTTTGCTATTACCCACTTTATGTATGCCACCGGTTACATAATCATCCTCTCCGCATTTGCGCCCTTGTGTAAAGAACAGGTAAGCATATAGCTCTGCTGTATAATAATTGTATTGTCGTTTTCTGTTGTAAAAATCGCCTGTAGTCTTTTCTTCCAGCACTTGCATCGTACGGCATCCATTGGCACGTATCTGTTTTGTTTTACTGTAGAGCGATGCATCTATACCACCCTTGTTATTATACACTCGTATATCATTGGTGGCATTCCACGTCAGCACATGCAAGCTGCGGAAAGCCTTGTAGAATGTAGTATCTGTTTTCACACGTTTGATAAACCCCTGCACATCCCAACCCTTACGCACTGCCTTCACAACCACATCATCCATCTTTACCGGTAGCTTGAAGATGCTGGTATCTTTTTGCGCAAAAGACGCAGCACTGCATACAATCAATATCAGGGTAAAAACACTACGCATTTTGTCTTGCTTTCAGTAAAGCCTCGGCAACTATCATATCCTCGGGCGTTGTCACTTTTATATTACGCTTCTCGCCATCTACCAGATACACATTATCTCCATACGCTTCTACAACTGTAGCTTCGTCTGTAAATGCTACTTGATAATCCTGTTGAAATGCAGGCAATAT
The DNA here is from genome assembly GCA_002389765.1 of Bacteroidetes bacterium UBA4414. GTDB lineage: Bacteria > Bacteroidota > Bacteroidia > Chitinophagales > Chitinophagaceae > Polluticoccus. The sequence goes on along the minus strand of DGQM01000024.1, from coordinate 449,828 downwards.
CACTTCCGCTTTAAATGTCTGCGGTGTTTGTATAATGCGCATCTGTTCCCTGTCTATCGGGCGGCTGTCTTCATCTTCCAATATGCGCATACTATCTGCTACAGGTATAGCAGGTATAGCGCTACCTTTATCTACTGCCTGTTCATAGCAACGTTGTATCAATGCCGTAGATACCAACGGGCGCACACCATCATGTACAAATACAATACTGTTTTCATCTACCACCTTCAGTCCGTTCTGCACACTATGATAGCGGGTTTCTCCACCAGCCACTATTGTTATATCTATCCTTTCAGGGAAAGATTGCAGCACCATCTGTGCATAGCTCAGTTGGTCTTGCGGCAATACAAGTACCAATTGCATATCGGTATAAGCATCTGCAAATGCTTTGATGGTATGATACAAAATCGGATGCCCGTTCAGCGGCAAAAACTGTTTCGGCACAGCACTACCCATGCGTACACCTTTACCACCCGCTACTATTACAGCATATTTCTTCATAGATACAGCTACAAAAAAACAGTATATAATTTATACAACAAAGAAAAAGCCCCGCATTGCGGGGCTTCGTATTTTAAAAGCATTACTTATTTCACTTCCTGCATCAGCTTCCTTACAATCGGAGATATTACAATCAGCAATATACCTGCTATCAGCGCATATATACCCAATTGCTTGTAACCGTCTGTATAAGAAATCAGTTTTTCTGTAAGGCTGGCATTTTCGTTGGTAGTTGCCATACCTGCACCCAGCAAACCTGCTGCATACTGTCCGTATGCACTGGCAAGGAACCACATACCCATCATAACACCCCAGAGTTTTTTAGGTGCCAGTTTCGTCATCAGCGAAAGGCCGATTGGAGAAAGACACAACTCACCAAATGTGATAATCAGATAAGCCAGTGTAAAAATATCTAACGACGTTTTACCATCAGGACCTGCAAAGAAACGAGTTGCATAGAACGTATAGAATGCTGCAGCAAGGAATAAAAAGCCAAGACCGAACTTAACTACAGAGTTTGGCTCAATTTTCTTCTTAGCCATCCATACCCAAAGCAAACCAATAATAATGCTGAATACTATTACAAATACAGAGTTGGCACTGTTATTTACCACATTCGGGTCAATACCTGCTATTCCTAATAATTTATCATTCAGGTTATACAAAGCAAAAAGACTCAATGAACCACCACTCTGCTCAAAAAATGCCCAGAAGAAAACAGAGAACACAATGAACACCAATGCAGCAATCATTTTCTTTCTTTCTGCACCCGTAAGCTTTGTCATTTCATATACCAGATACAATAATGTCAATGGTCCGATTGTGTACATGAAATAGTCTGTATACTCTGTCTTACTTACCATTATCAATATCAATGGCATAACTGCCAGCGAACCTATGAACGTAGCTATCTCATACGCTTTTCTTTTACCCGGAACAAAATCCCTCAACGGAGACAGGCCTATCGGCCCCATACTTTTTTGTGTAAATACAAACGTCAGCAAGCCTATCATCATAACAACACCTGCAGACGCAAATGCCAGATTCCATGAATGGTATTTACCTAAGTACACACACACCATACCACCAAAGAATGCACCTATATTGATACCCGAATAGAACAAGCCAAAACCCGCATCCCTGCGAGTGTCGCCAGCACGATACAGTTCGCCCACCATGGTCGAAATATTCGGCTTGAAGAAGCCCGTACCTACAATGGTGAAACAAGTACCTATATAAAAGAATTCAGTAGGATTGGCTGCTATGATAAAACTACCTGCTATCATCAGTATGCCACCCCAAAAAAGCGATTTGCGGAAACCCAGTATTTTATCTGCAAACAAACCACCAATAAAAGTGAATGCGTAGATAAAAGCCTGAATGGCACCATATTGAAGATTGGCTGCTTTCTCGTCAATCATCAATTGCGTAACCATAAATACGGTAAGCATACCGCGAAGGCCATAGAAACAAAATCGTTCCCACATTTCCGTAAGGAACAGGTACCAAATCTGCTTAGGGTACTTACCCTTAAAATCCTGTATCTCTTCTAATGTCAGGTTTTGAGACATATACTCGTTTTAGTTATTGTTATTAACGCACCAAAATAAACTTTATTTCTGATTAACGCTTTTTCTCCCCCTGCTACAAAAACAAAGCCCCCGAATTTCGGAGGCTTTGCTATAAATATCTGATTCAATACTATCTGAGACCGTGCATCATTTTCAGCATCTTCTTAGACAATAGGAAGAGTACCAATGCTGCAACACCAGATAGTACAACGAATATCATAAAGAAGTCGTTCAGTGTCTGAATTTGGTAGCCAAACAGGTGTGTTGCTTTACCACCTTCCGGATATAACTGAGACAACATGCCGGCAAAGTCGTTCGCCATAGCGTTTGCCAGGAACCAAACACCCATCAGCAAAGATGCAAGGCGTTTAGGTGCCAGACGGGCTACCATTGAAAGACCGATAGGAGACAAACAAAGTTCGCCCCATGTATGCAGGATATACATACCCAATAACCAGAACATTGAAGCTTTCATTGTAGAATCAACACCATCAACACCTATAGCTATTACCCAATAGCCCAAAGCCAACAGGAACAAACCAATAGCTTGTTTTAATGGAGATGCCGGCTCACGATTACGTTTGCCAAGGCCTGTCCACAGACTTGCAAATATTGGCGCAAAGATGATAATTGCCAGAGGATTCACTGATTGGAACCAACTTGCAGGCATTTCCCAACCAAATATGGTACGGTCTGTTTGCTGATCTGCAAACAATGTAAGCGATGCACCAGCTTGTTCAAATGCACTCCAGAAGAAGATAACGAAGAACGCAGCTATATACACTACTATAATACGGTCACGTTCAATTTTAGTAAGGTTAGGGTCTGATATGATAAAGCCTGAGGCAGTAAGCGATGTAGCAAACACCAATGTACTGATCCAGTTAAAACCTACACCATACATAAATACCAGCCAAAGTGCTGCATATATTGCAAGCCACGTACCTATGCGTGCAGGTGTAAACTCAGCTTTTTTATCAGCTTTTGCAACATCACCCGCTTGAGACAAATCACCTTCACGCTCTACAACAGCCGGCTCATCGATGGCTTTATTAGGCTTACCGCCTATTTTCTGCCCGTCTGCACTTAGTATATACTTATCCTTCAGCAACTGGAATACCACTACGCCAAGCACCATACCAACGCCGGCTGCAAAGAAGCCCCATTTATAATCTACTTTTTCAGCCAATGCACCACATATCAGCGGAGAGAAGAATGCACCGAGGTTGATACCCATGTAGAAGATAGAGAACGCGGCATCCACCCTTTTATCGCCGGGTGCATACAACTGGTTCACCATCGTAGAGATGTTCGGTTTGAACAATCCATTACCAACAACTAATGCAGTAAGACCTGTTACGAACAGTATCTTGGCTAAATCAATATTGCTGGATATAAGCGATGCACAGAAAAACAAAATAAACTGCCCTATGGCCATTGCAAGCCCACCTACAAGAATTGAACGACGGTTGCCCCAATACCTGTCGGATATAAAACCACCTATCAGTGGGGTAAGATAAACCACTGCGGTAAAGTTCCCATAAATGCCTGAAGCCATTTTAGAATCAAATGCAAGCATCTTGGTCATAAACAGGATAAGGATAGCGCGCATACCGTAATAGCTGAAGCGCTCCCACATTTCTGTAAAGAAGAGTACGTACAGCCCCTTAGGGTGGCCTTTTTGTTCACTCATAATTATCGTTTTAAAAATAGATTAGTGACGAAAGATAGTAAAATTTGCCAGTGCTGAAAGCCCCTGAAACGAAAAATACCGCATGAAGCGGTATTTTCTCTTTATCTGACAATTAATCTTAATGCAGGTTTTTCTCTTTCATGATGCTGTTCAGCCACTTCAACACAATAAATGCAAGCACGGTTGCTATCATCAGCAGCATACAGTTAAAGAGGAAGAAATCGCCCTTATCCGTATAGTCATACCACTTACTTGCCAACACGCCCGACATCTTATTACCTATAGAAGTAGACAGGAAGAAGCCACCCATCATAAGCGCTGTTAGCCTTGGCGGGCTCAGTTTCGATACCAGCGACAGCCCCATCGGACTCAGCAACAATTCGCCCACCGTTATCACCCCATAGCAGCCTATCAGCCACACTGGCGATACTTTTATTGCGCCATTGTTGCCAACACCCACAGCCCACACCATTACAAGGGTAGATAGTGCAGATATCAAAAGGCCAAATGCAATCTTCGTAGCGGTAGATGGTTCTTTCTTACGCCTGTTCAACATGGCAAAGAAGCCTACTACCACAGGTGTCAGTAGCACCACCCACGCCGGGTTGATGGATTGAAATAATTCTGTACTTGCCAGATACACAGGCTCATCGTCCTTTGGCATTTTATCAGGTGACTGATTGCGGAAGTACACATCCCTGCCCCATTCCTTCTGCACTTTACCATCCACTTTCACTGCCTGATATTGCACATCATATTTCGTTACAGAATCAAGTTTACTCGGCATTGTTTCTACCTGATACAGCGCACGTGCAGGTTTCTCTACCACAGCAGGCACTTCGCGGTCGGTGTAGTATTTTGCCCATCTGGTAAGTGCAGTACCGTTTTGCTTAAACACAGCCCAGAAAGCTGCACTTAATGCAAATATCACCAGCAATGCCGCAATCGGACGTTTATCGACTTTGTTAGCTCTTACCCACAGCGATACATAGAATATTACTACAGGTATAGCTGCCGCGATAAAACCATCTGTACTATCGCTGCCCAATATATTGCCCGGTATCATCCACCCAAGCACACCAGCTATGATAGCAGGCAAAAACACCACGCCAAACACCTGCCCCATACTGGCATCACCTTTTTCAACAGGTTTCAATACATCCGCATGTTTTATATGCTTTAGCCCAAATGAGAATACCACCAAACCTATAAGCATACCTATACCTGCCGTAGCAAACGCTGCCGACCAGCTATATTTATTGCGCATAAACGCTGCGATGATAGGCCCCAGAAAAGCACCGATATTAATGCCCATGTAGAAAAGGTTGTAGCCGCTGTCTTTCCTTGCTTTATACTCTTCGGTAGAGTACAGATTACCTAACAGGGTAGATATATTAGGCTTAAAGAACCCATTACCTATGATGATGATGGCTACAGATATGTAAAAAGTATTGATATTATGCATGGCTAATCCCAGATAACCAATAGCCATCAGCAAGCCACCTACATATACAGATTTTATATACCCGAATTTTCTGTCTGCCAGAAAACCACCAAGAAAAGGCGTCAGGTAGGTGAATGCGATAAATGTACCAAATACGTCATCGGCCATTTTATCGGGTATGGCAAGGCCATTTTTCACATCTATCATGTAGAGCACGAAAATGCCCAACATCAGGTAGTAACCAAATCGTTCCCACATTTCGGTAAAAAACAAAAACGGCAACCCCTTCGGGTGCTTTTTCTCATTCGTCTGTTCCATTAAGTTTCGATACTTTTGCGGTCTCAAGATAGTAAATAACAATACATCACAATGTCATCTTACAATATACTGCTGTTAGGCTCGGGTGGCCGCGAAAATGCACTTGCATGGAAAATGCGCCAAAGTAAGCTTTGCAAAGAACTATTTATCGCTCCCGGCAATCCCGGCACTTCACAATTGGGCAGCAATCTTAATATACCGGTGTCTGATTTTGAAGGCATTAAACAGGCTTGTATCGAAAACAATATCGACATACTGGTTCCCGGCCCGGAAGACCCATTGGTAAATGGTATTTACGATTTTTTTAAAGGTGATGATGCACTGAAACACATCATTGTTGCAGGCCCATCAAAAGAAGGTGCTCAATTGGAAGGCAGCAAGGCTTTCTCTAAAAAATTCATGGAGCGCCACAATATACCTACGGCTGCCTACAGAGAGTTTACAGAAGAGAACTTTGATGAAGGTGTTGCCTACCTGCGTCAGCATACACTACCTATAGTATTAAAGGCCGATGGACTTGCTGCGGGCAAAGGTGTGGTGATAGCACAAAGCCATGACGAGGCTGTAGATGCTTTCACTGTGATGATAAAAGAAGCACAGTTTGGTGATGCAAGTAAGAAGGTTGTAGTAGAACAATTTTTGACGGGTATAGAATTGTCTGTGTTTGCATTTACAGATGGTAAAAACTATGTGTTACTGCCCGAAGCAAAAGATTACAAACGTATTGGCGTAGGCGATACAGGGCTGAACACAGGCGGTATGGGCGCGGTATCACCTGTACCATTTGCGCAAGGCGATTTCATGAATAAAGTGGTAGAACGTGTTGTGAATCCAACCATCAACGGACTGGCTGCTGAAAACATCATCTACAATGGTTTTGTATTCTTTGGACTTATCAATGTTGGCGGCGATCCTTATGTAATAGAATACAACTGCCGCATGGGCGACCCTGAAACGGAAGTTGTAATGCCGCGATTGGAAAATGATTTCGTGGAGATGCTTGTGAAAATGGGCGAAGGCAAACTGAATGAAATCACCGTGCAACACGATAAGCGCGCGGCATGTACGGTAATGCTAGTATCAGAAGGCTACCCGGGTTCTTACCCTAAAGGCAGGGTAATGACAGGCTTTGATAAAGTACAAGGCTCTACTCTCTTCCATGCAGGCACAGCCAATAAAGATGGCGAAGTAGTAACAAGTGGTGGCCGTGTAATAGCTATCACATCTTACGGTAATACAATACAGGACGCATTAGCTACCAGCTATCAGAACGCAGAACGCATCGAATACGCAGGGAAATACTATCGCCGCGATATCGGTTACGAATTCAAATAATAAAATCAGGTTTTAATAAACACTAACTCCGTCTGGGTTGTAGGTTCTTCTCAAAGAATCTACAACTCTTGCCGAGTCTGCTCTGTACGTAGATACAGGTATCAGTATGAAGAACATACTGGAATCCTCAGCTATCAACTCTACTTTATGCCCGTAACTTTTCAAACGACTTAAGCGTTTTTCTGCGCGCGCGCGCTCATCGTATGTATTGATGATAACTTTAAAATTAGATGCTGGCCCTTTAACCGCAGGCTGTGCAGCAGGTGCTACCGGCATAGGTTCAACACTCATCGTTTCGGTGCTGTCTATTGCACTACCCGCAGTATCAACCACAGGTGCCACTTGTTGCGATATAGTATCTGCCGGTGCAGGCACTGTCATTGGTTGTTGCACAGGTGTTGGTGTGTTTACACCTACTTTCAATATGTTTTTAGCTACATATACCACACCCGCTATTAGTGCAAGCAGTATCAGTACAAACAGTATTACCCTGCCCCAGTTCATACCACCCTTCTTCTCCTCTTCAGGATAAGGTGGATAAGCCGGTGCCTGTTGTGGCATTGGTTGTGGAGTTGGTGCAGGTGCAGTGTACGCAGGTGCGTGCTGCGGCTGTTCCGCATATCCACCCTGTTGTGCCATGCCAGCGGTATTAGCAGTGCGGCGTGGCAAGCTTTTTTCAGCAGGTATTGGTGGCGGTGCAAGCAGCAATTGTGGCGCTGTGGCAAACTGCAACTTACCATTCACTTCAAAAAAACTACCTATTGCAGGTATCAGTACTTCTTTGCCTGCCTGTATATCTGCCAATGCCACAGCTACATAGTCTTTCAGGGCAGTGCCTGCTTTCGATATGCTTATCTGCTCGTTGGTAGCTATAAAGTTAGATAACGAGTCATCAACGGTATTCACAGGTACTACTACTACTTCACTTACACCGGGTACAAGATTGCGCCCGTCGTAAGATGCAGGCTTGCGCCTCATCTCAATACTGCCCAGCCCATGTATATAACAGCTCTGGTTTTTGAGTAAGTATAGCCCTATGTATTTTGCAATATCCATTGATGATGTTCCGAAATCGGCTGTAAAATAACTAAATAGGTTTAAAATTTAAGGCGCACCCCGCCGAATATATTAAACCCGTATGCCTTGTAGCCGTACCAACGCTCATATTGATTATTAAATATATTATTTACCTGCGCAAAAGCACTCAACCTGGGTACAAAACTATATTCTGCCCCTGCCCCCATGTCAAACACGGTTGGCAGATTTATGCTGCGGTTGCCATTATCCAGTGCATACATTCCGTCCATTACCGTCAGGTAACCAGTAATAAGCAACTGCGGTATAGGCCTTACAGACAGGTCAGCATTCAGCCTTAGCGTTGGTTCATGCCATACATACCTGTTCACATCAGCATCATAGGTTGTAAATATGATGCTTCCACCCACAGACACTGTCTGCCCTACAGTATAACGTAACCCACCCTGTATCGAAACCGCATTCACTTTATCATATACAACATTCAGCAGCTTTTTATCAGTTGCTGTGTCATTAATAAACAATGGCATGTTGCCATATTGCCACCAAGACACCCTACCGCTTACAGTTATGTGTCTGCCTACATTCGTTTGCAGGCTACCATACACCTCGTCGGTATGGGTTTGTGCCAAGCCTTTAGCAACGGTCATATATGGATTGATGGTAGAAAGCTGTTCAAATGTATTTTGCCTCAACTTGCCATCCCAACCCAGCGAAAACAGCATTTGCGATTTACGTATCAGCCTGAAGCTTACGTACATATCAGGCAATACGTAAAATGTATTCATCGCTCCCAATGTAGGCGATAAACCTATGCGTGTTGCAAATACCCCTTTCCTGAAATCTATAGTAGGTGCTACCTGTACATAGTTATTCGGTTGGTTCGCATTTGCCAGTGAGTTCTCCATTTTAGAGAATGCCCCGTTCAGAGCTATGCCAAGTTTCAAAGCAGTATCTACCGTATAGGTAAAAGGCAGCTTTGCTGTAACATTATATTCAGATGCATCAAAACCTGTAGGTGTATTCAGGTAATAAGTTCTCAGGTTGATGTAAGGATGATAGCTAAGTGCTTTGTCCTCGTTTCTGTTCTTTGCATCTATCGTCACATTAGCCCCCCATAGTGTTCTGCCGGTCTGGTCGGTGGTATAATTCAGCACATTATGGTCGTAACCATACAGGTAGAACCTGTTATACTGTACACCAAGTCCTGCATGCCACAGCAGGTTATCACCTTTTATATATGCATCTGCATCCATACCTGTCAGCGACGACTTCTGGTATTTCAAACTACCCGCTTGCGATAGGTGGCGAATGTTTAATACAGAATAGTAATTGTGTCCTTTCAATGCTGTGATGCCTGCATCCAACAATATAGTAGACAGGTTACCACCACCCAATTTCACATAGTTCACCAGTTTTTCGGTAACTGTATCCTTGCCCAATGCAAGCGGCCTCAGCGGCAATGCATTGTAAGAATAGTACAAACTCTGCGGAGGCACATCGTAGTTCATTGCCACCAGCGAGGTGTCAACAGGCGGCAGATCTGCGTGCAGCTCAGGCTTTACAGCTTGCTTTACTTCCGGCTTGTAAGATTGTACTATTTCTATTGTTGCAGACTTCAGGTCGGCAGTATCGTTTACTATAACTTTAGTTTTGGGTGTAGCTGCTTGCTTGCCTTTCTTTGCAGGTTGTTTTTTACCCTTCTCTTTCTTCACAGCTTTCTTTACAGAAGTCTTTGCAGGTTTCTTCGCGCCACCTTTCTTGCGCTGTGCATCCGCATTCAACGTCAGTGCCAGCAGCAATATCAATATGTATGTTATTCTTAGCTTCATGTTGTGCACTGTTGTTAGTCTTGCTTCAGTTTACCTTTTTTAGTTTCCGTAGCTTTTGCCTCTTCCAGTTTCTTCGCTGCCTCTTCTTTCAGTGCCGGCACTTTTGCATTCTTGGCTATACTTTGTAGCAATGCTTTAGCATTGAAATAGTCATCCTGTTTTATCAATACATCTGCTATCAGCAGATAAGACTGCACAGTCAATACATCATTACCACCTGCCAGCTTCACTGCTTTGTTTGCCTGCTCTTCTGCTTCTTTCAGCTTGCCCGCTTTCAACAGCGACTCAGCAACATAATAGCTTGCCTCCGCAGCAATGATTGATTTCTTATTATTCAACAGCTTTGCAAACAACGGATATGCTTCGTCCTGCTTACCTGTTTCGTACAACGATTTTGCTTTGATGTATAACAACTCTGTTTGCTGCCCTTCATTAAGTCCTTGCATAGACTGCAATGTATCTGCATACAGTGCCGCATCTGCATATTGCTTTTCGTGGTATGTACTGCGCATCATACCTGTATACGCTTCCTGCAGGTTTTCCTTGCCCATTGCATAGTTGCGCAGCATATTATAATACTTCAATGCACCAGTATTATCATTATTTACCGCACTAATAGTGGCCGCTTTCAGTGCACTGCGTTCTGCAAAATCGCTCCAGCCTTTCTGCAGCACAGCATCATAACCAATCAACGCTTCTTTCATATCATTCAGCTGATAGCTCGCTTCTGCTTTATAAAAAGCTGCTTTGGTGGCAAACACACCATCAGGATATTGTTGCAGATACGTACCGAATGATTGTCTTGCTTTTGCCCAACTGCCTGCGGCATATTGTGTTTCAGCAGCACTGTAGTAAGTGCTATCCATACTCTTATCATCCGTCAGTCTGATGTTATTTTCTTTCAGCAATTGTGCAAATGCCTGTGGCTGATTATTATCTATGTACAATCCCCTCAATGCATCCAATGCCGCAGTTCTTTCTTCTGCCGCAGGGTAATCTGCTACTACTTTCTTCAGTGTTGCTATCGCCTTATCATCAGCATTCATCTGCTGATAACAGAAAGCTGTTTTCATCAGCGACTTCACTGCAAAATTCCCTTTATCCGTAACTGTTGCCAACGGTGCCAATGTATTGATAGCCGCTTGGTACTTATCTTCTTCTATCTGCACCAGTGCCAATTCATAGCGTGCTTCGTTTGCGTATTTAGATGCAGGCTTTGTATTCATTAACATCGTCATAATTGCTGCCTTATCAGCACGCTTACCTATCACACCCAGCACTATTCCTTTCTGGTATCTTGCATAGTCTGCATCTTCGCCTTTGGCAGCTATTACTTTATCATAGAGTGCTATGGCTTTCAGGTAGCCCTTCTGCATAAATACAGCGTCTGCTTCTCTCAATACCGCATCCATTGTGCTACCTGCATCTGTTGCCTTTACCTGCGCTGTGCTGAAGTATTGCTGTGCCACATCAAAGCGTTGCAACTCCATTGCGGCATAGCCCATAGTTGTATACGCATTCTGCAACGTTGCATTGGCAGCAAGTGCTTCTGCTTTGTTACGTATTACTGCTCTGATAACATATTTATCGCCATAGGCAATAGCATCTTCAAAGCGTCTTGTTTTATACGCCAGTTCGCTCTTCCAGAAGTTAGCCGCCTGTTCATATTTCTCATCGCTGCTGCGCTGTAGCGACATCGACAAAAGACTATCTGCAAACTGCATATCGCCTTTCTGTATTTGCATCATCGCAAAACCATACATCACTTTCTGACGCACCTGCCAGTAGGCTGCGTCTTTATCTTTTACACCAAGCAACGCGTTGTATGCGGCTACATATTGGTTTGTCTTTATCAGCAAGTCCGACTGCATCGTCTTTGCCTCATCCTTATACTCACTATTCGGATATGATTCCAACAAATCATTGATATGCGTTAATGCTTCGCTGTTATAACCCATTACATAAGACAACTTTGCGGCAAGTAGCAATGCGGCCTCTCTTTGCGATTGGTTAAATGGCATTTCTGCACATATTGTAAATGCGTTGCGCGCACTCTTGTTATCACCTGTTTTCAGATGACAATCACCCAACAAGTACATAGCTGTCTGTGCCAGCGAATCGCGCGTATCGCTTAGTTGCGAAAACTTATCAATCGCTTTCTCCCACTCCTCTTGATGATAATAGCAGTATGCCAGCTCATACAAGTCCTCTTTTCGTATCTGATCTACAAGATTGTAGTAATGCTCAAAGTATGGCAAAGCTTCTTTGTATCGCTTTTCTTCAAACAATACCTGTGCAGCCAGCAAATGCAGTTCGTTATCGTAGAAGAGCTTTTCCGGCAATGCCATCAGTCGCTTCGCTTCTTTCAGTGCCTTATCCTTATTGCCTGTGAAGTAGTATATCTCTGCTACATAATATGGCACAATCGATTTATAACTCTTATCATTGGCAATACGGTCAAATGATTTCAGCGCATCTTCATAATTACCTTGATTATATGCCAGCAACCCATAGTAATAGTTACCTGCCAGAAAATACTTCCCTTCCAATTCTTTGATTGCCTGAAAAAGAGGAGCTGCCTTATCAAACTGCTTGCTATTGAAGTAGCAATAAGCTAATTCAAACTTTGCATCTGCAATCTCTTTATTGGTAAGATTGGCAATGCCTGCCAGCTCATAATAATAAATGGCACTCACCAGTCGGTTATGCCTGAAATAGTATTGCGCCAATGCAAATGCTGCACGTTCCTTGTACGCCGGATTAGCCGTTTTATTCAGATAATCAATCGCTGTTTCATCGCTCCCTTGCTCATCAATTTTAAGTTTCGATGTCACTAATACATACCCTGCTTTATCTGCAGCATCTGTATTGATGGTGCGCAATGTATAGTGCATAGCAGACATATACTTCGCTGCACTTTGCGCTGCATTCTTAAATGCGCCCTGCTCAAACTGCTCTGTAGCCAACACCAGTATACTTTCCGGCGATGTATTGACAGTATGTAATTGAGCCGAAGCCTGATGGCTCAACAACATTGCAGTTGTTAAACACATCAGGCTTCGTTTATATAACAATCCCTTAGTTTTACTCATTCAGTTTGTTTCATTAAAAATTCCATGTAGCACCTAGGCTCGGGAACACCGGCAATTGGTAAACACGAATATTATCCTTGCGGTCTACATAGAATATATTATTCCTGTTGTACACGTTTGTTATGCTCAACAATGCTTCTATATTAGAATATTTGCTCAACTCAAAACGTTTTTTTACAGACAAGTCTAAACGATGATATGCAGACAACCTACCACCATTAATATCACTAGCATATAATATGCCAATAGTTCCGTTTTGCTGGCCGATGTTAGTGCCTATACTATTGGCAGTAGGGTTCAGGTTTTCATAAAACCCTTGTGTCTGCGTGAATGGGAATGCAGAACCATAGTTAAACCTTCCGGATACTTCTATATCACGTTTCTTACCAAATGTATAAGAAGCCAATAGGTTTATGTTCACCCTTCTGTCAAACGGCGGCGCATATGTTTGCTTTTCTGTTACTGCTTTTAGCAATATCGGGTTTGATGTATCAGGAGAAGTTACTTTGTTGCCCTTCAATACCAGTGTTTCATATTTCACCATTTGGTAAGACACAACACCCCAAAGATACCAACGTCCTTTATTGTATTTGGCAGAAAGGTCAACACCGTAAGCTTTACCATTACCTGCAACAAAGTCTGCATCAGAGCTATTGTATTTTACTTTACTCAACTCTACATTTTGGTTAAAGTTCTTATACCATGGTTCCAGATTAAATTCAACATTTCTTACATCCACCTCAATACCACCCAACAAGTGATATGCTCTTTGTAGATTGCTATTTACAACCTTGCCGTCTGTGTTAGATATCTGTTGATCAGGACTCAGGATAAAGCCGGTAAAGAAGTTTACTATATCTCTGTCGCTCTTTGTACTGATAATGTTTTGTGAATATACACCTGTAGCAGCTTTCAGACGTACCGTGCTTGTCAGGTTGTATTTCATACCAAGACGTGGTTCTGGAGAAAATTGGTTAAGCCCGGCATAGTACTGCAACCTGAAGCCCGGCTCAAATACCAGTTTTTCATTAAAGTTCTTCCTGAACATTACATACAATGCAGCCAATGTATTACGCCTATCCAGTGTAGATACTTTACCAAAATTGTCTTTATAGTTAAGGCTGGTATGGAAACCACTTACCTCAACACCATATTTCAATTGGCTATACCCTTTAAAATAATACGTAAAGTCTATTGCACCCTCAAATCCGTCGATACCACTTGATTGCGGAACTACAGGTACGTCGTTCAGGTTTGTGTAATCGATATTGTATTTAGAATATGCAAACCTACCGTTGATAAGTGCAGAGCTGGTACCCGGTGTTACTACAAACGTAGCACCTGCACCTGATGCTTTCCAATGAAAGTCTGCATTAGGAACAGACGTGCCAGGCTTCAGTACGTTTGCTTTATCATCAAAGTTGAAACCAAATAAGTTCAGCTTACTACCGTTATCGCCATTAAAGGTTATTTTACCATACAAGTCGGTAAAGCTATATGGCAGGCCATTGTTGAATGGCTCTCCAAAACCACCGTACAATGATTTTGATGTTTTATCAAGATAGCTATGCTTCACAGACAACAGGAATGTTGTAGACGAACCACCTTCTTTTTTAGCTTTTATTAGCGGCCCTTCCAACATAGCACGCGCCATAATAGGTGATGCAGACACCTTACCCGACAAGCGATTTTTGTTACCGTCTTTTGTGCGTACATCCAGTATTGCAGATGTACGGTTACCATACTGCGCGTTGAAGCCTGCGGTTTGCACCTCTACGTTACGAATAGCGTCTGTTTCAAATACAGAATACAACCCGATAGAGTGAAACGGATTATAGATTGTAATACCATCCAGCAAAATACCTGTTTGCGATGGTGCACCACCACGTATATACAACTGGCCACCTTGGTCACCTGTGAATACAACACCCGGCACTACCTGCAGATACTGAGCAATATCCGGCTCGCCACCTGCACTTGGCAACAGTTTCATTTCTCTTGGTGTAACGGTTACCGAACCGGCATTGATTTGCGTAATGTTTTCTGTTTTTCTGGCAGATACTTCTACACCCTTCAGCTCCTGACGTCGCTGGCCCAGGAACAACTTTTTAGTTACTACCTCACCTGGCTTCAGTGTTACGGTCAGCGTAGTAGTATCATAACCTATCAGGCTGGTCATCAATGTATATGTACCTGGCTTCAGTTGTGTAAAGGTGAAATAACCATTCACATCTGTTTGCACACCTATTTTTGTTCCTTCCAATAATACGTTGGTAAATATTACAGGTTCTCCGGATGCTTTGTCATAAACAAAGCCTTTGATGATAGCCGTAGTGGCTGTTTGTGCCTGTGTTTTAGAAAACACCATCAATAGCAATGCTGCTACTAGGGTAATACGTTGTTGTACAAAAAAGGTTTTCATTAAATATTTATTAAAATTGCCCCGAAAAATAAGTTATTCCTGCATATTTAGGGCTTAGCAAAGATAGGAATTACAGTATAGTGACCAAAAGCGGTTATTAACACTCATAACAATAAAAATCGCATGGCAATATCCCCTTATATTTCACCCTGACAAGTGGTTTGTTTTTGTAATATTGTCTTTATGAAAATATTCACCGCCTCACAAATCAAAGCCTGTGATGCCTACACCATACACGCATCCAACATCAGTAGTATAGACCTGATGGAACGTGCTGCTGCCAGATGTTCTGAATGGATAAGTGCTAACAGCCCAAAAGACAGTGTTTTCATTGTGCTATGCGGAACAGGCAATAATGGCGGCGATGGGCTTGCCATTACACGTATGCTGCACAACATGGGCTATAGTGCTAAGGCATTTCTGCTACAGTTTTCAGATAGCCTTTCAGCCGATTGCCAAACCAATCTCGACAGGCTATTGGCAATAGACCATTCTTTGGTGGAAACACTGCAACCGGGCACTTTCATTACAGACATACCCAAACACATTACCATAATAGATGCCATACTTGGTACAGGTCTTAACAGGGCTGTAGAGGGTTGGCTGGCAAATTTCATTAATCATATTAATGATGTCGACAACCGAAAAATAGCCATCGATATACCCAGTGGTATGCCTGCCGATAATATTCCTGCAAAAGAAGCAGAGATATTGAAAGCCAACCACACTCTCAGTTTTCAGTTTTACAAACGGTCTTTTCTGCATCCCGAAACTGGCAAATATGCCGGCAACATAGAACTGCTGGATATTGAATTGCACCCCACATTCATAGAGTCTACCCATACCAACTACCAGACAATTGATAGTGATACAGTAAAAAAGCTTTACAAAGCACGCAACCCATTCAGCCACAAAGGAGACTATGGCACTGCACTCGTTGTGGCAGGCAGCTATGGCATGATGGGCGCCGCAGTACTGGCTGCAAAAGCAGCATTACGAAGTGGCGCAGGCAAAGTAAAAACACTGGTTCCGCAAATAGGTTACAATATAATTCAAACCACGGCACCCGAAGCCATGTGTATGGTTAACGGCGAAAACCATATTACTAAAATAACAGGCTGGGCAGATTGTCAAAGCATTGGTATAGGACCAGGGCTCGGCACGCACGAATACACTATTAAAGCTTTTACAGATTTTATAGAAGCAGTAAAACAACCTGTACTGTTAGATGCCGATGCACTTAATATACTTGGCAAACACCCTGAACTAATTGGCAAAGTACCGGCAAACAGCATACTTACACCACACCCTAAAGAATTTGAGCGCATGTTTGGCACAGCAGCCAATAGCATGCAGCAACTGGAGCTGGCACGTACACAGGCTATGCGTTATAATATTTTTATAATCCTGAAAGGACACCATACAGCTATTTGTACACCCGAGGGAGAATGCTGGTATTGCACAGACGGTAACGCAGGCATGGCAACAGGGGGCAGCGGCGATGTGCTATCAGGCATCATTACCGGTCTGTTGGCACAAGGCTACGCAGGTTACGATGCTGCTATATTGGGTGTATATCTGCATGCCCGCGCAGGCGATAAAGCCGCTGCCATACGTGGCCAACACGGACTGATAGCCGGCGACATTATTAATAATATGGGCGAAGTATGGGGTGAGATTGAAAGTTTTTTATAAATTTATGCAAACACTAAACGGAATGAAACATACGCTACTTATAATGGCGGGTATATTTACCCTTGTTGCCTATACTTCATGCAAGAAAGACTATGCATGCCGTTGCATTCATAAGTACAAAACTACAGACACTGTAACTACGATTATTACAAATACATCTGAGAAAAAGGCAGAAAACGCATGTAAAAGCGGCAACGGCCTTGTTGGTGATATGTATTCTTGCAGCCTGCAAGGAGAATCTACCATTACTACTGCAAAGCAATAATTATTTGCCCTCCATCTGCAATAGCTTTTCCATTACAAAATGGGTTGCAGGGCACACAGTAGTATTCTTCAGCGTCAGCTGAACACGCTTTATTAATACATCTTCATCTGTATATGGATAACGACGACAGTCACTTGGCCTGTCGTCGTATATTTTACAGGTATTATCATCATCCAGAAAAGGGCATGGCGATTGCTTTACCACATAGTCGTTATCCTCATCCAGCCTTAAATAAGTTTCGACAAAATCACCCTCGCGCATGCGCAGCAGTTTGGCTATGCGTTTTATATCCGGTGTTTTAAACCGCGGAGAATAGTTCTTGCAACAGTTGGCACATTGCAGACAGTCTATTTTGCTAAAGGCTTCTTCATGCAGGTCGGGCAGGGCTTTCAGTATCTTATTCTTATTACCCTTTTCCAGCACACGCTTATATGCCTTCTGATTGTCCTTTGCAGATTTTTCCCAGTTTTCTGTTATCATACCAACACTGCTTTATAAAAAAGGGGCTGTAAAACAGCCCCGAATATATCTTACAGATTAACGAATTAGCTCTTCTACCAATCAACTATCAGATGCTCATCTTCTCCATGATGCGTTCCAGATCGTTATCGTTGTAAAACTCAATCACAATCTGTCCCTTACCATTTTTCTTCCTATCCAGTTTCACCTTCGTGCTGAAGTGTGAAGCCATATTATCTTCAATACGCTTATACGCAGGTGGCAGTTTATTGCTGGCAGCATTTGCAGCCACAGGCATTGTTTTGCCACCACTCAGCATATTCTTCACCAATTGTTCTACCTGGCGCACAGATAATCCTTTCTCCAACGTTTCGCGATACACATACAGCTGCTCATCTACCTTATCAAGACCTATAATGGCACGTGCATGCCCCATGCTCAGGTGGCCATCGCGTACACTTTTTTGTATATCCGGTGGCAGCTTCAGCAGGCGCAGATAGTTGGTTACTGTACTGCGGTCTTTCTTCATGCGTTCTGCCACTTGTTCCTGTGTCAGTTCGCATTCGTCCATCAACCGTTTATAGCTCAGCGATATTTCTATCGCGTTCAGGTCTTCGCGTTGCAGGTTTTCCAACAATGCCATTTCCAGCAATTGCTGATCGTCTGCTGTACGTATATACGCAGGTATATCTTTCAGTCCTGCCAGTTTCGATGCACGCAAACGGCGCTCGCCCGATATCAGTTGATATTGTGTAGGCCCGAGTTTTACAACCGTTATTGGCTGTATAATATCATGCAGTTTAATGCTTTCAGAAAGTTCCTTCAGTGCCTGCTCGTCAAAATCGCGACGGGGCTGCTTAGGGTTTACATCTATCTGCTCTACAGGTATGCGGATAATAGAACCCGCACCCGCAGGTGTTTGTCCGCTGACAGCAGGAGGCACAGGGGCATTATTGCCACCACTACCCTCGGCGGGCGTCTTCATTTCCTCGTCTATCGTATTGAGCAATGCACGGATACCCTTGCCCAAAGCCTGTTTCTTATTGATCTGCGACATGGTCTCCTGTTTCAAATATTCTGTCCTCGTTCTTTATTTTCGTCATGTTGTTCTTCTGCAAAATCTCTTTTGCCAGATTCAGGTAGTTGATGGCTCCTGTACTTTCCGCATCATACATCAATGCAGGTGTACCAAAACTCGGCGCCTCGCCCAGCCTTGTGTTGCGGTGTACGATGGTATTGAACACCAGCTCGCCAAAGTGGTTTTTAATTTCTTCCACTACCTGATTGCTCAGACGCAGGCGGCCGTCATACATCGTCATCAGGATACCTTCTATCTGCAATTCAGTATTGATGCGTGTCTGCACTATTTTTATAGTGTTCAGCAATTTGCCCAAACCTTCCAGGGCAAAATATTCGCACTGTACAGGTATAGCAACACTATCGGCAGCCGTCAACGCATTTACCGTTATCAAACCCAGCGACGGTGAACAGTCTATGATGATGAAATCGAATTTTTTGCTTTGCTCTTCCAGCGCGTTACGCATTACATGCTCACGGTTCGGATGGTGAATCAGCTCTATCTCCGCACCCACCAAGTCAAGGTGAGATGGAAGCAGGTACAGGTTGGGCGTTTCTGTTTCCAGTATCACCTGCGATGCCGGTGTGTCATTCACCATGCAATCGTACAAGCTCAACTGAATATTCTTCAGGTCAAAGCCATTGCCCGTTGTGCTGTTTGCCTGCGGGTCAGCATCTACCAGCAGCGTCTTATATTCCAAAACCGCAAGGCTTGCAGCCAGGTTAATGGCTGTCGTCGTTTTCCCTACACCACCCTTTTGGTTTGCTATCGCTATTACTTTAGCCATGTCTTATAGTTTAGTACCCTTCTTTATACTCCAAAAGGTACGCATTTTATTGATAGTTATAATGTTATCGTTTCCTTCAATGGTGGCAGTATCAACTGCTTGCCCGCAGCCTCAAACAGGCGCTCGGCTCTTTCCCTGTCTATAGATATCGGCGGCCATGTGTCAAAGTGTACACCTATCACTTTATCGCACTGCACAAAATCACTTGCTTTCAGTGCATCTTCTACATCCATCGTATAGTTACCCCCTATCGGCAGGATGGCTGCATACAGGCCTGCATAATCAGGTATCAGCTTCATATCCATTGTCAGGCAGGTATCGCCGCTGTAGTAAAAGCTACCGTCTTCTGTGGTTACGACAAAGCCCGCAGGATTACCACCATACGTACCATCCGGGAAACTGCTGCTGTGCATGGCAGGCACCATACGTACTTTACCAAAATCCAGCTCTGCGGGCCCGTAGTTCATGGCATGTACATTGCTATAGCCTTGCTTGCCTATCCAATCGGCAATCTCTGCCATCGCTATCACTTTAGCACCTGTGTTTCTGGCAATCGCCATCAGGTCGCCGATGTGGTCGCCATGTGCATGCGAAACAAGTATATAATCGGCCTGAATCGTATTGATATCAAAGCCCTCCATCAGTGGATTGCCATTGATAAACGGGTCGAACAGCAGCTTTTTGCCTACTGTTTCCACCATAAAACAAGCATGTCCGTAATATGTAAACTGCATGAAAAATCCTCTCTTGGGGTTACCATACAAAAATAATGTTCCACGGCCGTATTTTGTGAAACAGGTGCGTTTTGTGGATAAAAAGGTTATTTAAATTTTCCATGAATAAAGCTCAAACAATCATAACTTATTTCATAATTAATTTTCATCACTAAAAATCACCATACAATGAACTTTTATGGTCTAAAACAATCAGACAACAACGACCAACTTGAAAAAATCTATTTTAAAAAAAACAATCTTGTTTACTCAATAAAAATATTGCAAGAAACAATCGACAACGAGATTCATTGGTATTCGCAAATTGATGATGAATTTAACATCCTAGAGAATGAAACTTTAATTGATGCTATTTTTCTAAGAGCTCCAGTTTATCAAAACTTTAAAGATCTAAAACAGAATTACTGTACTATTGCTTTAAAGCAAGTTGGCGGTTATCATCCAAGAATATTTAGACCATTTCTAGAATCCACAAAACCTATGAGATTTGGCTTTGGGGTATCTCTGGATGAACTCAAAATGGAGATTAATAAATATCCAACGTACCACCCGAATAATATTGAATTTAGCATTAAGAGCCTAACGCAACTCACAACTTTAAAAAGGATGCTCAATTTAGTATTCAGCAATATTTATCCTTCTCCTAGCAACCTAGAGACCTATGGACACACCCTCAAAGACTTAATAATATTAGCATGTATTGAAATAGAAAATCAGCTAAAAGGGGTTTATTATGCACACAAAATAAATCCTAAGGATAAACCATATTTTAATAACTATTACGAGTTAAAAAAAATATTAAGACTAGACGAATATTTTGTAACCCTCCCTCTATATCCTGAATTGCCTTCATTTAGCCCTTTTCAAAACTGGACTATCGGAAATAAAAAAAACTCAACGCCAGAATGGTACGATGCCTATAACGGAATAAAACATAATCAAGATAATGAATTTATAAAGGCAACTCTTAGGAATGCTATATCTGCAGTTTGTGCTTTGGCAATAATACTCAAAGCCCAATATGGAGATAATATTCCATACTGGGAAGAGGAAATTGGAAGTTTTCTTGATATTTCAAATTCTATCGAGTGGCCTTTTGAGGAACACATAATTCCACCATTTAAAACAAGTACTTGGGAAGCTATTAAAATTAACTTTTAACTCCCCTCCTGTTTTTAGAAGGGGATATTGGCAGAGAGATGCGAAGCATGTTGTTGCCAATCGGGGTGGTTGACTCGTTGCGAGTGTTGACCACCTCCCCCTCGCTGCACTCGGGTACTCCTCCCTGCCTGCGGTAGGCCGGCTAAAAACAGGAGGAGAGCTTCTACCCTTGTGTCAGCAAGCAAAGACTGTCTGCTTTTGCCAGTACACTATGTATTATATCTACAGGTATATCAAAGCTATCATGTTTATTAAGCACTGTTACGGATTCTCCCTGTTTGTATTCCACAGTACCTTCCAGTACCGTCAGTTTAGACGGCAGGTGCGCTTTATGCTCTTTCAGCAACATCCCGTTTTTAAAACCTATCACCAGTACTTTAAAATGCTCCCCCTTGTGCAGTGCTTTAGCTATAGGGTGTGTGGCTGTTTCCAATTCGGCTAAAATATCGTGAATAATCATGGCCTGATTTTTTTGTAAAGTTAGCCATCATTGTCATTACGGCTATTTATATACTTGCATAAAAAGCGTATATTTGTAATGATTGAAATCATCATAAAAACCACAAAAATGCCTTATAATACATTTGTTCCACCCTGTAACCGTTACAATTGCTATTCATTGATTATCAAGCATGTTTCGTTTTAAAACTATCGAAACACTATCAAAAACTATCAACACATAAAGAAAAGAATAATAAAAACTCCAGATCAGCAAGTCCCCTTTAGGGCCTGCCTACCGCAGGCAGGGATTTAGTGGTTTCGATGTATATTTATAACATGAAAAGATTACTCTATATACTTGCTCCTATAGTACTGCTTGCCGCATGTAAAGACAAAGCCACCCGCGATGCCGAAGAAAGCAAAGAACTGGCGGCACGCTTCACGCCCATCATCAACGGTGCATGGGTTATGACAGACTATCTTACCGAACTTGGCAAGACCAAGTCTGCACTGGCATCTTACAACAAACTACAGGGCGTAGTTTATATGGATATTCTTACCTCAGAATACAGCGGCGACAGCCTGTATATACCTGTCAGCTTCAACAATCACGAAGGTGGTGGCTTTATGGCATACTTCCGCCCCGGGCAGGAAGAGAATACTATCAAAATCAACCTGACCGACAACGAAAACACAACAAATTTCTACGAGCTTGGTTACGAAACAGCAGGCAAAGACACCATGCTTGTTCTATACCACTACGGCAGCGGCAACAAACTGTTGGATAAACGTAACTTTTCTAAAATAACCGGAACTGTTTCAGACGACGGCGAACCTAGCGGCTTTCAACGTGGCATCAACAGCGTATTGTTCGAGGGTAGCTTTGCAGCTACAGACGACGCAGGTACTACCAAAGACATCACCCTGACCAGAGATGGTATGGTACAAGGTATGGATGGTGCAAGCACTTACCACATCTATTCAGACTATATGACCGAGGAAGATGGCTACAAAGTAGATGAGTTCACGCTGGACCCTGGTACTAAAACACAAAAGCCTTTTATCTACCAGTTTTCGGGCGATACAATCAAGCTGTTTACATCGGCCGAGAATGCAGAGCGCACCAAGCTGGAGAAAGGTGCACTGAAGTATACACTGGTTCGCAAAAAATAAGGGCGGCGGTTTTGTTAACCGCTTGTTAACAGCTTGCAAAAGCACTGTTAACCTGGCGCTATTATTTTCTTAACAGGGTTGGGGCTTATTAAGTTTGCATTATCAAATCAAACAAACAATGCAAGAGTTAATATTCCCGATCGAAGCTATCCAAATCAGCGAATGTGAAGCCATCATCATGGATTTGATGATTGAGTTGAACTAAGCTATCAAACAGGTATCTTTCTTCCCTGTATAATATACACCAGCTTTACAGAGAGCGTATGTAGTTGCGTTTTACTATGCGCATTACGCTCTATATAGTATATCGTTTTCGATATCATTTCTGTCATTTGCTGCAGCGCCTCAAAGCTTATTTTCATAGCTGCCAGCTTCTGTGCAAACAGTGCCTCTTCCTGTGGTAATGCGGGCGGTTGTTGTGGCAGGTATCTGCTACGTATAGCGTGCTCCAGCAGGCTTATCACATATTGCAAGAAGTTCTTTTGTTGTTCACGGCCTGCTTTGCTCCATTCATCGGCAAACTTGGCTATGGCAATACCATTGTTGGTAAACAAGGCATTGAACCAATTCCTAACATCAGGAAACAAGTCGTTCTGTGTATGTTGCAGTAAGCGTAATGCTTCGGTAAAACTACCGTTTGCCAGATGACCTATCTGCATCGCGTTGCGCTCATCCGCAAGGCCGCGCTGCACTAGTGCATTGGCTACATCTCCTGCCGATATAGGCACCAGCCTTACATCCTGTGTTCTGGATAATATGGTAGGCAATATGTCCTCTACAGACTCTGCAACCAATATCAGGATGGTATCTACAGGTGGCTCTTCTATCAGTTTCAGCAGTATGTTGCCTTCTTTGCCCAGGTATTCGGGGCGCCATATTATTTGCACCTTCTTGCCACCTTCGTAAGATTTAAGGTTGAGGGTGTCGATAATTTCGCGGCATTCTTCGGCTGTAAGGTTGCCTTGTTTGTTCTCTGCATTGATGAACTGCAGCCAATCGTAGGTAGTACCGTAAGGTGTTTGCTTTACAAACTCTCTGAAGTCGACCATGTAGTGGCGGCTCATGGCTTTTGTACCCGCTTTGGGTGGTATGCTCGGGAAGCTCAGGTGCAGGTCTGCATGTTCCAGCTTGCCTACCTTTTGGCAATTCGGGCATTGTCCGCAGCTGTCAGTTGCCGTAGGCGCCTCGCAAAATATGTACTGTGCCAATGCCAGTGCAAATGGCAAGCCACCCGTGCCCTCATTGCCCGAAAGCAAGAGTGCATGCGGGAAGTGCCCATTTTGGTACATATTGATAAGTCCTTGCTTAGCCGCCGATTGTCCTACTACAGATGAGAATTGCATTGGCTCAAAAATAGGAAGAAAAGCGGCAGGCTGCCAATGTTAATTCGGTAAGATTTTTTGTTAATGTTTTGGTGGTGTGTAAAAAAGCATTATATCTTTGTGATATCAAATTAATATCACACTGAACTAACTAAAACAACGTAATATGGAAAAAGTACTCAAACCTACAAATGGCTACATGGCATTGGTATTATCACTGATACTGCTCGCTGTCGGGGCTTACCTCTTTACACTGGCACCTGTTATGCCCATCATAGTAGCACCGGGCATACTGTGTATAGCAGCTACCATCTTTATATGGAAAGGCCTGATGATTATACAGCCAAATCACGCTCGCGTGCTCAACTTCTTTGGTAAGTATGTAGGCAGTGTAAAAGACAATGGTATGTTCTTTGTAAATCCGCTATATGCTACCATCAAAATCTCTCAAAGGGCATCAAACCTTGCAACACCTACACTGAAGGTGAACGACAAGATGGGTAACCCGATAGAGATAGCTTCGGTAATAGTATGGCAGGTATCTGACACCTACAAAGCTGCTTATGAAGTATCTGACTTTGTATCTTATATTAAGACACAGAGTGAGGCTGCGCTTCGCAATCTTGCTACCAGCTTCTCTTATGATAATATAGAAGATGAAACGGCTACCATCACCCTGCGCGATGGCGGACAGAAAGTAAACGAACTGCTGGAGAAAGAATTGAACGATCGCCTGCATAGTTCTGGCCTTACTATACTGGAAGCACGCATCAGCCACCTTGCATATGCACAAGAGATAGCGGGAGCGATGCTGCAACGCCAACAGGCAACCGCAATAGTAGCAGCACGTTATAAGATTGTAGAAGGTGCAGTAGGTATGGTAGAAATGGCACTGGAACACCTGAGCAAAAAGAACATTGTAGAGCTGGACGAGGATAAGAAAGCTACCATGGTAAGCAACCTGATGGTTGTATTGTGTGGCGAACGCGGTGCACAACCTGTATTAAACACAGGCACATTGCACCAATAGTATTAACCGGTAAATTCAACCTGATGTCTAAAAAAAGTTTTGTACTGCGTATAGATGAAGAAACATTCAAGGCCATTGAGAAATGGGCTGCGGATGAGTTTCGCAGTGCAAACGGACAATTGGAATGGATTATAGATAAAGCACTGAAGGATGCAGGACGTAAAAAGCCTGCTACTAAAAAGAAAGAAGACGAGGATAAAAAAGAAAAATAGCTGCTATATAGCAGCTATTTCTTTTTGTTTATTCATGTTCGATATCTCTGACAATGTTTTAAAAACATCTAACAAATAAGTACCCGTATCAGAGATACTATATTCTATATGCAATGGCTTTTCTTTTATTATTCTCTTTTCTATCAACCCGTGCTTTTCCATTTGATGGAGTGCTACAGATAATGACTGTTTGTTTGAACCAGGAAGTGCCTTCAGCAATTCACTAAAACGTACAGGTTCTCTGTGCATTACTTTGAAAATACCCGGCACCCATTTAGTAGCAAGCACATTCAGAATATCCTGTCCCGGACAGTTATTGTGATTTATTATAGTGGTATTGTCGGTCATATTTTTCTGACTTATTGTTAGGCCCTTGTCCTTGTACCAACTTTGCTCTTGCATTCAAATAACACTACTACAAAAGACAATGGAACTACAAAGTAAAGTGAATATGTTTGAACCCTACCAAATGGGGTCGATAGAATTATCTAATCGTATTATAATGGCACCTATGACACGCTCTCGTGCAATAGGTAATGTAGCCAACGATATGATTGCCGAATACTACACACAGCGTGCCAGCGCGGGCCTTATTATATCAGAAGGCATTGCGCCATCACCAAACGGATTGGGCTATGCGCGCATTCCGGGCTTATTCAATGAAGCACAGGTAGCAAGCTGGAAGAAAGTAACCGATTCCGTACATAATGCAGGTGGTAAAATCTTCGCACAGATAATGCATACAGGTCGTGTATCGCACAGTGCCAATATGCCTGCAGGCGCAAAAGTTGTAGCCCCGTCTGCGATAGCAGCTGCAGGCGATATTTGGACGGATACAGAAGCCATGCAACCAATGCCTGTACCAAGTGCCATGACTGCGGAAGAAGTTGCAAGCACGATACTGGAATACGTACAATCGGCACAAAACGCTATTGATGCAGGTTTTGACGGTATAGAACTGCATGGAGCCAACGGGTATCTATTGGAGCAATTTCTGAACCCCGGTGTGAACCAACGTACAGACAATTATGGTGGCAGCATTGAGAACCGTGCAAGATTTGTAATAGAAGTGGCAAAAGCAGTAACAGATAAAATAGGCAAAGAGAAAGTAGGACTGCGTATATCTCCATACAATCCGTACAATAGCATGCCTGCATACGACGAAGTATTTGCAACATACGACTACCTGAGCAAAGAACTGAACAAGATTGGCATTGCATACCTGCACATGATAGACTACGCTGCAAGAGCAACCGAAGAAGGGCAGGCATTGATACAAACTATTCGCAACAACTTTGCAAATACATTGATACTGAATGGTGGCTACAACAGAGAACGAGCAGAGGAAGTATTGACTAACGGACTGGCAGACGCGGTATCGTTCGGCTCACCATTCGTATCAAATCCTAACCTGCCACACAAATTGCAACATGCAGTAGATTTGAAAGCAGCAGACCCTGCGTTATTCTTCTCGGCAGGTGCAGAAGGTTTTACAGACTATCCACTGAATTAAAACAGAGAGACAAATAAACACACAAAAAGGGCAGCCAATGGCTGCCCTTTAATTATTTAGCTTTCAGCTGAGCAATACGTTCTTCAAATGTTATTGTCTGTTCAAACGGTTCTTCAAACGCACTAAAGTAATCTGTCAGTTCTTTGCTATGCACTTCGCTTTTTTGTGTTTGTAAATTGAAATGTACAAACGTGCTCCACAATACAGCCTTCAGTTGCGTCTTATCCTTGTTCCACATCATCATCTCTACCAGTATTTCCTTTTCGCGCAGCTTGCGTAGTGTAGATTGTACCACGACCGTTTCCATCAGCATAGCAGGCTTAAGGTACACAATCTGGTTGCTGCCTACTACCCAGCTTTTACCATGCTCTTTGGCATAATGATATACGTTGAACTGGTAATGTTGCCACAAATGGTCTTCGCGGGCGTTGATAAAATAATCGAGATAACGAGCATTGTTCAGGTGATTGAATGGATCGCAATCGGGAAAGCGTATCAGCACATTGCTTTCCAATGTTTTGGAGTTATTCATGTCAGGTATGTGATTGACTGAAAAAGAAATTATAACAACCAAATATACCCAAATAATAAAGGCTACCGGATTGGTAGCCTATATACGATTATAATCCGTTAAGGAATTAAGCGTTGTTTTCTTCTGTACCCTCAGCTGCCGGTGCTTCCGGAGCTGCATCAGTAGCAGGAGTTTCGTTTGCCGGAGCAGCAGGAGCAGCTGTTTTAGCAGCAGCCGGTTTGCGGCTACGACGTGTTTTCTTAGCGCTTTCTTTAGCTTCGTTCTTGTAGATTTCGTTGAAGTCTACCAGTTCGATCATCGCCATGTCAGCAGCATCACCCATACGGCGAGGCAACTTAATGATGCGTGTATAACCACCAGGACGGTTAGCTACTTTATCACCAATAACACCGAACAATTCTTTGATTGCTTCTTTGTCTTGCAGGTAGCTGAATACAACACGACGGTTGTGCATGCTATCTGTTTTACCACGAGTAATCAGCGGCTCAGCATATACACGCAAAGATTTCGCTTTAGCCAGTGTAGTGATGATACGCTTGTGCTCGATAAGCTGACAAGTAAGGTTTGAAAGCAAAGCAGCGCGGTGTGAAGCGGTGCGGCCTAAGTTTTTGATTTTGTCTCCGTGACGCATGACTTTTAGTTTTTAATTCCCTCATACCGTAGTCAAGGTATATGAGGTACTGATGTTAAATAAAAAAGTAAAAGTCAAAACCCATATTGCAGGGTTTTGACTTTGTGAATTAATTAATCGTTGCTGCGGTGGAATTTGCTGATATCCATACCGAAGTGCAAACCACGTTCGCCCAGTACTTGTTCGATTTCAGAAAGTGATTTCTGACCGAAGTTGCGGAACTTCATCAGTTCTTCCTGTGTGTATTGTACAAGCTCGCTCAGAGAGTTGATCTTAGCAGCTTTCAGGCAGTTGAATGCACGTACAGAAAGTTCCAAATCTTCAAGCGGTGTGTTCAATACTTTGCGCAGTTGCAGTGTTTCTTCATCTACTACTGCTTCTTTTTCTTCACGTTTAGTATCCAGCGAGATATTTTCATCTGTGATGATCATCAGGTGCTGAATCAATATGCGTGAAGCTTCTTTTACAGCTTCTTCAGGATGAATAGTACCATCTGTTACTACTTCCATTATCAGTTTTTCGAAATCTGTACGTTGTTCAACACGCGTATTTTCGATGCTGTATTTTACGTTTTTGATTGGTGTGTAGATAGAGTCGATAGCTATCAGACCTACAGGCGCTTCCAGTGAACGGTTCTCTTCTGCAGGCACATAACCACGGCCTTTACCAATGTGCAATTCTATATGGAAAGAAGTACCTGGATCCATTGTGCATATCAGCAACTCAGGATTCATTACTTCAAAGTTAGGCAGTGCTTCACCAATCATACCTGCGGTGAAAACTTCCTGACCTTTAATATTCAGCTCTACCCTGTCAGATGTTACATCGCTGTCTACAACTTTCTTCAGGCGAACTTGTTTCAGATTCAGGATGATTTCAGTTACATCTTCCAGCACACCTTTGATAGTAGCAAATTCGTGGTCTGCACCAGCTATTTTGATAGCTGTGATTGCATAACCTTCCAAAGAAGACAACAATACGCGACGCAGCGCGTTACCGATGGTAACACCATAACCTGGTTCCAGCGGACGGAATTCAAACTGAGCTTCGAAATCTGTTGCTTTCTGAAGAACAATTTTATCCGGTTTTTGGAAATTTAAAATAGCCATATACTTATTAATTTGTGATTCGCGAGGGACATTCTATCCAACGCAATCGGTTAATAAACTGCTTAAAAATTATTATTTAGAATACAATTCTACGATCAGTTGTTCTTTGATATTTTCAGGAACACTTTCACGCTCAGGATTAGCGAGGTAAGTACCTTTCATATCTTTCTCGTTCCAATCAACCCAGCTGATTTTAGGGTTTTTACCACGCATCAGGCTGATGATTGTTGGATTGATTTTGCTCTTAGGTTTCAGCTCAATGATATCACCCGGTTTCAGTTGGTAAGAAGGGATGTTAACCACTTCACCATTCACCATGATGTGTTTGTGAGAAACCAACTGACGAGCAGCAGGACGAGTAGGAGAAATACCCATACGGTAGATTGTGTTATCCAGACGAGCTTCCAACAGTTTGATCAAGTTTTCACCAGTCGCACCTTTCAGGCGAGAAGCCTCTACGTATGTGTTGCGGAATTGTTTTTCCAATACACCGTAAGTGTATTTTGCTTTTTGTTTTTCTTTCAGCTGAATAGCGTACTCAGATGCAGTTTTGCGTTTGCGAGTACCACCATGTTGACCCGGAGGGTTGCTGTTTTTACCGAGGTTCTTACCTGAACCCAGTATTGGTTCGCCGAAGATACGGCAGATTCTGTTCTTAGGACCTGTATAACGTGCCATAGTCGATTTTTAAAAAACTGCTCCGTATCATTTAAAATCGTAAATCCCGATACGGAGCAGTATGTTATTGTGAAAAAATAATAAACTGTATATAATAGTTGCAGATTAAACCCTGCGTTTTTTAGGAGGACGGCAACCGTTGTGCGGCATTGGCGTTACGTCTTTGATAGACACTACCTCGATACCAACGCTAGCCAGTGCACGGATAGCACCTTCACGACCAGAACCAGGACCTTTAACGAAAACGTCTACTTTTTTCAGGCCTGCATCTGCTGCTACTTTACCGCAGTCTTGTGATGCCATTTGTGCAGCGTATGGTGTGTTCTTTTTAGAACCACGGAAACCCATTTTACCTGCAGAAGACCAAGATATTACCTGACCTTGCTTGTTAGTGATACTAACGATAATGTTGTTGAAAGTTGCGCTGATATGCACGTCGCCATGCGGGTCAACTTTCACTACGCGCTTTTTAGCAGCGGTTTTTGCAGAAGATTGTGCTTTTGCCATTTTAATTTAAAAAAGGTACTCGTTAAAAAACTATAAGCCGGTGTTAGCCGGCCCCGTTCCACTCCTCCCTGCTGCAGCTTAGCAGATCCGGCAGTGGTTCGTGGATTATTTCTTAGCTGCTTTCTTTTTACCTGCAACAGTTTTGCGCTTACCTTTACGGGTACGGCTGTTGGTACGTGTACGCTGACCACGCAAAGGCAAACCTTTACGGTGACGCAGACCGCGGTAACAAGCAATATCCATCAGGCGTTTGATGTTCATCTGAACTTCAGAACGCAATTGTCCTTCTACTTTGAACTCAGTGCTGATGATATTACGGATGGCAGCTTGCTCTTCGTCATTCCACTCCATCGCTTTCTTATCATAATTAATCCCTGATTTGTCAAGGATATATTGAGCAGTGCTACGGCCAATACCGTAAATATAAGTGAGAGCTATCTCACCACGCTTATTCTTTGGAAGGTCTATACCAGCTATACGAGCCATGTATGTTATTATTTTAAAATACTAATTACTAAATACGATTATCCCTGACGTTGTTTGAAACGTGGGTTTTTCTTGTTAATTACATATAATCTGCCTTTGCGGCGAACTATTTTGCAATCTGCACTACGCTTTTTGATAGCTGCTCTAACCTTCATGACCGGTTATTGTTTTTATTGTTAGTTATCTATTACTTATTTGTACCTGTATATAATACGGCCGCGGCTCAAATCGTACGGACTCATTTCTACGCCAACCTTGTCGCCAGGCAGGATGCGGATGTAGTGCATGCGCATTTTACCTGAGATGGTAGCCAAAATTTCGTGCCCGTTTTCAAGACGTACGCGGAACATTGCATTCGACAGAGCTTCAACGATTGTTCCGTCTTGTTTAATCAGAGACTGTTTAGCCATATTTTTAAGGACTGCAAAGGTAATGGGTATTTTTTTTCTATCCAAATAAATTAGAGTTCCGAATATTATATTCTTAAATATCGGGGCTCGGGGGTGCAAATATAATGAAAACAGGCACCTGAAGTGCCTGAAAATCAAATATTATAACAATAAATAAAATGTGATTACCCTACCATTTCAACTGTCTTAATGGTAGATGCCCATTCTTTCAGCGAACTATATTGCTCATCAATCAAGTCGTGCGGTAGTGGGTATGGTTCGTGTTTGGTAGTCAGGAATACGGTATGCATACCCATACGCTTACCAAATTCCATATCGCTGATGCTATTACCCACCATTACGCTGTGCCTGAAATCTATTTGCGGAAAATCTTCTTTGGCCTGCTGCGCCATGCCTGTGTTTGGCTTGCGGTTAATATCAGAGTCTTCCGTTGCTATGCAAGCGTAAATCTTATCTATGCGTCCGCCATTTGAGGTTATGGTGCCTGTCATCTGCTCGCCAATTATCTTCAGGTCTTCCTTGCTCATGATACCCTTGCCTACGCCGCGTTGGTTGGTTACCACTACTATATTGCCGAAAACGTCGTTCAGATGTTTCATTGCATCCAGTACACCATCACAAAATTCAAACTCCTGCCAGTTGGTTACATAAGAGCCTACATTCTCCACATTTATAACGCCGTCTCTGTCCAAAAACAATGTCCAGCTTTTATCTATAGGTGCCTGTACGTTAAAAGTTGCCATCTCAATTCATTTTAGTCTTTAAAACATGCTTTCTTCTACCAGTTGACATATAATATGCCCCACAGTGATATGGCTTTCCTGAATTCTGGGTGTATCGGTGCTTGGTATATTTATCAGATAGTTGCAGATATCTTTCATCTTACCACCACCCTCTCCTGTAAATCCTACAGTAATCATACCAATCTCCTTCGCGGTTTGTAATGCGTTTGTAATATTAGCAGAGTTGCCCGAAGTACTGAGGCCTATCAGCACATCACCTGGCTTACCAATACCTTTTACCATTCGGCTATATACCACGTCATAACCATAGTCGTTTGCTACTGCTGTTATATACGAAGTATTGCAGTGCAAGGCTTCAGACGGCAACGGATTTCTGTCTGTGTAAAAACGGCCGCTAAACTCTGCCGAAAGGTGTTGCGCATCTGCCGCGCTGCCGCCGTTGCCACAAAACAATACCTTATTGCCATTGCGAAATGCAATCACCAGTTGTTCTGTCACCGCTTCTATGGTTTGTAGCAGTGCGGCATTATTTACTATCTGTGCTTTTACGTCTATAGAACGTTGCAGTATGTCTTTGATCTGTTGCTGCATGTGTTTCAAAAATACAACAGCGCACGATATAAAACGTGCGCTGTTTATAAAACGGTATTTCTGTGTGAATATTATAGTATCAGCATCGCATCGCCGTAGCTGAAGAAACGATACTTTTCTTTAATAGCTGTGTTGTACGCTTCCATTGTCAAATCATAACCGGCAAATGCACAAACCATAATCATCAGGCTTGTTTTTGGCAGGTGGAAGTTAGTAACCAGTGTATTAGCTATAGAGAAATCGTGCGGCGGGTGGATGAACAGATTTGTCCAGCCTTCTTCTGCCTTCAGCAAACCTTGAGCAGTTACAGAGCTTTCCAGTGCACGCATGGTAGTAGTACCGATAGAGCAGATGCGCCTGTTTTCCAGTTTTGCCTTGTTTACGATTTTGGTAGAGAAATCTTCCACACGGAAGTATTCTGCATCCATTTTGTGTTTAGACAGGTCTTCTACCTCGATAGGACGGAAAGTACCCAGACCAGTGTGCAGGGTAACCTCTGCAAACTTAACACCTTCAATCTCCAGACGCTTGATAAGCTCTTTACTGAAGTGCAAACCTGCAGTTGGTGCAGCTACAGCACCTTCGTACTTAGCATATACTGTTTGGTAGCGTTCTTTATCTTCCTCTTCAGGCTTGCGCTTGATATATTTAGGAAGTGGTGTTTCGCCCAGTGTATCCAGTATTTTCTTGAAAGCCTCTTCGTCGCCATCAAACAGGAAACGAATGGTACGGCCACGAGATGTAGTGTTATCTATAACTTCTGCAACCAGTTCGTCGTTATCACCGAAATACAGTTTATTACCTACACGTATTTTACGGGCAGGATCAACGATAACGTCCCAAAGACGGTTTGGCTTATTCAGTTCGCGCAGCAGGAACACTTCGATTTTAGCACCTGTCTTTTCTTTACGGCCATACAGGCGCGCAGGAAACACTTTGGTGTTGTTCACAACCATCACATCTTTATCATCAAAGTAGTTGATGATATCGCGGAAAGTTTTGTGTTCTATTTTTCCCGTGTCGCGGTGCACAACCATCAACCGGCTTTCTTCTCTGGTTTTAGCAGGATGCTGGGCTATGAG
The DNA here is from genome assembly GCA_002389765.1 of Bacteroidetes bacterium UBA4414. Lineage (GTDB taxonomy): Bacteria > Bacteroidota > Bacteroidia > Chitinophagales > Chitinophagaceae > Polluticoccus. Next base: position 415,946 of record DGQM01000024.1, on the reverse strand, counting down.
GTTAAGTGGAAGGTCAAATTTGAATTGCGACAACTTCATATACGGAACTGTAATTTAAAAGTGTGCAAAGCTAACATAAAAACAAGCGGAAACCAAGATATTATTAAACAACTGTAAATCAATTACTTATAAATCAACTTAAAGCTATGTTCGGTACACAATGGCTCAATAGGGCAAAAAAGGGTTATTTAACAAGCTTTGGCATTGGGCTATCTGGCTAATTATTTACATTTGAGCCCTAAATTCTTTTTTCATGCAAGTTTGGAATGAATACCTCGCTGCCAATAAACAGCGTTTCCTGGATGAACTGTTAGACCTGCTGCGCATACCATCTGTAAGTGCAGACAGTAAGTATAAAGCAGACGTGGCACGCTGTGCTGATGCTGTGAAGAAAAGCCTGCTGGATGCGGGTTGCGATAATGCAGAAATATGCCCTACGGCAGGCCACCCTATCGTATATGGCGAAAAAATGATAGACCCTAAGCTACCAACAGTATTGGTTTACGGCCACTACGATGTACAGCCGGCAGATCCGTTGGAACTGTGGCACAGTGGTCCGTTTGAGCCAGTTATAAAAGACGAGAAAATATATGCACGCGGCGCGTGTGATGATAAAGGCCAGATGTTTATGCACGTGAAGGCACTGGAAGTGATGGTAAAAACCAACACACTGCCATGCAACGTGAAGTTTATGATTGAAGGCGAAGAAGAAGTTGGTTCTTCAAACCTTGGCATCTTCCTGGAAGGCAATAAAGAAAAACTGAAAGCAGACATTGTACTGGTATCTGATACCTCTATGATAAGCATGGAACACCCATCGCTGGAAACAGGCCTGCGCGGACTGGCATATATGGAAGTGGAAGTGGTAGGCCCTAACCGCGACCTGCACAGTGGTGTGTATGGTGGTGCTGTTGCAAACCCAATCAATACACTGGCAAAAATGATTGCTTCGTTGCATGACGAGAACAACCACATTACGATACCGGGCTTCTACGACAAAGTACAAGACTTGACAGAAGCTGAACGCAAGGCACTGAACAGCGCACCATTCGACCTGAATGAATACCAGAACGAACTGGGCATTAAAGAAGTGCAAGGTGAAAAAGGCTACACAACTCTGGAGCGCACAGGCACACGCCCTACGCTGGATGTAAACGGTATATGGGGTGGCTACATAGGCGAAGGTGCTAAAACAGTATTGCCTTCAAAAGCGAATGCCAAAATCTCTATGCGCCTTGTTCCAAACCAAAGCTCTGACGAGATATCTGCACTTTTCCAGAAACATTTTGAAAGCATTGCACCTGCTGGCGTGAAGGTAACAGTAACAGCACACCACGGTGGCGAACCGGTTGTAACACCAACAGACTCTGTTGCATACAAAGCTGCTGCAAAAGCTATACAAACTGCATTTGGTAAAGACCCGATACCTACACGCGGTGGTGGTAGTATTCCTATCATTGCATTGTTTGAGCGTGTACTGGGCCTGAAAACAGTATTGCTGGGCTTTGGTCTGGATAATGACAACATCCACTCGCCAAACGAGAAGTATGATGTATTCAACTACTTCAAGGGTATTGAAACCATCCCATACTTCCACAAGTACCTGGCTGAAATGAGCTAACCCAAAACCCCTGAAGGGGCTTTGAAATATTCATTAAAATGGCACCCGATGGGTGCCATTTTAATTTACCACTATTTTATAACAAACACAATGTTTTTATTCCCGTTAAGATGACGGAAATTTGCAACAATGGCAAAGCCGAAAATCATCATAGCAATAGACGGATACTCATCTTGTGGCAAGAGCACAGTGGCGAAAGAACTGGCTGCAAGATTGGAATATAACTATATAGACAGCGGTGCTATGTATCGTGCCATCACACTCTATTTTCTGCGCAATAATGTTGACTTCAAAGAAAGTGATGAGATACTAAAAGCACTTGCGGATATTCATCTATCATTTGCATTTAACGAGTCCAGTAATAAGTCTGAGATACAACTGAATGATGAGAATGTAGAACACTACATCCGCGATATGATTGTAGCAGAAAAAGTAAGCGAAGTAGCCGCCATCAAAGAAGTACGTGCATTTGCCACCGCACAGCAAAAAAAACTGGGCAAAAAACGTGGCATCGTTATGGATGGCCGCGATATAGGCACTACAGTATTCCCGGATGCAGAGCTGAAGATATTCATGACAGCATCTCCGGAGGTAAGGGTAAAGCGTCGCTTTCAGGAGCTGTATGCCACCAACCCCAACATAACACTGGAAGAAGTAAAGCACAATTTGGAAATGCGCGACTATATAGACAGCAATCGCGCTGAAAGTCCGCTGAGGCAGGCTGACGATGCTGTAGTTTTGGACAACAGCAACTTGACGCGCGAAGAGCAGCTTGAAAAAGTGATTGGTTGGGTAGATGAGCGCATTGCTGCAAACGCTGTGTAAAAAATCATTTCATATTATGGTTCTGAATTGGCACTTTTGACAACGAAAGTGATACGCACCATTTTGCTTTTTTACTTTTACTTTTTCAATTGAAGAAATGACCAATTACGAAATAGCCGACCACTTTAGTTTTTTATCCAAGCTGATGGACTTGCACGGAGAAAATGCTTTCCGTTCCAAGTCTTTTGGTGTTGCCTCTTTTTATCTGGAGAAATTTGAGAAAGAAGTAGCAGATATGGACGATGCCGAACTGTTTGCACAGAAAGGCATCGGCGAAAGTATGGGACGCTATATACGCGAGCTGCAAACCACAGGTAAGTTATCTCCTCTTGAAGAAATACTGGCACGCACACCACAGGGCGTGCTGGACATTATGCAGATAAAAGGCCTTGGCCCAAAGAAAGTAGCGGTGATATGGAAAGAGATGGGCATAGAAAGCGTGGGCGAACTGGAATATGCGTGCAATGAAAACCGCCTTACTAACTTCAAAGGATTTGGTGCTAAAACACAGGAAGCTATTTTACAAAATATCACTTTCATTCGTGCCAATCAAGGCTTCCATTTGTGGGCAGAAGTACAAGGCATTGCCAATACACTCACCACACAACTTGGCAGAGCTAATGCAGGCAAGCTATTTTCACTATCAGGCGCATACAGAAGGCAGATGCCAACCGTTGAGTGCATAGATATCGTAACAGATACACCTGCTGCAACCATACAACAACAATTTGGTATAACACCCGGTATTAAGATAGAAGCACAGGGCGATGTGCTATTGGTAAATGCACCGAATCAGCCATTGATAAAAGTGCATTGTACAAGTACTGCATCATTCTATACTACCCTCTTCAATACTTGTTGCAGCGATGCTTTTTTGCAGGCTTTCAACGAACGTTATAAAATACCTGAAAGCCCAGCAAGTGAAGAAGCCATCTTTGAGGCAAACGGTTTGCAATACATCCCGGCTGCACAAAGAGAATTTGCAGAGGTGCTTGATAAAGCAGCCAAGAACAGCCTGCAGCAAGTCATTCAACCAACAGACATCAAAGGCATCATACACAACCACAGCACATGGAGCGACGGTATGAATACTATTGCAGACATGGCTAAAGCCTGTATGGATAAGGGCTATGAATACCTTGTTATCAGCGACCACTCGCAGAGTGCTTACTATGCCAATGGATTAAGCCCTGAACGCATTGCTGCACAACAAACAGAGATTGATAACCTGAATGCAAAGCTCGCGCCATTCCGCATTTTTAAGAGTGTGGAAGCAGATATATTGGGTGATGGTAGCCTCGATTACAATGAGAGCGTACTCAAAACATTCGACCTCGTGATTGCATCAGTACACAGCAACCTGAAGATGACACAGGAGCGAGCTATGGAACGTGTTTTGACAGCTATTCGCAATCCGTACACAACTATACTCGGTCACCCTACGGGCAGACTATTGCTAAGCCGCGAGGGTTATCCGCTGGACCATAAAATGATAATAGACGAGTGCGTAAAGCATAATGTGGTGATAGAAATAAACGCCCACCCACGCAGGCTGGACCTTGACTGGACATGGGTAGAATATGCCATGCAGCAAGGCGCGCTTTTATCTATAGACCCCGATGCACACGTAATTGGTGGTTTTGACGATGTATATTTTGGTGTGATGGCTGCACAAAAAGGCGGGCTGACTGCAAAGCATAATTTGAGTAGTTTTTCGTTGAAAGAGTTTGAAGCATTTCTTGCAAAGAAACCAAAACCATAGACTATACTCCACCCCTTATACTTGTACAAAAAAACAGGTATGGATATAGTTACAGAACAGTTAACAAGGGTTAGCAATATTGTGCAACGAAGCCTGCTGCAACAGCGCAAGGTATTTCTTTGGGGGATGGTTGAGGATGAAAGCGCGCGCACTATTGTGGAGCAATTCTACTACCTCAACGAGCAAGATGGTGAAGCACCGATACATTTTTACATCAACAGCCCGGGCGGTGTGGTAACTGCCGGCAATACCATATACGATACCATGAACAGCATCTCTGCACCTGTGTACACCTACTGCACAGGCTTTGCAGCATCTATGGGTTCTATACTATTATCTGCGGGAGAGAAAGGCAATCGTTACATATTCCCTACTGCAGAGGTAATGATACACCAACCGGGTATGGGTGGCTTTCAGGCAAGGGCAAAGGATATAGAAATACACGCACAGCAGATAATGAAAACAAAAGAACTGAGCGCGCGTATATTGGCAGCCAATTGTGGCAAAGATGTAAAAACCATCATGCGCGATTTTGATCGCGACTACTGGATGAATGCAGAAGAAGCCATTGCCTACGGCATTGTAGATAAGATGGCGGGCTAAGCAGCCAGTTTCATTTCAGGGAGTTCTATGGTGTGGTTAGTTCGTTTTTCATAGAGTGCCTGTCTTGCTTTGCTTAGTTGCATACGCATGGCATGCAGGCGTTCTATCTCTTCGTCCACACCTGTTATTTTTATCTCTATCAGTTGCAGCAGTTTAGATACATCCAGCACTTTGATAGATTGCAACACCAGCAACTCACGTATTTCTTCCAGCGTAAAGCCAAGCTCTTTGTATTTGCGGATAGCTTTTAGTTGTTGCAATACTTCTTCGGGATAGTCTTTGTAATTATTCTCCTTGCGCGCTTTTCGTGGCAATACAATCAAACCTATCTTCTCGTAATAACGGATAGTATCGCGCGAAAAACCTGTAAGTCTTGATAGTTGACCAATAAGCATGTGTAGAAACTTTGTATAAAGTTATGAAAGCAGGCTGAACTGTTAATGCTTTCACAAACTCGGTACGTGTTACAAATGTTACCATCCATGCATAGTACACATAGTAGCTTTGAATTGGAAACGATATTGTTTTCATAAAGCAAAAACAGAACAACTATGAAAAAGCTGCTGAATGTAACCGCCGTAATGCTGCTGATTGCAGCACCGTTTGTATTGATGTCTTGCAAAAAAAGCGACAGCAATAATATAACACCATCGGCAACAACTACCACGCTGACAGACTATGAAAAAGAAAGCTTGCTGCACATGCGTGAGGAAGAAAAACTGGCACGCGATGTATATACCTATATGTTGAACAAATGGGGGTTAAGCATTTATAGCAATATCAGCAGTAGTGAACAAAATCATATGAATGCAGTACTAGGCTTGTTAAACACTTATGGTATTGCAGACCCTGTAGGGAACAATGCTGCCGGTGTTTTTAAAAATGCTGAATTACAAAACCTGTATAACACGTTGATTGCAAAAGGCGACATCAGCCTGATGGATGCACTGACAGTTGGCGCAACCATAGAAGATATGGACCTGTACGACATCAGGATTGCGAAAGAAAAAATAAGCAATGCAGATATAATAAGCGTATATGATAATCTGGCAAAAGGCAGCCGCAACCACATGCGCGAATTCTATAGCCAAATAACAAGTCGTGGCGGTAGCTATGCACCGCAATACATAACACAAAGCGAAATGGATGCGATAATAAACAGCCCGAAAGAAATGGGTAAAGAGTGAGTAGATTGATTGGTTTTTAAGAAGATAGCCCCGCTTCGTGCGGGGCTTTCAGGTTTTTATATTGTTGCTGTAATGCTAATAATGCAATGAATAGTGAACTATGAGCAAGAAATAGAATTATATAGAAAACATCTTTCTGTTGTATGGATATCGTTTATTAATCTCTTCCAAATTTTCTATCATTTTTGGAAGAAATGACTGATCAAACATCATTTCAATACTCAGTCTTACATGTTGTTGTTCGCAATCTACATTAACAAAGAAATGACCAAGCCCATCACCCTTGATTTTCAATCTGAGGTCGCGCTCAATATTCCTGAATTCAAATTCCTTATTTAAGTCTCCGTAACAATACTTCAACTCTTTGCATAAAATTGCAAACTCAACATCTTGTATCAATGTTGTGTAACTACCTATAAAACCATTAACCTTTACGGCTACTGCTGTAAATATCCAGCTTCTATCAGAAGCATCACTAGAATTAGGATATTCATACCTTAACGGTTTAATCTCCAATTTACCTTCGTCACATTTTATTACAAGTGCCAGGTCATCTTGTTCTAAATCCATATTTAAATCTACACAAAAAAGCCGCTACTCATCGTAGCGGCTTTTAGTATATACTAATTAACTGGTCAACCCAGTCAACTGATTACATTTTCTCGATAACAACAGCGCTTGCGCCACCGCCACCGTTACAGATACCAGCAGCACCGTACTTACCACCATTCTGGTTCAGTACGCTCAGGAGCGTAACGATGATACGCGCACCGCTCGCACCCAATGGGTGGCCCAACGATACAGCACCGCCATTTACGTTTACCTGTTCAGGCTTCAGGTTCATTTTCTGCATGTTTACCAAACCTACTACACTGAATGCTTCATTCAGTTCGAAGTAGTTGATGTCTTCCATTTTCAGGCCAGCTTTAGCAACCGCTTTAGGTACCGCTACAGATGGTGTAGTTGTAAACCACTCAGGTGCTTGTTCAGCATCTGCATAGCCTTTTATTTTTGCGATTGGTTTAATACCCAGTGCCTCTGCTTTTTCTTTGCTCATCAGCACCAGTGCAGCAGCACCGTCATTCATCGTACTTGCGTTAGCGGCAGTTACGCTACCGTCTTTTACGAAAGCAGATTTCAGTTGTGGTATTTTATCAAACTTAACGTTCCAAGGATCTTCGTCTTTCGCGAAAACAATCGGGTCGCCTTTTTTATTCGGAATTTCTACCGGTACTATCTCTTCAGCAAATTTGCCTGCTTCCCAAGCAGCCTGGCTGCGTTTGTAGCTTTCAATAGCAAACTCGTCCTGTGCTTCGCGGCTGATGTTGCATTCTTTAGCGCACAGTTCAGCAGCATTACCCATCGGGTAGTTGTGGTACACATCTGTCAGGCCGTCTTTTGCAAGACCGTCTATCAGTGTTACGTTACCATACTTGCTACCCCAACGCAGGTTTGCGTTGTAGAAAGGTACATTGCTCATGCTTTCCATACCACCTGCTACTACTACATCAGCATCGCCCAGCATGATAGCCTGTGCACCTTGCATAATAGCTTTCATACCACTTGCACATACTTTGTTTACAGTAGTACATGGTACATTGTCTGGAATACCTGCAAAACGTGCAGCCTGGCGAGCCGGAGCCTGACCCAGGTTACCTTGCAGTACACAACCCATCAGTACTTCATTTACTTCTTCAGGATTAAGACCAATTTTATTGATAGCACCTTTGATAGCAATTGAACCCAGTTGCGTAGCAGAGAAATCTTTTAAAGCACCACCCCATGCGCCCATTGCAGTACGCACAGCCGATACGATATACACTTCTTTCATAAAAGAAAATTTTTTAAGACGCGCCAAATGTACGGAAAAAAAGATATGGTAATGTATCTGTATAAATTGTCCTTATGACAGCATACTTATTAGATTAATCTAAAATAAAAGCCTGTTAAACCACCGTTAAAACGAACATCTGTTAACAACAGCCGATGGCTCATATATATATCTTTGAATTATCCATTACAGATTTCAAAACAAAGAAAGGATGATGAAGGAATTGATTTTGTGGGCAATGGCATCCCTGCTGATACTAAACACACCAACCGCTTCTTACGCAGATGAGGGTATGGGCATCAGCAGTACTGCTGCAGATATGCACATAGAAAATGTTTACTCCGCTATTTGTGCCGATGGCAATTCGCTACCCGCTTATGCTGTTTTTGAAAAAGCTTATCGTGGTTACCTGAACCTGCAAAGTGCAGGTAAGCTGAACAGTGATAAACAAATACTTACAATCTGCGACCTCTCACTTTCTGCCAACGAGAACAGGATGTGGATTATAGACCTTGCACAGAAGAAAGTATTGCTGCACACATTGGTAGCCCATGGGCAAGGCAGTGGTGAAGAATACGCCGTGAAGTTTTCGAACAAAATGAACTCTCACCAAACCAGCCTCGGTTTTTATGTAACGGGTAATACCTACAATGGCGACCATGGCCGTTCGCTATACCTGCATGGTATGGACAGGGGCTTTAACAACATGGCATATGAGCGCGACATTGTAGTGCATGGTGCTGAATATGTTTCTAAAGATTTTATTTGCAGTAACGAGCGCCTGGGGCGTAGTTGGGGATGCCCTGCTGTACCTGCCAAGCTATCTAACAAGGTGATAGATCATATAAAAGACAGAACATGTCTTTTTATATACTACCCGCAAAAGCAGTATTTGAAATCTTCTGTTTGGCTGAAGAAAAATATCAACCACCTTCCGCAGGATATTGCGGCCAACTACCCTATGCTGAAAAAAGCATCGGTGGTAGAATATGAATATGGCCCGCGTATGCAGGCCATGTTAAAAGAGATTCCGTCCATCAGGCTACCATTATGGTAACATTGCACTTAGCTTGGCATCGCGCTTGTACACATCTGTTATAAAGTGTATCTGTGTACCGGTAGTATCTTCAAAAGCAGTGAGGTAAACGATGTGTACCGGTATCTTATTTTTCAGTACCTCGTACCTTGTTTTCTTGGTAGTTATCACACTGTCTATTCTTGATATCGGATAGCGCTTGCCTTCCATTTCTGTAAGGATAAACTCTGCCAGTTCCTTAGGTCTTTGCACACGCACACAACCTGAACTTAAGAAGCGGTCTTTCTTACCAAAGTCTTCGCGGTGCGGCGTATCGTGCAGGTATATATCCCACTTATTCGGCAGGTTGAATTTTACATAACCCAATGCATTATCATCGCCCGGGTCTTGGCGGAAGACGTAACGTTTGTAGTTATTACTGTTTACTCCAGATGCACTTACCCTGTTGCCCTTCATGTCATATACTTTCAGGCCTTTCTTATTCAGGTATGCCTGTCCGCTGCGTGCCATACCCGGTAGTACATCTTTCTTCATGATAGTTGGCGGTACGCCCCATGGCGGGTTGATGACAACATTGGCCATATTTGCATTGAGGCTGGGTGTCTGCCTGATGGTTTTACCAACAATCACTTCCATGTGCATGGCATTCTCACCATTTATGCGGAAGAAGAGTTCCATCAATGGCACATCTACTAATACATACTTCTCTTCCGGTGTCTGTGTCATCCAGCGAAGGCGCTCCAGATTTACAGCAGCGCGCTTCATCAATGTATCAATCGGCGCTTTCAGGTATGCCTGTGTAAGACTATCTTTTTTGCGATGGTCTTTTACACCCAAATAGTATTGGTAAGACTTCAGCATGCTTGCAGTAGCACTCAATGTATCAGATGCTGTTGCCTCCCATGGCAGTTCTGCTGTTATTACCGCATCGCGTACACTATCTGTATATCCACCTGCATTGATAGCTTGTTTTGCTTTTGCATAATTACTATCTGTAGTAAGCGGTACATATTTCTTCAGCACATCGCGCAGTAGCGCGTATGTTTTATATTTACTACGGAAAGAATCTAAAGACGGATAATCAGCATCGCCCTTGCCAAGCGCACTGAGCATAGTATATGGTTGCCATAGCGAGTCGTTAGCATGATGCCAGAGTGAATCTGCGCTTTTAGGCAATACTGCACCTTGCAGCAAATCTCTGGATGCTAATAGATAACTCTTTGTACATAGCGTATCGAAGTTGACAACGAAATCAGTATTTACCGTTTGCGACGACTGATATTCCTGCAACAGTTTTTTAAGCTCTGCGAGTTTATATCGTTCCGGATTCAGCCCGTCGTAATGCATATCTTCCAACTCATTCAACAGGCTGGTTGCATAACTAACATCACCATTTTCTGTAAGCCAGATAGGAAAATAATCTTCATCTGCATAAGCGCGCTGCATGACTGCGGTCACGTCATACACTTTATTCTTTGCCCAAATGCTATCAGCGATAGTAATGCCACCAATAGCAGACTCCAATGCATCTGCGACATCTGCCTCATCGAATTTAGACACCTGTTTAGGTGCTTCTTTAGCATCCGCATGTTTGCTAGCTCCTCTTGATTTACGAGAACGACATGAAGTGGCAACAGTTGCAGTAAGAATAATGAGTAATAATAGCGGAAAGTATTTCCGGCTTCGTTTAAAGATTTCCATGAAAATGGTGTGCGATGTGTTTACAGGGTAATGATACAAAAACCGTTCCCAATTTCTTATAGTATTAATTCTTTTGCGGGATCCCAGAAGAGTTTGTCAAAATCTATTACTTTATCGTCCACTACTTTTACACCTTCTTTCTTCAGCAATTGCTCCATTTTTTCGGGCGGAGAGAAATGGTGTTTACCCGTCAGCAGTCCGTTACGATTTACAACCCTATGAGCAGGCACTTTGGGCTTAGCATTGTGACAGGCATTCATGGCATAGCCTACCATACGCGCACCCGATTTGACACCAATGGCGGCAGCTACAGCTCCGTAAGAGCTCACCCTACCTTTGGGTATAGCCCTTACCACGTCGTAGATCACGTCGTAGATGCTTTCTTTATTATCGGTCTGCTTCACCATTTTGTTTTCGTTTTTCCAGCAATCGCTGACGGCGCATTTCATCATCCACATTCACATACTCAAACGGGCAGTTCAGGCAACCCTTGCCACAGCAATATCCTCTATCAAGATGATACTTTGCCGAAAACACCAGTCTGCCGTCGGGCAGCATGTAATAATCCTCGCCCTCAATCAACTGCTTCATGCTTCTGAAACCTTTCAGGTAATATGATTGGTTTATCGGGCAATGAGAATGATATGAAATAAATAGTGCGCCCTTCTGCAAGGTGCATTTTTTCGTAGTAGGTCTGTATAGCTAACGGGCCTGTAGCCAAACCTTTACCATATATATCAGCTAGGTTCTCATGTATATGGCAACCTTGTTCTGCTATGGTCTCTAACGTAAAATCATACAACTCTTTTGAGTCGGTTTTAAGATTAATCTTTGAGCCCGGTACCAACACCTGCTGATAAAGATGTAGGAAACGAGCATGTGTCAACCTATTTTTAGCTCTCGACTCTCTCAAGAATGGATCAGGAAAAATAATCCAGATTTCCTTTACTTCTCCCGGCTCAAAATATTCAGTCAGCTTACCAATATGCGTACGCATGAATGCGACGTTGGTCAGATTCTCGGCAAGGGCTGTTTTAGCACCTGTGTATATCCTGTTGCCTTTTATATCTACACCTATAAAATTTCTGTCTTTGTGTACACGGCCAAGCCCAACACTATATTCGCCTTTTCCGCATGCTAATTCCAATGTAACTGGTTGATTATTACCGAAAAAATCGCTCCACTTACCTTTTATATTCTCAGGATATTGTAGTACATTCGGATAATTGCCAATTGCCGCGAACTTAAGTAACTTCTTTTGCCCCATAATTAGAAGCAAAGATAAGCATTAGCTTATGTATTAGATTTTATCATTTAAAAACAACTATATGAAGAAAAAAAGTCTACTTTTTACTCTATTGGCGGGCATGACTTATGTTACGCTGTCTAGCAGTACAAACGGCGCGGCAGCAGATGGCAATGGCGACCGTACAGGCCGTTTGGGTGCGGGTGTTACATGTGCAACTGCAGGCTGTCATGCAAGTAGTTCGGGTGCTACAAGCTGTACAATTGAAATAAGAAAAAAATCAGCACCTACAGGCTCAATCGTTACTACATATGATGCCGATAGTGTTTATATAGTAAAAGTAACGGGCACCAATGCTAATACTGCACTTACAAAATTTGGCTTTCAAGTTATTTGCGTAAATAGTGCTGGCGGCACTGCTAATACCGGTACGTGGCAAAATTTGCCATCAGGCACTAAAAGCACTAGCAACTCCAGCACTAGCAGCCTGACGCTGATTGAACAAAGCACTCCGCAATCTAGGAACTCATCAAACAACTATGAGGTAAGTCTGGAATGGAAAGCACCTAGCTCCGGCGCTGCTGCTTTCTATGCTATCATTAATGCGGTTAACAATACCGGCTCTGTTGGTGGCGATGCTGTAAGCAATACGGCACAGGTAACACTTCAAAAAAGTGCATCAGTTGGCAATACAAATCTTGAAACTGCAGTTACAGTATATCCTAACCCTGTATCAGATGTTATTAACATTGACGCTAAAAACATCACATCGGGCAACGCAATCGTACGTGTTATAGACATGAGGGGCAAAGTTATTGCAACTCAAGATGTTACTGTTGCTAACAACACTATAAATACATCTATCAACTGTGCAAGATGGGCGGCGGGCATGTATTATGTACAAATCAGCAAAGAATCAGAAACACAGGTTATTCCTGTTGTTAAGTATTAATACATAATTGAAAAGATTAAAGAGCTACCTAATGGGTAGCTCTTTTTTTATATTAAAAACGCCATCATTATTTTAATACTATCAAATTTACAGAGTATCTAACTTTACTGTAGTTCTTTACAGTAAGCATGGCATAAGTATAAAAAATACGCGGCATTAGTTTTTTAGGTAATGGAATCCGTTTGCACTTTCATTCATTAACCTTTAAAAGCTACTTTATGACAAAGAAAGTTTTACTTACAACAGCCTTTACAGCCCTTGCATTTATTACCCTTACTAGCAACAAGACAGGTCCGGCAAATAACGGACAAGGAAACAAAACAGGTGGACCGGGATCTAATGGAGAGACTTGCGGTATAGCAGGATGCCACACCAGCGGCATTGGTACAACTACTGGCGCATTCGAAGTGCGCAAACGTTTTAAGCCGGATTCAAACGCGATTGTTAATTCTTACTTTCCGGACTCACTTTACACTGTAAAATTTACGGGTACACACCTTACACTTACAAAGTTCGGTTTTCAACTAGAGGTTGTGAAACTTAACGATTCTTCAAATGCAGGTACTATCTCTAACCTGGGACCAAAAGTGCAATCTAAAACGGTTGGAGGCAGAACAATACTAGAACACACAGATACTATTGCAGGATCGCAAATGTCTATAACATTTGTATGGAAAGCACCTGCCAAAAATAGCGGGCAAGTGAGATTTTATGGCGTAGTTAATGCAGTAAACGGAGATGGTACAAGTGCTAACGACAAACCTAGCAGTACCATTATGATAGGTTTGGCAGAATCTCTGAATACACCGTATCTGGCCAAAGAAAACAGGTTTAGCCTATATCCTAATCCCGCATCTGAATTGCTGAATATTAAAAGCCTATCTATTGATAACGGCAATTATGAAATGCAGATAATAAACAACTGCGGACAAGTTGTAAGCACAACTAAGACCACTGTTAGTAATGGTGTGTTAGAATACAACGTCAACACATCCGCACTAGCAAGCGGACTATATATGCTTCGCATTATGTATAATGGAGAACAACAAGTAATGCCGTTTATAAAACAATAACCAATACAACTCTTAAAATACTAAAGCGCACTATATGTGCGCTTTAGTTTAATAGTATTATTAATAGTGCATACAATAGCATCATACCATCTACAAGCCCCAGATAGGCTTTATCAGATGGTTGCTTCTTTACGTACAGCATTACTACTTTCATACAAACTGCAGTTATCATTTCTGCTACTAACCTACTGGCGTTGGGATATCTTAAATACTGTATGACGCTACTGAAAACAAATATTATGATTGATACATCTATCAATACGTAACTTTTTGCAGCACCTATTCTATTAGGTATAGTCCGGATATTTTTCTTTGCATCTGTCTGCATATCACGTATATCAAATGCAATACACAGCGCCAACATCAGCGAGGTTCGTATCAAAATTTCAAAAGGGTAATCTGCTATATTTTTATGCCAATATAGTATAGGCAATACACTGGTGGCTATTACCCATACAACAACCAACGATACTATTTTTCCCCACCCATAATCTTTCAGCCTGCGCTTATTGGAAAATGGCAATAAGGGGAATGAATACATAAATGAGCATACGCCCATTACTGCACACCACAATAGTATTTCTGCACTTAAATAAAACAGGCTGAAAAATAAACCTACGCTACCAACTGCTACCATCACCCAATGCCACATGCTCTTGTACTTCGACCAATGTTCTTCATCTACATGCGCACGGGTGCGTAGTATGAAATGCAGATTGTATACAAGCAGCGTACTGCAAAACAACATCAGATGCAGCGGTGTTACAGCATCGGGTATAACACCAAGCACCAGCTTTTCTGTAGCTATGCACATACCTACAGCACAGAGTGCCGCAAAGACGCTGGTAAACAATATCCAATCTATAAACTTGCGTAGCATGTACTAACAAAAATACGGCTGCAAATGCAGCCGTATCCTTATTTATTCATTTATATTATTTTGTTCTTACAACGGAATGTTACCATGTTTGCGCTTAGGCATGCTAACTGCTTTGTTCTCAAGCATTTTGTATGCTTTTATCAGTTTAGCACGTGTTTCAGAAGGTAGTATTACTTCATCTATAAAACCACGAGCAGCTGCGCCATAAGGATTGGCAAACTTTTCCATGTATTCCATTTCTTTCTCTTTCCATTTTGCTTCATGGTCTGCAGCTTCCGCTATCTCTTTTTTGAAGATAATTTCTGCAGCGCCTTTAGCACCCATTACAGCAATCTCTGCCGTAGGCCATGCATAGTTCAGGTCGGCACCAATATGCTTAGAGTTCATCACATCATACGCACCACCATAAGCCTTGCGTGTGATAACAGTTACTTTAGGCACCGTAGCCTCGCTCAATGCATACAACAGCTTAGCACCGTTTGTAATAATACCATGCCACTCCTGGTCTGTACCTGGCAGGAAGCCCGGCACATCTACCAACACTAGCAAAGGAATATTGAACGCATCGCAGAAGCGTACAAAGCGCGCACCCTTCTTACTTGAATTAATATCTAAAACACCTGCAAGGAAAGCAGGCTGGTTAGCCACTACACCAACACTACGGCCACCAATACGTGCAAAGCCGACAACAATGTTTTCAGCATATTCTTTATGCACTTCAAGGAAAGAATCGGCATCTACCACTTCTTCAATCACTTCTTTAATATCGTATGGCTGGTTAGGATTTTCTGGGATGATGTTATCCAGTTTCGTACGTGTTTCGTCTGCAGCTTCGTAAGAATATATCGGTGCTTCTTCTTCGCAGTTTTGCGGCATATAGCTGAGCAGACGCTTGATGTGGTCAATACATTCCACCTCGTTTGCCAATGCAAAATGCGTAACACCCGATTTGGATGCATGTGTATGTGCACCACCCAGTTCCTCGCTTGTTACTGTTTCGTGTGTTACTGTCTTCACAACGTTAGGCCCTGTTACAAACATGTAAGAAGTATTCTCTACCATCAGGATGAAGTCTGTAATGGCAGGTGAATAAACCGCACCACCCGCACATGGCCCCATAATAGCAGACAACTGTGGCACAACACCCGATGATTTTACATTGCGATAAAAGATATCGGCATAACCACCAAGCGAAACCACACCTTCCTGTATACGCGCACCACCGCTATCGTTCAGGCCCACAACAGGTGCGCCGTTCTGTATAGCAAGGTCCATTATTTTACAAATCTTCTCAGCATGTGTTTCAGAAAGGCTGCCACCAAATACGGTGAAGTCTTGCGAGTACACATATACCAACCTGCCATTCACAGTACCATAACCTGTCACAACACCATCGCCTGGATACATTTCTTTTTCCATACCGAAATCGCGGCTGCGGTGTTGCACCAACATGCCTATTTCTTCAAAAGAACCTTCATCCACCAAAAGCTGTATGCGTTCGCGCGCTGTCAGTTTACCTTTTTTGTGTTGGCTTTCTATGCGTTTGGCACCACCGCCAAGCAGTGCTTCTTCCTGTTTACTTTTTAATACAGATACCTTGTCCATCTCGCAGATATTCAAAATTTGTGGGACAAACCTAATGCAAAACACCCCAAACAACAACTATTTATAACAAGGATTTAGCCCTTCAAAGATTGTATTCTACCCGCTACTGCAATAACTTTACTACAAACTGAGTGATGAGATACTTTGCACTGATTATATTATTTATTTTTTCGCTACAAGCAAAAGCACAGCCTATACAGGCATATAAGGCTACAGACCTGATGCAGCGTGTATCGAACCCCGATACTTTCTATGTGGTCAACTTTTGGGCTACATGGTGCGGACCATGTATTAAAGAGCTACCCCAATTTACCAAACTTTCAGCCGAGCTATCGGGTAAACCTGTCAAAATACTACTGGTAAGCCTCGACTTCAAAGAAGCTTATCCAAAAAAGCTGGCTGCATTTGTAGCTAAAAAGAAACTGCAACACGAGGTGGTATGGCTGAATGAAACCAATGCCAACGAATTCATCCCGAAAATAGATGAACGCTGGCAAGGCTCTATACCCGCTACCATGTTATACTACAAAAAAATGGAGTACAACAATCTTTTTGAAGGCACCATCACTGCACTACAATTGCAGCTACTGATAGAAAAACAACTGGCATTACAATAATTGCGATTACTACCCTCATACAAGACATTTACCAAACTGGTAGAGCAGGAAACTTTTGAACCTGTCTTCAGTTGGGGCTTGCGTATGGCTATAGCTGCCATCGTACCTGTATTATGGGGGTTATATACAGGGCGTAGCGAAGATGCTACATGGATAGCCCTGACGGCAGAAAGTATCTGCTGGGTTGAGCTGAAAGGTTCTTTCGGACAAAGGCTGCGCATACTTACCGGCGGAATTATGCTGTCTTTATTCTTCGGTATGCTGGGCAGTGTTACGGGCGATTGGCTTTGGCTGAGCCTTGTATGCATGTTGATGGTGGGCTTTGTTTCAGGCTTATTCAAAAACTTGGGCGACCGTGGCAGCGGGCTTGCTATGAGTGTCTTTGTACTGTTCATCATTACCAACAACTATCCTACTCATTCGCTGCAAGAACTGCAGCACCGTGTGGAGTTGATATTTATCGGTGGACTGTGGAACGCTCTTGTTGGCATTGCCGCAGCATTGTACACACCTGCCAAGCAACCCTACAGACGCACTATAGCAGTAATATGGAAAAGCATACACGGGCTGATAGATACTGTTGCCATGGGTTGGGATGGCAAAGGCGTGCGTAGCAATATCCGAGATATTTACCTGCAAGAAAAAGAAGTACGCGCTGCCATAGATACATCTTTGCATCTGTACGAGGCGATGGCGCATCAGGCCAATAAAAAAGACACGCACGAGTACGAGCTGGCACAGGTGCGCAAAGCAACTGCACTGGTTGCAACACACATCATCGCCATCAGCGAAGAGCTGGAGCAGATAAACATTCGTGATATAGACACATCGCTGCGATTAAAGATATACGCGGTACTGAAAGCTTTGCAGCAAACCGTAGATCGTATGGCAGTATATGTGGTTAATCTGAAGCCTGAAGAAGAACTGCTATTAGAATCGCGCATCAGCAGATTGGATAAACTGACTGCTTTGCTCAAGGAATATTACGTAGATGAAAATGACGCTAATTATCACCCTATAAAACGAGCTATACAACTAGCAGAAAGGTGCACCAAACTGATACAAAGCAGTATGGAACGCCTTGAAAAATCGCGTGGTGAGCGTGCAGTCTTCCGTTCCTATTCACTTATAAAAACCATCTTCATCCTGCACCCCAAACACTGGATACGTAACCTGCAGGTATTGTTCAATTTCAACACCTTCACCACACGCTATGCAATACGCGCTGCGGTGGCAGCTACTATCGGTTTGTTTATATCCAAGTGGTTCAATATCAGCCACGGGTATTGGTTGCCGTTCACTACACTATTGGTATTGCAGCCTTACTTTGGTGCTACCATCAAAAAAGCCATAGACCGTGTGATAGGTACAGTTGCGGGTGGTATAGCTGGTGGCCTCATCATGGGCTTGCCCACAGGTTTGTACATCAAAGAAATTATGCTGTTCATCAGCTTCATTATGATGGTGTACTTCATACATAAGCGTTATGCCGTTGCGGTGTTTTTCATTACGCTGAGCCTTGTTATGCTCTTCAACGTAGAAGGCACGCTTGACACTACACTACTCATCACACGCGGGCTTTCAACAATTGGTGGTGCTACCCTTGCCATTATTGCAGGTTTCGCACTGTTGCCGCACTGGGACACTAAATGGCTGCCTATCCACCTTTCAGATTGTATCAGCGCAAACTATCAGTACTTCAGAGAAAGCTTTTTTGCAGAAACAAAACTCACCAACTGGACACGCATGAAGCGAAATGCAGAATCAAAGAACACCAATGCTTTCGATTCCTTCAACCGCTACATGCAGGAGCCTAGCCTGAAACGCAAGACTGTATCGATATACTATCACATCATTACACACAATGTGCGCATTACCAGAGAGCTGAATAATATTCATCTGGAAGAAGACAATCGCTCTGTAAATCATACAGACAATATCAGCATCGAACAAAAGATAAAATTGCACACTGCGCTAACATGGTTCAATAAAAATGTTCGCCTCAGCAATGCCATCAATCTCGATAAACAAACGGATGTATTGGGCGATGAATTGCAGCCTACTTACAATACACCATTGTCTGAAACACAGCTCATGTACCTGGATCGTATGATTATAGAGCTGAAAGCCATGCATACAGACATGCTGCATCTTGCCAACCGCGAAAAAGAATAATGCCTTAGCTTCGCAGTATGAACTATCTGGGGCACGCGTATTTATCTTTCGGAGATGCGGAAATACTGACGGGAAATATGATGGGAGATTATGTTAAGGGCAAACTTGCACTGGCAAAATATCCTGAAAATATACAGAAGGGATTGTTGCTGCATCGCAAAATAGATACGTTTGCAGACAATCACCCTGCCAATCAGCGTGCTAAAGTCTGGTTCAGAAACGACTATGGTTTGTATGCAGGTGCTATTTTAGATGTACTATACGATCATTTTCTGGCAAACGACCCCAAACATTTTGCATCTAAAGATGCATTGTTCGATTTCTCTCAACAAACGTATAACCAACTGAGCGCCAACAGTCAATACTTCCCGGAGCGTTTTGCATATATGTTTTCGTACATGCAAAAAGAAAACTGGCTATATGGCTACTACAACCTGCGTGGTATTCAGCAATCGCTTGGCGGGCTATCAAGACGCGCCAAACACCTGCCACCTGTAGATAAAGCCTATGCTACATTTATCACACAATTTTACCAACTGAACCAGTGTTATTATGAATTTATGGATGACCTTGTTAAATTTGTTAAACTTGAGTTAAGCCTGTAGAATTGGCGATACGCATAGTATTTTTGAACGGTTCGGTTTTTCGGTATTTTAAATTAATCATGCGCAAATATTTCTTCCCATACATAGCCACTATAATTATATTAATTGTAATAGTAGCCTGCAACTCTCATACTGAACCCGCAAACGCCAAACCTCGCATACCCGAAGAAAAAAAATTCGGTAGCATAAAACTGAAATATGAAGACACTACACAACCTGAATTTCGCAGGATGGTGCGCAGGCTCGATTCTTTTTATGCTATACAAACGCGCACTGGTTTTAACGGCAGCGTATTGGTAGGCTACAAGGGCAAAGTATTGTATGAAAGATATTACGGCCTTGCTAACAGAGAAACAGGGCTAAAGCTGAACCCCAACAGTGCAGTGCAACTGGCATCTGTTTCCAAAACTTTCACTGCTGCAGCTATCCTGTGGTTGCACCAGCAGAAGTACCTGAACATAGACGAGAAGCTACAAACTTACCTGCCGCAGATGCCTTACCCGGATGTTACGGTTAGGATGCTGCTATGTCACCGTTCGGGTATTCCTGATTATATAAAATGGGTACCTTCTTTCCGTAAGGATACCAAGACGCCTATGACCAATGCAGATGTGATAGCCATGTTTGCGAAACACAGGCCAGCAATGGAATTCCGTGCGAACAGCCGCTTTAAATATTGTAATAGTAACTATGCTATCCTTGCTTCTATTATAGAAGAAATGATTGGTATGAGCTACGAAGACTTTATGCGCAAATACATCTTCGACCCGCTGGGCATGAAGAATACATTTGCTTACAATGCTTTTAAAGGGCTACCGTATGGCAATACCATCAGTTACAAAGCTAGCTGGCTGAAAGAACCTGATATGTTTGCAGATGGTGTACTTGGCGATAAAGGCATATACAGCACAGTAGAAGATATGTACCGTTGGGATCAGTCTTTTTACAAAAATACCTTTCTGAACAACGAAACGATTGAGATGGCATACGGCCCTTGTTCTTTCGAGAAACCGGGTATTAAAAACTACGGCCTCGGCTGGCGTATGCTTTGCTATCCCGATGGCGATAAAATCATTTATCACAACGGTTGGTGGCATGGTAATAACACAGTTTTCTACCGTTTTATTCAAGATAATTTCACCATCATCATTCTGGGCAATAAGTACAATCAGGGCATCTACAGGCAAGCCCCTGTTGTATATAGCATCCTGAAAAACACCGATGCTGATAAGGGTTTTGATACCGAAGGATAATAGCCTTTTATTACAGGCAACATATTGTTGCTATATATCAAACTCCTAAATTTGATTTAAGGCAAATGCACTAAATGCTGAGTTTGATAATTTAGCTTCTATGATACTACGTATATGTTGTTATCTTTTGTTGTGTTGCTTCTGTTCACAGGCAATTGCACAAACATCGGTTTCAGGCATTGTAATAGATAGTGAAACAAAACAGCCGTTACCATTTGCCACATTGCGACAGCAAGACAGTAAACAAGGTTTTATTGCAGATATCAACGGGCATTTTGCATTCAACCTGTTATCGGGTGTAAATAACATTACTATATCCTACACAGGTTATCAAACAAAAACTGTCAGTACAACTAATACAGACACCATTTTCCTGCAACCAGCGTACAATGCTTCGCAGGAAGTTATCGTAAGACCTCCGTACGATAAAATAAAGCGCATCATCAATACAGCTATTCGCAACAAGCAATACAACAACCCCGATAAGTATGAGCAATACCGTTACGATATCTACTACAAAATGCTGGCAGATGCCGTGCCCAATGAAGAAGCGCTGAAAGCCCGCAGGGCAAAAGAAGACAAGCAAGCAAAACGAAGCGAAGAAGCACAACGCAGCATAGACTCTATGCGCGCCATCACCCAAAAGAGCAATGATTCTTTCTTCAACAACAATCATATCCTGTTTTCAGAAACCTACAGCAAGGTTGCCTATGAGCGCCCCGGCAAAAGACAGGAAACAGTTTTAGCATCGCGCTTTTCAGGCTTTAAGAAAACCTTCTTTACAAATGTGGTAACGGGCATACTGCCTTTTCATGCCTATGATGAATACATTAAACTGAACACGGTCGATTATGTAAGTCCGTTATCCCCGGGTTGGCAATCGCGTTATCAGGTCGATTTAGCAGACGAGTTGTTGGATGGCACAGATACCATCTTCATCTTTAAATACAAAGCAAAGAAAGGTGTTGTATTCAAATCGCTGCAAGGCATGTTGTATATCCATAGCAATGGTTATGCCATATCGCACATCACCGCACAAACACCTGATACCGGCGACGGGCGTGTATTGAAGATGCAACAAGTATATCGTCATGTTGGCGGCAAATGGTTCCCAAGGGAATTGAACTATGATTTCATCTTTACAAAATACCCAAGCCCTGAATTGGGGATGATACTTTCAGGACACTCAATTATCGACTCTGTATTTTATAACACGGGCGATATTCGATTTGATAAAGCACATTCTGTGAAACTGCACGACTCTGTAGATATACGCACTATTGAAGAGTGGCAGCGATACAGGTTTGACTCCATTAAAGTAAAAGAACAGAACACCTATACCATGATGGACAGCCTGATGGACAAAACTGGCATCAATAAATACCTTGAAAATGCTGGCAATCTTGCCATTGGCAGGATACCTATTAAGTTCGTGGACCTAGACCTTACACGCTTGCTCGCGTTCAACTCTTACGAAAAAACACGTCTTGGTCTAGGTGTATACACCAACGATAAAATATCTAAATACTTTTCTGTTGGCGGATGGTTTGGTTATGGCTTCAAAGACCATGTGTGGAAGTATGGTGCATCTGCACGCATCTTCCCTACCGGCAAAAAAGAACATTGGGTAGAGTTCGCCTATCAGAACAACTATCGCAATACAGGCAATGTAAACATACATCCAGAGATAGACAGGCGCGGCCTGCAAAACTGGCTACTGGTACAGGTAGATAAAATAGAAGAATACAAAGCCACTGCACATGGCCGCTTCGGTTATTGGGAGCTGGATTTGAGTGGCAAACAGCAGAAACTACAACCACAATATTTCTACAGTTTCAACGAAGCAGGCGCTAAGGCAGGAGAATATGATGTGAAGGAAGCATCGTTAAATATTCGCTATGCATACAAAGAAAAGCGAACACCTGTTTACAACTATTACATGTCTGCGGGTACTAAGTTTCCTATACTATACCTGCAACTATCTGCAGGCCGGCTAAACAGTGGCACGTATCAAACCAACTATACAAGAGCACTTGCTGCTATCGATTACAAAGTACACATCAACCGTTGGGGGCAGGATAATATCAGGCTGATGGGAGGTCTGATACAAGCAGAGAACAATAATGCACTGCCAAGCTCCTTACTGCTTGCTGGCAATGGCTATCGCTTCAATTCAGAATACCAATTGTATGCATGGGGCGGTTTTATGACTATGCTACCATTCTCTTATTTCAGCGATAGGTTTGCATCGCTGTTCTACCGTCACGATTTCGACAGATATTTCTATAATCACAAATACAGCAAGCCATCACTTAGCATTGCACATAATCTTACTTATGGCAGCTTATCAACAAAATCTGCCGCAGCCGATGCAGGTATTACAGCACCCACAAACGGTTATCACGAATCCGGTATGATTATCAACAATATAATTCGCCTCAACTATCTCAATATTGCATACCTCAATCTCAACCTTGGTGGCTTCTATCATTGGACCAATACACCTTTCGACTGGAAAACCAACGGCAGATTTGTGATTGGCGCATCATTCAGTTTCTAAAAAGTAAAAGCCCCGATGGTTCGGGGCTTTTACAATGATATGCTATAAAGATTAGCGGCTGTAGTTAGGCGCTTCTTTTGTAATCACGATATCGTGCGGATGACTTTCTGCCATACTTGCCGATGTAATGCGGATAAACTGTGCATTGTCTTGCAGTGTTTTGATATCCTTAGCACCGCAATAACCCATACCTGCACGCAGGCCACCTACAAACTGCTGTACTACTTCATTCAGCGAACCTTTGTAAGGTACACGGCCTACAATACCTTCCGGTACCAGTTTCTTAATGTCTGCTTCCATATCCTGGAAGTAGCGGTCTTTAGAACCTTCCTGCATAGCCTCTACGCTACCCATACCACGGTAAGACTTAAACTTACGTCCTTCGTAGATGATGGTTTCGCCCGGGCTTTCTTCCGTACCGGCGAAGATGGAACCTGCCATGATGCA
The DNA here is from genome assembly GCA_002389765.1 of Bacteroidetes bacterium UBA4414. GTDB lineage: Bacteria > Bacteroidota > Bacteroidia > Chitinophagales > Chitinophagaceae > Polluticoccus. The sequence goes on along the minus strand of DGQM01000024.1, from coordinate 391,967 downwards.
AGATGCACCTGCAACCATCGCTTTCACCATATCACCCGTATAGCGGATACCGCCATCAGCAATAACAGGTATACCTCTTTTCTTCAATGCAGAAACCGCTTCCATAATAGCTGTAAGCTGTGGAGCACCTGCACCTGTTACTACACGTGTAGTACAGATAGACCCCGGTCCTACACCTACTTTTACCGCGTCAGCACCTGCATCTGCCAATGCTTTTGCCCCTGCTGCTGTAGCTATGTTACCTGCTATTACGGGTAGTCCTTTAAATGTTTTCTTCACCAGCTTCACCATATCTACCACACCTTTAGAGTGTCCGTGTGCGCTATCCAGTGTTATTACATCCACACCCGCAGCTTTAAGTGCTTCTACACGTTGCAGTGTATCTGCAGTGATACCAACTGCAGCACCTGCCAACAGGCGGCCCATACCGTCTTTCGCTGCATTAGGATGGCTTTTTATTTGCATCGTATCACGGAAGGTTATCAAACCTATCAGTTTGCCTTTCTTATCTACGATCGGGAGTTTTTCAATTTTGTAATGTTCCAGGATACCTTCTGCTTTCAGCATGCTTGTGCCTGCAGGTGCAGTTACAAGATTATCCTTTGTCATTATTTCGCTTACCTTCTTCTTTGTGTTCTTTTCAAAACGCATATCGCGATTTGTAAGAATACCTACCAGCAGGTTGTTTTTATCTACTATGGGAATACCACCGATTTTATTATCGCGCATCAGCTTCAAAGCTTCAGCAACGGTAGCATCAGGAGTCAGTGTAATAGGATCTACTATCAGGCCACTTTCGCTACGCTTCACTTTGCGTACTTGTTCTGCCTGGCGCTCGATGCTCATGTTTTTGTGCAACATGCCTATACCACCCTCACGAGCCAATGCAATAGCCAATGTAGCCTCCGTAACAGTATCCATTGCTGCAGATACCATCGGAATGTTAAGCTTAATATCTTTTGTCAGTTGAGTAACGGTACTTACTTCGCGCGGAAGGACTTCGGAGTAAGCCGGCACAAGGAGAACGTCATCAAACGTAAGGCCTTCGCCGTAGAACTTAGATTTTATTGCCATGTGCAAAGGTAATGTAAGAATTTGAATTTAAAAAAATCGGCTATAATATTCGCTGATAGCTCCATAAAACCCGCTACAGTATTGCATTTCAGGATATATCAAAAATAACTGCCGATAAAAATCAGGGTGGCAGGCACGGGAAATTTTGTACTTTTCGTAAAATTCCCCCTTGATGACACAGCACCCGCATCTGGCATTTGAGAACCGCAATAAGCAGGAAGAATGGCAATCTGAAGCACTGGTAAAGCTGCTGCAATATGTGCAGGATAAGTCGCCGTATTATCAGCGCCTGTTCAAGGAACACAATATTAACATTGCCAACATCAAAGGGGTGAAAGACATGGGCTACCTGCCCACCACCACCAAGAGCGATATGCAGGAACACAACTGGGAGTTCCTTTGCGTACCCTCTACAGAAATAAAAGAATACACGGCCACATCCGGCACGCTCGGCAGGCCCGTTACCATAGCGCTCACTGCCGGAGACCTTGACCGCCTTGCCTACAACGAACAGCAATCTTTCCTTACTGCCGATGGCAAGCCTGAGGATTGTTACCAACTCATGCTCACGCTCGATCGCCAGTTTATGGCAGGCATCGCTTACTATCAAGGCATCCGCAAATTAGGTGGCGCATTGGTGCGCACAGGCCCGGGGCTACCCGCTATGCAGTGGGATACCATCTTCCGCTTGCAAAGTAATAGCATTGTAGCCGTTCCGTCTTTCATGCTCAAGATGATAGAGTACGCACAGGAACATCAGATAGACCTGAAGCATACACCTGTTAAGAAAGCCATCTGCATCGGTGAAAGCCTGCGTGCGGCAGATTTTGAGCTGAACGTACTGGGTAATAAAATATACAACGACTGGCCTATCAAATTTTACAGCACCTACGCATCTACAGAAATGCAAACAGCATTTACAGAATGTAGCGCAGGTATGGGCGGCCACGAAATACCTGATTTAATAATACTGGAAATACTCGACGATAATGGACATCCGCTGAAAGCTGGTCAATATGGCGAGGTAACCATTACAACACTGGGCGTAGAGGGCATGCCGCTGATACGCTACCGCACGGGTGATATCTGTACCTATTACGAAACACAATGCAGCTGTGGCAGGTATAGCCGCAGGTTGAGCCCTGTGCTGGGTCGCAAGCAGCAGATGATTAAGTACAAAGGCACAACCATCTATCCACCAGCGGTGTTCGATATACTCAACAATATTGCTTTCATTAAGGAATATGTGGTAGAAGTATTTACAAACGATTTAGGTACAGACGAGCTGCGCATACACATCAGCACTCCACTACCTGTTGACGACTGCGAGGCTAAGCTGAAACCACTGCTGCAATCTAAACTACGAGTAGCACCACTACTCCACTTCCACAGTGGTAGCGAAATGCAGCAAATGCAGTTTCCACCCAACAGCCGCAAGCAGGTGAAGTTTATGGACAACAGGAAGAGCGAAATATGATGGCCATCAGACTACTATTTATCTGTACTGCTATTGTATTATTTAACAATGTCAATGCTCAAAGAATAATACAAATCACTAAACATTCCACTGACAGCATTAGCATCACTTGCGATTGTGAGGGGATAAAGCTTTTAGATACAGTTAACTTCGTTATCAAAACGAATATCACACCGTCGGATAGTTTAGTTTTAAACTTTGGTAAAGAATACATCGCCGACAATCAAACAATTACTAAACATTTTACGACTGAAGAATATCGTTTCCAACTTCAAAAAAGACTTGCAGATAACAAATATGCTTTGAACATAGCAGACTATCGTTTCAAAATTGCCGGTACACACTTTCTAATATTCGCAAACGAAGACACAATCTCAAGGTATAAACCAAAGAAAATTGACATAAACACAAGGCTAACTATCAAATTAATTACTGACAAACCCATAAATACATTAAAGGTTACTCATCCTGTATTCTTTACATGGTTGCATAATCGAGATTTCTATGAAAAAACACCCTTAACTGAATCCGGAGCTTTTATTACATATATAAGACAGATGAAAGATTTAAGAGGTGGGTTCAGGCGAGGATCTAATGAAAATGCATTAGTAATAGTCTTACCACAGATATTTGATGAATCTGGTCGTCCTCTTTTATCTCCGTCAGAAAATGATAGACTCTATATTTTAACAGTAATAGAAAAGAAGTAAATCTCCCCATCAACAAAATTTATTTGGTATTTTTTGAATACGTCGTACATTTGTGGAGTGATTAGTCAATCATGGAATAATGGATAAACAAAAAGACATACTGAACGCCGCGCTGAAACTGTTTACCGAATTCGGTTTTCACGGCACCCCTACCAGCAAAATAGCACAGGAGGCAGGTGTGGCAAATGGTACGTTGTTCCATTATTTCAAAACCAAAGACGAGCTTATTGTTGCCATATATGTTGAGATAAAAAAGCAATTGGGCTTTTGTGTGTCAAAAGACATTCAACCCGATGACTCGATAAAAGAAACCGCACACAAATACTATATAGCTGCACTGCATTGGGGCATTGATAACGAAATGGAGTTGCGCTACGTTCAGCAATTCCTTAGCTCTCCTTATGTATCTATGATACCGAAAGAACTTGTTGAGCAAAGCCTTGCTATCATCAACATGATAAAGGAAGGCATCAAACAGAAAGTGATAAAAGTAACACCTGCCGAATATACGATGTCCATTATCAGTAGCCATTTGTACGGCGTTAATCAATACATCAATACACAACAAATGAGTACTGCTAAACAGAAGCAACTCATCAATGAATCTTTCGAATTGGTTTGGAAGATGATTACTTAATATTTTTTTGACTTTTTAATAGAGTGACTACTCAATCTAATAATTATAAATACAGCAATATGAATAACAAAGTAGTATTAATAACAGGTGCATCATCAGGCATTGGTAAAGAAACAGCCCGACTGCTTTCACAAAGAGGATACAAAGTATACGGTGCAGCCCGCCGTACGGATAAGATGAAGGAATTGGAGCAATATGGCGTACAACTGCTGGAAATGGACGTAACAGACGATGCGTCTATGACCACAGGCATCAACACCATCATCAAAAAAGAAGGTCGTATTGATGTATTGGTAAACAATGCAGGCTATGGCTCTTACGGCGCATTGGAAGATGTACCAATGAGCGAAGCCAAATACCAGTTTGAAGTAAACATCTTCGGCTTGGCTAGACTCACCCAATTAGTACTACCACACATGCGTCAGCAACACAGCGGCCGTATCATCAATATATCATCCATTGGTGGTCGCATTGGCGAGCCACATGGTGCATGGTATCATGCTACCAAATTTGCAGTAGAAGGCCTTAGCGATAGCCTGCGTATGGAACTGAAAGAATTTGGTATTGATGTAGTGGTGATACAACCCGGTGCAATTAAAACAGAATGGGCAGGTATAGCTCGTGAAAAAATGCTGGAGACTTCAGGACAGACAGCTTATAGCAGCCTTACGCAGAAACATGCTGCTATGTTTGAAAAAGCAGATGGCAAAATGGGTAGCGACCCGATAGTAATAGCACGCACCATTGAGAAAGCTGTTACAGCAACCAAACCAAAAACAAGATATGCCGCAGGTTCAGGAGCAAAACCAATATTGATGGCACGCAGCATCCTCTCAGACAGAATGTTTGATAACCTGATGCTGGGCATGATAAACCGTTTATCATAAACCTATGCGCATCATAAAACGTATTGTATTAACACTATTATTCACCTTTGCGGGTTTAACTTTAGTTACTATTATCTATATGCAAAGAGCAACATTCGGCAAAACACCATCAGGGGCAAGGCTGGAAAGAATAAAACAATCGCCCAACTACCGAGATGGTAAGTTTCAGAACCTGAGCCATACACCAGACCTTGCAGAGGGAGTGAGCTACTACAAGGTGATGAAGGATTTCTTCTTTGATAAAGACAAGAGAAATGCACCTAAAGACATCATCCCTTCACAAAAAACAGACCTGCACAACTTACCTACAGATAGCAATGTACTGGTATGGTTTGGTCACTCATCATACTACATTCAGATAGATGGCAAGCGCATATTGGTAGACCCAGTGCTCAGCGGCAGTGCATCGCCTGTCAGCTTCACCACCAAAAGCTTCAAGGGTAGTGATGTATATACAGCAGATGACTTTCCGAATATAGATTACCTGTTTATAACGCACGATCACTACGACCATCTTGATTATGAAACCATCATGAAGCTGAAGCCGAAAGTTGGCAAGATAATCATGGGGCTTGGCGTGGGTGAGCATTTTGAACACTGGGGCTTTGATACATCAACAATCTTAGAGCGCGATTGGCATGAGACTGTAACATTTGATAGTGGCTTTATGGTACATACCACTCCGGGCAGGCATTTTTCAGGCAGGGGCTTTAAGCGCAATCAATCATTGTGGATGTCTTATGTACTACAGACACCTTCTATGAAGATATTCCTGGGTGGAGACTCTGGCTATGACACCCACTTCGAGGCAATAGGTAAGCAACACGGTCCGTTCGATTTTGTATTGCTGGAATGTGGACAATATCACCCATACTGGAAGTACATCCACATGATGCCCGAAGAAGTAGTACAAGCAGCTATAGACCTGAAGGCCAAAACACTAATGCCGGTGCACTGGTCAAAATTCAGCCTAGCCCTTCACGCTTGGGATGAGCCTATTAAACGCGCGCTTGCCGCAGGCAAAGAAAAGAACCTGCCAATGGTTACCCCCATGATAGGGCAAGTGGTAAATCTGCAAGGCAATAATCAAAGCACCCCATGGTGGGAGAAAGTAAACTAATAAACATAAATAATGCGTATATTTGTAGTAGTAATTTATTAGTCAGTATACGCTCTTTGACATACCGTTTCTTTATCACCAATAGTTAAAATTGTTTCCATTTCGCTGCTTGCAAAAAACGGAAACAAATGGAAACAAAACTTCAACGCACCTACAATAAGCCTGTTTATCAGGCAGTTATATGGCAATAAAAAAATGGCCCCGAAACATCGGAGCCATTTTTGTTATCGTTTGTTGCATGTATTAGCGGGCAATGTTTACCGCACGCAGTTCGCGTATTACGGTTACTTTTACTTGTCCAGGATATTGCATTTCCTTCTGTATTTTGTCTGCAATCTCAAAAGAAAGGCGTGTGCTGTCTGCATCCGTTACTTTCTCTGCTTCAACTATCACGCGCAGTTCGCGGCCTGCTTGTATAGCGTATGCTTTTTCAACACCGTTGTAAGCCATTGCCAGTGCTTCCAAATCTTTGATACGTTGCAGGTAGCTTTGCATCATTTCGCGACGAGCCCCTGGCCTTGCACCACTGATGGCATCACAAGCCTGTACTATCGGGCTGATGATATATGCCATTTCCATTTCATCGTGGTGGGCACCAATTGCATTCACGATTGCAGGATGTTCTCCTGATTTCTCTGCCAGTTTAGCACCCAGCAATGCGTGGCTCAGTTCTGTTTCTTCATCAGGTACTTTACCAATATCGTGCAGCAAACCGGCACGTTTTGCCAGCTTTACCACTTTCTGTCCAAGACCCAGCTCTGCAGCCATGATACCACAAAGGTTAGCTGTTTCTTTAGAGTGCATCAACAGGTTTTGACCATACGAAGAGCGGAAGCGCATTTTACCTACCATGCGTACCAAGTCTTTGTGCAGACCGTGGATACCCAGTTCTATAATAGTGCGTTCGCCTATTTCCAGTACTTGTTCTTCCAGTTGTTTTTTGGTCTTTTCAACCACTTCTTCAATACGCGCAGGGTGTATACGGCCATCCTGTACAAGGCGTTGCAGCGACAAACGTGCTACCTCGCGGCGCAGCGGGTCGAAACAGCTCAGCACAATAGCCTCCGGCGTATCGTCGATGATTAAATCAACACCCGTTGCAGCTTCCAGTGCGCGGATGTTACGGCCTTCACGACCAATGATTTGTCCTTTGATTTCGTCACTTTCCAGGTTGAATACAGTGATAGCATTTTCGATAGTCTGCTCAGCACCTGTACGCTGTATAGTCTGGATGATGATTTTCTTAGCTTCTTTAGATGCGTTTTGTTTCGCCTCTTCCATTATCTCCTTCACATGTGCCATAGCAGCCGTGCGGGCTTCTTCTTTCACAGCCTCCATCAGCTCTGCCTTTGCTTCTTCAGCACTCAAGTTGGCTACTTTCTCAAGACGCTTGATGTGTTCTTCCTGATGACGTTCCAGTTCGCTGCGTTTGATGTTTACAGCTTCCAGTTGCGCATCCAGTTTTTCTTTCAACTGCTGGTTCTCATTAGTCTGCTTTTGCAGTGCAGCGTTCTTGTCGTTTACGCTTTGTTGTTGTTGCTTAATGCGTGCTTCGGCTTCGGCTATTTTTTGGTTACGTTGCAGTGCTTCTTTCTCGTGTTCGCTCTTCAGTTGTTGAAAATGCTCTTTGGCTTCCAGTATTTTTTCTTTTTTCAGCGCTTCGGCTTTGTCCTTAGCTGCTTCTACCAGTTTGCTTGCTGTCAGTTCTGCTTCTTCAACCTGTTTTTGTGTGTTCTTCGCGAATAAGAGTTTGCCTAGTATGATACCTATTAATATAGCCGCTACCGCTACGACGGCAACGATGATTGTTGAATCCATAATGTTGTTTAACTTTTGCTTTTAGTCCGTTAGTTTATTCCATTTCCATTTCGGCCTTTTCCTTGATATTAACTATATATTTATAATAATAATACGGTTTGGCGTCATTAGCCTGCTAAGTTAAGAAAAGATTTCGGTTAAGGAAATGGCGATTGGGCTGTCATATGTGGTTTTAACGGCGTAATATTGTACTACACAGCGAATACATAATGGTTTTATCATATGCATATTGCAACGTATCTGAAATGCCTATGCGCAGCGAGCCAAGCCACAGCGCAGAACAGGTAAACCAGATGCTATATGGCGAACGTTGCGAGATATTGGAGATTAACGAGAAGGACTGGGCAAGAATACGTTGCGAGTGGGACGGATACGAGGGTTGGTGCCGTTTCGGGCAGCTTTCTATGGTATCGCTGAAGGAATACAGAAAAGCACCGAAAGCCGTGGCTTTCTCATTGAAAAGTAAGCTTGTTTTTGAACAAGGGGAACAATGGCTGCCCATAGGTAGTGATTTGTTTGGCATGAAGGGTGGTAAAGCTCCGCTAAACCTGCCGGAAGCAAAATTCAGAGGCAAAAGACTGCGCCATGATAAAATGCAACTTGATGAGAGTAGCCTTAAAACAATGGCTATGAAATACTTACATGCTCCGTACCTATGGGGTGGACGCAGTATTTCGGGTATAGATTGTTCCGGCTTTACCCAGATGGTATATAAGCTATGTGGAAAGGCCATATCGCGCGACGCCAGCCAACAGGCCAATGAAGGCGTTGCTGTTGACTTTCTGCAGCATGCGCAGTGCGGCGACCTTGCGTTTTTTAACAATGCAGATGGTAAAATAGTACACGTGGGTATGCTGTTAGATAATGACACCATCATCCATGCAACAGAAACCAGCGGACGCGTGGTAATAGACCGTATAGATCAAGGAGGCATCATCAGTGTAGGCTTGCGTAAGCGTACACACCAATTAAGACTTATTAAGCGATTCTTCTAAACTATTAATCGTACTCGTTGCCTTTGTAGTATATGCGGAACATGTTCATACCTATCTGATATTTGAGCACATCGTAGTTGATTTCCCAATTCTCCAGTTCGGCATTGGTTACATCATATATTTCACCTTCGGTAAACAGGCGAAGCATACCTATTCTGTTTACGTAAGCAATAGAGTTGTATTGCATTACATACTTATCAGGATAGTAGCTTTCTAAAGAGTAGATATTGCCTTTGTAGAATACTTTGAAATAACCACTCTGATCTCTGTATGCAACCATATTGTCTGTAACACGCAGGTCTTGCGGAGAGAAGAAGCCTATTGTACGAACACTATCTCCATAGAAGATTTTGAAGTAACCATCCGTAGATACGAACGCTACTACATTATCACCGCATTGGTAGCTCTGCGGTGGAAAGTCTTCTACTACAAATGTTTGCCCGCTATGGAAGATTTTGAATTGCCTGTTTATGTCTTGATACGCAACCGTATTGCGACCTACTTCAAAACTGCTCACTGCATAGTTTTCCTGTTCCAGTATCTGCCCGTGATAAAATATGCGAAACTGGTTTGCATAGTTATCATACGCTACAATATTATCAGACACTTTGATAACCTCTAAGGGCGTACTTGCCAAAAATCCTTCTATAGGATATATTGTACCTTCATAATACGCTTTGTATTCACTGCGTACCCCGTCAAAAAACAGGACAACGCTATCTCCCATATAATATTGAGAACAGAATGTTGAGAGGTTTTTGATATTTCCTTTATCAAAAACATTCAATGATTTGTTGTTAAGGAATGTAACCAGATTATCGCTTACCTTAAACTCGTTTGTAAACCCGATATTGACTGTCTTAACACCACCACCATAGTATATTTTGAATGAGCGTGTGTTATCGAGATATGGGATAGTAATCTTTCCCACTTTCACCTCTGTAGGTTGCAGGTAGTCTACTTTACGTATCATACCCTTATCCCAGACCATTACCTGATTTTGCATATTGACGTAGCACGCCAGTTGCGCATTGGTTGTAAATCCGAAGCAGAGTATCAATAAAACAATCAGAGAAACACGGGGCATACCTGGTATTTGTATGCTAATGTAAAATAAAAAAGCCGACCTGAGAACAGGCCAGCCCCTATAAACCCTATCACTATGAAAACTTTTACAAAATTAAATATTGATTAAAATTATCCAAAAAGTTTTTTTCAATGGTGGTATAAATATTTATAAAACAAAAAAGCCAGCCTGAGAACAGGCCAGCCCCTATAAACCCTATCACCATGAAAACTTCTTATAATGAACGCCGAAGCGCTATATGGTATCAGAATTTCTAATGCAAATGTAAGAAGGGTTTTAATTTAAAACAAGTTTCTTACAAAATTTTAATCTGTGTTATTAACAGAATATTATTTCTTTTTCTTAGGTGTAAAGATAGCTAACATCCTACGACCTTCCATTTTAGGCATTGATTCCAAAGAACCAACCTCTGCCAATCTCTCAGCAAATTTTAACAGTAATAACTCGCCGCGTTCCTGAAACATAATGGCACGACCCTTGAATTGCACATAGCATTTCACCTTGTTGCCTTCCTGCAGGAATTTCTCTGCGTGCTTTGCTTTGAAGTCGAAATCGTGCTCATCTGTATTTGGCGTAAAGCGGATTTCCTTCAGCTCAGACTGTTTAGATTTTGCCTTCTGTTCTTTATCCTTCTTCTTCTTTTCGTAGAGGAACTTTTTGTAGTCGATAAGACGACATACAGGAGGAACCGCATTTGGAGAAATCTCTACCAGATCCACTTCCTGCTCTTGTGCAAGCCTCAATGCATCTTCCAGTTTGTAGACTGCAGGTTCTATCCCCTCGCCTATCAAACGCACTTCCTGTGCTGTGATTTCACGGTTTAAACGATGTTCGTTTTGTGGTACTCTTGGTCTAAAGTATGGTCCTTTACTTCTTCTTTGCATTAATGATTATTAATAAATGATGGCAAAAATAGTGTATTTACAATTCAAATGTATATGAACAGTCATGTTTATGTACATTTAAAACAGCTATTTTTTACCGCTAATTTGCTCTTTTACAGTGTTTGTTATTTCTGTTATGAATTCCTGCAGTGGCAATGTTCCTTTATCACCCTCGCCGTGTTTGCGCACAGCTACCATGCCTTCGTTCATTTCCTTCTCGCCCACTACCAGCATATAAGGCACTTTCATCAGCTCTGTATCGCGTATTTTCTTGCCTATTTTCTCGTTGCGGTCATCTACTTCGGCTCTGATGCCTTCTGCTTTCAGTGCTTTAGCTACCTGCTCTGCATATTCGCCAAATTTATCGCTGATAGGCAATACTTTCAGCTGCACAGGTGCCAGCCACAAAGGCAGGTTACCACCACAGTGTTCCAGCAATACGGCTACAAAGCGCTCCATAGAGCCGAAAGGTGCACGGTGTATCATTACCGGGCGTTTGCGGCTGTTATCGCTATCTACGTATTCCAGCTCAAAGCGTTCAGGCAGATTATAGTCTACCTGTATAGTACCCAGCTGCCAGCTACGCCCCAATGCATCCTTCACCATAAAGTCGAGCTTAGGACCATAGAACGCGGCTTCGCCATATTCAACAATAGTATTCAAGCCTTTTTCGGCTGCTGCTTGTATGATGGCTTGTTCTGCTATATGCCAGTTTTCTTCGCTACCTATGTATTTGCTGCGGTCTTCTTTATCGCGCAGCGATACTTGTGCTGTAAAGTTTTGGAAATCAAGCGATGTAAACACATACATCACCAAGTCTATCACTTTCTTAAACTCTTCCAATACCTGATCAGGACGGCAGAAAAGGTGGGCATCATCTTGAGTAAAGCCACGAACCCGTGTCAAACCATGCAATTCGCCCGACTGCTCGTAACGGTATACTGTACCAAACTCTGCAAGACGCAGCGGCAGGTCTTTGTAAGAACGCGGTGCCGTTTTATATATCTCGCAGTGGTGCGGACAGTTCATCGGCTTCAGCATAAACTCTTCACCCTCTTGAGGTGTAGTTATAGGGCGGAAGCTATCCTTACCATACTTTTCCCAGTGGCCGGATGTTACATACAACTGCTTGCTACCTATATGCGGTGTGATAACAGGCAAATAACCTGTATCTAATTGCGCTTTTTGCAGGAATTGTTGCAGGCGTTCGCGCAACATAGCACCCTTCGGCAACCATAAAGGCAAACCGCTACCTACTTTTTCAGAGAACGCAAACAGTTCCAATTCTTTACCCAGCTTGCGGTGGTCGCGTTTCTTCGCTTCTTCCAGCAGGGCTATGTGCTCGTCCAGCTCTTTCTGTGCAGGGAATGTTACACCGTAAATACGTGTAAGCATTTTGTTCTTTTCATTCCCTCTCCAGTATGCACCGGCAATATTCATCAGCTTGATGGCTTTGATAAAACCTGTATGCGGAATGTGTGGACCACGGCACAGGTCTGTGAAACCACCTTGTGTATAGAATGTTATCTGCCCATCTTCCAAACCTTCAATCAGCTCCAGTTTGTAAGGGTCTTGCTTTTCTGTAAAATATGCCACTGCATCGCTCTTGCTAACATCTTTGCGTGCATATACGCTATTGTTTTTAGCAAGTTCCTTCATCTTGTCTTCTATCTTCTTCAGGTCTTCTTCTTTGATAACCCTGTTATCACCAAGGTCTATATCATAATAAAAGCCTGTTTCGATAGAAGGGCCAATACCCAGTTTCACACCCGGATACAGCGCCTCAAGTGCTTCTGCCATCAGGTGGGCAGATGAGTGCCAGAAGGTAGATTTACCTTCTTTATTATCCCACGTCAACAGTTTCAGGCTTGCATCGCTATTAATAGGACGAGAAGCATCCCAAACCTCTCCATTCACCTCTGCAGCCAACACTTTGCGTGCCAGCCCTTCGCTGATGGATTTTGCCACATCCATGGCCGATACCCCTTCCTGGTACTCGCGTACGGCTCCGTCGGGTAGTGTAATATGTATCATAAACTATTGATAATCGTTATTAATTGGTTGCAAATGTACGAATTGCCTTCGTGGATATAAAAAACCCACCGATATAGTACCGGTGGGTTTATGACATAAGTTTGCCGGTTACTTTTTCTTTAATTTAAATGTATTCTTTACCGTTATGCTATCGGTAGATGTAGAATTTCTTTGTATTTTTTTACGGAATACAAATGAAAACTCGTCATCTTTAAAATACAGTATATCTGCGTTTACATCAACACCAAATAGGTTGTACAAACCATAGATATAAAACTTAGTATCTGCATCTCTGAAACCCCATGTAAAATCTATAAATGCAGGTTCGTTTGATGTACAGTTTTCAGCACCGGTTACATGCACACCGCTGAAGTTTTCTTTGAACTGAATTTTATCGTCTTTGTAGCAAGATGGTCTATCGTAAGTTTCCGCGCCGTTTTCATAACGTTTCCATGCACCTACTATTTCAGAATCAGCACCATTCGTATCCAGATACGTAACCATGATTGTATCTACTACCCAATCTGATGCACGCAATTTTTCCTGCTTAGATTGCGGTACTTCTACCTTTTTGCAGGAAGCAATCGTCAATAATGAGAATACAATCAGTAAACAATATTTCATAATAAAGTATCGTATTATCCCCTAAAACTAAACAATATATTGATGTTGCAAAAGGTTTTAGGCTGAAAATTTATTTCTTCTTTTCGGCAAAGACATTGTCTGCAATGCCTTTATTCACCGTATAGTCCAGATAATTAATTAATATCTTTCCTTTTTTCATTTTACCCTTTTCCTCGGGTTTAGGTGCAGGCTGCTGATTAGTTTCATAATCCATAGTTACGCCCTTAGGCAGCTTAAAGTCTTTTACATCCAAATAGAATGTTACCCTATCCGGAAGAGCCTGATTCTCGTACTTACCAAATTCCAGTTCCATTTTTACAGTACCATTATCGCGGGTAGTAGTTTCCGTCTTCAGTGCCAATAGTCTTTTTTCATCTACCCATATTTTAGACAGTACAATATCACCTTCTGCATCCGGTATTACCTTCAATATGCGAACAGGTGTTCCTTTAATATTATCAGTACCAGCATCTATTACGGTAGCACCCGATGCCGGCAATAGGTTATTGACCGTCATATTGATGCTGTTTTTGGGCAAAATAGAGATACCTCCATTACGCTCCAGTTTCATCTTGTCCGGCGCTTTGAAGTAAAGCTTCCCTTTCAGCTTAGGCACTTTTATAAAGGATACATCAATCTTCATATCTACCGTGGCTACATAGTCTTTTACCGCATCTATTTTACTCCTCAGCTTTGTGAACAGCAGATTTGCTTCCATCTGCTGTGCAGATGCTAATGATGCACACACACTGAACAAGCCTGTCAATAATACCTTCCTCATGACTGAATATCTTTTTTATTGAACCACCAAATAGTAGCCCCTACAAACAATACTGTATATATAGCCAATATAACTGCCGACCTTGTTATAGCCGCATACGGTACGGGATCGTCAAAAAAACCTTTCCACCCTATCATATGCGTGGTAAACAGGTATTTGCTGATGGTGTTGAATATGGGCAAATCGAGCGTGGTGAAAATCATCAGCACTACTATTACCCCCATTGTACCCATGATAGGGCCAATAGCATTATCTGCAAATGAAGAAAGGAACAATGCTAATGCAGAAACAGTAGACATAGCCAATGCGGCAAACCCAAATGCAGCCAAATAACGCCAAAGCACGTCCTGTTTCAGTATAATAACAAATGAATCGCTTTTGAGATTTATCAAATCACCAGCACCAAATATTGAAACCGATAATGCCAATGCTATTATAGCCAGCCATGTAATAAGCATTAATGCATAGCATACAGATGCTGCATACTTTACCAATACCAGTTTGGTACGCGATACAGGCTTTGTAAGCAACAGACGCATAGTACCCATATTGGCCTCGCCAGCCAATACATCGCCTGCAACAAGCGCAACCAGAAGTGGTATTTGTACCAATAAAGACTGCAATATGATGTATGTAACTAAGTATCCATTCAGGATATTTCCTTTGATATCAAACTGTTCGTTTACAGCCTGTAGTGCAAATGATATAAAGTTCTTGCCATCGGCAACCAGCGCCAATTGTATAACCAATGCAAATGCTGTGATGATAGCAAAGCTGATATATGTACGCGGACGTTTGAATATTTTATAGAGCTCAAGCCTTAGCATTGTCTTCGTTTGTTAGTGACAAGAAATAAGCCTCCAGTGAGTGTGATGCATTAATTTCATAGACATCTGCACCTTGTTCCACCAGCCATTTGGTAAGTGCAGGAATATTGGAAGGATTCATCCGAAATTGGAGTTTGCCATCCGCTTCATTAGTCAATGCAGCTACCCATTTAGATGCCTTTAATGAGGGTGTAATATCAACAGCACCGATGCGTACATCTACATTTGTATCATCAGGCGAAAGCAATGTAGTAACATCCCCTTCTATTATCTTTTTACCACGATTTATGATAATCATTCGCGTAGCAATCTGCTCTATTTCGTGCAGCAGGTGAGAAGATATTAATATGGTTTTACCAAAGTCTTTGCTAAGACGCTGTATCAGCACACGCATCTCGTAGATACCTTGCGGATCGAGCCCGTTTGTAGGCTCGTCCAATATCAGCAAATCGGGATTGTGCACCATCGCTATGGCTATACCCAAGCGTTGCTTCATCCCCTGCGAATAGCCTTTTACTTTATCCTGCTCTCTACCCTTCAGCCCTACAATCTCCAACACTTCGTGCAATCTGCCATTAGTTATTGGCACTCCACTCAGCTGTGCAAACATGCGTAGGTTATCCCAACCGGAAAGGTATTTATATAAATCGGGGCGCTCGATAACCGCCCCAACATGCTTTAGCAAATGCCTGCTACGGTTCCCAAATTTTTCACCTTTGATATATACACTACCCTCGTCCGGAAAAATAAGCCCCAACAACATACGCATGGTAGTGCTTTTACCAGCACCATTTTGCCCCAGGAAACCGTATACATCGCCGTGATTGATGGCAAAAGAAAGGTCTTCTACGGCTCTGAACTTACCAAAAGACTTGGATAGATTTTTAGCTTCTATAATTATATCTGCTGCCATTGATATGCAAAATAACAGCGTATATGCCGTATAGTTTATAATTAATTACAAAAACTAAAAACAATTGTATTTTCAGCCATAAGCAGTGTAGTATCTTGGCGTTAAATTGGCGTTAAACCAAAGAAAGCTATCTGCATTACCCCTGTTTGCATTTAATTTTGCGATAACATGAAAAGAGTATTTCCGGTCATAGTATTTCTGATAACCCTGTCTGTACTCGGCATCATATTTATACAGATGTCGTGGATTAGGGATGCCATAAAGCTGCGGCAAAACCAAAGAAAAGAAGATATTGGCTATGCACTGAACCAGATAAAAGAAATGGCTTGGCGCAATTACCTGATAAAATCAGGCAACATCGGCTATCTGGACGAGGAGTCTAAAATGTACTATTTGCAGGGCTTTACGGTGCAGACATTGAGCGATGATGAAGTAAGGCTGATTGTTGACACATCGCTACGGAAATACAATATCAAAGAAAAATATGAGTATGCCATTACTAATATATATCAGGTTCCTGTAAAGAATTCTAAAGGTTTTAATATAGATAACCTGAACGATGGTATTTCTATATCGCTGACACCAGATCCTGACAGATCTCGTACACCTGAAGTTTTTCACCTGTATATAAGCGAAGACAAAAACTACATCCTGAAAAAGATGGGCTGGATGATTGCTGCATCTATCTTCTTTACAGCTATCATTATATCGGCCTTTGCGCTTACGGTACGCACACTCTTCAACCAGAAGAAGCTTTCAGAGATAAAGTCTGACTTCATCAATAATATGACGCACGAGCTAAAAACGCCACTTGCTACCATATCATTGGCCATAGATGCACTTACTAACGAAAAAGTGATTCACGACTCGGACAAAGTACGCTACTACAGTGGCATGATAAAGGACGAGAATAAACGTATGAATAAACAGGTAGAGAAGATACTACAGGCTGCCCGCATAGAGCGTCAAGACATAAAACTGAACCTGCAAAAACTGGATGCACATGAGATTATAAACAAAGTAGCAGACAATCTCTCGCTACAAATACAAGAGAAGAACGGCTCATTATCGCTATCACTGAATGCAGACAGGCATGTAATAGAGGCTGATGAGGTTCACTTTTCCAACATCGTCTTCAACCTGCTGGATAATGCCATCAAATATTCAAAAGAAAACCTGCACATTGAGGTTTCGACCAAGATTATGAATGGCATGCTGGCTATTGTTGTAAAAGACAATGGTATAGGTATGAACAGAGAAACCCAGTCCAGGGTATTCGAGAAATTCTATCGAGCACATACGGGTAATATTCACAATGTTAAAGGGTTCGGGCTTGGCCTCAGTTATGTGAAAGCTACAGTTGAGGCACATCAGGGTAAGGTAAATGTAGATAGTTCTCTTGGCAAAGGCAGCACATTTACAGTAATGCTTCCACTGGCATAGTTATTTAAAAGCATATAAGAAAACAATTAAAGCGTCTAACAGTGTACTACATATACACCGTTAAACGCTTTTCGATTATACTAAAGTGCTTCCTTTAAATCTCTAATCAACGGTTTGTATCTCTACTTATGATAACAATTAAGCAACTATTAACGGGTTAAAATAACCTGCATAGAAAAAGGCTATCATTAAATGATAGCCTTTTTCTTATGAATCGTTTAGTATATTATCGTATTAAAGTAACATTACCCTGTGCTTGTATGCGTTTGCCCGAAGAGCAGAAACCATCTACAATCCATACATATACGCCCATTGGTGCTACCTGATCATTCACTTTACCATCCCATTCTTTTGTTGCATCAGTTGTTGTGAACACTTTACGTCCCCAGCGATCGAATACGCTGAATTCCAATACTTTCACAATCTGGCTGTTTGCCAAACCAAAACGATTTTGGAACTTATTACCCTCTGGTATAAATGCATTAGGAAGATTAGCTCCGTTACAGCCTACATTTACAACTACTGTATCAGTTGCTTTACAACCTGAATTTTCGTCTGTAACTGTCAGGTAATAAGTATAGTCGAACGGAGGATATACTGTAGGGTTGGCAATACCTGTACTGCTTATGTATCTGTCAGGTGTCCATTTGTATGTATAGTTTGTACCCACACTAGTAAATGGTCCACCTACAAGTGTAGTAGCGCCATCATCTAATGTACGGTCAGGACCTGCGTCAGATTTCACTTTTGCTACCGTTANNGTTACTTTAATAGCCGTATCTACTGTACAGCCAGACAAGTATGGCATGAATATACGATACGTAGTACTGTAACGAGGCCATATACGCACTTCATCTACAGTAGTGCTAGATATATTGTAAGCTGGGCTCCAAGTTTTGTTGATAGCATTAACTGACAATACTTTCAAGGAGATAGTATCACCTGCACAAATGCTGGTATCATTACTCATTGTTATTGGAGGAGTAGGGAGTACATATATCAGTTTACACTGCGCTTGCATATCAGGCAAACCTTCATTTACCATGTAGTACAGGTTGTATATACCTGCGGTATCGTATGTGTAAACAGGTGGTATTGCAGTTGTAGAAGATTGAATGCTGGCGTTCGAACACTGTTGGAATTTAATCTTTACAAGTATATTGTCTGTTTGGTTGGTAGAGAACATGAAAATATTATCTCTGTGCCTGATAGCTCTTGTAAGA
This sequence comes from Bacteroidetes bacterium UBA4414, assembly GCA_002389765.1. Lineage (GTDB taxonomy): Bacteria > Bacteroidota > Bacteroidia > Chitinophagales > Chitinophagaceae > Polluticoccus. Next base: position 373,433 of record DGQM01000024.1, on the reverse strand, counting down.
CCGGTAGGAGCTAACATATTACCAAGTATACCAAAGTTTACCAGTTTGAAATCTGCAGCTGTACCTTCAATATTATTTACATCCAATTTTACAAACTCGCGTGTTTGTTTGTTAGTCATAAAGATGTGAAAGCTATCGCAATCACGTATAATAGATATACCTGTAGGATTCCTTAATTCATTAGTAAAGTTGCCCAACAGAGCGCTTGTTACAACCGGAGTTTCTAATGAAGAGCCTATAGCAACACGCGTCAGATTACTATTCGTTTCGTTTGTTACAAAAAAGTACCAAATACCATTGTGGCGAATAGGTGCATAGTCGTTAGGACCAGTTATATTGCCAACAACCCCCAGATTGGTAAGTACAGGCGTAAAAGAAAGCAGTGTATCAAATTCTATTTTAATCAATTCATTTTTCAATCTGTTAAAGGTGTAACCAAACCACTTTTTACTTTCTTTAGCTATGAACAAACCTACCGGGTTTTCCAATAAATTATCATAGTTACCAAAGTTTACGATGTTTGGCGTATTGGCAAGCGACTTGCCAAAATCCATACGTGCTAATGCAGAGTTTCCGATTGTAGAACCACCTACAACAAACACATGCCAGTTACCTTTAACAGTGTCTTTAACAATGTGTAGAGAACTAGGCTGCAAAGGCAATACACCATTCATGTTGCCATAGTTGGTAACACGGGGCACATTATCTAGGCTTGCACCAAACTCTAATCTTATGAAAGAGTTTGTAGGACCTGCATTCAACACAAATGCATAGTAGTTATCACCATCTTTTTCAACCTCAATAGCAGTAGCGCCATCAAAGCCAAAACTAGATCCCATATCAGTACCTACAGGCTTATCAAATATGTAACCGGAGCAAAAACCCCAAAAATGCGAAGTTGCGTTTGGCACATTGCTTTTTAGCTGCACTTTTTGACGCATACACACCGTGTCGGGGGCTGTAAACAACCCTTGTGCACGTGATACATTCATATATGTCACCATCAGCAGCGCTGCAAACAGTAGGTATTTTCTCATAATACTGAAACGAATTTCACTTTCTAATGGGCTAATATAACAAATCGGACAAAACTTTTATAGCAATACTGTATTTTTATTTCTTTAAACCAAGAAACATTTATGTATAAAGGCATCCGTTTTCGCCCATTATTCTTAAAGACCGCTGTTTTTGCCACTTTGGTTGGCAATTTTGCTCCGGCAATTGCCAAAGAGGGGATGTGGCTACCCCCAACCCTGAAAAACAGGGAAAATGACATGAAAAAGATGGGGCTGGAAATACCTGTTGAGCAATTGTATAATGAGAATGGAACAGGGCTGAATAACGCAGTAGTATTATTTGGCAAAGGATGTACTGGAGAGGTGATATCTTCAAAAGGCTTGCTGCTGACCAATCACCACTGTGGTTACGGTACCGTTCAGGGCCTCAGCAGCAAGGAGCACGACTACTTTGCCAATGGCTTTTGGGCAAAAAATAATGCCGAAGAGCTCCCTTGCCCGGGCCTTACAGTCACATTTATTAGAAAAATGGAAAATGTGACAGATAAGATAACCACAGGATTGGCCGATACGATGAACGAAGCTGCCCGCAATGCAGTGGTGCAAACCAGAATAAAAAACCTGGAAAAGGGCTTCAAATTTGCAACAGGCATGGATGCTACCATCAAACCATATTATAACAATAATCAATATTGGGTAATACTCTCAGAAACTTATAAAGACATCCGGCTGGTAGGCTTTCCTCCCAACGGCATAGGTTCTTTTGGCGGAGATACAGACAACTGGATGTGGCCACGCCATACCGGCGATTTCAGCATGTTTCGCATCTATGCAGGCAAAGACAACAAACCTGCAGATTACAATAAAGACAATAAACCCTATAACGCAGCGCAGTATTTTGCCATTAATATAGCTGGCTATAAAGAAGGTGACTTTACAATGGTGTATGGTTTCCCTGGTACTACAATGGAATATATACCATCGCAACAACTGAATCAGGTTTACAGCATATTAGACCCCATTCGTATAGAAGCACGTACCCTGCGCCTGAATGCATGGACTAAAAACATGCAACAGAACCGCGACGTGTTTTTGAAATACACATCTAAAAGAGCAGGTGTAGCCAATGGATGGAAAAAATGGCAAGGAGAAGTACGAGGTCTGCGTATCAATAATGTGATGCAAAAGAAACAGGATTATGAAAACAGTTTTCAGGGATGGGCTACGCTAGATGACAAACTTCCTTATGCAGACAACCTACTTGCTAATATAGCTGCAAAATCTATGGCTGTAAATGATGTATTGAAAGCTGATGAGTATATTAAAGAAGCTGCATTCGGGGTAGAACTATTGCAACAGGCTGCAGTACTGGATAAGATGTTGCAAACTATACGCGCAGGCTACAAAGGCACTGCACTGCAGGACACACTTAATAAACTGGCCAAAGCAACAGCAGGTTATTATAAAAATTATGATGCTGCTACCGATAAAGATGTATTTGCTGCATTGATGCCGTTGTACATGAAAAACGGTGGCAACTTTATTCCTAAAACTTTCAGTAATCAGTACAGAGAAAATGGTTCTGATTATACTCAATGGAGCAATTATGTATTCAGTTCTATGGCAGTATCTCAAGATGCCATTACTGATTTTGCAAGCAATGCTACAAGTGCAGATAGCAACAAAATAATAGGCGATGCTGCATGGCAATTATACAACGGAATTGCACAATTAAGAAAAGATAAAATAAACCCTATTCTATCTCAATACACCGCAGACATGGCTTATCTGAACAGGCTATACATGAATGCGCAAATGAAACTGGACAAAAACAAAGCCTTCTTCCCCGATGCCAACCTGACACTGCGCCTTACCTACGGACAAGTAGCGGGCATAGACCCTGATGGCGCTGCGGGCTATTCTTACCAAACCAACCTGGATGGTGTTATTGCAAAAGACAATCCTGATGTAGAAGAATTTAAAGTGCCTGAAAAACTAAAAGAGCTGTACAATAAGAAAAACTACGGCAGCTGGGCTGTAAACGGCACTGTGCCTGTAGCTTTTATAGCTAACAACCACACTTCAGGTGGCAACTCGGGTAGCCCAGTGTTGAATGCCAGAGGCGAATTGATAGGCACAAACTTTGACAGAATATGGGAAGGTACCATGAGCGATTTATACTTCGACCCTAGTCTGTGCAGAAACATTACACTCGATATTCGCTACACACTCTTTGTTGTAGAGAAATTCGGCGATGCGGGCTGGTTGCTTAAAGAAATGAAATTAATACGCAAATAGTCAAATAACTGTCATAACACATTATTTTGAGGCGGTGTGCAATCTTAATGCACACCGCTTTACTTACATTTACAACTTATCATATTTATTATGAGAAAAATAGCATTACCCATTATTGCAAGTATTTCTATAACAGCCATCAGCGCTTGCGCACAAACTAAAAAAACAAGTGCGGTACAGGCTGGCACCTCCTATGCCAAATTGGTAGAGTGTGCAGAGCAAACCACACTGCCCGGCAGGCCTGAAATGGAGCCCACTACTACCAAGCGTATTGTATTGGTATGGAAAAGCACCGCTAAACCTGAAACATTTGTTTGGCGAGGAGCGGATGGATGGACAGAATGTGCAATAAGCAAGGCTAGCAAAAACAAAACAACAACTAAACCCAAATATCAATTTGGTGAAAACTGGTATACTACAACAGATATCTCCCCGGAAAAAATAAAAAAAGGTGATACAATAGAGCTGGTACCCGTATATGGCGGCAAGACGCCTATACCGGAAGCTGTGACACCACAAATGACTAACCGACTATTTTTTAAAACAAAAGCAAATACATGGCTGTATTTACCGGTAAAATCTTGCATAAAAAGACCGGATATAGCTATGCCGTAAATGATTTATGAGGAGATTATTTTTAGTACTCAGCACATTATTTCTAAGTGCTGCAGTACAAGCACAACCATGGACAAAAAATCTTGGCAACACACCCGTTAAGCTGAGAGATATTGTCGAAGAGATGCATGAAGAAAAAGAGGCAGAAGAACGTGCGCAGAAAAAAACTGCAAACGAAGAACCGGAGGAAGATGAACATTACCACTTTGACAGGTGGAAGTGGTATTGGGAACATCATACAGATACTAAAGGATATCTGGTATCTCCATCAGCAAAACTACAGGCATGGTATAAAGCAAAACAATACGCAGCTCAAAGTAAATCCACTGCATTCAGCTCATCGTGGACATTTCAGGGACCAGATAAATCGAACGGAGGTTATAGTGGTGTTGGCCGCGTAAACGTAGTAGCTTTTCACCCAACAGACAGCAATACTTTTCTTGTAGGCAGTGCGGGCGGCGGCACATGGAAAACCACTGACGGAGGACTTACATGGGCATCGCTGGGCGATAAGTTTCCGGTAATGGGTGTATCTGATATTGTTTACAACCCTATCAATCCCAATACAATATACCTTGCTACGGGCGATAGAGAAGCGAACGATACATATACTGTAGGCTTGCTTAAAAGTACAGACGGCGGTATCAATTGGGACACTACAGGACTAACGTGGGTGATACGCGACTTCAAGCAAATAACAAATATTATTATCAATCCGATAGATACAAACTCATTAATTGCATCTACAACTGCAGGTATCTTCAAGTCTAACGACGCAGGTAAAACTTTTATAAAAACACTGAATGGCAGTTTCAAACAGGTAATCTATAATCCTGCAGATACTAATATACTATACGCAACCGGTACAACAACCGGTACCAATCAGATATTCCGTTCTGTTGATGGCGGTTTTACATGGACACAACAATCAAACTTCGGTGCTAATTCCCGTGTTGCGGCGGCTGTAACAAAAGCAGATGCAACAATTGTAAAAGCAGTTGTTGCCGAAGCAGGCAATTACAGCCTTGAGGGTATATACAGTTCTTCAGATACAGGTAAAACATACACATTGATATACAGAGACACTGCAGGTACTTGTGTTGGCAACATCTTATCCGGCAGACCAGAGGCGAACTCGTGCGATGGACAGTCGTGGTATGACCTGACCATCGCCATCAGCCCGGTAAATGCACAAAATGTAGTGGTCGGTGCTGTGAACACATGGTACTCAAACAATGGTGGTAGCACATGGGATATTGCTAACCAATGGACAGGTTCTCTGCCAGGCATAAAAGTGGTACATGCGGACAAACATTTTCATACATACAATCCATTAACACCAAATACGCTATATGAGTGTAATGATGGAGGTATATATAAAACCAGCAATCCGCTAAGCTCATTGTGGACAGACCTTACAAACGGACTAGGTATTACACAGTTTTATCGCAACTCGGTTTCCGATATTTCACCATTTGTACTGGGAGGAGCGCAGGATAATGGTTCTAAAAAATTACAAGGAAGTATATATAGCGACCTTACAGGTGGCGATGGTATGAACTGCGAACATGATCCGGTTGACAACAAAATATTCTACACTGCCATTCAATATGGAGATTTGCGAAAAACAGAAAATGGTGGAGCCAGCTTTTCGGGCATATCTAATAAAATACCCGGAAATGTTAGCGGCACCGGCGAATGGATAACACCATATATACTGCAACCAAACAATAGCAATAATATACTGGCAGGGTACAATAAAATCTTCTTCTCTACAGACCGTGGAGAGTCATGGACTGCTATATCAGGTGCGTTAGGCTCTAATGCAAAACGCATAGCTATGTCTCCTGACAAGAACAATAATATTTACGTGGTGCTTGCCAGCAGCGGACTACGATATACTACAGACTTTGGTGCTAATTGGAAAACCATAACAAACAAGCCTAATGGCACTATTTCTGACATTGCAGCAGACCCTAAAAACGGAGATAAAATATACCTGACATATAGTGGTTATGACACCGTAAAAGTTGCTACCTATACACTAAACGGAAAGTGGCAAACCATGAATGAAAACCTGCCTAATATACCCGTGTATTGTATGACTATAGATAACGCTGACGGCACTTTGTATATAGGTACTGACTTTGGTGTGTATTATCGTGCTACTACAATGACACAGTGGGAGCCATACAATAATGGCTTACCCAACATAGAAGTAACAGACTTGGGCATCAACTACACAACCAACGAAATATGGGCATCTACATACGGCCGTGGCATGTGGAAATCGCCTCGTTATGGTTTCCCAGTAGGTATTACAACTGTTAGCCCATACGCTACAGATGTAATAAAAGTATTCCCGAACCCAAACAAAGGAAGCTTTACACTGCAAACAACAAATAAAGCGTTGCTGAGCAGTACTGTGGATGTACAGATTGTAGATATGCAAGGACGCACTGCATGGAAACAAAACGTCAAGGTACCAGCAGATGGCAATATAACCATAGATGCTACACTGGCAACAGGCAGCTACATGGTACAGATACTGAAAGACAATATTGTATTCTCTAAAGCTAAAATGGTCACTTACCAATAATTGACAAACAAATGCAATTATAATAATAAAGGGAAGCAATTGCTTCCCTTTATTTATGCTTCAACTAGTTCTTTAGCATTGTCTATGGCTGCTTTGCTAGGCTGCTCACCCCCTATCATACGGGCAATGGCATCTACTCTTTCGTCTTGCGCCAGTAGCTTTAGTTGTGTTTTTATTCTGCCGTCTTTCCCTTCTTCTTTAAACACATAGAAGTGAGAAGTACCCTTGGCTGCAACCTGCGGCTGGTGTGTAATACAAATGATTTGATGATGCGACGCCAGTTTGCGCAGCAATATTCCCACTTGCCTTGCAGCCTCGCCCGATATACCTGTATCTACCTCATCAAATATCAGCGTAGGCAATTGCATAGCTGCCGCGGTCAATGATTTTATGCATAGCATTATCCTACTCATCTCACCTCCCGATGCTGCTTTTTGTACCGGCAGGAATTGTCCACTTTTATTCGCATCCAGCAAGAAAGCCACATCGTCAACACCATGCAAAGCAGGTGTATTCAGCGCCTTCATCTGTATATCAATACGCGCATTTGGCATACCTACCAGTGCCAGCAATTCATTTATCTGGGCAGTGAACGTAGGCATCGCTTTTGCACGTTTTGCAGATAGCGCTTCCCCACTCTTTTGTAATTGTACAAATAAGACTTGCTGCTCTTTTTCCAGCGCAGCAATCTTATCAGTCAATGCGCTATTATCGTCCATTGCGTGTTGCAATGTATTTTGCAATGCCAGCAATGCGTTCGTATCCTGCAATCCGTGTTTCTTTAATAGCTTATAGCCAATATCTACACGCTCCTGCAGCTTGCTCACCAGTTCCTCATCCAACGATACTTTATCCTGCAATGCCGACAGCTCTGCAGCAATATCTTTCAGCTCCAACCATACAGAGTTCATACGCTCTTGTATAGGCATCGCTTCTGTAAATACATCTGTAATAGACTGCAGGCTTTGCGATGCACGTTTTGCTTCATTCACCATCGGCTGTTCGCCATCTTCAAGCGATGCTTGCGCAGCTTTCAGTGTGTTGATTATTTTTTCTGCATGCAGCAATTGTTTCAATTGCTTCTCTGCATCTTCTATTTCGTTTTCTTTGAAACCTGCTTCAGTAAGCTCTTGCAGCAGAAAACTATTATAGTCTGCTTCCTTCTGCCATTGCAATTGTTGTTGCTGCAACTCAGCAAGGCTGTTGGATAGTTTTCTGTATTCTTTGTACTGCGCATTATAGGCTTCACGATCTTGTACAGATTGAGCAATGGAATCTATCACATCCAGCTGAAAGCTATCATCTTCCAATGCAAGATGCCCAAATTGCTGTTGCAAATCTACCAACAAAGACGTAAGCTTCGCTAATACAGGCAATGTAACAGGTGTATCATTGACAAATGCTCTTGATTTGCCCGCCGCACTTATCTCTCTGCGTATGATGGCTACAGATTCAAAATCTATGTCTTCCTGTTCCAGCAACTGCCTGAAGGCAGCATTTTCTGTCACATCAAAATGAGCTTCTGCGACACATTTTTCCTCTTTATTTATTAGTACAGACGTATCTGCTCGTGCTCCCAAGATGAGCGATAACGCACCGAGTATGATACTTTTACCCGCACCCGTCTCACCTGTTATGGTATTGAGATGTGCGTCCGGCTTTACTTCCAGATTATCTATAATGGCGTAATTTCTTATAACAAGCTTCTGTAACATATTTCTGTGCAGTAGAACAAAAATAAATAACCCCCTGTTGTCGGCAGTATATTATTTTTGCACGATGGCAAAATTCTTTTTGAGGAAAAAAGCAGGCGACCGTGTCATAAACGGCCACCCATGGATTTTCGGCAACGAACTGGGCGATAGTGAAGGTACATACGAACCCGGGGATATTGTAGATGTATTCTCTTACAACGGTTCTTTTGTAGGCAAGGGCTACATAAACCCTGCATCGCAGATACGCATCCGCCTTGTATCAAGAGATAAGGAAGAAGTGATTGATGAGCAATTTTTCCACAAGCGCATTGCCGAAGCATGGGCATACAGGCAAAGCATTGGCTATGTAGAAAACTGCAGGCTGATATTTGGCGAGGCCGACCAACTACCCGCACTTATCATCGATAAGTTCAACGACTATTTTGTAATACAAACACTGGCACTTGGCATAGACAAGTGGAAACCAGCCATAGTAAAGGCTTTGGAGGCTATTTTCAAACCCAAAGGCATCTACGAAAGGAATGATGTACCTGTGCGTGAACTGGAGGGATTGCCACAACAAAAAGGATTTTTGTCGGCTCCGTTCGATACCAATATCATCCTGAATGAAAACGGGCTGAAATTTCATGTGGATATAGTAAACGGGCAAAAAACAGGTTACTTCCTCGACCAGCAGGATAATCGCCGTGCGGTACAGCACATTGTAAAAGATGCCGACGTACTGGAGGCATTTTGCTACACAGGTACATTCTCTATGCATGCAGCACACTACGGTGCAAAGTCTGTATTGGGTCTTGATATATCAGAAAATGCAGTGAATACAGCCCGCCGCAATGCAGAGCTGAACGGCTTTCAAGACAAATGTAAGTTTGAGGCTGTAAACGCATTTGATGTATTGAAACAGTGGGTAAAAGAGGGCAAACGTTATGATGTTGTAATGCTTGACCCGCCTGCATTTACAAAAAGCCGCGAAAACATTCAGAAAGCCATCACAGGCTATAAAGAAATTAACCTGCGTGGTATGAAACTGACTAAGCCAGGAGGTTTTCTGGTAACAGCATCTTGTACCAATCTGGTACCGCCTGATATGTTCCTGAAAACAATCGAAATGGCAGCTAAAGATGCTAAAAGGAAAATACGTCAGGTGACATGGCAGACACAAGCATCAGACCACCCGATACTTTGGCATGTACCAACCACTCAATACCTGAAATTCCTGATTGTACAAGTACTATAATAAGAACTGAACCGCAGATATAAAAACTATAGGCTACCATATGGTAGCCTATAACATTGTATATACTTACTAAATAAGATATTACAGTTGGTTGTAGATATATGCATCTGCAGCGCGAGCAATACCGAAATACTGGAATGATTTCTTGCGGTAGCCTTTTTTGTAGTATGCATCAGTATTACCTTCTTCAGGTATAGTTACCCAATCGTGGTTTTTAGGAACATACCAACGATAGATAGTAACAGTGTTAGCACCACGACCTGTCAGGGCATAAAATTGTGAATGCTTGTTAGTATAACCCATTTTTATCATTTGGTCATCGCTGAATTCATCGTCAGAGATGCTCGCATAATCTTTAGTGTCAGGATTGTACCAGCTGTTAACAGCTACGCGACCAGGACCCGGGTTGCGATAAGCTACAAACATCAAAGTTTTTTCTTTCCAGCCCCAGTTCAGCATTTGGCCGTCCTGATATTCTCCTTCAGCAACTGTAACATAGTTCTGATCGTTTGGATTGTACCAACGATACACCCTAACCAGTTCATCGTTTTGAGCAGAAACAGTATTAGTAGCAAAAACCGATGCCAACACAGTTGTAATGAGGATGAAGGTTTTTTTCATAATTAGTCGCTTTTTTTTCTAAATCGTTTCCAAAATACATAAAAATTTTCTTGCCTTGCAATAGGTAGGGGCAATTTTTTTTTAATCAGGCGTTTATGGCATTTATTTCCTTGCTCAAATGCGGCATTTGGCGTAGTTTTGGTGCCCTTTAGGTGTCAGGCTGTCAGTTTTCAAAAACTGCACAGCTTTTGATACTTATTGTTTTTTAACCCCGGATGGCTCAAAGAGATATTTCGGAATTATAATTAATAACAGAACGTAAAAATGATTGGTTTCCTTTCCAAACTGTTTGGCGGCAGCAAGTCTGACAAAGACGTAAAACGCGTACAACCGATTGTAGCCGAGATTAACAGGATATACAATGATCTGCAATCCCTGTCGCATGATGAACTGCGTAATAAAACTTATGAGTTCCGCGCTCAAATCCGCGAGTACCTGAAAGATATTGATGCACAGATAGCTGAACAAAAGGCTGCGGGCGAACAATATGCTGAAACAGACCTGCACGAACGTGAGGCTGTATATAATGAAGTAGATAAACTGATAAAAAAGCGCGACCAGCAAATAGAGGAAATCCTTGAAAAGATTGCTCCTTATGCATTTGCAGTGGTTAAAGAAGCGGCCAGAAGATTAAAGGAAAATCCGGTTATCGTATCGAAAGCTACAGAACTGGATAAAGAACTGGCGCTTGAAAAAGACTATATACGTGTAGATGGCGATATGTGCCACTTCAGCAATTCATGGCAGGCTGCAGGTAATACTGTAACGTGGAACATGGTGCACTATGATGTGCAGCTGATTGGTGGTCTTACACTACACGAAGGTAAAATTGCCGAAATGGCTACGGGTGAGGGTAAAACACTTGTATCTACCCTACCGGCATACCTGAATGCGCTTCCGGGCGAAGGTGTACATATTGTAACGGTGAATGATTATCTGGCTCGTCGTGACCAGGAATGGAACGGACCACTGTTTGAATTCCTCGGCCTGACAGTAGACTGTATCGATAAGCACCAGCCAAACTCACCTATGCGCCGCAAAGCGTATATGGCAGACATCACGTATGGTACCAACAACGAATTTGGTTTTGACTACCTGCGCGATAACATGGTGCACCACCCTGATGAAAAAGTGCAACGCAAACACCATTATGCCATGGTGGATGAGGTGGATAGCGTATTGGTAGATGATGCACGTACACCGCTTATCATATCAGGCCCTGTACCTCGTGGCGATGAGCAACAGTTCCACGTATTGAAGCCTCGTATCGAAAAACTGATTGAAGCACAAAAACGTGTAATCAATAACAGCATTACAGAAGCTAAGAAACTGATTGCTGAAGGTAAAGCCGACAAAGATAATGGTGGCCTGCACTTGTATCGTGCATACAGGGGCTTGCCAAAGAGCACTGCCCTTATCAAATTCCTAAGCGAAGAAGGTAACAAGCAAATACTGCAAAAAGCAGAAAACCACTTCATAGGCGAGCAAAAACGCAATATGCCTGTGGTGGACTCTGAACTATACTTCTACATAGAAGAAAAACAAAACAGCGTAGACCTGACAGAAAAAGGCCTTGCGCTCATCACTCAATCAGGCGAAGACCCTCATTTCTTTATCCTGCCGGATATTGCAACAGGTCTTACAGCCATTGAAAACATGGACGCATCTCCTGAAGAAAAAGCGCAACGTAAAGACGCGCTGCTACAGGAATATTCAATAAAAGCAGACCGCATCCACTCTATTCAGCAATTGCTGAAAGCATATACACTGTTTGAAAAAGACGTGGAGTATGTAGTAATGGATGGCAAAGTAAAAATCGTTGACGAACAAACAGGCCGTATTCTGGATGGCCGCCGCTATAGCGATGGTTTGCATCAGGCAATAGAAGCGAAAGAAAATGTAGAGGTTGAAGCCGCTACACAAACATTCGCTACCATCACACTGCAAAACTTCTTCCGTATGTACCACAAACTGGGTGGTATGACGGGTACGGCAGAAACAGAAGCGGGCGAACTTTGGGAAATCTACAAACTGGATGTAGTAGCTATTCCTACAAACGTTCCAATATCTCGTAAAGATCAGCAAGACCTTGTTTACAAAACTAAACGAGAGAAGTATAAAGCTGTTATCGATGAGATAGAAGCACTGCGTGGTGTAGGCCGTCCGGTACTGGTTGGTACTACATCTGTAGAGGTATCTGAATTGCTGAGCCGCATGCTGCAGCAAAAGAAAATACCACACAACGTACTGAACGCCAAACAACACTCTAAAGAAGCACAAGTAGTTGCAGAAGCAGGTTTGACAGGTTCTGTAACCATTGCTACCAACATGGCAGGCCGTGGTACGGATATCAAACTCGGACCTGGTGTGAAGGAAGCCGGTGGTCTTGCCATCATAGGTACAGAACGCCACGAAAGCCGCCGTGTAGACCGCCAGTTGCGTGGTCGTGCAGGTCGTCAGGGCGATCCTGGTACATCTCAATTCTTCGTTTCATTGGAAGATGATTTGATGCGCTTGTTCGGTTCTGAACGCATTGCATCGCTGATGGATAAAATGGGCCATAAAGATGGCGAAGTGCTGCAACACAGCATGATTACCAAATCTATTGAGCGTGCACAGAAGAAAGTAGAAGAAAACAACTTTGGTATACGTAAGCGCCTGCTGGAGTACGATGACGTAATGAACTCTCAGCGCGACGTTATCTATAAACGCCGCAACCACGCATTGTTTGGCGACCGTCTTGCAATAGACATCGACAATGCAATGTATGATGTGTGCATAGATACTGCTACTAAGTTTGAAGACAGCAGAGATTTTGAAGCCTTCAAGCTGGATGTTATGATGCACTTGGCAATGGAGCCACAAGGCATTACAGCAGATGAGTTTGCAAAAGGCGACCTGAGCGCAATAGGCGACAAACTGTACAATCAGGTAAAAGAATTCTATACTCGTAAAACAGCTGCCATCAGCGAAAACATACTGCCTGCACTTACACAGATACTGAATGAAAACGGCGACCGTGTTGAAAACATTGTTATTCCGTTTACAGATGGTATTCGCGGTATACAGGTATATGCTAACCTGAAAGAAGCGGTTGCTACAAACGGACGCAGTGTATACCAAACACTGGAAAAGAATATGACGCTGGCACTGATAGACGATGCGTGGAAAGACCACCTGCGTGCTATGGACGACCTGCGCAATTCTGTACAGATGGCATCGTACGAACAGAAAGACCCGCTACTGATATACAAATTCGAAGCGTTCAACCTGTTCAAACAAATGATGCTGGAAACGAACAAAACTATCACATCATTCCTGCTGCGCGCCGGCATACCAATGCAGGATGCACCGCCACAGGCTGTAGATGAGATTCCTCAGCATACAGATATGAGCGAACTGCAGATGAACAAAGAAGAGATAGACGAAGCAGGACAGGACTATGCTGCAGACGAGCATGATGTATACAATGAAGACACTGCAGTAAGGCGCACACCGGTACAAGCAGGCCCCAAAATAGGCCGAAATGACCCTTGCCCTTGCGGTAGTGGTAAGAAATACAAAAGTTGTCATGGCAGGGGCTTACAATAGCCCTTGTATGACAATTGGGGATATGTGAATTTTTGTTTTTTAATAATTGCTTCCTACTTTATACTTTTGACGTAAGATGAAACGTAACTATACAAATATTATACTGGCTGCAGGTTTAATACTGGCTGCTGCCGTTATGCGCATTATTTCTGCTGAAATGTTCATACCGAACATCACACCAATAGCGGCTGTAGGCCTGTTTGGCGGTGCTGTTATTGCCGATAAAAAATATGCATACATATTACCACTGGCAGCTATGTTCCTGGCAGATTTATACTTTACCCTGTTTACAGGTATTAAAGGCTTTTATGGCTTAGATCAGTTCTTTGTATATGGTGGCATGGCGCTTACTACATTATTGGGCACTAAAATGGGCAACGTAACAGGTGTTAAAGTATTAGGCTATTCATTGATTGGCTCTTTCATCTTCTTCGTAGTATCAAACTTTGGCTACTATCTGGCAGGTTGGAATGGCTACGCAATGAGCGGTCTTGCTAAGACATTTATTGATGCAATACCATTCTACAAAAACAGTCTGGCTACAGATTTGATTGGTAGTGTAGTATTGTTTGGCGCTTACCATTTGGCAAAGAAAGCTGTAAGCACACAAGTACAAAACGCATAATCTCGTTTAAACTTATATCAGCAACATCCCGCCGAACCAGCGGGATGTTTTGTTTTTAAAGCATATTCAAAAGACATTTGCGGTATGATACTTCATTCGCTGTACATAGATACTACCGAAAATAAAGGCCGTGGTGTGTTTACACTGGAGGCGATAGAAGCTGATACGATAATCGAAGTATCGCCTGTCATTATAATGAGTGCAGAAGAAAGAATACTACTTGATAAAACCTTGCTGCACGATTATATTTTCGAATGGAATCCGCCGGAAAACCCTAACCAATGCTGCATGGCGCAGGGATATATTTCGGTATACAACCATTCCTATACATCCAATTGCGAATACTTTATGAATTATGATGAGAAAATCATCCTCATTAAGACTGTACGCGCCATTGCCGAAAATGAAGAACTAACCATCAACTATAATGGCGACTGGGACAATGCGACACCCGTGTGGTTTGATGTAAAAAGCTAACTTTAATTACAACTCCTATACTATGTGGAAAGAAGAAAATAATACGCTCTACAAACGCTTCCAATTCAAAGATTTCTCTGAAGCATTTGCCTTTATGACACGTGTTGCCATACTAGCCGAAAAGCATGACCATCACCCTAAATGGACGAATGTGTGGAACACTGTAGAAATATGGTTGAATACACACGATGCAGGCAATATAGTTACCAGCAAAGACCATGCATTAGCCAACGATATAGATGCATTAATCTAACCTGAAAACAGGATAGCGCATGTGTACAGGCTCGTGGTAAGGTGAATTATTGTAGATAAAGTCTAACTGTGCTTCCCCATCTTCTGCAAACTTTGCATCTGTAGCTTTTTTCTCATTCAGTTTTTGCTGCAATGCTTTATCGCCCTGCAATAGTTTTGCGCCTTCATCTTCAAATACATAATCGCTATAGTATTCCTTCTGTTGCAATATAGCATCAAAGAATCCCCATGCAAAGAATGCATCTGGTGCAGTTGGCTCCAATACCTCTATCAGATAACGTGCTGATGGTTGATTGAGTGAAATGATATAATCTCCTTTATACAGTTTCACAAATTGCTTCTCATATTTCACTTTTACTTTGCTATGCAGATAATGTCCTTCGTATGCACGCGGAGATGTTTCGTAACCTGCTATCATATATACACCCAGTTGCATTGTTGTGTCTGCCTGCACTTCCTGCATTTTTACATTGTTTGCCTTCAGGCGCTCTACTACCCTGCTCCATCCTCTCGGCACATAATATACACTTGGCGCAGTTACGGCCTGCGATGCCTTATAATAATCGTAATAGGTGATTTGTTTGGTGTATGGCTTCTCTCTGTCGTAATACAATCTTGGCTTGCCCGATATATCACTTGGCTTGAACCCACTTTCATAACCTTTAAATGTGATGGTAGAATGACTTGAAGAATCTGGCACCCATGCAAGTGGTATAGTAGACTGTTTCAGGTATTCGGCTTTTTGCTTTGCTCTCATTTTTTGTATATCAACACCTGTTGTACCTGCTATTCTTATAAAGCTGTTCATCATTGTATAAGTAGCTTCTACACGTTGTTTAAATGGCTTTAGCATATGCGTTTCGCTAACAAATGAAAACGTGTGATACAAAGCTGCGAAACCACTTGCAAAACGTGGACCTTCGTGAAATGCCAACCAGCCACCCTCAGGTGTATGCCCCCAATGGTTTACATAAGGCACCAAATCATAACCTTTCTTTTTCATTTCTCTGTACACGGCAGGTTCTAAGTTTTCTTTCAGGTATTTACCCATTACACCACCCAGTTTATCGTACTGTGTAGTAAGCAATGTCATTACGTGTTGATAATCTGCCCCATCGCTTACGTGGTTATCTATGAATATATCAGGGTCAAGACTGCGAAACAGTGACACAAGGCTTTGTGTTTCTCTTGCATCCATCTTCATGAAGTCTCTGTTCAAATCAAGATTTTGTGCACTACCACGAAACCCATATTCCTGTGGTCCGTTCTGGTTTGCTCTGCTATAGCTACCACGGTTCAGCATACCCCCAATATTAAAAACAGGAATTACTGCCAGCACCACATTATCAGGCACTTGTATTTTGCCTTGTGCAGCATCGCGCAGCATCATCATACTCGCATCTATACCATCAGGCTCTCCGGGGTGTATGCCGTTATTAATAAGAATAATCGTTTTCTTCTTTGCCTTCCATTCTGCAATATCAAAACCTGCATCTGCACTGTAGTAAACTACATGCAGCGGATAGTATGTATCCGTTTCACCAACCTCAACCATTCGCAGTGTTGCATACTGCTCATCCAGTTCATGGTAATATTTTACCAATTGCTGATAAGTAACAGACTGTGTGCCACCGCTACGTTCAAACACCGTTTCAAAATCCTGCGCATGAGCAGTTGTCAATAAAAATGAAAAACAAAAAAATAGCCATCTTTTCATAGATGGCTAAAGATAAAAATATTGACGCGTTAATCTTGTTTATTACGTGCTTTCCAACCCTTCCACATTTTGGTAGATGTTCGGGAGTTGTTCCACCATCCATTATCGGGCCAATCGTAAGAGAATGGCATCATTATCAATGATACATTCAATCCTGTTTTACCTCTCAGGTTGAAGTTATCTACACCAAACGGATTGTCTTTGTGCCAGTTATCGTTGTCATTAATCAGTTTGTAATCTCCAAAGTTGTAGTTCACTCGTAGCTTCCAGCAAATACCCGCAAAAATACCTACTTCAAAACGCACATATGGCGAAAACCCGAAGAACTTCTGGACATTCGGATTTTTTTTACCCGTATCTTCCAACCTTGTTTTGTTGTACATAGGCATAATCCCCCCGCCGAAATTCATACAGAAGCGTTGATTTTTTTCGCGTGCAGCATCCGAACCAAATCTCAAGCTAATGCCTGTAGGCAGTGCCATTTGTGTTGTCACAGCCCCGTTATTCCACTCTCTTTCTTTATAGAATCCCTGACCAATACCTTTCCAGTATGTCCAGCCATACATAAAATCCAAATCCCAGGTTAATACTGTTGCTTTGCCCATCCGAAGCAAACGCGAATGTGTACCGAATGTTACCCCTAGCCCACCTTTAGAAGTTGACGGGCCATCGTAATAAACACTTTTATATTTACCATCTACAAAACTTACAAAATCGCCTTTGTAGTAGGATGCGGCTGCAAACGAAGATAAACCCAACTGAAATTTATGCAAACTGTATGGCAGACGGCTTTGTTTTACATAACCTTGTTTTATATAATCTTCCTTAGCAAAAGACTTGATGCTGCCCGAGAAAGCAAAAACAAATAATAGCAGAAATACAGGTAGTCTGTTTATCATAGGTAGTTGATATTTGACACTAAAATGCAATAAATCATTATTATATACAAACAGTTAATAGTCATTTTTTGTGGAAATTGCTGTTTCTTGCTTCTATAGAATATAGTCTGTTATTTGCCAACCGGAGGAACTACATATAAAACCGATGAAGAACTACTGAGCGCCTTCAGAAAAAGCGGAGATAATACGCTGATGGGGGTGTTGCTGCAACGCTACACGATGTTGCTGCTTGGTGTTGCCATGAAATACCTGAAAGACAAGAATGCAGCAGAAGATGCGGTGCAACAAGTATTCATGAAAGCTATATCTCACCTACCCAAAGATGATATTCAAAACTTCAAAGGATGGCTATATGTGTTGCTGCGCAATTACTGTTTACAGCAATTAAGAGATAAGCATTATCATACAGACGAGTCTACATTGTACAATGTATCTGCTACAGATGAAGATAAAGACGAGAGAATATGGCGAGAAACAACATTGGAAGCAATGCAGGATGCTATACAGAAGCTGGAACCTGAGCAGAAGCAATGCATACAGCGCTTCTATATGCAGCAACAGAGCTACAAGCAGATAATGGAGCAGACAAACTTTACCTTTGAGCAGGTAAAGAGCTATATTCAGAATGGGAAACGCAACCTAAAACTGATACTGACGCAAAAGAAATAATGAACGGCAAAGACAATATATGGAACCGTAAAAGCGATAAGCTGACCGAAGATATCCTACAGGCATATTTTGATGGGAAACTGTCTGCCGAGCAGCAGCATGAGGTAGAAATGTGGTTGTCTGAAACAGGTATGGAATCTGATGCGTTGGAAGGCTTGCAATCCTTGCCTGCCGACGAAAGCCTTGCTATAACCAACAAGCTGAACCGCGATTTGCAACAACAAATAAGAAAGAAACCACGCAGACGCAGCAAAGCAATAAAAGACAATTACTGGGCGTGGGTAGCAATTGTTCTTATTCTACTGTTGATAATACTTGCCTATGCAATTATTCACTTGCAATCAACGAGGTAAAGCCTCTGCCCTAAAATAAATATCTTCTAAAAATCTGTACCTTGCAGAGCAAGCCAAAAGGCTCGCATATCAAAATATTACTATGCAATTAGCTGGTAAAAAAATAGTGCTGGCAGTAACAGGCAGCATTGCGGCATACAAGACACCCCAACTGGTACGCCTGCTTATAAAGGCAGGTGCGGAAGTTCGCGTGATTACGACTGCTGCTGCTGAGGCCTTCGTGAGCTCGCTGGCACTAGCCACGGTATCAAAACATCCCGTACATAGCAATGTAGCCGATGGCAGCGCTTGGAACAATCACGTAGAGATGGGACGTTGGGCAGATGCCATGCTGATAGCGCCGTGCAGTGCAAATACCCTTGCTAAAATGGCAAATGGCTTGTGCGATAATCTGGTATGTGCCGTATATCTGTCTGCAATATGCCCCGTGTTTATTGCCCCTGCTATGGATGAAGATATGTGGCTGCACCAAAGCACCAAAAACAATCTTGAAAAAGTACGCAACTATGGTAATACCATAATACCTGTAGCACACGGCGAGCTGGCAAGCGGGCTGATTGGCGAAGGCCGCATGGCAGAGCCTGAAGAACTGGTTGCATTTCTTGCAGACTACTTTCAAAAAAAAAACAATAGTCCGCTAAAGGGTAAAAAAGCCCTGGTAACCGCGGGCCCTACGTATGAACGTATAGACCCTGTACGTTTCATTGGTAATTTCTCTACCGGCAAAATGGGCATAGCCATAGCAGAAGCGCTGGCAGATGCAGGCGCAATAGTAACACTGGTACTGGGCCCTACCCATTTACATACCAACAAGGCTGGTATACAGACCATCAGCGTAGAAAGTGCAGAGGAAATGTACAATGCCTGTACAGCAGCTTTTTCAGATACTAATATTGCCGTACTATCGGCAGCAGTTGCAGATTATAAGCCCGCAAATAAAGCTCCTGAAAAAATAAAAAAGCAGGGCGATACGTTAGATATACAATTGGTAAAGAACAAAGACATCCTTGCAACGCTTGGCTCTGTGAAAAAAGCAGATCAGTTGCTCATAGGCTTTGCATTGGAAACGACCAATGAATTGCATCATGCAATGGACAAGATGAATCGTAAGAATGCTGATATGATTGTGCTGAATTCGTTAAAAGATGCAGGGGCAGGCTTCGGGCATGATACAAATAAAGTAACTTTAATAGATAAACAAGGAACCCAACAGGAATTACCATTGCAAAGCAAACAAGCTGTAGCTGATGCAATTGTAAACCGTATAACAGAGCTGATACATGCAGAAAAAGCTGTTTAATATATTATTGCTTTCATTAATTGCCATCAACAGTTTTGCACAAGAGCTGAACTGTAAGGTAAAAGTGATGCACGACCGGATACAGGGAATAGACAAACAGGTCTTCACCGGTATGGAACGCAATATTACCGAGTTCATGAATACCCGCAAGTGGACTACAGACCAGTTTCAGACAAATGAAAGGATTGATTGCAACATACTCATCAACCTGACATCGCAAATAGAACAGGATGCTTTTGAGGCTACTATCAATATTCAAGCATCGCGCCCGGTATATAATACAAGCTATAATTCTTCTATTGTTAATTATATAGACAGAGAGTTTAAGTTTCGCTTCAATCAGTTTACACCATTACAATTTGATGATAACCGCGTTGTTGGTAACGATCCTTTTGCATCCAACCTTACTGCAACACTTGCATACTATGCCTATCTTGTTATAGGGCTGGACTATGACAGTTTTTCACCGAATGGGGGTACCGACTACTTCAAAAAAGCACAGAATATTGTAAACAATGCACCTGAATCGGGCAAAGCTATAACAGGCTGGAAAGCTGTAGATGGCAATAAAAATCGTTATTGGATAATAGACCAGATGCTGAATCCACGTTTTAAAACATTCCGAGCTATTTGGTATAATATACATAGAGAGGGATTGGACAAGATGTCTACCAAGCCTGTAGAAAGCCGTAAACTGATATTGGAAACATTACCACAACTAGTGCAGCTAAACAGAGAAAATCCAAGCTCTATACTCTTACAATTTTTCTTCAGTGCAAAATCAGATGAATTTGCCAGTCTTGTATCGCAGGAAGAACAAGGAGATAAAACGAAATATATATCTATGCTGCAATTGATAGATATACCAAACATTCAAAAGTATAACAACATTAAGTAAACATGCGTTTACGAAAGTCTATCATTACCATACTCTGTTGCTTGGCAGCATCATGCACATCAAAAAATGCCGATGATGTGATACCTGCAGATAAGATGCAAAATATACTGACAGATATGCACTATGCAGATACCTACAGCTCTATGAAAAACGATACACTGCATATGCTTGGAGCAAAGAATATGGACTCTTTAGCTGTATATTACAAATCGATATTAGCGCATTACAAAGTATCTGTAGAAGAGTTTAATGAGAGCATTAAATGGTATAAACTAAATCCTGAACAACTGGATTCTGTATACGCAGCTATGATACCCCATCTTAGCAAGATGGAGGCTACATATCCTAATAAATAACTTGATTAGTGCAATTCGCTCAGCGCTTTTGCCATACGCTTCATTGCTTCTTCCAGCTTATCCATACTTGTAGCAAAAGAAAGACGTATACAATTACTGTTGCCAAATGCAGCACCATTTACAGAACTGATGTGCGCTTTGTGCAGCAGATACATGCTCAGGTCTTCATCTGTATTAATGGTTGTAGTACCATCAGATTTACCAAAAAATTCGCTGATGTTTGGGAAGGCATAGAAAGCCCCTTCAGGCATATTAATTTTTATGCCCGGCATTTTTTGTAATTCACCAATAACAAAATCACGACGTTCTCTGAAAGATTTTGTCATATTGAATGTTGGCGTTAAATCACCGGTCAGCGCAGCTATAGACGCACGTTGCGTTACAGAACTTGTAGCAGATGTAAACTGCCCTTGCAGCTTTTCGCAAGCCTGCACCAAATCTTTAGGACCTGCCATGTAGCCGAGCCTCCAGCCCGTCATAGCAAAGCCTTTAGACATACCGTTTATGATTACAACCCTATCCCTCAGTTCCGGAAACTGTGCTATGCTTTCGTGTTTGCCTGTGTAATTGATGTATTCATATATCTCATCGCTGATGATGGCAACATGCGGATGGCGTTTGAATACCTCTGCCAATCCTTGCAACTCTGCTTTTGAATAAACACTACCCGTAGGATTGCAAGGCGAAGAGAATATGAAAAGTTTTGTATCCGGTGTTATGGCTGCTTCCAGTTTTTCAGGAGAAAGCTTGAAGTCGGTATCAATAAAACAATCAATATATTTCACCACACCTTCAGACAACTGCACCAATGCACTGTATGTAACCCAATAAGGCGTAGGAATAATAACCTCATCACCCGGATTAACAAGACTGAGTATTGCATTCGCCAAAGATTGTTTTGCACCTGTAGAAACAATTATTTCATCTATGGCATATTCCAACCCGTTGTCACGCTTCAGTTTATCAGATATTGCTTGCCTTAGTTCCGGATATCCCACAACAGGCGTATATTTTGTGTAGCCTTCTTCCATTGCTTTGGTAGCAGCTTCACAAATATGCGCAGGCGTTTTAAAATCAGGTTCACCCAAACTCAGGTCTATAACATCAGCACCCTGCGCTCTCAATTCTCTGCCAAGCTTGGCCATTTTGATAGTTTGAGGCTCAGATATACGGTTCAATCTTTGGGCTAATTGCATAAAATATCAGTCTATCTCGTTGTTCGAAACAACAAATCTAAATAAGAATGCGATAAAAAACCTTTAAAATACTGCTTTATGATGCAGATGACATGTGCGAGAACGCAGAAGTAAAGAATGTAAGGTATAACGCAAGCAGTACAATAAGCCCTATAACGACAGATAAGAATATGATAGTTTTCTTATACGCATTGTTGATGGTCTTAACCTTGTGCAGTTCGCTTACATTGTTGATTACGTTTTCGATACGCGAAAACGCGGTTTCACCTTTTACAACATAGTCGTAAGCACCGTACTTCATGCTATCGATGGCAACATCAATTTTGTCCTGACCGGAAAGCATGATGACCTGTGTTGCAGGTGCACGCTCTACAATCATTTTCAGAATGTCCACACCATTTTTGGCATTTGGCAGGTGTGCATTCAGGTGGTAATCCAACACTACTATTTCAGGATTCAACGATAGGTTGTTAACCGCCTCCTCGCCGTTATCAAATGTTTTGATGGTATATAAAAACCTTTCAGAAAGGTAATCTTTCAACATTTCGTTCTGGATAGGTTCGTCATCAACCAGAAACATGTAGCGAGTGTTTTCAGTAGCCATGAGCTAAATCATTCAATTTGTTAGTAAAATAGAAAAAATATTCAGAAATAAAAAAGGATTAATATCAACCTTTATATATTTTCTATCAGTTTTATATGTTTCTCAATTCTTCAAAAGCTTTCTCACACACCCTTTTCAGATTTACAACCAATGTAGGCAACCTGTCGTAGTGGGCAGACTCTCCCGCAGTTTGTTCTATCAGGAAGATATGGCTTACATCCTCCTTCACACCCATATAAGACAGTTGCGGCTTCATGGAGTGGGCAGCTATTTTCACCGCTGCATAGTCTTTCGACTGTAGCGATTGTTCTATCGTATTCAGCAGTTTAGGGCCATTTTCAAGGAACATTCCCACATATTTGGTCATTTTTTCATCATTACCACCTGCAAATTGTCTCAAAAACTGCATGTCTGTTATCTTATCCGGTAGCGATGGCATAGCAGGTTCCGCCACTATCGTATTTTTAACTGTAGTATTGCCTTGCATAGCCGGCGTCTGCCCTTCCAATACTGCCGCCATTTTCAGCAACAGCTCATCTACCTGAAACGGTTTTGACACGTAAGCGTTCATCCCGGTGTTGAAATACTGTGCCACATCTTCCTGCAATACGTTCGCCGTCATGGCAATAATTTTTACATCTTTTGCAGGTGCCGGTAGTGTAGTCCTTATGGTACGAGTAGCAGTTACACCATCCATCACAGGCATTTGTATATCCATCAGTACAATATCGTACTGCTCTTTCTGAACCCTGTCTACCGCTTCTTGTCCATTTATTGCTATATCAATAGTAATACCCGGCAACAACTCTTTCAATGTATCTTCTGCCACCATACGGTTAAACTCATTATCCTCTACCAGCAGCAACTTCACATCGTTAAGTTTCTTCATCGTCTGCTCATCTACTGCCGAACCCTTTTGCTCTACCACCTGCACGTCCGACTCCTCAAGCGGTATAATGGCGAAGAATGTAGTACCCTTACCCAGCTCACTGGTAACACCTATTTCACCTCCCATCAGCTCTACCAATTGCTTGGATATGGTAAGCCCAAGACCAGTACCACCAAACTTGCGTGCTACGTCTGTACCTGCCTGTGTAAAGCTTTCAAATATTTTGCTCACATAGTCGGGGGAAATACCTATACCTGTATCTATCACCTCAAACTTCAGCCAGTATTTCTTCTCAGCCTTTTTTTGAATGGTAACACGTACCTCTATATACCCCTTCTCTGTAAACTTCAATGCATTACCCGCCAAGTTTATCAATACCTGATTGATGCGCGTAGGGTCGCCTATCACTCTCACAGGTATTTCTTCTTCTACATTTACTTTGAATTGCAGCCCTTTTTCTTCTGCTTTGAACATCAGCATATCGCGCACACTATTCGTCACTTCGCGCAGCGAAAAATCTGTTTGTTCAATAACAATTTTACCTGCTTCTATCTTAGAAAGGTCAAGTATATCATTAATGATAACAAGCAGGTTATCTGCCGACTGCTGAATAGCTTTCAGGTATTTCATTTGCTCCGGCAGCGGATTCTTGCTCATCAGCAAGCTGGTCATACCTACAATCGCATTCATAGGTGTGCGTATTTCATGGCTCATATTGGCCATGAATTGCTGCTTGAGTTGTGCAGTTTGCTCTGCCACTTCTTTCTCTTTCTGCGCAAGCTCTACCTGTTGGCGTGTTTGCAGGTTGCGTATTTTATTAAATGTTGTTTGCTTGAAGATTTCTTCCTTCATCTGTTCGTATGCCTTCAGATGATAGAAGGCTTTGGGTATATCACCCATCTTATCATACAACTGTGCCAAAGCTTCATGTACACTCATCACATCGTGCTTACGATTGTATTCATCTGCCAACTCAAAAGCTGCATTCATGTGCTGCTGCGCCTGTCGGTAGTTGCCTTCATCCATCATCATCCTGCCAATGTAGAACTGACAAATAATCTGTACTTCTACATTGCTCAACTCTTCCGATTCTTTCAGTGCATCTACCAGATGTTTGCGTGCATTCGCCAAATCATTCATCTTGTAGTACACCTTGCCCAGCCCGCTGATAGCCAATGCATGCATCATTGTATCTTGCTCACTCAGGCGCAGGTTTTCTTCAAAATACCGGAGCGCCTCTAAGTGCTGCTCTTGTTTGAAGTAAATATTACCAAGTATATGATACAGGGCATTGAGCCTGTGCAAATCATTTGCCTTTTCAAATATGGGCAGGCAACGCAGTGCAAACTCAAGGGCATTTTCGTAATCGTTGAGATCGTATAGCAGATAAGCAATACTTGAAAGGTTTACTGATTGCGCTACCTCATCGCCCAGCTTTTCATTTATTTTCAATGCACCTTCAAAGTGGTTGAGTGCATCTGCAAGATCGCCACGATCGCGATAGATATAACCCAGATTATTCAACACTCGTGCCTGCAAAGGCTTGTTGTTAATATCGCGCGATATCTTCAACGCGTCCTGCAATATATCCACACCGTCATCATACTCACCTTGCTGCCAATAGCACCAGCCTTTCAGGTTCATGCCACGGCCTTTGCCTAGTCTATAGCCTATAGCATCTGCACGACTGATGATTTCGTTGGCCATATCCATTGCCTGCTCCACATCAAAATTCCTGACCTCTACAGCCATCTGCACATAAACATCAATCTTTGCGCGCTCGTCTTTCAGTATATCGTATTCCTTTTGTAACTCCTTATATCTTGGGGTATCCATATATCAGTTTCAATACTTTAAAAATAAAGCACCTCCTGCCGCATTGCAAGAGGTGCCTCAATAATATAGTTAGTATATAGATTTCTTAACCGTTCTTTTCCTGACGCGTATAGTCTGCATGACCAGGATCTTCGTAGCTGGTATATACAGCACAACCGTGCCCTATCAGCGAAAGGCCCCAAGCAGCAACAATCCATGCCGGCCAAGGATATACCCAGGTAGTAGCACCTTTATCATATGTAAGCAGCATGATAGCAGATGCAACTGCAAATACAGCGAAGTGCAGGAAGAATATTGATTTCTGACGGCCTGTTGGTTTTATTTTTTGAGGCATTGCTTCTGATAATTTGAATGCAAATATAATAGCTAAACTTTAAAGTTAAA
This sequence comes from Bacteroidetes bacterium UBA4414, assembly GCA_002389765.1. Lineage (GTDB taxonomy): Bacteria > Bacteroidota > Bacteroidia > Chitinophagales > Chitinophagaceae > Polluticoccus. The sequence goes on along the minus strand of DGQM01000024.1, from coordinate 347,286 downwards.
AGCAGTAAATCAGGGCAAATCAAACTGTTTAAGCAATTCTTCATTTTGCTCGGCAGCCCTTGCCTCCACCTCATACGGGTTGTTACGATACCCGTATCTTATATGATTGATAAAATACTTGAATATAAATCCTGTGAAACCATCTCTTTGATATTGCAATACGTGTTGCAATTCGTGCAGCAGCCACCTTTGGTTGCCGAGAAATGCTTGTTTAGATGACCCCCACAAGTAGATATTACGCCCAAATACAATAGCGGCATTATCTGATTTCAGAAAGCGAGATGCCAACCTTGCCTGCCACGCATTGTCTGAAACTGATATTTTAATTAGCGGTTTACCTTCCACAAAGCTGATATTAAAGCTAAAATGATGTATTTTAGTAGGCTATTAAGGACATAAGTAGTTAAAATTTCGTTATAAATGATAAAGCAATCATTACTGCTGCTGGGGCTTGGCATAGTTACAGTCAATGTAACAAATGCGCAACCGTGGCTTGAAAATGTAAATGTAGAACAAACCAAACTACAAGACATCATTAACGCGCATGAAGCGCAAAAAGCCGCTTCTGCAGAGGAGCAACGTGCAAAAGGAGAACCGGTAAAAGAAACCAAAGACTACCATTTCTACCGTTGGAAATGGCATGCAGAATCGCATACAGACCAAAATGGCTATTTGGTACCCGCTACCAAAAACTACGAAGAGTGGAAGAAATACTACGGAACAACGGCTAATAAAACGACTGCTGCATCGACAACCAGTGCTAACTGGACTTTTCAGGGACCAACCACCAGTACAGGCGGCTACGCAGGTATAGGCCGTATTAATTCCATCGCGTTTCACCCGACTGACCCCGATCAACTTTGGGTAGCTAGTGCAGGTGGCGGTGCATGGAAAACAACCAATAACGGTTCCAGCTGGACATCTATGTCGCACATGCTGCCTGTATTAGGTGTATCTGATATAGATATTCACCCAAACAATCCGAACATTATATATATGTGCACCGGCGATAGAGATGCCAGTGATACTTATAGTATTGGTGTTATGAAATCTACCAACGGTGGTATAGCATGGGACACTACGGGACTGAAATGGGCTGTAACACAAAGCAGGCTTACAAACGCTTTGGTTATCAATAAACTAAACCCCAATACACTAACCGTTGCTACCAGCGATGGTATATACCAGTCTACTAACGCGGGCGCAAACTTTACCCGCGTACAAACGGGTAATTTTAAAGACATCGTTTACCATCCAACAGATACCAATGTAATGTATGCGGTTGGTTCTGCACTTTACTACCGCTCAGCAAACGGTGGTAAAACATGGACCAATCTATCTGCAAAATTTGCTGGCAAAGGGCGTATTGCAATAGCAGTAACTCCGGCAGATGTAAAAATTGTAAAACTCATAGTATGTACGTCATCCAGTGGCTTAGATAGTATATACAACTCTACAGATACCGGAAAAACATTTACGGGTATATTTGGCCCTGCAGGTTACTGTAGTCCTTCTCCTTCTACAAAAACAAACGACTTAATTGCAGGTAGCAATAACAATATACCACTCGGCTGCGGCAACCAAGGCTGGTACGATTTGTGCATCGCAATCAATCCCAATAATGCTAATGAAGTAATTGTTGGCGGTGTTAATGCATTCCGCTCTACAAATGGGGGTAGCTCATGGTCTATATGCACACAATGGTGGGCACAACTACCCGGCGTTGCAACTGTGCATGCCGATAAACATTTTCTGGGCTTCCACCCACTAGTTACGGGTAGGTTATTGCAAGGATGTGATGGAGGCATCTACCGAACAGACAATACTGCAGGTTCTTTATGGACAGATATGACTAATGGTCTTGCCATTACTCAGTTTTATAGAAATGCAGTTAGCTACACGTCTCAGTTTGTTTTGGCGGGAGCTCAGGATAATGGTACAAAAAGCTTGTCGCTCGGAACAACATGGACAGATGAAAACGGTGGTGATGGCATGGATTGCCAGGTCGATTTTTCGGACAGTACTATCTACTATTCAGGTGTACAGAATGGCTCTATAACAAGGCACACCCCATCGGGCGATGTTGAGATATCGGATAATATTCCACCGGGTGCGGGATACATGTCGAACAAAGGCGCGTGGATAACTCCGTATATCATCAACCCACACAACCCAACACATGTTATTGCTGGCTACAGGCAGGTATATGTATCTGCAGATAGAGGTAATACATGGATTTCTTTAACAGGTGGTGACTCCCTGAATAAATCGAGAAACATACACAGGCTGGCTATGACACCTGCAGACAATAAAACACTATATGCAATCGTAGCTTATTCAAGCGGCGATACTACGAAAGTGTATTATACCAATTCTTACAATGCAACTACACCTGTTACTTTCAATACTATTGTAAGCCCGTACAAATCTGCACCGTCAGACATTAAAGTAGACCCTAAAAAGAAAGATCGTTTCTGGCTTACGTTTGGCGGCTATGGTGGCCCGCAAGTAGTACAGTATGATGCCGGTACTTGGACACCCTACAACACAGGTCTGCCAAACGTGCCTGTTCATTGTATGGAGATTGACTCTGCAACACAGTTCAAATACATTGGTACAGACATAGGTGTTTATCACTGGGATACTACCACCAAACAATGGGAAGTATTCAACAACAGCAACGCTATGCCAAGCATAGAAGTAACAGATTTGGGTATCAACTACAAAAGCAAAGAAATATGGGCATCAACTTACGGTCGCGGACTTTGGAAAAGTAAACTGCAAGTTTATCCCGGTGCGCCTGTAGATACTACAGATACCACTACGCATATTGTTACAATCATTCCGTATGCAAGCAACAATCTGGAACTATACCCTAACCCTAACAACGGTGTATTTCAGGTAAAATCAAACATGGCAATGTTTGCAAATACCGTAGCGCAGATACGTATTATTGACAAAACAGGCCGCACCGTTTGGCAAAACCAACAAAAGCTGAATGACAACGGCATTACTTATGTAAAAGCAATGGGCTTGCCGGTTGGTACATATATTATAGATATTACCACAGACAAAGCTGTAATAGGCCGACAACGATTCCTGATTGAATAGAAAAGAATCAATTGAAATAATAAAGCCCCGAATATCGGGGCTTTAATTTTATCTCTATATCCTATGGCTTAGATGCCACAAGATTTATAGTTCGTTTTTGTGCAGTTGCATGTCTATCACTTTCTGAGCCAGTATACCTGTTTTGCCTTCTTCTTCTGTCACCACTTCTACTTTTACTTTAGTGATGCCTTTGTTGTGAAAATCCAGCTTTTTAGCAGCAATACTTGCAAGGTCTATCAGGCGTTTGTTGCCTGCAGCCATACGGTCATTTACTTTTACATATACCACTTCTCCGTTAGTGATATTGGTAACCTTAACGTATGAACCCAGCTTTATTTTGTTGCTGGCAGCAGTAAACTTATCATTATCAAACACATCGCCTGTTGTCGTTTTACGACCTTCAAACTTATCGTGATAATAACTAGCCACACCTTTCTCGCTCTCAGAAATCTTCTTCTGAGCGTCCTGAGCTTTAAGCCCCGGCAAGGTGAACGTTAAAAATGTAAATAGTAACAACCGCCTCATACACATTAAAAATTTATGCAAATATAGGCAATTCTACCCGCCTATGCAAGCACACATTATAACTAATCCTTATTTCGCCTGTTAAACTTATGTGAACTAGGCTTTCCGCTACGGTATCCATGCCCTTCGCTACTCCTTGAAAATGAGCGATTTGCAGGGAATCCACCACGTTCGCGGTCACGTTGTTCTGCTTCTTCTATCCTTATCTTACGGCCTTTGTATTTCTTAGCAGATAATGTCTGGATGATGAATTCTGCAGCAGTACCACTTACATTAAAGAAGCTGCTCAGGTCGCGAACTGTTATACGGTCTATCGTATTCGACTCCATATCTGTACTGTCCGTAATGAACTGCAACAGTTTTTCAGGTCCGCTGATACCATCCTTCATACCGATATTGATGAACAGGCGTACACTGCTGCGGTTACCACGGCTGCGTTCTTTCTGCTCATAACCTGCATTCAGGTCTTCGGCTTCGTTATATGTTTCTATTGTTTCCTTCAGTTGCAACCATACCAGACGGCGTATCAGCTCATCTTTATCCATATCCTCAAACTTCTCGTGGATAGTAGATTGGTAGATTTTACCGAAATCAGCCTCCGGTTGTGCTGTTTCAATTTGCTCCAGATAGTAGAACAGTTTTTTACGAACTATCTCTGCGCCATCAGGAATATCACTCTTGTGGAAGCGTGTTTTAGATATACGCTCTACCTGGCGGATGTTCGAAATCTCTTTTGGAGATACGATAGACATACAGATACCGGACTTACCTGCACGCGCCGTACGGCCACTGCGGTGTGTGTATACCTCAGGATCATCAGGCAGTTCGTAGTTAATAACGTGGGTAATGTCGTTAACGTCAATACCGCGCGCTGCTACGTCTGTAGCTACAATGCACTGCAATGTTTTGTTTTTGAAACGCTCCATCACCTTGCTACGCATCTTCTGGTCCATATCGCCATGCAGCGGGCTTACGTGATAGCCCATCTTCATCAGCTTTTCAGATATGTCCTGACAGTCTTGCTTGGTACGTGTAAAGATGATACCATAGATACCCGGAGTGAAATCCAGCAAACGACGCAGGGTTTCAAACCTGTTATGGTGGCTTGTTACATAGTATTGGTGATCAATATTTTCGTTAGTAACGTTTTCTTTTGCTACTGCAAATTCCTGCCATTTGCTCATAAAGCGCTTGGCGATATTGCGCACATCATTGTTCATCGTTGCAGAGAACAACCATGTGTATTGGCGTGCAGGCGTGTTTTTCAGGATAAACTCAATATCCTCGCGGAAGCCCATGTTCAGCATTTCATCGGCTTCGTCAAGTACTACATACTGTACTTGTTCCAGCGATATTGCTTTACGCTCCAGCAAGTCTATCAGCCTGCCCGGCGTAGCAACAATTATCTGAGGGTTTGCTTTTACCTCACGAATCTGGCCACCTATAGGCACGCCTCCGTACACAGCTGTGGTTTTAAGGCCACGCATGTAGTATCCATATTTTTTAAATTCCTCTTGTATTTGCATACACAATTCGCGTGTAGGGCTCAATACAAGGGTTTGCACATGTTTCTGTGCAACGTCTGTGTGGTGCAGTAACGGCAGTCCGAAAGCAGCAGTTTTACCTGTTCCGGTTTGCGCAAGAGCGATAATATCAGAAGGTTGAGATAGTAGCTGAGGGATAACTTTTTGTTGAATAGGAGTCGGCGTCTCAAAGCCCATGTCCGATACGGCACGAGTCAATTCCTCTCTAAGCGAGAGGCTCGAAAATGAAATCATCTAATAAAGAACTTTTTATATAAGAAGCCGCAAAGATACAGCTAAATACCGACAATATTTAAAATATTTGATATTATCCCATTATTAAGACTGATAATGCACTTAACTGTTGTATAAACAATGTTAACTAGTGTTAAGAGGCTTAAAGATTGTACAGGCATAAAATATCTTTACAAGAGTTATGCAAAAGAGGCTTCGTTTTCTGGTAGGTACAGCCAGTGTGTCTGTAGCGCTTATCATTGGCCTGCAGCTTTTCTGGTTGGTTTCTCTCTTCAACGAACAGAAACAACACTTTATTACAGATGCGCGTAATGCACTGATGGAGTCTGTTGTTGCCAGCAGTATGAACATTGTAGTAATGGATCAGCCCGATACTGTAAGTAAGGCACTTACCCAAAGCGTACGTGAAAGCATGCTGACCGGCAACAAAGCCAATCTTGAAAAGCAGTTAAAAACACTATCTCGAAACCAAGCACCTATCACCAGCTCACACATTGATACCGCAGCTGAAATACAGCGCATGCTGGACACAGCAAAACTGATGCTCGAGTTTAGCAACCTTGCGCCACGTATACCTAAAGAGAATTTGCAACAACATAAAAAGAACCTGATAACAGGGCTTAAGAAACGTGGCATCAGTATTCATTTTCAATTGGCACTAGTAGAAAATAACAAGATAACGGATTGCACAACAGACAGCCCCACATTCAATAAACTATTCAAAGTATATCCTGAACAGGAACAAACCACCATACACACAAAGCAGCCCTCACAAACTATTGTGATGGGTTTCAGTGATATCAACACATACATCCTGAACAAGATGCTATGGTTGATAGTGCTATCTGTAATTTTCATTCCATTGTTTGTATACTCCTATGTATATGTATTGCGTACTTTCTTCAGGCAAAAGAAAATGGCAGAGATACGCAACGATTTCATCAACAACATGACGCATGAGTTGAAGACCCCCATTAGTGGCGCATCTGTAGCACTGGAATTACTGAACAACCCACAAGTAGAACAAACAAAAAAAGAAGAGTATATACAAATAGCGCAAAACGAACTGAAACGCCTCAACAGCCTTGTAGAAAAAGTACTGAGCATGGCTGCTTTTGAGAAGAATGAAATAACCATGTCTGCATCTGCAATACCACTGCAATCTTTTGTGCAAGACATCATCAATAACCAGAAACCCCTGCTTGAACAAAATAATGCGAAGATTCATCTTGAAGTATCCCCTGCCGACCTTACTGTAAAAGCAGACTGCCTCCACCTTGCCAATGTCATCATCAATCTGATAGACAATGCCATTAAGTACAACGACAAAACCACGCCACAAATAGACATACAAATAAGCAGGCAAGGAGATGATATTATGATACTTGTTACTGATAATGGTAAAGGCATACCGGCAGAATATACGGATAAGATATTCGACAAATTCTTTCGCGTACCTGCGGGAGACCTGCACGAGGTAAAAGGATACGGCCTGGGGCTTAGTTATGTAAAAGCTATTGTAACATTGCACAATGGCAGCATTATGACCAACAGTCAGCAAGATGTTGGCAGCACGTTTATCATCAGTCTTCCTCAAACCGCTTGATAATGGCAACAAATATTCTATTGGCAGAAGACGAGGCCGTACTTGGCAAGCTTATAAAAGAAGCAATGGAAAACAAAGGATTCACCGTGCAATGGGCCAAGAATGGTAGTGATGCCCTGCAAGCCTACAAAAAAGAACAACCCGATATTTGTATACTGGATGTAATGATGCCGGGCATCGATGGGTTTACGCTGGCAAAACAGATAAGGGCTATCAATGCTGATATACCTATACTATTTCTTACAGCGCGCTCACAAACTTCTGATGTACTGAAAGGATATGAGTCCGGTGGTAACGACTACCTGCGCAAACCCTTCAGCTTAGAAGAACTGTATTTGCGTATCAATGAATTACTGAGGCGGATAAAAACCACTGTCAGCGCAGAAGATATTGCTGATGAATACAAGATTGGCCAATACACTTTCCTGCCACAGGCGCAGCTATTGAGTATGGGCAATGAAAAAATAAAACTATCTAACAAAGAAACACTGCTGCTGCAAGAATTGGTGATACACAAAAATAAGCTGATGGAACGCAGACAGACCCTCATAAAAATATGGGGCGATGACAACTTCTTCAACGGACGTAATATGGATGTGTATATTGCCAAGCTGCGCAAGCATCTTGCAGCAGACAATTCACTAACTATCATCAATGTGCGCGGGCATGGCTTCAAGCTGGTGCAGGAATAGCATTCACACTAATTAACACTCATTAACCTTCATTACATCTGCACGTACATATGCCTCCATAATTTTGGTAAAAACAAAGAGGTAACTGAAATGTACAAGAAAATCACTGCTGCACTATTAAGCATCTGCACTTGTAGTATAGCAATAGCACAAAGCACAACACCAACTACAATATTGGATGGCTGGGATGTATTGATGAAAAACTGCGAAAAGAGAAATCCGAATTTCAAAGCAGATTTGCAAGTACTGAACGAACAGATAGCAAAAAAGGCAGCAGCATATATGCAAACAAATGCTGCCAATAAAACTACAGCTGTCAAAGAAGTGCCTATCGTCTTTCACATTGTGCTTACGCAAAGTAAAATCAATCAACTGGGCGGGGCTACCGGCATTGCAGAACGTGTACAATCTCAGATAGATGTGCTAAATAAAGACTTCAATGCGGCTAATGCAGATAGCTCACTCATACCTGCTGCATTCAAACCATTGTATGGTAATATGGGCATTAAGTTTTCATTGGCACACAAAGCACCCAACGGCAGCTACAGCCCGGGCTATGAAATTGTTACTACAACAAAATCAGGCTTCGACATACAAAGCGGTACTACCGGCACCGGGCAGTTTTGCAGCGATGCCAAATTTACATCATCGGGTGGTGCAGATGCCTGGGATACCAAGAAGTACATTAATGTATGGATTACAGACATTACACCTATGGGTGTAGGTGGCGTAGGCACACCACCACCTTATGCTATATATGGTGGCACTACACAGTTTCCGTGGAATGAGCAAGGTATTGTGATATCGTACATGGCATTCGGTAAGCGTACAAACGGTAGCCAGTTCTTCCCACTGCAGGCAGCTATTGCAGGCCGTACACTGGTACACGAGATGGGGCACTATTTCAATCTCTTCCACCCATTCGGCATGAGTACTATGGATAATAAAACTTGTACAGACGATGATGGCGTAAGTGATACACCACTGGAAAGCGGACCAACGCAAAGTATTTGTCCATCTTTTCCGCTGCTTGATACATGTACTAAGACTTTCCCTGGTGTTATGTATATGAACCACATGGACTACAGTGCTGATACATGCCGCACTATGTTTTCAACAGGACAGGTGGCACGTGTTAGTATAGAACTGGCAGGTGGCGGCTTCCGCGATCAACTGACTAGCGACCCGGGATTGATATACTGGTGGCCTTCTTCAGTAAACAATGTAGCTGTAAATAATGAAGTAGCTATATATCCAAACCCAGCAACAAACAGTTGTACCATCAATTGCAATGATAACACTGCTAGAAGCATCGAATTCATCAATAATCTTGGGCAGGTTGTTTACACCATCACACCCGTAGCTAACGAAACGATTGTGCACGCAGACCTTAGTAATCTTGCAAAGGGTGTATATGTTATAAAGTGTACATTCAACAATACCATCACTACAACCAAACTATTGCACTACTAAACGTATATATCTTTAAAAGGAAGCGCCTGCACAATGTGCAGGCGCTTCCTTTTATTATACTATTCTACTTAATCTTTACACCTGCATTAACTTTAATCGTCTTTCCGGTTGCAGATTCCAGAATCACATCTTCAAAATAGAGTCTGTCTCCGGTATTAAGCTTGGTAATCATATTGGCCAACTCTTCAGTAGCAAAGGTACTGCCTTGCTCATGATATGGGCCCCATACTTTATCTCCATCTTTGGGTACATAAGACAGCACATAGCTTTTTATCTTGTATTCTTTATATGCTTCAGTAAGATGCAAATTAGGATCTGCCAACAGCTTGTCCTTTTCAATGATACAATTCACTGCTGTGCTTACTATTACTGCATCTTTCTTCTTTGATTCTGCAATGCTTACTAAAGAAGTTATTGCAAGGAGCGAGGTTATAAGTAGTTTTTTCATACTATGAATATACAAAAAACAGAGCCTGTTTTACAAGCTCTGTTCAAATCTTATTTTATGACTGATCATTAGTCTTTCAGTACTGTACGGCTGATAACGATTTTTTGTACCTCGCTGGTGCCTTCATATATCTGCGTAATCTTCGCATCGCGCATCAGGCGCTCTACGTGGAATTCTTTTACATAGCCATATCCACCGTGTATCTGTACAGCTTCGTTTGTTACCCACTGTGCTATTTCAGATGCATACAGTTTTGCCATAGATGCAGACAGTGTGTAGTCTTTACCTTCGTCTTTCGTCCATGCAGATTTCAGTACCATCAGCCTTGCACCTTCAATAGCAGTAGCCATATCAGCCAGCTTAAAGGCAATAGATTGGTGGTTAGATATTTCTGTACCGAATGCTTTACGCTCTTTAGAATATTTCAGTGCCAGTTCGTATGCACCACTAGCTATACCCAGTGCCTGTGCTGCTATACCAATACGGCCACCTGCCAATACTTTCATTGCAAAAGTGAAACCAAAACCATCATCACCTATACGGTTTGCTTTTGGCACTTTCACATCCTGGAACATGATGCTGTGTGTATCGCTACCACGAATACCCAGTTTGTTTTCTTTAGCACCTACCGTTACACCCGGCCAGTCTTTATGTACTATCAGTGCATTGATGCCTTTGTGTTTTTTATCAGGGTATGTTTGTGCTATTACCAGATAGTATGATGCTGTGCTACCATTTGTAATCCAGTTTTTAGTACCGTTCAGCAAATAGTAGTCGCCCATATCCTCAGCAGTAGTGCGCTGAGATGTAGCATCAGAACCAGCTTCAGGTTCGCTCAGCAAGAACGCACCAATCTTTTGGCCGCTAGCTAGTTCTGTCAGGTATTTTTGCTTTTGCTCTTCATTACCGTAAGTTTCAAGCCCCCAACATACCAGTGAGTTATTTACACTCATACATACAGAAGTAGAAGCATCTATTTTAGAGATTTCTTCCATAGCCAGTACATACGATACTGTATCCATACCAGAACCACCGTACTTAGGATCTACCATCATACCCAGAAAACCGAGTTCACCCAGTTTCTTTACTTGTTCTGCAGGAAACTTCTGATGTTCATCACGTTCTATAACACCCGGCAACAGTTCATTTTTTGCGAAATCGCGGGCTGCTGCCTGTACTGCTAATTGCTCTTCTGTAAGTTGAAAATTCATATTAGAATAATATGCTTTACTGTAAAAAAATGTGCTGCAAACCTACGCTTTTTATCCCTAATTTCTAAATATCTACCAGCTATGTTTAATAGATTCATATTCAGAACGCAGCAGTCCGTAAACAGCTGAATCTTCCCGCACGCCATTGCGTCCGTAATGCTGCCTCAGCAGCCCTTCATAACTAAACCCATAGTGCTGTATCAGTTTGATTGACGGCGTATTCAGCGGGCTTGCAAATGCTTCTACCCTGTTCAGGTTCATTTGCTCAAAGCCATATATCAGCACAGTTTTCATGGCCTCTTTCATATAGCCCTTGTTCTTATCTTCCTCATAATAGAGCCCATACCCTATTTCGGCACGCTCATGTACTGCCTTCCATGTATGATACCCAATGCGTCCCATAATACGGTTTGATGACTTTTCTACAATCAGGAAGTTTTTAAAACTCAGGTAATAAGAGGTGAGACCTTTTATGTATTTCTGCTTTTCCAGCTCAAAATCTACCTCAGTAGGATTGCCCAGATAAGTCATGATTTGGGGTTCTGTCCAGTTGTCAAACATGTAATCATATAACTCTGGGGTCAGTTCTTTCAGTAGTAGCCTATCGGTCTCTAATACAATAGTATCAGGCATTTGGATATGTTCCATAGCCCGGCAATATCGTTAATATTTCCCTAAACCATACCCGTATAAAGGAAAGTAATTTGGAAAACAAAAATAGATGTACGTACATTTGTTGTGCAAACATTAAAGAACTAATAAACGAAAAGACAAGATTTATGAAAAAATTACTGGTACTTACCGCAATGGCCTTTGCACCTGTTGTAATGATGGCTCAATCAAAAACTGTAGCTGCGGCTGCAACACCTACAAAATGGAATCTGGATCGTAGCCACTCTGGTGTAAAATTCAGCGTTTCTCATCTGGTGATATCTGAAACAGAAGGTACTTTCAAAGTATTTGATGGTTCGGTAAACGCTCCAAGTGCAGATTTCAACAACGCAGCTATAAACTTTTCTGTAGATGTAAACAGCATCAATACAGATGACGAAAAACGCGATGGCCACCTAAAGAGCGATGACTTCTTCAATGCAGAGAAATACCCTACTATGAAGTTTGTAAGCACTTCATTCAAAAAAGTAAAAGGTAACCAATATGCATTGGAAGGTAACCTTACAATCCGCGATGTAACTAAGAAAGTGAAATTCGCAGTTACTTATGGTGGTACTGTTAAAGATCCTTGGGGCAATGTAAAAGCAGGTTTCAAAGCTTCCGGCAAAATCAACCGTAAAGACTTTGGTCTGAAATGGGGTGCTGTAACTGAAGCTGGTGGTGCTGTAGTTGGTGATGAAGTAACAATGGATATCAAAGTTGAGTTTGCTCAACAAAAATCATAAGCATAGGTTGGTTTTATAGTAATGGTGGGTTTTAGTGAAAAGTCCCGGCAGCTGCCGGGACTTTTATATTATGATGATGCAGAGTTGCTTATATAAAAACGGGTATAAAGCAAAAAGCCCGGACTAGCCGGGAATATTATAACCAAAAGGAAATGATTAAGCTATATATTGAATAGTAGCATCCTGCATTTGTACAGGAGTAATCATTGCCTGATTTCTAGGCCTGCGTGGGTGTACCTGTGGACGAGGTACTTTATGAGATGGTCCGCAAGATTCTAATATTGCTGTGAGGGTGAATAACACACCTGCGAAAACTATCAACTTTTTCATGACTGTGAAAATAATAAGCAATCTGCAAAAAAACAATCTATAAAAACACTTTTCCTATATAATTTACAAAGCCTATTCAACAGGCAGCAGTTTATTAAATGACAACAAGAATTATAGAAGCTACAATCAATGACGCAGAGGCTATACAGCAACTTGCAGAGGCTGTATGGTGGCCTACGTACAGTCCTATATTATCTGAAGACCAGATAAAGTACATGCTGAGCAAGATGTATGATATAGATACTATAAAGGAGCAGATAAACACGCAAAGCCAATACTACCTATTGTTGTTTGCAGAGGGTATACTTACAGGCTTTGCTGCCTATTCACCCAGAGAAGAGAACGCCACCATATATAAACTGCACAAACTATACTGCCTTACAACTACAAAAGGAAAAGGCTATGGTAAACTGTTGCTACAGGCCGTAGAGGCAAAGGTGAAGGAAAGTGGTAATAACACATTGGAGCTGAATGTAAACCGGTATAATCCGGCCCTAAACTTCTACGGAAAGATGGGGTTTGCGATTGCATATACAGAAGACATAGAAATAGGTAACGGATACCAAATGAATGACTATGTGATGCGCAAGATTTTGTAGCTTAATAGCCAGAAGGATGTTAAACTAACTGACGTCTAAATAGTCATACATAAAACATATGCCTATGCGTACTCTCCAAATTGTAGTAACGGCCCTTGTCGCTACATGCTTATTGCCGGCATGTAAGAAAGGTACTGATACTATCAATCCATCAGACAATGGCAGTTTCACAAAAACTGATTATGAAATAATATCAGCTAGCTTGAATTTGCCTGAATCTCCATTAAGTTATACAGACTTTAACCTCCCATGGCATTTTCGAGCCCCTGCAGTTACATCAACAGATAACACGCCGAACAATACCAATCCTGTAACTAATAATGGCACTACACTAGGCAGGGTACTATTCTACGATAAGTCATTATCACTAAATAATACAATTGCATGTGCATCTTGCCACAAACAGGCAAGCAGTTTTGCAGAACCAATACAATTCAGCAAAGGTTTCCTGAACGGTCTTACTGAAAGGAACAGCATGAGCCTTGCTAATGCTCGCTATTATACTAGTGGCAAGTTCTTTTGGGATGAAAGGGCTGTGACACTGGAAGACCAAACGCTAATGCCTATACAACACCCTGTAGAAATGGGTATGACGCTGGATAGCCTTGAGAAAAAACTTGGTGCTAAAGACTATTATAAAGTACTCTTCAAAAAAGCCTTTGGCGATGAGACTATAACAAGAGACAAAGTATCGAAGGCCTTGGCACAGTTTATAAGGGCAATGGTATCGTACCAGTCGAAGTACGATGATGCACTTACCGCACTTGGCCACGCACCTGCACCAAATGAAGACCTGCCGGGCTTTACACAACAGGAGAATCAGGGGCTGAGAGTATTTACTGCCAACTGTGCAGGGCCTTGCCATAATACAGAATTGCAAACCATGCCTGTAGCACGTAACAATGGACTAGACCTTGTATATACAGACAATGGTGTTGGTAAAATAACAGGACGCACTATTGATAATGGCAAATTCAAATCTCCTTCGCTAAGAAATGTAATGCTGACTGCACCCTATATGCACGATGGCAGATTCCAAACAATAGAACAGGTTCTAGAGCATTATAGTACTGGCATCAAAAACCACCCCAATCTTGATAACCGATTGAAAGACCAAGCAACGGGCAATGCAAAGCCACTCAACCTTACACTGCAACAAAAGAATGCAATCGTAGCCTTCCTGAATACGCTGACAGATACCAAGTTCATTACAGACATTAAGTATTCAGACCCCTTTAAGGAATGACGAAATACGTCAATATTTATAAAGCCTGTTTTAAGTTGCACAGGCTTTTTTTGTGCCCCTTTAATTAATGTTGAGAATACAAACTATAAGGAAGTAATGCATAGTTAAGTAGACTCGTTTTTAATACTATGTAGTACTAGAAGAGAAAAACGATTACAAACAGTTACGGATTTTTGTAACAATAGTGCATAAAAAAAGTCCCCTGAAATCAGGGGACTTTTGCTGTTATGAAGTCTGATGTTATTAATCTCTCCTCAGGTTAGGGAATGGAGGTGCTACGTTAGTAGGACCTTCTTCACCAGGCATTGCAGAACGATACATTACACCGTTTGCATCACCAGCCTGACCGTATTGGAAGATAAATTTGTTACGATCGATACCGTGTTTTTCGCTCATGTATTCGATGATAGCGTTTACACGATCCCAAGAGCGTTGTTGTTGAATTTTGCTACCGTTACCAGCACCAGTTATCACAACTTTACATGTTGGGTTAGCTTGCATTTGAGCTGCCAAAGTAGCCAGTTGAGCCTGAGCTGCTGGGCGGATTTTAGAAGCATTGTTATCAAATGTTACGCTACCAGCACCGATGCTACCACAAGATGATGCAACAGTTTGGCAACCTTCCGGGCAAGGGCATTTACCTACACCGTCAGCGTCAACTGGTTGACATTCTGTTGGAGTGATCAGTTGCTTGTCGCGATCATCAGGTACACCATCACCATCTGTATCCAGTGGGCAACCGTGGCTGTCAACAGCAACACCTGCAGGAGTACCAGGACATTTGTCGAATTGATCAGTGATACCATCACCATCGCTGTCTGGCAGGATTGGGTCAGGCAGTTGCATGTGACGAGGGTAAGACAACTCGTTGTATGCATGATCCAGTGGGTTAACCCAGTACAGTGGTTCGATGCTCTTACGTTTGTTACCCAGGTTGAAGTTCAGACCCAGATTCAGGTAGTTAACCGCATCATTTTGGTTAGTTTGTACAGGAGAACCAAATACTTGTTCAGACCAACGCTGACCATCTAACAGATCATCATCCCAAGGAATAGTAACGCGGTCTTCGATAGACAGGTTGATACGTTGGCTCAGACGGATTTGGAAACCAAGACCGAAGCTAGGAGCAAACTGTAAAGTTTTGTTGTTGAAGATTTCAGGACGACGACGATCGCGTTCGTTTTCTGCATCTTGTTCATATTCACCATCCATACCTTTTTGCAGGGCTTTCTGGATGTCTCTGTGATTTTCGTGAATTTGGTTTCTAACCAGATAGAAAGAATCAGCAGGGCTTTGAGTCCTCAATATTTGATGGAAGTCGTAAGCCTGACCTGATTTATCCCTAGCATCAACACGTGTGTTGTATGCATAAGCACCCAAACCTACAAACGCATATGCAGAAATACCTGTTTTAGCTTTGTGGAATTTGATGTTGTTCAAAGATGCAATCAGATCCAAGTTCAACTGATGAGCTTCGATACGATAGTTGTAGAAAACAGGATCAGTAGGCTGGTTCAAATTATCCAGAACAGCTGCCTGATAAAAATCTTTCCAAGCCGGGTTGTAACGATAGTTACGGCTTTCTTGCCATTGCATACCCTTAGCAGTACCATAGATGTACTGAAGACGAGTAGAGAAAACATAACCCCATGCTTTACGCACGTGCAGGTGGTAGCCTAAACCGCCACCGCCTTTAGTTTGCCATGCCATCAGGCTTGGTACGTCGCCCGATACATTGTACAAACCAGCACCGAAGCCGATTTCCCACATGTTACGAGGACGTGCAGGGAATGCATATTGATGGTTTAAAAATTTGCGATGTTGTTTCATACGGAAGCCGGGTACGTAATTCGTATCCAAAACATCGTAGCTCTGACCGCGATATGTCATATCACGTCCAGACCATTTTGCGGTTTGAACACCTTCTTGCGCAAATACCGGCTGCGTTGCCAATAAGGAGCATACACTGGCTAGCAATAGGTACTTTTTGTTGACCATAACAGATTGTTTAATTATACAAATTTTGGTTAAAATACTCAAAACATGACAAAGGTACGCCAGACCATTTAAAAAAACAAAGAACATTAGAACTAAATATCTTATATTTTTTCAAATATCACGAATAGAGTATGAGGTGGTAAAAGTAGTTTTAAGTATCAATTACATCAACGATTTTTGCTTTTTTTACTATAGGTTAACATTACATTTACCGGTTATTAACACGTTATGGAGCTAGTAAAGCAGGTTATAGGACAGGAATTGGACTTGTTTGAGAAGAAATTTTCTGATAGTGTAAAAGGCTCAAACCCTTTACTGGACAGGATTATGCGGTTTATCATAAAGCGTAAAGGCAAGCAAATGCGCCCTATGTTTGTATTCCTGTCTGCTAAAATAGCCGGTGATATTAAAGACAAAACCTATAGAGCGGCTTCTTTGATAGAATTACTGCACACAGCTACCCTTGTACACGATGATGTGGTAGATAATGCCATGCTGAGACGTGGTTTTTTTTCTATAAATGCCCTATGGAAAAACAAAATTGCTGTATTGGTAGGCGACTATTTACTGGCAAAAGGCCTCTTATTATCCCTTGATAACGATGATTTTGAGATTTTGAAGATAACATCGCGTGCCGTAAAGGAAATGAGCGAGGGCGAGCTGTTGCAGATGGAAAAAGCTCGAAAACTTGACATTAAAGAAGATATATACTTCGAAATAATAAGAGCAAAAACAGCTTCTCTCCTATCCTCTGCATGCGCTGCGGGCGCTTATTCAGCTACAGACGACCTACAAGTATCTGAACATTTCAGGCTATTCGGCGAAAAAGTGGGTATCGCCTTCCAGATAAAAGACGACCTTTTTGACTATGGGCAGGATAATGTGGGCAAACCGACCGGTATAGACATCAAAGAAAAGAAAATGACATTGCCGCTTATCTATACCCTTAATAATGCAGACGCAGCAACGAAGCGTAAAATCATTTACATCGTCAAAAATCAGAATACTGATCGTAAAAAAGTGGAAGAGGTAATTGATACCGTCAATAAATCGGGCGGTATACAATATGCTACACAGAAAATGAACCAGTATAAGGAAGACGCATTGGCTTTGCTGAAGCAATACCCACAAACACCGGCAAGAGATGCAATGGAATCGTTGGTAAACTATGCTA
The DNA here is from genome assembly GCA_002389765.1 of Bacteroidetes bacterium UBA4414. Classification (GTDB taxonomy): domain Bacteria; phylum Bacteroidota; class Bacteroidia; order Chitinophagales; family Chitinophagaceae; genus Polluticoccus. The sequence continues at coordinate 329,698 of DGQM01000024.1, read as the reverse complement.
TAGATAGAAAGTACTAGCTTATAGTTTTTTCTGCGAACTGTTTCAGCCCCGCTTTGTTTATCTTGCAACTCCTCTTGCAGGGGGCAATAATATGGCGAAGAAAGAAAAGGTTGCAGCAACCAATAATCATATAGAAGTTTTAGGCGCACGGGTACATAATCTCAAAAACATTGATGTACGTATTCCCAAAAACCAGTTGGTAGTTATTACCGGCATTAGTGGTAGTGGTAAATCGTCATTGGCATTTGATACCATTTTTGCTGAAGGGCAAAGAAGGTATATGGAAAGCTTTGCTGCCTACGCACGCCAGTTTATGGGCGACCTTGACAGACCCGATGTTGACAAAGTAAGCGGCCTCTCTCCTGTTATATCTATTGAACAAAAAACAACTAACAGAAACCCACGCTCTACCGTAGGTACTGTAACAGAGGTGTACGACTTTATGCGCTTGCTGTATGCGCGTGTTGCAGAAGCCTATTCTTACAACACAGGTAAGAAGATGACCAAATTTAGTGAGGATGAAATTGTAGAGCATGTGCAGCAAAATTTTGATGGTAAAAAGATTGTATTACTTGCCCCGATAGTACGTGGGCGTAAAGGACATTATCGCGAACTGTTTGAACAGCTACGCAAACAAGGCTACCTGAAAGTACGTGTGGATGGAGAGATAGTAGAGATGAAAGAACGCATGCAGCTAGATAGGTACAAGATTCACGATATAGAACTGGTGATAGACCGCCTGATAGTACAACCTGATGCGATGGCACGCCTCAGCCAAAGCATACAAAAAAGCCTGCAGACTGGTAAAGACCTAATGTTTTTGCTGGATGCAGACAAAAACACAGTTACGCAATACAGTAAACAGCTGATGTGCGCCGAAACAGGCCTTTCTTATGAAGAGCCTTCACCTAATACTTTTTCATTCAACTCTCCGTATGGTGCATGTCCTAAGTGCAAAGGGCTTGGCAGTGTATATCAGGTGAACATGAATGAAGTAATACCCGACAATACTAAGAGCATTAATGACGGAGCCATAACACCACTGGGCGGTGAGCGCGAATCGTGGACGTTTAATCAGGCTACAATACTGGCGAAGAAAAATAAAATACCGCTTAACACACCTGTAAAAGATATACCTGCCAAACAGCTGAACATATTGCTGTATGGAAATGAAGAAGGCATCATCACCTACGAGAATGATGACAGTGAAGGCTACACACAAAAAGTAGCAGAGAATCAGTACGAGGGTATTGTAAACATGCTGCTGCGTTGGTTTAACGAAACCAGCAGCGAAGCAATACGCGACTGGGCAGAAGGCTACATGGAACTGAGCACTTGCCCTGAATGTAATGGTGCGAGGCTGAAGAAAGAAAGCCTGTGGTTTAAACTGGCTGAAAAGAATATTGCAGAGCTAACGCAGATGTCTTTGCAAGAGCTGGGAGAATGGTTCAACACTGTTGAAAAGAAACTGAGCAAGAAACAAAATACAATAGCCAAAGATATACTGAAAGAAATACGCGACAGGCTTCACTTCCTGCTGGATGTAGGTTTGCATTACCTGACACTGGACCGTGCTACCCGAACGCTAAGCGGTGGCGAAAGTCAACGCATACGTCTTGCTACACAGATAGGTTCTCAATTAACAGGTATTACTTACATACTGGATGAGCCGAGTATCGGCTTGCATCAACGCGATAACCACAAACTGATAAGTGCACTGAAAAACCTGCGCGATGGTGGTAATAGTGTATTGGTGGTAGAGCATGATAAAGACATCATGCTGGCATCGGACTATCTGATAGATATAGGACCTGCTGCCGGTAAGCATGGTGGACGCATTGTAACACAAGGAACACCTGCTGAGATACTGAAAGGCAATACAACAACTGCCGGCTACCTGAATCATCAACTGAAAATAGAAGTACCCAAAGAACGCCGCAAAGGCAATGGTAAAAAGTTTGTGATAAAAGGAGCAAGCGGCAATAACCTGAAGAATGTAAACATAGAAATACCGCTTGGCACTTTTGTATGTGTGAGCGGCGTATCGGGCAGTGGTAAGAGTACATTGATAAATGAAACCCTCTACCCTATTATTGCCAAGCATTGCTATCACAACTTTAAGCAAATGCCAATGCCCTATAAAAAGGCAGATGGTGTAGAAAATTTTGATAAAGTTATTGAGATAGACCAAAGCCCTATTGGGCGTACACCTCGCAGTAACCCTGCAACGTATTGCGGTTTCTTCAACGAAGTGCGCCAATTATTTGCACAGGTGCCGGAAGCTAAGATTCGAGGATATAATGCAGGTCGTTTCTCCTTCAATGTAAAAGGCGGCAGATGCGAAGAGTGTCAGGGCGGTGGTATGCGTGTAATAGAAATGAACTTTCTGCCCGATGTATATGTGCCTTGCGAAAAATGTAATGGCAGACGCTATAACAGAGAAACACTGGAGATACGCTACAAAGGAAAATCTATTGCCGATATACTGGACATGACGGTAGATGAAGCGGTAGAGTTTTTTGTGAATGTGAACTACCTGCACAGAAAAATAAAAACGTTGCAAGATGTAGGACTTGGCTATGTAACACTGGGACAAAGTGCCGTAACCCTGAGCGGTGGTGAAGCACAACGTGTGAAGCTGGCAACAGAATTATCGAAACGAGATACCGGACAGACTATCTATATACTAGACGAGCCTACTACAGGTTTGCACTTTGAAGACATCAAACATCTGTTGGCTGTTTTAAACAGATTAGTAGAAAGAGGAAATACTGTATTGGTAATAGAACACAATCTGGATGTAATAAAGGTAGCAGACTATGTAATAGACATGGGCCCCGAAGGTGGCAGCGGAGGCGGTCAATTAGTAGGTGCAGGCACACCTGAAGCTATTGCCAAAATAAAAGAAAGCCACACAGGCAGGTATCTGAAAGAAGAGCTATAAAAACAATAAAGGCTGATGAGTTTCATCAGCCTTTATTCATATCATCAATAGCAAGATTACTGCACCAAAAACTTCTTATTCAGCACTTCGTTATTTTCTGTATTTATTAATTGCAATGAATAAACACCAGTAGCCCATTGCGCAGTATTAACTAAAGCCTTGTTTTGTATTTCTATAGCGCATACGTGCTGCCCCAGTGCATTTGTGATGATTGCTATATACTTCGCACTGCCTTTCATCTCTATGTTCAATACTTCTTTTGCAGGTACGGGATATACTTTTACATTATCACTTTCTACATTATTTACAGACGAAGACGACCAAGGGAATATACGGAAGCCTTCATTACTCATATCAAAGAACACATTACCAACACCTTTTACTTTTATTCTGCAACCACCAGCATAGATACCTGCCGGTATATTTACGGTTTCAGAACCGTCATTTGCAGTGTTTGATGCCAGTGTATACGGGAATGTAATACCATCATCTACAGACAAAAGAATATCTACATTACTGCAACTAACCGGTGCAGCCGTAGTATTTGCAACATCCCACGTGATGGTAGATGACACACCTGATTGCAGGTAGTCTGCATATAAATTAGGATATATTACTTCGAACGGACCGGATGTATTTGCTACGTTCAGTTTTATCAGGTCATCGTGCAAATTGAATGTTCCGTAACCATTATAAATGTCCCTCACTGTAAGTTTAAAATTGAGTACCCTGGAGACCTCAGGCAGTTTTTCGCCCAAATAGCTGGTAGCATTTTTGCGCAAGCTATCTAATCTGGTAAAAATGCGCGTTCTTGAAAAATCAGGATTTAATGACCTGAAAATGGGCCCTGTAACAGTAGTATTTGAGAAAGAAGAACCAAAACTTCCCAAATCCCACTCTTCCCAGCAATAAGTAAGCGTATCGTGGTCTGTGTCTGTCGCTGCAGGTGCAGTTAATTCAAACGGTGTCAGATATGGTATTTCATAAGTTTGTTGATAACCGGATACAATAGGCGGCGTATTACCCGTAGGATAAGAGGTAGCACAAATTGCACCGTTTACCATGAGAAAATTAGAAATCTGATCGAGGCTTTTCGCATGAAAATAAGCATCACTATGTGGCTGTATGTTATTGCCGGCACATATACCTGCGTAAGCCATGATAGTAGTACCACCACCCGGCTCGTAAGCCGCTGCTGAAACACCATTAGCTGTGCAAGAACCTGTATTAGCATTAAATGTATGCACAGCACCAAACTGATGCCCCATCTCGTGTGCTACAAAATCATAATCAAACGCAGCGCCTAACGGATTCGGTTGCCCTGTTACACCCTGTGCTTTCTGAAAAGGATCGCATACAGAACCTAATTGTGCAATACCACCACCACCTGTACTGAATACGTGACCTATGTCGTAATCTGCTGTGCCTATTACATTATCGAGGTTTGTTTGATTTTGCCCCATCATGGTATTACCACTACTGTTAGCATAAGGGTCTGTGCTACCGTCAAGATATACTACTTGGTCATTGTTGGTTATCAAATCCATGTGTACACCAACTTCTCTCTCATACAAGCCATTAACACGGTTCACAGATGTAACAATTGCACTCATTGACAATGCCTTGCTTGGTGCAGATGTACCAGCCGCTGCTGCCGAATACTCGCCAGTACAAGCAACAGCCAACCTGTATGTTTTCCTGTTGGCACCATTCATTTTGAACTGAACCGGACGCACGTTACCCGAGCCTACATTCAATTCCTTGTTCTTATGAATTTCTCTTATCGTGGTATCAGCATTTGCGCACAACAGTACATCGTCTGTGCGTTTTATATTTTGCTGATAATAGCATATATAATAACCTCCATCACTTGTATGGCTGTATGGATCTATCAAATATGTTTTATTCCCGTCAAACACTAATGCATGGAAACCTGTGTATGTAAAATCGAATTTAGCAGTGATATTTTTATTATCTGTAGCGATACCGGTATACGTTTTTATTTCCGGGTATTTTGCTGCTAGCCCATTTTCCATACATGGAGCTGCAACTACAGTGAAATTTCTGGTTTTACCGTCTGGAGTTGGCAGTTGTATTGTAACACCATCTGCATTTAATGCATATTTCAGCTGTGCTTCCTGCAACTTCAGCAATGTGTAAGAGCCAGGAAAAACTACTTGTTTTACGGATGGCGGTACGGTAGTAATATAAGTCCACATACTTGTATATGCAGACGCATTTAGCGATAAGGCAAGGCATAGTGCCAATGATAATTTTCTCATACTTAGCGTATTTGAGTTGGGTTTCAGATAACTAAGTTAGCAAAACCCATCCAGGAAAATGTAACACGGCTGTCTTTTTTATGACAATTACGCTAATCTGAAATCTTGCGAATACCCAGCCTGAGTGAGTTTATTATCAGCACTACGTCACTGAGCGCCATAATACCGGCACCATAAGTTGGCTTCAGCATACCCATTGCGGCTACAGGAATGGCTACAATATTGTATAAAAATGCCCAGAACAGGTTTTGTTTGATGGTTTGATCGGTATATATACCCAAACGTATAGCCTTTGGCAATGTTGACAATTGATTGTTTGACAAAATAACATTGGCAGACTGTATAGCTATTTGTGTAGACTCGCTGAGCGATATACCAACCGTAGCTTTTGCAAGAGCAGGAGCATCATTGATACCATCACCAACCATTGCGGTTGGGGCTTTTGCGAGCAATTCGTCCAGCTTGGTTTGTTTCATTTCTGGACTATGCTCTGCATACACTACATCTATACCCAGTTGACTGGCTATGCGTTCACATTTCTCCTTCTTATCGCCGCTGAGCAAAATGGTTTTAAAGCCCATTTTTTTCAGTTGATTAATCGTATCTACCGCATCCGCTCTTAATGCATCTGTAATGCGCAATGCGCCTGCATACTGATTATTTTTGCAGAGATATAAATCGTACCCCGCTTTTGCTGCGTCTTTATTCAACCATTTTTCAGAACCCAGTTGCCAAAGATTACCTTGTTCATCTCGGGCTTCCATGCCCTTACCCTTTACTTCTTTCACATCTGCAAAAGCAGTTTGTTTTTCATTTTTCCATTGGCTGCTTACAGACTTTGCAATAGGGTGTGAAGAATGATTTTCTATAGATGCGACAACAGATTTAAAATCGGCTTCGTTGATAATATTGTTATCAAACACAAACTCATCTACCTGTAGCTTGCCGGTAGTAAGTGTACCTGTTTTATCGAATACTATCTGCCTAATAGTCTTTAACCTTTCCAGTGTATCACCGCCTTTTATCAACATACCATTCCTAGCAGCTCTACCCAAGCCAACAGCCACAGCAGCAGGTGTAGCCAGGCCCATAGCACACGGGCAAGAAATAACCATAACTGCTATAGCACGCATCATGGCTTCTGCAAAGCTGTGATGCAGAAAAAAGTAATTGACAATAATTGTAAGCAATGCGATACCTGCAACCGCCGGTACAAATATGGCGCTGATTTTATCGGCTAATTTCTGCAAGGGTGGCTTAGTACCCTGTGCCTCACGCACCATGCGTATAATGTTGGATAGCACAGAGCTGTTACCTACTGTAGTAGCCCTCACTTTAATATTACCATCTACTACCAGTGTACCACCAACAACAGCATCTCCCATCATTTTACGTACGGGGACACTTTCGCCCGTTATCATGTGTTCGTCTATCTGCCCTTCACCATATATTATTTCACCATCTACGGGTACACTATCGCCATGATTCACCATTACCACATCACCCGCACGTACATACTTACTTTCAACATCAAGTATAGTCTCTTTGCCAACGCTATCCGTCATAATGATACGCGCATGCTGCGGTTGCAATTTCACCAACGCATCGATGGCAACGGTTGTAGATTTCACAGTCTGATGCTCCAACCAGTTGCCCAACATTACTAATGTGATGATGGATGCCGCCGTTTCAAAAAATAAATAATCATGTGCGCGGTCTGTATATACAACAAGACCAATGATAGAATAGAAGTATGCTGCTGATGCGCCCAACACTATCAGTACATCCATATTGGGCAGGCGATGCTGCAATGAACGCAATGCGCTTTTACCAAACACCCACATACCTATTGCATATACAGGCGTAGATAAAGCTAACTGCACATAAGGATTGTGTAACCAGTGCCAAGAAATAAACATGTGCAGCAACAGCGGAATGGTAAATACTGCGCAGATTATTAAATATCGAGTAGAATAGTCGTGATGAGTATGTTCTTCTGTTGTAGCATCATCTCCCTCTCTCACAACATGGTAGCCCATATCATCTATCATATCATATATCACATCTACCTCCTGAGCTTCAGGCAATGAGAAACTAACATCTCCTGAGGCAGCATTTGCTGAAATATTGGTAGCACCTTTTTTCTCTAACAGTTTAGATATCGTCAAAGCGCAGTTCCCACAGGTCATCCCCTCTACTACTGTTGCATGTGTTTTCTGCATGATGTTTTGTATCCGGCATTTGATAGTATCTTCGCAGCAACTATGGCACCGGCTCCGTTATTACAAATTTCCTATTCTTTGGCCACAATAGAAAATGCTGTAAATCAGTTGTGGCAATCTGCACATCAATACAACGTATGGGCTTTCAGCGGCGAGATGGGCGCAGGCAAAACCACTTTTGTGCATGCGCTTTGTAATATACTGGGCGTGCAAGATGCTGTAAGCAGCCCTACGTTTGCACTGATAAACGAATACCATTTTTTGAAAGACGGCGCAGACCGCACCATATACCATATGGATTGGTACCGCCTGTGCGATACGGAAGAGGCCGTTAATGCCGGTATGGAAGATTGTGTGATGCAAAAAAATAACTATTCCTTCATAGAGTGGCCGGAGAAAGCACCGGAATTACTTCCTCATCCGCACTTGTGGATAACGATAGAAGCTACAGGACCTGATACTCGCAGCATGACAGTGTGGGTGAAATAATCATACAGTAGCATATTTTTTATATCAGCTTTATGACTATTATCAATAGCCCTTCTGCATAAGTTTTATATCTTACAGTATGCATTTGATTGATGCTATCATAAAAGGACTTTTGCTTGGGCTGTTTATGGCTATCTCGGTAGGCCCTACCCTGTTTGCCGTATTGCGCTATAGCCTGAACCACAGCTATAAAGCAGGTATTGCATTTATAGCTGGTGTGTCGCTGAGCGATATACTGTATGTAACCATTGCCAATGTAGCCGCAGAATGGCTGGAACTGCTGAATGAATATGAAAAATACATTGCATATGGCGGTGCTATTGTATTGATGATTGTGGGCTTAGCCGGGGTCATCAGAAAATACAAACCTGTACGCCCGAGCGCAAAAACCATTACCATAAGCGGCGGCCATTACTTCAGGATTTTCAGTAGTGGTTTTTTGATTAATACTTTTAATCCCGGTGTTATTATAATATGGCTGGGAGCTGTTACTGCCACTGCCAATACTACATCTCTATATAGATTTGTACTTTTCGGTACCTGTTTGGGATTAATCCTAGCCATAGACATATTAAAAGTATTTCTTGCAGATGGCATCCGCAGAAAGCTGACACTGCGCAGAATCATGTATTTGCAGAAAATATCTGCCATTTGCATATTATCCATCGGTATTGCACTGTTTTTCAGTACGGCATTGAATATCCATTTCAAACAGCCTGAAATGAAGAAGCCGACAGTATATCAGCAAATTCAATCTGTATATAATACAAACTTTGCCAAAGCTTAGTATCTTTGCCGCCTCATGTCTGACGCGATTCGCCACGAATGTGGATTGGCTTACATCCGCCTGCTGAAGCCACTGGCATATTACCACCGCAAATACGGTACAGCTTTCTACGGCCTTAACAAACTGTACCTGCTCATGGAAAAACAACATAACCGTGGACAGGACGGCGCCGGTATAGCTACCGTAAAGCTGAATACAGAACCGGGACACCAGTTTATGCACCGCCTGCGGGTAAGCGGCGCACAGGCCATCTCCCAGATTTTCCAAAACGTACAACAAGAGGTTAGTGAGCTCGAAAAGATGTACCCAGAGATACGTCAATATCCGGGACTGCTGAAGGGCTACCTGCGCTTTATGGGTGAGGTACTTTTGGGTCACTTACGCTATGGTACACAGGGTAAGAACAATATTGAGTTCTGCCACCCGTTCCACAAGCCGGATATCAACCCGACACGCAACCTTGCAATGGCGGGCAACTTCAATCTGGTAAATACAGATGAGTTGTTTGATATGCTGAATGCACACCCTACCAGTACCATCCGCGAGAGCGATCTGGGTGCCATGATAGAAATGGTACATTACTATCTGTGCATGGCAGACGATACTGACCCACAGAACCTGAATCTGGAAGGTGCACTGAAACAAGCAGCTGCTCATTTTGACGGTGGTTTTGTATGCAGCGGCCTTGTAGGTAATGGTGATAGCTTTGTACTGCGCGATGCCAATGGCATACGCCCGGCATATTTCTATAAAGATGACGAGGTAGTGGTAGTAGCATCTGAACGCCCTGCTATCATGACAGCGTTTAATGCACCGCTGGAAGAAGTAAAAGAACTGCAACCGGGGCATGCTGTTATTGTAAAAGCTAACGGCGACTTCAGCAATCCGCGCATATTGGCAGAAAAAGAGCTGAAAGCATGTAGCTTCGAGCGCATCTACTTCAGCCGTGGTAGCGATACTGAAATATATAAAGAACGTAAGCAACTGGGCCGCAACCTTGCAGAGAAAGTACTGGAGGCTGTAGACTACAAACTGAAGAATACCATTATATCATTCATCCCGAATACGGCAGAGACTGCTTTCTATGGTTTGATAAAAGGACTGGAACAATTCCTGAACAAAATCAAAGTAGAACGCATTACATCGGGCAAGTTGAGTGCTGAGGAAACAGAAGAACTCATCAACCGCCGTGTACGTATCGAGAAGATAGCCATCAAAGACGTGAAGATGCGTACCTTCATTACAGAAGATGCCAGCCGAAACGAGATGGTGCAACACGTGTACGACATTACCTATGGTACTGTAGAGCGCGGTGTTGATACACTGGTAGTAATAGACGACTCGATAGTACGTGGTACTACCCTGCGCGAAAGCATCATCAAAATGCTGGACAGGCTGGGACCAAAACGTATCATCATTGTTTCTTCCGCACCACAGATACGTTATCCTGACTGCTATGGTATTGATATGAGCCGCATGGGCGATTTCATTGCCTTCCAGGCTACAGTGGCACTGCTGAAAGAAAACGGCAAAGGAAACCTGCTGGATGAAGTATACAACAAGTGTAAAGCAGCTGATGAAGCCGGTACGCTGAAAGAACAAAACTTTGTACAGGAAATATATGCTCAGTTTACACCTGATGAGGTAAGCGCGAAGATTGCAAAAATGCTGCGCCCTGATGATGTAACAGCAGATGTTGACATTATTTATCAATCAATAGAAGGCTTGTACGATGCATGTCCTAAGAACCACGGTGACTGGTATTTTACAGGCAATTACCCTACGCCAGGTGGTAATAAAGTAGCCAATAAGGCATTTATGAACTACATGGAGCGTAAGGAAGGCAGAGGTTATTAATTGATAAACAAACACTTAGAAAATCTGCTGAAAAATTAATTTTCAAATACTGAATTATTACATAGTTTCGGTGCCTTATAAAAATAAGGCACCTTATTTTTTTGTGTGAAAGAAACGGTTGCTGGGACTAATAATCGATACCGAATACTGAACAAAACAAACACAACCAAACCGGTTGGAAAACTGTTATCATAGAAGACGATTTTTGTTTTTAAAACCCTTAAAACAACAACGCTGACGAAGAGATGATTAACATCAAAAACAAAGAACAAGAAGCATGCTCGCTACTGGTAGTAGATATGAACGGACGTGTGTGTTATGAAACAAGTATGGAACCATTGGCTAACCTTACATTAGACCTGCGTTCTTTATTATCAGGTATCTACACGCTAATATTCCAAACAACAAATACCAGCTTTACGCAACAGATAGTGAAGTACTGATTGCATATTTGCGCTACACACTACATAAATAAAGCCGCTCATTGAGCGGCTTTATTATTATCAGGATAGTTGCTGTGTACTAGAATATTCTGTTTACACCAACCACATAACGGAATTGTACATAATCCGGATTAGCATACGGCGGACGATTAAGTAGCAAAGGCATATCGAAACGCAGGGTAAGCGGGTTGGCCTTATTAAACCATCCAAACTTCTTAACCGTCAATGCAAAGCCAAGGCCTGCGTCTACACGTATATCGCTCCACATAGTAGTAGGTGCCGTATTCCAGTATTGCGAAAGTGTAGCATTGCTCAGTTCTATAGCACCAGCGTCTGCAAACAGGTATGCATCAAGGTGCAGATAATCGCGCAGGTATTTCGGGCGGAATTTTATGTAGTCGTCAAAATCTACCTCTGCACTTGCAGATGCACCACTGCGACCTTTATATCCTATCAGTATATTGCCGTTGCGCTGGTCTGCTACAAAGTAGCCTGCATAGCCACGCAGATTCAAACCGCCACCCATATGGAAATGATTTGTTTCGTATTGCGAAATATTACTCCAGTTATCAGGTATAAAACCAATGCTGCGGGTATATTTATTTTCCATCAGTTCCTCAGGGTTTGCACCTGCCAGCCATAATGCACTTTCATTCGGCACATTGCTGCCTGTACCGTAGCGACCGAAGATACGTGTACGAATTTCCAGTTTGCCCAACCTGTTGTAATTAATTGCTTCCAACTGTGCATAAGCGTAATTGAATGCAGCAGCATTGTTGCCTGTTAGGAATGGCGCACGCAGGCTGAATTTATAATTACCCCCGCCTCTCTTATATGTATAGCTATGTGACCATGATGCATTGAGCGATGAGTTTGGCATTGCACGTGCGCTGCTCCATTCGTTCTGATATATCAGGTAATCTCTGTCGTAGCTGAGAGAACGCCACATGGTCTGTGCGTAGAGCGATAATGTGTTACGACTATTTACTAAATAGTTTCCGCCTGCACGATGATACCACATGCCATCTAAGAAACGGCTGTTGATTTGCGACTGCAGCTTAGGCATCCAACGCGTGATGGGTGATGTGTGCGAGAATGTATAGTTAACAGGTACGTATTTCTCGTACCAGCCTTGGCTTTTTGTAGACTTGAAATCGTAGTGTTGCAATACGTGGGTATTCCACCATATAGTAGCATCTACTTTGTGCATAGTGTACAGATAATCGCCCTCAAAGTGAATACCTGCTTTGATACCATCAACAGGATTGTACCATACATCAGGACGTATATACATACGCTTGTGCCTTCTATCCCATGGATTGCTTACACCACCATCCAGTTTTACGGCAATGGCTTTAGGAGATAATGGCAGACCACGTGTCTTGTAGTTATCTAGTACGTAGACATCTGCCAACCTGAAGCTGGTATCTATCTGCACATTGCGAATACCATCGGGTACTTGCACATAAGCGGTATACTCATCGTGCAACTTACCCCAGCCATACCATTTAGGCAATACCGTTGCGTTTGTTTCTTTTACAAACCACGTGTTAGGTATGTGGAAGTTTTGCTTTTCGCCATTGCGTGTAGTAACGGTGAAATCTATCGGCATTTGCATTTGCCCCCTGCGGCGGAATTTGATGGCAAATGTATCGTCCGATTTTCTGCGGATGCCTTCTATACTATAGTCAATCGCTTTAGTGGTTTCCAACCATTGGTCGAAGAACCAGTTGAGGTCTACTTTGGTATACTGAATAATAGAATTGCGGAAGTCTTCGAAATAAGGGTGTGCAAAACGCCACTGATGGAAATAGTTTTTCAGTGCAGCCTGAAACAATGAATCGCCCAGCGTGTATTGCAGGTTATACAGCATGGTAGCTGTTTTGTAATACACACCACGATAACCACCTTCATGTCCTACGGCATCATTGAAGTCGTTGGAATGTGTATTAAGTGGCAACTCTTCTTTATTCAAAGCATCGTACAGGTAGGCATTGTACACTCTTTTATCTACCACTATTTCAGGTTCGTAAAACAAGCCTTTGTAACCTTTAGGTTTGTTATCAACCAGTATATCTCCGTCTATACGGCGTAGCCCCCATGCAGTCAGGAATTGTGTAAAACCCTCATCCAATGCTGCACGGTATGTTTCGTTATTACCAACTTGTCCGTAAAACCAATTGTGCGCAATCTCATGCACCAGCAAACCACGATAGCCCGGATCGCTGCCACCATCCAATGTTAGCATCGGGTATTCCATACCATCGGCAGCATCGGCAGCTACCATCTTTGGGTACTGGTACATGCCTACATCTTCAGAAAATGTCTTGATGATTTTGGCTACGTATTCAGCTGCATTCTGCCAGCCCTTTGCATGTGGCTCTTGTACCAGTGCCACACATTCTACACCATTCCAGGTAGTAGTGCCTATGCGGTACGTAGGGTCTGCGGTAAATGCAAAATCGTGTACATTGTTTGCTTTGTAGCGCCAGACTTTGCGCTCACCTTTTTTGTATGGTATTATCTCGCTCGGCTTTTCGTTCCAAGGTTTCTTTGCAAAGTTTTTAATATCCAGTTTTGCACGCAGCTCTTCAGGCAGTACTTCTTTCCTGTTTTGCAATGCACCTGTTGCTTCTACTATGTAGTTTGATGCAAAATCGAGCGATACATCGTAAGAGCCAAAGTCTGCATAGAACTCTTTGTTCAGGTGCTGATGTGTATCCCAACCAAACTTGCGGTCGTACACACATATTTTAGGAAACCACTGCACACCATTATAATGTTTGAAGCCCCAGGCATCATACATCTTCATTCGGCGGCGTGTAGCACCGTTATCATAATAGGTTTTGAAATCCATGCTGAAAGTAACCTTGCTGTTGGGATACAATGGCTTGGGTAGGTATACTTTCAGGATTGTATTATCTAACTCTGTTTTAACGGTTTGCCCGTCTGCTTTCATATTGTCTATGGTAGTGCCAAGCCCTTTGCGCTCGTACCTGCCCATACGCACTTTGGTATTGATGGCTTCTTCCAGATCGTGCAGGTGAGAACCTTGCACAAAGGCATTCTGCCATAGGTGGAAGTAAACAAAGTATAATGTATCGGGAGAGTTGTTCCAATACTCCAGCGTTTCTCCTGCTGTAATGATATTGGTTTCCTCATCAACCTTTGCATCAATTTTATAATGCACATCCTGCTGCCAGTAGGCTCCATCGGGTTTGCGGTTTTTCCAGTATAGCGGATTGGATGTACTTCTGTAATCGCCAGACTGTGCAAACGTTGTTGTTGCAACCGTTAGACACAGCAACAGAGATAAATATCTTCTCATATTAATCTTTTCGTAAAACTGCGTGAAAATACAACAAGGAAAATTGGCAGAAAGGGGGAGTTTATAACAGATGTTAATAGCTGCGCTGATTATTTAAGGTATTTTTTACATTTAATTTACTCTTAATCCGAACTAATTGATATATTTTTGTAAGTGATGCAAATGAAGTGTGTGGTCGATATCGGATACAGCCCCTGTATGAGCTTACACCAGCTACAACCACAAAGCCATCATCATATTACCGTTCGCTAATAGCAGAGCGGTTTTTTTATGGGATTACGGATTGGTTTTAAGGAATTCCGTTAAAGTTTCAGTCCAATCGGTTCTGTGTTCTAACAAGTAGTTTTCGTGCCCCGACTTCGGGAACAACACCAATTGCTTTTTACCTGCAAGGTTTTTGGTATATCCTATCTATCTCTGCACGGGTTACTCTGTCGTCTTTTTCACCAAACATAAGTAACGTTGGACATGTTACCGTTTTTGCATAATCTTCGGGATTGTGATTGTATGCCCAGAACCCATTTTCCAAACCGCCCCAGAACATTAGTAAATGTGCCATAGGGAATTTGGGCACATGCATCATATTGAAACGGATAGCAACTGCATCATACATTGTTCCGAACGGACACTCTATCATAATACCTTTAGGATTGACATATTGTTCATGAACTGCACGAAGTATTGCAGCAGCCCCCATAGACGTGCCCAACAGGTAAATACTATGTTCACCTTGTTGCTTACAATAGTCTACACATACTTTTACGTCTTCAGCTTCTTTATAACCCAATGTTACCTGATTTCCGGATGATGCGCCTGAGCCAACAAAATCGGCAAGCAATACCTTATAGCCCATTCTATGGAGTATTTCGGCTTTTTCTACCATACCCGACTTCTCTCCGGAAAAGCCATGAAAGATTATAATCGTACCCTTTGAGGAATCTTTATCTAATAACCAACAATCTATATCACCCCTGCCCTTCAGCACAAGATGCTGATACGCATCGGGTTTGGGTTGATTCTTTGGTTTGGGATTATTAACACCTGTAAATAGTATCTTGATTTTATCAGCAGCAGTTAGTTGCCTAGCATCGGTTTTGGCAGATACTTCATTAGAATAATGTGTGAATTTATAAGCGTGAATGGCCGCTACAATATTCAGTAGAATAAATATTACAAAAAGCCAACGCAGTATTTTCTTCATAGTTTACAGGCAATGATTTCTTTACTCCTCCCAGCCCAATTCTTTCAGCATACGTTTGGCTTCGCGTTTGCGCGGGCCTCCTTCGTCTACTATACTTAGCAGTATATCTTTTGCTTTGTAGCGATTGCCCAGTGCAACATAACAACGTGCGGCGCCTATCGCAGCTTCCTGGCGTTTGCCTCTGCTGCTTGCTCCGCGCATTTCCTGTGTGTACAGATTAAGTGCATCGCTTGCCTTGCCCGATTTTAACAACTGGTCTGCTTTATCGATTTTGCTGACAGGCTCTAATGCTTCTTTTTCACTTGCTGTTACTGCCTTTATGTCTTCTGCAGGTTGGTAGCTGTTACCTGTAGCTCTTGATGCATTTCCCGCTTGCATATCCACTATATCAGCACGCTCTTCTTTCGGCTTCATGCGCTGTTCTTCTACAAACTGGTTCTTGGCAGATGTTGCGTATTTATCAGGATTATCGTTTTTGATGGCTCCCAGTAGTTGCTGTGTTGTTTTCTTGGCAGCAGCAGCTTCTATTTTATTCCCCAGCCTTTTTAGCAATCCCTCTTTCTCTTTTTCCGGCGTTGGTGCTGCCATCGCTACTACACCTTTATCTTTTGTTGCGGGGCTTTGTGTTATAGATGCGCCTGTACCTACTTCTGTAATACCGTTATTAACCATATCTGCCGCGGCAGCAATCGCTTCTTGTGTATCTTCTGCATATTGCGCTGCAGCGGGTTGTTCTATAGGTGCCGGCTTTGGCAACTCCTGTGCTACTGGTTGGCTTTGCTGCAACACATCGTTTGTAAGCCTGTAGTACCATATACCTACAATTGCAAACAAAATAGTAGCCGCCACAGACATCGTCCTGAAAGCAAAATAGCTCTTCACAGGCTTTGCCTTTATCATGGCAGGTGAAGGCTTTTTCTGTGTGTCGCGGGTATTGGCAGTATTGGTTGGTGGCATATTTATATTGCGTGGCGCCTGTGGGTTGGCAGCACCAAGATGTTTTGTAAGAAAATCGGCATTGATGGTATTCATTACTTCTACACCCTTTCCCTGCTGCGTCATCAGCCCGTCTACAGCATCGCTGCACATAGGGCAACTATGAAGGTGCTGCTCAACCGCATGCGCCTCTTCGGGGCTCATACTGCCGCTTACATACTCCTTCAGTTGCTTTTTAGTAAGACAACTGCTCTGCTCGAAAATATGTTTCAATTGTTCCCTACTCATGTGTTCACGTTTCTTTTCGCCTCCAATTTTATTTTCAGGTTGCGCTTACCGTTCTGTATGGCACTTTTCACCTGCATCATACTATAGCCAGTCTGATTTGTAATCTCTACATAGCTCATCTTTTGCAGATAAAACAGCTTGATGCAGATACGTTGCTCCTCATTCAGCTCCTCTACACATACTTCCAGATTATCCAGCAATTGCTCCTGCTCTATCTTATGATGCCATTCGTCCTCAAATTCCATATTTTCTCCATACTCGGCATCCGTATTTACCTCATGCACAGGCTTGCGCAGCTGCATGAAGCAATAATTTTTGCTTACTTGGTATAGCCACGGCTTGAAGGTCTCTACCTTGAAACGACGCAAGTCTTCCAGCAGTTTTATAAATATCTGCTGCATGGCATCTTTGGCAGCTTCGGGCTCTTTCAGGTATTTGAGGCATATACCGTATACCAGATGCCCGTAGCGCTCAAACAGCGTAGTAAACGCTGCCTGCTCGCCCCGCTGTGCATAGCGAAACACCAGTTCTTCGTCGGCCAGTTTTTTATAATCTCCCTGCGGCAAAAGTCAATTCCCTTTAATCAGTTTCAGTTGAAGTAAAAATAAACAAATAGGTGTTAAGAAATCATCATAATACATATACTCAAAAAGAGTATATACATTCTTGTCACATAAGGTTCAGAACCTATGTTTTTCAGCTTCAAAAAGCTATATTTGCCCCACTTTATTTACAACACATAGTTTTAATATGAGTTCATTATTCTACTTAGTTCCGGCGTTTGGTGTGCTGGCGCTGCTATACACCATGACCAAAGGTGCATGGGTTAGCAAACAAGATGCCGGCAACGACCGCATGAAAGAAATCTCTAAATACATAGCCGAGGGTGCTATGGCGTTTTTGAAGGCAGAGTATAAGATACTCACCTATTTCGTAATCATAGCAGGTTTGTTGCTGGGCTTTATGGGCTACAGCAATCCTAAATCGAGCCCTGTGATAGCGATTGCGTTCATCATTGGTGCTGTATTCAGCGCATTGGCAGGTTTTATAGGTATGCGCATAGCTACCAAAGCAAACGTACGTACTGCACATGCTGCACGTACCAGCCTCAGCAAAGCACTGTCTGTATCTTTTGGCGGTGGTGCTGTAATGGGTATGGGTGTTGCCGGTTTAGCTGTTTTGGGCTTGGGTAGCCTTTTCATCATTTTCAAAATGATGTTCGCGCCTGATGCTGCTGTAAACAGCGAAGAAATGGAACGTGCTATTGAAGTACTGACAGGTTTCTCTCTGGGTGCAGAAAGCATTGCACTGTTTGCACGTGTGGGTGGTGGTATCTACACAAAAGCTGCAGACGTTGGTGCTGACCTGGTAGGTAAAGTAGAAGCAGGTATTCCTGAAGATGATCCACGCAACCCTGCAACGATTGCAGATAACGTAGGCGATAACGTAGGTGACGTAGCAGGTATGGGTGCCGATCTTTTCGGTTCTTATGTTGCTACTGTACTAGCTACCATGGTACTGGGCCGCGAAACTGCATCAATGGATAACTTCGGTGGTTTTGGCCCGATATTGCTGCCTATGCTGATAGCAGGTATTGGTATCGTTCTTTCTATCATCGGTACTATGATGGTACGTATATCCGACAGCGCAGGTATCAGCACAAGTGCTGTACAAAGAGCACTGAACATGGGCAACTATGGTTCTATGGTGCTGACTGCAGTTGTTTCTTACTTTCTGGTAATGTATGTCCTGCCTTCTTCAATGGAGCTGCGCGGACACGTATTCAGCAACACACAAGTATTTGGCGCTATTGCTATAGGCCTTGTAGTTGGTACACTGATGAGTGTTATTACAGAATATTATACAGCTATGGGCAAACGTCCTGTAATGAGCATCATTCGCCAATCTGCAACAGGCCACGCTACTAACGTAATTGGTGGTCTTGCAATTGGTATGGAAAGTACATTCCTTCCTATTCTGGTACTGGCAGGTGGTATATGGGGTTCTTATGCTATGGCTGGTCTTTATGGTGTGGCTATTGCAGCTGCAGGTATGATGGCTACTACGGCTATGCAATTAGCAATCGATGCCTTTGGTCCGATAGCAGATAACGCAGGTGGTATTGCTGAAATGAGCGAACTGGAAAAAGAAGTACGCGAAAAAACTGACGTACTGGATGCGGTTGGTAACACGACTGCTGCTACTGGTAAAGGTTTTGCGATTGCATCTGCTGCGCTGACTGCGCTTGCACTGTTTGCTGCTTACGTGGGTGTTGCCGGTATTGATGGTATCGACATCTATAAAGCAGAAGTACTTTCTATGCTGTTTGTTGGTGCTATGATTCCTTTCATCTTCTCTTCGCTGGCTATCCGTGCGGTAGGTGAGGCTGCCATGGCAATGGTTGAAGAAGTTCGTCGCCAGTTCCGTGAAATACCGGGCATTATGGAAGGTAAAGGCAAACCGGAATATGACAAGTGTGTTGCTATCTCTACAGATGCTTCTATCAAAAAAATGATTCTTCCGGGTGCTATCACAATAGCTGCTCCGTTGCTGGTAGGTTTCCTTGCAGGACCTGAAGCACTGGGTGGTATGCTGGCAGGTGCTACTGTAAGTGGCGTACTGATGGGTATGTTCCAAAACAACGCAGGTGGCGCATGGGATAACGCTAAAAAATCATTCGAGAAAGGTGTTGAAATAAACGGTGAGATGTACTACAAAAAATCTGATCCGCACAAAGCATCTGTAACAGGCGATACAGTGGGCGATCCGTTTAAAGATACATCTGGGCCTTCTATGAACATCCTGATTAAACTGATGTCTATCGTTGCACTAGTTATTGCACCTACATTGGCAAACATGTATGGCAACAAAACTACAGAAACAGCTAAAGCACCTGTTAAGCAGGAAGTGAAAGCACCTGTAGTAACAATGAAATAATTAAGAGTTGTTATAATAAAAAAACACCGCTCAATTAGCGGTGTTTTTTTATTGCGGTTTGTTGTACAATTTACTTTTTACGATACCTCTTTTGTGCAGCCAGTGCGCCATAGATACACGCAGCACACCAAGGCCATACTTCATACTACGGCTGAAGTTGATACTGCTGGCTTCTTCAAAATATTTAGTAGGGCATGTAACCTCCCCTATCTCGTAGCCATTCATGAATATCTGCGATATCATCTCATTATCGAAAACAAAATCATCGCTGTTGTGTGTGAAGTCGATAGAACGGATAACCTCTGCACTGAAGGCACGATAACCGGTGTGGTATTCACTCAGCTTCTGCCCCAGCATTATGTTCTCGAACAATGTAAGGCAACGGTTGAAGATGTATTTATACATCGGCATACCACCCTTCAGCGCACCTTTACCAAGTATCCGGCTACCAAATGATACAGGATATACATCAAACGCAATGACTGCAGCCATTGCATGTATAAGCTTTGGCGTGTACTGATAATCGGGATGCAGCATGATAACTATATCAGCGCCTATCTCTAATGCTTTTGCATAGCAACTTTTCTGGTTACCACCATAACCCCTGTTTATTTCGTGACGAATAATGTGCTTGATACCCAGTTTAGCACCCACCTCAGCCGTATTATCAGGGCTGTGGTCATCAACCAGTACAACATCGTCTACTATATCAAAAGGTATCTCTGCGTACGTGCGCTCCATTGTCAGAGCTGCCCTGTATGCAGGTAGTACTACCACTATTTTTTTACCGTTCAGCATATATTATCGTCAAAAGTAAAAATTCAAAAGTGAATTTCACCTGTTTAGTTAGCTACTTTATATTCCCCTTCAGCAGGTTTCATACCCGTCACAATCAGGTTGCTGGTTGCTTTACCCAATATCCTGTCTTCCATATCATAGACACGACACTCTACATGTATTATCTTCTTGCCCGCCCTTATTACCTCAGATGTTGCCTTCAGCCTATCCCCTTCTTTGATGGCATACAGGAAGTCTACATTCAGGTTTAGTGAGGTATAATGGTTATTTGTGTCCAGGCTTACTACTGCCCAGCCTATCACTTCGTCCATCACCAACGCCATCATACCTCCATGTATATTGCCGTATGGATTCGTCATATCGTGCTTCACTTCCAAAGATATCGTTGCCTTACCCTTGTCTATCGCCTCAAGTGTAAAATTCATCCAATTGCCTGCTGCCGAGCGAGAACCGGTAACGACCTTGCCCAAGTAAGTATCTTTAATAAACTGCAGCAATGACCCTTGCGGTATATCCTTGTAATTATTACTGTAACTCATTTCTTCTTCTTATTATTTTCTTTGGCAACTCTCAGTGCAGTCACCATCTCAATCATTTTATCGATTCGGCGTTGTCTGGTTTCAGGTTTCTTAGCTTCTGCAATAGCCTCTACATATTCTTTCTTATGCGTAAAGGACATGGAGTTGAAAAAATCTTCAAGGCCATTAAATTCCATCATCGCTGCTTTTGCATCTTCGGGCAATTCCACGGTTCGCTTCACGTAATCTATACCTTCTGTTTTTCGCTCTGTTATCGGCACCTCCCGTTTGTATTTTGCATTAGGGTCCTTTTTCTTTATGCGCATACCCGTCCATGTATCATTGATAGACGCAGAACTAACAATGGTATAATCTTCGGAATAAATAATGACATCCCAGGCATTCGATTTCATGCGGGTAAGGTCTGATGGTATGCCGCTGCTTTGTTTAGGATATGCAATCCAGAACACGGCATCATCTTCCAGTCTTGTCAACATTCTAGCATAATACTTATCAAAATCAGCACTGGTGTAAACAAACAACAATGCTTGCTTGTAGTTAGCTTTTCCCGCAAAAGATGTTTTCAACTCAAAAGCATCGAACATAGTCATACAATCCTCCGGCATATTTATTGCCAGCATGGGGCTATCTTCAGTATATCTCAGTTTACTAACAACTGCCATACGTATGCAATTTGGGCGCAAAGTTACCTGTTTTTCAGTGGTATGCCCAAAACAAAAGCGGACCGAAAAAATTCGGTCCGCTCATTGTTATGTCTAAATCAAAATTACCTGGTAATCACAAATGGCTTGGTTGCCATTGCCTCTGCATCTATCACTTTCAGCACATAGTTACCTGCAGGCAATGTATGTACGTCTATCAGTTCTTTCTTCGTACCATTAGACTTCAGTGTTATTACTGTAGCGCCGACACTGTTTACTACTATCATATCTGCGCCTTTTGCAGGAACATTATCAAACTCGAGCGTGATATTGTCTGTAGCAGGGTTTGGATACAAGTTCACACCTTTACCGGCTTCTATATTTGAAATACCCAAAGGTATTACCATAGATGTAGTATCAGAACCGCAATCATTAGTCAGTATCAATAATACTTTATAATTACCGCTTGTTGCATAAATGTGCGTAGGGTTTTTCATTATAGAGCTTGTACCATCTCCAAACAACCAGAGAATCGTATTAGCATTAGCCATACCACCTACTGTAAAGTTATATGTAGTGCCCATCCTTGTATATGTAATACCTGTAGTACTAGGTAATGGTTTCAATGATACATTAATAGTATCGCTACCTATACAATAACGATCTACTTCTACCCAATAAGTACCTGGTGCATCTTTTACATTGATAGTTTGAGTTTGTAAAAGATTGTTCCATTTGTAAGTAGCACCAAAATGGCCTGCATCAAGTATTATATCCTGCTTCTCGCAACCAACTATATCCTGCCCGAGGTTTACGGTAGGTGCTTGCCCTACAAATGCTTTTATTGGCAATAACGGACTTTCGCAAGCCGCGCCAGGCATGCTGTAAAATACAGTACCATTAAACATACGCGCTGCATTTGTACCTCCAAACTGGCTACATAAGCCGGTACCGGTTTGTATGGTCATATCGGCATTAGAGAATGTAGTACTACCATTTGTGTATGATGCATTATAGTTTACATAAAACCCATAGGTATTACCTGTAGTAACAAACATTGGATTGTTTACTGTAAATCTAGTCAGTGCAGTTGTAGAACCTACAGCCACATTTGCAGTACCAAGCAATGTCCAAGCACCAGCATTGGTTTCATTACCTGCATAAGTACCAAGCCTGTAGTACACATTAACTGTTTGTGCGCCGGCAGCTGAGAATAATGCTGCAAAACTATCTATTCGAAGATTAGCATTTGGTATTACATTGAACATTGCACCGCCACCACAGCCATTGCCTGCAGCCGAAGTAGTAGTTAACGAACCTGTAGTAAGCGTTATTGGCTCAGAACATACATACAACAATGTATCTTTTTGCACATTCGGTATTTTCAAAGTGTCTCCTACATACAACTTGTTCAAATAAGTCGGTGTCCTATACCAATTATGCCTGTAACCATCGGGTAATACATGCAACATACCTTCCTGTCCTATACACACTGAATCATTTCTGATAACAGGTATGTTAGCGGGTACTTTTATTACAATATTGCTAGTAGCCGACGTATCATTTGATGGTATATCATCCGGACCTGCCTGTGAGATAATTCCTCTTACAACATGATTACCAACAAATGTAAAATTATAATCAGGGAAGGTGAGTGTATCTGCTGTAAACGGTGCAAGTGTATTGTTGTAAGTAATGATGTTGGTTGATGTAGTAGGACCTGTCAGATACATACCAACTGTAAAACGACTAACGGGGGTAGTACCATTATTGTAAATAACCAATTTGGCTGGCACTACTTTAAAAGGACACCACTCGCTACCATCTTTAGGAGAGAGTACTGTTTGTACTTTCACATCTTTAGTAGGTGCCGGAGTTATTGTAACTACATAATCTTCTGTTTCGCCTGTTGCATTGTTTGTACAAGCATTTGCAGCACCATTGCCCGATGTGGCACTTCTGATACGCAAACCTGTAAGACCTGTAAGAGCAGTAGGCGGCACACGGAAAACTACTGTTCCTGATGAATTAGAAGTATTTATCTGTACCCACTCGGATGCTTCAAAAGTATTATTCTGATTAGCGTCTATCCACATAGAACCGATTGCAGCAGCACCATATTTAACCTTAAGTGTATATAGCCCTCCTGCTTGTAATGACGCCGTAGTATTAGGCGTAATACCATACTGTGTGTAAAAGCCTGGGGCTGTGCCCGGCGAACCATTATTCAAAGTTGTTTCAAATATCCTTACAGAATCAATAGACGCATTGGCATCGCCACCAAGACCTGTTTTACAATAACAAACATAAAATGAATTGATACTGATTGAAACTGGTGTTGTAATAGACGTTTGAGCACTATTTGTGCATGTAACTACACATCTGTATTCTCTTGCTACAGCGGTATTTGTTGTTATAGTGGCAGTAGTTGCACCTGCTATATTAGCATAAGTACCGCCAGGTAATGTGCGAGACTGCCATTGATAAGTGATACCAGGACCTACGCTATGTCCTGAAAGTGATAGATTAAAATTGTTTCCGGGGCATACAGACGTAGGTGCTGTAATAGTACCCGCATTAGGCGTACTTGTACACGGCGGCGGTGGATCAAAACGATAACCATTACCATTACCAGGCCAAGCCCCTGCTGTTGTTGTAAGGGTGAATGATCCATTCAATGCATTGATAAACCTGTTAGCACCACCAACAGCATCTTCTATACCTATTACACGACCTGTAGTCAGGGCACCTGCCTGTGTACCATATAATATTTCTATGCGCCCGGGACGAACCGATGCAGGACCATAGAGTTTAATCATGAAGTTTATGAGATTGGTGGTTGTAGAGCCAAAACCCGAACCTGTAGCATTTCTCCATTCAAAAGCATACACATCCGTCCCAACAAGACCATGCACCATACTACCTATGCCACCCGGTGCAGGAAAGTTTGCAGACATATCGCCAAACCAAGCAGCAATTGTATTATTAGGTACAGTGGTTGTGAATAAGTTAGCCGGTGCACGACCATTAGCTGCACTAACACTCGTTGTTTGGTTACCCATGCCTATCCAACCGTTGGTGCAGAATGTAACCTGTGTAAACGGATTATTGTCATATGTAAATGTAAACGGTAGGTTTACAAGCCTTGAACCATCATCGGCATTCTGGCTCATCCCTGTAGATAAGCCTGCATTTGTGTTGATGACTGTGCCACCTGTAATAGGAGTGTATGTTTGCCCTGTCAGTACAGTACGGCTGTATAGTACTATAAACTGTGCAGATGCAACGTTACTTAAGCATAATGTTACTAATAACACCAATGCTACTCTTAATGCAGAATAAAAATTTCTGTAAGACATATAAAGGGTATTTAATTAAAATACTAATTAACGTAAGTGGAGTAATCAATGTTAGACGGCAAGATGTGAGTGAGGATATCAGGTTATAAACGGTATAACAAAGGTAGAGCAATATTTTACAGAACAATTTTTGTTTGTACTTTTTAACCCGTTTTTAATTAAAAAAAATTAATGTAAAATTAATATTTTTCGTTTCTTGATCGGTTTTTAATACACCCTCTTTTGAATAATCAAATTAATCTATTAACACTATAAATTTGGTCTATATAGGTTTTATAGCGTAGGTTTGTATAACTATTATCAATATTATGACCATTACACAATTAGAATATGTTGTTGCCGTAGCTACCTATAAAAGCTTTGTAGCTGCAGCTGATAAATGCTTTGTGACACAACCAACACTTAGCATGCAGATACAGAAGTTGGAAGAAGAATTAGGCGTAAAACTATTTGACCGCAACAAACACCCGATAGCGATTACTGAATTGGGTGAAGAAATAGTAGAACAAGCTAAGATTGTATTGGCTGAATGTGAACGCATCAATGAGTTGATACAAAAACAACAGAATACAGTTAGCGGTGTTTTTAAACTGGCAGTTATTCCTACTGTTGCACCATACATACTTCCGGGATTGTTGGAAAATTATGCTGCAAAATATCCTGACGTTAAACTTCAGGTTAAAGAGATGGAGACAAAACAAATCATTACTGCATTGCGTAATAATGAATTGGATGCTGCATTATTGAGTACTCCATTGGAAGAATCTAATATTAAAGAATATCCGCTGTTTTCTGAACCATTTGTTGCTTATTTTTCTCCTGACGAACCTGCACTGAAAAAGCGAATGATTGCAGCATCAGATATCGCTATGGAGCGTATATGGTTGCTGAATGAAGGCCACTGTATGCGTAATCAGGTTCTTGACCTGTGCAGCGACCAAGTGCAAGCATTGCAGGCTGATAAGCCATACCGCTATGACAGCAGCAATGTAGAGATGCTGCGCAAAATGGTAGACAAAAACAAAGGCATTACCGTATTACCGGAGCTTGCAACGATGGAATTCACAGAAGACCAACAAGACCGTGTGCGCTATTTTGAAGACCCTGAGCCGGTAAGAGAAATCAGCATCATCACAAACGATCATTTTGTTCGCTCGTCGCTATTGCAAACAGTTACAGATGAGATAATAAATCTGGTACCGGAAAAAATGCGTGTACAAAAGAAAAACAGAAAAGTGTTGCGTATACAGTCTGCTAAACTGTAGCAACTATAATACGATTAATACCGTTCTCTAAAATTGTAAGATTTGGGAATACAGATTTTATAGTTGTTGATACACTATCCCAATCTGTATTATTCAGTACAATATAATTCAACACAAAATGTCCGCCGGGCTTTATGCACTGGCGGCATTTTTTTAAGAAGTCTGCTGTAGTAACAAATACTGGCACTACCCTGCTGTTGAAGATGTCTACTACAAGCATGTCGTGCGCTTGTTGATGATCATTCATGAACAACAATGCATCCGCACACACCGCTTTTGATTTTGCTACGACATCTGCATGCAATGTCTGCATAGCCCATTGCAAAATTATTTCATCATACTCTACAAAAGTATAGACAGGCTTCAGTCCTTTGGCATGCAGTATCTGCGCCGCACTGCCCAGCCCCGTGCCCAATACCAGCACATCCTTTACATTATATAATGCTGCCCCAAGATAATTGAAAGCTATTGTAAGCGGTCGATACCTATCTCCGTCTGAATACAAAGCATCGTGTGTAGCTAATTGAAATTGTCCGTTGCTTAAACAAAGCTCCAACACACTATTATGTATTGTAGAAGCCTTAGCTATCTGTACAGGATACAGATAGCTAAGTATTTTCTTGTATAGTGAGATGTGCAGCAATATTATTGGGTAGCTAGTGCTTTTGCTTTCGGCATCCAACCTTTCAGTTGGCTGATGCGTGTTTCGTCGCTAGGATGCGTACTCAGGAATTGAGGCGGCTTTTGTCCACCTTTTGCAGCCATACGCTGCCAAAAACTGATAGCCTCTTCCGGATTATAACCTGCTATTGCCATAAAATACAGCCCCATCTCGTCAGCCTCGCTTTCGTGCGTGCGAGAATACTTGAGTACTGTTAATGTAGAACCTACACCGTAAGCTGTATTGAATATATCCTGCGCTTGCTGCGGCTTTTGCGATAATAGTGCCGCAAACGTAGCGCCACCTGCCTCAGCTATCAGCTGTTGACTCATCCGTTCATTACCATGTCGTGCTATTGCGTGTGCAATCTCATGTCCCATTATTACTGCAAGTCCGTTTTCGCCACCTGCTAACGGCATAATACCTGAATATACTACAACCTTACCCCCTGGCATACAAAATGCATTTACCTCATTACTGTTTACGAGGTTAAATTCCCATTGATACCCTGATAATAAATCAGCTTTACCTATCCGTTGCAGGTATTTCTTTACAGCTTCGGCCATTTTGTTACCTACTCTGCTAACCATAGCAGCATCTGCAGTACCTGTTATGGCTTTGTTGGTAGATAGAAAGCCTGTGTAAGAAGCCGAAGCTTGTTGCCTAACAGCATTTTCATCCACCAGATTTACTGAACTTCTGCCTGTAACAGGATTTTTAAAACACGAGCTCATTGCACTTGACACTGCCATGAACGACAGCACAATACATAGTTTTTTCATACCGTAAAATTACAGTTTAATCAATCCCTCAAAAATTAAATATACTATTTGCGGAACCTGCGCTTGCGAAACAGTGGCACTTTGCTCTCATTGCCACTCAGCAGCCTGTTGATGTTTTTGTGGTGCGTCAGCACAACAAGGCAAGCCGTAGCTATAGCAAATATGCGATAGCTTAATTCCGGTTCTTTGAAGATAAAGAGGATTAATAACGGGAACGCGATACTGGCTGCTATGCTGCTGAGCGATACATAACGTGTAAGGTATAGCATACCAACAAATACCATTACAAGGCTAAGGGCTGCTAATGGCTGTATAGCGAGTATCATCCCAAAAAGGGTAGCAATACCTTTACCACCGCGAAAATCGGCCCATATCGGAAAAATATGGCCTAGTACGGCCACCAAACCCAAGAGTATCTGCAAATTGGTAATAGCCTCAGACTGCCAACCGTATTGAGATAAGAGAGAAAGTTTTACTGCTATGAACCCCTTCAGCATGTCTACAAACATTACTGCAGAGCCTGCTTTAGAACCTAATATCCTGAATGTATTTGTAGCACCTGCATTACCACTGCCATGCTCCCTTATATCAATGCCATACACCCTCTTGCTTACCCAAACGGCTGTAGGAATAGACCCAATCAGGTATGCCAGTACTATTAGTATTGCAATCGTCATTCGTTTAATTTCCTGTTGAAGAAAACAAATATAACCTTTCAGCTTCGTAAATCCTATACCAAAAGGAGGTGCAATTTACCACTTTTTTGAAGGAAATATTACCTTATAATTAAATGAAAAATATATACTTATGGATTATTTAATGCATTGCAGCGTTATCCAGCCGTTGAGCATATTGGTTTCTATGTCTTTGAATCCTGCATCGGTGGCTGCAGTTTTAACAATTTCTTCGTCATCTGTCAGCAAACCACTCATCAGCAAAATACCACCTCCTTTTACAGACTTATACAAATCAGCCATGTAATGAAGGAGTATATGTCTGTTGATATTAGCTAGTATTATATCGTACTCTTTAGGAGCTATATGCTCCATACTACCCTGCTGCACTTCAATGACACTACAATTATTTCTCTGTACATTTTCCTGAGAATTCTCAAAAGACCATTCATCATTATCTATCGCCAAAACATATTTAGCTCCCAACTTCTCTGCCAGTATTGCCAATATGCCAGTACCAGTGCCAAAATCAAATACTTCTTGGCCAACAAAGTCTATATACTGCATTCTGGTCATCATCAGCTTGGTAGTAGCATGATGTCCCGTACCAAATGACATTTTAGGCGTTATGACAATCTCATAAAGCGTTGCAATATCCAACTGGTGAAAATCTGCACGAACCGTACAAAAACCATCTACTATTACTGGTTGAAAATTTTTCTCCCATTCCGCATTCCAGTTTTGGTGCCCTAGTAGCTCCACATCATAAGGAACTTCATATTCAGATGCTATCAGTTGCAGTGTTTCTGTATCAAAATCTGCCGCATCTATATAGGCAAGCAAGCTTTCATCTGTTTCTTCAAAGCCATTGTAACCTTCAGCCGATAGCCTGGCAATCAATACTTCTCTCTTTGTAGCTTCTATGGTATGTAATACCGCTTTATTGTATTGCATATAGGCTGCAAAGGTACACATAAAAAAACAGCCTCTGTATGAAACAGAGGCTGTATATGTTGTATAAGGTTGATATTATTTATTAACCCTGTTGCCACGTTGGTTCAGATCCGGCTCTGTATCCGGTTCTGCATCTTCGTTAGCATTTTCATTTTGTTGCAGGTTTTTAGACTGATCATCCATATTACCAGGCTTAGCACTGTTATACAGGATACGACGTGTAGGCACATCAGTTACTATACGGAACTCTGTACGACGATTCAGTTGACGGCCATCAGGATTGTCTTTGTTACCTACAGTGTTTGGAGCAGCAGGCATTGCAGCACCGAAACCTTTAGCTACCAGGCGGCTTTGTTCAATACCACCAGTACCTGTCAAATAATCAATAACAGATTGTGCACGTTTTTCAGACAATTTCTTGTTGTAGTCATCTTTACCTTTACCATCTGTGAACGAGTAAACCTCTACATTGAATGAAGGGTTGTCTTTCAGGAAGGCAACTACTGAATCCAAAGAAGCTACTGATTCAGGACGCAACTCTGCTTTATCGAAATCGTAATAAACGTTGTTTACAGAAAATGTATATACCGGAGTGATTTCATCCATGTAGATAGTAACTGTAACTGTATCACCCGGATCTGTACGCTTATAGTCCATAGTGCTAACAGAAGCACGAGAAGATGCATATTGTGTTTTGTCACCGGTCAATACATAAGATTTACCACGAGCCATATTGAAGCCAAATGCGCCGTCTGTAGAGTTGAAAGTTTTCAGGTCGCCATTTTGATCAACCATTTTCACTACTACTTCGCTCATTTGTTGTTGTGTTTTACGATTCACAACTTTACCCATTACGAACAATTTAGGTTCGTACTGAATACGCCAGATATCATCACAACAAGTTGGGTTTTTCAATGCTATAGAACCAACACGATTTGATACAATGTATGCATCAGGCTTACCAACAGGATCTTGTATGAAGTACATTTCATCTGCAGCTGTGTTGATAGGATAACCCAAGTTCTGTACGTTAGTATAACGTGAAGGACCACCTACAGCAGAGAAGATATCGAAGCCACCCATAGAAACCCAACCTTTAGAAGCGAAGTACAATTTACCTTCGCGGCTGTCGTAGTATGGAGTAATTTCATCTTCTTCAGTGTTAACTTGCTTACCTGCATTTTGAGGACGACGGTAGCCACCTGTACGCGTATCAATTACAGAATACCAGATATCATAACCACCACGACTTTGCAGTTTGCGATTTGAAGAGAAGAACAATACTTCTTTCTTACCAACTTTTGCACAGAATGGATTAGTGTTAGAACCACCTTCGTTGATACCTTCACCCAATAATTTAGGTTCTGTCCACTTAGATTTTTCAAATGTAGAAACGTAGATTTTACATTCTATTTTCATTGAGTCTGTTTCACCACATTTTGTGAAATAGAAACGATCACCACCAGGGCTGTAACAGCCATTAGCTACGTGCTCTCTTTTAGAATTATAATCCCCGTCATTGTAGTTCAACGCCCATTGGAAAGAATCTGCCTGCTCAACATGTTTCTGTTTGTGAGAAACCATGAAACGAGACATATAGTCACCCGTACGTTTGTCTATTTCTGCAACGCTATTTTGACGCATAG
Source organism: Bacteroidetes bacterium UBA4414 (assembly GCA_002389765.1). Classification (GTDB taxonomy): domain Bacteria; phylum Bacteroidota; class Bacteroidia; order Chitinophagales; family Chitinophagaceae; genus Polluticoccus. Next base: position 298,665 of record DGQM01000024.1, on the reverse strand, counting down.
TAGAGAACAACAAAGTAGAATCGCCAAGCGGATATGGTGAAGACTCTGTGTAAGCACTGTTCACGTTAGGACCAGCGTTAACGATGCTAACTTGCTGTGGATCCTTGATAGAATTCATAGCCATGTTACAACCTTCGATTTCACGCAACGCACGCTTTTTCATTTTCTTGTACGTCTTCGGGTTGTCTGCGATGAACTTATTGAACTTAGCAATAGCAGCATCGTAGTTGCCCAATTGTTTCTCCATCAGTGCAGACCTGTAAATAGCTTCAGGATACAACTTTGAAGATGAAGAATAAACCTCTGCATAATATGCAGCAGCCGGCGCATAATCTCTTGTGTAAGAATAGCACTCTGCCAGCTGGAAGGTCAGGTACATATTACGTTCGTCTTCCTGCTTTAGTTGTTGGTAGTACTCTATCGCGTTGAAGTAGCTTCCATCGCGGAAGAGTCCATCAGCCCAACGAAGTTTTTTATAGTACGGAAGTTTAGAAACAGGATCGTCTGCTTTATTTCTATACTTTTCTTTGCGTTGCTGCTGAGCGTTAGCATCAATTTGAATTGTAACTAAAACCGTAGCCAGAATCAGGAACAGCCAATTTTTTCTCATGTTAGCGAGCGTTGTTAATGGGTATAAAAGTATAAATTGCTTTAAAAAAAAGAAAGGGCTTTAAAAAATTTTTTTGCCCTTTCTTTTTCAGATATTTTTTATTACTAAAAACGTGTGCAAGGATAGATCAATTTGCGAGCGAAATCAAGCGGATCAGGTGCTATGTACACCAGAGAGATTTCGAAGCCGCCATTGCCATTAGAAGCTGTTTTAAGGCTAGATGTATTGTAGTCATAGCTAACACCTACACGCAGACCTTTAAACTCAACACCTGCATTTACCATCAACGCATCGTTTGAACGGTAATAACCACCCAAGAATACCGCTGTAGTGAAGTTGCGGAATTCAGGATTACCAACTATCAGGTGGAACTCGTTACCTGCTACCATTTCAGTTGCTGTAGACTGAGATTGATACAGGAACGCAGGACGCAAACTAAATGTTTCGCTCAGGTAAGCAACCGCACCAACTTGTGCAGTGTAACGCATACCCAAACCAACATCACTGTTGCGTTTTTTCATCAAAGACTCTTGCGGTTGATTGATGTTGTTGGCACCCAAACCAATAACATAACCAAAGTTAGAACCTACTGAATGCGCCCATGAAAGACCTGCATTTAAAGTAAAGTAGTTAACTCTGTTATTCATAGCCTCGCCTGATGTACCAGGATCGAAACCTGAGTTATTAAATTCATTAGGGAAATACAACCTTGTCAGGTCGATACTTTTCTGTGTGTAACCACCCTGAAAGCCTACTGACAATGTTTTGTTCTGGCCGCTACCCAAAAATTTGTGGTAAGCGATAGAACCCAACACAGACAGGTTAGAAAGGTTACCATCACCCGCACGGTCGTTATACAATTGCAACCCTGCAGCCAGATTATCATCATGAGACAGGTCATTAATAATCGGAGCATCCACAGATACCGCGTATGTTTTGAAAGGAGATGTTACACTCCTCCACTGATCGCGATAGATAGCTGCTGCACGCCATTGTCCGCTGAATGCACCCGTAAAAGCAGGGTTCACAATAAGCGGCGATGCGGTGAACTGCGTAAAGTGGATGTCTTGCGCCTGAACGCTGTTGAAGGTAAGCGCTAATGCCGCTACCAAGCTTGCCCGGCTAATTGTATTTTTCATCGTCATGATATATTAACCTGTTATTGTATTAGTATCTGAATGTTAAAAATATACTTTTCTATTAGTGGATAAAACTACTTTTTCAACCTATTGTTTCAATATGCAGTTCAATCCCAACGGTTGAAAATACGGAAATATTTCAAAGTTGCAATGCCTCTGCTTATAATTTTTAGTTCCGCTACTACCTGCCAACTACCCAATATACCTGTTAAAATTCCTGATTTTACTACCGTGTATGAGATATAGACAGGCTACTATTTATTTTGGTTGGATTGCATTTTATTTCAATATAAACCCTTGTCATATTTTCAAATTTAGCTATACATTGAGCATATTTTTCCCTGCACAGTTTTTTTATAATTGTACTTTTGCATGCTACTGCCTGCTATGGCCAAAACGACAAAGACTACCCAGAAAAAAGCTGCTGAGCAGCCCGCCGATAATACAACGACTCCGAAAATTGACCGTGTCAGGCAAATAAGGCTTGGTACAGGGCTTTTTTTAATGCTCTTCGGCATATTCCTGACTGTATCTATTATCAGCTATTTCTACAATTGGACTGTAGATTTTGATAAAGCATCGCTGAGTTCGCTCACAGACAATAAAACTACGGTTGAAAACTGGGGTGGACGCTTCGGTAACACACTGGCCCAATCACTGGTGTTCAAAGGTGCAGGCGTAGCCTCTCTGGCTATCGGCATTTGGATTTCTATGTTGGGGCTTAACATGATATATGGTAAGCGTGTAGTACCGGTAATGCGCTACCTGCGCTGGCTTTCTATACTGCTGCTGATAGTAGCTCCTATACTGGCTTATGTGCTTCCGCATTCAGTATTTCCGTATGGTGGTGCGTGGGGCAATGTAGCAATAGAATACATGAATGGCTTCTTTGGACACGGCGGCACGGGCATGATACTTTTTGCCATTGTATGCTTCTTTGCATTTGTGGTATTTGCATTAGACATCTCCCCTATTCTGCGCCGCGCACGCACTACTGCCAAAGCAGTTGCAAGCATTATACCTACTGCCGTTAAAACAGATGATGCTGTAATTGACGAAACAGCGCAAGCACCTGCAAAAGAAGAAATACCACCCCATAAAACCACAGTAAAAACAGAAGGTGGCGATTTTGTAAAACCCATCCTGATGGAAGTAGAACCGATGCAGGATGAGTGGAATATGACAATGACTGACAAAACTGTCCCTCATACAAACGCACTGAAAACTATACCTGTTGCTGATCTTGGCATGACTGAGGAGGAAATAGAAGAAGAGGAAATACTTGAAGAAGAGGAAGAAGAGTTGGTGGATGAAGCAATAGATGACATTGAAACAGAAGAGGAAGAAGTTGAAGACGAATCCGCTACAGAAGTAGAACTTACAGTACCGGTTGCTGAGAAAGAAAAGAAAGCACCACAACAAGCAGAGCACGAACTGGCAATAGAAGTAAAACAGGATGAAGAACCTGTAGTAATTGCACAGAACGCACACATCAGCATTGAGGACAATGAGCCTTATGCACCTGAGCTGGACTTGAGAGACTACAAATTCCCTACACTGGACTTGCTCCAAGACCGCACAGAAACGATAACACTGGATAAGGATGAACTGGAAAAAAACAAAAACCAGATCATCCAGACACTGCGCAGCTTTGGTATAGAAATACAACGCATCAGCGCTACTGTAGGCCCTACGGTTACGCTATACGAGATAGTACCTGCAGAGGGTGTGCGCATATCTAAAATCCGCAATCTGGAAGATGATATTGCACTGAACCTTGCAGCATTGGGTATACGTATCATTGCACCTATACCTGGGCGTGGTACCATTGGTATTGAAGTACCAAATACCAATAAGCAGATAGTATCGATGCGCACATTGCTAGCAAGCGAAAAGTTCGCAAAATCGAACATGAGCTTGCCGATAGCATTAGGTAAAAAGATTGACAACGAAAACTACATTGTAGACCTTGCTACCATGCCGCACTTGCTGATGGCGGGTGCTACAGGACAGGGTAAATCTGTGGGTATCAATGCTATATTGGTATCATTGCTATACAAAAAGCATCCATCGCAACTGAAGTTTGTGATGATAGACCCTAAGAAGGTAGAGCTTTCTATTTATCGCACTATCGAAAAACACTTCCTTGCAAAACTACCTAATGAAGAAGAGGCCATCATAACTGACACTAAGAAAGTTATCTATACGCTGAATGCCCTGTGTATAGAAATGGATAATCGTTATGAGTTGCTGAAAGAAGCAGGTGCCAGGAATATCAAAGAATACAACGAAAAATTCATAGCACGCAAACTGAACCCGCAACGCGGCCATAAATACCTGCCGTTTATAGTGCTGGTAATAGATGAGTTTGCCGACCTGATAATGACTGCAGGCAAAGAGGTAGAAATGCCTATTGCACGCCTTGCACAGTTGGCGCGTGCCATTGGTATACACCTCATAATAGCTACGCAGCGTCCGAGTGTAAACGTTATCACTGGTACTATCAAAGCCAACTTCCCTGGACGTATCGCATTTAAAGTATCAGCTAAGGTAGACAGTCGTACCATTCTGGATGCAGGCGGTGCAGAGCAGCTGATAGGACGTGGTGATATGCTCGTGTCATACGGCAGCGAACTGCTGCGTGTGCAGTGTGCTTTTGTAGATACGCCTGAGGTAGAAAAAATCGTCGATTTCATCGGCACACAACGTGGTTATCCTTCCGCATTCGAACTGCCTGAATATGAAGGTGAAGAAGGAGAAAACGACAAAATCGTTGACCTAACGAACCGCGATAAATTGTTTGAAGACTGCGCACGCACCGTAGTACAAACCCAAAGCGGTAGCACCAGTATGCTGCAACGCCGCTACAATCTGGGTTATAACCGTGCAGGGCGCATTATGGACCAGTTGGAAAGCGCAGGCATTGTAGGCCCGTCTATGGGCAGCAAACCACGCGAGGTATACTTCAAAACAGAAATGGAACTGGAAGAATTCCTGAGCACATTAAACGACTAAATTCTACACGCATATTGTTAAACTTTTACCACAGGTAAATGTCTTAGCATAGAGATAACTTATTTTTGCAATCAAAGACTACGTAAGAAGAAATGAAAAAAATCCTGAGTTTAAGCATCGTGGCCGTTATGGCATTGGCGCAACCCGTAATGGCACAAGATGCCAAAGCTAAGAGCATACTGGAAGCAGTAAGCAAAAAAGTAAACAGCCTTAAATCGCTGAAAGCAAATTTTGCACTGCACCTTACGGGCAACGGTGGCAAAGTAAAAGAAACAAAGAAAGGCACTTTCTACATGAAAGGCCCTAAATACCGTGTAGAAATAGCCGGACAGGAAATAATGTGCGATAACAAAACTGTATGGACATACATGAAAGCTACCAACGAAGTACAGGTAAGCAATTATAACCCTAACGAACAAACGCTTTCTCCTACAAAACTGTTTACTAATTTCTACGACAAAGAATATACCTACAAATACATAGGCACACGCAAAGTTGGCAGCAAAACTTGTGATATCATTGAGATGACCCCTAACAACAAAGGCAAACAACTGAGCAAAGTAGAACTGGCTATAGACAACACCAGCACGATTGTGGGTGGTAATGTTTGGGAAAAGAACGGTAACATGTACAAATACGAAGTGAGTGGCTTTACACCAAACGCTGCAGTAAATGATGGTATGTTTGCTTTTGATAAAAAGAAATATCCGGGTGTAGAAGTTGTGGATTTGCGATAATAATTACACTGCTATAAAAGACAAAAGCTGCTGAAGACTCAGCAGCTTTTTTATTACCAACATATGAATAAATGCTATTGTTTCACTATCCTTTTCATGAACCCGTTACCACTGTTATCGCTCAGGCCAACTATATAAACACCATAAGCGTAGCTGCTCATATCTACCTGTGTAGTAGTGTTTATTTTCTTTTGCAGCAGTACTTTTCCTTCCAGATTGTATACAGCGAGTGTATACTCCTTATCTGCTTTCAATTGCACTGTCAGATAATCTCTTACAGGTACAGGATACATTGATATAATTGCATCCATCTCCTCTACTTCTTTTACAGATGTTGTAGGTGTGTATTGTGTAGCAGTACCCGGCACTGTTGTTTTACCACCTGTAGGACCTGTATTGCCTGTTTGCAGGTTGCCATAAAATGTTGGCCCGATGAAGTACGGATACACAGGCTTCAGGCTCACATCTACCGTAGTGAAATACGCATAGGTACCATTCGGATATTCCGGTGTTTTGCAGAAGCGTCCGTTGTGCTCATCCAGATGTCCTGAACCTGCCGTGTATTGCCAGTCTTCTATAAAGCAACCTATCGGGTATTGTGTATTAACAGCGGGGCCGTTAGTACGTGTTGTGTATGACTTAGTGCTGTAGCTGGTTTTCATTCTTGTAATACCGCCTGTACCATCAGTATTAGCATAGCCAAACGGACCATATACAGGATAGCCATCAAAAGAATACGCAACTATTGGTGAGTGTTTAGAGCTATCCCAATCGTGCAGGGCAAGATTATCAAAGTGGTGGTGATACATCTGGTCGGGCGTGCTGTGTCCATTATATGGATCCATGTCTACACCTTCAAAATAGTATGCCAGCCTGTTCCATACACCTGCGCTATTGTAAGACTGCGCATCTCCGGGATGGAAGAACACAGAACCATCATACATAATGCCCATCTGCCCGCCAGGTACACTTGGATTGCTGCTAGCAGGTGTTTGCGTACGTGGCAATGACCATACAGCTTGCAGGTCTTTCGCATTATTGTGAGATACGCCGTCTTTGTAATAATTAGGCACACCACTTGTTTTTACATACACGATAGAAGTTGTGTAATACACGGCTTCTACATCGGTAAGAATACTGTTGTATTTGTTGTTGGTAGTATTGAACCACCACTTGGTTATCATCGGGTCTGTAACGGCTTGCGCACCTGCATAGCCTGCATACAGCAACATAAGCGCGAGTAAAAATTGTTTCTTCAACATAGCTTCAGTTTTAGTGTTCTTTTCAGAACTGTTTGGATGTATAGACGTCGGGCGTATTATAATCCTTCGCTTGTTTCAAAATTATTTTTCGGATAGCTGAATGCGGGATTGCTTACATAGTGTTTATCATTCAACGTCATCAGAAAAGCCATCAGGTAAAACTTATCGTCATTGGTAAGGTAGATGCCCCGCTGCAACTGTGGCGAAAGTGTTGTTGTATGCTGTATACCCATTACATAATGGTTCAGCACCTGCCCAAGATTTTTAAATCTGCCATCGTGCATATACGGATAGGTGTACTTTAGGTTGCGCAGTGTTGGCACTTTAAACTTCAGCGAGTCTGCCAGTTGTTTTGATATTGCCATTCTGCCTTTATCGTTCAGTGTGTTATCTACATACAGCCCGTTGTTTTCATAACCATTGTTAGTAAATAATGGCTCTGTGTGGCAAAATGAACATTGTGTTTTATAAATCGCATAGCCTTTCTCTTCCGTTTCGGTAAACCTTGCCTCGCCTCGCTTCATGCTATCATAGCGTGCGTTATTACTAACCAACGTAAGCATGAATTGCGAGAGCGATAACAATAGCTTTTGCCCTGTAACAACAGAATCGCCGAATGCTTTGTAAAACAATGCAGGATAGCGTTTGCTGCGTTGCAGTTTACGAATAACGTCAGGCAGTTTTTCACCCATCTCCAATGGATTGGTGATGGGTGCTAATGCCTGCACATCGAGATGATTGACAGCACCATCCCACATGAAGGTTTTGCTCCAGGCAAGATTCATGAGTGCAGGAGAATTGCGTGTACCGATGCGGTTGTCTATACCGTGGCTAAGGTCATGATCTACGTGCGTAAACGCATTGTATTGCGAATGACAACTGGCGCAAGAGATAGTACTATCGCGAGAAAGGACAGGGTCGTAAAACAACATCCTCCCCAATTCAATTTTGTTTTGTGTTAGCAGATTTTTGCTAAAATCGTACACGGTTTTTGGCCATCCTTTAGGTACAGCCAACTGCAGCTTCTCTGTACGGAAAGACAGTAGCACCACCGTCAGCAGCATACACGATATGACCATCAGCTTCCTCACCTGCCTGCAATTTTTATAACCAATGCCAATTGCCTTGCCAGTTGCACAGCCTCCGGTGCGGGGCTCATGACCGTATGTTGGGTATGCAGGTCTATTTGCTGCATCCATTTATCCAGCGGTATTTCAATCGTCACTTCGTTAGGGGCATCTGCAGTTTGCAGTGCTACCTGTGCCAGTGCATTGTCTTTGCCGGCATAGCCACCTATATGAAACTGAAACTCGTTGCGGCGGGTATTGCACAGCGGGCTGCTGCCTTCTATTTTGAAATTGATATAACCACTCTGCCATGCCCAATACATGCCTCTTTCGGGGTCTAAATCGCCGCTGTGGGCTCCCGAAACACTCATGGCGCTATCTACCCCCAACGCAAAACGAAGCTCGTAATACTTAGGTATTTGCGGCAAAAGCACATCCATTGTTTGCGGCGCTGCCATATCCAGCAGGTGATAGGTATTGGCATCTTTATATACTTGCTTATCATTTACAGCCAGCGACAAGTGCGATACATAGCACCTGAATGTGCTGAACTGCAGACTATCGCCCGAGGGTAGCTTGTAGTATGTGCCTGCCACCAAAGCACTGCCACCCCATGTAGGTACAAAATGCAGCAGCAGGTTTTGCCCCTTAGCAGCCAATGGCGCACAGAACAAACATAACCATACCAGGAAACGCAACTGCATATACGGGTGTTTTACTCAATATACAGACGTTTTTCGCACAGTTTTCCTTCGGGTGGAGGAATGAGTAATATAACTACTGCTATTACATAGCCTACCAACATCAACAAACAACACAACACACATCCTGTACTGTTGCTGTTATTAGCTGTTATATACTCTTCTTTACTGTTCTATCCTCTCCTTGGTAAGGGTTTGGTATACCAATGGTTAACCACTGGTATACCAACCGTATGTAAGTGATTGATTGTGAATGGGTATGGCGAGGGTGTTATCTTAGCTTACTTGCGTAAAGCTTTCTAACGTTCGTATTTATGTAGCTATTTAGTCCACTACCAGATAGTGCCAAGCTTTTCATTTGTTCAATATTATTCTCTCCTGCACTTTCGTAGGTATATAGATAAGTTGCCCCATCCTGGAACTGAACTGTAATAGAGGTATCTACTATTTCATAATAACGGACACCAGATGTGCCACTTCGGTTAGCGTATGATTTCATGATAAATTGTTTATTAGTTCTTGCGAACCCACTCTAATCGAAACTTATATCCCATTATTCTTATTTTACGATACATCTCTATAACAACAATCTTAGTGAACAATGGCAAAGTAAGCTGTCTACCACGTTTTAAAATCCTGAACACTACAGTATAATCATTAGGATTAGGGGCTATAGAAATTGACTGACTTAATCTTCTTTTACCAGCATTTCTAAGCTTAGCAATGATATCATCTCTAAAGTTTGTATCACTAACAAACATAGATGCTGAAACATAACCTTGATTAAATAAATGACTCAACTTTGATGACCCACTTCCATCTTTTACATGAATGAATTCTTTGTTAGAATTATATAAGTCACAAATTTCGATAGAATCTCTTCCTCCATATATGTATGATAACTCAGAATCAAACATAAACTCACTACTTGTCAATTCATATTCATCTAAATATTCTCTTTCATTCATTGCATCAGTAGGAGGCAAAGCTCTATACTCTCCATTGCGTGGATTTACAATCCTAGAATATTTTGTATTAACCTCAGCGAAGTAATTGTTATGGATAAAATACCATTCTCCCTCAGAAAAAACATATAATGACCCATTATATTCACATTCATAGACCAACCAATAGTACAATGGCCAATCATTTAGAATTTTCCCATCTTCATTTAATGATTCAATCCTATAATTTGTCAAATTCTCAATAGATACTTCCTCTGTTTCTGATTCTTGCAAATGACTTATTACGTCGGCAATCTCGATACTTTGTAAGGCATTTCTATTGTTATAGCCTCTGATTCTAAATGTATCTACAACCGAATAATCAATAATATCTGGACATGCTACATTTATATATCTATCGATATCTTCATTATTCAATATTGCGTTAAAATCCGATAACAATTCTTCATTTAGAGATTGGATTAAATCATCATCTTTAACACTTTTGATATTATCTATCCAACTGAAATGTTCTTGATAATTATTGCTATTATAACTATCATAGATACTATTGACCTTTCCGATGAAGTTTCCAAGCTGAACATTTGTTGTAATACTTAAACTTTCGGAACCACTTAAAACTCTTGCAAAGTTTTCATCTAATGACTTTCCAGTAATACTTTTTAAAAAATCTTTATCAATTTCAAAACCAAAATCATATATCTTATTCTCTTTGCTCAATTGCACTCTTCTATTCATTACAACTGTATCAACTGTCTTTGCATCTATACTTTTTACTTTCAAAGGATTAATTCTATTTAAAACCACTTTCAATCCAAAATCGCTCTCCCATCCTGAAGCCGATATTTTTGGATTCCCATAACCAAATGAAAAAAGCATAATTCTATTGTCTATAGGGATAAACAACAATGCAATTGAACCTTCATTTCTTAATGCACCTAAATCCGCATTTGTACCAAGAGAAAGAAACTGAACCCAATCTGGCGTTTTACCATATGCCCTACCAACAAATAGTTGCGAACCTTGAATGTTATTCCAATTTAGTATCGGGCCTCTCAAACCATGATCTTGTTTTATTAACTCAATAATCGGTTTATTGGGTTTTGACAACTTTACATTCAACTTCATAAGCTTTACTATTTTCCACCAATCTACCCCACTCCCTTCAACCTGTCAATTGTGTAAAACACCGGTATTTTTAATTGCAATGTGTAAGTGATTACTATTCAGAAAAATGAGCATTTGCCACGGATGGCTGTAAAACGAAAAAACCTGTCCAAAAAGACAGGTTCTCCCTTCAAGGTGGCATGGTTGCGGTGGTTTACCGCTTAGCTTATTGCCAAACGGGCGCTATGGTTGTGCCCGTGTTTGTTTTTTATTTTTTGAGTACTGATGCAAAGCCGTTTGTTGCATTACATCATCAGTAGGTACAAAGCAATTACTCCCATTACTAATCCCACTGCCAGTTCAACATTTTTCAGTGTCTTGCTCATAAGCATAGATTTTTTAAAGTGTTAAGCAATACAATACAAGTAGCCATTGGCCATCTCTTTATCTCTATCCCTTATATTGCTTGCAGAACAACTATAAAAACCTGTATGGGAATTTATGTGTCCTCTATATGTACTCTTAATTCTCTCTATTACAAATGTAATCAGAAAATTGATAAAAAAAACCCGTCTTAAGACGGGTTTTTTAATAAAATATCAATTGTTGGTACAAGAATAGCTGCCGCTATTAGTTAATACCTGCTGTTTCTGCCTCTTTAGCTATTTTCTTCACCAGTCCTTGCAGTACATTGCCGGGGCCTACTTCTGTAAATTTAGCCGCACCATCTGCCACCATATTCTGCACACTCTGTGTCCAGCGTACAGGCGCAGTTAATTGATTTATAAGGTTTTGCTTGATGCTTGTAGCATCCGTATATGGCTTTGCATCTACGTTCTGATACACAGGGCATATTGCATTGCCGAATGTAGTAGCCTCTATAGCAGCCTGCAGTTCTTCGCGTGCAGGTTCCATCAGCGGCGAGTGGAATGCACCACCTACCTGTAGTACCAATGCGCGCTTAGCACCCGCAGCTTTCATCTGCTCGCATGCTATATTAATACCGTTTATACTACCACTGATAACTAATTGGCCCGGGCAGTTGTAGTTGGCAGCTACCACTACTTCGTCCGTAATGCCTGCGCATACTTCTTCTACCTTCGCATCATCCAGCCCCAGTACCGCCGCCATAGTCGATGGGTTGATTTCGCAAGCGCGTTGCATAGCTGCCGCACGCTTTGCTACCAGCCTCAGCCCGTCTTCAAAAGACAGTACTTTGTTGGCTACCAGTGCGCTGAATTCGCCCAGTGAGTGGCCTGCCACCATATCAGGCGTTAGCCCCGGTGTAGTGAGGAAAAGTATGGTGCTATGCAGGAATACTGCGGGTTGTGTTACTTTGGTTTGTTTCAGGTCTTCGTCTGTACCACTAAACATGATGTCTGTAATACGGAAGCCCAATATCTCGTTGGCTTGTTCAAAATACTCCTTTGCCAGCGAGCTGGATTCGTACAGGTTTTTACCCATACCCGAAAACTGTGCCCCTTGTCCGGGAAATACAAAAGCGTGCTTCATATACTATAATGGATATTTCTCTGCGGCGAAAGTAGTAATTAATGGTTGATTCGTTGAATAGTTGCTTTGTTGATTGGCAAAAGCTTATAAAAAAACCCTATATCCTGATTAACTAATCAACAGACCTGCTAATTAACTACAGCGTAAATTTGCATTATGAATTGGATTGATTTATCGAACGAAGCACAACTGGAAACAATCAAACAGGAAAGCACAACCCAACCTGTAGTTATCTTTAAACACAGCACCCGTTGCAGCATCAGTGTGATGGCAAAGAACAGGCTTGACAAGTCGGCACAACCCGAGGGTATCAAATTCTACTATCTCGATCTGTTGCAACACCGCAATATATCTAACAAAATAGCGGAAGAATTTCATGTACATCACGAAAGCCCGCAGGTGCTATTGATAAAAAACGGCGAATGCACCTATGACGAAAGCCACAACGGCATCTTCATGGAAGAAATAGCCGAGCAGGCAGCCAATTGATTAGCTGATGTGATGATTAGCTAATTAGATAGTTTTCCCCTTCCATCTACCCGTACGCAGATACAGGAAGCTGATGATGAACAGTGTAGTCCAGTATACAAACTCGGACCCCCACGCCCATGCCAGCGGCAGCCTTGCACGTTCTATAAATATGTAGCAATACACCAGGTAGATACCCACACAGGTAACCTCTATAAAAAGGTTTATCATGGTATTGCCCGTACCTACCACACCATTGAACAATACGGTAGATAACGACATAATAAGTGTTGCCAATACTATCAGGCGCAGGCTTGGTAGCGACATGGCTATCAGCGACGCATCGTCTCTGTATAGTGCCAAAAACTCTGCAGGAAACACCAGTAGCGGCACACATATCACAGCCGTACACAACAGGCTCAGCTTGGCTATCTTGGTTATTACAGGTATTACTTCATTTTGCTTGCCCTGTCCTATTACATTGCTCACCAGTGTATTGCAGGTGCTGGCAAATGCCCATGTTACCACACTTACCACCCCAAACACACTACGCAGTATCTGCGATGCTGCCAACTCTCGTTGCCCCAAGTGCTCTACAAATATGAAGAACACCTGCCAGCCACCAATGCTGAAGAGGTATTGTACTATTAAAGGTGCAGATACATTGAGGCTGCGGCGCGCAAGTGATGTATCGAAATTGGATGTTGTAAATACCGGGAACTCCTTGTACATCTTGCCGAAGTAGAAGATGCCACACATTACCAATGCATATGCCGCCTCTGCTATTACAGATGCCAATGCAGCACCATTCAGCCCCATAGGCTGCATACCTGCTTTACCGAATATAAACAGATAGTCGAGCAGAATATTGGTTGCCGTGCCCGCCAGCGAACCATACATCAGGAATTTGGAACGCCCCGTAGAAATGTAGAACGCATTCATCAACTGCACCAACAGCAAGAAGGGCAAGCCCCATATACGTATATACAGATAGTTGATGCTGCTTACCACATGGCTCTGCTCATGCAGGCTCAGCTCAAAGATGAATGGCGCCAGCCACATAGCCAGCATCATTAATACAAACGATGCTATCAGGCCCAGCATCAACCCGTTGGTTAGTGTTTTGCCAAGCCCTGCATTATCGCCCTCACCACCACGGCGTGCCATCTGTGCCTGTATGCCACTGTTCAGCCCATAGCCTATCATACTCATGATAAGGTAAAACACGCCTGTAAGGCCGTTTACTGCCAGTTCTCTCTCTCCCAACCTGCCAAGAAACGCGGTATTGGTAAGAAAATTAAGCTGCGGAATAAGGATAGCCAACGATATAGGCGCCGCCAGTTTTATAATGCCTTTGTTGGTGACTGATAGTTGCACAATCTGTAATATCTGAAAACAAGCTACAAATAATATTATTTCACCCTATGATAATATCCGTAAGTATTTCAAAGGAATGCAAACACCCGATAGCACAAACTATATGGTGTAAGTGTCGCAAATTTACCCTATAATTGTGTGCTTTTCTATGTCTGACGTTACAAATAGTGGATTCAATCAGCAGATTTATAAGGTGCACAATGGCGATAGCCTTGTGTCGCAGGTAGCACGTATTATCATCGTGCTTACCCCACGCAGTATTACAACCGCAGGCTTCAGCGAGCCGGGTGATTTGCTGATGATAAGCCACAACGACTACAAGAAAAGCCTGCCGCCGTGGATTATCGATTTCTTCGAGCATGAGTTCCTGAATGATAAACTACTGAACGCACCACACAAAGTAATATCTGCCTTTGTAGCTACAGACAAGGCTATGCTGATACCTGAAATACTGTTTAAAGAACAGGAAGCAGACAAGTGGGTAAGGCAACTGCACTTTGTTGAGAAGAGCGAAATAATGAGTACTTATCACCTGCGTGAGGACAAAGCGCATTATATGTACGCATGGCCCGCAGCCATCAAAAGCCTTATAGGCCGCTACTTCAGCAAAGCGAAAGTACTGCCGTTTTCTGCATACCAGTTTTACAAGCCATTCAAAAGTGAGTGTTCGCTGCAATGCGCTGTTACAAACGAACAGGTATTTGCAACGTTGTACAAAAATCGCAGCCTGCATTGGCATCAGGTTTTCAACTACCAAACGGCGGAAGATATTGCATATCACATCAAGCATCTGTGCCAACAACACAACATTCACGAAAGTGAACTTGCGCTGCAATGTACCAATGCCAATCGCAATCTGGCTGGTATTGTTACAGAGCTCTCTCAATACTTCCCTGAACTGAAAGACGGTACCGGTAATGTGCCATCTAACGACCGCAGCTGGACGGGAACGATATACTTATTACAACAGCTATACGCATGCGCATTGTAGGCGGTGAATTCAGTGGCAGAAAGTTTACTCCGCCAAGCAATACACCCGCACGCCCTACTACAGATGTGGCCAAAGAAGCACTATTTAATATCCTTGACAATCTGATAGATTTTGAAGACATCAAAGCACTCGATTTGTTTGCAGGGACGGGCAGCATCAGCTATGAGCTGGCTTCTCGCGGTGCCGCGGATATAACGCTCGTGGAGCGAGATGCAGGCAACCTGACATTCATCAAAAAAACAGCTACCACCTTAGGCATTACAGACAGGTTCAGCATTGTACGCGGCGATGTATTTAAATTCTTGCAGAAGTGTACAGAACAATACGATTTCATCTTTGCAGACCCACCATATGCTTTAGAGAATATAGATGATATACCGATATTAGTATTTGAGCAAAATCTGCTTACACCCGGTGGCATATTTGTGCAGGAACACGCACAGCGAAATGACTATCAAAAACATCCTAACTTTATACGGATGAAAAATTACGGGACAACCGTATTTACATTCTTCAAACAACCAAGCGAATAGACTATGCAACGCATCTGCTTATTTCCCGGCACGTTCGATCCCATTACCCTCGGGCATGTAGACGTTATCAAGCGTTCTGTTTCTTTGTTCGATAAGATGATTATTGCTATCGGCAAGAACTCGCAAAAAGCACCGATGTTTACTATAGAACAACGTATGGCTTGGATTGAAGAAATATTCAAAGACTATCCGCAGATAAGCGTGATGAGCTATGAAGGGCTGACTATTAATTTTTGTAAAGAAGTAGGCGCTCAATACATGATACGTGGTATACGCTATATTGCCGACTTTGAATATGAGAAGGCGATAGCAGACATGAACCGTATGCTGATGCCTGAAGTAGAAACACTATTCCTGACTTGTGCACCGGAATACTCAACCATATCATCTACCATAGTACGCGATGTAATACGCAACAATGGCGACGTGAGTAAAATAGTACCTAAGGAAGTGAAGTTTTAATACTCTCCTTTTCTCCCCATTACTTTAGCACGTACGTAGCGTTGCGTTTCTTTCTGCAATAGTTTTATCAGCAGAAAAATGACAACACCGTCATCTATCCAACCTAATACAGGTATCCAGTCAAAATCTACAGGAAGCAATACGTACATGATACCTAAAAGCAACAACCACTTACTCATCCCCGACATGTGATAACTACCTGCCCAAGTATCTTTTATCATACACCACATGGTCTTACGGTTCTTTATCAACTGCCAACCTGTATGTATGTTGCTTGTTTTTCTTATTTGTGTAACCCTCGCCATCATCCGCTCCTTTTACACAAAATTACCCACGCTAATGTTGATGGGGTGTTAAGGAATAGCTTACGGAACGTTAAAAGATATTACTGATATGTGAGGTACGTAACCGCCCACAAAGACACTACCGAAATAGCTATCCATAGCAATACCCCTTGCAGAAAAGGTCGGGCACCAACAGAACGGATTGCCTGCTTAGACATACCCGAGCCAATAAAAAATAGTGTTAGCTGCAATCCTGCTTTAGCAACATGCACCATTGCATTGCTAACTACACCTGATTGCAGAAAATAAGTATTCACCAGCATAGCCAGCATGTACAGACCAATGAACCAAGGGATTTTGATACTTGTATTCTTCGATTTGTAAAGAAATGCTATCAGCATAGCTACAGGTATTATCCAAAGCGTGCGCAACATTTTGATGGTCGTTGCAATACCAAGTGCTTCTTTGCCATACGCACCTGCTGCACCTACTACAGAGCTGGTGTCGTGTATAGCAATAGCACTCCATACACCAAATTGCTGTTGCGTTAAATGCAAGGCATGGCCTATTACGGGGAATATAAACAGCGCAATAGCATTCAGGATAAACACTACACCAAGCGATACAGACATCTGTTGTTCTTCTGCATCTACCACAGGTGATACTGCTGCTATTGCACTACCTCCGCAAATAGCCGTACCTGAAGATATCAGCACCGATATTTTCCTGTCAGTCTTCAACAACCTGCCAAGCAGCAAACCAAGTATTAATGTCCCTGCAATAGAAACAAGTGTAAAAACGATACCCTGCCTGCCTGCTTCCATGGCGGTACTAAAATTCATACCAAAGCCAAGCAATACAACACAAGTACGCAACAAATAGCCGGAAGCTTTTTTACTGAATTTTGAAAAAGGATTGCCCGTAGCCAATGCTACAACTATCCCCAAAAACAATGCAACAGGAGCACTGCACCACGGACTTACTGCAAATGCAGCAAGCAATATGTAAATAGCTTTCCGAGCCTGTTCATTCATGAATGGCAAAAATAATCAAACATTCAACCTTGTGCTGAAATATGTGGTGGCTTGGCATATCTGATGCTTACCATCTGAAGCCCGCCTCAGCAAGCACTTCTCTGATAGCCTCGTAAGATTTGTACACTACGCCACGCAAATCGCGTTCTGCAACCCAACTGGCTTTTTCAATATTTTCCTCTGCTTGTGGTGCCAGTGTATCGGTATTGCTGCCTTGCATTTTGTACCAAGAGGTACACTTCAGCAGGTTTTGCCCGTTTTGAGAATATACATGGTAGGTATCGCAGATTTTATCTTTCAGGTTCAGCTTAGTTAGTCCTGTTTCTTCACTCACTTCGCGCAAGGCACATGCAGCAATTTCTTCACCATCATCGCGCTTACCTTTTGGCAGATCCCATTTGCCACGCCTGTATATCATCAATACTGCACCATCTTCGTTGATCACCACACCACCACCGGCATCTATAGGCTCATACATCTCATATAATTGTTCCTGTAATGAGTTTGGAGAGATATCCTCTATAATGGCCCCAAGTGTACCTGGCTTTTCAAGATGTTGCAGCGCCAGTCTGAAATTACGGCCAAACGCTCCCACAAATTGCATATACCCACCTGCTATTGCATGGCTTTCAATGTAGCCACGGGCGCTGGTTGTCAGTATCAGAGGCTTATTATTAATGTATATTTTTTGTGTGAACATCTGCTGCCTTAGTTTGTAAACTTATGTATTTGACGTAGGTTTGAGCGGTTATGAGTACACAAAAACATTTCGCCGAAAAACTGCTGCAAATTAAAGCATTGCAGATAAACCTGCAAAAGCCTTATATATGGGCTTCGGGCTGGAACTCTCCGGTATATTGCGATAATCGCAAAGTGTTGTCTTACCCTTATGTGCGCGACTTTGTAAAAAGTGAGTTGGCAAACATGGTACTGGAGCATTTCCCGGATGCAGAAGTGATAGCCGGCGTGGCGACTGCGGGTATAGCACATGGTGTAATGGCTGCCGATTTGTTGAAACTGCCTTTTATATATGTGCGCAGCAAGCCGAAAGAGCATGGTATGGGCAACCAGATAGAAGGTTATATGGAACCGGGCAAAAAGGTTGTGGTAGTAGAAGATCTGGTATCTACCGGCAAAAGCAGCTTGCAAGCTGTAGATGCCATCCGTGCTGCCGGTGGCGAAGTGATTGGCATGTGCGCATTGTTTACTTATGGTTTCAATGCTGCAGCAGAAGCCTTCCAAGAGGCAAATGTACCACTGCACACCATCAGCAATTACAATGCTCTCATGGAAGTGGCTGAAGAACAAAAACTGATAGCGTCTGAGCAAAAAGCATCACTCGAACAATGGCGCGTAGACCCTGCAAGCTGGGGCAAATAGTTGAATTTCTTGGCTTGTTGATTGGTTGATTTGCAGAAATCTATGTAAACCAATCAACAGGTCAACTAATCAACCAATCAACTCAACACATACATGTACTGGTTGCAACTGATAAGGTGGAAAAATCTGGTGATTGTATTCCTTACACAATTGCTGGCTTGGGCATGTGTTATACTTCCCGTAAAGGATTACAGTGATACCTCTTTGTTGCTATGTCCTGAATACTTTTTGCTACTCTCATTATCTACTGTACTGATTGCAGCAGCAGGCTACATCATCAATGATTATTTCGATATCAAAATCGACATCATCAACCGTCCTGAAAAACTGGTACTGGAGAAGAAAATACCGCTAAAGTTTGCTATCGTAATGCACAGTGTGCTGAATGTAACTGCACTGATTATGGCTGCGTACGTAGCACGTGCGGCAGGGCATTATAGTTTGCTTGCATTGCAACTTGTATGCACTATACTACTATGGTTCTACTCTACCCATTTCAAAAAGCAGTTTATGATTGGCAATGTAGTAGTAGCTGTATTGACAGCACTCACTATCGTAACGCTGATGCTGTATGAACCTGGGCTGAGAGCATTATCTGCAGAGGCGGCATTTATTACAACCACTACCAACAAAATACCAAACCCAGTATGGGTATTAGGTATCTATACATGCTTTGCCTTTACACTTACCTGGATGCGCGAGATAGTGAAAGACATGGAAGACTTTAAAGGTGATGCGCAGGAAGGCTGTATTACCATGCCTATACAATGGGGGTTGCTACGCTCTGTACGCTTTACACAGGCATTAGGTATTGTTGCGCTGATACCTCTTATAACTGGGGCTGTAAAGCTGATAAACGCCAACTGGATAGTATTAGGTCTGTACACGCTGTTATTACTTGCTTTACCCATTATTGTATGGATGTATTACCTGCCTAGAAAAGCAACATCTATACACTACCATACCATGAGCCGATGGTTGAAGTTTATCATGCTGTCGGGTATCGGCTCTTTAATCATTTACTATTTTCAGGCACATGCATAAGATAATACTTGCTTCACAATCGCCGCGCCGCAAGCAACTGATGGAACTGGCAGAACTGCAATTCTACATCATCATTGCAGATGTAGATGAAACAAACCCACCGGGTATGCAGGGCGACCTAGTACCTGAATTTCTTGCAAAAAAGAAAGCAGCAGCTATTGAGGAACGCGTACATGATGCCATCATCATAGCAGCTGATACTGTTGTACTGCTGGACCATGAAATACTTGGCAAACCTAAAGACGAAGCAGATGCCATCAATATTCTTACTAAACTATCGGGCAGAAAACACGAGGTTGTGACAGGAGTATGTATGCAGCACGGAGAAAAGCAAATCAGTTTCTCTACAGTAACTGAAGTGCACTTCCGCCCGTTGACGCAAGAACAGATACAGCACTACGTGAGCAATTATAAGCCATACGACAAAGCGGGTGCGTATGCCATACAGGAATGGATTGGTATGATAGGCATTGAGAAAATTAATGGTGACTATTATAATGTAATGGGCTTACCAATTGGTGAGGTGGTAAAAAGACTTAACCACGATTTTTGAGATTAAGGGATTTGCTAGGATTATAAAACTGCACATGTCGAACGAATATAAACATGGTGATATTACTTCAGGGATCATTGCTGCAGCAATGAAAGTACATTCAACTTTAAAGAGTGGCTTTCAGGAAATTATTTATCATAGAGCATTAGAGATAGAATTCCGTAGCAAAAATCTGCTCGCACAAAGCGAAAAAGAAATGCCCATATACTATGAAGGTATTCAAATTGGTATAAGAAGGGTCGACTTCTTAATAGAAAAGAAAGTTTGTGTTGAGATAAAAGCAGTTACGCAACTTGAAGATGTTCATTTGGCACAAGCCTTGAATTATATAGAAGCATACAACATTGAAGTAGGTTTACTCATCAATTTCGGCAGTAAAAGTCTCGAGTTTAAACGACTACTGAACAAAAAATTCATTGACAATATCATCAACCCTTAAACCGGGAAAATCCCTTAATCTCAAAAATCCCGGTTCAGACTTACTAAATGTCTTGCTACATCACTACCCAGCGCTACACCCATACCCCCCATGCGAAAGGCACCGTACACTCTGTTTGAAAAAGCCTTTACTATAGGCTGCTTGGTTTCGCCAAAAGCCATGATACCTGCCCAGCGTTGAGCTATTTTAAAATCAGTATCGGGCAGAATAACGGTTCTCAGTTTTTCTTCCAGGTCTTTTTGTATCAGGTCTGTAAGTGCAATATCTGTAGTAGCCTCTCCTTCAAAATCAAGATTACGACCACCGCCTAACAACACACGCCCATCTATCTCACGGAAATAATAAT
Source organism: Bacteroidetes bacterium UBA4414 (assembly GCA_002389765.1). Lineage (GTDB taxonomy): Bacteria > Bacteroidota > Bacteroidia > Chitinophagales > Chitinophagaceae > Polluticoccus. The sequence goes on along the minus strand of DGQM01000024.1, from coordinate 277,639 downwards.
AGCCTTTATCAAAATGATAAACACCTTTAAATTTCAATCCGTTTATTGGTTCTGTTATCAATACCTGCCCACGCCCCGGCACTACATCTACATCCGGTAATAATTGTTTGGTAAATGCATTGGTGCAGATAAAAAGTGTATCGCAATGCAGCAAAAGCATATTTTCTCTTATGGGGTCTGCCACTTGTACCACTACCTGCGTCTCTTCTTCATCAAACCTACATGCTTCTGCACCTGTTTTTATTTCTACGCCCTTCATCAAAGCAAAGTCTGTAAGTGCTCGCAGCATTTTGCCTGTATGCAGTTCACCCTCGCAGGTGTTCTCTACCAATGCCTTCACAGCCTGTTTCCCGAAACCAAAAGCATCTATCTTATCATTCACCAATCTGAATGCAGGCTGTTTGGTAACAGGCTGCAATAAATTGTTGATATAATCCATCTTCTCTAAAGCAGTCAACTCATCTTCACCTATTAGTTCATAACTACCATTCGTTTTATAACCAATAGCTGTATCTCCTAATCTTTGCCTCAATAGTTCAAGCCCACGCTTGCGCCAGTTATACAGTTTTACTATTTCATCTTCGTTTGTGTATTGGCTATCGTCCAGTATTTCTGTAAGGCTGCCCATACAGGCAAAGCCCGCATTACGGCTGCTGGCACCGGTTGGCAGCAGGCCACGCTCCAGCACCAGTACAGATTGTGCAGGATATTTCTCTTTCAATTCTATTGCAGTACTTAGCCCTACAATACCTGCACCTATTACAATATGATTGTATCGAACAAAACTTTGCTGTTCCCAATAACTTAGCATAATTACAAATGTGCAAATTATTCGCTAATACCGTAAATTGCCAATATGAAAAAGTTACTTCTGCTCTTGGGACTTTTACCTGTGGTTGCATCTGCACAAATGAAGAATAGCGATTGCCAGCTGGATATTTATGGTTGTTATGTATATAGCCTTAAAGCCTTTGCCAAAGGCAGCGACGGACTGGCTAAGTTTCGTAAACAATTACTGCCTGCAAAAACAACCGACGTTTATATTTCAAAACAATATTTCACAGTAAACCTGCCCGAACAAGCTGAAGGAATCAACTACCATTATGTAGACATTGGTGAGCAAAGTGCGGAGCTTTACAAACAGCAACAATCAAAAAAAGCCAACTGCATGTATATGACAGAGCTTTCTATTGGTGCAGACACCTGCCACTTGTGGATGATGCCTGTGAACTTAGTAAAACAAGGCAACGAGATAGAGATGGACTACCCTGGCAAAGGCTGTAAGCTGAATTTTGTAGTAAATAAAGAAACGGGCAAGCTATGTTTTGCTAACGCAATTTGTCCACCTACAAAAAAAGAAGATTAAGATGCGTTTACTATTAGCATTCCTGTTATTGCCAATGCTTGTTTGGGGGCAATCTGCCCAACCAATAGAAATGTGGCAAGAACCCGACTGCTATAAACACATGATATATTTATTGACATCTGCTAAAGGCAAGCTCAACGACACATGCAGTCTTGCCATAGCACCTACTGCCAAAGATATATACATCATTAAGACAGACTATATCAAATCGCTACCCGATACTGCAAACGGTTATCGTATACACCTTATAGATGCAGACAGCAGCCGGAAGATGTTGTATAAAATGCAAAAAGAACAACAGATACAGATTCCTGTTTTCTATTTTGCCAAATGGTATCGTTATCTGGAGTACTATCAATACTGGGTAATGCCGGTAACCGTCCAAAAGAAGAAGTTACAATATGGCAACCAAGCCATCAAACTGCACTATTTTTTCCGTCAAGACCTTTCCCGCTTCGAGTTTACAAAGACTGAATGTGCAAGCTGGTAGTGTATTTCAGCTACTAAGGGCTTACATTTTCCATTCCTGTATGCGTTTTCGTACTTTTGGCGTCCCATTTATACATTACATAGCATGGAATACGCGTTTAGTACCATTGAAAAGAAGTGGAAAAAGTACTGGCAAGACAATAATGTATATCGTGTAAGCAACGATAGCATAAAACCTAAATATTACATACTCGATATGTTTCCGTATCCGAGTGGTGCAGGCCTTCACGTAGGCCACCCGCTTGGCTACATAGCATCAGATATATATGCGCGCTACAAACGCATGAAGGGCTTTAATGTATTGCACCCGATGGGCTTCGATGCATTTGGCCTGCCTGCAGAACAATACGCACTGGAAACAGGACAACACCCCGCTGTAACTACAGAAAAAAATATTGCCCGCTACAAAGAGCAACTGGATAATATTGGTTTCTGCTACGATTGGGAGCGTGAAGTACGCACAAGCGAACCTAACTATTACAAATGGACGCAGTGGATATTCCTGCAACTGTTTCATAGTTGGTACGACCGCAAACAACAGAAAGCACGCAGCATAAAAGAACTGATTGCCATCTTTGAAAAAGAAGGCAACGTAAATAATGCATGCCCGGATGATGACAAACTAAGCTTTGATTCGAAAGCATGGGCAGCCATGAGCGAGAAAGACAAGCGTGATACATTGATGAAATATCGCCTTGCCTTTCAGGGCTATGCAGAAGTATGGTGGTGCGAAGCGTTGGGTACTGTATTGGCAAATGACGAAGTGGTAAATGGTGTATCTGAACGTGGCGGCCACCCTGTTATCCGCAAGCAGATGCGCCAATGGTTTTTGCGCATTACAGAATATGCAGACCGCCTGCTGACCAGCCTCGATAAACTGGAGTGGAGCGATGCCATGAAAGAAATGCAGCGCAACTGGATTGGTAAAAGCAACGGTGCAGAAGTGTGTTTTGATGTACAGGGATTTGCAGATAAACACATCGTAGTGTTTACAACACGCCCTGATACCATTTTCGGTGTAGACTTTATGGTACTGGCTCCTGAGCATGAACTAGTTGATATTATCAGCACACCTGAGCAAAAAGAAGCTATTGCAGAATACAAGAAATATGTACAAAGTCGCAGCGAACGCGAGCGTATGGCTGAGGTGAAACAAGTAACAGGTTGCTTTACGGGTGCCTATGTTACACACCCTTTCACACGCAAACAAGTACCTGTATGGATATCGGAATACGTGTTAGCAGGCTACGGTACAGGTGCTATTATGGCTGTACCAAGTGGCGACGACCGCGACCATGCATTTGCTAAACATTTCCAGATACCTACTACAAACATATTTGGCGGCAACTATCATGGCGAGTTTGCCTATACCGATAAAACAGGGACACTGGAAAACAGTGGCTTCCTGACTGGTATTGAAGTAGCAAAAGCTACCGATGTAGCCATACGTGCTATTGTAGATGCGGGTATTGGTAAAGCGAAAGTGAACTTCAAAATGCGCGATGCAGGCTTTAGCCGTCAACGTTATTGGGGCGAACCATTCCCTGTAGTCTATGTGAATGGCATACCATATGCAACAGACGAAATTGAAAACGGTGGTGCACTGCCTGTAGAGCTACCAATGGTAGAAAACTACAAGCCCGGCCCTGAAGGTGAAGGCCCACTTGCTAATGTTACAGAATGGGTAACAACAGATAAAGGCACACGAGAAACCAATACCATGCCGGGTTATGCAGGTAGCAGTTGGTACTTCCTCCGCTATATGGACCCGAAGAACGATGCCGAATTTGCTAGCAAAAACGCTACAGACTATTGGCGAGAGGTAGACCTTTACATAGGTGGTACAGAACATGCAGTAGGGCATTTACTTTATAGCCGCTTGTGGACAAAAGTATTGCACGACCTCGGTCACATTAGCTTTGAAGAACCATTTAAGAAATTGGTGAATCAGGGAATGATACAGGGCAGCTCAAGGTTTGTATATCGTGTACATGGCACAAAACAACTGGTATCCGCTGGCTTGAAAAACGAGTATCAAACCAACGCTATCAATGTTGATGTAAATATTGTAAACGGTCTTGAACTTGATATTGAAGCATTCAAGAAGTGGCGACCGGATTATGCAGATGCAGAATTTATACTGGAAGATGGCAAATACATATGTGGTGCAGAGGTAGAAAAAATGTCTAAGTCAAAATACAATGTTGTTAACCCCGATGATATTGTAAATGATTTTGGTGCAGATACATTCCGTATGTACGAAATGTTCCTCGGCCCTATAGATGTAAGCAAACCGTGGGAGCAGAAAGGTATTGAAGGCGTGCATCGCTTCATTAAAAAAATGTGGCGCTTGTATGCCGATGAGCAAACAGGATGGATTGTAACAGACGAAGCTGCAAGTGATGCAGAACAGAAAGTATTGCACAAAACCATTAAGAAAATTGGTGATGATATAGAACGTTTCTCTTTCAATACTGCAGTGAGCCAGTTTATGATTTGTGTCAACGAACTGACAACACTCAACTGCCACAAACGTGCTGTGCTTGAGCCATTGGCTGTGCTGATAACACCATTTGCACCACACCTTGCTGAAGAGCTTTGGCAAAATTGTTTTGGCAATACAACAACCGTACTGGATGCACCATTCCCTGCATACGATGAGAAGTATACAGTAGATAACAGCAAAGTATACCCGGTTGCTATAAATGGTAAAACACGCGCCGAAATGGAATTTGCATTGGATATAGAACAAGCTGCACTGGAAGCTGCAGTACTTGCAGATGAGACCATTCAGAAATGGATGGAAGGCAAACCTGTGAAGAAATTCATCTACGTAAAAGGCAAAATGATAAATGTAGTTATATAACTACATTATACTCAATAATATAAAAGCCCTGTGTTTAACAGGGCTTTTTTGTTTTAACATAATACATACATAATCGCGACTCTTTAAGATAGTTTTAAGAACTATCGGCACAGTATTTTCAACACTTACTACGAACCAAAACTGATAATTATGAAACATTCAAAAATCGTAGTACTGTTTGCCGTTCTTTGCACATTCGCTTTCACATCGTGCAAAAAAGATTACACATGCACATGTACTACTACGGTAGGCAGCGCATCGACAACTAAGGTTTACGACCTTCAGAATCAGACACTACGCGACGCAGATGATGCCTGCGAGCGTTATGAGGGCAGCACGGCCATCAGCAACACTACGTGTCATCTTTAATCAAATTCCGGCAGAGATAACATACCTGCGGGCAATAACAATTTGCCTTGCGGGTATGTTTTGCATTTGCAAAGCCACTAACTTTGCAGCGCTATGAGTAAAAGGACTACAACCATCATACTGGTATCATTTTTCATTGTGTTTGCTGCGGTATTTATGACATACTACTACACACAAACCCGCGACTTGCCTAAAAAGCTACCTATTCTGGGGAATCCGGGGCACAAAGTGGGGAATTTTTCCTTCACCAATCAGGATGGTAAAACCGTAACACTTGCCAATGTAGATGGTAAAATCCGTGTAGTTAATTACTTCTTTACAACCTGCAAAGGCATTTGCCCGCGTATGAACGAGAATATGACCAAAGTATATCAGGCATATCGTGGCAATAATGAAATACTCATCCTTTCTCATACGGTAGATCCTAAGAAAGACACAGTAGGTGCCATGAAGGCATACAGCATGCACTTTGATGCAGACCCGAACCAATGGATGTTCCTGACAGGCGATAAAAAAGCACTGTATGAAATGGCTCGTGATGAATACCTGGTAACAGCGGTTGATGATACTGCTACAGCAGACATCAATTCAGACTTCATACACTCTGAGCGCTTTATTCTTGTAGATAAAGGTGGCCGTATTCGCGGACAATACGATGGCCTGAACCCTGGCGAGGTTAATCAGCTTATTGGTGATATTCAGGAATTGCTGAAAGAAGAATAAAGGCTACACATTCATAGCCAAACCCAGCAACAACCACCCTACCACTACATAGGGCGATGGTATTTTGGTAAACATCAGGATAGAGAATGTAATAACAGCCACTACTACGTTTGTCCATTCAAAAGGTATTGCCTGAAACAATACGATACCGGATGCCCATATTATCCCTACAATTGCTGCATTTATACCCTCCAATGCACGGAAGATGATAACGTGTTGCTTCAGGTGCTGATATACAGGAAACAGGAATAATAATAATAAAGTACTTGGTAGGAACACTGCAACCGTTGCCACAAGGCAACCAATTGCCTGCCACACAGGCCCGTAGCTACTCATCACCATGCCACCTGTAAAGGAACAAATTGAGAATACAGGTCCCGGTACTGCCTGCACCAATCCATAACCATTCAACAAGTTCTCACTGCTTATCAGCGGAGCCTCTCCTATCCCCTTAGGTCTATACACAAACTGATACAGCATCATTGGCAACAGTGCCTGCCCGCCACCAAACACAAAAGCCCCGAAGCGATAGAAGTTTTCAAACAGATTGAAGAAGCGTCCATATTCCCAGTTATACGCTTTAGATAATTCACTGAATATACCCGCCAGTATAAATACAACAAAGAATATCCAAAGGCTCATCCATTTGATGGGCTTTGGCTTCTCGTACTTCATAGGGATACGCTTGTTACTGAAATTGCTGATAGTACCAGCCACCAATAGCAGCACAGGAAATACCCACGGCGTTGGCACAGCAATCGTTACAATTAAACTCCCTGTCATGATAGCCCATGTAGCAACGTGTTGTACACTGGTTTTCATCATACGCACTGCCGCGAAGGCTATGAAGCCTACAGACATGGGCTGCACGTATTTGAACATATTGGTCTGTATATCCTTTACATCAAAATAATATATGAGAAAGGAAAATGCAGACATGATAAGCGTTGCCGGCAACACCCATAGCAACAAGGTGAGAATGGCCAGAGGAACACCTCCGCGTTTGTAGCCAATCAGCATCACCGTTTGGGTAGACGATGGTCCGGGCAACATTTGCGAGAAGGCATTGTACTCTGCAATTTCTTCCTCTGTTACATCGTGTCTTTTATTGGCAAAAGATTTTACCATCATACCCAAATGCCCCTGCGGACCGCCAAAAGCTGTAAACGCGTACAAGAGTACGGTCTTCAAAAACGGTATGTGTCGCAACAACATGTTTATCCCTATCCCTTTAACCGGGGGTGAAAATTAATCACAAAAATGCGAATTGCATAAACAGTAGTATTTACAAACAGCTTTTTGTATCTTGCAGCCCTAATCTTAATCAAGGATATGAAATCTTTAATGTTAGGCGCTTTCTACGATACTTTTGCATACGGTGTTGGCGACGTATTAGTTTATACATTCATTATACTGATGGTTATTGAACTGGTATATGTGATGGCGAAATATCTGGGTGGCGAGAAAAAAGCTAAATAATTGTCCCACACGGGTAAACATATTGCAGCAATACGCAAGGATTATCAACTGGCAGTACTTGATGAACAAGTAGCAGGTGATGATCCTTTTGCTTTTTTCCATAAATGGTTTGCAGAAGCACAGCAGGCAGATGCCGAAGAGGTAAATGCAATGACACTGGCCACTGTAAATGCAACAGGCAAACCACATGCACGCATTGTATTGCTGAAAGGCCTTGACGACAAAGGCTTTGTATTCTATACCAATTACAACAGCGAAAAAGGCAGAGATATCGCTGAAAATCCCAATGTATCGCTGGTCTTCTTTTGGAAAGAACTGGAAAGACAAGTGTGTATTGAGGGTATTGCCGAAAAAGTAAGCGATGCTGAAAGTGATGAATACTTCCACTCGCGCCCTGCAGGTAGCCGTATAGGGGCTTGGTCTTCGCCGCAAAGTACGGTAATCCCCAATCGTGATATACTGGAAGAAAACTACAAACAGTACACAGCACAGTATGGCGATAATGCTCCACGACCGCAACATTGGGGTGGGTATAGAATTATCCCGTCTTCTATAGAGTTTTGGCAAGGCCGTAGCAGCCGCATGCACGACCGCATAATATTCTCCCGAAACGCAGACGGAGCATGGCTAAAAAGCCGCCTGGCACCGTAAACAGCCGCACATTAACAGCAGGATAACAGTGCATTTGATGGTTGCAATTCAACCATCCGATAATTTTGTATTTAACGGGTGAAAACGATGTTAATAAGCTGTTGATAAGATGTGAATAAGTTATCCACATTTGTTTATAATGCGGTAATAACAAAGTATTTTGCACTAATATATATTGTAATATAAACCGTTTAAAAGCGGTTTGTTACCAAATAGTGCTAAGTACAATACCCACATATCGCATTGTAGTAGAGCAGCCCGGGTACGGCTTCACAACACTGTCCCCGGTTTACAACACATCACAACACCCATTAAAATTCATTAACGTATGTGCAAGTTTCTATACACGCTCACCGTAATAGGTTTGATGATGGTTACAGCGTGCTCTACACCACAAAAAACCATCTATTTCAGCGATAATACATTGCAGAATGCATCTGTACAGGTAGACAATATAGACCGCCGCAAGGAAGTGACTATACTACCTGAGGATATTCTTGCCATCAAAGTATCTACCATTAGCAGTATTGTTGAAAAAGGTGGTATCAATCCTGTTGCAATATTCAACGAGGGCGGTACTGCATACAGCATTACGGCATCTGCCGGAGGAGCCGGTGGCGGTGCAGCAAATTCTGCACAAAACCTTGGTTATCTGGTAGATGTGAATGGTTTTATCGACTACCCTGTAATTGGCAAGCTGAAAGTTTCAGGCCTTACCATGAGGCAACTGAAAGACTTGCTGGCAGACAAATTGAAAGCCTATGTAAAAGAACCTGTTGTAGAAGCTAATATCATTAACTTTCACGTAACTGTATTTGGTGAAGTAGGTAGGGTTGGCCAAATTGTTGCTGCCAACCAGAAAATAAGCATACTGGATGCACTGGCTGCTGCCGGCGATATTCCTATTACAGGCCGCAAAGACAATGTGCTCATCATCCGCGAAACGGAAGGTAAACGTGAATATGCAAGGTTGAACCTGAATAGCAGAACGCTATTCAGCAGCCCATACTACTATTTAAAACAAAACGACATCATATACATTGAACCAGCAAGAATCAGGAAACAGGAAAACAACGATTTCCTGAAGTTTTACTTGCCTACTATCATGACGATATTATCGTCTGCAGTTACAATATATGGTATTACAAAACTTACAAAATAAAAGGAGGTAGATAGAAAGGATTCATGGAGCAACCCAACCAACAGCAGATATCTGAAAAGATTCTGAAACAGTTTAACTCGTCGTTCGACTTTAAACGATTGCTAGGCACTATTGTCAGCAACTGGTATTGGTTTGTCCTGTCCATATCTATTACCGTTACTGCAGGTTTCCTCTACCTGCGCTACACTACTCCTGTCTTTGAAATTGGCAGCTCGATACTGATAGATGAAGCGCAAGATAATGTTGCGCAAAATGTATTGAGCAAACTAGACCCTCAAAACGATAAATCTAAAGTCAACCTCTTTAACGAACAGGTGGTATTGCAATCGCAGGATATGATTGCAAAAGTGGTCGATTCACTTGCGCTGAATGTGCGTTATTGGGCAAGAGGCCGCATCAAAGAGACAGAGATTTATAAGGAATCTCCTATAAAAGTTGTGTTCGATACCACAGGGCTTACTGGCGGTACTGTTGAGCTGAAGATAAAACAAGTGATGGAAGGCCAGTTTGAAGTAGCCAATGGCGGCACTACAGACAAAGTATTGTACGACACGTGGGTGCGCAAACCGTACGGACGTTTCAAAATCATGTATACCAACGGCGTTGGTGTAAACAGAGGCTACCTGAAGAGTACCGAATTTATTGTTAAAGCAGAGCCACGTGCTGCTGCTATAGGTCGTGTAACTGGTATGTTTACCGTAGCACTTAACGACGGACGTACCAGCTTGCTGGGACTGAGCTATTCAGACAATATCCCGCAGCGTGGTGTTGACTTCATGAACGTACTGATATACTTCTATCAGAAAAATGAGCTGGAGAATATCAATAAAAAAGCAGAAAAAACACGTGCTTTCCTGAAAGCCAAGAAAGCAAATATTAAAGATGAGTTGAGATTCATCGATTCTATGCAGGTAGATATCAAGCTGAATAATGATATCGTAGATCCTACCGCGCAGACAGAGCAGTTTATGAGTGCAAAAACTGCATCTGAAACAAAGATGGATGAACTGTTGATGGCAAAGCAATCGCTGGAGAGCATGAAGCGCACAGTGATGGGCATGTCAAGCAATCGTTTCTCTATCCTTAGCATTGCATCAGAAGATGCTACCCTTGCACAACTGATAGGAGCCCACAACGACTTAGTCGTACAACGTGAAGCCTTTGCACGTGGCGTAGGCCCGGAGCACCCTAGACTGAAAGAGTATGAAATAGCTATTCTGGAGCAACGTAAACGCATCATACTTGCTTGCGACAATGCTATTGCCAAGCTAAATATCAACCTGCAAAATGCAGCTAAAAATGCTGCAGAGTACACCAGCCGCATCCGCAATACACCAAATGTAGAGCGTAATATCAAAGACGTGACACGCGGTTATGATGTATTGCAACAAACATATCTGTTGCTCTACCAAAAAGATGTAGAGAATGAAATATCGGTATATGCAGCTACCAACAAATCGAAAGTTATTGTTGTGCCGTTTGCTACTGCAAACCCTATTAAACCTGTTCCTAAAACTATCTATGCAATTGTATTTCTGCTGGGTATTCTGATACCTGGCGGATATCTTGTTATTCGCGAAATGTTGAATAATAAAGTAATCAACGACCACGATATTGAATCGCTAACCAACATACCTATTGTTGGTAGCATCAGCCGTGTAGAAGCTGCCAGTACAAGAGAGAACACTATAGTAGTAGGCCCGCACATACGCACAGGTGTTGCTGAGCAATTCCGCCTCATCCGCGCCAACCTCGAGTTTATGGCTGCGGCTAACAACAATCGTGTATTCATGATTACATCAAGCTCAAGCGGCGAGGGTAAATCATTTATATCAATCAACCTCGGCATCACTATGACACTTGCCAAAAAGCGTGTTGTCATTATGGAGTTCGACCTTAGGAAACCTAAAATATCTCAATACCTCGGCCTGCCAAATCATGGTGGTATCAGTAGTTATCTGGCAGGGCTCGGAGATCTTGATATTGCCATTAAAGCATCCGGCATTCATGAAAACCTGTACATAGCAAACTGTGGTCCTATACCACCCAACCCGGGTGAGCTTTTGGTATTGCCAAAGACAGGACAGATGATTGAGCAACTGAAAGAAATGTTTGACGTTGTCATCATAGATACAGCACCTATAGGGCTTGTATCAGATGCATTGGTATTATCACAATACGCAGGTATCAACCTGTTCGTTATACGCCAGTCTTATACCATCAAAGACCAGGTACGTATGTTTGATGTACTGCATAAAGATGGCAAGATTCAAAACCCTGCTATCATATTTAACGGTGTTGAATTCCTGAAGAAATATGGATACGGATATGGCGGCAGCGGATACGGTTATTCTTACGGATACGGATACGGATATGGCTACTACGAAGAAACAAACCCTAAAAAGAAGCAGAACGGTAGCAGTTTGAAAGGATTTTTTACAAAATAAGAGAGAACGGCATAAAACCCGTTCACATATCAATAACAAGGCGGACGTAGCATCTGTAAGGCTATATGGGTAGTTTTACACCGCCAAACATAGAGGGCTTTGTAATGAATTTAAAACAACTGGGAGCAGTAGCTAGTGCTTCCAAACTATACAAGCTGTTTACACCTGCACAGAAGAAGCATTTTCTGTGGCTCGTCTTTTTTACATTCATCAGTTCATTAACAGACCTGATAGGGCTGGGATTTGTAATACCTGTAGTAGGGCTTGTACTGTCTGAGGATTTTCAAAAGACAATGACTGCTACGCTTCCTTTTCTCAGCAGCTTTACCAAAACACAGCTACTACTATATACAGTATCTACATTCTTTGTAATCATCATCCTGAAAAATGCATTTGGTTTATACATCAATAAGCTACAGGTAAATTTTGTGCGCAATCTGTATGTGTCATCATCCATGAACGTACTGGAACGGATATACGAACGCCCGTTACTAGACATTCAGAAAGACACATCGAACGACCTTGTTACAAAACTCACCTACTATCAGTCTGCGCTTTGCAGCAATGCTGCCATATCAACCATCATACTTATAAACGAAGCAATCATTTTTATACTAACTGCTATAAGCACTTGTTTCTGGGATTGGAAGCTGTTTTTGCTGCTGATTGGCGTAATGGCACCTAGCCTCGGCATTTTCTACAATCGTGTAAAGAACATGATAAAACAAGCTGGTCTTGAAAAAACAGAAAACGCTACAAGGCTATATGCAAGTGCACAGGAAATGATATTTGGTTACACTGACATCAAAATAGCAGGAACAGAAAAGAACTTCAAAGAGCGCTTCAGAGGCTTTGCAAAAAACTATAGTATATATCAGGGCAGGCTAGACTTTATGATGTTCATACCTACGCGCATCATAGAGATAACGATCTTCCTTTGCATAATACTGATACTCCTGTACGGTGTTTTCGTATTGAAAGACACCGGAAAAATTGTTTCTACTATCAGCTTCTTCTCTGTTATTGCATACCGTAGTATACCATCAGTAAACAGGTTCGTAATAGCGATGAACAATCTAAACTCTACGGAGTATGTATTCAACGATCCTGACTTTATTCCTAGAGAAGAACAAGAGCCTGTTGTTGCAGAGCCTATCAACTACAATAACAATATCGTTTTCGACCACGTATCTTACCAATATCCAGGAGATAACAACTATGTCATTAATGACTGTAACATCACCATCAAAAAAGGTGAGAAAGTTGGCTTCATAGGTAAATCAGGTGCGGGCAAATCAACCCTTATCGGCAATATACTTGGCTTTCTCTACCCGACTCAGGGGCAGATAAAAATTGATGGCACTACGCTAGACAGAAGCAATGTTGCACAATGGTGGAAAATACTTGGCTATGTAAGGCAAGAGGTATTCATCATGAATAAAACCTTTGCAGAAAATATTGCCATAGGCGAATCCGCAGACCAGATAGACAAACAACGTATGGACAAAGCCGTTCGTTTATCTAGTCTGGATGAACTGGTAAATGGCTGGCCTGAAGGTATTAATACGATGCTGAATGAGCGTGGCAACAACTTATCCGGCGGTCAAAAACAGCGTATTGCTATAGCACGTGCTATTTACAAAGGCGCACAGGTATTAATATTTGATGAGGCGACTTCTGCGCTTGATTCAAAAACAGAAGAAGAAATCACTAACTCTATTCGTGAGCTTGGTCATGAAGATCTTACGATTATCATTATTGCACACAGGTATACATCGCTGAAATACTGCGACAAAATATATGAGCTGAGCAAAGGTAGCGTAGCAGCTAGTTACACCTACGATGAATTGATAAAACACCGCAGCCACTAACAGATATGAAAGTAAGCGTAATCATGTGCTCTTATAATACCGAAGCCTTTATAAAAGAGGCTATCGAGAGCATATTGTATCAAACTTACGAAAACTGGGAACTTATCATCAGCGATGACAAATCTACAGACGGAACGATAAATATCATTAAGCAATACACAGGCGACCCTCGTGTAAAGCTTTATGAACATAAAGAAAACAAAGGCTACGTAGCCAACAAAAACAGAGCCTTTAGCTATGCTACAGGCGATTTACTAACACAACTGGATGCCGATGACAACTGTCCAGCAAACAGATTGGCATTACAGGTTAGTGTTTTTGAAAAACATCCTGACATAAAAATCTGTGGCAGTAATTACGATATTATTGACACCGCCAGCAACATACTACAAAGCAAAAAACAGGATAAAGATTTTCTGATAACCGAAATAATGCTGGAATACCCTTTTTGGTTTCCCGGATTGATGTTCAGGAAAGAGTTGGTTACTGAATTCGGGCTGTTTTCAGAATACTTCAATGGTATATATGGTGATGACCATTACTGGGCAATGCGTGTAAACAAAAAGCATCCTATATACTTTCTTAAAGAAGCATTGTATGGCTATCGTATCAATCCTAATTCTATTACAAACGTTTTTGATAAGCCACGCAAACTGATTGCGCAGGATATTATTGCAGAACTGCACAGACAACTTAGCACTACAGGCACGGACTTACTATCTCAAAGTAAGAATGAGGAGATGCTTGCGTTTGAAGAGAGTCTGTACAGAAATAATAAACTGATGGCAGAGCGCTATCGCCAATGGGCTGCAAAGGCAATAGACAAAAGGCATTGGAAGCAGGCTACAGACCTGATGAAAAAATGCCTGGCAACCGGCAAAGCAGACAGCATTGCATACAGAACAATATTTTATTACATCAAGAAAAGATATTTAGGCGCCAATTGAAAAGACTGAACATTCTATTAGCTACTGAAGTAATACATCCAGGGGGTGCAGAAACTTTCGTATTGCGTCTTTCAAACGCGCTGAAACAGCGTGGACATAAGGTTCATATTTTCATATTTTATGAAGACAATTTTAATGAAGGTCTTTATAAAATGTTTGCGCCCGATGTACCATTGACAATAGCCAACATACCTTTTTCATGGTTGATGTCAAAGATTGATGCAGCAATTTTCAGGATGAACATAGACTTCAGTTTCAGAAGTTTTTTCATCAAGCGTTCTTTGGCAAAGCTTATTAAGAAGGAAAAAACTAAAATTATACACAGCAACCTGTTAAAGTCAGACAAGATATGCTTGCAGGTTGCATCTAAGTTTTCCATACCTGTTATTACAACTATACACGGAGACTATCTGCAGTTTTATAATAAGACACAGAGTAAAATACCTATACCACTGCTTCACTATAAAGAGAAGGCACTGAAAAACATCAAAGAGCTGGATGAGATTGTATGTATATCCGACAAGCAACTACAGTTCTTTAACGATAAGTTTGAACCAATAGTGCGTGGAAAACTTGCCAAGATATACAATGGCTACGATGGTGTGCCATCTCCTGATGCACGTGCACTTAAAAAGTTGTTAGGTATTCCGGAAAGCGACTTTGTATTCGGGATGGTATCTCGTGGCATTGCAGAAAAAGGCTGGGAGGTAGCTATTGAAGCTTTCCTCAAATTAAACGCACCAAACACACATCTGGTACTTGTTGGCGAAAGTGAGTATATGAGAGCGCTGAGCAACTCTTACTCATCACACAAAAACATCTATTTCACGGGGCATTCAGATAAACCACTCGATTGGATTAAGATAATGGACGTAGGCCTTTTGCCTACCACATATCCATCAGAAAGCCTGCCAACAATTATTATTGAGTACTTGTGCTGCGGTATACCTAGTGTAGCATCAGATGCAGGTGAAATTGTAAACATGCTGCAATATGAAGGTAAGCACGCAGGACTTGTAGTACCGATTGTAAATGGCAGCGTATCTGTTGACGGGGTAAAAGACGCTATGCAGCGATACCTTACAGACAAACAGTTTTACGAAGAGCACAAAGCAAACGCAGAGCTATGTTATAATCAGTTTGATATGGATAAATGTCTGGCATCGTACTACAACATTTATTACAATTCCATATTGGATAAAATTGAAAAACAATCATCTAACTAAACAATATCCACATGCGATTTGCCATAAGAGACGATGATACCAACTTCTTCACAACTCCCGCAGCGTTGCAGCAATGCTATGGCGATATATGGCATGAATTTGCACCAACGCTTTGCCTGATATCAAAAGTAAAAGGCAATTGGGCAAAATGGGTTCACCAGATTTATAAAGACAAACAAGATACCGACTGGGGTGCATGGACTGCAGACAACACCCCATACCCTATAGAAAACAATACAGAACTGGTGGCATTTCTGAAAGAGAAAATAAAAGATGGCAAACTGGATGTTGGCTATCATGCCAAATACCATCGCAACGAAGACAGTTCTCTGCCACAAGAAATGGCTAACAACTATGTGCGCGGCGCAGAGTATTTTACCAACAGAGATGTTACTAATGAAATAAAAGAAGAAGTAACGCATCTTAATAAGTTGCTCAATACCAATATTTCTGTATTCACGCCACCACAAAACCTGCTTTCGCAACTGGGCTATGAATGTGTGTTGAATGCGGGGCTGAACCTGTGTGGTGGTGGCATCACCTTTTACAAAAAAGAAAAAGACCTTAGAGGGCTTATTAATATAGGAAAGCAACTGGCTTTTAAACTAATCAATAAAGAAGCTGATTATCCACGCGTATTGCACTATAGTAATCATACAGAAATTGCATACCACTATCCGTTGCAACCGGGAACGAGACTGAAAAGCCTGATTGACGACTTTGAAATGGTACGTAAGTATAATGGAGACTTCGTGCTTTCTACCCATTATGTAGAGTTTGACTACCCTATGGTATATGACGAACACATTACGATGAAGCACGTGCTGATGAATTTTCTTGATTATATATCTAAGTACAACGATGTACAAAAAATGTCTTTATCACAACTATTGAAACATTAACACTTGAAAACTAACAAAAAAATATTGGTCGTTTCATTCCAATCGCTCACTGCAAATAGCGGTGCAGGGATGGCACGCCTTGGCTACTACCTATCCGAACAACTGGACAAACGAGGTGTGTTGCAAGATTTTATTGTTTATTCAAAGGGCAAATTCACTACATCTTTCAAATCATCTCCTGTATCTTATTGGTCAAGGTACATATTGTTTCTGCTGAATTTTGTTGATAAAAAGCTACATTTTGCTCCGTACAAGTTCAGGTATGTACAAGAGTTGATTTTTGACTTTCTATGTGTTAGCAAAGTAACAAAAGAAACAGGCATACTCTTTGTAACACAACCATACTTACCACGCACATTCAGAAAGGCTAAAAAGTTAGGCATTGAAATCATATTCATACCTGCTAACCCAGAAGAAAACTATATCTGCAATCTTGTAACAGAAGAACAGAACAAGCTGAACATTCGTGCAGTAGATGCTTATACTTACCCCAAACGCATTCAACTGTTTAATAATTCTGTAAACTATATAGATAAGGTGATAGGCACCTACCCTACCGTGTATGAAACTTATAAAAACGCTTCGTTCAAAGGGGAAGTTATTAAAATGATTGGACATCTGAAGCCTGACTTTAAGCCACTGAAAATTGACAACAAAGAAGTAAGTAATGGCACATTTATAGTCGGCTATCTTGCCCATACCGTTGCATTAAAAGGATTGCACTATTTGTTAGAAGCTTGGAAGATGCTGATGCAGGAAAATCCTGAATATGACATGAAGCTGATGATTGCAGGTAAGGTAGATACAGCTATTGAGCAATACATCAACGAAAAATATCCTTCTCTACCAAAAACAGAAAAACTTGGCAGAATACCGGATATAAAAGAATTCTACAAACAGCTACACTTATTTGTAGTACCTAGTCTCATAGATGGTGGACCGTATACAGCACTGGAAGCAGCACACTATGCAGTACCTGTAGTTATTACAGAAAATTGTGGCTCTGCAGAATTGTTATCTCGAAACGAAACAGGATGCAGCATCGTGCCTATCAGAGATGCTGAAGCCATTAAAAAAGAAATAGAGAAAGCATACAACAACCGTTCCGCATCTGTGAAGACGGGGCTAAACGCTAAGCACAATCTTGACACCTACCGAATGGACGAATTGATAACAGATATTACCAACTATTTAGAAAATACTTTAAACAAGATAAACACTAAGTAACACATGTGTGGCATAGCCGGTTGCAGAGGCAAATATGATGACAAAACAATAGCTGCGTCCTTCGATAGCATCAGGCATCGCGGGCCCGACGCTAATGGCATCTTCAAGCATGAAGATGTAACCCTCATGCATCATAGGCTTTCCATTATCGACCTTAGCGAACTTGGTGCGCAACCATACCATTACGAACACCTGAGTATGGTATATAATGGAGAGGTATATAATTTCAAAAAAGTAAAAGCTGAACTGATTTCGCTGGGATATGAATTTATATCTACCTCTGACACAGAAGTAATTATCAAAGCATTCCACAAGTGGGGTATCGAAGCTGTGCACAGGTTCATCGGGATGTTTGCTATTGCGTTGTTCGATAAAAAAGAAGATTGCATCTATTTACTAAGAGATCGCTTCGGTGTAAAACCCTTATATTACACAACAACAGGCGGTTTTGCTTTTGGTAGCGAATTGCGCAGTATTCTGCCATTTATACCTAAGCGTACAATAGATCAAAACGCTGTTTATGAATACTTCAGGTTTGGATACATATCTGAAGAGAAAACAATTTTTAAAGAAGCAAAAAAGTTACTCTCGGGTTATTACCTGAAATATAAGGATGGTAAAGCCCGTGCCCATTGCTATTGGGATGCCAAACTTATTACTGCACAATCTCATCCTAAGCTAAGCGAAAGTGAATGGCAGGAACTTTTGCACAAAGAACTGATTGAGGCATTCAGCCTGCGTATGATATCGGATGTGCCGGTAGGCGTTTTTCTGAGTGGTGGTATAGACAGCTCATTGGTTTCTGCTATTCTGCAAAAGCATTATGGTAAAATCAACACGTTCACCATTGGCTTCGATCACGAAAGATATAATGAAGCTCCGTATGCACGTCAGGTGGCACAGCATTTAGGAACAAACCATACTGAGTTTACACTCAATACACAGGAGGCATTCAACATACTGGAAAAATTCTATGATATATATGATGAGCCTTATGCAGATTCATCAGGCATTCCAAGTACCATAGTTTCTCGTTTGGCTGCAGAACAAGGCATAAAAGTTGTACTATCTGCTAATGGCGGGGACGAATTATTTGCCGGTTACAGGCACTATCATACAACACTCAGCTACTACAATCGCTTTCTATCCATACCATCAGCTATACGCCATACAATGAAATGGAGTACAGGTGCGCTATACAAAAGCGGGCTAATGAAATATGTGTATACCAAAAATACTGAACATCGTGTTGCAGTACTTAATGAGTTACTTGGCGTAAATGAATTAGGCGATTTCTACAATTCATTCCTCGCCAATCAGGGTCATCTTGAAATGCAGTCGCTACTAAAAGTAAATGGACGCGATACGCAAGACACAGAGCTTGTGCAGGATGACATGACGGGCCTGATGATATACGATATAGGCCACTACCTGCCGGACGACCTACTGGTAAAAATGGACAGGGCGACTATGTACAATAGCATAGAAGGCCGTGAGCCATTCCTTGACCACAGGCTGGTTAAAATTGCCTGCCAGATGCCTGTAGATTTAAAATGGCGCAATAACGAAAGCAAGTGGATACTTAAACAAATCCTAAGCGAATATATACCCCGTGAAATGTTCACACGTCCGAAGATGGGTTTTTCTATCCCTATCTTCAACTGGTTCAGCCAGCATATGGATGTACTCTTTGATTATTACCTCACAAAAGAAAAACTGGACAAAACAAACATATTTAACACCGCTACTGTTCTCAATGAGTATGAAAAATACAAGTGGAACAAGCAGAACAATAAGGAATACAACATTGAAAAAATGTGGCGTATTCTAAGCTTTATGATGTGGTGGGATAAATGGTGTGAGAAACTATAATCAATTAAACGTAAGAAACTGATGAGCAAGAAAATTCAGGTGGTATCCTTTCAATCGCTTTCTGCAAGTTCCGGCGCAGGGATGGCACGATTGGGCTTTATGCTTTCAAAGGAACTACAGAAAAGAGGGATATTGAAAAACTTTGTAGTACACTCAAAGGGAAAATTTGACACAGCGTTCCCTACACAATCCGTATCTGCATTCTCTCGCTACTACTTATTTGCAATAAATAAGTTGGTGGCAATACTATCAATACCTGCATATAAGTCCAGATATCTGCAGGAAGTCTTGTTTGATTGGTTTTGCCAGTGGCGTTTAAAGAGAGATACAGGCATTCTGTTCTCTACCAATCCATTTATGCAACGCACATTCAGAAGAGCTAAAAAACTTGGAATGTTGGTGGTACTATTACCCGGCACACCCGAAGAAAATTACATCTTCAATATAGTAGATGAAGAAAATAAAAAAACAGGCATACACGCAACGGATGCATATACTTATAAAAAAAGACTGAATTATTATAACCAAAGCGTTCAATACGTAGATAAAGTAATTGCGCCACATCCCGTAGTACTCGCATCTTACAAGGAAGCAAAACATAATGCTGAAATAGTAACTATTGTTGGGCACATGACACCGGACTTAAAGCCTGCAACAACTACTGCTAAAAATGATCAAACGTTTCATGTAGGGTATATAGCATATACTGTATTGCTAAAAGGCTTGCACTACTTGTTAGCTGCATGGCAAGATATTAATGAGCTTGGCACTCAAAACATAACACTACATATTGGTGGCAATGCGGATGAGCCAATGAAAAACTATATTGATGCACACTTCAAAGGTTTGGTAAATGTAAAATGGCATGGACACATTGCCGATGTGCCGGCATTCATGCAGCAACTCGATTTACTAGTAGTACCAAGTCTTGTAGATGCAGGACCTTCTACACCGCTTGAAGCTGCATTTAACAGTGTACCCAGTATCATTACAGACCACTGCGGTTCTTATGAACTATTAACCAGAAACAACCCCGGATGCTGGGTAATTCCTATTAGGGATAAAGATGCTATAAAAGAGCGCATATTATTTGCATACAACAATAGAGATATTTGCAACCAGACCGGAGAATACGCCAGATATAATATAGAAAACTATAGCATGGAATCCTTTATGCAAGAACTGGCAAACTATCTGGAAAGCAAAGCATAACTAAATGGAAAATGTACTACTACTCGGATCTGAATTGGGCAAGGGGGGAGCAGAACGCTCTATCTCACTGCTAAGTTATTATCTGGAGCAGGAAGGCTACAACGTTACACTTTGCATACTTTCAGGAACGGATAGAGAGAAGTTTTACAAGACTTGCAAAAATGTAGTATTCATAGACCCTCCTGTATACAGCGGCGTAGTAGGCAAGATAAAAGCATGGAGATATCGACTGCAAAAGCTGAAACAACTGAAAAAAGATTTAAAGATTGATACGTCTATCAGCTTTCTGGAAGGCCCCGATTATGTAAACATATTGACCAAAGGAAAAGAGAAAGTAGTACTGAGCATACGTGGCTCTAAAATGCACGACAAAGTAATAAGTGGTGCAATGGGCGAAATCAGGAAGCAATTACTGATACCACGCTTGTACAGAAAAGCCAATCAGATAGTTTGTGTAACAGATGCATTGACGGATGAACTGCACGAACATTTTGGGATACGCAGAGAACGTCTTACTACCATCTATAATTTTTACGAGATAGATGATATCATTCATAAAAGCAACGAAGCATTAACAACGGAAGAAGCTGCCATATTTTCTAAACCGGTCATCATAACATCGGGACGACTGCATGTTGCAAAAGAGCAGGATAAGCTCATCCGTATACTTAAAACAGTAAAAAAATCTGTTGATGCTCGTGTAATGATATTGGGTGATGGGGAATTGAAAGAACCGTTTATTGAGTTATGCAATCAATTGGGTTTAAAAGCTTGTGATTGGCAAACTGAGAAAAAGGCAGAAGCTGATGTCTATCTGATGGGGTTTCAGCAAAATGCCTTCAAATACTACAAACACAGCAAACTGTTTGCACTAACGTCTTCGTGGGAAGGCTTCCCAAATGTTCTTGCAGAGGCATTGATATGTGGCATCCCTGTGGTATCCACAGACTGCCCTACAGGACCAAGAGAAATACTGAATGTACCTGATTTACCCAAAGAACCAATTGACTATAGCATTGATACACCTGTAGGAACTTTACTGCCT
The DNA here is from genome assembly GCA_002389765.1 of Bacteroidetes bacterium UBA4414. Taxonomy (GTDB): domain Bacteria; phylum Bacteroidota; class Bacteroidia; order Chitinophagales; family Chitinophagaceae; genus Polluticoccus. The sequence goes on along the minus strand of DGQM01000024.1, from coordinate 255,785 downwards.
ATGGTCAACCACCTTAATGACAAAACACAACAACTGTGGACAGGCGCTATTGTAAAATGGTTGCAGCAACCTGCACCATCAAAAAATGAATTTGAAAAACTCACAAAACGTTTTACACTACAGTCTATGCTGCAACAGTGGAAAAATGTAATAGACAACTAAGATGAACATTCTGATAATAGACAACTCACTTGCTTTCACAGGTGCATTTAAATGCGCACTTAGCGAGGCTATGCTCTTGTCAGACAAACATAAGTTTACTTTCATTATTCATCCACAAAGCAAAGTAAAAGCCAACCTCGAAGCCAACAGCATACCGTATCATACAATCGAGATGCTGGAGATACGCAAATCTGCATCTATCTTTCTTTACCCTTTCATGCTTTTACTGAACACCTACAAAGTAAGTCGTATAATAAAGAAAGAGAAAATAGATGTTGTGCAAATGAATGACTTCTATAATCTCATTGGCGCATTCCTTAAAATATTTGGATACAAAGGCAAGCTGATTACGTATGTTCGTTTTGTACCATCGGCTATGCCCGGTCCATTCAGAAAGATGTGGACATTCTTCGCACAGAAATACAGCCATCGTGTTATTGCAGTTTCAGATACTGTATTAAAAGAATTGCCAATCAACAAGAATACTGTTCGCCTTTACGACCCAGCAAATCTTACAGAATATATAAGCACAAGTAAAACAGATACCGGCACTACACAACTACTGTACCTCTCTAACTATATACGTGGCAAGGGGCAGGATTATGCTTTAGAAGCCTTCATCCACGCATATCAACACAATAAACAGTTGCGCATGAAGTATACAGGTGGTGACATGGGGCTTGAGAAGAATCGGGATTTCAAACAAACACTGATAGACAAAGTAAAAGAACAGGGGCTGGAAGATGTTGTTCAGTTTGCAGACTTCAACAGCAATGTAGAAGCAGAAATAAAGGCTGCTGACATCCTATTAAACTTCTCTAATTCCGAATCGCTATCCATGACCTGCCTAGAAGCTGCGTATTATGGCACTGCTGTTATTGCAACCAAATGCGGCGGGCCGGAGGAAGTGATTGCAGACAAGCAAACAGGTTTATTAGTACCTGTTGCAGATATAGATGCTATGGCCAATGCTATACTTACGTTGGCTAACAATCCATCTACAAGAAAAGAATATGCTGAAGCTGGCAAAGCGTATGTTCGCAATAAATTCAGCAAAGCGCATTTTATACAAGAATTTGAAGCTATACTTGCATCATAATGAGTACGCCTAAAGTTTTATTGCTGGTTCCTTATCCACTTGGCAAAGCACCTTCGCAGCGCTTCCGTGTCGAGCTGTTTGAACCATATTTAAAACAGGCAGACATACAATATCGCATTGTTCCTTTTATGGACGATGCCACCTGGCAACACCTTTATAAACAAGGCTCTGTTTTTCAGAAAGCATGGGGCATTGTAAAAGGATACCTGAAGCGCCTCAAAACTGTATTGATAGATGTACATGGTTACGACTATGTATTTGTGCATCGAGAAGCTGCACCATTAGGCCCACCTATATTTGAATGGGTTGTGGCGAAACTGTGGCGCAAGAAAATGATTTTCGACTACGATGATGCGATATGGATTGCCAATACCAGTAGCGAAAACAGTATAGCTGCAAAACTGAAATGCTTTTGGAAAATAAAGCACATCATAAAGTGGTCTTACAAAATAGCTGCGGGCAATGATTACCTCCGCAACTATGCTTTGCAATACAACAGCAATGCTGTACTGATGCCTACGTGTGTAGACATGGAGCGTATGCATAAAGGCACCAAGCAACACGGCAATCACAAACCTGTTGTTGGGTGGACTGGCAGCCACTCTACCCTGCAATACCTCGATAATATTGTAAGCATCATCAAAGAGCTGCAGGAAGAAATAGATTTTACATTCCTTGTCATTGCAGATAAAAACCCTGAGCTACCACTTAAGAATTTTCAGTTTGTACCATGGAGTGCCGCTACAGAAATTCAGGATCTATTGAGAATGGATGTTGGCATTATGCCACTACAAGCAGATGCCTGGAGCGAGGGCAAATGTGGCTTCAAGCTGATACAATACTTATCACTAGCAATACCTGCACTTGCCAGCCCTGTGGGTGTTAATAAAGTTATCATACAAGAAGACATCAATGGCTACCTCTGTAATAACGATGCAGACTGGAAGCAATACATAAAGCTACTGATAACTGATGCACAAAAACGTGCAGACATGGGCAAAGCCGGACAGGAATATATGCTGCAATCTTACAGCACACAATCACAACACACAACTTTCTTGCAGCTATTCAGCTAAGCAGTTAGCCACGCAATCTTAACGAGAAAATATTTTTATCCAGGCTGTTATTCTTATAGTATATCAGCATCATGGCAATACCATAGAAAGGTAGTGCAGGTATGCGATAACGCGATAACGCACCAAAGTTACCCGAAGATATACCCACCGCAAAAGCAAAGATGATGGCAAAGATGAGGCAGAACTGTATGGTAGGATCTGCAGATATAGTTCGCCACGTTCGTCGCGGTCCGATAGTTAGCAGCACTTTTATCGTCACCCAGAGAAACATCGCTGCTTCCAATGCATTCAGCATTTGCATCACTTTTCTGGTTTCCCATATATAAGGACGGAAGAGCGATACAACTACCGCTTGCGGGAATTTCTTAATCATTCCACCAAAAGATGGATCCATTGTTCCTAAATCATAAGCAGAGCCTTCGTCTGATACTGATGCGATGTACGTACTCGTTACATAAGATGTTTGTGCCACATTCTCCAGCGAGTATTTACCCAACGAACTGGCAAACTGTGCCGTAATAGCCAGAAAGCCACCCGCTGCACCACCTACTACCAATAACTTCAACAAAAACCTACCAAATGCACTGCGTATTTTTTGAGAGTAGGAGAACATTACCCACAGCAACAATGCCGGTAGGAATGCCATGATGATATATACTTTGATAGATACTATCAGGTAAAAACTGGCTATGGTAAGCGCTATGGCACCGAAGCTGAAATCGCGATTAATAATAAGTCGGAACACCCCATATGTAAGCCACCCAAGCCCGAACATACACACTGTATCTTTAAAGATACCCGACCCCCACATTACTGTACTTGGTATATACAATACACAAATGGCTATCTGTTTTGTATACAGCGGGTATTGCGTAGCAAATGTTCTGAACAGCGCCCACATACCTGTAAAGGCAAGTGTACCAAGCAACACAGCTGTTGGCAGGTAAGTAGTAAACGTAAAGATGCCTAGGAATGCAATGATGCAGCACACCACATACTCGGTAGGCCCTTCATAATACCACGTCATTTGTGATATATACTTGCCATAGTATGCAGGGTCGTACCACTTAGGTATGTGTAATATCAAATTCAGCCATTTATTGAAAGACTCACTGAATGACCAGTTGATAACCTCTGCGTGCCTGAAATAGTTTACCGTATCCCCACCGCCGCCATAATAGTACTGATAAATCAACCCGATGAATATAGCACCACCAATCTTAGCAGTAAGCCCCGGCAAGAAGTATGGTCTCCATTTATGCCCCGGCGGATACCTTGAGTCCCGTATTTTGATAGCTATCAGGTAAATGATGCCCAAATAGAAAGGAAGCAGCAAATAGTCGAGCAACGTAATAAATTGATTGCTATCTTGCATCAGGTTTTTAAAATTTCATTATTACTAACTTTCTCACTACTATTTGTCTGTATCATGTGTGGTATTACAGGTTATTACGCTTTCAAGGCTAACGCTGCATCCAACCTTACAAAAATAACACAATCGACAGACAAATTATTGCTTCGAGGTCCCGATACAGGCAATGTTTATACACATAAAAACGTAGCGCTTGGTCACCGTCGTTTATCCATCATCGATACTTCCAACGGAGCATCTCAACCAATGACGGATGTAACGGGAAGGTACACTATCGTTTTCAATGGTGAGATATTTAATTACAAAGAACTTTCAGACGAATATCTGCAGGATGTATGGCAACACATAGGTGGTGCCCAAACTACCTCCGATACTGAAATACTGCTGTATCTGCTAATAAAGTATGGCGAAAGTTGTATAGAGTGGCTGGCAGGTTTCTTTGCTTTTAGCTTTTATGATACGGAAACGGGGCGTATGATAATAGCCCGAGATCGCTTTGGCAAAAAGCCACTCGTGTACCATGCTACAGAAGAGCATATTGCTTTTGCTTCAGAAATAAAGGCCTTGCTGGAATGGAATATTCCAAAAACCATCAACTATACTACACTGTACCAATACCTGCAGCTCAACTATATACCGCAGCCACAAAGCATGCTGGAAGGGGTAGCTAAGTTGCCACAAGGACATTACATGATTTGTGATGCAGATGGTGTAAAAGAAATAAAAGCCTATTACGAAATACAGATAGACAAAGCATCTTACAATAAATACGACTATGCCACAGCACAACAAATGCTGGTGCAACACATGGATATAGCCGTACAGGAGCGTATGATAGCCGATGTGCCGCTGGGGGCTTTCCTAAGTGGTGGTATAGATTCTTCTGTTATCGTTGCATTGGCAAGCAGGCATACCGATAAGCTGAATACTTTTTCTATCGGCTACAAAGACAATCCGTTTTTTGATGAAACGAAATATGCCAAACTGGTAGCAGAGAAGTATAAAACCAATCACACGGTATTCTCACTCTCTACAGACAACTTCTTAGAGCATGTGTATAGTGTGCTCGACTATCTGGATGAACCTTTTGCAGATTCTTCTGCCATTCCAGAATACATACTTTGTTACCATACCCGCAAACACGTTACCGTAGCACTAAGTGGTGATGGTGGCGATGAAGTATTTGCAGGCTACAACAAGCATGCTGCCGAGTGGAAAATTTGCCAGCAATCGTTACTGAATACAATGGTGAAACTTGGTGCACCCGTATGGAAAGCATTACCGCGTAGCCGCAATAATAAATTTACCAATCTCTTCCGTCAATTGAACCGTTTTGCAGAAGGTGCAAGCCTTTCCGAAAGCGACCGTTACTGGCGCTGGGCTTCATTCAATACCCCTGCACAGGCGGGTGCATTGTTATCAGACAAGTCGAGGGCACAGGTAAATGATGCTGTGTTTAAACAACAACGAAGTGAAATACTGAAACACTTCAAAACAGGCGATTTCAACGAAGTATTGCTTACTGATATGGACCTTGTACTACAGAGCGATATGCTGGTGAAGGTAGATATGATGAGCATGGCCAATAGTCTGGAAGTACGCAGCCCGTTCCTAGACTACAAAGTAGTGGACTTTGCATTCTCGCTGCCTGTAGACTACAAAGTAGATAGCAGCATGAAGAAAAGAATCGTACAGGATGCTTTCCGCAGTATGCTGCCCGAGGAAATATACAACCGCCCTAAACATGGTTTTGAAATACCATTGCTCGATTGGTTTCGCAAAGAGCTGTGGGGGTTGATAAACGATGACTTGTTAAGCAAGTCTTTTGTTGAACAACAAGGGATATTTAACCCTGTTGCTATAGAACAACTGAAGAAAAAACTACATAGTGCAAACCCTGAAGACAGCCATGCTACTATATGGGCACTGATAGTATTCCAATACTGGTGGAAAAAGTACTACAACTAGGTTTTATACTTTTATTCCTTGCATATATATCGTAATTTTAACCCCGTTATAAGCTATACATGCCACGGGTTTTAAGAATACTAAACAGGTTAATTATAGGCGGTCCTGCCATCAATGCCACGTACCTTACCAAGTATATGGCACCTGAATTTGAAACCATGCTGGTGATTGGTGGCAAAGACGACCACGAACAGGATGCAGACCACCTTAGTATGGATCTCGGCATTACACCTGTAGAGGTACCTGAAATGAAACGCAGTATCAGCCCGGTAGATGATGGCATTGCTTATAAAAAAATCAAAAGACTTATTGAAAAATTCCGCCCCGATGTAGTGCATACACATGCCGCAAAATCGGGTGTGATAGGCCGTCTGGCAGCAGATGCATGCAATGTACCCGTTATCGTTCACACATTTCATGGACACGTATTCCATAGCTATTTCAACAAGTGGAAGACGAATACTTTCATACAGATAGAACGCTACCTTGCTAAACGCTCAACGGGTATTATAGCCATCAGCGAATTGCAAAAACAAGAGCTTTCAAACATCTACAAAATATGCCCTGCTGAAAAAATGAAAATCATTCAGCTAGGCCTCGACCTCGATAAGTTTCAATTACATCAGGATATAAAACGTGCAGAGTTTCGCCAGAAGTACAACCTTTTTGATGGTGATATTGCAATCGGCATCATAGGCCGTGTAGTACCGGTTAAAAACCATAGCTTGTTTGTAGCGGCAGCTAAAAGGGTGCTGGAGCAAACATCTGCCCGTGTAAAGTTTGTGGTAATAGGTGATGGCGATATGCGCCCGCAAATGGAAGCAGAGTTTCGAGAAGCGGGCATAGACTATGCTTATTATCCTGAAAATCCACGCGAGGCAACTGCTATCTGTACCTCATGGCAAACAGATATGGATGTTGTGCTGGCAGGTTTGGATATTGTTGCACTTACTTCTCACAACGAGGGTACACCTGTATCATTGATAGAAGCACAGGCAGCATCTCGCCCTGTAGTATCTACCAATGTGGGCGGTGTGGCAGATGTGGTGACTGATAATCTTTGTGGTTTTATTACAGAACCTAATGATGCCGATATATTTGCAGAAGCATTATTGCAACTCATCAACAAGCCCGAAATGCGCACCTATTTTGGTACGCAGGGCCGTAATTTTGTGCAAAGCAAATTCTCTTACCAGCGCTTGGTAGGAGATATGAGCGAATACTACTATTCACTACTCGATAAAAAAGGGGTTAACTACCGAGACCGTTTTGGCCGCCCGGTTCCATCTTCTCTAGAAGACTCTTTTTAGCTATACATTTCTTTGAAGAAGGCCACCGTCAGTGTCAGGCCATCCATAAAGCGTTGTGTAGGCTCATAGCCAAGCAATGTTCTTGCTTTTGTAATATCTGCCAGCGAATTGCGGATATCACCTGCACGCTCTTCCCTATAGGTAGCTTCGTGTTGTAGGCCCAGCATATCGCGGATAGCAGTGTATAACAGGTTTACAGAGAAATTTTCACCTACTGCTACGTTATAAGCTTTACCAAATGCTTCCTGATTGTCGCACAACATACCACGTACATTGGCCTGTACGGCATTGTCTACAAAAGTAAAGTCGCGCGTCTGCTCACCATCACCATTTATATATACAGGTGTCTGATTAATGATACCACTTACAAACAAAGGTATTACAGCCGCATACGGACCGTCAGGGTCTTGGCGAGGCCCAAATACGTTGAAGTAACGCAGTCCTACTATTTTCATTCCGTAGAGCTTTGCAAACGTATCTGCATACAACTCATTGGTCTTTTTCGTTACAGCATACGGAGATAATGGGTTGCCTACCCTCTCTTCAACCTTTGGCAGGTTAGGCTCATCGCCATATACAGAAGAAGAAGATGCGTACACAAAAGACTTCACGCCTGCATCTTTAGCCGCCGTGATCATATTCACAAAACCACTCACATTCACTTCATTGCTCGTCACAGGGTCTTTTACAGAACGCGGTACAGAACCCAATGCTGCCTGATGCGTAACATAATCTATACCCTCACAAGCTTTCTTACAGGTTTCAAAATCGCGGATATCACCTTCCATAAACTCGAAATTGCTATAGCCTGTAAACAGGTCTATATTTTTCTGAAATCCTGTAGCCAGATTATCCAGCACACGTACCCTGCCTGCACCATTTTTGAGCAGGTATTCTGTAATATGAGAACCTATGAACCCCGCACCACCTGTTACCAAAAAGCTGCTACCAGATATATCTTTTGTATGAAACGCTGCCATAATTTAATAATGCCTCTTATACAGGCTGCGCAAACTTATGGCAAATAACAGATATCTGAAAGGATTGGATGTGCTAATAACACATCGTTTACAAGACTTCTACAAACAAGAAAGCCCCGATTTACGGGGCTTTAAATAATGTAACGTATCAATTACGCTTTCTTGTCAGCTTTTGCTGTAGTTTTCTTCGCGATTTTGGCAGGACGGTGTTTACCGAAGCTACCCATTGAAATTTTACCGCGTTTAGTGCGTTTATCGCCTCTACCCATGATTAAAAATTTTAGGTTGCAAATATAAAAAAAAGCAGGAAACTGTGCGCTCCTGCTTTTTTATTCTCTTTTGTTTACAAGATTGATTATTTCTTGCCGCTAGCTATTTTAGTAGAGAATTCTTTACCAGCCTTGAATTTAGGCACTTTGCGAGCTTTGATTTTGATTACTTCACCAGTTTGAGGGTTGCGGCCATTACGTGCAGAACGCTCAGAAACTGAGAATGTACCAAAACCAACCAAAGTAACGCGGTCGCCTTTTTTCAGTGCAGCAACTACAGCGTTTGTGAAAGAATCCAATGCATCGTTAGCTTGAGTTTTAGTAACGCCTGCATCTTTGGCAATTTTGTCAATCAATTCAGCTTTGTTCATTTGTTGTGTGTTTAGTCGTGAAATAAATAATTTCGAGGATAGGCAAATATACTCACCTTTAGTACACTTCCAAATATCCCGAAAAAAAATTCCTTACTTCAAAACCCTTGCCTGTAGCAGGTTTCCACAACTTATGCACATTTTTCGGGTAGTGCATCAAAATTAACATACCCTCAAATCCTTACCTGTATTGATTTTCGTTATATTGGCAAGTTTTTTGCTAGCCCTAAACCCTTGTTAACAAAGGCTTGTAAAGGATTTGTAAAATCAGGAAATGATTTCCATCACCGTGCGAAATGCGATAAATTTATTACCAAATTTCGCAAAACCTTTTTCGCGCATTTGTGTGGCGTGGTTTGAAATATATTGGTTATATTCCTCTAAAGACTTACAAAAATACTGTGCTGCATAGGTAGGCCCTTCTGTTTCATCCTGCTCCAGCAATCTACACAATCTTGCATCTGTAAACAGTCCAGTCTGCATCAAATCAGGAATATGCTCACCCTTCATCCATTGCACCCACTCATCGTGTATACTATAGTCTATTTTTATTGTTACGTTGTAGATTATCATCGGTTGTTGTTTTACCACTTCTTTTCTATCGTGTCCATGATGGTCATGTAGCTTGCATATCTGTCTATACTAATCACAGATTCATTCACTGCCTCTTTCACGGCGCATCCAGGTTCGTTTACATGCAGGCAGTTATTAAATCTGCAATGCTGCATCACACGTCTCATTTCAGGAAAGTATTGTGCCAACTCTTCTTTTTCAAAGTCTATCAGGCCAAATTCTTTTACACCTGGTGTATCTATAATCTTGCCTCCATCCGGCAGGTCAAACATTTCTGCAAATGTTGTAGTATGTTGCCCTTTGCCGCTATAGCCCGATACTTCTTGCGTTCGTAATTCAACACCCGGTATCAATTGGTTTATCAGTGTGCTTTTACCAACACCCGAGTGCCCGCTGAATAAGGTGGTTTTTCCTTTCAACCTTTCAGCAAGTACTGCTACCGTTTCTGGTTGTAATGCTACTATCGGATATACTTCGTAGCCTGCATCTGTATAGATGTGTTGCCACAGCTCTAGTTGCTCTTTATGCTTTTCTTGCAGCAGGTCTATTTTATTGATGACGAGTATTGCAGGTATATGGTACGCTTCTGCGGTTATCAGAAAGCGGTCTATAAACCCAGTAGAAGTTCTTGGCTCAGCAATGGTTGCTACAACTAATGCTGCATCCAGATTGGCAGCTACAATATGTTTTTGATTTTTGTTGTGCGGAGATACACGTACGATGTAGTTATTGCGCTCATCAATGGTTTTGATGGTTGCAATGTTTTCCTCTTTTTCTTCTATATCACATATCACCGTATCACCAACTGCTATCGGGTTGGTTGATGATATATTCCCGTCAATTTTCAATTTACCTTTTATGCGTGCATTCCAGATTTTGCCCTGCTCATCGCGCACTATATACCAACTGCCGGTAGACTTGTACACCAATCCTTTCAATTCACTCATAGTTTATTTGCAGTTGCGTTTAGTCATGTCTTAATGCTTCTATCGGATCCAGTTTAGCAGCCTTCACTGCGGGATATATACCAGATATGATACCTACTACAGCACAGAGGCTAACACCCACTCCTATCCATAACCACGGCACGATGAAACCTGTATGAAATACAAGGCTGAAAATATTACCTACCAGCATACCCAGTATTACACCTACTACACCGCCACTCAGGCTTATCATGATAGACTCTGTCAGGAATTGTTGTTTGATGGTAGACGCCCTTGCGCCCAATGCTTTGCTCACACCTATCTCTCTTGTACGTTCGGCAACAGATACGAGCATAATATTCATCAACCCTACTACCGAACCAAGCAGCGTAACAATGCCTATTACCAATGCAGCCCAGCTGATGTATTTAATACTATCCAGCACCATCTCTGCAAGGTTATCGTTTTGCTCTACAGTAAAATCATTAGCTATACCAACGGGCACTTTTCTTATTACCCTAAACAAACCTTCTGCTTCCTGTGCGGCTATATCTTTAGCGTTAATGTCTGTTACCTTTACATTGATAACATAGCGTTCGTTATTGCCGTATGTAGCACGCCCGTTAGCTAATGGTATCAACACAAGATTATCGCTGTTCATTATCATACTGCTACCTTTTGATGCAGCTACCCCCGCGACTACGTATTTTATATCACCAACTGTAACGGCTTTACCGACACAGTCAAGATACTTTCTGCCAAACAGCTTCTTTGCCATACCATTACCAAGTATGCACACATAAGAGCCGAACTCTAATTCTGTATTAGAGAAATTCCTGCCAGCTTCCAGTTTTGTATCCGATATATCAAGGTAGTTCTCATCAACACTCATTACAGTAATGTTGGGGTTGGTTTTTATAGAACCATACCGTACTGTAGCTATACTACTACCAGACATTGACACGCCAATCTTTGCAGGAAAGCCATACCTTTTCTTAAATGCAATCGCTTCTTTGTAGCGGATGTTTTTGCCTTCATTAATATTGACACTTATCCCTCTGCCCCTTCGCTTTTTCTTCACCACATCGCTGGTTATCTGAAAGCTATTGGCCCCCATACTACTGAAGTTGGAATACACACTTGCTTTCATCACCTCAATAGCTGTAAGAATACCCACCAATGCCATGATACCCAAGCCTATAATGGCTACGGTAAGCATTGTGCGCAGGCGATTTGTTCTGATAGCCCTGAATGCCAGCGATAAGTTGAAAAATAATTGCATCATGGCAAGGCCAAAGTTAATGCCGGCATGGCAAACTACCGCTTATTGTTTTGTAAAAGTCTGTGCTGTAGCTGTTTGTCCATCTGCAGTTACAGCTTTCAGCAGATAGTTACCTTTTGCCAATACTGCAATGCTGAATGTAATACGATTCGTTCCTTTCTTACATTTATAATCCAACAGCTTATCTACCAGTTTACCTTGCATATCATATATCGCAAAACTTACTGCGGCACTTTCAGACAACTCAAAATCCATATTGACAATATCTAGTGCAGGGTTAGGATAAATCGCTGCCTTATTTGCCATGCGTTCTTCATTTTTTATACCTAAAAGCGGTGAATTTAGCTTCGCCATCCAGTTTCCGTAAGTATTACCTACACGACCGAATATACCTTCTACCCATACTGAGCCTACGTTGTTCCAGTCTACCTGTGCGCCCATATAATCTCCCCAACGCTGCTGCTTTCCTGTCAATACTTTAATACTACTTACGCCTGATTTTACAACCGTCATCGGCGAATAGCTGCTACCATCAAACATAATGGCACCAATACCCGGGAAAGTATTCGGACCTGTAAAGTTGAAGGATATTATTGACTGTCCTTTCGTCCACCCCGGGCTGGCATACGTTACATTCGGATAGCCAAAATCAAGCGTATCAACAGACAGAATTTGTGTGCTAGCAATAGTTGGTGTTGATGCATAGTTTCTGATAATACCATGGTATATACCAGATGCACCACTTACCGGTGCTACACAAGCACTCACAAACTGTATCTCATCATCGTCCCTGTATGCACCCAGTACCCTACCATCATTAGTAGCTAATGTTGCAGAAGTATCCGGCTGGCGTCCATCCGGCGGCACACCATATTTTGTTGGAGATATCAATACTTTAATATCAAGGTTATTGTTACCGCTACTTATTACATCCGGCACTTTTACAAGAAATACGGTATCGTTTTGTACATCAAAGTTTCTATTTGACAGGAAATATTGCTCAGGACCTTTAAGACCATTGCCCCCCTTTACAGGATACAGGTTACGAATCTGAATACCATTAAAGTTGATACCATCCCATATTTTGTAAGTAAGGGTGGTGGCGCCATTAAAGCCATCATTTTTATTAATCTGATAGATTACAGTCTCTTTAAACCCTGCTTGCCAACTTGTATTATTACGAATCTTATTACCGGTCAGAAAAAATTCATCTTTTGTAACAGATACACTAGGGAAGTCGAACCAAGTTGTATCTGTTTTATAATCTCCATAAAATTTATAGAAATTCCATGCACCACCGGGATCGTTTGTTTTTGAGAACCCGACAACTATGTAGTTGCTCTCATTAGTGCTATTCAGCATAACAGCTATAAACTTATCTGCTTCCTGGTCATACATCACTTTAGGGTCGTACCTGTAATCATTAATCCCGGACAGATTTACCGCGCTTGAAAATGCTTTTAGTGCTTTTCTGTAAACCATCTTTCCACTATCATCACTTGTTACAGCAATAAAGCTGTTAACTACAGATACTAACTTTTTACCCTTAGACATTGCCATATCATTATCGGGAGGAGTACCCACTAACGAATCTGCTACATACCCTCTGATAACAACAGGTGCTGCTGCAGCTGTTGTCTTATTGGCTGTTGCATTTACTCTTTTATATGGGAACATCTTTGAAGACTCACCCTTCGCTTTATACAACCTTTTCCTATCCGCATTACCATCCGGCGATGGAGACTCCAGATTATATACAGCAGCGTTATACTTGTCTTCTGCATCTTTCAGGATAACCGTACCACTTAACGTTGCAGTATGTGTACTAACACGTGCATTTTGTCCGTAAGAAATACCACCACCCAACAGGCATATAAAAAGAAGCTTTCGCATAGATTTCGAACTTTTCTTAAAAATACAAAAAAACCGCTGCGTATATGCTACGCAGCGGTTTTGAATATGATATCTTTTTCGAAGATTATCCCTGCAATGCAGCTGCACCACTCACAATCTCTGTCAGCTCTGTAGTAATAGCTGCCTGACGAGCACGGTTGTAGCTGATCTTCAGGTTTTTCAACAATTCGTTAGCGTTTTCGCTTGCTTTGTCCATCGCGGTCATACGTGCACCGTGTTCAGAAGCATTCGCATCCAATACTGCCTTGTAAACCTGTGTATTCAGGATTTTAGGCATCAGCTCTTGTATCAGTATTTCTTTAGATGGTTCGTAGATGAAATCGCTTGTTTTACCACCGTTAGTATTTTCTACTTTAGGTATTGGCAGGTACGCTTCTGTTACAAACTTCTGTGTAGCTGCGTTTTTGAATTGGCTATAAACCAGCTCTACACGGTCGTACTCTTTGTTCAGGAAAGCTTTCTGAGCATATACGGCTGCGTTGCGTACATTATCAAAACTCAAATCTGCAAATATTGTCCAGAAATCAGCAACTACTGCGTAATTGTTTTTTGTAAAATATTCCCAACCCTTCTTACCGATAGGCAGGATAGTTACATTACCTTTTGCAAACTGTGTAGCATATTTATCAGCTATCAGTTGGCGTGTAGCTTTAACAACGTTTGAGTTGTATGCACCACACAAACCACGGTCACTTGTTATCGGTATCAACAACACGCGTTCTGCAGCACGCTCTTCTGCCAGCGGCAAAGCCATATCAGAAGATGCACTAGCAATGTTGCTCAGCATTTCCTGCAACTTTTGCGCATATGGGCGCATCTGGATGATAGCATCCTGTGCACGGCGCAATTTTGCAGCACTCACCATTTTCATGGCTTTTGTAATCTGCTGTGTAGATGTTACAGACTTTATACGGTTGCGTACTTCTTTAAGCTGTCCCGACATATTATAATATATGGAAAATCAATGTTAAAACTGGGCGCAAAAGTACGATAACTATCCCAAAATCTCAAAACAAACCACCAATTTCCCCGTATCTGTTATACAATATGTGTATACCTGCATATTTATATCATTTAAAACAACATATAAATATTATTATACACTATATAAGGTCATCTCTGCACTACAAGTATAGCATTCCCGAATACATTGACAGAACGCATAATTACGGTATAAACCCCATTTGGCAATTCGGCAGTATTAATGATATTGGTATTATTACCCGACCTGTAAGATATAGGTAAAACTTTTACAACCCTGCCCGTCATATCAACCACCTGACAAACAGCACCTCCCGAGCCGGAAGCATAAAAACTCAGTTCCGTAATCGTTTGGGCGGGATTGGGTTGCAATTTCAGGTACAATCTTGTATTATTTACTATATCAATCCCAACCTTATCACATCCCGGCAATGTATCGTATGGCACAACTGCGCTGTATTGGTTGGTACATCCGTTTGAATCTGTAATGATTACAGAATAGGTGTTTGCAACAGTAAGTCCGTTGATATTTTGTGTAGTAGCACCATTGCTCCATGCATAAGCATACGGAGCAGTACCGAAATTGTTAGTTCCCCAAGTACTGCTGTTATAACTTAATGTAACCGCACCATCCGATTTGCAAATAGGACGCACCGTCAGCGTACCACTTATTACAGATTTCAGACAAGTAGCCGCTGCTATGCTTGCACGCATTTTATCTCCGGGCAATTGCCCGAAACCGTTTGCAAAATTCACCCCTCTGGAAATAAAATTGCAATAGCTCATTACCGTCCCCTGCCAGCTGGTATTGGGCTGGCTCCCATCATACAATACGTTGGTGCAGAAAGAACACGTAAGCGATGGCTCTACCTGCGAACAACTATCTATTGCGCCACAAGTACCACCTGCACCTGTCATCCAACCACACCATTGTGTATGGTTCGAACCAAGATTATGGCCTGTTTCATGTGCCAATGCCTGCACATCCCACGAATAGGTTGGCAATGGCTGCACTGTCGTTGCATTAATAGGGCTGTACACATATGCCATATTGCGCTTACAAATCACATCTACATAACCCACACCACCGTTAGTTACAGGATCCATTGTTACCAGATGGGCAATATCTCCGTCAAAAGTATCAGACTGTGCATTCCATTTCCCTTGAAAATCATACAGTGCATTCAATGCATTATTGCTGATGTAATTATCATTCACAGTCCATACATAGAGCGATTTCAACTCCAGTGCTATGCGTTCATTTCTATACAATGCCTGCACCTGGTTAAAAAGCCCTACCATGTATGCCTGTACATTAGCTACGCTACCTTTGTTTTGATACAACTGATAATCACACTCCCAATACACACTTACTTTATTGCACAGATATGCTGCTGTGGTTTTATTAGCCCCAGTTTGCTCTTTACCATAAAAACTTGCATTTACACCACATGGCGAGTAAGGCTTGTCTTTAAAGTCTTTATCATTGTACAATATGTATTCACCTGTATTGTCATCTTTTTTGCCCAGAACATAGTTGCCTTCGCCTGTTGCAAAAAGCAGCATAACATCTCCGTTAGCATCTATGCTCATCGCGGCAATAGACTTTGCCGCACCATCTACTACTCCCTGATAATGCACACCACGACTGTAACCTATGCGGTGTTTTCCGCTGCCATCTATTGTACCAAAATTAGCATCAGTGGATAATGGATTTCTTAACAGCATCTGCAGGTTATATACATCTCCCTTTACAGCCCTTATGGTAATTGACACGGCCTCAGGATGTTCTTGCAACAACTTTACGGTGATATCTTTACGGATAGTAAGAGTAGTGGCCTCTGTTAATACTTTTTCATATCCGCTGCCGTTAGCAATTACAAAGGGTACTGCTTCACGAAACATTACGCCTGCAGCTTTAGCCTTGTTCACTTCCTGCAAAAGCAGCCCGTTTTCTGCTGCAATGGCAGGACTTATCAAAACAAAAAGCAAATACAAAAAGCTAAATATTCTTTGCAACATAACAGACGTTTAGGCTCCTATATGCAATTTATACATAAGTATTTAATTGACAGCCCTCCATAGTTTAATTGTTTTGGCTATCTTGGCATTGCAATCAACCCGAAAAGCAGATTCCTATGATGCGTTTTTTTGTTTTATTGATGCTTTCCTTATCGCTGGTGGCGTGCCGTGGTGGTAAGAAGAAAGTGCATACACCTAAAGTACCAAAAGGCGATGCCGAGATTACCAATACCTACTGGCGCTTGTACGAAATGAATGGCAAACAAATACAGACACCTGCTGATGCTCGCGACGTATTCATTCGCCTGAACCGTAAAAGAAGTGAACTGGAAGGCTTTGCAGGATGCAATAGCATTGGTGGCACACATGCCGAAGGCCGCCATGGAGTTATCAAATTCGAACCATTTTCTACCCTGATGGCATGCGAAGACCGAATGGAAATAGAACAATATGTTCTGAAGGCTTTAGTTAGAGCAAATCGCTATGTTATCAACGATAAATTCTTATTGTTGTATGATGAAAATATGCTGCTGGCTACTTTTGAAGCACGATACTATAAATAATCAACGTAACTATATTGCAATAAAAAAGCGAAGCATAATGCTTCGCTTTTTTATTATGTCTATTCTCAGTTTTAGTCTTTTTGTATTTTAATGTATGAACGTTTCATATCCTTGTCTGTAAACGTTATTACATACAAACCTGCAGTAATCGGTAATTTTATTGTACTAACACCTGCCTTCAACAAAGTTGGATAAATATAACACGTTCTCCCTTGCATATCCGTTACTATAAATGATGTAATATCCACATCTGTCTCAATTGTCACTACATCTGTATTTAGTGGATTTGGGTATACTTTCTTAACACTTATACGTTCAATTTCCTTTTGCACCGCTACAGGAAAACAACTCCCTGTTTCAATGCGTTGAACAAAAGGGAAGTTATAATAAAATCTACTCCCCATATACGTCTGTACTTTTGCCGGTGGAAAATACATCATGGATCCGAACAACCCACCACAACCACCTATACCATAAATCCAATAATCATATTCGGTATTTTCAAACAGGTACTTATTCACCATTCTACCATCAGAAAGTTGCACCTGTTGAATATCGACTACAGTCTTATTACCTGCAGGTTTCCACGCGACTGTATCTCCTATTTTCAGACCAAAATCATATAGGATTGCTTCCTGCATATATGGCAATGCTGCAAATGCTCTGGAATGACCATAAACTGGTGATATAGCTGAACTATCGAGCTTATAATAATACACTTTTGTGCTATCTGTACGGATAGCACCTAATGCTTTTGAATTTATAAAATTTGCCCGAACTATTCGATAAGTTTTGTTTGCTAAAGTTGTGTCTTTACCTATCAGGAATACAACATGAGACATTGGATATGAATGCGTAGTGCTACCAAAGTATTCATAGCCGCACCATGTAGTTCCTTGTTGGTAAAAACTATCTAACGGTATCTGTGCAGATACCACAAAGGGCAATGACATTAACAGAATAGTATATAGGTATTTCATAACAACGGGTGTTTGTAAATGTAACTTACAAAAAAGCAGGCAACTATATATAGCTGCCTGCCGGTTTTTACATTCAAGTGAGAATTATCAGATATTGAATTTAATACCTTGTGCCAATGGCAGGTTCTCGCTCCAGTTAATAGTGTTTGTTTGCCTGCGCATGTATGCTTTCCAGCTGTCAGAACCACTTTCGCGGCCACCGCCTGTTTCTTTTTCACCACCAAAAGCACCACCTATCTCAGCACCGCTTGTACCGATGTTTACATTGGCAATACCACAATCGCTGCCTTTGTGAGACAGGAATGTTTCAGCCTCGCGCATGTTCAGCGTCATGATAGATGAAGACAAGCCTTGCGGTACGTTGTTTTGCAATGCAATCGCTTCTTCCAATGTTTTGCACTTCATTATGTACAGCAGCGGAGCAAATGTTTCGTGCTGCACTATCTGCATATCGTTATTCACTTCATAAATACATGGTTTTACATAGCAACCGCTTTCGTAGCCTTTACCACTCAGCACACCACCTGCTACTACAACCTTTGCACCTTCTTTCTTCAGGGCTTCAATAGCATTCAGATAGTTTTGTACAGCGTCTTTATCTATCAGCGGACCTACATGATTTTTCTCGTTCAGCGGGTCGCCAATATTCAGTTGCTTATATGCAGCTACCAATTTTTTCTTGAATGTTTCGTATACACTTTCGTGTATGATGACGCGACGTGTTGTTGTACAACGTTGTCCTGCTGTACCTACAGCACCAAATACTACCGCACGCATAGCAATGTTCATGTCTGCATGCTCACTTACAATAATAGCATTATTACCACCCAACTCCAGCAATGCACGGCCCAGCCTTGCGCCTACCGCAGCACCTACAGCCTTACCCATACGCGTGCTGCCTGTTGCCGACACCAACGGTATGCGTGCATCAGCACTCATCCATTCGCCTGTTTCACGTCCGCCAACTATCAGGCCACTTACGCCTTCCGGCACTTTGTTTGCCTTAAATACGTCTGCTATTATGTTTTGACAAGCAATAGCTGTCAGCGGTGTTTTTTCCGATGGTTTCCATACACAGGTATTACCGCATATCCATGCAATAAAGCTATTCCAGCTCCATACCGCAACAGGGAAGTTGAATGCACTGATGATACCAACCACACCCAACGGATGCCACTGCTCATACATACGGTGCATAGGGCGCTCGCTGTGCATGGTAAGACCATATAACTGGCGAGACAAGCCTACTGCAAAATCTGCGATGTCTATCATTTCCTGCACCTCGCCAAGGCCTTCCTGCAGGCTCTTACCCATTTCGTAAGATACCAGACGGCCCAATGGTTCTTTATGCTTGCGCAGTGCTTCGCCTATTTGTCTTACTACCTCACCACGCTTTGGTGCAGGCCACATGCGCCATTCTGCAAAAGCAGTTTCTGCCTGTTTTACAACAGCATCATAAGTTTTGGCTGTTACACCGTTTACTGCACCTATTTCTTTGGCATCTACAGGGCTGTACGATACTATTTTCTCACCACCTGCTTTTATCCATTTTGTACCTGTACCGGCACCTTCATTTATTTTCTTGATACCGAGTGTATCTAATACCTTATTCAGTTTCATATGCTTGTTTGAAAAACTTGTGCAAAGTTACGGCATTACAAACGGGCTGTCAAATTCGGCTAAACTGCCAAAAGACAAGTCCCTTTCTGAAATAATCGGATGCTCTACCCTCCAATCGTAACCAATGCTATTGTATAAAATACCCGTATCGCTGTCTTTATGATAGCCTGATGATACCAGATAGTATGTCATTGCGCCATCTGTTAGCGCCTTAAAGCCATGTGCAAAGCCTTCGGGGATGAAATAGGCCAGATGGTTGTCTTCCGATAGTTCGTGCGCATAATACTGTCCATATGTAGGGGATTCCTTGCGCAGGTCAACAATTACATCGAGTATAGCCCCTTGCGGACAATACACCACTTTGCTATGCTGATGCGGTGGCAGCTGAAAATGCATACCACGTATCACATCTTTTTTTGATGTGGAGAAATAGCTCTCTTTCAGCTCAAACCCAATCCCAACTTGCCTGAAAGTATCGTCATTGAATGGCTTTACAAAAACTCCTCTATCGTCAGTGAATCGTGGCAATGTTATAAGATAAGCCCCTTCCAGCGGTAATGCTTCAAAATGATACATAAGACTGTAAATTACAGTGTTTGACACTAAAAAAAATTAAAGAAATCAATATTTTTGCAGTTGATTCAATTCAAGCCCGCATGCAACACTTTCTGGATATACGTAAAAACATTATCGGCATCAACCATAGCTTCACTTCGCCATTCGGCAAAAAGAAGATACTATATGCCGATTGGACTGCCAGTGGACGTATGTATACTCCTATAGAAGACTATATGATGGAAGAGGTATATCCGTATGTTGCAAATACGCATACCGAGACCACTTTTACAGGTTCGTACATGACCAACCTGTATCACAATAGCCTGCACGATATCAAAGCGCACGTTGGTGCATCGAATAATGAAGTTATCATAGCTTCCAATTCGGGTATGACGGGTGTTATCAATAAGTTTCAACGTATACTTGGCTACAAACTGCACGAGAAGTTTGAAGACCGTGTAGCGATTGGCAAAAACGAGCGCCCTGTAGTATTCATCACTCACATGGAACACCACTCTAACCATACTACATGGCTGGAAACGATATGCGATGTTGTCATCATTCCACCAACAAAGGATGGAGATGTTGATTTAGAAGCCTTCGACTCTTTGATGGAAGATTACAAAAGCAGAGAAACCAAAATAGCTTCTGTTACTGCCTGTTCAAACGTTACAGGCATATACACACCTTACCATAAAATAGCCGCTATTGCACACAAACATGGTGGCTATTGTTTTGTAGACTTTGCCTGTTCGGGCCCTTATGTTGATATCAACATGAATCCTGATAATGAGGCAGAGCGTCTTGATGCAGTATTCCTGTCTCCACACAAATTTCTTGGTGGTCCCGGTACATCGGGCGTAGTAGTATTCAGGAAAGAGCTTTATAATAATGCTGTACCCGACCATCCGGGTGGTGGTACTGTACGCTGGACAAGCCCTTTTGAAAAACACCTGTACCTTACGGATATAGAAATGCGCGAAGACGGCGGCACACCTCCTTTTTTGCAAACTATACGTGTGGCAAAAGCTATAGAGCTGAAAGAATACATGGGTACTGCAAACATTGCAGAGCGCGAAGAAAAACTGATGAATATTCTTTGGGACAGAATAAGCACAATGGACGGTGTTACGATTCTTGAAAGCAATAAAAAACACCGTCAGGCTATATTGTCTTTACAGTTCAATGATTTATATTTTAACCAGGTAGTACGTTCCCTGAACGATATATTCGGTATTCAATCTCGCGGTGGCTGCTCTTGTGCAGGTACTTACGGCCACTACCTGAATAATGTTGACTACCAAACATCAATACACATCAGGCGCGAAGTAGAAAAAGGTAACGCATTGGTAAAACCGGGATGGGTACGTATATCGCTGCACCCTACTATGCTTGAAGAAGAAATGAACTATATAGCGGATGCTATACAGTTCATTCTGGATAATAAAACTCTTATCGGAGACTTGTACCAAGTTAGCGGTAATGATTTCGAACTGGATGAAAGCAAGCTGCAATCCGCAGATTGCAAGCACCTGTTCGACAGGTCTTTCGTTATGGCTTAGAAACTACCGAAGTAATTTTCAATCTGCCGCATGCATTTATTGTGTGCGGCATTTTCTTTATCCGCATACCAGTCTGCCGTCATTTCAATAGCCTGTGTGGCATTCAATTGCGGCTTCCAGCCAATCAGCTTGTATGCTTTATTGCTATCCAGCAATAAGAGCTTAGCCTCGTGCAATGGCTTATCAGGTACTATTATTTTATAGCCACCCGTGCCATAGCGGGCTACGAATATTTTAGTCAGGTCTTCTACTGTCAGTGTATCATTTACATCCGGTCCAAAGTTGAATGGCGTGCTCAGGCGAACAGGCTCTTCAGTCATCTTTGCAGCCAGCATCAGGTAGGCACCAAGTGGCTCTAATACATGCTGCCATGGGCGCACAGAGTGCGGATTGCGCAACCCTACCGTTTCGCCAAATTCCAGTGCACGTACTATGTCAGGTATAATCCTGTCATCAGAAAAATCACCGCCACCTATTACGTTACCTGCACGTACAGAAGCAACAGCTTTTTGGTGTTTACTGTAATCATCAGGGTTGAAGAATGAACGTGTGTATGATTCTACAACTATCTCTGCCGCTGCTTTACTTGCAGAATATGGATCATAACCACCCAACTTATCATCTTCTTTGAACGGTGTACCACGCTCAGGATTCTCATACACTTTATCTGTAGTAATCATCAGTGCTACGCAAGGTTGCTGCAAACTACGTACTGCTTCCAGCACATGGCAAGTGCCTTGCGCATTCACCATAAAAGTATCTACAGGTTTATCGTAGCTGCGGCGCACTAGCGACTGAGCCGCCAGATGAAAAACAAAATGAGGCTCAAAACGTACTATCTCACCTTGTAGTTTATGCAGGTCGCAAATATCACCAATTACAGAGCTATAACAGAGCTCATCACCATCTATCAGGTTGTATAAATCATTAGTCTTTTCAGGCGCCAGCGAATAGCCCTTTACGTCTGCACCCAACCATTGCAGTATCTGCACCAACCAAGAACCTTTGAAACCGGTATGCCCTGTTACAAATACACGCTTACCATTAAATACCGAGCGCAGGTACGCAGCGCTTACCACTTTTTCCATAAAGGTTCTGTTTGCCAAAGGTGTTCCAATTCTTCTTTATCGCGCAGTGTATCCATACACTTCCAGAATGCATGATGCTTATATGCAGTTATCTGCTTATCTGCGGCAAGCTTATCCATCGGATAGCGCTCCCACATAATATCGTCTGCTTCTTCAGGAAGGTATTTTGCAATAGATGGTTCTATTACAAAGAAGCCGCCGTTTATCCACGTACCACTGTCTGCAGGCTTTTCTTCAAAGCTATCTATCACGCCGTTATCTTCCATTTTGATAACGCCAAAACGGCTGGTAGCCTGTATCGCCGTCATAGTGCACACCTTACCACTTTCTTTATGAAACTTCAGCAGCTCATCAATATTCACATCACTCACACCATCACCATACGTAAGCATGAAAGACTCATTACCAACATAAGGTAATACACGCTTCAGTCTGCCGGCAGTCATGGTATCAACGCCCGTATCTATCAGTGTAATCTTGAAAGGCTCTGAATTATTGTTATGTACTTCTAACGAATTCTTAGAGAGGTCAACCGTAATATCTGCATTGTGCAGAAAATAGTTGGCAAAATACTCTTTTATCATCCAGCCTTTATAGCCAAGGCAGATAATAAAATCTGTATGCCCGTATGCAGCATATATTTTCATGATATGCCACAAAATGGGCTTACCACCTATTTCAATCATCGGCTTTGGCCTCAGAGACGACTCCTCGGATATACGTGTACCGCGACCGCCTGCAAATATTACAACCTTCATCAGAAGTAGAATTTCTTTTTAAAAACAGGAACAAATTTAATCGTAAATAAACTAAAAAAAGCCTTGCCAATGAAGCTGACAGGGCTTTTTTAAGATAATATTATTTTAACTGATAGTTCTTAGGAATACTGAATGGAACTTCAATTGGTCTATCAAATTCCGCTTTGTTAAAGCTCATATCCAGATAATGTTGTTCTCCGGCGTTGGTAATATTCAATACTCTTTCCGTTGAAAACTTTCTGCCGTCGGTATTTTCGTACGTTCCGTATTGCATCATGCCTTGTACCATATTGTCCTTAGAACGCATCTGCACAGTACGGATAGTACTATCTGTTTTGTTAAAGCCTATTTGCTGCTGCATATCTCCATCTTCCACATCTACAGTCCATGTACCGCCAAAATCGGTAGCATCCTTCGGCATGCCTCCTTTCTGTAACAGATTACCTATAAACAGGTTTTGCACCAGCGAGAAACTGACAGGTATCGGCAACAGTTTTCCAGCATCAGCAACAGCCATTTTATATGCTTCTTTTTGAAGGTGATTCAGCAAGAAAAGACTATCAGGTGTTATATAAATACGCGCTACACTTATCATTCCTGCAGCAGCAGTTACATTCACCCATATTGTACTGTCTTTACGTATGCGGATAAATGCGGTAAATTCTTTTTTACCATCTTTCGATGCATATTCC
Organism: Bacteroidetes bacterium UBA4414; assembly: GCA_002389765.1. GTDB lineage: Bacteria > Bacteroidota > Bacteroidia > Chitinophagales > Chitinophagaceae > Polluticoccus. Next base: position 231,659 of record DGQM01000024.1, on the reverse strand, counting down.
ATCTTTGCTTTGCCACTGAATGTTGTATATGCTATTTCATTTTGTAATAGTGGCGTAAGCATATTCATCAACAATTGCTTCTGTGCATTTGGTTCTTTGGGTGCCGTCACAACAGTTCCTGACACACCACCGGGTGTATCTACCGTATTTGCACCAAAGCGTTCTTTGATGGCATACTTCTTTTCAAACCACACATTTTTGCGTACTGGCTTCTTATTTGTCTGGCAAGATGTTAAAATGGATGTAATGGCAATCAACACTACCGAAACCCACGCTATATTAAATTTCATACAGCTTTCTGTCCTTGATTTTTTTGTCTATATCCGCGTTTTCAGTCCCTTTTTCTTTTGCTTTAGTCCAGCACTCTACGGCTTTATCTATATTTCCTTGTTTGTAGAAAACATCACCAAGATGTTCCCACAATGTACCATCAGCATTTTCACCATTGGCATCTATTGCTTTCTGTATATACTCCTGGGCATCTTTATACTTACCTTGTTTATATAATATCCAGCCATAGGTATCCATGAACGTTGGTTCATCTTTTCTCACTTCTAAAGACTTCTTAGACATCCGTTCTGCATCCTCCAGCCTCACACCACGTACAGAAAGATAGTATGCATAGTTATTCAATACTGTTGCATTCATCGGGTCCAGTTTCAATGCATAATCATAGCTACTATCTGATGCCGCATATCTCTTTTCCAGATTATACACATCACCAAGCCCTGTATACATTTGCACTAATTGCGGCTTGTTATCTTCAGGCTGCATATCAATGGCCCTTGTTATTGCTTTGATAGATTTGGCATAATCCTTCTTATTCATATACCCCACACCATTCAGGTAATGAAACATAGCCTGATTAGGGAATAGCTTCAAAGCCCTCTCACTATACTTTATCAACGAGTCAGCACCTGCTTTGTCGGTATATGCAAACAAAAGACTCTCCCATACTTTGTAGGAAGAGGGGTCTATTGATATTGATTTTTTATAAGCTTCTGCTGCATTGTCTATCTTATTATTAAACGCCAGCACATCGCCGTAGAATGCAGCTACTTTCGAGTTTTCAGGATGCTGTTCTGCAAGTATGGTAATGATCTCCAATCCCTGCCTGCGCATAGTACTGTCATTTCCACCTTCTATTATCATCGGCCCAAGAATACTCAACTGAACATCAGCATCCAGACTTTTGTTGGTAACCAGTTTCTTTACGTACTCTTCGTACTTCTGTTTATTGTTATTCTTCTTGTAGTGTTCAGAAAGTGTCAATTGTACTGTAGGGTCATCGCTAAACTGCTCTTCTATCTTTCTGTACATCTCAGCGGCCTTACCTGTCAGCTTGTTATTATCATACACCTCTGCCAGTTCTGCATAGTATTTACCTTCTTGCGGATTGCGCGCTATCTGGCCTTCCAGTACTTTCACTACACCATCTACATCATTACGTTTCAGCAACAGCTTCTTTTTCATGTCTATTGCTTCTTCGTTATCAGGGTCTTTCTCCAGATATTTATTGATAGTAGCAAGTGCCTGATCATATTTACCTACATGCTGATAAAGATTGAATGCCTTCAGTAAATAGTCATCATTGTACTTTTCTGTTTTGGCTATTTCATCAAACAGCTTTGCAGCTTCTTCATACTGCTTATTTTGCACCAGTATTTCGGCATACTGTGTTTTATACCACACATTATTGCCATCAAGTGCTATTGCTTTTTTAATGTACTCTGCAGACTTGTCACTTCTGTTTTCTTTAAAATACAGTCTGGCGAGGTCATAATATGCTCCCGAAGCTTGTGGCTTGCCGCTGATTACCTGCAGCAGCAAACGCTCCTCTTCTTTATCATCACCTTTTATGCGTGCGCGTAGTGCGTCATAGTATGCGGCATCAGCTTCCAGCCCTTTTACTTCTTCCGATTTAAAATTGCTGTTCTCTTTATCCTGAGCATACAATACTGCATCGCCACTAAAAAGCAGTAACGATGCAGCACTGAATATTTTTAGGAAGTTCCGACTCATATATGTGTTGAAAAATCACCGATGCTTATATCACGTGCCTTTTCATTGTAATTTACGCTTTTCCCCAGTAAAGAGTTTTCGATACGTGCATTTTTAACAATGCTGTTAGCTTGTACAATGCTATTGTTGATGCGGCTATCTTTGATATGCACACCTTCCTCCAACGATACAAACGGCCCGACTACTGAATTTTGCACAACAACGTTTTCACCTATAAAACATGGCGGTATAATGACAGAGTTCTCTATCCTAGCAGTTTCTGATACCAGACGCTCCGTTTCTGCTTTTATAGCCAGTATACGCATATTGGTATACACGGTAGCATCTTTATTACCACAGTCCAGCCATTCCGTTACCTGATCGGTGTAGAACTTTACGCCTTTGTTCAGCATATTGTCCATTGCATCGGTAATCTGGTATTCCCCTTTCAGCATGATGCCTTCATCTATCAGGCGCTGCAGCTCTTTACGCAGGTTTTCACCATCTTTAAAATAGTAAACACCAATGATGGCCAGGTCTGATACAAACTCTTTCGGCTTTTCTACAAATGCTTCAATCTCATCTGCTGCATTCAGCTTCACCACACCAAAAGCGCTGGGGTCGTCTACCTTCTGTGTCCATACTATCGCATCTTTATCTTTATCGATGCTGAAAGTGGCTTTAAAAAGTGTATCTGCAAATGCAATAAACACATTACCCTTCAGGCTTTCTTCTGCACACAGTATAGCATGCGCTGTACCTTTAGGTTCGTGCTGATAGCATATTTTAGCTTTTGCCCCCAAACTCTCTGCCACTTTACACAGATGGTCTTCTACTTCTTTACCAAAATTTGGCCCTATTATAAATGCTATCTCCTCCACTTTTTCATTGCTGGTAGCAATGATGTCTTCTACCAGGCGTTGCACTATCGGCTTGCCCGCAATCGGTATCAGTGGTTTAGCAGTAGTAAGTGTATGCGGGCGCATTCTTTTGCCCATACCTGCCATTGGGATAATGATATTCATTTCTTATAGTTGAATCTTGTTTACAATGTTATTTAGTTCCCGAATGCCCGAAGCCACCTGCTCCGCGCTCGGTTTCGTCTAGTGTTTCTGTAACAGCCCAGCTTATTTTTTCATATCGAGCTATTACCATTTGCGCTATGCGCTCACCATCTTCTATTGTCTGTGGTTCTGTACTCAGGTTGATGATGGGCACCATAATTTCGCCCCTGTAGTCGCTGTCAATCGTCCCGGGTGTGTTTACCATCGAGAGACCTTTTTTAATAGCCATGCCACTTCTTGGACGTATCTGCGCTTCGTACCCTATTGGTAATGCCATGTACAGTCCTGTAGGTATCAGCCTGCGTTCCATCGGCTGCAAAGTAATGGTTTCAGAAACCCATGCCCTCAGGTCCATACCTGCCGAACCTGCCGTTTGATATTGCGGCAATTCGTGCGGCGATTTATTAACTATTTGTACATCCATTATCAGGGGGCAAAGGTAATGCGTTATTGGGTAGATAGCATATAGAATTACAGCCTGCTTGTTAAGTCTTTTAAAATGTTAAAAAACAAAATATAAATTACATATAAATATAATATGCTTGTGAAAAACTGAAACTAATGGTTACTTTTGTATCCCTTTTATTGTAACAGGAAAAAATTTAATAAGTATAGCTCAGAAATGGCATTGTTGGGAAATTTAATATCTAGGTCGTTACAGGTTCGGAAAAAGTTCAAACTCCCGGTTGCATCCCCATTTTCATACCAAAGACATACACTCAGGCAGCTGCTGGATCGTGGACAGTACACATCCTTTGGCAAGCACTACGGCTTTGGCGACATACTTAGTAAAGAGGTTGATTTTGTAAAGGCTTTCAAAGAGCGTGTGCCCGTACATACCTACAACGAAATGTATGACCAGTGGTGGCACCGATGTTTGGATGGTGAGGAAAACGTTACATGGCCGGGCAAGGTAAAATATTTCGCGCTCAGCTCAGGCACTTCAGAATCTGCCAGCAAACACATCCCCGTTACAAAAGACATGCTGAAGTCTACCAAAAAAGTAGGTTTCAAGCAATTATATAGCATGACGGAATTCAACATTCCGCCGGTTGCCTTTCAGAAAGGTGTACTGATGCTGGGGGGTACTACTTCCTTATTTGAAAAAGGTGATTATTACGAAGGCGACATGAGTGGCATCAGTGCCAAAAATATGCCTCGCTGGATGTCTAACTTCTTCTACAAGCCGGGACAGAAAATATCTAAACGCCCGAAATGGGAAGACCGCATCAAGCTAATTATTCGCAAAGCCCCGCAATGGGATGTGGCAACCGTTTGTGGCGTGCCTGCTTGGGTGCAGATAGTGCTGGAAGAGGTTATCAAATACCACAAGGTTAAAAACATACATGAGATATGGCCCAACCTGAGTATCTATATACATGGCGGCGTATCTTTTGAACCATATAAAGAAAGCTTTAAGAAACTGCTTGGTCGCCCGATAGAATATATAGAAACCTATATGGCTTCCGAAGGTTCGTTCGGCTTCAAGGCTCGTCCGGGAGACCACGGCATTAAACTGGTGCTGAACGCGGGTATCTTCTACGAATTTGTTCCATTTACATCAGACAATTTTGATGAAGATGGTAACCCTAAACAAAACCCTACCAGCTATCTGATACACGAGGTTGATGAGCATACAGAATATGCTGTGATGCTGAGCACCTGTAGTGGTGCATGGCGCTACTACATTGGCGATGTCATCCGCTTTACTGATGCTAAGGAAGGTGAAATAGCTATTGTAGGCCGTACAAAACAATTCCTCAGCCTGTGTGGCGAGCATATGTCTGTAGATAATATGAACAAAGCTATAGATACTGTTGCTCGCAAACTGGGTGTAACCATTCGCGAGTTCACTATCGCCGGTTTCAAATATCAAAACCTCTTTGCACACCGTTGGTACGTAGGCTGCGATGATCCTAATGTAGACCCGGAAAAAGTAAAGCAAATAATAGACGAAACACTCTGCGAAATAAATGATGACTATGCTGTAGAGCGTACATCGGCACTGAAAGAAGTGTTTGTAGAAATACTGCCGAACGAAGTGTTTTACGACTACATGAAATCCATAGGCAAAGATGGCGCTATGAACAAGTTCCCACGTGTATTGAAAAATGATAAACTGGCAGATTGGGAAGCCTACCTTCAAAAAAGACACGTAAACAGTTAGGCACAAACCGTATCTTGGATATCAAATCTTTGTCCGGGATGAAAAAGAGTTTGTTTACTGTTGTTTATCTGATGTTTCTTTTTGCATTCACATCGTGTGCACAAAAAGAAGCACCTGCTATTATACCCCAACCTGTAAGCATTACCGCTACTGCAGGAGAATACTATACTATCAACTCTACTGTATCAATTGGTGCCAATAACACCGAGGCAAAGCAAGTTGCTGAATTCTTTAAAGCAAAAGCAGAACCTGCAACAGGCTTCAACTTTCAGATTGCTGAGCATGGCAATATCAACTTCAACATCAATACTACCCCGGATGCCAAAATCGGTGATGAGGGTTATACCCTATCTGTTGCCAAAGAAGGCGTTACTATAAATGCCAACAAACCGGCAGGTTTATTTTACGGTGTGCAGACATTACTGCAATTATTACCCAAAGAAATAGAAAATAAAGACCTTGTAAACGCAAAATGGAAAATACCTGCGGTAGTAATAACAGACTATCCACGCTTTGCATGGCGAGGCCTGATGCTGGATGTAAGCCGTCACTTCTTTACGGTAGATGAAGTGAAACAATACATCGACAATATGGCGCGCTATAAATACAATGTATTTCATTGGCACCTCACAGATGATAATGGCTGGCGTATTGAAATAAAATCATTGCCCCGCCTTACACAAGTAGGCGGTTGCCGTGTACCACGCACAGGCAAATTCGGAGATTATGAAATGCCAAAAGATGGCGAGGCTGCAACAGATTGCGGCTACTATACGCAAGAGCAGATAAAAGATATTATTGCATACGCCGCCGCTCGCCATATACAGATATTGCCCGAGATAGATGTCCCCGGGCACAGCAGTGCGGCTATTGCAGCATATCCTAATTTATCGTGCACAAAAAACCCGAAGGCCACTGTAAACCCGGGTAGCAACATTGGCATCTGGGATAATGCAGGCAATTTCAAAGGCTTATCTGTAGATAACACACTTAATCCATCTGATGAAAACGTATACAGATTTTTGGATACCGTATTCACTGAGGTAGCACAGCTGTTTCCATATCCATACATACACATGGGTGGCGATGAGTGCTTTAAAGGGTATTGGGAAAAAGATGCAGGTTGTCAGGCATTCATGAAGGCGCAAAATATTCCGGATGCGAAAGGATTGCAAAGCTATTTTGTAAAGCGTGTTGAAAAAATCATTGAAGCGAAGGGTAAGAAGCTCATTGGCTGGGATGAAATACTGGAAGGTGGTCTTGCTCCAAACGCAGCCGTTATGAGTTGGCAAAGTGTGAAGGGCGGCATAGAAGCTGCTAAGATGGGACACTATGTAGTAATGACACCTAATCAGAATGTGTACATTGACCTGCCACAGGGAGATGTTGCTGTAGAACCTGAATCATTGACTTACGGAACTGTCCGTCTGAAATCTGCATATAATTTTGAACCAGTGCCGGATAGCGTAGATAGCAAATACATACTTGGCGGACAAGCCAACCTGTGGACAGAGAAAGTATATACAATGAAGCATGGTCAGTACATGACCTACCCACGCGCATGGGCATTGGCAGATGTATATTGGAGCCCAAAAGAAAAGCGCGACTGGAATGGTTTTGTAAAGCGCATGGAGTCTTATATGCAACGTGCCGATATTGCGGGCATCAACTATGCGCGTAGTGCATACGATGCTGTCATCAAGCCACGCATAGAAGACAACAAACTGGTAGTAGACATTGAAACAGAAATTGAAGGACTTGATATCTATTATACTACAAACGGCAACAAGCCCGACAATAAATCAACGCTGTATAAAAAGCCTATTGCCCAAAATGGCAGTTATACACTAAGTGTTACAACATACAGAAACGGAAAACAAATAGGCAAGACCATAACACTTCCGTACGATGCATTAATGAAACGCGCTAAGAAATAATCATTACGCATCTTTTACCCATTCATAATGGGCTTGTGCAAATTTTATTTCCCCGTACGTATAGTCATCGGGCAGCAGGTCTTTCAATGGCTTTAATGCCTGTGTATGTCCTGTCTGTTTTATCAATGCTATTATAGTATCCAGCTTCGCTTTATTTACAAGTTTGGTTGCACTTAGCTCACCACTTGTTATAAAAGGCATCAGATGTGTTTCTATCGTATTGGCAGATAGATTTCGCTTCTGTGCAATATCGGCTATATCATACCCTTCTTTAAACATATCAAAGCTGATGCGTTGTGTATTACTGATAGTGGGTGCTTTATCCTGTTTGGGTACACGTTCGCGTTTTGGTGTCTTTAGTTGTATTTTACTTTCCAGCTTATGGTCCGTTGCATAGGCTTGCAGCACTTTCATAAATGCAGGCCCGTACTTGCTCACTTTATAGTCACCAAAGCCCGATATCCTTCTCAGTCCGTCGAACGTCAATGGCAGGTACGTTGCCATATCAAGCAGCGTATTATCACCGACAATGATGTATGCAGGTACGTTTTCCTGCTCTGCTATTTCTCGCCTTATTTCTTTCAGGGCTCTCAGTAGTTCAGGGCTATGTTGTGGTGCACTGCTCACTTGTGCTACTTCTTCTTTCGGTTTCTTCAGCACCAGTGTCACATCCAGCTCTCCGCGCAATATTCGCCTACTGGCTTCATTCAGTTTTAGTGCAGGGTATGCACCGTCTTCCAAGTCCACCAGTCGTTGTTGCAATAGCTGTCTTACAATAGCCTGCCACTCTTCTTTCTTCAGTTCCTTACCAACACCATATGTTTTCAGTTCTTTGTGTGCAGGTAAAATCTTTGCGCTGTTCGAACCTCTTAAAAAATCTATCAGGTATTCTGCCCCAAAACGCTCACCGGTTCTGGTAACAGCCGATAATATTTTCTGTGCTTCTACAGTAGCTGTACGGTGCTCCAGATTGCTGAGGCAATAATCACAACTACCACAGTATGCAGGTGCTCGTTCTCCAAAGTATTGCAGTATGTATTGCCTGCGGCAACCCTCATACTCTGCAAACTCCTTCATCTGCATCAGTTTCCTCTTCAGCACATTGGTTTGCGCAGCATTACCATCTACCGTTATAAAACGTAGCAGCTTGCTGATGTCCCCCGAAGAATAATACATTATAGCATCACTCTTCAATCCATCCCTACCGGCACGCCCAGTTTCCTGATAGTAGCCTTCCATATTCTTCGGCACATCATAGTGCAGCACAAAGCGCACGTTGGGCTTGTCTATACCCATACCAAAAGCTATCGTAGCCACAATAATTTTGGTATCATCCCGCTGAAAAGATTCCTGTACACGGGCACGCTCATCAGTACCCATACCTGCATGGTAATAGGCCGCATCATAACCCACCTCTCTTAGCTTCGACGCAATGCTTTCTGTACTTGCTCTGGATAGTGTATAGATGATACCACTATCATTACGGTGTTTATCCAGATAGTGTATTATCTGCTCAAATGCTTTCTTTTTGGGCTGTATATAGTAAGTAATATTTGCCCTATTGAAAGACGATATAAAAACCTGCGGCTGGCGCAGTGCCAGTTTTTCAACAATATCTTTTTGTGTGATAGTATCGGCACTGGCCGTCAATGCAATGACAGGCACATGCGGAAAGTGTTGCTTCAATGCAGACAGCCCCAAATACTCGGGACGGAAATCGTGCCCCCACTGCGATATACAGTGTGCCTCATCTATTGCAAACAAACTGCAGGGCAGTGTACTTAGAAAATTGATGAATTGCATACCGCTTGCAAACAACCGCTCCGGTGCCAGATACAGCAGCTTCACTTCTCCATTTCTCACCGCCGTAATTATCGTATTCTGCTCCGAGTTAGAGAGTGTAGAGTTTAGGTACGCAGCTCTGATACCATTGGCCTGCAATGCATCCACCTGATCTTTCATCAGCGCTATCAGCGGAGATATAACAATGGTCAATCCATCCAGCAATACCGCAGGTAGCTGATAACAGATAGACTTACCACCACCAGTAGGCATGATGGCCATCACATCTTTACCGCTTAGTACGGTTTCAATAATTGTTTGTTGATTCAGGCGAAAGTTATCGTAACCGAAGAAATGCTTCAGTGCCTGGTGAATAGGATATTTCTTCATTATGCCGTTGCTATCAATCGTTCACACTCACGCAACAGTTGTTGCTTATCTATCGGCACCACACCTACATGTTCGCACACCAATCCACCTGCTATATTCGAAACCTGTGCCATCAGCGCAGCATCTCTAGTAAGTGCATATATAACCGATGCAGTTGCTATCACCGTATCACCTGCACCACTCACATCTTTTATATCGCGCTTGTGTGTAGGCTGTATATTACCTGTACCATTGTGATAGTACACACCTTTTTCAGAAAGGGTAATGAAGGTAATATCATGCTGCAATGCCTTATGCAATACACCGTGTGCAGCATCCAGCTCTTCCATACTTACATTCGCCACTTCCATATCCAACCCTTCTCTTACTTCTTTCAGATTAGGTTTAAAAACAGATACATTTTTGTATGCAAGGAAATTCTTTTTCTTCGGATCTACCGTTGTTACTATACCCAAGTGATTGCAATGCTTCACAATTTTATCTATCACATTCTCCTTCAGCACGCCTTTGTTATAATCTTCGAATATTACCACCTGCGGTTTTTCTATTTGCAGGTAGCGCATCACCATATCTATAAACGGATGCTCTTCAGCAGTAGTCAAGTCGTCACATATTTCTTCATCCAGTCGCATCATGTGTTTATCATCTACTATAATGCGTGTTTTGGTAGTCGTTGGTCGGTGATGGCTTTTTACAAGTAAAGTAGTATCTATACCCGCATCATTAGTCAACTGCTCCAGTATACTACCATCATTATCATCGCCTACTACACTGGCTAGTGTTACTTTTGCGCCAAGTGCTATACAATTCAGCGCCACATTAGCTGCACCGCCCAGGCGGTTATCTCTTTTCTTTACTGTTACTATTGGCACAGGTGCTTCTGGCGACATGCGCTCTACTACACCCCACCTATAGTTATCCAGCATTACATCTCCTATTACAACAACATGTAGTTGTTGCATATCATCAAACAGCTTATGCAGTCCTTGTTTATCCATTGGTCTTATTACCTCTCTTGTTCAGATAGTAGTACACAGGTATACCTGTCAATACTATTATCAAGCCCGGCCATGTATACTCCGGTTTGTATTGCAGCAGCACCACACATATAAATGATGCCAGCAGAATATAAATCAAAGGTATAACAGGATATCCAAATGCCGTGTATGGCCTTGGCATATCAGGTTGCGTTTTGCGCAGTTTAAAGATGCCCGCAATAGTCAGTGCATAAAACAGCAATACAGTAAAGATGATGAAGTCAAGCAGGTTACCATATTGTCCACTCAGGCACAGTAAACATGCCCAGACACATTGCATCCACAATGCTTTAGAAGGCACACCGTTTTTATTCAGCTTGCCGGCAGCAGGGAGGAAGAGTCCATCGTTTGCCATTGTATAGTACACGCGCGCACCGGAAAGTATCAACCCGTTGTTACAACCAAAAGTTGATACCATAATCAGCAATGCGATAACGGTAGTACCTATACCGCCAAATATCTTTAACGCAGCAGCCAGTGCTACCCTGTCAGACGGTGCATTGGCAATCTCGCTGATGCTCATCACATTCAGGTACATGAAGTTCATAGACACATACAACAGTGTCACCACTACCGTACCTATAAACAAGCTAAGACCTATATTACGTTCCGGCTTTTTGATTTCACCTGCTATAAATGTTACGTTATTCCATGCATCGCTGGAGAACAATGCACCTACCATTGCTACACAAAGTGCTGCCACAAGCCCCATGCCCGACAAACTTTCGTGATTTATTACGCCCGCACCTGTTGTTATCTTTTTGGCAAACCAAGCATCAGTCCAGTTATTAGTCCATACGCTACCATCTTTAAACAAGGCAATACCAAATACCACCAGTGCAGCCATAGCCAGTATTTTAGCACTGGTAAAGATGAACTGTATCCACTTGGCATTTTTTACACCCATAGTATTTATATAGGTGAGTAAAATGATAGTTGCTAAACCAGTGAGCTGTGCAGCGGTGATTTTAAAATCGTTAATAGGCCCCAATTTCATAGGTCCTACAAATACATTCTCTTCTCCCAGTGCAGGTATCAGGTAGCCGGTGAACTTACCAAAGCCTACGCCCACTGCAGCAATAGTACCCGTTTGTATAACAGCAAAAAATGCCCACCCGTACAGGAAGCCATACATTTTACCGAAAGCCTCACGCAAGTATACATACTGCCCGCCTGCCTGTGGATACATGCCGCTCAACTCTCCGTAGCTCAATGCTGCAGACAATGTAATGAAGCCTGATACAAGCCACACAACAACCAGCCAGCCTGCGCTGCCTACGTTGCGTGCTATATCTGCACTAACAATAAATATTCCTGAACCTATCATGGAGCCGATAACCAGCAGGGCTCCATCCATTAATGTCAGCGATCGTTGAAAAGAAGACTTGTTTTCCAAACAAAACAGATTTTCAGAAAAATACTACTTTTTCTTCTCTGTTTCTGCTTGCAGGTTTTTAGAGTCCTCATTCATTGCTGCCACTATATCGTTGGTTATATCCAATGCTTTGTTGGCATACATGATAGAACCGCTCTTTGTGTAAGAAAGGATGTAGTCATACTTACCATCCTTATTATAGTCGCCTATTATTTTATCCAGCTGTTGTTGCAGCTTAGTATTAAACTCTTCCTGCTCTTTCATCAATTGTACTGTAAGCGATTCTTCTCTTGTCTTCAGGCTTTGTTCCATCTGCATAAGGCGTTTGCCTATGCTTTGTTGCTCCGCTTCCGTCATAGTACCTGCTTGTGCTTTACGTTGTGCTGCTGCATAATCGTTTTGCAGTTGTTGTGCGCTGCGTTGCAGTTCAGCCTTCATACCTTCCTGGCGTGCTTCAAATTTCTTGCGTTGTTCTTTCAAATACTCATACTTAGACTCCAGCGTATCGATATTTACATAGGCTATCTTAGTAGATGTAGCCTCGCCAGCCGGTGTAGTGCTTGCAGCCTTGGGCTTATCACTGCCTGTCTTCATTACAAACAGTGCAATAACACCTGCCAATGCAAGCGCGCTAAGTATCGTTGAAAGATTTTTCATTGTATCAGTTTCTGTTGATTATTGTGTTGCAAAAGTAATATCTATTCTGCCAGTTTGCATCTACCGGCTTTCTTAAATGTTTTATAATATCTGTAAAAGCAAATGGGCTGTCTTTTATAAGACAACCCATTTAGTGCTATTGTTATCAAGCTACTACTCGAGCCTGAATGTAATACGCTGTGTATAGTAAACACGCACCGGACGGCCGTTTTGTTTACCAGGTTTCCATTTAGGGAAGCTTGATACTACACGTACCGCTTCTTCATCGCAACCTGCACCTATTTTTTTACCTACTACTTTAGCATCTGTTACGCTACCATCTTCAGCAACAACAAACTGTACAGTTACTGTACCTTCTATGTTGTTTTCCTTAGCACCTTCAGGATACCTCAGGTTTTTTTGCAGGAAAGAAGGAATATCAAACGGAGGTTCAGGCATCTGTTCTACATAGCGGAAAATTTCGCTAGGCGGAGCTTCAACCACACCGGTACCCGGTGCATCAATAGGTGCTTCAATTGCGTTAGCATCACCTTCTTGTGTTTTCACACCTACGTTTGTGATTTCCTGTTGTTCAGGTGGTTTTTCATCTTCCTTCACCTCTTCATCCTTCTTGATAACAGGAGGCGTGAATTTTACCGTCGGCTTCACTGGTGGTGGTGGTGGCGGCGGTGGTGGTGGTGGTGGCTTCTTAGGGTCTATTGGCGGTGGTTCTGCCAATGTCACCTCTTTTATGATAGCAACCTTCGCCTTTTCTTTTGGCTTCAGCTTCGATATAAAACCATAACCTACGGTAACAACTGCTATGCCGCCTAAAACCATCATAGCTCTTGCCACACGCTTAGGATAGTTTTTACGCAACTCGTAGCCACCGTAAGCTTTGTTACGGCCCTCGAACAGAATGTCGAGGTAGTCGCTGTTGAGTATTTTATTGATATCCATTTTAAAAATTCCTTTTAATTGTTAGATGCAAAGAAGATCTTTTTCCATAATCGGCCGCATTACTGCACCCCGTTTGCCTGCTCTGTCATCTGGATAAATTCCTTGTCAACAGGTGTTATGTCAACAATGGCATATACCCTTATATCGTTAATACTCATTTCATCAAGCATGTTTACCAAATCTTCATAAGTGCTGGTCACATCCGGCTTAATGATAACAGTTACCTGATCTTTAGCCCCAAGTGCTCCTGAAGCTTTCAGCTCTTCTACTGCTTTTTTCTTGTTGATGAGTACATCACGAATACCATCCTTCGGTTTGAAGTAGGTAACGTTTAGTTGCGGTGGCTTTGTAGGGTCGTCGCCAATACCTTCATAATAGTATATACGATGATCTTTACTTAACAGTACCGATACAACCGTACTAGCTTTAATCTTGGTTTGTTCGTCTTCCTTGATATTCTCATCCTTATACGGCATGTTTATCTCCATAGTCTTAGGCTTCGACATGGTAGTTGTATACATAAAGAATGTAATCAACAGAAAGCCTAAGTCCACCATGGGAGTAAGGTCTATGCGCGTAGAAAGTTTCTTTCCTTTCTTGACCCCGGGCCCTTTCTTATGACCTCCGCTACTGGAGGTATCCATTTCAGCCATGGAAAAACTTTTTTATAGTGGTTAACTAATTTATTTTTCTACCGAAAACTATTGCTGTGCCGGTTTACCCATTTGGATATCGTACGCTGCAGTACCCGGAGGTACAGCTTTCAGACCCGTTATCAGATTGAATTTGAAAATCTTCCAACCTTCCAACGTAGTTATTATTTTTTTGATCTCAGGGTAAGATGCATCACCATCTGCTTTGATTGTAATACGCAGCTTAGGATTATTGTTCCTAGCCAAGCGTATCCATGCAGCCAGTTCGTTTGCATCAGATGTTACCACCGTATCAGTAGGAATACCCGTAGCTGTTTTATCAAATTCTTTCTGTTGTGCAGGATCTGCAGCCAGATAAGATTTCAATTGGCTCAGCGGTACACCTATAGATGAACCTTTTGCAAATTTTATCTTCTCCTCTTCAGACAGTCCGAGTTTCTTATACTCATCCATATTATCAATCAGCGCTTTTCTCACATTTACATTGTCAACAGAGAAAAACATTCTGCCTTTTTCATCAACAGTTATCATCATGATATCTGCATCCGGCAAAGGGATTTCTGATATAGAGTTAGGCGTCGTTACCGTTACCGGCTCATCAGGTTTGAACTTGGTGGCCAGCATGAAGAAGGTAAGAAGCAGGAAGGCTACGTCACACATGGCGGTCATATCCACGTGGGTGCTTTTCCTTGGCATTTTTAATTTTGGCATCGCTTATTTTTTTTCTTCAACTGTTAATAGTAATAAGATCCGATAATGTCGTTTTTCCATAAAACTAATTATGTACCAAACGGCAGCAACTATTACTTGTAGTTAGCAGCGAAGCTTTGTGTCAGCGTGAAACCGCTCTCGTCGATACCGAAAGTAATACCATCGATGATCGTTGTAAAGAAGTTGTAACCGATGATAGCGAAGAATGATGTACCGATACCCAGTGCAGTGTTATACAGGGCTTCAGAGATACCCGCAGCCAATGCAGATGCGTCAGGAGCACCTGAAGTACCCATCGCCTGGAATGATTTAATCATACCCAATACCGTACCCAACAGACCCAACAGGGTTGCTACTGATGCGATAGTAGACAAGAATACCAGATTCTTTTCCAGCATTGGCAGTTCCAGTGCAGTTGCTTCTTCGATTTCTTTTTGGATGCTGATAACTTTCTGATCTGTATCCAGTTCGTGGTTAGTTGTCATTTCGCGATACTTAACCAGGCCTGCACGCATAACGTTACCTACGCTACCTGCTTGTTTATCACACTCAGCCAGTGCAGCATCAACATTTTTATTAGCCAGGTGGTACTGTACTTTACGCACAAATTCACCTGCATTCATTTTACCGTTTGCTTTAAAGATTGTCATGAAACGCTCAACTACGAAGCTAAGCATAGTAAGGAATGTAGCGATCAGGAATGGTACAATCATACCACCCAGGTACATGTTACCCATAAAGTTTTTAGGCTTGTGTTTCTCGGCATCCAAGAAGTTTGAAGCACTACCAAATACTACGTGATAAACAATTTGGCCTATAGCGATACACGCAACCACGATGATGAGGTTAAGCATGAAATTGTTTGCGTTCTTTGGTTTGCCTGCTTGAGATGACGGCTTAGCGGCTGTTTTTACGTCTGCCATAATTCTGATTTTTATTAGTTTTTACTTTGGTTGATTAATTATTTTAATACATCCCTTGTGTGCCTGCAAAGATATAGGTACACTTCAAAAAAACAACTTGGGGCTTCATTTTTTCTCATAAAGTTAATACACCTTACAAACCCATGACAAGCAACGCTTTCAGAAGATTTCACACTCACTACAAACGCAAGGGAGAGGCAAGATATTATTTTTTTGAGGCAATAGCCAACACTCTGTCACGATTTTAACATTTACCTTTGCGCCGTTCAATAAAAGCTGCTATACCGCCATACGTGTTGTTTTTCAGGTATTACCACCACAAAATGGAGTATGGAAGCAGTTGGTTTCAAAAGAAAAAATGACATTAAGATGAATTTCAACCCATGGCATTCAGTTAGTTACGGTGAAAATGTGCCCGAGACCGTAAATGCAATTATCGAAATCCCTAAAAATTCAAGGGCAAAATATGAGTTGGATAAAGAAACCGGCCTCTTGAAGCTGGACCGCGTGCTTTATTCCTCTGTATACTACCCTGCCAACTACGGCTTTATACCGCGTACCTATTGCGATGACAAGGATCCGTTGGATATATTGGTGCTTTCGCAGATAGAAATGCAGCCGTTGTGCCTGGTAGAGGCTAAAATCATTGGTGTAATGCGCATGCTGGATCAAGGCGAGGCGGATGATAAACTGATTGCCGTTTGTGCAAACGATATGAGTGTTGCCCACATGAATGATATCAGCGAATTGCCAAGCTACTTTATCGAAGAGCTGCGCCACTTCTTTGAAGAGTACAAAAAATTGGAAAACAAAGTGGTAAAAATCGAGGAGTTTCAGGGTGCCCGACTGGCCAAGAAAATACTGCAACACAGCATAAAGGACTACGAAAACCTGATGGCTAAGAAATAGCCTGTTTTGTTGATTGGTTGATTAGTTGATTTGTCCCTTATACACGCTTACCTTGAGACAAATCAACTAATCAACATATTAACTCATCAACTAATCAACAAACCAACTAATTACCTTATTTTGTTGCTATGAACCAAAGCACTAAAAAGGTGCAGCGTGCATGGGCTATGTACGACTGGGCCAACTCTGCCTACAATCTGGTTATTACCTCTACCATATTCCCCGCTTACTACGTTGCCGTTACATCTGTAAAACAAGACGGCATTGTGGTAAATGACAAGGTCAATTTCTTTGGCGCTACATTTTCTAACACAGCATTGTTCGATTATGCATTGGCTGCCGCCTATCTTATAATAGCTATTATATCGCCCATACTATCTTCCATCGCCGACTATCGTGGCAATAAGAAACGCTTCATGCAATTGTTCTGTTACCTCGGCTCTGCAGCATGTTGTGGTTTATACTTCTTCAAAGGCAGCACGGTAGAGCTGGGCATTATACTCTTTGCCATTGCAGCATTGGGCTACTGTGGTAGTATTGTATTCTACAACGCCTTCCTGCCCGAGATAGCTGTAGAAAAAGAACGCGACCGTGTTAGTGCTATGGGTTTTGCATACGGTTATATCGGCAGTGTGTTACTACAATTAGTTTGTTTTGTATTTGTCTTGAGCCCCGAAACTTTCGGTATCAAAGATGATACATTTGCGCCTCGCCTTTCATTCCTGCTGGTTGGTATATGGTGGTTGGTATTCGGCATACTTTCTATGCGCAAACTACCCGATGGTACACCTATGGAACAACACGCAGAGGTAAGCATACTTACCAACGGTTTTCACGAATTAAAGAAAGTATGGCAGCAGGTAAAAAAACTACCTGTACTTAAAACATATCTCGGTGCATTCTTCATGTATAGCATGGGCGTACAAACAGTGATGCTGGCAGCAACAATATTTGGTAGCAAAGAGTTGAAGCTGGAAACGGGACAACTGATAGGCACGATCCTCATCATACAACTGGTTGCCATTGCAGGTGCATTCCTGATGTCTAAATTATCAGAAAAAATAGGCAACCTGAAAGTATTGCTGATAGTAGTACTGATATGGATTGGCGTATGCATTGCAGCGTACTACACTACTACGGCTACACAGTTCTACATCATAGCAACAGTGGTAGGTTTGGTAATGGGTGGCATACAATCGCTTAGCCGTTCTACCTACAGCAAGCTGATGCCGGAAACTAAAGACACAACATCTTTCTTCAGCTTTTTCGATGTTACCGAAAAGTTGGCCATCGTGGCGGGCATGTTCTCTTTCGGTTTTATAGAAGAGGCTACGGGCAGTATGCGCAATTCTATATTAGCGCTCATTACGTTCTTTACACTTGGCGCTATTATACTTTTCGTAGCATTGCGCACGGCTAAAAAACAACACTTACAATCAACCGTTATTTAAAAGATACAACGATGAAACTATACAGCATAAACGCAGGATATTTTAAACTGGATGGTGGTGCCATGCATGGTGTTGTGCCAAAAAGCATGTGGCAAAAAGTAAATCCTGCAGATGATAATAACATGTGCAGCTGGGCAATGCGTTGCTTGCTGATAGATACAGGTGATAGAAAGATACTGGTTGACAACGGTATGGGCGATAAGCAGGATGCTAAATTTTTCGGTCATTACTTTCCGCATGGCGAAGACAGTGTTGCAAGCTCATTGGCAAAGCATGGTTTTACACATGCTGATATCACAGACGTATTTCTTACACACCTGCACTTCGACCACTGCGGAGGTTCAATAGTGCGCGATGACGATAAACTGGTGCCAGCTTTCCCCAATGCTACTTACTGGAGCAACAAAGCACACTGGAACAGCGCCACAGAACCAAACGAGCGCGAAAAAGCATCTTTCCTGAAAGAGAACATCTTACCGATACAAGAAAGCAGCAAGCTGCAATGGGTAGAAGTTGCAGATGGCGAAGAATGGCTGCCCGGCATACGCATCCGTTATGTGCAGGGCCATACAGACAATATGATGCTGCCGCAAATAGACTATAACGGACAGACGATATTCTTCTGTGCCGACCTAATACCTAGTACTGCACATATCTCTATGCCATGGGTAATGGCATATGATATGCGCCCACTGGATACGCTGAACGAAAAACGTACCATACTGAAAGAGGCTGCAGAAAATAACTGGATTCTCTTCTTTGAGCACGATGCACGTACCGAAGCCTGTACACTCATCAATGATAATGGCAGGATAAAAATGGACGAAACAGTAACATTAGCATCACTGAAATAACAATTATACTTTTACACTGCTTTCTTTATCAGCTATTTACATGACAGATATTACAATACAGCTACACGGCATCACCATACATGCTGCCAAATCAGAAGAATCTCCTGAATACTTTCGCGAGCATTGGGAAGATATCCAGAGCGGCAAATACGAACCGGAAACATTTGAAATGTTTAATAGGTATGTAGATGCCAAAACTACATTTATAGATTTGGGCGCATACGCCGGTGGCACTTCTTTGTATAGCGCACAGCTTGCAGCAGAAGCATTTGCCTTCGAACCCGACCCTGTAGTATTTAAATATCTACAGCAGAATGTATCCTGCAATCCGCAGATAAAAAACCTGCACATCTACAATCAGGCAGCAGGCACACAGGAAGGCGTAGTACACATTAAAAGCACTGCCAGCGGTGGTAATGCAGGCAGCAGCATTATGATAAACGACTTTAAAAGCAGTTGGGAAGTAAAACTGATAGACCTGGCAAAATTTATCAACGAAAATCACAAGGTTGAAAAGTTGTTTCTGAAAATAGATATAGAAGGGTACGAATACGAACTTGTGAAACAACTGGTACCTCGTATCATACAACATAAACCTACTATTTTCCTTTCTATGCATCCGCAGATTATCGCAAACAGCATCAAGGGAAATTCAATCATGAATAAAGTTAAGCGCAGACTTAAAATGATAAAAGCACATAAGGAGCTTACTGATGCTTTGGCAGCCTTCCCGCATGCTACCAACTGCCTCAATCAGCCTTATGCTTTACAGTACATAAATAGCAAAATAAGGTCTGCAGGTATGCTTGCCGACGTAGAAAAAGACATTTTGGTGCGTTTTTAGCCCTCTAAACACAGTTTTATCCACAAATATTAATAATATATCCACCAATCGCTGCCAAAGCATTGGTGGATGTTTTTAAAGGCTTTATTAAATAGTACTTTCAGGCATTATTAACGCACTAAAACAACATCTGGAATTATGGATACCTCTAAAATGATAAAGGCATACTGCCTGAAGACAAAAGAAAAGAATGTGCCAATGCACGATGCAGTAATCACTAAAACGGCACGTGGTGGCTACATGGCAAGCGGCCACGATGGTAAAGGCAATAAAATGGCTGCCATCATGAACGAAGCTAAAGCATTGCAAGCCATCAAAGACGGCGTTGCTAAACAAGGTTTCTAATTGAACTTCACTAAGATTATTATCAAGGCGGGTATACTACCCGCCTTTTTATTTGCCATACAATTACAATACTATGACAAACCAATTCCCTCTTTTATAAGTATATACACCACGCTGCTACTAACTTTGCGCGCAAATTGCTAAGAAGATGATGATTTCCCGTTTCATGCCGGCTTTGATACTGGCATCTGCATTGGTAAATACTGCCAATGCACAACATGGCGCTCATACAGCCAATGCCAAGTACGAAGGCAAACTGCAATACGATGATGAAAAACACTTTAAAAACGTACGCCAGCTAACATTTGGTGGAGACAATGCCGAGGCTTATTTTGGCCTCGACGGTAAAGCAATCATCTTCCAACGCACCAACCCCAAAGAGGGGCTGAACTGCGACCAGATATTCTATGCCAAAGTGCCAAAGTCTGCTGACGAGAAATTCAGCTACAAAATGGTAAGCACCGGCAAAGGACGCACTACCTGCGCCTACCTGATGCCGGGTGGCAAATCTGTAGTATACGCATCTACACATCTTGGTGCAGATACTTGCCCTCCTGTTCCCGACCGTCAGGTACTGAAGAAATACGTATGGCCTATCTACGAGAGCTACGATATTTTTGTTGCCGACCTGAATGGCAAAATAACTAAGCAACTTACCAAAGAACCTGGCTACGATGCCGAAGCAACCGTATCTCCAAAGGGCGATAAAATTATCTTCACATCTACACGCAATGGCGACCTTGATTTGTATGTAATGGATATGGATGGCAAGAACGTGAAGCAAATAACGAAAGACCTCGGTTACGATGGCGGTGCTTGGTTTTCACCCGATGGCAAGAAAATCGTATGGCGTGCATCTCGTCCTAAAACTGAAGAAGAAGTAAAAGAATACAAAGACCTGCTGGCACAAGGCATGGTAGCACCTACAAATATGGAAGTGTTTATTGCCGATGCTGATGGCAGCAATGTACAACAGGTTACAAAGCTGGGCAAAGCCAACTGGGCACCTAACTTTACTGCAGATGGCAAGCGTATCATCTTCGCATCTAATCACGAATATGCACGCGGGTTTCCTTTCAATATGTACCTCATCAACTTTGATGGTACAGGGCTTGAAAAAATATCGCACGATGGTGGTTTCGATGCATTTCCGATGTTCTCTCCGGATGGTAAAAAACTCATCTTCTCATCAAACAGAAACAACGGCGGCACACACGAAACCAATCTGTTTATCTGCGACTGGGTAGATTAATAAACGCATTCTTATAAAAACTAAAAAGCAAAAAGTAAGTGTATTACTTTTTGCTTTTTTATTTTTGGAGAGATGTTACGCAATTTATTATTAGTAGGTATTGGTGGTGCCGTTGGTAGTATGGCAAGGTATTTTATTTCGCGTGTCATCAGCACACGCTATGTGCTGTCGTTTCCGCTGGCTACATTCTTCATCAATATCGTTGGCTGTTTTCTGATAGGTTTATTGTTTGGCTATGTACAGAAAAACAATAGTCAGCAGTCAGACTTATGGTTGATACTCGCCACAGGCTTCTGTGGTGGCTTCACTACCTTCTCTGCATTTGCACTTGAAAATGTAACCCTGCTGAAAGGACAGTTGAGCGTTACTGCATTGCTTTACATTGCCGCATCCGTTATTGTAGGCATACTGCTTTGCCGACTGGGCATTTCACTCACTTCGTAATTACTCTCCTCCAACTAATCAACCAGTCAACAAATCAACTGACTAGTACTCCAGACTCGTCACCTTCGGATCGTGTATCAATAACTTTAAAGCCTCATCATGTTTTTTACGTGGCGCACGTACCGTCCACAAATATACCAATCCGTCTTTTGTTTTCACCAGTTTGCTTTCCAGCACCCTTCTTTCAGGCACATTAAAATACTGGTCATAATCCAACTCTATGCCATCCGCACCTTCATGTGTTATCCTGTATTGGCGTGTTATCATCATATCGTCAAACACGCGTTGCAATCTGTAGAATACTACCAATACCGACCATACCAATATCGTACTCATGATGGCTATTTCATACGCACCTACACCCACTGCCATACCAATGGCTGCAGACGACCATACGGTAGCTGCAGTGGTCAATCCACGTACATTCGTATCGCTCTTAAATATCAGCCCTGCGCCCAAAAAACCGATACCTGTTACTATGTTGGATGCTATCCGGTCTCCACTACTCGTCCCCGGTTCTGCCATCGCGTTCGATACGATGGTGAATAGCGTTGCACCGATATTTACCAATATCACCGTCCTGAAGCCGGCAGACTTACCACTCCACTCCCTTTCCAGTCCTATAACTGCCCCCAGCAGTGCCGATAGCAGCACTTTCTCCAATTCGGGTGTGTACCATTCCATATGCCTGTGTTTTAGCTTTCTAAATGTAACGAATAATCCTGCTTGATATTATCCATAGCAGATTTACACTATATATAGGGCAAACTATATCAAATCAGCATAATATACCATAGTCGCATTCTTAAATACCCCGCATTTTTCATAATTTAGCGCTCCGTACAACGAGATTTTTTTCCATGATTGAAATAAAAGTGCCTACAGTTGGGGAATCTATTAGTGAGGTAACCCTTGTTAAATGGCTGAAACCGGAAGGCGCGTGGGTAGAACGCGATGAGTTGCTTTGCGAACTGGAGTCTGAAAAAGCTACTTTCGAACTGAATGCCGAGCAGGCAGGTATTTTGCACATTGTTGCTGCAGAAGGTGCTACGCTGGCTATTGGCGAACTGGCTTGTAAAATAGACGATAAGGCTGCACGCCCTGAAGGTGCTGCTGCACCTGCCCCCGCGGCAGAGGCAAAACCTGCTGCTAAAGCAGAAGCGCCGAAGGCAGAAGCTCCTAAAGCAGCATTGCCCGCAGATGTAAAAGCTACACCTGTGGCAAGCGCTATCATGGCCGATAAGCAAGTGAAACCTACAGAAGTAAAAGGCAGCGGTTCTATGGGCCGTATCCTGAAGCAAGATGTACTGGATGCGCTGGCAAACCCGGGCAAAAAAGGTGCTGGTGCCTTCACCCGCAACGACAGACGCGAAAAAATGAGCAACCTGCGCAAAACGGTTTCTCGTCGTCTGGTAGAAGCTAAGAATACAACTGCGATGCTTACCACTTTCAACGAGGTGGATATGACACGCATCATGGAGATACGCAAACAATTCAAAGACAAGTTCAAAGAGTCGCACGGTGTGAACCTTGGCTTCATGTCTTTCTTTACAAAAGCTTGTACATACGCATTGGCTGAATGGCCTGCGGTAAATGCCTACATCGATGGTGAAGAAATCGTTTACCACGACTATTGCGATATATCTATTGCCGTATCTGCACCAAAAGGACTGGTAGTACCTGTTATCCGCAATGCAGAAAGTCTCAGCATGGCAGAGATAGAAGCGAAGGTAATGGAACTGGCAGGTAAAGCACGCGACAATAAACTGGGTATAGATGAAATGACAGGCGGTACATTCACCATCACAAACGGTGGTGTATTCGGCTCACTGATGTCAACACCAATCATCAACATTCCGCAGTCTGCTATACTGGGTATGCACAAAATACAGGAACGCCCTATGGTAGTTAATGGCAAGATAGAAGCACGCCCTATGATGTATGTAGCCCTCAGCTACGATCACCGCATCATCGATGGTCGCGAGTCTGTTAGTTTCCTCGTTCGTGTAAAAGAACTGCTGGAGAATCCTGAACTGATGCTGATAGGACAAGACCCTGTTAAGGCACTGCTGGGTGTATAATTGACAACAGAACACTTTTTCATAAACAAAGCCGCTCGATGAGCGGCTTTGTTGTTTTTATATCTATTGTAACAACAACGTCACATATCAGTCATAGCAATTTCAATTTGACTTATGTCAATTTTTTGCGCAACGCATAATCCTACATTAGCGCAAAATTATTTTCTATGAAATCTTTTTTATCTATACCTCTTTTATTGCTTTGCCTTGCCGCTGCAGCACAACCAACGCTAAAGAAACGGGTGATAGCTACATCGTATGCAGTAGGTGGTAGCATTACAGATAGCAACCACTACTATTACAGCCTAGGCCGTGGTTCGGCCAACACTTATAAAGAAAGTTATTTCGACAACTATAGCTGTTTTGCTACCAGCAACCAGCAAATCAAAAGCGATTCTTCTATCAACTGGATTGCAGGCTCTGCGAGTATGCTGAAAAATGAAACCAAAATATACACCTACAATACTGACGGCACACTCAATGACATGGTACTCAAACGAGGTTCATTTGGTACTTCCAGCCGATCAGAAAGATATTACAACACATCCAAACAATTAGTTGGCCAAACCTATACAGATACTATGAGTGGTACTGAAATGGCGAATGATTTTCACTACTACTTTTACAACACTGCAGGTAAAATAACTACAGACAGCCAATACAGCCAGAAAAATGGCTTCCCCGTTTCTGTAATCAGGTATAGTTACAATCTTAAAAATAACCTGACAAAAGCCGAGAGCTACATTTTTATATTCACAGGATGGGCTTTAGACAACACCTCGTTTTATACATACGATGCGCAAGACCGTAAAACAATTTCCCGTACAGACAATGGCACAAGCAATGCGGCTAAAGTGTACAATATCAAAGACAGCTTCAACTACACGGGTACATACACATTGCCAATCAGCCAATATCACTATACTTGGGATACACTTAGCGCTGCATGGAAAAACGACTACTACAACATATATCATTACAACAGCAAAGACCTTATAGACACTACCTACAAATACCAATACAGCACAAAGTGGGATACTATTGAGATGAACGTAAATACCTACAATACGGATGGACTGTTGCTCTATAGCAAATCTTATCAGTACAACACGGCAACCGGTACTTACAGCACCACCAATAGTGATGAGTTGAAAATATACTACGAAGATTACGACCCTTCGCTATCAGTAAACAAAGCTGTTATCTCTCACAGCGTTATTGTTACACCTAATCCATCAAAAGGCATCATAACTGTAAATACAAACGCTGCTGCATTCAAGCATATCACCATTACAGACATGCAGGGACGCGTAGTATATAATCAAACTATTCCTGAAACAAACAATACAACTATCAATACACAATTGTCTGTCGGCTCTTATATACTAACCCTATACGATAAGCAGCAAACAAAAATCAATGCAACACAAATAGTCATACAGTAAGTACAAAAAGCCACCTGAACGGTGGCTTTTTTATGCACTATTACTTCCTCTATTTAACTACAACCTAATAGCAGATTACATTATTACAACCATGCTCTGTTATTTGACAAACGTCAATTTTCTCAATCAATGTGACACATACATTCGTATAAATTGATATTCTATGAAACTGTTATTCTCAATCTCATTGCTATTCATATCTATGGTGGCAAATGCGCAATCGGCACAAAAAACAACTGCTGCTAAAAAACGTATTATCGCATCATCGGTATATTCAGAAACCAGACTGGTTGATAGTTATATTCACTACTACAATACCTTAACACGTGGCTCTGTACATACTACAGAAAAAAGCTATTACGACTTATACCTTGATAGTGACATAGAACCACAAAGTATTTTCTGCGACTCTACCGTAAATTACTCCTTAGTACCCGGGCGTGGGATAATCCGATTCGTGAATAGAACTTACAAATACAACTCCCTAAACCAAACAAAAGAATTTTTAATAACCTATTTAGGCAATCAAAAGAAGCACTGTAATATTACATACAATACACTTGGCAAGCCTACTTTGTTCAATATGGCAGACACGGATGTGAACGGCACGCTTTCAGGTGCATATAATCGCGCACTTGCCTACAACACTGCAGGACAGTTGATACAAGACAGCAATTATTACATACTATACGCTACACCGCACGCAAAAAAGCTTTATAGCTATGATACCAAAGGCAATGATACATTGTGTAATACTTATTACTTCGACGGCACACTTTGGGAGCATGCATCTATTGACAGAAAAATATTTGATAGCCGCAACAGGCTTATCTGTAAGCTAAGGCTATACAGCATAAACGGTGTCTTCACCAATACACGATTAGATAGTTTTACATATCGTGGTGCTGATACTTTTTTCAACACGCACAGTGTTTATGATTGGATAAGTGATTCCTCAAAATGGAAAAAGGGAGAACAAAAAACTATATTTTTCAGCAGCAATAAACTTACTGATACACTTATCTATCAATATGGCCCGACATTAGATACACTACACAGAAAAATCACCTACTACGATACGGCTTATAAACTTATTACAGCTATCAAATTCTACAAGCATCTTGGAACAAACAGATATGCTACTTTACCATTCACCGAAAACTACTTCTATTTCGAAACATATGGACTGACATCTGTTAACAGTATTAATAGTGATACCAATATCACTATTTCCCCCAACCCATCTAAAGGGATAATAAACATAAATGCCGGAGCAACAAGTTTTAACAGCATTGTTATTACAGACATGCAAGGCCGCATTGTTTATAGCAACGCAATACCCGAAACCAATAACACTATAGTTAATACGCCGTTGGCTACAGGCACATACACGCTAACGCTATACAACCAACAGACTAAAATCAACTCCAAACAAATAATCATACACTAGTAAAAAGCCACTTGAACAGTGGCTTTTTACAATTTCACCTGCGGAAATTAACTACTGACTAATAACACAACTCATTATAATAACCACTCATCGTTATTTGACAAACGTCAATTTTTCAAATCAGTATGGTACATACATTCGTATAAATCGATATTTTATGAAATCATATTTATCAATAGCACTGTTATCTTTATATGCGTCATCATATGCACAACCTGCACAAAAAACAACGGCATTAATAAAGCGCATAATTGCATCTGCTAATTATTCTAATACAGTACTGGTAGACAGCAACCGTCACTACTACAGCACAGTAAGTCGTGGTTCTGTTCATAGTGATGAAAACAGTTACTACGATCTGTTTTTGAATAGTAGTATTGATGGACAAAATATCTTTTGCGACTCTACGGTGCATTATGAGGTTTTTCCGGGAATGGGACTTATCAGATTTTCAGGCAAGGCGTACCAATACAACAGCAGCAATCTTGCTCAAAAAGTTTTGTATAAAGACATACAAAATTACAGAAAGCATACTGNNATACTGACATAACATATAATACTGCAGGAAAAACAACCGTACTAAACAGCAGAGACACAATTGGAAGCGGTACACCCGCAAGCGCATATATCCGTTCTCTTTCCTACAATAGTATTGGCAAGCTATCCGTAGATAGCAACTATGATGTACAAAACTCTTCGCCAGTCAGCAAAAAAGTATATAAGTATGATGCTAAAGGCAACGATACAGTTTGCGATATGTACATGTACAACAGTGGTATCTGGGAACATACATCTATCATCAGGCAGTCATTCGATTCAAGGAATCGGTTGGTGAGTCGATTAAATCTGTACTTTGTTCTTAGTTCTTTTATCAATACCCAGCTCGATAGCTTTGGCTATCGCGGAACAGATACGTTTTTCAATTCACACATCACCTATTCATGGGATAATAACTTATCAATATGGCTACCCACAGAAAAAAAAGATATCATATTCAGTAGCAACAAACTCACTGATACTTTGATATTCCAACAAGGGCAAATGTTAGATACATTGCACAGAAAAATAAGATACTACGACAGCCCAGGTGGCCTGTTAACAGCCATTAAAGTATACAGATATCAGGGGGCAGGCGACTACGAACTTGTACCAATGGTAGAAAACTATTTTTATTTTCAGACATACGACCCAACAGCCGTTACAGCTATAACCAAAGCCAACAACATCATCGTATCTCCCAATCCTTCAAACGGTCTTATCAACATTAATGCTGGGGATGCTCGTTTCAATAACATAATTATTACAGATATGCAGGGCCGCAATGTATTCACAAAAGCCACACCAGTTGCCAATACGATAGCACTCAGCACCCAACTGGCTGCCGGAAACTACATACTAAGTCTTTATAATCAAGATGTTCGCATAGCTACGCAAAAGCTTGTGATAGAATAATATTACCTGGTTTCAATACTCCTGCAAACCGTCAGTCGCAAACTGACGGTTTTCTTATTATTTTTAACCCCGATTTGCGCTACATATACCAACATATTGCAACCATACTCAGCAGCTACGATGGCAGCCTGCCGCTTACACACTTTCTTAAAAACTACTACAAGCAGTACCCAAAGCTTGGCAGCAGAGATAGAAAGCTGCTGAATGAAATGACATATTGCTGGTATCGTGCAGAAAGGAGTATAGATAACTCATTGTCTTTCGAAGACCGCATACATGCCACCTTGTTTTTATGTGCCTCCAATCACAAAATTGCTAATCTCGTACTGCCGGAAGCACTGAAGCTGAACGATACACAAACACGCCAACAGAAGCTGAACACACTGAACGCCTTCTATAAAATACCACCAAAAACAAAGGCTGATGCTGAATACAAACATTTCCTGACAGGAAACGCTGTATTCCATTTTCAGAATATGTGGCCGCATACCAATAGTTTCTCAAAAGGCATAGATAAATATCAATGGCTACAGACAATGCTATCTCAGCCACGCATGTTTATACGTATTCGCCGCAATAAAGAAGCTATTCTTCATATACTCTCTCAAAACGAAATCCCTTATCAGCAACTTGAGAGTAACTGTATATCATTACCAAATGGCAGCGCTATAGATAAGCTATTGCCCGAGGCAGACTATGCAGTACAAGACGCTTCTTCGCAAAAAACAGGCAATTACTTTCAGTTGCAACCCAAAAACAACTGGTGGGATTGCTGTAGCGGCGCAGGTGGCAAGTCGCTATTACTTTGCGATAAATATCCCGAAATAAAGTTGACTGTTTCTGATACACGCAATACTATACTGCACAACCTGGCACAACGTTTCAAACTATACAACCTGCCACTGCCCAAACAGGTTCAGCTTGATATGTCTTCTAAAAAAGACGTAGCCGATAAAATGGGCACCAAAAAATTCAATGCCATTATCTGCGATGTTCCCTGTACCGGTAGCGGCACATGGGCACGCACACCCGAACAACTATATTTCTTCAACCCCGAAAAGCTGAAAGAGATAAGTAAACTACAGAAAGATATTGCCATGAACGCAGTATCGCATTTGGATGCGCATGGCACACTATACTACATTACCTGTTCCGTATTCAAAGAAGAGAATGAAGATGTGGTTGCATATTTGCTGAAATACAAACACAGTTTGGAACTAAAAGAAATGCACCTTATTAACGGGAGTGATATTGCCGCAGACTGCATGTTTATAGCGGTATTGCAACGCAGGGCTACTGCTTCAGCAAGCGAATAGTTTTTTGTTTATCGTTTGCATTCACCTTTAGTAAATATATACCGGCAGATGATGGCATAACCAATTGAATGTTCTGCTTACCTGCATTAAAGCTGTATTGGTTTTTACTTACCAACTTGCCACTTGCATCTATAAGGCTTATACTAACATTCCCCGACTGCAACAGGAGCAATCTAATGTTAACTATATCTTTTGCAGGATTAGGTGTTGCCATTATCCAGTTGACAGATGTCAATTGCTCTTCGGGTGTGTCTGTAACGTTCAGCAAGTTGTGAGCTACTCCAAAATCCGGCACCCCGTGTCCCATTTGCACAGTTGGGGTTGCATACAGATGCCCGCTTTTTACTATTGCCGTTCTTATTCTATATGGTGTTGCATTGATAGTAGTTGCCTGTAGCAGACATGCTGCCCAGCCTGCCAGTTGTGGTGTTGCATAAGAAGTACCACCTTGATATGAGGGCGTTGAAGATGTAAACATTGTACTTACATTACTACCCAGCATACACACATCAGGTTTTACTCTTCCTGCTGCATTTGGCCCGTTACCACTGGTAGATACGGCCGATTTGTTCAATGTACTGCTACCCACAGTTGCTGCACTGTCTGCATCGCCCGGTGTCAGTACATAGTTCCATCCACCACCACCTTCATTACCTGCCGATGTCACAAACAAAATACCCTTTTGAGTAGCCATATTTGCAGCTCTGGTTGCTATTATGCTTTTACCATCAATATCTGCATATACCAAAGAAGTAAACGGAGATACAAAAGTATTATAGCCCAAAGACGATGATATTACATCTGCGCCAATGCTATCTGCACGCTCTGTAGCTGCCAACATGTTATCCATTTCAAATGGCATATCCACACCTGCATATTCTGTTACATACAGTGCAATATCTGCCTCGGGGGCAGTACCTACATAGGTGCCGGGCAAGTTTCCTGTAATGGTAGAAAGACAGCCCGTACCATGGTTGTAAAGCGCAAAAACGTCGTTATTATTAAAAACAAAATTACGTTTATCAAGCAGCCTGCCACTTTTCATAAGGCTATCAAAAGCCGGACCGGTATCTACTCCATAAAAGCCCTCATCCATAACAGCTATCAGCTTGCCTTTCCCTTTATACCCTCTATCGTGCAGGTAATCACCATTTACCAGTTTTGTCTGGTCGTATGTCGATCCGTAATACGCAGATGAGCCTGTAGTCTTAGCTGCAATACCTGTATCGCCATTGTTACCGCTTGTTTTATACAAGCCGTTAAAAAAGTAACCTACGTATTCTACTTTAGTAACATAGGGCTTGCTACGCACAGCGGCTATAGTACTGGTATCTGTTACCAATACAACTATATGATTCAGCCAGCGAGATGTAATATGTAGTTTACCACTGATGGTTGTGAAAATATCAGCAATATAATTGGGCGAAACAGGGCGGTCTGTACTATCCAGAGATATACCCTGTGCAGTACGCCTGTTAAGCGAACGTTGAGACAATAAATTGAGTGGATTACTTAAGTCCGGTGCGCCTTGCTTGTCTTTAAACCCTATGCGATAAGCGTATTGGGGTGTTTGTGCACTTGCATGAAAAGCACTCAAAAACACTATACCAAACAAAACACGCCTCCAGCCTCGCATACGCTATAGGTTATTACAAACAGCAGATTAGTTATGGTCTACCGCACGCATAACAACGCCAGTACCCTTCAAACATCTTGTATCAATGTTATTGATATCAGTGTTGCTCTTAGAGTTAGCATCGTATGTCCAGCGATAATACTCCCTGTACACCATACCTACACCCTTGCTGAATACTTCTTTAGAGAAAGTACGAACAGCATTATCGCGAGGTTGTGTTTCAGGATCATTTTGTTTCTCGTCTATCTGCATTACAGTTGCAGTATGGGTATATGTAACCGGACCATCGTTAAAATCCTGGTCAACGTTTACATAACGATATGTCCAATCATTATAGAATGCATAGTCTGCATCGCGTGTGTCTATGTAAGCATTACCTTTCCAAGAGCGATTTTCTTGTACAGGGTACACCATATTTATGAATGTTTGGCCTGAATGAGAAATTTCAAGCTCCTGGCCTGTGTTGGTAACATACATTGTAGATTGCAGCATCCAGCCATCTTCCACCTTTTTACGTATGCGTACTTCCATTCGCTTAGACGCACGACCTTTATTATCTGTAAATGTATCAGCAACCGTATACATCATCTGATAGCGACGAACAATCTTTACACAGTTCGTATCGTCCCAGATAGTACTGTCTACGTTATATATCACGTATTTACCAATCTCCAGCGGAAAGTAGGAGTCACTCTCTTTCACAGCAGGTACTTCATCGGCTTTTTTACAAGACGTATATGCAATTGTAAACAAAACTGCCAGCAGTAATAATGGTAAAGTCTTCTTATTCATATCAGTTTTCGGCTGCTTATTAGCGTAAATATAACTAAAGAAATGAAAAAGTTAATATTTCAAGGGCGCGTTTAGGAAAAAAGATTTGAGGCTAAAATCGCCTCTTGCGTGATGCCGTTTAATTTGGCAAACACTTATTTCCTGATTGTTTTCACCCGGATAAAGCCTCCTTTATTGAGTATAAAATTCATTATCCGCCTGTTTTAATCATTCCGAATGAACAGATTATCATTTATTCAAAAGTGATTTTGATTAAATATTTTAATGTCTGTTTAATCGTCAGCAGGGTGATTATAAACTAACTTTAAAGGAATATCCACCCGATAATCTACATGCACAAGCTCTTTGGCTTCCTGTTTTTGCTGTTTTGCGGCGTTGCCAATGCACAGAACCTCGTTACAAACGGCAGCTTCGAGGCTTATACGTCTTGCCCCAATAACCTTGCCCAGATAAGCTACAGTAACGGATGGCGTATGTATCACGATGGCACTTCCGATTACTTCAACTGCACCACAGTACCCGTAGCAACACCCGCTAATTGGGCAGGCTATCAGGCTGCTGCACAAGGTACAGCTTACATGGGTTGTATCACTTATAGTGCGGGCAACACTTACTACAGAGAGTATATTGCCGGCGCTATGACGCCTATGGTAAAAGGCGCTAAATATGAGGTGTCTATGTCTGTATCGCTTGCCAATAATAGCGGTTACTATTCCAATAATTTGGGCGTATGGTTTTATGACAACGGACCATCGGCTACCATATCGGGCAATGTTTCTTTTATACCCCAATTACCACAAATAGACTATCGTAAATACGGCGCTGTAACCGATACCACTTTATGGGTAAGACTCACCGACACTTTCACAGCAGATTCTGCTTACGACAATCTTGTAATTGGTGGTTATGGCAATGCTACGTCGGCTTTTCAGGTAGCTACGAATCATGGCAACGGCACCATAGACAACAGTGCTTATTATCTGATAGACGATATTGTAGTACGCCGCATCAACGAAATAGAAATCCTGAATATAGATACAACATTATGCAACAAAGAAGCATTTACTGTACCATATAAACTCAACTACCCGCAACTGTTTACTCCATCCAATACTTTCACCGTTCAGCTATCAGACAATACAGGCAGTTTCAATGCGCCTGTAAGTATTGGCAGTATCACCGCCAATACTTCGGGCACTATCAGTTGTATCATTCCCGCAATCATAACACCTGGTAATAAATACCGAATACGCATCGTTGCCAGCAATCAACCCATTACGTCTGCAGACAATGGCAGGGATATTGTAATAGGCGTGTTGGCAGACAGTATGAAACTGCAAGCCAACAACCCTGTTTGCGAAACCGCAACACTCAATCTCAGTACAGGCTTTTATCCTGTTGGTACTATGTATACATGGTTGGGGCCAAATAGCTTCAATGCAAGCACTCAAACAGCTACCATTAATAACGTAGCGCAAATAAACGCGGGTAAATACATTGTTACTGCCAATAACTATGGTTGTGTATCGAAGGATAGCATTACGATAATAGTAAACCCGCTACCTGCAAAACCGATTGCTACTTTCAACAACAATATTTGTGAAGGAGATTCTTTAAAACTAGCTGTATCAAATACCGCAGCAGGTACTACCTACACATGGACAGGGCCTAACGGATATGTAAACAACAATACCACTGCAACATTACCCAATACCGCAACAAACAACGCCGGCAGATACACCATCACTGCCATTCTGAATAATTGTACACAATACGACACCGCCAATATCAGCATAAAACCCAAACCACTATTACCTGAAATAAGCAGCAACAGCCCTGTATTAATTGGTGAGGATATTGTGCTGAGCCTCAACAACAGTCAATCGGGTGTAAGCTATACATGGAAAGGCCCGGCGAGCTTTTCTTTATCTGCTGCTAATGGCATTATCAACAATGCTGCGTTGGACAATAAAGGGCCTTATACAATTATGGCTATACTCAATGGTTGCATCAATAGCAACACACTGAGTGTAGATGTGTATACAAAAGAAACTACCGATAAATTCACCATATACCCCAGCCCTAATGATGGTAGTTTCTTAATCAAATGCAACTATGCAGCAAACGACAATATTGCACTCAATATTTTCAACTCACTCGGGCGGCTGGTACACACCACAACGCTTACGGTAATCAATCATCAGATTAATACAACGCTCAACCTCAAAGCGTATCTGGCAAGCGGAGAATACACGTTGCACTTTGTTACTGTCAACAACGAATCAGTTTATAAAATAGTAGTGCTACGATAAAAAGAAAGCCACCCGAAGGTGGCTTAATAATATCTGCAAATCAACTGATTAACGAATCAACCAATCAACTAAAACTCTGCATTTTTTGGCGTACGTGGGAAAGGTATTACATCACGGATATTGGTCATACCTGTCACAAATAGCACCAGACGTTCAAAGCCAAGCCCGAAGCCTGCATGCGGCACTGTACCAAAGCGGCGTGTATCCAGATACCAATACAGCTCTTCTGCAGGTATGTGCATCTCTGCCATACGCTGTTCCAGCCTGTCAAGGCGTTCCTCCCTTTGTGATCCACCTACTATTTCGCCAATACCCGGCGCCAGAATATCCATCGCAGCTACTGTTTTGCCATCTTCGTTCTGGCGCATGTAGAATGCTTTGATGTCTTTAGGATAGTTGGTAACGATAACAGGTTTCTTAAAATGCTTCTCTACCAGATAGCGCTCATGCTCACTCTGCATATCTATACCCCACTTCACATCATACTGAAATTTCTTCTTCTTGTATGCAGGAGAGTCCAGCAGGATATCTATCGCCTCTGTGTAGGTAATGCGTTCAAATTTATTGTTCAGTACAAACTCCAGTTTTTCCAGCAATGCCATTTCGCTGCGCTCGTTCTGTGGCTTTTGCTTTTCTTCGTCCAGCAGGCGTTGTTGCAAAAACTCCAGGTCTTCGCGATTGTTTTCCAATGCGTATTTTATAACGTACTGTATAAACTCTTCCGCAAGGTCCATGTTATCATTCAGGTCGTTAAATGCAACCTCAGGTTCTATCATCCAGAACTCTGCCAAGTGGCGTGCAGTATTACTATTCTCAGCACGGAACGTTGGCCCGAATGTGTATACTTCACCAAACGCAGTTGCACCCAGCTCAGCTTCCAACTGACCACTCACTGTAAGGTTGGTGCTGCGTCCAAAGAAATCTTCTCTGAAATCTACCGTACCATCTTCGTTGCGTGGCGCACCGTCAAATGGCAATGTAGTAACACGGAACATTTCGCCCGCACCTTCGGCATCGCTCGCCGTTACAATAGGCGTATGCATGTACACGAATCCTTTATCGTTAAAGAACTTATGAATAGCAAAAGCTAATGTGTGGCGCACACGAAACACGGCCCCGAATGTATTGGTACGAAAACGTAGGTGCGCTTTCTCGCGCAGATATTCCAGGCTTGGTTTGTTTTTCAGCTGCAGCGGGTATGCATTAGGATCGCATTCGCCAAGTACTTCAATTGTTTCAGCCATCAGGTCATACTTCTGACCTTTACCTTGCGATAGTACTATCTTACCTGTTATAGATAAAGAAGCACTCTCATTTATTTTACTCAGGATGGCGTCGTCAAATTTGCCAAGCTCTGCAACTACCTGCAGGCTTTTCATGCAGCTACCATCATTCAATGCTATAAACTGATTATTACGGAATGAGCGTACCCACCCCTTTACCGTTACACTATAGTCTGCTTGCTCACGCTGTAAAATGTCTTTAATCTTCGTCCGTGACATAAATTATGATTTATCGAAAAACAGGTATTTCAATGCTACAATTATCATGAATACCGCAAATATCTTTTTTACTATGGCCGTGTCTAAACCCAGCACCAGCTTGCTACCCAGATAGCTGCCTACTATAAAGGTGATGCATATCACAGCCGCTATCTTAAAATCTACATAGCCCTGTTTATAATAGTTCATCACCGCCAGTATGCCTATCGGCGGTAGCATCAGTGCCAACGATGTGCCCTGTGCCATTTTCTGGCTCATGCCAAATATCATTACCAGTGCAGGTACTATCACCACACCACCGCCAATGCCTACCATACTGCTCAGCATGCCTGCCAGTAGCCCTACCAGCATCAGCAATAATATAGTTGTCAGGCTCATTTGCTTCATTTAGTTAGTTTGTGCAATGGCTGTAATATACAAACTACTTAGCGGGCAACCATAAAATTGCACATCTTATATAGTACGCGTGCACCTACTATACTGTCTATACCATCCTGTGCATGCTCGCCGCAAGAAACCTCATTCAGGTCGAAGCCGATGATTTCTTTACCGCTCTGGTGCAACTGCTTGAAGAGGTAGAAGATATGATCCATCTCAAAACCACCCGGCACAGGCGTACCTGTGTTAGGGCACAGTTTCGGATCCAAGCCATCTATATCGAAGCTGATGTATACTTTATCAGGCAGTTCGTTGATGATGTTCTGGCATATCTGCTTCCATGTAGCACCTTCGTACTGTTGCTCTTTAATGTCTTTGTCGAAATATGTAGCCACACGGTCAGGGTTCTCGCGGATTATCATCAACTCCTCATCGCAATAATCGCGGATACCTACCTGTACCAGTTTACTCATCTGTGGTACTTCCTTCAGCACATTGTACATAATAGATGCGTGCGAATACGTGAAGCCTTCGTACGCCTCACGCAAATCGGCGTGTGCATCTATCTGCAGTATGCCAAAGTCACTGTGCACTTTGCTCAATGCCCTGATAAAGCCAAGCGGTGTGCTGTGATCGCCACCTATCAGGCCTACTTTTTTGCCTTCTTTCAGCAGATTGCCCGTCATTTCCTCTACCCAGTCTATCATCAGGCGGCTGCCTGCATTTACTGTATCCAGTTTTTCAGACAGTTGTTCATTGTCTGCCACTACACCGCCATCTACCAGATGAGAGATGATGAGCTCTGCACACTGACGCAGAAAATCGCTCTTCTTCTTTATCACCTTATCTACAGGTAGCATGTAGAAACCTTTCTTCCAACCGTCCATAACATCCGGGTCGTACAGGTCTACCTGCATCGAAGAATCAAATATATGTTCAGGTCCACGCGATGTACCATTACGATAAGATACGGTTACTTCCCAAGGTACAGGCAGCAACACCAGTTGCGCATCTTCTTCCTTGAAAGGAAGCCCGAAGATGTTGTTTGATTTCAGTCCTACGGAGTTGGGGTCGAACTGAGAAAGGTCAGTCATTGTCTTTGTTTTATTTTGAGGCGCAAAATTACGGTTTCTCACCATTCAAACCATAACTTTCGTCATATATTAAGGTGCTTTCTATAAATACTTAATCTTTATCTATAAAACAGTTTTTAGTGCTTTTAGGCGTAACTTTGCATAGCCTGAGGCAAAATGGCCATTCGCCATCCTGTTTCAGGGCATAAACAGGTAGGTTTTTATGAAAAGGACGCACATCATTCTGTTGGTTTTGGTAGCCGCTGCGGTTACTATTATTGTTACACAGTTTGCAGACTTCAGCACGTACGAGACTTTTGCCTCTGCATCTAAAGAGCCGGGCAAGCAATACCATGTTATCGGCTTTCTCGATAACACCAAACCTTTTGAATACGACCCTGTAAAAGACCCTAACCACTGCACATTTTATGTAAAAGACAAAGCAGGCAACCTGAGCAAAGTAGTTTTCAACGGTGCAAAGCCTACCGACATCGAAAAATCTGAACAGATTGTAATGACCGGCAGTATGGATGGAGATGCCTTCCGTTGCAATAAAATACAAATGAAATGCCCTTCCAAATACCAGAACGATCAGGTAGTAGTAGGGAACGCGAGTTAGTGATTAAATACTAATAGCTAAGCCCTAATCAACCAATCAACAAGTCAACGAATCAACTTTGGAACAAGTACAATTCATAGGAGAACATCTCGCGCCGGGGAAACTCGGCCATTTTTTTGCAATACTATCTTTTGTAATGGCGCTGTTCGGCACCTTTACCTACTGGCGTGCTGCAGCTACCGAAAACAAAGACCTTGCAAGCAGCCGCGGTTGGTTGTTGCTGGGGCGCAATAGTTTTGTAATACACAGTGCTGCTACTGCGGGTGTGTTCTTTACACTCTTCTACATTATTCAAAACCACTATTTCGAATATTTCTATGTTTGGCGACATTCAGACTTGTCGCTATCGCCTAAATACCTGCTGTCTTGTTTTTGGGAAGGGCAGGAAGGTAGTTTCCTCTTGTGGTCTATATGGCATTGTGTGTTGGGTTTGATTGTAATGTTCACCGCCAAAGGGCTGGAAAGCCGTGTCATGACGGTGATATCGCTGGTGCAGGTTGCATTGGCAAGTATGTTGCTTGGCTTCTACTTCGGCCCGGATATAAAAATCGGTAGCGACCCGTTCATACTACTGCGCACGCAAATGCAAGATGCACCAATCTTCTCACAAGCCAACTATATGGATTTTGTGAAGGATGGTAAAGGCCTGAATATACTGCTCCAAAACTACTGGATGGTTATCCACCCGCCTATTCTGTTCCTCGGCTTTGCATCTACACTTATACCATTTGCATACACCATTGCTGCTGTTTGGAAAGGCGAATACAAACAATGGCTAAAACCTACATTGGTATGGTCGCTCTTCTGCGGTGGCATACTGGGTACAGGTATTATGATGGGTGGTGCATGGGCTTATGAGTCGCTTACATTTGGTGGCTACTGGGCATGGGATCCTGTAGAAAACGCATCGCTTGTGCCATGGCTACTGCTGGTTGCTGCGCTGCATACATTGGTTATATACAAAGCCACAGGACGCTCTTTCATCATTACGGTGATACTGATGTCGCTTACCTACCTGTTTGTATGGTATTCTACCTTCCTTACACGTACAGGTGTACTTGGAAATACTTCAGTTCACGCATTTACAGACGAAGGCAAAGCGCTCTACTGGCACTTACTTGTAGTATTATGTATCCTGATGGTAATTGCTGTAGGCTTATTGATTTATCGTTGGAAAGGTTTCCCGCGTATCAAAACAGAAGAAGCCATTAATAGCCGCGAGTTCTGGATGTTTATCGGTTCTTTCATCTTGTTGTTGGGTGCATTCCAGATTAGCATTACAACGTCAATACCTGTATGGTCTCCACTGGCAAAAGCTATAACAGGCAAAGACGTAGCGCCACCTGCCGATGTGGTAAAACACTATAACGATATTCAGGTATGGGTAGCTATTATCATTACACTGCTCACCGCATCTATACTTTACCTGCGCTTTAAAACAAGCGATAACAAAACAGTACTGAAACGCCTCGGCCTTACAGCTGGTATTGCTGTTGTGCTGTCTGCTGTTATGGCATACACAGAGCGCATTGGCGATGCCCGTTATATTACCCTGCTGTTTGGTTGCAACTACACTATTGTTGGTATGATATATTATGCCATCAAAGTACAGAAGGCGCAAATCAAAAAACTGGGTGCTGCTTCTACACACTTCGGCTTCGGTGTATTTGTATTAGGTGTACTATTCTCTTCTTACAACAAAGAAGTAATGTCTATCAATACCATGGGTATCATGATGGACTTTGGTAAAAAGAATGCATCTGAAAATGCACGCGAAAGCATGGAGAATGTATTGCTCTACAAAAACAACCCTGTTGTAATGGGCGAATACACGGCTACATTCCTCGGCGATTCTACTGCCGAAAACGATCCGCGTATTTTCTACAAAGTAAAGTACGAACGCCGCGATACAGTTACTAACCAACTCAAAGAATCGTTTACGCTCTACCCGGATGCATTTGTAAATGCCAAGGGTATGGAAGAAAACAGCATGAGCCCCAACCCTGATTCTAAGCACTACCTGTCGCGCGATATTTTCACTTACGTAACAAAAGCTTACGACCCTAAGATGAAGAAAGATGATACATCTCAATTCAAATCGCACAAGGTACACGAGGGCGATACGGTATTCACAAACGATGGCTACCTGATTTTTGCGGGCCTTAACCCGAATGTAGATGCTAACGCATATCCGCATCAGCCGGGCGATGTAGCTGTTAGCGCCACCGTATTTGCTTACAACACAAATGGCATCGTAGATACACTGCACCCTGTATACTATATACGCGGTCAGTACGCTTATCAGGTAACAGACACCCTGAAAGCATCTAACCTGTATGCCCGTTTAGAAAACATCATACCAGACGATAAAGCGGTAGAACTGAAAATAAAACAATCAGCTGCCGATGATGATTACATCGTGATGAAAGCACTCATATTCCCATACATCAACTTGGTATGGCTGGGTGTTATCATTATGAGCCTCGGTTTCTTCCTGGCAATGGTAAACAGGATTACAAAAAAGGAAAAAGAAAAAGCTGCCACTGCATAGTGCGCAATAAGATAGTTCAATAAAAAAGCGGGATGATACATCCCGCTTTTTTATTGCTTGCTGAAATATGGTTAACTTTAATAATACTTAACCCGCTATTATGCAAAAACTGAAAACCGTCATTGCGACATCGCTTATTGCCCTTATCTCATTTGCTGCTATACTACACACTGCATGTAATAAGAAAAACAACTGTAAAGATGTAGTATGTCTGAATCAAGGCACTTGCAATAACGGTATATGTATTTGCCCTACAGGATTTGTTGGCACTACTTGCCAAACAAAAACATGCGATGCAGTAAAATGTCAGAATGGCGGCACATGCAAAGACAGTACCTGCATATGCCCTGTTGGTTATGAGGGCAACTACTGCGAAACATTACAAAGAGACAATCTCATTGGCACATACAAAGGCATAGATACCTGCACTGGTTCTGCACCTACTACAATTACCATTATAGCAGGTAGTTTAAACAATACTATTTCTATCAAAGGGCTGATACAAAGCAATGGTACACTTACCGGTACTATGACAAGCAAATACGGATTTACCATTTCGGGCAACCACCCTAGCGTTAACTCCATACCTGTAACCGGTTACGGAAGCCTGTCAGGAAAATCGTTATTCATTTCATATACTATACAAGTAGGTGGCCCACTTACAGAATATTGCAGCTTTGATGCTACTAAACAATAATACCTATTGCTGATTAGCATGTATCGACGGTGCATTACTTTCCTTCATCTTCTGATACCCCGCATGTATCAGGCATATGCCAATAAACTCTGTAACATACAACACCTGTATATGCCCGAATTTTGACGCAGCCCCACCAATCCCCGGTAGCAATCCACCAACAGCAATCAGCACATTGCCCCAAAACTTTGTTTTGTCTATCACGGTTTTGTAATACTGTATGGCAGAATAGATAGCCCCGCCTACCAGAAATATAAACGCATAAATATTCAGAAACGGTGTGATGCCGCGAATAAAAGTCCACTCCAACAGTTTCCCTCCCAACCTGCCGCTCGTCTCGCTGATAGGCTTTAGTGGCGATAGCATTACGGACAAAGATGCAATCAACATCACCAGCAATAGCAATACAGACAATATATGTGCGGTACGCCTTTTCAGCAACAGATATACTGTACCCTGTGCCAGCGGTGCAGCGCCCATAATAGCACCCAGTATATACCACAACCTGAAATTCAGCGGATAATACCCTATCAATGCATGTATGCTTTCTGTAATAGTGCCTGCACCATAAAAGAATATACCCACCGTCCACCACAATATGTGCAGCGATTGCGGATGCTTACGCCAGTGCTGATACAGCTCAACAAAAAAGAACGCGCAGAATAGTGCCGTAGCTATGGGGATATAATTAAACAATGCCTTAGTCTTCTTACATAAAGCTATGCACGAAACGCCATTGCTTCCTCTTAGTTATTGTCATTGTATTGTAAAGAGAAAGTCCGGCAGTTGCCGGACTTTATAGGTAGTATGAAGGTAATCTCGTCTTTATTTTGTTACAACCATGCGTTTGGTGGCTGTAGTTTCGCCATCTACTATCAGCGAGTACATATACATACCCGGCAACAGTTTATCGCCACTTATGCTGATGCTTCCTTTACCTTTTTCTGTAATGTCTTGTCTGTAAAGTTCTTTACCGGTTATATCATAAATAGCCACGAATGCTTCGTGTTGCATATTTACAACATTATAACCAATACTTGTTGCTGTACCAAAAGGATTGGGATTGTTCTGAGCAAGTGTATTTTGCGATGTCTCTTGTTGAATACCACCTACAGATGTAGCACAATTATAGTCTAAACAAGATGAGTTGTAATCGTTTACAATGATGCTACTCGCAGATGAAATACTTCCAAACACGCTCAACCCGATAGGGTTAAAATTAGGGCTTGATATCTCTGCTACTTTTATTTCTAAAGTATGTATACCTGTCGATAGTGTTTTTGAAAATGCGGGTACTGTCCATGTATTCATATAGTTAGCAGCACTGGTTGTCGCAGTTTGATTATAGGCGGCTCCTGTTAAGACAACTCCATCTACAGAAATAGATTCTATATAGTTATCGTTCAGTATCTCCAGATTAAAGTTCACAACACCGTTGCCACATATTTTGAAATCGCGTTTGAATGTAAGGTAGGTGTTAGTATCTGCATATATACCGGGATTGGCGTGATTGGCACTATCACAAAGCCACATACCGCTACCCAATGCCCAATACACGGGCAAATAAGCAGATATAGCCTGCATAGGCAAACCCGCAGTACCTCCAAACACAATAGAACGGTCAGATATTTTCCAGTACGGATCTCTTTGGCCATAGAGTACTTGCTTTACGGGCCATGCTTTATCATTACCTGTACTGATGCTATAACTTGAAACAAGGCAATTATTTTCGCTCACTTGTGCCTTAACCTTATCTATACCTGCAACAAGCAATGCCATTGCAAGCAACATAGACTTCATAGTAACCAATTGATTGGATCTGAGTACGTATCTCTTCATATATTTTTTTGATATTCCGAAAGTAAATGACTGTATATATCTATCCATAAACAATACGGACAAATACATAAACGCGAATTTATATATACAATATTTAGAAACAGTCATCTGTTATACGAATGGACATTTTCATTCTACGAATGGTAGATATGTAAAACAAAATGTAATCCGGTAAAAAAATAGCCCGGATTTACCGGGCTATTTTTTTTATTTCTACATTCTTACTATTTATTTAGTTACAACCATACGTTTCGTTGCAGTTTCTTTACCATCAACAATTAGCGAGTACAGATACATACCAGGCACCAACTTATCTCCGCTCAGAGTCACACTACCTTTGCCTTTTTCAATCACAGCTTGTCTGAACAGCTCTTTACCATTCAAGTCATACACTGCTATGAAAGCGCTTTTTTGCATATTTACTATATTATAGCCAATGCTTGTTTCTTTACCAAACGGGTTAGGACTGTTCTGATACAGTTCGTTTTCCACCTGCGAACTGTATTGATCAACACCACCTGCAGCCAAAGATTGGCGAAGTTCTGCCAACTGTGTTTTCAGCTCGCGTATTTCCTGTTGCATAGCCATTGTTCCTGCACCACCATGATATGGTATTCCACTATCATACACATAACCGTCGCTATCTATAACCAGTACATTACCATCACCAGGTTCCAGAGCTTCAAAACGGATATCTGACGGCAAACCAGGCAGGCTTTCTGGATTATTACCATTTTTACAATTTACATGCACACGTGCAGATGGCACTGTTGTATTCCAACCCAAGTAACCACCAGTCGTAGCATTACCTCCTTTAATGACACCACGATCAGGAATACCGGCAGTACCTTTGTTCGTAACAACACGTACATCATTATCTGTAAGTGTACCAAAAAGGTTTTTATTACCGTTAATGTTATTCCCTTCTACTTTCCAATAGCATTTATCAGAGCATGTACCAGATGCATCATCGCAATCTTCACAAGCATCTGTTACAATTGTTGAACTGCCATTAGATGTATTGATAGTACCGTTGATACATATCGCATGCGGGTTTGAACTGGAGGTTGTGTAGTGGTTATTAAAAGTAATCTCTATATAGTGAGACCCAGCAGCCAATGGCAATGTCGACACCCAGACCAAACCAGAGATGGTATTAAAATTCGTCGATGTAAGGGATGGCACGTCTGAAAACAATGAGGAACCACCATCAATATTGATGTTGCTGATATAGTTATCTCTTGCCCCATTTATAGTTATATCAAGCCCCTCTTCCTGACAAAGCTTAAAATAACGTCTGATAGTTACAGCGTAGGTACCTGCGTTGGATGTTGTATTGGGTGTGTTGTACCAGGAACTTGAAGAAGCAGGATTATAAAAGCTTATCCAGTTTGTGTTAGATGCCGGTGCTGCCCATCCGCCAA
This sequence comes from Bacteroidetes bacterium UBA4414, assembly GCA_002389765.1. Taxonomy (GTDB): domain Bacteria; phylum Bacteroidota; class Bacteroidia; order Chitinophagales; family Chitinophagaceae; genus Polluticoccus. The sequence goes on along the minus strand of DGQM01000024.1, from coordinate 187,357 downwards.
TGGAGTTAACAGCAACTGCATTATATGGAAGTGCCGGCAACCCACTTACAAGACTTGTGATATCAGATGTAATATTTGTGACAATCCATTTCGGATCAGGATTCCCTGGTGTTACCAAAGTTGGCGTGCCGCTCGTAGCATCCATACCTGTACTGATATTAAGGCTTGCAGTAGTACATTGGGCAAAAGATTGAAAGGAGAAAGCAGCCGTGAGCATTGTAACAGCAGCAGCTTTTTTGCCATGGAACAACATCTGTGCTGCACCATTGAATAAATGTGTCAATTTCATGATTTAAGTTTTAAAGAGTTAATATTCATGACAACAAAAAATTGTACACTTTGCCGTCATTGTTTATTTATTGTTAACAACATAGCAAATATGCTTGCAGATATTACAGTAACAATCACCCGTTAAACCAACAGGTAGTTTCATCATACGAATGAGCGATATCATTACACGAATAGAAAAATAGCACATACACATAATATTTCGTATTTTTGCTATAGTAAACGCTATCTACACAATGAAACCGCAACATGAAATCTTCATTCGCGAAATGATTCGCCATGGTAACAAAACACAAGCCTACCTTGCTGCCTACCCCGATGCCACTGGCGAAGCCCTGCGCACAGCCGCAACACGCTTACTAAACAAACCACACATTCAGCAAGCCATCAACAAAGTATTGCAGCCCATACGCGAAAAAGCTGCCGCAGAATTGGAAAATGCTGCAAGTCAACGCATCAAAGAAGAAATATGCACCCTGCAACAAAGGCGCGAGGTATTGGCAAAAATCATCCTCGGCAAGATGCAGGTAAAGAAACACGTGCGCCTGAAGGACAGCATTCACGAAGTGTATGACGATGTAACACCCGCAGCCATCATCCGTGCCATAGACCTGGATAGCAAACTGGCAGCCAATAAATACAAAGAAAAGATTCAGCCAACAGAGCAACCTGTTATACAAACACCTGTTATTAAACCAACAACAAAAGCACCCGCTACAGAACCGGAAGTGTATTATCGGGGCGAACCGGGTTATGAAGATGCGTATAAACGGGATGTGGATGCGTTCTTCCAACTGAACCCGCATCTGCCAAAAGACTACCTCACCAATCCCAGATACAAAGAAAGCGTATTGGTCGATCATCTACCCGAAGTGTTACAAACACCCGAACCCGAAAATTCCGTAACCGTTTGTAACCAAACAGAACTTGAAACTGAAGTGGACAGTGAAGCTACTACACGTTGGCAAACCTACCTTCGCCTCGACCCGCAATTAGCTCATTTACCACCCGAAATACTGCAAATCCGCGAGGCCAATTTTCGCCGTATGAAACCCGCCGCACAGCAAAGCCTCATCCGCCCGTTGCAACAACACCTGCAGGATGTGAAAAACTACCCGCAAAAGCTTGCCCGTGCGTCATAGCAATAATTTCATAATGTGGGCAAATGCCCTGTCCAAATCATCGGTTTATCACATTATCAAATTAACTTTGCGGCATGATTTACCATTTTGTAGTGGGCGATATGGCTGCGCAACCTTTGCAGGAAGCCATACTAAGCGAACCATCTATACAAGGCGAAGTAATAGTACTGAAAGATATACTGCACGTAGGCCCGCTTCAGAAGGAAGAAGGACAAGGCTTCAGTGCATTGCGCGGTGCCTTCTGGCAGCAGGTAACAGGTAGTAGCGAACCTATTGAGGTTACCGATATGGAAAGGTTGCTGGAGGTATCAAAACACCTGTACGATAATCCGGATGCTAAAGTATGGCTCTGGATGGCTCCTTGGCCGGCAGACGTTTGCGCCTACCACTGGATGCTGCCATACATGAGCAAGCACCCCGGCAAGTTCTATCTGGTAAGCATAGCAGGTTTGCCGTTCCTCAATCAGGATGGTAAGGTATACTTCCCTAAAAACATCAGCGAGATACTGCCGCGCGAACTGGTAAAGGCACGCAGGCTGGCTCGTCAGGTAACACCTGCAGAGTTTGAGGTGGATGGCGACGAATGGCTGAAGATGGTAAACGACAATGCAGGTATTCGCACGCACGAAGGTGGTAAGAAAACAGCTCCGCGTGGCGAAGACTTCTACGATAGTGTATTGCTAAGTTTCTGCTCACAACAGTTTCAGAAGGCACATAAAGTAGTCAATCAGGCCATCAACAAATACAACGTACCTACGGGCGATTTGTATCTGGGCTGGCGTTTGCGCAAAATGGCTGAGGACGGAAAGCTGCTGTTACAGGGCGATACAACTAAGACACTGAAAGACTTTGACATAAAACTACCCGGTGGCGATGCTGCTGTAGCAGAAGCTGCTGCAACGGAAGAAGCCGCTAATTAATAACCCCAAATACTACGCTATCAGAATTACAATCATGACATTCGAACTGCCATTAACAGAAGAAAGAGTCAAGCCGCATCAGGTTACTGCGCTGCATTTGTTCATAGTATTGGCTATGATCATTACAGCTTCTGTTATCATGGTCAGCTACTACGCGGTCAGCCATCTGCCCGAAGACAAAGCACTCAACTACCGCACTGTACTTTACTACGGTCTTGCTGTAGCCATGGGCATCTATGCTGTATCTGCCATTATGCTTACGCTCATACTGTTCAAAAACAGATGGTTGCAACAGCCTGTCAACAACCTCATCATGCGCATTGCAGAGCTTATCATCATGTTGGTGTTTGCCGGCTATGCCTGGATGACAATGACCACAGTACCTGCCATCATCTTCACACTGCTTGCAGCAGCTATTGTGTTTGCCATTAATTGGGAACGTAAGAAAGATATACCGCTTACCATAGTGGTAGATAAAGAAGGCATTAAACCACCTGTCAATTCGCGCAGGCGCTTTATAGACTGGAAAGAAGTAGAGCATGTATTACTCCGCTTCGGTACACTTACCATCAACTGTGCAGACAACAGGCTTTATCAATGGAACATCGGCAATACAGCCTTCGAGCCCGACGTGTTTGAAGTATTCTGCATCCGCCAGGTAGATAAAGCAAGAGAGAAAAGAGACAAAAACGATTGGTAATACCCCAACCACTGAAGGGGCTAACGGGTATATTTAAATAACTAACTAAACAACAAGTCCCCCTTTAGGGGGCGCAGGGGTAGACATGACACCTTACTTATTATACGCAGACGATGAAGGGAAGATATACGAAGACACCACGCTGTATGCCATTGGCCGCAGTGGTTGGGATGCGCTTCCTGTAGAAGAAGATGAGTGGATAGAACTGCCTGAAGGTGGCTCACTTTATCACCTGCCTATGCGCAGGGGCATTGGTATAGATGTAAAGACAGGCGAAATGCGCCTTTGCGAAAAAGGCTGGGCTGTGGCTGCTTTCATACCGCCTGCACATACAGGTTTCTATATGGCTGCTTTCGAGGCACTGCCTGATGCACCTACACTGCCGCTGTTTTGCTACACAGCAACAGGTTGGCACAACAATAAGTTCTATGTTACCGCTACGCGTATAGAACGCGACATCCGTCAGGAATGCAGCGGCTACAACGATACACTGATACACAATGGTGTGGAGCAGATGCTGGAAGCGTACCCGCACAATCGTCTTGTGCAGCACCTTGCCAACAACTGTGCACTTACCTACCATTGCCCTGCTGCCCGCAACTATTTCATGGGCCGTTGGGAATGTCCTATTCCGTCATCGCCGGCGTGCAATGCCAACTGTATTGGTTGCATTTCATTCCAGCCGGAAACGGAAGAGATCTTCTCATCGCAAGACAGGCTTACCTTCAAACCTACTGCTGCAGAGATCGTAGAGTTTACCGTTCCGCATCTGGAAACAGCACCATTCCCGATAGTTAGTTTCGGGCAAGGTTGCGAGGGCGAACCTTTGCTGATGTGGGAAACCATCCGCGAGGCTATTATTGAAATACGCAAGCATACCAAAAAGGGCAGCATCAACATCAACACAAACGGCAGCAAGCCCGATGCGGTTGAGAAACTGATGCAGGCAGGATTGGATAGCATTCGTGTAAGTCTTAACTCTGTGCGCCCCGATGTATATACTAAGTACTACTTGCCTAATAACTACAAGTTTGAAGACATCCGCGAAAGTGCACGCATTGTGCGTCAGCATGGTGGCTGGGCTTCTATCAACTACTTTGTATTCCCCGGCATGACGGATAGTGTAGCCGAATATGAAGCACTGCGTGAGTTTATCAAGTACACGGACATCAGCATGATACAGTGGCGCAACTTCAATATCGATCCTGATTGGTATTTGGGCAAAATAGGCGTTGCTGATACAGGTGAGTGTTTGGGTGTAAAACAGATGATGGAACTGATACGGGAAGAGTTCCCTAACCTGAAATACGGTTACTACAACCCGCCAAAAGAACGTATGGTAAACTACGATACCGATTTTGCACATTAACAGTATTCTTGCAATAGATTGATTATTTTAGTAAACGATGGAAGCTACACAACAAGGCATCAACATAAAAGCGACTGCATGGACGATTGGCGTGCATGTATTACTGCTGTTGCTGTTCTTCTTCGTTAAATACAACAACGTAACCGAAGTGCCTGCACAAGAGCTGGGTATGGAGGTAAATTTGGGTACAGATGCAGATGGTTCAGGCACAGACCAGCCAATGATGATGGAAGACCCGGCACCCGACAACAGGCAGCCTGAAGCAGCCGTTGTACCGCCTGTGCAGGAAACACCTGATAATACACCGAAAGAAGTATTAAAGACAGAAGAGCCCGATGCACCTGTCATCAACAAAAAGCCGGAGCAACCAAAGAAGCCGCAGCAGCGCCCTGTAGTTGCAGAGGCAAAGCCTGTGCCTAAGAAACAGGACAAGCCTGCAACAACACAACCTGTGCAACCGCAACCTAAACCACAAGTGCAGCAACCGCGCTATGTATACAACGGTGGTACAGGCCGTGGTGGCAACAGTGCTGCTATCAACAAGCCGGGCACGGGTGAGGGCAATACAACAGGCAATGGCGACCGTGGCGTACCGGGCGGTACACCGGGCGCAAGCAATTATACAGGCACACCCGGCAGGGGTACAGGTGGCATCAGCTACAACCTGGCAGGGCGCAACATCGTAGCCTACCCTCCACCCGATGCAGACTTTAAAGAAGGTGGCAAAGTAGTAATACGTATTACGGTAAATAAAGAAGGTGCTATTGTAAACAAGCAGGTAAAATCTGCAAGCAATGCAGAGATACGCGCCATAGCACTTCGTAAAGCCGATAAGATAAAGTTCAACAAGAGCGACAACGCACCTGAAGAACAGTTTGGCGATGTCACTTTTGTATTCAAAACACGTACCTGAGCTATATAGTATGGACATAGACAACCGCTACGAGAAGACACTCAACTACCTCTACGAAAAACTCCCAATGTTTTCGCGTCAGGGTGCGGCGGCCCTTAAACCCAATCTGGATAATACCATCAAAATGTGCGAACTGCTTGGCAATCCGCACAATCAATTCAAGTCTATACATATTGCAGGCACCAATGGCAAGGGCAGCACCAGCCATATGCTGGCAGCCATCCTGCAGGAATGTGGTTATAAAGTAGGTCTCTATACGTCTCCCCATCTGGTCGATTTCAGAGAACGCATCCGCATCAACGGGGCTATGGTTGGCAAAAAATGGGTAACAGATTTTGTAGACAAATACACAACAAACATAGAAGAAATTGAACCTTCGTTTTTTGAGATAACGGTAGCTATGGCATTTGCCTACTTTGCAGAAGAAAAGGTAGACTATGCCATTATAGAAACAGGGCTTGGTGGCAGGCTCGATAGCACAAACGTCATCACCCCGCTGCTATCTATCATTACCAACATCAGCTACGACCATACCGACCTGCTGGGCAAAACACTACCAGAGATAGCAAGTGAGAAGGCCGGCATCATCAAACACAAAGTACCTGTAGTAATAGGACAACAGCATACAGAAACAGAACGTGTGTTCTTTGAAAAGAGCGTGCACATGCAAAGCACTGTGTACTATGCCGATGCCATGTGGGATCTTGTACGCACAGGTGCTACACCATCTTTGCAATACTACAAAGTAGTCAACCGCGCCATGCGCGAAATGCACGACCTGACAAGCGATTTACCGGGTAGCTACCAATACTACAATATCAAAACTGTACTGGCTGCGGTAGATGTACTGCGTGCTAATCAGGGTATGGATATACCATTTGCAACGGTGCAACGCGCACTTAGCAAAGTGAAGAAGCTGACAGGCTTATTCGGCCGTTGGGATGTATTGCAAGACAAGCCACTTATCATTGCAGATGTGGGACATAATATTGCAGGCATTACAGAAGTAACCAATCAGTGGAAGAACGTAGTTGCAGATAGTAAGCACATAGTAATAGGATTTGTAAAAGACAAGGATATAGACAATGTGCTGGCACTGCTACCCAAAGACAACACCTACTATTTCTGCAATGCAAACATCATACGCGCATTACCTGCATCTGAATTGAAGAAACGTGCAGAGGCTGCGGGTCTGCAAGGCGAAATGTATGTAAGCGTGGCAGATGCGGTAAGTGCTGCACGCAATGCAATTGGCCAAAACGATGCGGTGCTGATAACGGGCAGTTTCTTTATTGTGGGCGAGGCTATTGAATACCTGAATGTTAATAACGGCAAGCTATTTCCCACGTCCCTGGAAAATCACCATTAAGGTATAGAGCATGATTTTGATATCGAGCGCCAGTGAGCAGTTCTCGATATACAGCAGGTCATACTTCATACGCTCCATCATTTCTCCTACGTTTTCGGCGTAGCCAAATTGTACCATACCCCATGATGTAAGCCCCGGCTTTACTTTGTGCAGGTACTTATAATGCGGATGTGTTTGGCTGATGATATCTATAAAGTGCTTACGCTCCGGACGTGGCCCTACCAGCGACATATCGCCTTTCAGGATGTTTACAAACTGTGGCAGCTCGTCTATACGCCATTTGCGCATTATGCGTCCCCATGGTGTGATGCGTTTATCTTCCTTACTACTTAGTGCCGGCCCTTTTACCTCTGCATCTGTGTACATAGAGCGGAACTTGTAGATATAGAACGGACGACCGAAAAGACCAATTCGTTCCTGCTTATAAATGATAGGACCTTTGGAAGACAACAAGACTTTGATAGCAGCAAAGATGTAAACAGGCGATAGCAATAGTAATGCAAACAACGATGCTATGATGTCAATGGTACGTTTGCAAACCCTTTGCCAATCGGGCATCAGGTCGGGGTGAATGTGTATCAGTACGGCATCATACACATTACTTGTCTTTACAGAACCTGAAATGATATCGTACAAATCGGGCAATACTTTTACAACTACCGGGCGATAGCTGAGGCGTGTCAGGATGTTCTCCAGCAGATGATGTTCTGATGAGTCTACAGCTACAACTACTTCTTCAATATTGTGTTCGTCGATGATGCTTTCCAACTCTGCAAGATTGCCAAGCTGTGGCAGGTATTTGCTCATGCCATTAGCCGATTCCAGATTGGAGTAGATGAAGCCTTTGAAGAAATTGCCCAATGCCTTCGGGCTATCTTTCATTTGCTGATATACTTCTATCGCTTTCTGATTGCCACCGATAATGAGTGTATTAAACCCTACTTTGCCACTAATGATATTTGCCTTTACCCTATTCAGGATTATCATCCTTACAAACAGTGTGATGGCAGTATGTATAAGCAGGTAGCGCCCCGTCATACGGATGAAGTAGGAATAATGGGTAGCATCGTTGGCAAATACAAACAGCGATACCATGATGCTGCCTAATATGCAGGATATGAGTGTACGGTTGATTTCGTTCAGACGCGACTTACGATACAAATCGAAGTAAGTACCCGACAACAGATATAGCAGTAACCAACCACCTGGTATCAGCAATATGCCAAAGAGATAGTCTCTGATTTGAAAATGACTAAGCGACTCTGTAAAGCTGATACCATCCAACAGCGTATGCCGATATGCCCAGAATACCATCCAGGATATAGCCGCCGTAAAATAGTCTGCAATTGCCAGTCGGCGGATAGCTCTCTTTTTGAGGGGAGTCAGCATCTGCCTTAGTAGGTAATGAGTTTAATGTTATCTAAATAAACGTACCCGCTTGTTTGTCCATCGGGTAATTTTGTTTTAATTATCACCCTGCACGATGTTACATTATAAGTACCCAAAAACGATTGAATACCGATGTACATCTTATTCCAATTTTCGCTTGCTTTAGCGCCTGCAATAGGCTCGTAATAAAGTGCACCGTTGGTAGTTGTTTGCAACCCTATTTCAAAAGGGACATTACACTTGTAGTTCACTTCTATAAATCCTTCGCCTTGCTTAACAATGATATCTTTATTGTTTATAGACTCGGAAGTAGACTTTGTAGAAGATAATATGATCTGTCCGGTACCACCACCCTCATAAACTTTTGCAGGGTCTGTAATACGTATCAAAGAAGTATCTGTACCACTAATTTCATCCAGTTTCGATAAGGAATTACCTGTTTCAAAATCTTCTACCCAACGAAACTGAGCAGCCTCTGTATATTTTGCATAGGCTCCGTAATTAACCGTTTTGCCGGGTGCATACTTTACAGTGACAGTATCGTTATAATAAAACGGATAAAGGTATTGATATGATTTTAGTCCGCTGTAGTTGACGCCCGCACCAAAAGTTACAACAGCATCTCTTTTAATCATCAATGGTATAGTAGAGGGCACATCATAGGCTCCGATAAAGGAGTTATCTACATATACGAAAGCACTTGTAATATTACTACTTGCACTACCTGTACGGCTTGGTTCATTAGTCTTAACCTTAAAAGAGTCCAACCTTATATAAGTAGGGACTGTTTCTGCCGGATTAATCAAATTGCAACCTTGTACAAAGAAGGCCGCAGCTATTACTGCTGTTGTTAATACTCTCATTATGTAAGCTGTCAAAGTACCTGTCTAATCTATAAGCAATAATTGTGCTAAACGTTATGTAATTCGTTATGAAGGCTCATTTTCTTTAAAATCTGATGGGCTACATCCATAGCCTGAAAGCCGTCGTACACGCTTACTTTTACAGGTTTGTCATTTATGATGGCATCTGCAAATTCTGCCAGTTCGCTGCGGATAGCGTTGGAAGGAGTAACCTCCGGCATTTGCATAGATATTACTTTCTTTTCGCCGTTTGGCATATCCAGCGGGAAGTCGAACATGCCACGCGGGCCGTCATCGTCTTTCAGTCGTACTACTTCTGTCTTCTTATCCAGGAAGTCTACACTGATGTATGCATCGCGCTGGAAGAGGCGAAGCTTGCGCATTTTCTTCAGCGATATGCGGCTGGCTGTGAGGTTTGCCACACAACCGTTATCAAATTCTATACGCGCGTTGGCTATATCTGCCGTCTCGCTGATAACAGATACACCGCTTGCAGATATACGGCGCACAGGGCTTTTAACCAAGTGCATTACGATATCTATATCGTGTATCATCAGGTCGAGAATTACAGACACGTCGGTACCACGCGGGTTGAACTGCGATAGCCTGTGTGCCTCTATAAACATGGGCTGCAGTGTTTCTTCTGTCAGTGCAAGGTATGCGGGGTTGTAGCGCTCTACGTGGCCCACCTGGCATTTTACACCGGCTTCTTTTACCAGCTTCACCAATTCACGACCTTCTTCCAGTGTATTGGCAAGCGGCTTTTCTATAAAGAAGTGCTTGCCTGCCAGCAGACATTTCTTGGCAATATCGTAGTGGTTGGTAGTAGGTGCAACTATATCCAGTGCATCCGCTTCCTGTATCAGGGCATCAATATCTGTATATCTGATTACATTGTACTCGGCAATGGCTTTTTCAGCCTGCTCATCGCTGGGGTCAAAGAACCCGATGAACTGAACAGTTGGCACTTCTTTCCACTGTTGAATATGAATCTTGCCTAAGTGACCGGCACCTATTACACCTATCTTTAGCATTACGGACTACCTATATGGTATTTTGTTATATAACTGCTCGCAGAGCAGTGCAATATAGCAATTAACTGGCACTAAATAATGCCCTCATCTGCCATGCTCAGGTAATTTGTTCCGGCTATTATCAGATGGTCTAAAAGCTTAATATCCATGTATTCAGCTGCTTCGCGCAGTTTGCGGGTAAGCTCTTTATCTGCATGGCTGGGTTGCAGATTGCCCGAGGGGTGATTATGGGCTATTATCAGCTTATTGGCATTTTGCAGCAGGGCATTTTTGAGCATGATACGAATATCTGCCACCGTTCCCGTAAGCCCGCCACTGCTGATGATTTCGTAGCGGAGTATCTTATTGCTCTGGTTGAGGTAAAAGACGCAAAACACCTCGTGGCTCAGGTCGCGCATCAGCGGGATGGCTATTTCCGCTGCATCGCTGCTTTGGGTAATGGCGGTGCGTTGCAGCGCTTCGCCCATTTGCCGGCGGCGCCCTAATTCTAATGCGGCAGCTATGGTGATGGCACGCGCCTCACCTATGCCTTTGGTCTTTTGCAGCTCTAGTACACCGAGCCTGCCCAGTTCGTGCAGGTTGTTTTGTGCGAGGCCCAGAATATCGCGGGCAAGGTCGAGCGCAGACTTTTCTTTGGTACCACTGGATATGAGGATGGCAAGTAATTCGGCATCAGACAATGCGGCAGCACCCTTCAGGAGCATTTTTTCGCGCGGGCGTTCGTCTTCAGACCAGGTTTTTATACTGTTTGACATGGTAATTCAAATGTATACATACTGATTGTAAAACCGAACTTTGCGGCTATAAGTATCATTCTCATTATTATTGCACATTAGCATGTAGCGATAAGGTTTGCTTGTTATTTACCAAAACCAACTGCAGACAATTACGCTATAACACACTAGTTATCAATTCCATCAGCACATAATACCGCTACAAAAAATGTTTTTTTGTGGCAATAGTATGATGAAATAAATTTAAATATCTCTCATTTTGCAGTGTATGGATATAAACTATGTAGAACTGAATCAACCTGATAAACTACTGATGATAGAATCGCTGGACTACAGCAATCCATACGATTTTACGAAGATGCACCGGCACGATTATTTTGAGATCATCTTTGTAAACGAAGGTGTCGGCTCTCAATTGATAGACTTTACATCCTACAACATTTCGCATGGGCAGATATATGTTATTTACCCCGGGCAGATACATCTGATGCACCGCAATACTGCAAACGGATTGGTTATCCAGTTCAGAAAAAACATATTTGAGCATATACGCCCTGTAAAACATTACAACCTGTATAACGCCACTGCACTTGTAAATCTCGAAGCAACCCCTTTTGAGCATTTGTATGGCTTGGGAGAATGCATAAAGGAACTGATGACAACAACATCTCCTACCAACTATCTCACTAAATACAAAGCATACAGCTACCTGCAAATAATACTCTTGTCGCTGGTAGAACTGAATACGGGCAAGGCTGATAGCAGAGAACATAACTTGCTGAACGAGTACTTAGCACTCACCACAACGCACATAAGAACCAACAAGAAAGTTGCAGAATATGCAGCCATGCTGAATTGCAGCCCGGACAAATTGAATAATACCTGTAAGAAATCTCTGGGCAAATCTGCCTTGGAAATAATACATGAAGAACTGATGCTGGAGATACGCAGATTGCTGTTACTGAATGAAATGAGCCTGAAAGAAATTGCCTTTGAGTTAAACTTTGACAGTCAATCAAATTTCAGCGGATTTATAAAATCGCACACGGGTATGACGCCTACTGAACTGCAAACATCGGTTTCGGATATTTATAAGTAAATACCTGTTTTTCATAACAATAACAGATGACCTCCTGCCGAACTTCACGTTCATAAAAAGTCATGATTGTATGAAACTTCAAGTATTACTATTTACAGCAATAGCAGGCATAGGCTATCTTTCATTATCAAGCTATTCCGGTGGCCCATCAACCAGCGCAGGTCACGTGGCCATATCTGGTTGCGGCTCTACAGGCAATTGCCACGGAGCGAAGAGCACCGCTACCACCGTAGCAATTACCATAAAAGACGGGGCTACCACCATTACTAATAATAAATACACTGCGGGTAAGAAATACACCATTACCATCACAGGTACTAACAGCAGCAAAACGAAATTCGGCTATCAGTTTTCTGCCACAAAAGGCACCGCAGGAATTGGTACTATATCGAATGTGCCGAGTGGTTCTAAAATATCAAGTGCAGGTGGCATTGCTGTAGCAGAACAAAGCGGTACTATTACAGCAGCATCGGGATTGTCTGTAACGTTCGACTGGACAGCACCTGCTGCCGGCTCGGGGGCTGTAATACTTTCTGCTTCTGTAAATGCGGTAGATGGTACCGGCAGCACTAACAATGATGCCTTTAACAACACACAGCTAACACTAACAGAAAACACAACAGGCATCGCAATAGCCAATATTGAAGATGCAGTGCAACTATACCCTAACCCTGCAACCAATTTACTGCATGTACAAGTGGACAGCACTGCCAAAGGCTATATATACAATAGTACAGGGCAAAAAGTGAAGGATATACTACTCAACGTACAGGTGAACGATATAGATATATCTCAACTACAACAGGGCAATTATTACCTGCACATTATGTATGAAAATGTAGCCGCGAAGCCAATGGTTGTGCCGTTTACAAAGCTGTAATTCTCTTGCACATACACATAATGAGCCGCCTTCGGGCGGCTTTTTTATTTTAAACTGCATCAGATTGGTAAATAAAATAATTGATACGATGAAAGATATTGACTTTCCCTATCCCTAAATAAACCAAGTATTAAAAGCTACGCTTAACTTAGCGCTTTCAAATCCCTGCAATGGATATTGACTGTACACACATACCATATAGCAACACGGGCAATTTCAGTGACCTGGTACTGGACTATCTGAATGCCAACCCCAACCTTCAACAATATTATAATTATACGCCCGATGCCGAAGGCATTGCGCAGGCAATAGCAGCACGCAGCAAATATCCTGTTGACAGGCAAGTGCTGACAAGTGTATTGCATAAGCAATATGCACAGCTGAACAAGCACGATAAAGTAATAGAAAATATAGCATGCCTTGCAGATGAAAATACCTACACCATCTGCACCGCACACCAGCCCAACCTTATGACGGGCTATCTGTATTTCATTTATAAAATAATGCACGCCATCAAGCTGGCAGATGAACTGAATACCCAATACAGCGACAAACACTTTGTACCTGTATACTATATGGGCAGTGAGGACAATGATTTGGATGAACTGGGTACGTTCCGTTACAACAATCAGAAGTATGTGTGGGATGCCGCAGGGCAAACAGGTGCTGTAGGGCGTATGCAAACTGCCAGCCTGAAACCTTTGCTGGATGAGGTGTTTAAAGTATTAGGCCCCCCGGGAGAAAACCTGAATGTACTGAAAGACATACTGACACAGGCATACCTGCAACACAATACTATCGGCGAGGCTACGCAGTATCTTGTCAACGAACTGTTTGGCAGATATGGATTGATAGTACTGGATCCTGATGATGCTGAACTGAAAAAACAAATCATCCCGATACTGAAAGATGACTTGCAAAACCATATGGCCTATGTGTTGGTGAATGACCATGTAGACACATTGGAAGAACAATACAAAGTGCAGGCATACCCGAGGATGATAAATATCTTTTACCTGCGCGATGATATACGCGAACGTATAGAAAAACGCAATGGTAAATGGCGTGTACTGAATACCGAGATTGAATGGACCGAGGAAGAGATGATGGCAGAACTGGAGGCACACCCAGAAAGGTTTAGCCCGAATGTGATACTACGCGGTATATTTCAGGAAACCATATTGCCCGACGTAGCTTTTATAGGCGGTGGTGCAGAGGTGGCCTACTGGCTGGAACTGAAGCCTGTGTTTGAAAACTACAACGTCTTTTATCCTGCTATACTACTAAGGCAGTCTGTATTGTGGATGCCTGCGCAGTATAACAAACTACGTCAACAATTGCATTTCAGTATAGAAGAGATATTCAGGTCTGAGTCTTCACTAATACGTAGTTATATAGGCAAACACAGCAGCAACAACTGGCATACCGATGAAGAAACGGCTGCCATTCAGAATATACTGACACAACTACGCGATAAAGCCACTAAACTTGACCCTACACTGCATGCAAGTGCAGATGCGGCTTTCGCAAAAATGAAGTATCAACTGGAAACGCTGCAAAAGAAAATGCTGCGTGCAGAGAAACGTAAAATGAGCGACCAATTGCAACGCATCACCCGTTTAAAAAACGGCATATCGCCCAATGGCTCTTTGCAGGAACGCTACGAGAATTTCATTGGCTATTACGCAGCTATGGGGCATCAATACTTAGATACATTGTATAAACATATAGAACCGCTGCGCAACGAGTTTCTGGTAATAGCAGAACAATAGCATTACAGCGTTTTGTGTGTTGTGTTTTAATACCTTTGTAAGCATAAAAAATACCAGAGGATAGAATTATGAAACGTTTCAAACTATTAGTAGCTACACTATTATTGCCTGTACTGGCAATGGCACAACCGGGCGTTGGTGCGGTAAGCAAAGCACTGCCCGTAAAAGTAGATTTGGGTATTAAAGTTGGTGCCAACTTTGCCAATCTGGATGGTAAAGAATGGGAAAGCGGATATAAGCCCGGTATTGTTGGTGGCATCTTTGGTGGTGTGAGCCGCAAGCGCTTGGGGGTAACCGCTGAAGTATTATTCAGCAGTGTAAAATACACAGGCAACAAAGTAAACTTCTACCAGGCCGCTAAGACCAATTATGTAAACATTGCAGACTCTAACAAACAAGGCGAGTTTGCCGTTACTTATCTGAACATACCTGTATTGCTGAACTTTAAAATAGGTGGTCCGCTGTGGTTGCAACTGGGCCCGCAATACAGTGGTGTGATGAGCGTAAAGGACAATCAAAACCTGCTGAAAGACACCAAGACATTATTCAAATCGGGCGACCTGTCGGGCGTTGTAGGCCTGCAATTGAATCTGGCTAAATTCCGTGCGAGCGCACGTTACATCATAGGCCTTTCAGACCTGAGCTATAACACTGCTACTGATACTTGGAAAACACGTACCGTGCAAATAGCGCTGGGATATACTTTCCTGTAATAGTATAAAATGACTTCTATAAAAATAACCACCCGAAAGGTGGTTATTTTTTTTATGCGGAATGTCTTAATAGTTTACAAACTTCTTAAAACAACAATAGGATGACAAGTCATAGAATTGTCATCCTTTGCTGAAACATCTCAAAAAGGTATTACTTAGATAGCGATATGCTCAACTTGTTAGGGCAGCCATATTTTTTGCTACCACCATTGCAAGACGCAAACAACACCACAGCAGCTACTGCTATAACCGGAACTACACGACGTAGAATAGAAACTAGTTGCATAATCAATCTTCTTAATTAAATAGTATTAGTTAAAAGGGTAATTTACATTTGTACTTTGACGAAGATAACTAATTTTTTTAATGAAAAGAATACATTTTATAGCTATTGGCGGGGCGGTAATGCACCAGTTGGCACTGGCGCTTTTAAGGCAGGGAAATGAGGTTTCGGGCAGCGATGATGAGATAAATGACCCTGCCAAGAGCAATTTGGCAGCGGCAGGCATATTACCTGCGGCGTATGGCTGGCACCCCGAAAGGATTACCAAAGACATAGACGCTATAGTACTGGGTATGCACGCCAAGGCCGACAACCCCGAACTGATTGCCGCACAGGCACTTGGGATACCTATATATTCGTTCCCCGAGTATGTATATGAGGTGAGCAAGAACAAAAAACGTGTGGTAGTGGCAGGCAGCCATGGCAAAACGACTATTACCTCTATGATCATGCACATATTGCGCAAGCAGGGCATAGATTTCGATTATCTGGTGGGTGCAAAAGTGTCGGGTTTTGAGCAATCTGTTCGCTTGAGCGATGCGCCGATAATAGTACTGGAGGGCGATGAATACCCTGCATCTGTTATAGAGAAACGTCCAAAGATATTCTTCTACCATCCGCATATCAGCGTAGTGAGCGGTATAGCATGGGACCATATCAATGTTTTTCCTACTTACGAGATATATCGTAACCAATTTGAACAATACCTTTCGGGCATAGCAGCAGGTGCGCCGGTGTACTATAATAATACGGATACAGAGGTGCAGCATGTAATAGGTACCAGCACTACCCACCTGCAGGCAGAACCATACAATATGCCCGCATTCCATTATGAAGATGGTATTGCGGTGCTGGATACTGAATTCGGGGCAATACCTGTATCTGTATTCGGCAGGCACAATCTGTTGAATATGCAGGCGGCCATTGCCGTATGCATACAGCTTGGTGTTAGCAAAAAAGCATGTTACGAAGCCATTGCAGACTTCAGTGGTGCAGCACGCAGGTTAGAGAAGCTCTTCCAGAATGATAAACTGGTAGCCTACCGCGATTTTGCACATGCACCATCGAAGCTGAAAGCCACACTGGATGCGGTACGCGAGGGCTACCCTACCCATAAGCTGATTGCTTGTTTTGAGCTGCATACCTACAGCAGCCTGAATGCAGAGTTCCTGAGCGAATATGCGCATAGTATAGACTCTGCAGATGATGCCGTGGTGTACTTCAGCCATCATGCATTGCAACTGAAAGGATTGCCTGCGCTGGCAACAGCAACAGTAAAGCAATATTTTGAACGTGAAGACCTCGTGGTGATAGATGAAAAGCAGGCATTGCAAGAACATATCACAGCGCTACTCAACCAAAGCAGCCAACCTACCTGTCTGTTATTGATGAGCTCGGGTACTTTTGATGGAATTGATTGGAATAGCGTATGTTCGCAGCAAAATTGATATTGGAGAATGGCGCAGCTTAGCTTAAAAAGGCCGATTGTATTTTTTGACCTTGAGACGACAGGAACAGAACACGGTAAAGACAGGATAATAGAACTGGCACTGATAAAGCTGAATACAGACGGCACCAGAACTAAGTATGTGAAACGCCTGAATCCCGGCATGCCTATACCGCCCGCATCTACTGCCATACATGGCATAAAGGATGAGGATGTAAAGGATGCGCCTGAATTTAAGCATATAGCACACGAGCTGTATAACTGGATGAAGGGCTGTGACTTGGGAGGCTACAACTCCAACAAGTTTGATATACCGATGCTGGCAGAAGAGTTTTTGCGTGTGGGTATTAATGTAGACTTTACGGAGCGCAACATGATAGATGCACAGCAAATATTCTTTAAAATGGAAGCTCGTACGCTGGCAGCAGCATACGAATTCTATTGCGGAAAGAAGCTGGAGAATGCCCACAGTGCAGAGGCCGATGTGGAAGCAACGATAGAAGTGCTGGAATCTCAATTGGACAGGTATGCACAGTTGGGCACTGACGTAAAGCCACTGCACGACTTCAGCAATCCGGAGCCGATGGTAGACTATGCACGCCGCATGGTGATGAAAGACGGAGAACCTGTTTTTAACTTCGGGAAATATAAAGGCCAGAAGGTGGAAGACGTCTTCAAACGCGAGCCGCAATATTATGACTGGATGATGCAGGCAGATTTTCCGCTACATACCAAACAAAAGATATCAGAGATATTAAATAATATGAAACTGCGTAAGCCCAAAGCATAGTTTATACGTTTATTTAACATATCTAAAGCCATTATTTCTTATTTTAGCCCTTTTAATTTTGCCCTGACTTGGACAAACTAGTAATAATACCAACCTACAACGAGAAGGAGAATATAGAACGTATTATCCTGAAGGTGTTGTCGTTGCCCGGTAGTTTCCATGTACTGATAGTAGATGATGGATCGCCCGATGGCACTGCGGGCATTGTGAAAAACATGCAGCAGAGCTATGGCGAGCAATTGCACCTGCTGGAACGCAGCGGCAAGCAAGGCTTGGGCACTGCATATATAGCAGGCTTCCGCTGGGGGCTCGGGAAAGGCTATCAGTACCTGTTTGAAATGGATGCCGATTTCTCTCACAACCCAGATGATTTGTTGCGCCTGCATCAGGCATGCAGCACAGGCGGTGCAGATGTAGCTGTAGGCTCTCGTTATGTAAAAGGTGGCAAGGTTGTCAACTGGCCGTGGGACAGGATATTTATATCTAAAGGTGGCGCGATGTATACACGCATCATCACCTTTATGCCGGTGAAAGACCCTACTGCGGGCTTCATTTGCTACAAAGCAAAAGTGCTGCAAACCATACCACTGGATAAAGTACAGTTTGTGGGTTATGCATTCCAGATAGAAATGAAATTCCGCGCATGGAAGCTCGGCTTTAAGATACAGGAAGTGCCTATCACATTTGTGGACAGAGCAGAAGGCCAATCGAAAATGACGAAAGGCATTGTGAAGGAAGCCATGTATGGTGTGTGGCGCATGAAAAGAGGAGATTAATCATCTCCTCTTTTTTTATTTCTTAGCTCCCCATTCATTTATCAACGAAGCATTACTCTTCAGCCATTGCAAGGCATGGGGGCCTTCAGCAAAAAGTAAATCGAGCATACTAAGATTGGGCAGGAAACCTACCCTATCTGCAAATACCTGATAATATGGTTCTGTGCCTTCAAGCAGTTGTTTTTCTGCGCCGGGTTTCATGATACGGCGCAAGTCTGTAGCATCTACATACTCTTTCTGAAACACATTGGTAGTTTCAATATTAAAGCTGGTACGCAGTTCTTTTTGCAGCCATTTGATAGATGCTATGTTGAAATCAATCAGTGAATCGAAATGCTGTATGTATAGTTTTTCCAATGCAGGCTCGTAATGCTCAAAGTAAGGCGTACGTTTGTACACCGATACCAATGTGCGCCAATGCTGCACCTGCCAACGTTGTTTATTATCTATCATCACTTGTTGCATAGGTCTGCGCTGTTCCCTACCCTGCAACAATGGTATGCTAAGCTGTATACCTCCGTTAGAGCCTGTAATGAAATACTTGTTTCGGTAAGTCATCTTCTCAAAATGCTCGCCGCCATCCAATAGCAGCGTATCTGCGCCCAGCACCTGCAACCACCAGTATATATTGGGGAATGGTATATAAGAACTAACTACGGTTTGGCTCATATTCAACATGCAATTGTCATTAGTGGTCGAATTAGATTATTATTCACAACCCATGACCGACAATTATTATAGTTTTGCAAAAAAAGCGAAAAATGCGCAGATGGCTAGGCTTAGTTTTGGCAAGCTTGTTTTTATGTTTCAAATCACTGGCTATAGAGGCTGTTGTTGCTCATAGTTTGTTTTACAAAGACGATGGTAAAAAGCTGAAGCCATATATAGAAGTATATTGGCAGATAGCCCCCAACAGCCTGCATTTTACAGAACCCGTAAAAGGCAGCGTAATTGCGAAAGTGCGTACCGACATAAGATTTACAGATGAGTATGGCATACTGATGAAGGAAGACCATTACATTATGCAAACTGCTGAAGCCAGCACAATAGCACAAGCAAGTACCCAAAACATACTGGAACTGCAACGCTACAACCTGACACCGGGTAAATATAAAATGACGGTCAGGCTGACAGAATTGATTGATACGAATAGCAACTATACCTATACCGATACTTTTACCATCAACCCAAGGAATGAAAAACCTGCTTTTTCAACTATACAATTACTAGACACTGTATTTGCATCAACCCACGAAAATATATTTACCAAAAATGGCAACATACAATTGCCCCTATGTGCCAACTATGCTGATGAGAGCAGAAAAACACTGTATTACTATGCAGAACTTTATTTTCCGGAAGCTGCATTACTGCAAAACAGCCAATACACCATTGTTACTTCAGTATCAAAAAAGCCTTTTGAAAGCACTATATATAAACTACAACGCGTTGACACAACTACTCCCAAAGGGATTGTACCCGTAACCGGAAAGTTTAAAATAGATGTATTACCTACCGGTAACTATTACCTGAATATTACATTAAAAAACGATGGTACTACTATCAGCTCTCAAGCACTTTTCTTTCAGCGTGTAAATCTTAAGCCGGTAAAACTTAATACCGATACCACAAAAACAGACTATGAATTTCAGGATATGCAAGTGGTAGACCTTAGCACAACTTTTGTAGAGAAATACACCTTGCCACAAATAAAGGCAATACTGAAAATGCTATTACCCATCTGTACGTCTGTAGAAAAGCAAAGCATTCAAGCCTTTCTTGACAGGCCCGACTTTACATACATGCGCTACTTTATATACAACTTCTGGAAGGCGCGAAACCCTGCTAACCCTAAAGAAGCATGGGAAGAATATATGCAGAAAGTAAAAGAAGTAAACAGACAATTTTCTGCTGCGGGTACTCCCGGTTACGAATCTGAACGCGGTGTTACTTATCTGAAATATGGCAAGCCTGATGAAATGGTAGAGGTACAGAACGAACAAGGCGTATACCCATACGAAATATGGACCTATAATGTATTGCCACAGCAAAGCAATGGTGGTATGATATTGTTCTATCGTCCAGGTTTTATGATTGGCGATTACCGCATTTTGCACTCTAACATCAAAGGCGAAATCAGAAATACGAACTGGCGCAGCGTGCTGTACCAAACAGGCACTGCAAACAATGCCATGAACTCTCGTGCAGAGCAATATTTTCCGGGTAGTAAATAACGTAACTTTGCAACATGCAATTGCAGTTTGACAAATATCAGGGAACAGGAAATGATTTTATATTAATAGATAACAGGGATGGTGCAATCTCTTTATCTGTAAATCAAATAGCTTTTCTGTGCGATAGAAGATTTGGCATTGGTGCAGATGGGCTTATGCTGCTAGAAAATGCTGAAGGATATGACTTCCGTATGGTATACTACAATGCCGATGGGAATGAAAGTACGATGTGTGGCAATGGTGGCAGATGTATTGTAGCATTTGCTAAAAAACTAGGCATTATAGATAATCATACATCCTTTGTTGCTATAGATGGCCTGCATACTGCGACAGTAAATAATGATGATACTATAAGCTTGCAAATGCAGGATGTAAAAGAAGTACTGTATGCAGATGGATATACTGAACTAAATACAGGATCTCCGCATTATGTAATGTTTGTAGATGATATAAATACAACCGATGTATTCAATACTGGCAGAAACATACGAAACAGTGAACGCTACCAACCCAAAGGAATTAATGTAAACTTTGTGCAACGCCTGGCAAACGACAGCATACATGTAAGGACATACGAGCGTGGTGTAGAAGATGAAACATATAGTTGCGGCACAGGGGTAACAGCAGCAGCAATAGCAGCCAGCAACAACATTACAGGCCAAATAAGTACTAATATAAAAACCCCCGGGGGCAATCTTCAGGTAAGCTTTGAGAAGAAAGATGCCAATAACATGGTGAACGTAATACTACGTGGCCCTGCTACCTATGTATATAGCGGCAAGATTGCTGTTAAAGAACTTTAACACTCGACCACCTATTATTGGTATACTAATTGAATAATATTCAGAAAATTAATAACAATGAAATACGCTACACTTTTGACACCTGTTGCCGCTTTGGTAATACTCAGCAGTTGTTCGCCAAAAGTATCTAACAGCATGTCTTCTACAGAAAGCAGCACATTATCTGTAAATAGTATGCCTATAGAGGCAACATCGAAACAAGCAGGTAAAACAACCACTACAACAACAGGTAATACCAGCAGTCAGCAGGCTAATACCACAATGGAAATAGCATTACCTGCAGGTAAATAAAAGCTTTGATTATTGAGCGTCTTTACGGACGCTCACATAATTTTCTATAGGTAATCTTTTGGCAATACTTCTTGCCAACGTCATTTCATCGGCATACTCCAACTCTCCGCCAAATGCAATACCCCTTGCAATAGTAGTGATGCTAACCTGTAGCCCGCTCATTTGCTTTGCTATATAGTATACCGTAGTATCACCCTCTATCGTTGGGCTTAACGCCATAATCAACTCCTGTATTTCATCATTCTTTACGCGTTGATACAATGTATCAATATTCAACTGCTCGGGGCCGATACCATCGAGCGGGGAAAGTATACCACCAAGTAAATGATAAAGGCCGTTGTACTGTTGTGTACTCTCTATGGCTATCACATCTCTTATATTTTCAACAACGCATATCTGCGAGCGATTGCGCGATGAGCTTACACAAATTGTACACACATCTGTATCTGCTACATTGTGACAATGCTTACAAAAAACAATCTCGTTGCGCATACGCGATATTGCTTCAGTAAAGCCGTTCACACTCTCTTTATCCATTTTCAGCATTTGCAATACCATACGCAGCGCCGTTTTCTTGCCTATACCGGGCAATTTTGAAAACTCATTTACCGCATCCTCTATCAACTTGGAAGAAAAAACCATTGTACACTGAATATCAAGACTGTAAAAATACACTCACTATCTGCAATAAAAAAAGGGAAGGATAATATCCTTCCCTTTTAAAATGATTTAGTATGATATACTAGTTAACAGAAAACTTGCTAACCAGTTTACTGTCGTTTACAGACAGCTCTACCATATAAAGGCCTGAACCGAATTGTGCTGTGTTGATAGAATATACTTTTTCACCGGCAGCAACTGGCATTGGTTGTTCTGTATAAACTACTTTACCAGACATATCGTAAACTGTGATGCCAGCTTTAGCAGCAGATTGGAAGTCATATCTAACGTTTACACTAGCAGAAGCAGGGTTTGGATAAACTGCCAGTTGTTCTGCAGTAGCTACGATAGTACCGATAGCCAAAGGATCTTTAATAGAATAAACTGATTTACAAGTTACGTTGTTTGCAGGAGTAGGATCTGAAACTGGAGAACCTGTACCTGTAACCAGCGCTACAGTATCGCAAAGTTGTCTTGGATTTGGATTGAATGCAGCCTGGAAGCCAATAGTATCCAGGAATATCAGTGAGCTATCTTTAGGGAAACCACCAGGCCAACTACTAGAAGCCGGAGGGAACCTCAGTGTAAAAGGACCATAGAAAGTATTCAATTTCAGCCTGTAGCTAGTATCATAGCTATTAGGGCCAGCATTTTTGAATGTATACCTGATGATGTAACCTGTTTTTGCAGGGTTAGCATACTTAACAGTATCAGACATTGTTTTAGTAAGCTGAACATCAGTTTGAGCAGAAGACTGACCTGCGAATGCCAAAAGAGCAATCAATAAGAAGTAAATACGCTTCATTTTTTAGGTTTTAATGTGAGCGCTAAAGATAGGTAAAATATTGACATCACAAACAGCGCACAGACACTGATTTTTCTATTTTCACCATTCTTTTAACCCCTCGTTAAAAGCGTGACAATCATATTGCTAAAAGGTGACAATCAACAGCTATGAAAGCTTTTCGTTGTCTATGTGGCGGGTAGCGTCTCGTATATTTTTCTTTTCAAAATTCTTTTGCAAGGCTTCTGTAAGGTTCACTCCGGTCTGGTTGGCAAGGCATATCAGCACCCACAACACATCCGCCATTTCATCTGCCAGTTCTTTTCCTTTATCACTCTCTTTAAAAGATTGTTCGCCATACTTACGTACCATCAGGCGGGCAAGCTCTCCAGTTTCTTCCATCAGGATACCCAGATTGGTAAGCTCATTGAAGTAACGGACACCTACTGTTTTTATCCATTCGTCTACTTGTTGTTGCGCCTGCTCTATAGTCATATATAATTGATTATGAAACGGTGATTTTTGTGGTTATTTGTCAATTTTCACAAAATAATAGAAATTACCTGTCTATTTTTAATGGATAGCGGTTGCGTTGCAGAAAACGCAATCTATAAACTACGGATAATAGCGCAATGAATTACGCATCGGATATAGACGCGGCCAAGGCCCTGAAGGAAAAGTTTTCGGTTATTAAACAAGCAATCAGCAAAGTGATTGTAGGCCAGGATGAAGTGGTTGATAAGCTCATCATATCTATCTTGTGCAACGGGCACAGCCTGCTGGTAGGTGTGCCCGGACTTGCAAAAACCCTATTGGTAAAAACGGTGGCGGATGTAATGGATCTTTCCTTCAAACGCATACAGTTTACACCAGACCTGATGCCGAGCGATATAGTAGGTGCGGAGATACTGGACGAGAGCAGACAGTTTCGTTTTGTGAAAGGACCTGTGTTTGCCAACATTATATTGGCGGATGAGATAAACCGTACACCACCCAAGACACAATCGGCACTGCTGGAAGCCATGCAGGAACGCAATGTAACAGCTGGTGGTACTGTATATAAATTGCCCGCGCCTTTCTTTGTGCTGGCAACACAAAACCCGATAGAGCAGGAAGGTACTTATCCGCTGCCGGAAGCGCAGCTGGATCGTTTTATGTTCCAGATATGGCTGGACTATCCAAGCTTTGCAGAAGAGGTGATGATAGTACGCAATACAACAGGTGCTGCTACGGCTGAATTGCCTAAAGTATTGACAGGTGAAGATATCCTGTATTTTCAGGAACTGATACGCCGTGTACCTGTGCCGGACAATGTACTGGAGTATGCCGTGAGCCTTGTGCAAAAAACACGACCAAGCAACAGCACTGCGCCTGATATAGCGAAGCAATATATCTCTTATGGTGCAGGGCCGCGTGCATCGCAATACCTGATACTTGGTGCTAAATGCCATGCATTACTGCAAGGCAAATACTCGCCTGACATTGAAGATGTACAGGCGATGGCATTAGCTGTACTGCGCCACCGTGTGGTACGCAACTATAAGGCAGAGGCAGAAGGTATGACACAGGAAAAACTGATTAAAGGATTATTGTAGAACCGGGATTAAATTGATTGAAGGATTAACCGGGTTAAAAATATTCTCATGGAAAACATACAAAGTAAAGCTGCATTTCTGCAAAATGAATTTGTGAAAAAATTATCAGGCATCAACCCCGATACAAAAGGATTATGGGGCAAGATGAATGTGCAGCAAATGATAGAGCACATGAGCTTTTCATTCAGGCAGGCAAGTGGCAAGGATAAATATACACTGCTGACACCTGAAGAAAACGTACCCAAGATGCAGGCTTTCATGATGAGTGATAAACCATTTAAAGAAAATACGCCTAACCCCATAATAGGCAACGATACCATACCTGAAAAAAATGCAACAGTGCAGGATGCTTTGAATGAACTGCAGGGAGAAATAAATGATTTTCTGGCTGTGTTTGAAACAAAACCTGATACCGTAATTACCAATCCTTTCTTCGGCGACTTGAATTATGAAATGTGGGTGCAACTATTGTATAAACATAGCTGGCACCATCTGAGGCAATTTGGCATTGACAATACCCCAAACCTCTAAAGGGGCTTCGTATTCAGTAAGCGTAAGAATACAAAACCAAGTATGCCAGCAAGAACAGATGCACCAATGATGGCTACTTTGGCTACCAGTTGTGTTTCGGCATCTGAGAACGCAAGTGTCGCCATGAATATAGACATGGTAAAACCTATGCCTGCTATCAGCCCCATACCTAATAGTTGCGGGCGTTTCATACCCGTTGGCAACGATGCAATTTTCATGCGTACAGCCGCCATACTGAACAGATAAATACCCAATGGCTTGCCCAACACTAAGCCCATCGTAATACCGTGATGCACAACTGATGTATATATACTACCAAACTCAGCAGGTAACACTATAGCTGTATTTGCTAGTGCAAACAATGGCAGGATGATGAAATTTACAGGATCGTGCAGGGTATGTTCCAGTTCTTCTATTTTATGCAGTGGTATGGTGAATGCCAATAGCACACCTGCAATGGTTGCATGCACACCCGAATTGAAAACAAAGTACCACAACAGCAATCCGAGTATAAAATACAGATAGTAGCGTTTTACTTTCAGCAGGTTCATAGCTATGAGGGCTATCATCACAATACCTGCATACAAGAGGTAGCTCCATTGTAAATCGCCTGCATAGAAGATGGCAATGGTAAGTATACCGCCGAGGTCGTCTATGATTGCGAGTGCTGTGAGGAAAATACGTAGTGATACAGGTGCACGCTTACCCAAAAGAGATAATACACCAAGCGAGAATGCTATATCTGTAGCCATAGGTATGCCCCACCCGCTGCTGAAAGGCGTACCGCCACACCATAATGAATAGATAGTTGCAGGTACTACCATACCACCTATTGCTGCAATGATTGGCAAGAGTGATTTTTTAATACTATTCAACTCACCAACCAGCAATTCCCTTTTTATTTCTAAACCCACCAGCAAAAAGAATACAGCCATCAACGCATCGTTAATAAGATGCAGTATGGTATGCGGCAAGTGCAATTCGGGCAGTGGCATAGTAAGCTCCCGCTCCCAGAAATGGAGATAAAAGGCAGACCAGTTTGTATTGCTTACAATCAGCGATACAAACGTAGCGCATATCAATACGATACCTACCGAGCGGCTATCGCGGATAAACTCCATGATAGGCGATATGATTCTTTCTCTGAAAATGCGACGTGCCATGTTTCAAAAATAATCATTCTGCGAAGGATAAAATAAGCTTAATACTACAGTATCTTCATACTACATAGTTTTGCGCGCAGATGCGATTAAGGCTTTTATACATATCTGTTTTGCTGCTGGCCGTAATTGGCTGCCATAAACCGTATTATATCTCGCAACACAGCAGCAGGCATTATACTGTTGGCAAAGATGGAAAAGCTGATAGCAGCTACACTCGATTTTTAGCCACGTACAAACTGCGCATGGATAGCACTATGCAGATAGTAATAGGCTATACAGATACAAACCTTACCAAAGCACAACCTGAATGCACACTTGGCAACTTTGTTGCAGATGCCATGCTGCAAGCTGCAAAAAAACGAAACAACAATGTTGTGGCAGCAATATGCAACTATGGTGGCATGCGCATACCATACATCAACGCAGGCAATATAACAGTTGGGCGTATGTATGAGCTGATGCCATTTGATAACGCACTCACTATTATTGAAGTACCCGGAAAAACATTGGTACAATGGTGCAACCACATGGCAGCTATGAAAGGATGGCCTATGAGCGGTATCAGTTATCTGTTGCAAGATGGTGCGGCTGAAGATATACACGTCAATCAACAATTGATTGATGAAAACAAAACATACCTGATAGCCACAAACGATTATCTGGCAACGGGCGGAGACAAGTGCAGTTTTCTGACTCCGCTGAAAGCTACACCTGTCAATCTATTTATACGAGAGATATTAATTGACTATGTGAAGGCGCTGCGTAAAGACAACAAACCACTGCATCCGTATATAGAAAAAAGAATACGCTATGCTGAATAGAAGAAGCTTTCTGAAAAAGACATCGATAGGTGCGGGATTGCTGGCCGCAGGCTCTTTCCCGTTAGAAAGCTTTGCAGGAGGCAAGGAAAAGAAACTGACCATACTGCATACTAATGATGTACACAGCAGACTTGACCCATTCCCTAATGACGGTGGCAAACTGGCCGGCTTGGGTGGCGTAGCTGCACGGGCTGCGCTGATATCGCAAATACGGGGCGAATGCGACAATGTACTACTACTGGATGCGGGCGATATGTTGCAAGGCACTCCTTATTTTAATATGTATAAGGGTGAGCCTGAGATAAAAGCCATGAGTATGATGGGCTATGATGCCTGCACTATGGGCAATCATGACTTTGATGCGGGTATCGATGGTTTTGCACGCCTGCTACCCTTTGCAAAGTTTCCTGTACTGGTAGCCAACTACGATTTTACCAACACACCTCTTGAGCATAAAACAGCGTCCTACACCATCATCAAAAAAGGGGGATTGAAAATCGGCATTTTCGGGTTGGGGATAGAACTGGAAGGACTGGTTTCGGGTGCTGCATTCGGCAATACGAAATATAATAACCCGATACCGGTAGCTAAGGCGATTTCTGAGAAATTAAAAAGAGATGAAAAATGCGATATGGTCATTTGCCTTTCGCATCTGGGATATGAATATGAAACGAATAAGATAAGTGATAAAACTATAGCAAAAGAAACGAAATATATCGATGTGATAATTGGCGGGCATACGCATACATTCCTTGACAGTCCTGTAATACAGCGCAATGCGGGTGGTGGAGAAACACTCATCAATCAGGTAGGTTGGGGAGGTGTACGGCTGGGCAGGCTCGACTATGTTTTTCGTAGCGGAAAAAATCCCGAATTACACAGGTCCCATTCTGTAAACATTAACAAAGAAACAAGTGGCTAATCATTTTTTTTTTCAACAAATTGTTAGCAACTTCGTCCTCCCGCTAAAGAAATGAAGCAGGGACAAAACCAAACAGAAAAGAAGGGCAGATTTTGAGGCGTCTGAAACTTTAAACTCAATCGATATTGTGTGTTGCGAAACACCCGTAAAAAAGAAATATTTTATCGGGATTGAAATTCGTAGCGCTTTGATTACCAGGAATTAAAAAAATGGATTAACTTGTTGAACGAGTAGCCAATTATGGATAACAACCTTTACGATACTTCTAATAAGATACTTAACGAAGCTGAAGCAGCTTGGGACAAGTGCCTTGGCATTATAAAGGATAATGTCAACTGGCGTACGTACCAAACCTGGTTCGAACCTATAAAGGCTGTTGCTTTAGAAAACAACGTTCTTACCCTGCAGGTTCCGAGTCAATTCTTCTACGAATGGCTGGAAGAACACTTTGTAGAATTGTTGGGCAAAACCATCAAGCGTGTGCTTGGTAAAGAAGGCAGGTTGGAATATCGTATTCTGATGGAAAGTGCAAGCTCTCAGCGCAACCCTGCATCTATCAACATGCCGGGCAGTACTTACAACAAGCCATCAAAAGAAAATAACTATGTGGACATGCCACTGAAGTGGGATGATCCGCACAATATAAAAACACCATACGCAATACCGGGCCTGAAGCGCATGCAGATAGACCCGCAACTGAATGCCAACTATACGTTTGAAAACTATGTAGAAGGTGATTGTAACCGTGTAGCCCGCTCTGCAGGTATGCACGTAGCACAAAAGCCCGGCGCTACAGCTTTCAACCCGCTGGTAGTATTTGGTGGTGTTGGTTGGGGCAAAACACACCTTGTACAAGCCATAGGCAACGAGGTACGCAGGATGCACCCTAACAAATCTGTACTGTATGTAAGTGCAGAGAAATTCATCAACCAGTTCATTGAGCACTCTAAGAATAATGAAGTAAATGATTTCATCCACTTCTATCAACTGATAGATGTATTGATAGTGGACGATATTCATCTTTTTGTTCCTGCTGCTAAAACACAGGATGTATTCTTTGCCATATTCAACCACCTGCATCAGAGCGGGAAACAAATTATCCTAACAAGTGATACCCCTCCGAAAGATCTGGAAGGTATGCAGGAGCGTTTGCTGAGCCGTTTCCGTTGGGGATTGAATGCTGATATACAAGCGCCTGACTTTGAAACACGCCAGCTGATACTGCAGGTGAAGATGAGGCAGGAAGGTCTTGAAATACCTGAAGAGGTAGTAAAATATGTAGCATACAATGTACAGAGCAATGTACGCGAACTGGAAGGTGCGCTGATAGCTTTGTTTGCACAGGCTACATTGAACAAGAAAGAAATCGACATCGATCTGGCAAAACGTGTAATGAAGAACTTCGTGAAGACTTCTGCACGTGAACTGACGATAGAGAACATACAGAAAATGGTTTGCGATTACTTCCACCTGCCGTACGACAGGCTGCTGGCTAAAACCCGTAAGCGAGAAGTAGTACAGGCTCGTCAGATAACGATGTATCTGGCTAAGAAATTCACGAAGAGCTCGCTCAAAAACATCGGTGAACACTTTGGCGGATTTGACCACACAACTGTAATACACTCTTGCCAAACGGTTGAAAACCTGATGGACACAGATACCGAATACAAAGAGCATATGCTGGAATTGCAACAGAAAGTGCAGTTGGCAAGCATCTAATAAAAAACTAATTTCAAGTTTATAAAAGACCGACAATTGTCGGTCTTTTGTCATTATGGGACTTTTTTCTACTTCGCCCCAAGGGTGAATGACCTTCTTTGCGTCTTACTAATCAGAACCAAATCATTAATAACTTAAAACAACAGATTTATGATGAAAAAACTGATGATGTTCAGCGCTGTGATTGCCATTGCAATAGTCAGCTGTACAAAGACGAATTCACTGGTTGGTAGCAGCGGAAACGGACAAGAGAAGATTGGTAGCAATAATGGCACAGGCGGTAATGGCAATAACAATGCCGACACCACAAAGCCACCCGTTGACACCTCTGACAGAGGCGGTAATTACCAAATTCCTGAAGACTGTGAAGGCGTATTTTGCACGCAGGAATTCCGTCAGATATTTTTGGAAGTGAAAAACAGCAGTGGCGCTACTGTAACGCTTACTTCTTTCCATACAGAAGATATGGCGGGCAATAAGCTACCTACACACCTATACGAATATGATTCGTGGAGAGATGCCTATATGGTATTTAACGACGCATGGGTAAGGGGCAATGAAAATACTACCAAACAAGTTCGTTTTGTAGGTTATGTTGGCAGTACAAAAGTTGTTGACGAAGTTTACACTATAGCAACAGATTGCTGCCATATTGATAAAACAGCAGGCAAAGACATAGTGGTACTACCGTAAAAAAAATTGCGGGGTAAGTCTGTTGGCAGCATTGATTTTACAATGCTGCTACAGCATTTTAAGTTAGCATGGTTATTATTGGCAATAGAGAAGCGTGACAGCTACATATACTGACATAGAAATAATAGAAGGTTGCAGGCAGCAGCAAAGAAAAGCGCAAGGGTATTTGTACCAGAAATACTACAGCGATTTTATGAAGATATGTCTGCGCTATGCCAATAGTATGCATGATGCCGAACAATGGCTGAATGATGGGTTCTACAAAATATTTACCAAAATAAACCTTTATGATGGCAAGGGCTCTTTTGAGGGCTGGATGAAACGTGTACTTATCAATACATGCCTCGACAACCTGAAAGCAAATAAAAAACACAGCGTACTGGTATTTACAGATATGAGCGAGAACCCTCCTGCGCTTACATCTGCTCATATTGGTAATGACGCTATACACAATCTTGGTTTTAAGGAAATAATAATGGTATTGCAACAAATACCCGAAACCCATCGCACCGTCTTTAATCTGAGTGTGTTTGAAGGTTATACGCACAAAGAGATTGCAGAAAGCCTTGGCATAAAAGAAGGAACATCTTTCTGGTATATGAACCAGGCAAGAGAATTACTGAAACAGAAAATAAGTGAGTATCAACTTAAAAATAAGTGATATGACTAACAGGGAATTTGATAAAAGATTATCCGATATCGTTTCGGAAGAAATGATCCCCTATAACGAGGACAATTGGGAGCGTATGCAGCATATGCTGGATAGCAAACAGAAGCCGAAAACGCTGTTGCTGCTACCATTGCTGTATAAAAAGGCTGCTGCCGCAGCTGCAATAGCAGCAGCCATCACCGCATGGTACCTATACCCCAATGCAAACAAAGAGACAATAATTGTAAACAATAACATACAACAAAACGCTATTGAATATACAACTACACCTGAAGCAATCACTGCAACTAATAATGTACCGATAAGCACTCGTGTACAAATACAAACTGCAAAGACCACGGAAAAAGCAATATTGGATAAACGCACTGTAGCAGAGCAAACAAACTACGAAGCAGAACAGAAAAACATACCCATAGCCACTAACAACGAGCCTGCTTTTCAATTTGATAAACCGGGACTAAAAAAAGAACATACTGAGTATATATTACCACTGTATGATGAGCCACGCGCACGAACCACAACGTTTGGCATCAATACAGGGATGGCTATGTACAAGAACCACAACAGCTTTGCTGCGGGGCTAAGCATCAGCAATAAACTCAACAAACGCATTACGCTTACTGCCGGGCTAGGCTTTGTACAGGGGCAGCAGGATGTTTCTGTAAAGCACACCACCGTGACAGAAGAAGAAGTGATTGTACCTTCCGATATTACCGATACCGTAATGAAACTGACAACCGTATCTGAAAGATATGAGCAGTATAGTAAGCGATTGCCGTACCTGCAGTTTAATCCCAGTGTTTCTGTAAAAGTATTTGACAAGCTATATGTAAATGCAGGTGCAGATGTACAACGCATCATCACATCTCAAAACACGATAGACGAGATAAACAAACACTTGGCAGAAAACAATAAACAAGTACCGGCTACAGACTTTGGTGCCACAGCAGGCATAGGCTATATGGTAACTAAAAATATAGGCATGGGTGCTACCTATAGGCATAGCCTGATGAATAAAACGAGTGATGGAAAAGAATACATCAAACGCAATTATTTCATGGTACAATTGCAATATATCTTCAATAGAAAGTAGGCATGGGAACCCCTGTAATGCTTGCTGAAAGCGGGATTATCCATAAGGTTAAATATGATATGATTTTGTTAGAAAAAATCTTTTGTTATTTCATGAATACCTTTATCTTTGCAGTCCCCAAAAGGGAATTATCAATCGGCTAAACATGCTTTGCAGGCTTAGCTTGCGGTAATGGTGAGGTGGGTGAGAGGCCGAAACCAACAGTTTGCTAAACTGTCGTACGGGTCAAACCGTACCGAGGGTTCGAATCCCTCCCTCACCGCTGGAGTTTCTTCAGCGAAGATTGAATCCGGAAGTTCGGGAAGTAGCGCAGGCCGGTAGCGCATCTGGTTTGGGACCAGGGGGTCGCAGGTTCGAATCCTGTCTTCCCGACTTAAATGAAAAAAGCCACTCAATTGAGTGGCTTTTTTCATTTTGGTTAAAATACGTTTTGCCCGAATGTCAACAGATTATTATCAGGGTCTAGCGTAGAAAACTCGCGCTGCATCCATGGCTTATGTTCCAGCGGGCTGCACTCAACATCTTTTTCTTTGAATACCCGGTATAACCCATCAATATCACTAGTACGTATATATACCTGCCCATAGTTCTCTTTAGGGTTCAAATCTTTAAACTCAAAGAAGTGTATCTGAATACTATCCTTCTCTACCATCAGGTAGCCATCAAAATCTGCACTACCAAACTCTTTGAAGCCTAATTGATTGATATAAAAGCTGCGCGTCTTCGCCTTATCCCTCATGGGTAGTTTCGGGTGAATATCTGTAAGCATAATGAATAAGTGTTTTGACAAAGTTAAATAAATCAACTTGCAAAAAGCAAGTTAATTTTATATTATTGCATCGTGAAACAATTGAAGCAACGTTCTGACTGCCCGATCAGCTCCGCATTGGATATTATAGGCGATAAATGGTCGCTGTTGATAGTGCGGGATATTATGATGAACGGGAAGAACACCTATAACGAGTTTTTGAAATCGGCAGAAAAGATTGCGACCAATGTACTGGCAGACAGACTTGCAATGCTGGAAGCTACAGGCATACTAACCAAAGCAGAGCACCCTGATAGTAAAGCAAAAATATACTACAAGCTTACCAACAAAGGCATAGACCTGCTGCCCATACTGATAGAAATGATACTATGGGCTGATGAACACCTGCCTGTATCAAATGA
This sequence comes from Bacteroidetes bacterium UBA4414, assembly GCA_002389765.1. Classification (GTDB taxonomy): domain Bacteria; phylum Bacteroidota; class Bacteroidia; order Chitinophagales; family Chitinophagaceae; genus Polluticoccus. Next base: position 153,727 of record DGQM01000024.1, on the reverse strand, counting down.
TGCTGTTGCCTATGGAAAGCTGTTGAAAAAAGATAAAGCAACTATCACCAAACAAATGATGACTGCTTTGAAGAAAAACAATAAATAAAAAAGCGCTGCCATTGCAGCGCTTCGAAACATTACTACTTCAGGATAATATTGATAGGCAATTGTCTTGCTCGCATGGTGCGTTCTTTTTCCTGCACACGTTCGGCCTCTTCTTCGTAGAATGTAAGGCTCTTGCCCGATGTGCAATACATTCTTGCATTGGCAAGGCTTTTAACTGCACTGTCATAGTTACCGCACATTTCGTGCATCAGTGCTTCTTTGTATAAAACAGCAGCCTTATCTATACCCTTCTGCTTCATGGCTTTTGCAACAAGTTTTGCCATCAGTTGATAGTCTTCGGTTGTTAATGCAAAATCGAGATAAGCATAGTATGTATCTATGAATGCAGCATCGTAATACAATGCCAGTTCAAAACATTCTTTTGCGGCGTCAAACCTTTTCAGGTCGGTATAGTAAATACGAGCCTTCAGCACTAACAGTCCTGCGTGTTCGTCATCGCAAGATAAGCCGTACTCCAGCGCTTCCAACGCTTCATCGTAATCGTAAGGATAGTAATCCCTCGCTTTTAAATAATATTTGTCTGCAGCTCTCATAGCTGTAATAATTAGATTGTGATAAATAGTTTGGTAGGGCAATATGCATTGCCAATGAAACAGGAAAACTGTAATTACGACGGAAGCTAACTAAATGTAAACACAGCCTGCCCTGCTGCCGCAATGAGGCAGTATAGAGACTTGTATGGTATCAGCAGGCGCATAACTTAAAATATTAGTGTTACAAATTTACGCATATTATGCAAATACTATGCCAAAAAATAAGGCACGGCAAAAATGCCGCGCCGTTTCTAATAAAAAAGCAGAAGAGAAAAATCTATTTACCAGCCTGCAACTGTGTTGTTGGTTCGGGCTTTTTGTGCAGTGCCGTAAGTGTAAACTGCATTCCCAATACGCCTATCAGTATAATGCTGGTAACAATTGTATTGGTCTTAGCCTCGGGCTTGCGTATGCCGTTGAAATAGTACAGTGGTAGCAATACAAAAGCAGACAGAGCTAAAGTAGAAAGCCAGATAATACGTGACCCCGGCCAATGCATAACCTGAAACAGCATGGATATGCCATAGAATATACCGGCCAGTGTGGCTGCACCCAGTACTACCCTATCTCTACCCGAGCCAGACTCTTTTGTCTTTAGCAGAAAAAGCAATGGCAGGAACATAAGGCAGAATACCAGAAATCCTAGCCCAAGTATTACACCTGCTCCGGGCCAATGCATTACTTTAAAAAACGAACCAACTACAAATGCTAATGCAGAAAACGCACCACAGCCCATCATCAGTTTTTTCATACCGTAATAGTTTTTGAATGTTAACAATCGGATGGTTTCCTCTTCTATTTCAGACAATTGCTGTTTGTAAAATGCGGCAACTGTTTGCTGATAGTAAGCCTCAAAGTCTCCACCCTCTTCGAGGTTTTGCTCAATGATGCAACAAATATGATCCAGGAGGTTATACTGCAGATCCTCCATCTCAACGCCACGACGTCTTATGTCGTCGAGAATAAAATCAACTTGTTGGTCAGTGATGCGGTACATTATGCCAATCTAGGTTTAATGTCTAATAATGATTGCATGGCCTCTACAAACTCTGTAAACTCATTCACCCGCTCTTTAGCTTTGCTTTTACCCTTGGGGCTCAGGCTATAGTACTTGCGTACACGCTTGCCTATATATTCTACCTCTGTAGTCAGCAAGCCATCGGCCTCTAACGCATGCAGTGTGGGGTACAGCGCACCTTCAGTAAGCTGTATCCTGTCTTTGGTAAGTTCCTTAACTGTTTGTGTTATCTCGTAGCCATACATCTTTTTGTTGTCGGCCAGCAGCTTCAGCACAATTGTTTTCAACGTGCCTTTTATCAACTCTGATGAAAATATCATTTCAATCTCCGTTTTCTGATACGAAGATACATAAGTTTTCAATACATCAAACTCTTATGTATTATTTTTTATAGACCCTGCTCAGGAACTATTTGATATTATGCTCCTTTTTGTATGCTGCAACATCCCATTTAAGGTTCCAATGCAACAGATAATCAGCAAGCAGACCGAGCCCCATAGAAGCACGGCGTATATCTACACCGTCAGGATCTTCGAGGTCTTCGAGATAATAAGTTCCATCCTGTTTCATTCCTAATTGAGTACCGTACAATTGTTTTTTACCATTACTAACAGCAATACGGTCTTCCAGCAAGGCAAGAGACGATGCTCTAACATCTCCGGCTTTAACAGCATTGCGAACCATGGGCAGGTATTTTTCTTGTACACTAATATCAGCATGCTGTATCACCATAAACACTGCATGCGTAGCTTCAGTTCCAACCTCTTGCATACGTGGCCAACCATGTGTATCAAGTATTTGCGTAACTGTCAAAACATTCACTGAGTCACTCCTCTTCATCTCGGTTATCAAGTCTCTGAATTCTTTTGAATTTGTACCGAATTTCTCTTGTGTACTCTCAAAACGTGTACGTGCTCGCTGATCATTCTGCATAATGGTATCGAGTAGATGCACCAAGCTTGTATTTGCAGCAGGTATGCCAATAAAACGATTTTGATATACCTGTCTGCATATTTCAGCCCAACGGACATCTTTATGCAATAGTTCCAAATCAGTATCTAGAATCAGGTGATTGTAATTTGTGTATTTGCCTGCTACAGCTAACTGTAAATACACTATTGCACTATCTGCATTGCCAGCCATAGACAATGCGCAAGCAGCATTGTATCTATCCTGCAATATGCATTTACCACCTGCATCGGCAAAAGCTTTGCTGTAAGCCATACCCGACGCTAGATACTGTTTAGTGTCATACAGCCTTTGCGCACTCTTTGTTGCTTCAAAATAGCTATTATCAAACATCTTTTGCTGATATACCTGCGCAGATAAAGTGTTAGTATAAAAGATAGCAACAAAAAAGAGTATGTTTTTCATATTGCGGCGGTTTCACTAAATATACTACCCCATAATGCGACAAAAGTGTTAATTAACAGCCTCCAACGTGTGCAATACAAAATTATTGCCCATATAATATCAAAATACAGTGAGCGTTCTTGCTGAAAACCTCCTTTATGAAATATCGTATTTGCGTGATTGCTTTTGCAACCCTCAGTTTGTTTTCCTGTAAAAAGGATAAAACAGAACAACCCATCAACCCGACACCTAGCACCAAAGTATATGATGACTATTCTGCAGTAAAACAGGGAAACTATTGGATATACCAACACTATACACTTGACAGCATCAACGGTGCAGAACATGCGGAAAACAGTTTTGACAGTTGCTATGTTGTTGCTGATACAATAATAAATGGTAAAGCATACCATCATACGATTACAGTAAGTATGTCACAAAGTTCAACAATACCCATCGGACACGATATTATCAGAGACTCGCTGAGTTATGTTGTAAATCACAATGGTGAAATCCAATTTTCTTCTGAGGACTTATACAGAGTATTCAGATCATTCACATTCGAACCAAATTCTGCAACATCAGATACCATGCAAGTAACAGAAATAATGGGCTTTATAAACACTCCTATTACTTTACCTGCAGGCACATTTACCACATCCAGCTTCAGACGCATATTCAGTTACAAAACAGTTAACAAAAAGCAAGTCGAATACTGTTACAGCTATGCAAAAAACATAGGTTTAGTTCGCTACACAACTGGTATCTACTTAGGCGCGCCGATGGTGCTAGAAAACAGGCTTGTACGGTACCGTGTGCAATAGGCATTAGACCGAATAAAGAACGTACCTTTGCGGCGATGCAAAATTTCTCTGTAGATACAATATTGTCCAACATGAAGATTGACAAGCTGAACGAAATGCAGCTTGCAGCTGTGGATGCGGGACAAAAAGACAATGATATGGTACTGCTTTCTGCCACTGGCAGCGGTAAGACCATTGCTTTCCTGATGCCGATTGTGGCCCAACTGGATAAGTCCAACCAAAACACACAGGCTATCATAGTGGTGCCATCCAGAGAACTGGCACAGCAAATAGAACTTGTCTTCAAAAGTATGGGCACAGGTTTTAAAACAACCTGCTGCTATGGCGGGCACAAACGCGAGATAGAAGAAAACAACCTGATAGAACCACCAGCTGTGCTGATAGGTACACCAGGCAGACTGTGCGACCATATACGCAGAGAAAGTATTACTACAGACAGCATCACCACTATTGTATTGGATGAATTTGATAAATCGCTGGAGCTGGGTTTTCTGGAAGAAGTATCATTTATCATCGAATCGCTGCCCAATATCAATAAGCGCATTCTTACATCTGCCACAGAGGCAGTAGAGGTTCCTGATTTTCTGCAACTTGAAAATCCTGTAAGGCTCAACTATTTGTCTGAGAAACTTACAGAATCTTTGGGGCTGGAAGTAAAAACAGTACATTCTGAAGACAAAGACAAACTGGAAACACTGCTGAAGCTGATTTGCCAGATAGGCAATCGCTCTGCTATCATATTCTGCAATCACAGAGAGTCTGTAGAACGTACCAGCAACTGGCTTACAGAACAAGGGGTGCTGAATGAGTTTTATCACGGTGCAATGGAACAAAAGGACAGAGACAGTGCGCTGTTCAAATTCCGCAGTGGTGCTGTAGACCTGTTGGTAACTACGGATATTGCTGCACGCGGATTGGACATTCCAAACATACGCTACATCATTCACTATCACCTGCCGCATACAGAAGATATTTTTACCCACCGCAACGGGCGTACAGCACGTATGGATGCAAGTGGTACGGCAATACTGATACTATCGCCGGAAGAAACATTGCCTAAATACCTGCATGAAGAAAACGTTGCAGAAATGGAAATACAGGAAGATAAACACCTGCCTGAAAAACCAAAGTGGACTGCATTGTTTATAGCTGCAGGCAAGAAAGACAAGGTGAATAAAATAGATATTGTTGGTTTCCTTTCTCAACAGGCAGAACTAAAGAAAGAAGACATTGGTCTGATAGAAGTAAAGGATTTCTTCTCTTTCGTATCCATCAAAAAAATAAAGGCCAGCCATGCGCTGCACCTTATTAAGGATAAGAAGATTAAGAATAAGAAAGTAAAAATAGCTATCGCTAAATAAGAACAAGAGCCACTGTATAGTGGCTCTTGTTGTTTATATATTATTCAGGTTTATACTCACCCATTTCATCAGCACTCGGTCCATAACTACCGGGGATAGGAATATCCAACAGGCGAAGATATACACCCAATTGTGCACGATGGTGTACTATCTGGCAGTAGCAATGGCGAATATTCTCTGCAACACTCAGAGAACTCAGCACGATATCGCCCTGACGCATTGTCCATATTTTTTCAAAATCAGCTTCATCAGCTTTTGATAATTGTTCATAGCCTTCTTTCAGGCTCTTTTCCTGCAGTGCAAGTAAATCTGCTGTAGAGCTAACAGGGGTTGGCTTATAAGGAGTAGCCGCAAAATCAAGGCCATCAGTAGTAAGTACCATAGCTATCCATGCAGGTATTTCTGCAATATGAGTAGCCAGTTCTTTCATTGGCATGCTCTTAGGGTGTGGTTTGTAATCAAACTTATCTGCCGGAACGATAGATAAGAATTTCTTTGTTGTTGCTGCTTCGTGTTGCATTTCGTTTAGCAGTGCTTGAATCTGTGTCATAGTATGTATGTGTTTTTGTTTATGATGCAAAACAACGACCGGGTAGTGACAGCCCTATGTCAACAGGAATCGGAAATTTTAAAAAATATTTTTCAGGTTATCTTTACAACATCATGAACCGCCTCGACAGGATAACAGCCATACTCATTCAACTACAATCTAAAAAGGTTGTAAAAGCACAGGAAATAGCCGACCGTTTCGGCATCAGCCTGCGTACAGTGTACAGAGATGTAGGATCGCTAGAGGAAGCGGGCGTGCCTATTATTGGCGAGGCCGGTGTTGGCTACAGTATTATGGATGGCTACAGGCTGCCACCTGTCATTTTTACCAAAGAAGAGGCCATCACATTTGTTACAGCAGAAAAGTTCATTGATAAGATGACAGACAAAGCCACTGCCGAACAATACAAAGCCGCACTCTATAAAATAAAAGCCGTGCTTCGCAGTGCAGAAAAAGGCATGCTGGAAGATATTGAAGGTGCCATTCACGTCTTTAAACGCAATAGCAACCCGCCTGCAGGCACAGGCAATCACATTATAGATATACTGGACAGCATCAGCAGGAAGAAGGCTGTGCGTGTTATATATTATACCAATCACTCGGAAGAAGTAAACGAAAGGCTGATAGAACCAGTGGGCATTTATTATGTCAATAATTACTGGCATCTGGTAGCTTGGTGCCATCTGCGCAACGGCTATCGCAATTTCAGGCTTGATAGAATACAGCAACTACACAAGACTGAAACTTCTTTCACTATTACCATGCCTACATTGGCTGAATACCTGAAAGACTTCCGAACTAAACACAATATGGTAGAGGTATGTGTAGCATTTGATAATAGTGAGGTGCGCTACATAAAAGAGCAACGCCTATACTATGGCTATGTGAGCGAAGAAAAAAAGAAAGAGGTAACGGAAATGAAATTCATGGTAACATACCCCGAATACCTGGGTAGCTGGTTACTGACATTTAAAAGCAAAGCCACTGTATTGTATCCGCAAAGCATCAAGGATATGATGAAAGACTGGATAAAAGAGCTAAGTGCGCATTATTCTTAAAATTTATTTTCCACTACTGACATAAGGCTGTCACTACCCCGTTGTTGTTTTGCACCATAAACAAAGAAAACTTATGGAAATCAAAACACAAGCACCGGTTAGTGTGCTATGCAAATCGACAACAGCTACACTGAAAACGCTGAAAGAATGTGTAGGTGATACGCCAGACCGCTTTTACGAAATAGCCGCAAAATCGGGCCTTATACCTGCAGGCTCTCAATACTGGCGCTATCTGAATACAGATGGCAATCCTGACACGGAATTTACATTGGAAATGGGCCTGCCGGTGAGTGGTGATAATACGCCTGTTGAATTTGGCATGAAGGAATATCCGTCTTTCAAATATGTATCAACTATACACCACGGTGCATGGGATACAATTGGTCAAACATACGGCAAGCTGATTGGCGAACTTACCGCAAAAGGGATGCAGATGAATAATGAATGCCGCGAAGTGTATCTGGTTGTTGATGAAGCTAACCCTCAAAACATGCAAACCGAAATACAGATAGGCGTACTATAAAAGCACTTGTGAAAACTATGCGTTGCAAAACCATACGGATGATATGCCGCGGCAGCTTTTGCTGGTTGTACTGCGTAATATGCTGCTGCATAGGCGGGATATACAGGCGATAACCTGTGTACTATAAACCCATTTTTGTTTATGCCCCGACAATAGTATTGTCGGGGCATTTATTATTCAGCTTATTATTGCTTTACAATGCGCTGTTGCATGGTACCATCATTGTTTTTGCATTGCAGTATGTAAACACCTGCTGGTAGGGCACTCATATCTATATTGTTAGTGCCTTGTTGCAATGTACCATTCAGGTTTACGTTAGCACCATTCATAGCAGTAACAGTGTACATGGTATTATTGGCATATCTGTTCGCAACTTTTACATAATCTGTACATACAGTATTCAGTACATTAACACCTTCCAGTTCTTTAGCAATACTGCCTACGCCTGTGCCAGGAGGTGTAAAGCGATATACAGTACCATTTGCAGGATATGACGCTAAGCCACCTGATACAGAGAACATACTACTTGTACTATCTAACGCAGGTGATGATGCGCTACCATCCAGGTAATATAACATATCCAGTGACCCACTTGAAGGATCTATATTTTTCATGAACCCAATTATTGGTCCGCTACCCAAAAAGAAATAATCTGTAGCATGCGTAATATTAGAAGGACCGAATCTAAGTTCTACAATGTTTGAAGTTTCGTAGTACCATACCTGAAAGTTTACAGAGTCATTATTTGTACTATAAGTGTCCCATTCATCCCAGAAACCTGCATTAGCTATTTCCATTTTAAATATCCTGCTACCTGCACTACCGCTTACTGTATAGCGAATAGGCGACATAGAAGCAGAACCACCAGCATTACCACGATCGTGCAGGTCTGCATCGCAGGTAAAGAAGCCTGATATTACTGTTCCGTCTGTATCTGTAGCAGCAAACGAGCTTGATACAAGGCTGAAATCTGTAATAGTAGTTGAGCCAAGTTTGAAATTGAACCCAAGCGGAATTTTATAATTTTCTTCATCCCACATAGTAGTACCATTTACAGATGTACCACCTGTAAGTGGCGTATATGTATCTGTAGATACGGAAAGCTTGTAACCAAGCTGTGCTTTTGCGGTATTAGCAAATAATGCGCCGACAAAAGAAAGGGCTAATAAAAACTTTGTCATATTGAGGTTTTTGAGTGGAACGTGCAAGATGGTACTTATGTTACAAGCATAACGTTAAAGAACCCTTAAAATGGCATCTTCTTACGATATGTTTAGAGTACCTTTGCACATTGAAGCTCTATAAATTAGCTAACAGTTAAAAAAGACTGACAAATTGAATTTTACAGATTTCGGGTTTGATGATGATTTGATGGATGGCATTGAGTCGATGGGATACAAAACAGCTACCCCGGTACAGGCAGCCGTAATACCGCATATATTGGATGGCAAAGACATCATTGCCGCAGCACAGACGGGCACAGGCAAGACTGCTGCTTTTCTGCTGCCATTGATACAGAATATACTCTGGCATACCAATAATGATAATCAGGTGAATGCGATGGTGATAGTACCAACGCGCGAACTGGCGGTGCAGATAGTGCAAATACTGGAAGGCGTTTCTTATTACACACCCATCAGCTGCATTGCGGTATATGGTGGCGGTAGCGGCGATTCTTTTGCAACGGAAAAGAAAGCACTATCGCACGGTGTAGATGTAGTGGTATGTACGCCGGGGCGAATGATATCTCACCTGAACATGGGATATGTAAAAATGCAATCGCTGAAATACCTGGTATTGGATGAGGCCGACCGTATGCTGGATATGGGCTTTTACGAGGATATTGTAAAAATCATATCGCATGCACCGAAGGAAAGACAGAACCTGATGTTCTCCGCTACGATGCCACCAGCTATACGCAAACTGGCAAACACCATTCTTAAAAATCCGGAAGAGATAAACATTGCGATATCCCGCCCGCCCGATAAGATGAAGCAAGGCGCTTTCATTGTGTATGACGAGCAGAAAATACCATTGGTAAAACACATACTGAAAGAGAGGGAATATAACAGCGTGCTCATCTTCTGCAGTAGTAAACAAAGCGTAAAGCAACTGACCAAAGACCTGAAGAAACAAAAGCTGCCTGCTGATGAAATACATTCTGATCTGGAACAGGAGCAGCGTGAGCAGGTACTCATCAACTTCAAAAGCAAGCAACTGAAAATACTGGTGGCTACAGATATACTGAGCCGTGGTATAGATATTGAAGATATAGAACTGGTTATCAACTACGACGTACCGCACGAGGGTGAAGATTATATACACCGCATTGGGCGCACGGCACGCGCTGCATCTACGGGCACTGCTTATACTTTCATCAACGATAAAGAACAGTTTAAGTTTCACCGTATAGAGGAGCTGCTTGGACGCCCTGTAGAAAAACTACAAGTACCCGCAGAGCTGGGCCCTGTACCTGAAACACAAACAGAATTCAGAAAACCTGGCGGCAACAGGAATAAGAAACGCTATAACAAGTTCAAGCGGAAACCGAGCTAAAACGCATTAAATATATAAACCCTACCTTTGCATCATATTTTAATCGCTGACTTCCTGCCTCATTAATTTTTAATCAGTACTAAGCCGGCTACAATTTTTATAATGACATTTAAAGAACTACATCTGATAGCGCCCCTACTGGACGCATTGGAAACTGAAGGTTATACCCAACCCACCCCTATACAGGAACAATCTATACCAATAGTATTACAAAAGAAAGACCTGCTGGGCTGTGCACAAACTGGCACAGGTAAGACAGCTGCTTTTGCACTGCCTATATTGCAACTGATGAGTGAGCCACCGATAGACAATGGCCACAAAGTCATCAAAACACTGATACTGACACCCACGCGCGAACTGGCCATACAAATAGGCGACAGCTTTGCCGCATACGGTAAACACCTGCGCCTGAAACACTTGGTAATATTTGGTGGTGTGCCGCAAGGCGCACAGGTAAAAGCACTACGTGCAGGTGTAGACATATTGGTTGCTACACCCGGCAGATTGCTTGACCTGATAGACCAGAAATTCATCAGCCTGAGCAACATAAAAATATTTGTGCTGGACGAAGCAGACCGCATGCTGGACATGGGCTTTATACACGATGTAAAAAAGACCGTTGCCAAGCTGCCTGCTAAGCGTCAATCGCTTTTCTTCTCAGCTACCATGCCACCCGAAATACAGAAGCTGGCAAACACCATATTGGTAAACCCTGAGAAGGTAGAAGTAACACCTGTATCGAGCACGGCAGAAAAGATAGACCAGTATATACTGTTTGTAGATAAGAAAGATAAGCGCAAGCTGCTTTCATTCATCATCAAGAACGACAAAAACATTGACAGAGTACTTGTCTTTACCCGTACCAAACACGGTGCAGATAAAGTGGTGAAAGAACTATATAAAGACGGCATACGTGCAGAGGCTATACACGGCAACAAATCGCAGAATGCAAGACAACGCGCACTAAATAATTTTAAAACAGGCGAAATAAAAGTATTGATAGCAACAGATATTGCAGCACGCGGTATTGACATCGATTTACTATCGCATGTTATTAATTACGACCTGCCAGAAGTTGCTGAAACATATGTACACCGCATAGGACGTACAGGCCGTGCAGGCGCAGACGGTATAGCATTCTCTTTCTGCGATGATGAAGAAAAAGATGATTTGAAAGCTATTCAGAAACTGATAGGCAAACAGATACCTGTTGTAGAAAATCACCCTTTCCCTGCAAGCACTTCAAATGTGGTGAAGATTAATCTGCCTAAGAATAAAGACGTAGTAAAACGTCCGAATGCTATTCAGAATAACACACCTAAAAAGAAGCACTTCAACAAGAACAGAAACAATAATAACAACAAACCTAAACCAAAGCCTGATCAAGAGCGTTGGTAATGTTATAGCTGTTTCATCATAGCTATAAAGCCATCAATATCTTCTTTGGTAGTATCGAAACTGCACATAAGGCGCGACTCATTGGTCGCGTCTTTCCATATATAGAAAGGATACGCATCCTGCAATGGCTTATTCCACTCTCGCGGTAGTTCTGTAAATACTGCATTTGCCTGTACTGGTTTTGTAACTCGCACTTGAGGAAATGCTGCTAATGATGCAGACAGGTATTGTGCCATTGCGTTTGCATGCAGTGCATGCTTGCGCCATGCTTCACCTTGCAGCATGGCCTCAAACTGTGCAGCAATAAAGCGAGTTTTGGATGCAAGCTGCATGCTTTGTTTATGTTTGTAGGCTATGTGCTTTTTCAATTCAGGATTGAATACCACAACCGCTTCTCCAAACATCATACCTGCTTTGGTACCACCAAGTGATAATATATCTACACCTGTATCAGTTACTACATCCTTCAGTCCGCAGCCTAATGATGCAGTGGCATTGAAGAAACGAGAACCATCTACATGCACAAACAAATCGTTGGTGTGTGCAAGTGCAGTGAGTGCTTTTATCTCGTCCGGTGTATATACAGTACCGTATTCTGTAGATTGCGTTAGCGATAACAACTTTGTCTGCGCATAGTGAATATCACCTTTGCGTATCAGGCGTTGCTGTATTACTTCGGGTGTCAGCTTACCATTTTCGTTGGATGCCAATGGAAAGAAACGACACCCCGTAAACGTTTCGGGCGCAGCAGACTCATCGTTATAGATATGCGATATATCTGCACACAATATAGAATTGTAAGACTGTGTAGCACTGCTGATGCTCAATACATTTGCACCTGTGCCATTGAAAACAAAATACACATCTACATCTGCACCAAACACATCGCAAAACAGTTTCCGCGTACGAGCCGTAACATCATCGGCACCATAAGAACGCGCATGTTCATTATTGGCAAGTTGCAGGGCTTCCATCACTTCGGGCAGTACACCCGCATAGTTATCGCTGGCAAAAGATTTCATCTGATAAATACTAAGAGCGATAAAGATAACCCCTAATCAGAAAAACTTCTATTTTGCATTATCATGAAACGCCTCATTACTGCCTACACATCCTTCAACCGTACCGAACGTATGGGTATTGTGGCATTGTTGGTCATCATCCTTATACTCATTATTACTAAAGCTACCATGCACATGTGGGTGCACCCTGATGTAAATGATGCAGAACAAAAAGCACTGCTGGCAAAATGGGAGGCACATCAAAAGACTGCAACACCAACAGGAAATGCAACCTATGCATCTGCCAATAACTATAAAAACTCAACACCGGCCATTGTTCCAAAACTCTTTGCCTTTGACCCTAATACTGTTACTGAACAACAGTTGCAAGAACTTGGGTTACAACCCAAGACCATTTCCATCTTCCTGAACTGGCGCAGCAAGGGCAAGCATTTCTATAAGAAAGAAGATTTTAAACCCCTATATACCCTTAGCGAGGCTGAATATGAAAGGTTGGCGCCGTTTATCTCTATCAAAGTGCAGCGTCTGAACCTGAATACAGCAGATTCTGCATCTTTGGTAGCACTACCGGGTATTGGCGCAAAACTTGCACATAAAATACTGGAGTACAAAAAAGAGATAGGTAGCTACAACAGCATCGAGCAATTGCGTGATGTTTACCACTTTCCCGACAGTACGTTTAAGATGCTAAAAGAACGGTTGACAGTCAATTAAATATAAAATATGCCTATTTGTATAAGACTTTTTGTAGAATAGTTGTGAAATACCTCTACAAAGCGGCCTTCCCGAATTGATGATTGGCGAAAAAAGTCGTAAAATTGCGCTTCGATTTACCGATAATATATGGATTTCAACTATACAGATACCCAGATGCAAATCGCTGAAATGGTTCGCGATTTCGGCAACAAGAACATCCGCCCGCACATGATGGATTGGGATGAAACACAAAAATTCCCAGTAGATCTGTTTCGCCAGATGGGCGAACTTGGTTTGATGGGCGTTTTGGTACCTGCCGAATATGGCGGTAGCGGACTGGGCTATTTTGAGTATGTAACCGTAGTAAGCGAAGTGGCTAAAATATGCAGCTCTATAGGTCTTTCTGTAGCAGCGCACAATTCACTTTGCACAGGTCACATACTGTATTTCGGTAACGAAGAGCAAAAGAAAAAATACCTACCAAAACTGGCAACTGGTGAATGGATTGGTGCTTGGGGCCTTACAGAAGCCAACACAGGTAGCGACGCAGGCAATATGCGTTGTGTAGCTACACGCGATGGCAATGATTGGATACTGAACGGTACGAAGAACTGGATAACACACGGCATCAGCGGTAATGTGGCTGTAGTACTGGCGCGCACAGGCGAACCACGTGCAAAGAACAACGTAACTGCATTTGTGGTAGAACGTGGCACACCGGGCTTTACCGCAGGCAAGAAAGAAAATAAACTGGGCATGCGTGCTTCAGAAACTGCAGAGTTGATTTTTGACAACTGCCGTATATCTGATGCACAGCGCCTTGGCGAAGTAGGCGATGGCTTTAAGCAAGCTATGAAAGTATTGGACGGTGGCCGTATATCTATTGCTGCACTGTCTTTGGGTATTGCAAAAGGTGCTTATGAAGCAGCTTTGAAATATTCTAAAGAGCGTCAGCAGTTCGACCAGCCGATATCAAACTTCCAGGCTATTGCCTTCAAACTGGCAGATATGGCTACTAAGATTGAAGTTGCTGAAATGCTGATATACCAAGCTGCAGATATGAAAAACCGTGGCGTAAAAATGACCAAGGAATCTGCAATGGCAAAATACTATGCATCTGAAATATGCGTACAGGTATCTACAGAGGCTGTACAAATATTTGGCGGCTATGGTTACACAAAAGACTTCCCGGTTGAGAAATTCTACCGCGATAGTAAGCTGTGTACCATCGGTGAGGGTACATCAGAAATACAGAAACTGGTTATCTCGAGAGATATTCTTACTCAATAAGAAAATAATAAAGCCCCGCAATGCGGGGCTTTTCTTTTATTGTTTTGTAAATACTATCCAACTATAATAAAGCGGATCACCACTATCTTTCAGTATCAAATCTGTTTTAGATACTTTATCTATCGTAAATAGTACGCTATCTGTTGGATCAAAATCTGGCAACAACAGCACACTCGTATCACCATTCATATACCATTTATACTTAGTAGTATCAATTACAGTTTCATATTTTTCAAACGCAGCGCCTGTACCATCGCTATTGAACATAAACCTAAACTCTTGATTAGAATCAGGAGGGTAAAGTTCCGATTCATCCATTATCAGATTCTTGTTATCATCATCCGCGTAATGCTTTACCTGCCATGTGCCTATCAGTAATTCTTTATTTGTAGGCGTTGGTGTGGGGGTTGGAGTAGCTGTTTTGTCTTCGTCCTTTCCGCAAGATGTAATTGTTAACTGTGCTGCCAATGCAGCAAAAAGCAAAAGAGTGGGTTTCTTGATCATCGGTAATTTTTTGACTAAAATAATGTTTGCTATTTAAGCAAAAGAAAAAGCATGCACCAAATAAGTGCATGCTTTTGTTAAAAAACTATTTTATTAAGCAGCTATTAATAATCACCAATAGTTGATGGCAATTGTGCAAGAGCAGCTTCCAGTTGTGCATCGTTTGGTGCAATACCATGCCATTCGTGTGTGCCTTCCATAAAGTCTACACCTTTGCCCATTGCAGTGTGCAATAGTATGCAAACAGGCTTGCCTTTGCCACATGCAGCTTTTGCAGCTTCCAGTGTATTGATAACCGCTTGCATATCGTTACCTTCTTTCAGCTCTATTACATGCCATCCGAAAGCTTCGAATTTTGCTTGCAGAGAACCCAAATTCATAACTTTATCGGTAGGACCGTCAATCTGCTGACCGTTGTAATCTATTGTTGCAATCAGGTTGTCTACTTTATGGTGTGCAGCAAACATAATAGCTTCCCAATTCTGGCCTTCCTGCAGTTCGCCATCACCATGCAATGAGAATACAAAGCTTGCATCACCATTTAGTTTTTTGGTAAGTGCTGCACCAGCCGCAACACTAAGGCCTTGTCCCAAAGAACCACTGGCAATTCGTACGCCAGGCAGATGCTCGTGCGTAGTTGGGTGGCCTTGCAGACGGCTATTCAGCTTGCGGAAAGTACCTAACTCGCTGATAGGGAAATAACCTGAACGTGCCAGCACACTGTAGAATACCGGAGAGATATGGCCGTTTGACAGGAAGAATACATCTTCGCCATTCGCATCCATATTGAATGAAGGATTGTGCTTCATGATATGGAAGTACAATGCTACCATGTAATCTGTACAGCCCAGAGAGCCACCCGGGTGACCGCTTTGAACGGCATGCACCATACGTACTATATCTCTGCGCACCTGTGTGGCTATGTCTTTCAGTTTATTCAGCTCCATGAATTGAGGAAATTGTGCCGCAAAAGTAGGCTTTAGAACGGAGTTTTTAAACAAAAAAATCGGGCAGATGTGTAGCTTGTGTATATTGCGTGGAATGGACACGCCGAACGCACAAAAACGCTTTTTCACCAAACAGCTGATAAACTGGCACCATACTGATAACGACAGGCAATTACCCTGGAAATCGGAGAAAGACCCATATAAAATATGGTTATCTGAAATAATACTCCAACAAACACGTGCCCTGCAAGGGCTACCCTACTACCTCAACTTTACCAATGCCTACCCTACTATACAGGATATGGCAGCCGCAGACGATGAGGACGTATACCGTATATGGCAAGGGCTTGGTTACTACAACCGCTGCCGCAATATGCTGGCAACAGCACGCTACATCAGCCAAGAATTAAATGGCAAGTTTCCCTACACACATGAGGGTATTATTGCACTTAAAGGGGTTGGTCCTTACACAGCGGCGGCCATAGCATCTTTTGCCTATGGGCTGCCACATGCCGTGGTAGATGGCAATGTGTACCGCGTACTGGCACGATTCTTTGGCATTGACACACCTTCTGATGGCACAGAAGGCAAGAAACTGTTTCATGGCCTTGCACAGGAGTTGCTGTATAGCCAGGATAGCGCTGCATATAATCAGGCAATAATGGACTTGGGGGCTACCGTCTGCACACCACAGAAGCCGCTATGTGAGCGTTGCCCGCTGCAAAAACAGTGTGTAGCACTGAAACAGGATATGGTAGCACTGCTACCCATACGTGCCAAGAAGCTGAAAGTAAAAGAACGCCACTTCAACTACTTATTGCTGCAACACAATGGCAAGATTTGGGTGAACAAACGCGAAAGCAAGGATATATGGCATAACCTGCACGAACTGTACCTGATAGAGACAGATATGCCAACAGATATAAACGAGCTGAAGAAGACAACGGCATACAAAGCCCTTGGCACTAAAAATAAGCCCGAATTTGCAGGCAGTTTGAAGCAGCAACTGACCCACCAGACAATACATTCAAGGTTTTATACACTAAGCATTGAAGCGCCTGAAACACCTGTTTTAGAACAGGGTAAATGGGTGGACATCAAGGGTTTGAAAAAAATAGCCTTCCCTAAAACCATAGTTTCTTTTTTAGAAAAAAATTTTTATTTTTAATACTTAGAAAGGTTATAATTTTTTCTAATTGATAAACAACAAGTAATCTATGAGAGGCGTTAACAGAGTCATGCTGATTGGTAATCTTGGACGCGACCCGGATCTGCAACATTTGGAAGGAAATATAGCTGTAGCAAAATTCCCTCTCGCTACTACCGAAACTTTTAAGGACAAAAACGGCAATCTTGTATCTCAGACCGAATGGCACACAGTAGTGCTATGGCGCGGACTGGCAGAGCTTGCACAAAAATACCTGCACAAAGGCAGTCTGGTGTTTATAGAAGGCCGCCTGCGTACCCGTACATGGGAAGACAAAGACAAAAACAGGCGTTTCAGCACCGAAATAGTGGGCGATAACCTTGTAATGCTGGATAAACGCAAAGAAAACGGCGACTACCCAACGCCACCGGGCGAAAGCAGCGACATATCGGCCCCTGATATGGGCTACGATCCTAATGTAGGCGGCACTAAAGACGATTTGCCATTTTAATAAGACTATCAAAACCTTAATATAAAAGGAAAGAAGTTTTTTATTTCTTTCCTTTTTTTAATTTTGGAGGGTCACCAAACAACGACACATTGGAAAGCTCATCTGACGGAGACACGACATTGATACCATTTTTGCTGCAAGCCTCTACCGAGGCTTTCTCTGCTACAAACCTTACTGTATTAATCATCATTATCCTTATACTATTGCTGCTTACCGCTATTACTGCGGGTGCAGAAACTGCATACTTTTCCCTTACCGCCAAAGACATCAACTACCTGAAGCTGAAAGAAGAAGGCAGTGCCAGACAAACATTGAACCTGTTGGAGCAGCCTAAGCGCCTGCTTGCTACCATACTTGTTGCTAATAACTTCATCAACATCGCTATCGTTATAGCAACTAATCTGCTGGTAAACCAATTGCTCCCCGATAGCATCAGCCCCGTGATGTTGTTTTTGGTACAAGTAGTTGCTGTTACCTTCCTGCTCGTATTATTTGGTGAGGTATTGCCAAAGGTATACGCTACACAAAACAACCTGAAGATGGCGCTGTTCTCTGCACCTGTATTGAGTGCTATGAGCAAGCTCTTTAAGCCTGTGAGTAATGTACTGGTATCATCTACCAACTATATAGAGACTAAACTTGGTAATAAGACCGCTAACAACATCAGCAACGAGGATTTTGAGCATGCCATAGAGCTGACTGTTGGTCATACTGCTACACGTGAGGAGGTAAACATCTTCAAAGGCATTCTGAAATTCGGCAACATCACTGCGCGCCAGATAATGCGCACGCGGATGGATGTGAGTGGTGTACCTCATGAGCTTAGTTTTCCTGAAGTGCAGAAGCTGGCGATAGAAGTAGGCTACTCCCGCATGCCTGTATATAAAGAAAGTCTGGACAAGGTTGTAGGTATTATCTACACAAAAGATTTTCTGCCACATACAGAAGACACCAACTTCGACTGGCATACACTAATACGCCCTGCATATTTTGTGCATGAGGGCAAATTCATCGAAGACCTGTTGAAAGAGTTTCAGCAGAAACGCATACACTTTGCCGTGGTGGTAGATGAGTTTGGTGGTACATCAGGCATAGTAACGCTTGAGGATATCATGGAGGAAATCATCGGCGACATAAAAGACGAGTTTGACGAAGACGATTTGCACTTTAAAAAGATAGACGACAACAACTTTATCTTCGAGGGCAAGACGCTCATCAATGACGTGGCGCGTATGATAGGCTTGCCGTCAGACGAGTTTGAAGAAGCGCGCGGCGAAAGCGATTCGCTCGCTGGTTTGATTCTTGAAATATCAGGCAAGTTCCCTGCTATTAATGAAACCATCAGCTACAAGCACTATGACTTTACGGTACTGAATATCGACAAGATGCGTATTCAGCGTGTAAAACTTACCATTAACGAAGAAGGAGAAGAGGAATAGTGATTAATCCTTTATCAGCAGATTCATCAACGACTGGATTTCTTCAGCCTTGGCTTCCTCACGTTTGTACCTGTAGCACAATGCCAATTCTTCCAGCATTTTGAAGATGACGCGTTTAGACGATAATGGTGCCATATAAGCATCCCTATCGTTGTAGTTTATCTTGCGCAGATAGGTATCTACATCTTTCTGCGTGTATACCATACCACTTAGCGGATCTACATAAAACTGTATTTGTTGTACTGCATCATCGTCTTGCCTGTAGAAATGGTGCAGGGTATCGATGTATGCAAATACAAACTGACGCGGCAGGTCTATAGCAAAAATGGGGATATCCAGCAATTCGCAGAGTGCCAGATACAACACGCCCAGCGAGTATGAATTCCCTTGTTTGCTCTCCAGTACCTGATTGATGAAAAAGTATTTAGGCTCACGCTCTGTTAGCTCGTGGCCTTGTAGCTTATAATAATTGTAAAGAATACTATTAAATACATTTACTTGCTCCAGCGGAGTAAGGTAATTGTTCAGTTCCAACCAGATATTTCTGCGTATCTGGTCGAACTGCGTAAGAATAGACGGAATATTTAAATCGGGAAACTGGTATTTGGCCACCAGTATTGCACCACGCAGCAGCTCCGGATTTTTAGAATTGCTCCATTCTAAAAACTCCTCTTGCAAATCGTTGAAGTGTACCCTGTGTATGAGCGTTTCTATACGCTCTTGTATGCCTTCATCTGCCGTCACCTCCCACAGTTGCTCCAGATTGGGAATAATCTCCCTGCCAAAGCCCAGTAGTTTGTTGGCTACGGTATCGAAGACCTCATCATCAGGGTCATCAATCAATTGCAATAAAGCACGTATTTCCTTATTAGCCTGCATGCAAAAAACTGCCTCGTCTGTAAGTCTTAAGTTACGTCAATTTTATGATTTTCCTTTCTTGCCCCTTGCCGTTTTTTTCGGTGGGTTTGCCTTTAGCTCTTCTATGATGGCTTTTACTTCTTCGATAGTAAGATTGGCAGCTGTTTCCAATTTATCTTTCGGAATCTTGTAGTTGCGCAATCCTTGTTTTATGTACGGACCGTATGGGCCTTTGAGTATCTTGATTTTTTCTTTCTCAAAAATCTTGATGGTGCTTTCTGCAGCTGCTTTGCGTTTTTCTTCAATCAGCGGTGCTACTTCTTCCAGCTCTACCGTATATGGGTCCATCTCTTTTTTCAAAGAATAGAATTTACCATCGTGTTGTGCATACGGGCCAAAGCGACCTATGTTTACTACAACATCTACGCCTTCAAACAAGCCAAGTGTACGTGGCAGTTTAAAGAGCTCCATCGCTTCATCCAGCGTGATGGTTTCGATGCTTTGGTTGGTACGCAGTTTTGCAAAGCGCGGTTTTTCTTCATCTTCCGTAGTACCTATCTGCACCATAGGGCCAAAACGGCCAAGGCGTGCAAATACAGGCTTACCTGTTGCGGGGTCAGGCCCCAATTCGCGCTCACCTTTTGCACGGCCTGCATGCTCCATAGTATGCTCTACAGACTGGTGGAATGGTTGATAGAATGTCTCTATCATTTTGTTCCACTTTTCCCTGCCCTGCGCTATTTCGTCAAACTCCTGTTCAATTTTTGCAGTAAAGCTGTAATCCATAATCCTATCGAAATGCTCGCTCAGGAAG
This sequence comes from Bacteroidetes bacterium UBA4414, assembly GCA_002389765.1. Lineage (GTDB taxonomy): Bacteria > Bacteroidota > Bacteroidia > Chitinophagales > Chitinophagaceae > Polluticoccus. Next base: position 133,217 of record DGQM01000024.1, on the reverse strand, counting down.
TCTGTTACAACCATACCCAAATCTGTTGGGAAGAGTTTGTTGCGTTCTGCACCTGTATTCTCAGATTCTTTTCTTTCTGTTACTTCGTTGTTCTTCAGCGTCAATATTTCAAAGTCGCGCTTCACACCTTCTTTCTCACGCTTTTCTACGTAGCCACGTTGCTGTACAGTACTGATTGTTGGTGCGTATGTAGATGGACGACCGATGCCAAGCTCCTCAAGTTTCTTAACCAAAGAAGCTTCTGTATAGCGTGGTGCAGGACGTGTAAAACGTTCTGTTGCACGCATCTCTGTAAGATCTAGCGACTGACCGGCAACAAGCGGTGGCAACATGCCTTCGTTTTCATCTTCATCATCGTCATCGTCTTTGCCTTCTGTATATACTTTCAGGAAGCCATCAAAACGAATAACCTCACCCGTTGCAGTCAATGGATCGGGCTGAGAGGATACATTTATTTTAGCAATCGTACGCTCCAGTTGTGCGTCTGCCATCTGGCTGGCCATCGTACGTTTCCATATCAGGTCGTAGAGGCGTTGTGTATCCGTATCACCAACAGATGTGGTATTCATATCCGTTGGGCGGATGGCTTCGTGCGCTTCCTGTGCCGATTCGTTTTTATTCTGGAATTTGCGTTGCTGATAATATTTATCTCCGTATTGCTGAAATACTGCACCACGAATATTGTCCTGAGCAGTTTCAGAAAGGTTTACAGAGTCTGTACGCATATAGGTTATATGACCATTTTCGTATAGCTTCTGCGCTATCAGCATGGTTTTAGAAACAGAATAGCCAAGTTTGCGGCTGGCCTCCTGTTGCAATGTAGATGTTGTAAAAGGTGCTGCAGGCGATTTTTTACCCGGTTTCACCTGTACATCATTTACCGCATAGGTTGCATTGATGCAACGTTGCAGGTATGTTTTGGCTGTTGACGAACCTTTCATTTTATCAGGCCCTTCAGCTTTAAACGTTACCTTCTTATTATTTATATCAGGCGCAGTAAAGAAAGCTTCTACTTTAAAACTGCTCTCTGCTTTAAACTTAGTAATCTCACGCTCGCGCTCTACTATCAGTCTAACCGCTACTGATTGTACACGGCCTGCAGACAGGTTGTTGCGCATGCTCATTTTGCGCCACAGAATAGGCGATATCTCAAACCCAACAATACGATCCAGTACACGGCGTGCCTGTTGCGCATTTACCAGGTCCATATTTACAGTACGAGGTTTCTCTACCGCTTTCTTGATAGCAGGCTTAGTAATCTCGTGAAAAACGATACGTTTTGTAGTAAGAGGATCGAGGCCGAGTACTTCGCAAAGGTGCCATGATATAGCTTCTCCTTCACGGTCCTCATCGGTAGCTAACCAAACCTCTTCAGATTTTTTTGCCAGCGATCTAAGCTCCTTTACCACCTTTTCCTTATCCTCGGAAACAATGTACTTAGGTTTGAAGCCATTATTAATGTCGATGCCCATATCCTCTTTCTCAAGGTCGCGGATATGACCATAACAGGACTTCACTTCGAAATCTTCACCCAGTATTTTCTCAATTGTTTTAGCCTTTGCCGGAGACTCAACTATCAGCAGGTTTTTCGCCATTCTCAATTAATCATTTACGCTTGTTACAACAACAAAAACGCCGTTGCGGTTTTTTTTTCTGACGTGTGCAATAATAAACTATTGTTTTGTAAAAAAAGAAAAAGGGTAACGAAAACGTTACCCTCTTCCTATAATATTAAACTAATTAGATATTAGTGAGCTACTACGAAACGACCAGCTTCGCGTTGACCGTTAGCTTCCAGTGTATACATATAAACACCGTTAGCCAGATTTGCAGTAGAGAAAGTAGCGTTACCTTCTGTAGTGTTGTTGATGTTTTGGCTAGCAACAACCTGACCCATTGTGTTAGAAACTGTTACTTTAACATCTGTAGCGTTGTTCAGGCTGAATTTGATGTTAACTTGAGAAGTTGCAGGGTTTGGAACTGCTGATACAGATTTAACAGCAGAGATTTTGTTAGCAACATCCAGTTTGAAACAACCAGGACATACTACGTGACCACCCATTGACAGGAATTCATAAGCAAATTGCAGAGAGTTCCAAGTTTCGATGAATACAGCAGGAGAATACTGAGATGAATCCATAGAGAACATCAGGCTCGCCATGCTTCTGTCAGTAAAGTCGTAGTAGTAATAAGGCATAGCAGCATTACCTGCAGCGAAACCACCAACAGGCATCAGGCGGTGGTACATGTTGATTGAGTCAACATTTTTAGTCCAAGTATCGCCAGATTTGAATGTTGCAGTAATAGCAAACCTTTGACCAGCAGGGATAGTAAGACCACCACCAGGTACTGCATATACTTTATTTTTCAGCGTGATTGAACCATCAGCTTGAATAGTATCACGATCAGCATCTGTCAGAGGTACTTTCCAGTATGCACGAGTACCACTTGTAGATGTAGGGAAAGCAGCGCGGTTTACGCTATCTACCCTTGTAGGAGCCATACCCCACAGCGTATCTCTTGTAGTGTAGTTACTGATGTTAGCATATTGTGTTTTTCTCAGATAGAAAGTAGTATTATCCAAAGGTACTACAGACAGAATCAGCGTATCTACTATAGAAGTAGGCCTTGTTTTAACTTTTACATATGCAGAAGTCAGGAATACTGAGTCTACTTTGTAGCTATCCCAAGCGTTAACTTTCATTTCGCCTGAGAAGTTTGAAGGACTGTTGAAAATCTGAGAAGTCAGCGGATCTACAACCTGACAAACAGAGCTATAGTTGATAGTACCAGGACCAGTAGAGAAGTTTTGTCTGATAGTAGAGTCAAACCACATTGGGATTACACGGATGTTGTTATCCAACGCATTAGACAACAATACTGTGTTAGCAGCATCGAATGGTATATACCACCTGTCAGCAGTAGCAGTTGTTTTACCAGCTGCGTTTGTAGCAGGTGTTTTAGGCATACCGCTCAATTTGTAGTTTTCTACCGGCACGTTAGCAGTTCTCGACTTTTGTACAAAAGGAGCAGCTTGCTGCTTGTACTGAGCCGAAGCGCCAAACGCTATGAGGCTCGCTGTTGTAAGTACAAATAATTTTTTCATTGCAATGTTTTTAAATAGTTGACGTAAAAATAACTAAATCTTGTTAGTACAGACCAAAAAATTTGCCAAAAAAAGCAAAAATGGGGTGAATAAATATTTTTATACACTAGCGTGACAAAATATTGCGCTTCTTTTAGCGGCAAATAGGGTTTATTTTTGCGCAGTTAATAGAATTTATGCTTCCAGAATTTGACAATACAGAAATCGCGTTCAGGTATCGTTCCAACAAAGATTTAAAACAAGCTCATTTCCTGTTCTCTTCTATGGGGTCGCCTACGCTGACAAGTGTGGGTATGTGGGCCACGAAATGGGCTATATCATGGAATTTGCCCATAAAAGGATTGATTAAAAACACTATCTACAAACAGTTTTGTGGTGGTGAAACGATGGAAGAAGCGGCTGTAGTTGCCAATACCCTCGCTCAATACAAAGTAGGAGTAATTATGGACTATGGTGTAGAAGGCAAGGAAGGCGAGGAAGAATTTGATAAAGCAGTACCGGAATTTGTTAAGGCCGTGAAATATGCTGCTTCTCAAAAAAACATTCCGTTTATCAGCCTGAAAGTAACAGGTTTTTCACGGTTCTCGCTACTGGAAAAACTACATGCAGGCAGCACGCCGACTGATAGCGAAAAAGCTGAATGGGACAGAGTATATAACCGTATCGATACCATCTGCAAAACGGCATTTGAAAATAACATCATGGTGCTGATAGATGCTGAAGAAACGTGGATACAAGGCCCGGTAAACGACCTTGCCAATGCCATGATGGAGAAGTATAACAAAGCGAAAGGGCTTATCTTCAACACCTTTCAGATGTATGCACATGCTACATTGGCATACCTGAAAAAATCTTTTGAAGAATCGAGTGCTAAGGGATATATATTGGGGGCTAAACTGGTACGTGGCGCCTATATGGAAAAAGAACGTGAGCGTGGTATGAAAATGGGCTACCCTTCACCAATACAGCCCGATAAAGCGAGCACCGACCGCGACTATGATGCAGGTGTTCTCTTCTGCCTTGAAAGGCTTGATAAGATTGCACTTTTCATAGGTACGCACAATGAAAAAAGCTGCCTGCTTGCTGCCAAGTATATGGACGAGCACGGCATTGCACACAATACCGCCAAAGTATATTTCTCTCAGCTCTACGGCATGAGCGATAATATATCTTTCAATCTGGCAGACAGTGGCTATAATGTGGCTAAGTACCTGCCATACGGCCCTGTAAAAGATGTCATCCCCTACCTGATGCGCCGCGCACAGGAAAATACATCTGTTGCCGGACAAACAGGACGAGAATTATCGCTCATCAACAAAGAACTGAAACGCAGAAAACTATAAAAGTAAAGCCCCGAAAGTTTCGGGGCTTTTTTATGTCGTTATGTAATCTCTATTTTTCGATTACATATACATCTTCATTATCGCGCTTCATCAGGTATTGCTCTCTGGCATACTGCTCCAACCTTTGCGGATTACCAACCATTTCTTCATGGTCTTTTTCCATACTGGCTATTTCATTATTCAGATACGCAATATTGTCTTTAGTACGCTGCAACTCTTGCTTGCGTTGCTGCATAGACCTGAAATCATTTTGATCGAAAAAGAACATCCACACACCGAATGCCAATGCTGTGAGCACAAACTTGTTGGTGACTATGCTTAATACCTTTTTCATTCGTTGGTCTTTTCTTGAATACTAAATTAACCTAATTACCGCTTACAAACAATTACTTACCAAACTTCAGTGCTTTGGTTGGGTAGTATGCTGTAGAACCCAGTTCTTCTTCAATACGCAGCAGTTGGTTGTACTTAGCCATACGGTCGCTACGAGAAGCAGAACCTGTTTTAATCTGTCCGCAATTCAGCGCCACAGCCAGGTCAGCAATTGTGTAGTCTTCTGTTTCACCACTACGGTGGCTCATGATGGTATTGTAACGAGCATGTTGCGCCATTGTTACGGCCTCGATAGTTTCAGTAAGTGTACCTATCTGGTTTACTTTAACCAACAAGCCATTACCTACACCTTCTTTAATACCTCTTTCCAGACGGTTAACGTTTGTTACAAACAAATCGTCGCCTACCAACTGTACTTTATTACCGATAGCATCAGACAGCATTTTCCAACCCTTCCAATCATCTTCTGCCATACCATCTTCAATGCTTACTATAGGATATTTCTTGCACCATTTAGCCCAGTACTCTACTACTTCTTCGCTACTCAGTTTTGCGCCACTGCTTTTGTGGAATATGTATTTCTTCGTTTTCTCGTCATACAGTTCGCTGATAGCGGCATCCATTGCGATAGCAACTTGTTCGCCCGGTTTGAAACCTGCCTTCTCGATAGCTTTCAATACTGTTTCGATTGCTTCTTCGTTGCTCTTGATTTCTGCAGGAGCAAAACCACCTTCGTCACCTACGTTTGTATTGAATTTTTTGTCTTTCAATACCGCCTTCAGGTGGTGGAAGATTTCAACACCCCAACGCAAACCTTCGCTGAAGCTAGGTGCGCCTACAGGCATTACCATGAATTCCTGAAAATCAATTTTGTTATCGGCATGCGCACCACCGTTCAGGATATTCATCATAGGCACAGGCAGTGTTTTTGCATTAGCACCACCCACGTAGCGATACAGGCTAAGGCCTGTAGCTTGTGCAGCAGCTTTTGCAGATGCAAGGCTCACAGCCAATATTGCATTAGCACCCAGTTTTGCTTTGTTGGCAGTACCATCCAGATCCAGCATTGCCTGATCCAGACCGCGCTGGTCTGTTACATCCCAACCGTACAGTTCTTCTGCAATCTTTTGGTTTACGTTGTTTACTGCCTTCATTACGCTCTTACCGAGGTATTGTTTCTTGTTACCATCGCGTAGCTCTACAGCTTCGTGCTTGCCGGTGCTGGCACCAGACGGCACTGCTGCACGGCCCATGTGGCCATCGCTTGTGTGTACATCAACTTCTACAGTAGGATTGCCACGGCTATCTAATACCTGGCGAGCAATAATGTTGGTAATAAAACTCATATAATTGATTTTGTTATTTCGGGTGCAAAGATAATCAGCCTGCGGCATTTGTCATGTTAAAAAAAGAACGCAAGGCTAAAGCCCTGCGTTTCACTAATATTTTCGATGCTGAATTAGTTATTATACCCTCTCCTGATAATACCACCCGCTATCACATCATCGCCCTCGTATATTACGGCAGACTGCCCGGGCGCTATGCTATTCACGGCATGGTCGAATGACACGCGAACACCATCACTTTCGTTGAATATATGACTTACCGAACCCGCATCTTTGTAGCGGATTTTGGTAGTAGCTTCCATACCATCCTGCACACTGTCATATTTCACCCAATTCAGCCCGCTTACAAACATTTCAGACTGTTGCAGTTCGTGTGCATCGCCCAATACTACTGTATTTGTTTCGGGGATGATTTGTGTAACGAACATTGGTCTGCCCAATGCTATGTCCAGCCCCTTGCGCTGACCAATTGTGTAGAAAGGATAGCCCTTGTGCTTACCAACTACTTTGCCATCTGCCAATACAAAATTGCCGCCTGCCACACGCTCCTCCAGCCCTTCTATATTGCGTTTCAGGAAACCGCGATAATCATTATCTGGCACAAAACATATCTCATAGCTTTCTGCTTTTTTAGAAAGCTCTTTATAACCCATATCAAAAGCCAATTGGCGAACCTCTGTCTTCAGATAATCGCCCAACGGATAGATGCTGCGGCTCAAACAATCCTGTCCCAAGCCCCACAGCACATAGCTCTGGTCTTTAGTGAGGTCTTTTGCTTTAGATAGTACAAAACGGCTGTTTTCTTCACGCACTTTTACGTAGTGGCCCGTAGCAATGAAGTCGCAATCCAACGCATTGGCGCGTTTCAATAATGCCGACCATTTGATGTGTGTATTACAAAGCACACAAGGATTAGGGGTACGGCCCGCCAAGTATTCATCTACAAAATTATTGATAACAGAATCGCCGAATTCGTCTCGTATATCCAATACATAATGCGGAAAGCCGTGGTCTACCGCAGCCTGCCTAGCATCGTTGAAAGAATCGAGATTACAGCAACCTGTTTCCTTCTTACCACCGCCGGAGCTTGCATAGTCCCATGTCTTCATGGTAATACCCACTACTTCATAACCCTGGTTATGAAGCATCAATGCCGTAACGGTACTATCTATACCGCCGCTCATTGCCACCAATACTTTTCCGTTCCTGCTCATAAAGAAGCGCAAAGGTACGAATAAGGAACCTTTCACACAGCCTGTAGCCATAGATATTGCGTACCTGCTTATTATTTAAGCTGATAAGGGTTAATTTTGATATACAGATGGAATACAACGTCAGTTTCCCCACAGGTACGGTACAGTATAGTTTTTCAGACATCAGCGAGCTGGCAAAAAAAGCCCCTGCCGATAGCAGCATTATCATTACAGACAGTAATGTAGCCACACTGTATCAGCACATCATAGGCGATTACCGCACCATCATCATACCTGCGGGCGAAGAATACAAGACCGAAGAAACACTACACAACATCATAGAGCAACTGCTGGAGTTTAAAGCCCATAAGAAAACAACCATCATTGGCATGGGTGGTGGCGTGGTTACAGATATTGCAGGCTATGCTGCCAGCATCTATATGCGGGGTGTACCCTTTGGCTTTGTACCTACTACACTGTTGGCAATGGTAGATGCCGCAATAGGCGGAAAGAACGGTGTTAACTTCGGGCTACATAAAAACATGCTCGGCAACATCCGGCAACCATCTTTTATACTATACGACAACCAACTGCTGAATACATTGCCCGAAATAGAATGGAGTAATGGTTTTGCAGAAATCATAAAATATGGCTGCATATTCGATGCATCACTCTTCAACAGCTTGGGCAAATTCGATATTGGTTATTACAGAACTAATGCAAAACTGCTTAGCAAACTGATAGAAAAATGTGTGACGTGGAAGAATAAAACAGTAACAGAAGACGAGCAAGAAAACGGCATACGGAAGCTGCTCAACTTCGGGCATACTGCAGGGCATGCTATTGAAACGCTTTACAATTTACCGCACGGACAGGCTATATCACTTGGCATGCTGATAGCCTGCATTATTGCAGAAAAAGAATGTGCCCTACCAACAGATGTTCGCGTACAACTGACTAATATTATGGAGCGATACAAACTACCAACATCGCTTAAGTTGCACACAGAACAACTGATGGATATATTGGTAATGGATAAGAAACGTAGCCACAATACTATTGATTACATACTGCTCAACAACATAGGGAGTGCGTTTATAAAACCACTTCCTTTTGAAACTATAAAACAAGCATTAGAAGACTTCAACAATGCAGGCAATCATTAGCCCGGGCAAGCCTTCGGGTAGCATTACCCCACCTGCATCTAAAAGCCTGATGCAGCGAGCATGTGCTGCTGCACTATTGCATACGGGCAAAACCATCATCAACAATCCTGGCATATCTGGTGATGATAAAGCGGCACTCAATATCATTCAGCAATTGGGCGCACATGTTAGGCATAGCAAAGACTATATTGAGATAACATCGCACGGCATCAACCCAAATAGTGATATTATTAACTGCCATGAAAGTGGTTTATCTGCAAGGCTGTTTATTCCGATTGCTGCATTGCATCATCAGCCATTAACTATAACTGGAGAGGGCAGTTTGCTATCTCGCCCAATGGATGTTTTCGGAGAAATATTTCCTTCATTGGGTGTTAGCATAGAGCGTAATAATAATCTGCTACCTATTACGATAAAAGGTCCGTTACATCCGCAGAACATATCAATAGACGGCTCTCTTAGTTCGCAGTTTCTTACTGGGTTATTATTCGCTTATGCATTTGCAGCAAAAGAAGCTGTTGCAATAACTGTTACCAACCTGAACAGCAAACCATACATAGATTTGACATTGGATGTACTTCGTCAATTCGGCAAAAACATCACCAATAATAATTATCAGAACTTTACTATTCACCCTCAACCTGCACCACACGATGATGTAGAACTAACTATTGAAGCAGATTGGAGTGCAGCGAGTAATTTTGTAGTAGCCGATGCCATAACAAATGGCATTGAAATTAAAAACCTTAACACATCATCGCTACAGGCAGATAGAGCAATATTGCAGGTTGTAAATAAGGAAAGAACAGCATTTGATTTTGATGCTACTGATTGCCCCGATTTGATACCCATACTTGCAGTATACGCAGGCACTTGCAATGGAATTAGTATTATCCGTGGCACAAACCGATTGATACATAAAGAAAGCAATCGCGTAGCAAGCACAACAGCATTACTTAGCAGTTTGGGTATAGCTTTTATTATTGAAGACAACCTGATGAGGATAACAGGTACTCAACAATTTAAAAGCTGTGTCGTTGATAGCTACAACGACCACCGAATGGCCATGGCAGCAGCCGTTGCAGCATTATATGCAGATGGAGATATAACAATCAACAGAGCTGAAGCAGTTGCGAAGTCGTACCCCGGCTTCTTTAAAGACTTGGCAGCATTGGGTGTAAAATGTAATTTGAATTATGAATAGTTTCGGGCGAATATTTCGTGTACATATTTTCGGAGAGTCTCACGGACCTGCGGTTGGTGTTACCATCGATGGTTGCCCTGCAGGCATTTCACTTTCTTCTGAGGATTTTGAGAAAGATATAGAACGTCGCAAAGCAGGTGCAGCAGGCACTACGCCGCGCAAAGAAGATGACATACCCGAAATACTGAGTGGTGTATTCAATAATAAAACTACAGGCGCTCCTATTACGATTATATTCCGTAACAACAATACACGCTCTGCAGACTACGAAGCCTTGCGTGATACGCCCCGCCCCGGGCACGCAGATTTTGTACTCCACCAAAAGTTTAATGGATTTAATGACTATCGCGGCGGCGGGCATTCTTCTGGTAGGCTGACCGTATGCCTTGTAGCAGCAGGTGTTGTAGCAAAGAAGGTATTAAATGGGATATCTGTTAGTGCAACACTTGTAGAAGCAGGCGGAAACGCTGATATAGAAACTGCCATACAAAAAGCAGTAGAAGAACAGGATAGTATAGGCGGCATTGTTAGCTGTTCTGTAAAAGGCTTGCCTGCAGGGCTTGGAGAACCATTCTTTGATTCTGCAGAATCACTGATAAGCCATATTGCTTTTTCTATACCAGCTATCAAGGGTATAGAGTTTGGCAGTGGTTTTGGTGCCACCAAAATGAAAGGCAGTGAACACAACGATGCTATTATAGACGCCGACGGAACAACAAAGACTAATAACGCTGGAGGCATAAATGGCGGCATAACCAACGGCAATGAACTGACATTCCGTATTGCAGTAAAACCAACCAGCAGCACCCCAAAAGAGCAACAAACCTGGAATAATAAAACACAGCAGGTAGAAGCATTTGCAGTAAAAGGCAGACACGACCTGTGCATTGCGCTGCGTGTACCAGTAGTAGCAGAGGCCGCTGCAGCTATAGCAATGGCTGATTTACTGCTTTTGAATAAGTAACTACGGAATTAGTAGAAATAATAAAAGCCTCGCAATGCGAGGCTTTTATTATTATATTTTCTGTTAGAATTATTTAGACCAAATTGAAGGTTCTCCTGTATTAACACCATAGTCGTTTGTCATATTGTTCGACAAGTCTTTGATGGTATAACGAACTGTCAACTGACCATGCTTAGCATAGTATGCATCGTATTTCAAAGTGCCTTTACCTTGAATTTCGTAGCCATTAATAGTTTGTTGAGGAATAGTGATTTCGTCGCCGCTGATACGGATGTTAACAGGTTGTGTGATGTTGTTATTGAAACCGTTAACAACCATTTTAGTCATATCAGAACCATAATCGATACTGATTTGATATTGAGTAGTTTCTGTGTAAGTCCCTTTTTCGTATACACTCCAAACACCTTTATACTTTTCGCGGGTAACGATCTCGCACTGTGTGCCTTCATACCCTGCTGCGCAGATACAAGCTCCTTCTTTACATACACCACCATATGCACAAACGATAGCTTTACATTTATCGCTATTACAAGATGAATATGTTACAGTTACGAATGCTGCAATTGCAAAAAATGCTGATATAGCAATAGTCTTTAAACGGGCTTTCATTAGCTCATCAATTTTATCGAAGCTTAAAGATAAAGGAAACAATTTTAAAATGCAACAGCTTGTTAAATTTCTGTGACAATACCTTTTGGATATTAGCCTGTAGTTACAAAACAAGTATTTAAATATCACTAATACTACCTTTCTACCTCAGCTTTATAAGCTTTAATACCCCTGAAAATAGCTAATGCTATTTCATATTGTCCACGCTCAGAGTTCATATACACTTCCTCATCCGGGTTGTTGATATAACCACACTCTACAAGCACACCGGGCATTGCACTACCCGCCAACACTTCCAATCCCTTCTGCATAACGCCACGGCTACTCCTACCCTGATATTCAAACTGCTCCTGCACTTTAGTACCTAATATTACACTACGGCTCAGGAAGGCTTTAGCATACTGTGCAATAATAATATCAGTCATCGGGTCGGTTTCGTCAAGTATGCCCGGCTCTTCCGCTACCGTTTCTCCATATTCGCCAATAGCATTTTCTTTTTGCGAATTGCGATGCAGACCTAACACATAGCTTTCTGTTCCTGTTGCAGTTGTTACATTGTTATACGTGACTTTGTAAATAGGCTGCTGCATTTTCTTTTTACCTTTTTTCACGGTTCTATAGCCTACCAACTCTCTGTATTTCTTCATAGCAGATGAGTTGATGTGTACTGATATAAACACATCGCCTTTAGACTCATTGGCTATTCTATGCCTTTCGGGCAATGTAGGATATTCGTCTGTTGTACGGGTGTAAATAACTTGTACCCCCTTCATACTGTCATTAATCATCCTGCCAAGGCGCTTAACGATAGCAAGCGTCAATTCTTTTTCCAGGGAAAACTGACCTTTTGCACCTGCGTCCTTGCCACCGTGGCCGGCATCCAGCACAATTTTTGTTATCTTATTAGCGTTAGCTGCAACAATATTGGGTATGACTCCTATTAATAGTATAAATGATAATAATCTGATGCGCATGATTTACCTGCTTGCAATTGGGTTAAATATACAAATTCATAGACGTACCGAAGCAATTACCTATTTTTGCGTCCGTTCATGAGCCTGCGTGGTAAAATTATCTCAAATTTCCCAAGCTGCCACCGTTTTAGTCTTATAACGGTTGTAATTTTTATGCTTGTATTAACAAACATAAAATATGCGCATGCCCAGCAAGTACCCGATACTACCATACGCCTGACTGCAGATACAATAAAAGCAGACAGTCTTCTTGCCAAAGACAGTGTTAGCACAAAAAAAGACTCAACAGCAAAAAACAGCCTAGAAGAACGATTGGGCATCAAAATATCTCCTGATGCGCTGCCGAATGTAGTAACAGCTGAAGCAGCTGACTCTGCCGTACTCAACATGAGCGAAAACATGTTTGAACTGTATGGTAGCGCAAAAGTGAGTTTTGAAGAGATGAAATTGAGTGCTCACAAAGTATCCTATCAGCAATCAAAAAACATTGTAATAGCTGCCTTGTCTGAAGACAGTGCCATTGCAGCAAAGGGTAAACCGGAGTTTACCCAAGGGCAGGAAAAATTCACTTACGATTCGCTACAATACAACTTCAAAAGCAAACGTGCTATTGTTCGCAATGCACATTCGCAATATGGTGAGGGCTTTGTGATTAGCGAACAGGTAAAGCGCAACCCCGACCAGAGTATATATGGTTTGCATAGCGTATACACTACTTGTGCGCTTGACGAGCCTCACTTTGGCATCTATGCGCAAAAAATAAAGCTGATACCTAACCGTATCGTAGCATCCGGCCCTGCCAACATCAGGATTGAAAAGATACCTACTCCCTTGTTTCTGCCGTTTGGATTATTCCCAATTACACAAGGGCAGCGCTCAGGCTTCAAAATACCTACTTATACTGTAGATGAAAGAAAAGGCCTTGGGTTATTGAATGGTGGTTATTATTTCAGCATCTCCGACAAAGTAGATTTGCTTGCAGAAGCAAATTTTTATACAAAAGGTAGTTGGGCCGCTAATATGTTTAGCCAATACACAAACAGGTATAAGTATAATGGAGCCATATCATTTAGATATGCTTACTCAAAAATTGGTGAAACATACGAGAGCAATTCGCAAATTGTAAAAGACTTCAATATACAATGGCTGCACCAATCCGACCCTAAATCGCGCCCCGGCGTTAGCTTCAATGCAAAAGTGGATGCAGGTACATCTACCTACAATGCTAACAATAGCTACATCGCTAACCAGATACTACAAAACCAATATCAATCGAACATTACATATACTAAGCGTTGGCAAAACAAACCAATATCTCTCACCATTGGTGCTAATCACTCTCAAAACACGCAATCTAGGATTGTAAATGTAACCTTACCTTCTGTCAGCTTTTTCGTCAATGGCTTCAATCCTTTTCAGAGTAAGAAGCGTGTAGGCGAACACTGGTATGACAAAATAACAGTACAATACACATTTGACGCCAGAAACAAACTACAGTTTTACGATTCCTCTTTCAGCTTCAGTAAACTGTCTTTAGACCCAATGGTCAATGGTATACAACACAGCATACCTGTAAGTGCTTCTTACAATGTTCTGCGCTTTATTAAAATGAGCATGAATGTTAACTACAAAGAGTACTGGATGACGCGGCGCATGTATAAGTCTTACGACATTGCCAATGCGCGTCTTGACACTACTACATACAGAGGCTTCTACACTGCGCGAGATTTTGATGCGAGCGTACGTTTCTATACACAGATATACGGCATGAAGATGTTTAAGAAAGGCAGCAAAATTGCCGGCATCAGACACGTACTATCTCCGGAAGCCAGCTTTGGCTATGTACCGGATTATGCTGCAAACCCATTTTATTACGGATATCGCACAAGGCTGGATGCTACGGGAGCACCCATATATCAATCGGCATACGAAGGCAATGAATTTATTCCCGGCCTGAATCAGTTTGGTAATATGCGCAGTGCCGTAGGCTTCGGTATCGATAATAACCTGCAAGTAAAAGTACGTAGTGGCAAAGACACAACAGGCTTTAAGAACATCCGGCTGATTGATAACTTCAAGATTAATGGAAGCTATAACCTGGCAGCAGACTCTTTCAACTGGAGCAACTTCAATATGAGTTTTACTACAATGCTATTCAATGTAGTAAACATGAATGCTAATGCAAGCTTTGACCCTTATGCATTCGACTATCAGAACGGACGCAGAAGCAGAGATTTGCAATGGAACGGGCATGGTGGATTAGTACGTTTTCAGAATGCATATGTAGGTTTTAGCACTAGCCTGAACAAAAAGAAAAAAGAAAACAAAAATATATCCGGCTCTGATGAATACAGGCGTTTGATGATGTATGGCAGGTATGATGACTATGTAGATTTCAATATACCTTTTAATATGAGTATTAATTACTCCTTAGGGTTAGCAAAACAATACTCTTCATTTTCAAAAAGAGATACGCTGGTTGTATCTCAACACTATCTGGAGTTGAACACGGATGTTAATATTACCCCACGTTGGAAGCTTGGTGTTCGTACAGGATACAATCTTGTAGCAAAAGAGTTGGCCATAACTTCTATAGACATATATCGCGATATGCACTGCTGGGAGTTACGTATGAGTACTGTACCATTTGGCCCTCGTAAATACTATGCGTTTACACTACAAGTAAAAGCGTCGGTATTGCAAGACCTGAAACTTGTCAGAAGGAAGGATTATACCGAATCTATATCGCGGTAGTATCTGATAGCACTCTATTCACAATCTTCAACCATACATCTGCACCTGCATTGCTCCAGTGTGTATCTCCTTTCCAGAACATTCCATCAGGCTTTTGCATGAAAGGTGTATAAATGTCAATCACCTTCATCTTCAGCGCCTTATTATTTTGGATGCGAGGTATCAGCATGTTGTATCCTTCAGGCTGATAAATAGTAACCGCATTGGGTATTAATGATAAATACACATCATCAAAACCTGCAGCTTTGTACCTTGCATTCAAATCATTGAACACCTCAACAAGTTTATCGATTTCTTTATCTGATATAGGTGTAGCGTATCCTTCTTTCTGCTTATCCGATGTTGTCTCCTTTAAAAAAATCCTATCTCCATTATCGGCAACAACTACATTACCTGATGCTCTATTGAAGGCCTTGTAAGTCATTAGTGCTTTTAGTTTCCTAATAGGGCTAATGAAGTTATAGTTGAACAAATTGTATTCAATATTCTGATTAATATTATCGTTAAAAAAGATAGTGAAATCAGGCACTGTAATTCCTGCTTGTACTATACCATTAACTTTGTTTGCAATAAACGTAAGTTCTGTTTTGACAACTTTCAGTTTTACTTCATTAGCCATTCTGTTATTTGCAAAATAGTTCCTTACTACTCTTTCAGTGCTTTCGATTATTAGTACGTTTTTCTTAGAACTATCTATTTCATAATCCAATGAGCCAAAAAATCGTCTTCCATACTGAAATCTGTCTGCACAAAAATCTGTATCGCGAAAATGCATGGTATAGCTATCGCCCGACAAAACAAGATTTACGGCCTTTCCATTATCACAATTGCGCGGCGCAAATACTCTTTGCCTTGGCTTGTGAAAGTCCTTTACGTAATACAGATAAGACATACCTACCAGATCGCCCTCGTATGCAAAATGTGAACCCCACCACTCATCGTGTTCATTACGCGCATCAGATATTTTCTGCATCATATCTTTCGAGGTAGACAGAAACAAGACTGCCAACCCCAAAACTATCAAGCAATATGTCAATACCCTTTTCAACATCTTCTAAAACTGAAAATAGATAAATTGATTTTCACTAAACACACCAAACATATAACAAAGTGCAACCATAGCCGTAGTGTAGATGTAAAAATCCTTATCGCTCTGCATCTTATACCCCTGCACGCGAAACTCTTTTAACATCATTACGATTATCAATAACACTGAAAACAAAAGCTCTGCTATGTTCAAACCCATTGCAGCATCTCCACCTTGCAGACGGAGTATGTTTGCTAAATATACCAGTGCCTGACTGATATTGCTTGCACGGAAGAATATCCATAGTATCGTAACAGCAATAAATGTAATGATGGCTTTCAATGTGTTTACAGCCAGCGACTTGGGTTTTTCACCACTACCCGGAAACACCGTTACCAATAAACCATGCAATCCTCCCCACATTACAAACGTCCAGTTGGCACCATGCCACAAACCACTCAGCAAGAAAACGATAAATACATTTATACGCCTGCGCAACTCTCCTTTTCTATTTCCCCCCAGTGGTATGTACACATAATCTCTGAACCAACCCGAGAGCGACATATGCCAACGCTTCCAAAATGTAGTAATGTTGAATGATGTATATGGCTGAGAAAAATTTTCCATCAGTTTAATATTCATCACCCTAGCTGCACCAATGCCTATATCGCAATAGCCGGAGAAATCGCAATATATCTGGAAGGAATAGAATACAGCGCCTATGGCCAATACATACCAAGCCGATGATGTATAATTATCGAATGTATGATCTACCACCATTGCCAGCCTATCTGCAATCACTACTTTTTTAAAGAAACCCCAGAACATTCTAGTCAATCCTTCTTTTACATGCTCCCAATAATAAGGGCGGTATTCGTGTAGTTGCGGCAGTATATTTTGCGGGCGTTCTATAGGCCCTGCTACCAGTTGGGGGTAAAACATGACGTACAATGCATAAGTAGCCAAGTTGCGTTCGGCTTGTTGATTGCCCCTGTATACCTCTATGGTATAGCTCATAGCCTGAAACGTGTGGAATGATAGACCTACAGGCAATACAATATCCATTAGGCTATATTGCTTATCAATGCTTGCCAGATGCAGCAACACATTCAGGTTTTCTGCCAGAAAATTGAAGTACTTGTAGTATGCCAGTATGCCGATATTGGCAATCAGGCTCATAATAAGCCATAGTCTTCTACCTTTACCCTGTGTTCTTTCTATTAATATACCGGCTATGTAGTCTATGATAATAGTAGCACCCAGTATCAGGATGTATTTGGGCACAAAAGACATGTAGAAATAGCAACTGGCTATCAGCAGCAGCAAATTGCGGCTTTTTTGTGTTTTCAGGCTGTAGAACCATAGGGTTACAACCATAAAAAAAACAAGAAACTGTAAGGAATTGAACAACATATGCCCGTCTGTACTGCTTTGTGCCTGATGTATCTGAACGTAAAAAAAGATAAAATAAACTATATCTGCTTACTCTGACAGGTAAATTATACTTTTGCCCTTCATTTGATTATTTTTGTACCGCGTTATTGCTAATAAATTATAATTAACATACACATATGGCAGTTGTTGATTTGGTAATGCCTAAGATGGGTGAAAGTATCATGGAAGCTACCGTGCTGAAATGGCACAAAAAGCCGGGTGATACCGTGAGAATGGATGAAACAATTCTGGAAATAGCTACAGACAAAGTAGATAGTGAAGTGCCATCTACAGCTGCAGGTACTATTACCGAGATATTATTTAAAGAAAACGACGTAGTACCTGTAGGTACTGTAATAGCGCGTATAGATACTGCAGGCGGTAGTGTTGCTGCACCTGCACCACAACCTGTTGCCGCAGCACCTGCACCGGCTGCTGTCGTAGCCGCTCCTGCAGCGCAAGCAGCACCTGTTGCGGCTCCTAGCGCTGCACCAGTTGTTAGTAGTGGCGATGGTGGCGCGCGTTTCTACTCGCCACTGGTACTGAATATTGCTGCTAAAGAAGGTATCGGTATGGCAGAACTGGAAGCTATCCCTGGTACTGGCAGTGAAGGACGTGTTACTAAAAAAGATATTCTTAACTACCTGGCCAACAGAGGCAACGCAGCACCTGTTGCGGCTCCTGTGACACAAGCAGCTGCGCCTGCACCACAACCGGCACCTGTTGCAGCTGCACCTGCACCACAACCGGCGCCAACACCTGCTGCCAACTATGGCAACAATGTAGAGATAATAGAAATGGACCGTATGCGCAAGCTGATCGCAGACCACATGGTTCGCAGCAAGGCTACGTCTCCGCACGTTACCAGCTTTACAGAGTGCGATGTTACCAACATCGTTAACTGGCGCAATAAGGTTAAAAACTCTTTCGAGAAAAAATATGGTGAGAAAATCACTTTCACACCAATCTTCATCGAGGCTATAGTGAATTGTATTCGCAAATACCCGATGATAAACAGTAGTGTTGATGGTGATAAAATCATCGTTAAAAAAGACATCAACATCGGTATGGCTACAGCATTGCCAAGTGGCAACCTGATAGTACCGGTTATCAAAAACTCGGATACTAAAAACCTGCTGGGTATTACTAAAGATGTAAACGGACTGGCTAACGCTGCGCGTAACAATAAACTGAAAGCTGACGATACACAAGGTGGTACCTTTACGCTAACAAACGTTGGTACATTCGGTAGCCTGATGGGTACACCAATCATCAACCAACCACAGGTGGCTATCATGGCAGTAGGTAGCATCAAAAAACGCCCGATGGTACTGGAAACAGAAAACGGTGATGTAATTGCTATCCGCCACATGATGTATCTCTCCATGAGTTACGATCACCGCATCGTAGATGGCTCGCTAGGTGCAAGTTTCCTGACAGCCGTTGCAAACGAGCTGGAAGCATTCGACCCAAGCAGGGAAGTATAATAAAACCAATCTATTTAATATAATGAAAGCCGCTGATTACAGCGGCTTTTTACTTTCCATTCAAATACCTACCTTTAAAATATGAAAGTTTTACTACCTATTATCCTTGCATTTATGTTAGTTATACCTAATACTAACATCGCCCAGATATATCCATCAAGTTGTTCTGCAAACGATTCTATCAAAACCAAATATAAAGCTGATGCAGACATCCTTGCACTCTCAAGAATCATTAAATACAATTCAAACTATAAAGACAGCGCAACAATCCCATCATTCTGGTCAGATAGTGTTATGAATGCACTGATGGCGGTTTATAACTGTACACTGCCTGTAAGGGACACCATAATATCGCCATTTGTTCATGTGCTGATAGGCGGCGACTATCATAGCGTAACAGAACTTAAAATGATTGTAGATAGTTCTCAACAATGGGTTAAAGACATTATCAATGGTATCCATCCAAATAGTAACACCAATGTAGAGGCATTATTATCGAAATATAAATTCAACAATTACTCATACCACCAGTTCCTTACCACTTCGTATCTAACATTAATTAGCGATTCAAACTACAATCATGATGCAATAGGCAAAGAATGGTTAAGTATTAACGGTGTTATTGGCAGGTTCTCCCCTCCTCATGCAGTGAATATAAGAGTGGGTGATGGAGACTATATATCTGTAGACAGTATAACTGATAGCTTCACTATATTATCCTACTCTATTGGATGGGGTGATTGTCCACTGGGTTGTACTTGCAGAATCATCTGGCGAATAAAGGTTCATACTCCGAGCTGCGGGGTAGAATTGCTTGAAAGAATTGACAGAGCCGGGCCATATTGTTATACAAGCATCAATCAAATTTCCAAAGAAAACATAACCATAGCTCCGAATCCATTTAGCGACTATATACAAGTCCCTGAAGCATGTATTGGCATGACATATAGTATATGCAATATAGAAGGCAAAGAATTATTAAACGGGAAAATCGACAATAGCCTTTTAATAGCTACTCTCAACTTAACAAAAGGTATCTATATTCTAAAGCTTACAAACGCAGAAAGAATACAATACATAAGGGCTGTAAAAACTAACTAAACCTCATTCTCGTACACCCTTTTCACTCTTTGCGATATACCTGTCATCATTTCGTATGGTATAGTATCAGCCCATTCTGAAAGTTGTGTCAATGGCAATTGCGGTCCAAACACCATCACTTCATCACCCTCCTTCGCGTCAGGAATATCCGATACATCTATCATACACATATCCATACACACAACCCCTACCAATTTTGCAGGCTTACCGTGTACCAATACATGTGCTTTGCCATTACCCAATGCACGCGGATAGCCATCTGCATAACCAATACTGATGGTAGCAATGCGTGTTTCTTTATCTATATGCCCTTTGCGGCCATATCCTACAGTTTCACCGGCAGGTATGGTTTTTATTTGGGCAATCGTTGTCTTCAGTGTACTAATCTGCTTCAGTTCTTTTTGCAATAGTTTGCTGCCATCTATACCATACAAACCTAGGCCAAGCCTCACCATATCATAATGCAATTCAGGATGTCTTGCTATGGCAGCAGAATTACAGATATGCCTTAGCGGATTATTAGGCAATCTTGTCAGCAGTGCATGACTCATTTGTTCAAATTGCTCTCGCTGATGCGCTGTAAACCCATCTAGTGTCGGGTCTTCGCTTGCTGCCAGATGGCTGAAGATACTTGCTACCTGTATGTGTGGATTATTATCGCAATGCTCCATTAAAGCTTCCAACTCGTGTGGCATAAAGCCCAGACGGTGCATGCCTGTATCCAGTTTTATATGCACCGGGTAGTTCTTTACCTGCAGTGTCTGCGCAATACTTGTAAACAATTCAAGCGAGCGCACATTATATATCTCCGGTTCCAGCTTCCAAGCTATCATCCTATCGAAAGACGAAGCATCAGGACTCATTACCATAATAGGCATGGTAATACCGGCCCTGCGTAGTATAATACCTTCATCGGTATATGCAACCGATAAGTAATCTACACCAGAGTATTGCAACAAGTGTGCTATTTCATAACTACCACTACCATAAGAAAATGCCTTTACCATTGCCATCACTTTTACACCCGGCTTCAGTTTACTTCTGAAAACATTCAGGTTGTGTGTGAGTGATGATAGATTGATAGACAATACTGTTTGATGCACTTGTTGCTCCAGCAGCATATCTATCTTCTCAAAAGCAAAGGCACGCGCACCTTTCAGCAGTATCGCCTCGTTATCAAAAGTTATCAGGTGAAATTTTTTCAGGAATTCATCTGTCGATTTGAAGAAGATACTACGCAGCTTTTTATACTTCCTGAATATAGATTTGTGTTTGTACAACGCAGGGCCGATACCTATAAAGCGTTGTATGTTCATTCGGCTGATGAGCTCTGCCACTTCTTCATACAATTCTGTATCGGGTCTTGCTATCTGCAGCAGGTCGGACAGTATTACGGTACGCTGCTGATGTTGTTTTTGCTGTTCCAGGTAATCAAGCGCTATCATCAGCGATGTCATATCAGAATTGTACGTATCGTTGATGATAGTACAATCATTAATGCCATGCCTCAGCTCCAGACGCATAGACACAGGTTGCAAACGTTGCATCCTTTCGGCTATCACGGTTTGTTCTATATCCATCAGCAACAGTACGCTCCAACAGTGTATTGCATTCTCTACAGATGCAGCATCGTGAAAAGGTATAGCTATCGTGCGTATTTCATTTTTGTAGATAGCAGTTATGTGTGTCTTTCCAGCATCTGTTTTTACTTCTTGTATATACAGGTCTGCTTCTTCATTTTTGTGCGACCAAGTAAATAATTGTAGCGGATTCTCTCCTCCATGATTGCGTACGTTCGATTTATAATGCACTACCAGCTCGTTCAACTCGGGATAGTCTATGCAATAAACCAATTGCTTCACATTCCTGAAAAGGCCCAGTTTCTCATTTATCTTTTGCCTGTTATTCAGGAAACCTTCGCTATGCGCCTCGCCTATATTGGTAAATACGCCAATGGTTGGTTGAATGATTTTTTCCAGTCGCTGCATTTCATCGGGCTGAGAGATACCTGCCTCAAAGATAGCCAGTTGCTGCTCAGGCTCCAGTAGCCAAACAGACAGTGGTACACCTATTTGCGAGTTGTAGCTCTTAGGACTACGTACCGTATTATAGCTTTCTTCCAGCAATTGGTACAACCATTCCTTTACTATCGTCTTACCATTACTACCAGTAATGCCAATTACGGGTATATCAAACTGTTTTCTGTAGCCTGCAGCTATTTGCTGCAATGCATGCAGCGTATCATTCACTTTTATAAAAGACGATGCAGGGTATAGCTGCACATCTACATCTTCACTAATCAAAAAATTGCGGATACCTTTTTCATAGCCTTGCTGTATAAAACTATGTCCGTCTCTGCGATTTGTTTTCAGTGCAATGAACAATGCTTTTTCAGGCTCTGCTACTTTCCTTGTATCTATTACCAGTTCATCTACGGGCAAAGTACTTTCCTGCAAGAGCAACGTGCCATTACACCACTTTTTCAGTTGTTCTGCGTCGGGCCTTTTCATCTTCTTGTATCTTGATAACTAAATTATATAATAACAAAGAAAAATCCGGGTTATTTCCCGGATCCTCCAACTTTGTATACATTACCAGCATCTTTCTGTACTTGCCTTGCAGCAGATGTATCATCTGCCTCGTAAAACTCATATGCTTTGCGGAATATTTTATCAAATGTTTCTCGCTGAATGATAACTGTATCTTTTGCATTATTGATGACGGCATAAAACCTATCCGCATCAAACTTATTATCAATTCCGGGGAATGGTGTCAGCATGTTTTTACTACGCCTGTTCAGTGGCATCCAGTATACATCTGCGTGTTTCGAAATACCTTTTACAGATGTCACATCAATACCACAATATTTAGGTACAGACTTGATTATTGAATCTAATTTAATAGTACCATTGATATAACCTTCGCTATTTATATTTTCAAAGAAGCGGCTGTATACGCCTGCTCTTCTTTTATTTAACGGCGTTCCTGTCATCAATGCTTTATCAATATCTACTTGTATATTGTCTGCCGCCAAACGATGCAGCGTAAAGTTATTTAATGGTTCTTCTGTATAACTAACCGTTACAGATTTCAATTCATTTTCAGGTACATTAAATACGGTTCTATCTCGGTAGTCTTCAAAAGCTGTGCTGTATCGGCTCTCTAGATACCCTTGAAACCCGGGTATCTGCACCACATAGGGCATGTCACTACCTTCCATCAGCATATAGCTGCCGGTATTATTATTTGCCTCGCCTACTACATAAAACACCCGTATTTTATCTCCGCTTTTATCGTACACCTCAACCTTGATGCCTTCACCTGCCATCATTTTTATCACATTGTCATACGCGTTTTGTGGCACGGGGTACTGAGCTACCTGCTTGTTGAGTGTTGTAAGTATAATATCAACAGGTTGCTTCAATGCAGGATATTTTCCATCTAATATCCAATGCCCGTCTTTACGTTCCAGCAATATTTGTTTACCCTTTTTATCGGCAAGAAATATTTTATACACAGAAGCAGTATCTGTTAGCTGAAACCCTGCTTCATTTTTAGAGAACGCATCTTTTTCCCTGAATACAAAATACCAGACACCCGCCGCCAATAATGCTAATGCTACAAAATAAAATAACGTCTTCTTCATCTTATGCTATTATTCACTAACAAACTCTATTTCTTTTCGTACTTGCGCTTGCGGAAGAAAATGAATGCAGATGCAAACATCAGTACCAGTAATATCGGTAATGCTATGTTCACAAGGCGCCACATCAATTTTTCTTCTTTAACCCTACCGCTATCCAGCATACGCAGTTTGGCATCTTTGGCACGTGCCTCCAGCAGTCCGCCATCATCTGTCAGATATTCCAGACAGTTGCTGATAAACTCTTTATTTGCAAATCGTGTTTCCGTAAATCTCCAATAGCCCATCTCCATTGGTCCATCCTTCTGCGAAAAATCATTCTCCATCATTTCGCCATCAGATATCACAATCATTTTCGTAGCCACATCTGCCATTGGTCTGAATGGGCGCTTCAGCGAATCCTGCAATATCTTCAGGAATGCCGGTGCAAGCCTGTTTTGAAACAATGAATTGAATTTGCCTTCCAGCAAAACGGCTGCATTCTGATATGGTTTTTTAAACATATCAGGTGTCATCTGATATCGCAACATGCTAAGGCTTACCCTTACAGGGAATGCTTCTGTACGACTGTACTTTGACGACTGCAGGAGAATGGTTTTTTGGATACCGGGCGCATTAACAGTATCTATACTATTTACAAATCGGCCAAAAACCGCACTAATATTTTTTACTATCGGATGTTGTGAGGTTGGTGTAAATACAGGATAGAATATCCATGGTCTTAATTGCATTTGCGGTTCTCCCTTCTGTGCTGCTACCAGTATCGGTAATGGCAGGCATTGCTGCAAATCTTCAATCAAATCCAGATTGATACGCGCACCATATTTAAACAACATATCGTCTATTTCCAGCCCATAATCCAATGACATAAACTGTTCAGACTTCTGCAAACTATCCAATGGTGTATATAGTTGGTCTATTGCCCACAATATGCGGCCACCTTCCATTACGTATTGGTCTATCTTAAACTTCTCTCTATCGTCAATAGGAAGCGTAGGCCTGTTAATGATAATGGCTTTATAGCTTTTAGGTATGAATGCGTTAATAGACAAATCAAAGGTATCAACCTTGTACTTTTGATTCAGCAGATTAAACAGATCGTACGTATTAAGGCCCAATGATTCACCATGACCTACTATATAAGCAATTGTTTCTTTATCGGGTTTATTAAGTTTATTTATCGCATCTGCCAGCTTATACTCCAACAGATTTTCTGAATTATTAAGATTATCCCAAGGGCTTACCCACTTATTATTTTCAAGCAAATTAACGGCAGTTTCCTTTCCCTTATATTGTACCAATACATACGGGAATACCCATTTTTCTACATAACCATCCTCTTCATTGCTCTGCAGATTGATAGCATATATTCCTTTCTCAGATAATTCTTTCGATATGGCTACTTTTTCTTCTTCATTCTTACCTTCAAACGGATCTGTGAAACGAAAAACAATTTTACTACCGGCTACACCTCTGAAAGACTCCAGCCTTTCGCGCGTTGCATCAGAAAGACGTTGAAAACCTGCAGGAAATTGCCCCTTCAGATATACAGTCACTACAGCCACATCATCCATACTTTTCAGCATTTTGATTGTAGGCGCAGAAAGTGTAAAGCGTTTTTCTTTTGTAAGATCTAAACCTGTATGATATCGTACTGCCAGTATATTTATACCCACTAATATGGCTGCCAGCATCAGCATGCGCAATACAGCCTGCCTCATTTGCGATTTTCTCTTGTTCGAATTCTTAGTTGCCATATAGCGTATTAATCCTGTTTAGCCGTATCCCAAGTGCGGCTGTTGAGCGATAAACGTGTAAGTGAAATAAACAATACTACCACAGAGAGAAAATAAATAACATCTCTGGTATCAATAAATCCACGGCTGATAGAGTTGTAATGAAATGACATCCCCACCATACCCAAATAGTAGTCTAAACCATTTGTAAATGCGGGCACTTTACTTAGCGCTTCAAAACCACTATACAACAAATAGCATGAAAAGAGCGCTATCAAAAAGCCTACTATTTGATTATTTGCCAATGAAGAGCTGAAAACACCAATAGCTGTAAAACCAGCTACCAGAAAAAACAACCCGATGTATGAACCAATAATACCTCCGCTATCTATCGTATTCCCCTCTACAGACAAATTACTGATAGTATATACATACAATAGCGTTGGCAACAGCGCAAAAACTACTAATAAAAGCGAGGCGAAATATTTACCCAGAATGATGTCCGTATCCCTCAGTGGTTTGGTTTGCAACCACTCAATGGTACCACCTCTGAATTCATCTGCAAATGAACGCATCGTTACTGCAGGTATCAATAGCATGAGAAACCACGGTGCCAACTCGAAAAAGCTATCCAGTGTTGCATACCCTCCGGGGCGTAAAATTGAATATTGAGGCAATACCCAAATAAACAGGCCACAAGCTATTAGGAAAACCAGTATAGCTATATACCCTACTATGGAACTGAAAAAAGAATTAATTTCTTTTATAAAAATACTACGCATACGTGCATACCCCCTTTGTATAAGGGATGGCAAATATAACAAAACGCTCGGGGTTTATCAGTCATCATAATGTGTTAAAACCTGTACGAATAATATTTTTAATCATATTGCTTCATCAGATAATCATATGGTTCCAGAAAGTGGTGAACAAACACATTGGAGCTTGTATCAGGATACAGTCTGTAATAATCGGCTTTAGGCAATAAGACAATTGGACTGCCTGCTCTCATATAGTTATTACTATTATAGAATTCGGGTTTTACCATTTCCTTGTATTGTTTCTTTACCATTTTAAAAGCCTCATCGCCCAAAAAGCGCTTGTATCTGGCTAGTAATTTGTATGATGGCTTTCTGAGTTTGTTGTATAGCAACTTCAGCACAATATTCTTTGGGAATGGCTGTTTTGCCATCATCTCTGCTGCACCACGGAAAGGGTTTACATTGTTATAGTCGTCCACTGTTTGTAAAGACAACGGCACTTCAGGTACCCAGTCTGCAGCATTTACGACTGTAAATCCCCAGCCGTTTCTGGTTATATTTTCATAGTCATACGCATAATACAGATTGCCTGGTTTGGGGGCAGCGCTGCAATAGCTTTTGAATACCATGTCTTTGGGCAGTTTACCTTTTTGCTGCTGATAGTACAGATAAGAGCGCAACAAATAAGATATGGCGCCTCCCTGACTATGCCCGAAAATGCGATATTGTCTTATACCTGCTTTATAGCAGGAATCGAGCTTGGGCATAACGGTACGCGCAATACTTGCCATACCTATTACCCAGCCTGCATGTACAGCTGCTTTTTTGTCCTCCGCCAGTTTATATCTGAATGTATCACCATCGGCAAAATAGATGCGTCCTTTTGCCGGCACCATTGCAGCAAAGAAGTTTTCCAACCAGCTTTCAGGCTTCATGGTAGTACCGCGTATGCTGATGCAGGCAATATTATCGTTGCTTATCCATAAGTCCCATTTATTGTCCAGCTCTGTAGGTGTAGATTTATACAGGCATTTATGATACTGCGGTGCTCCTATGGTCTTAATCATGTTGGTAGATGCAGGTGCGTCTACCGTCTGCCCGCATATTTTCAGTAGTTCCAGATATTCGTTCTTATCAAAACCGGGCTTCAGCTGTGCTGTGGCTTGCAACACTGTTGCTAACATTAATAAGGTAAGTGCTTTTTTCATAACAGGTGATTTCTTATACAATATACAATTGCCACAGCCAGATAGTTGCATCCGTGCCAATACGGATTAAGAATTACACTGAAAGAGGTATTAACCCAAATCAATATAGGCTATAGTTTTATGCCAGATAATACACCCCATATCACCCCTTAGCGAAAGCAAAAGCGGGCTCCGTTATCGGGGCCCGTACATTTTAACATAATGCCATACCTGTATATATAAGGCAAATGGTTATTTTTACCCGCAAACCAAGTGTTTGAAACGGGTACGCAAATATTTCTACAATACTGATACTCACAGGTTTGAAAAACTGGAAGTATCGTGGCAAATGAAGGCCCTGCGCGTGTTGGGCTTCATATCTGCGGCGCTTGTTACTTCTGTTATCATCGTATCCATTGCTTTTCAGTTCCTCGATTCGCCCAAAGAGAAAAACCTGCACACAGAAATGCGCACCCTGCAGGAAGAATATATTGCTCTGCAAAAAGATATAAATACGCTGAATCAAACCATTAAAGAGCTGGAAGACAGAGACAATAACATATACCGCGGCGTATTTGAGTCTGCACCACTACCCGATAGCATCAGACATGGTAAAAAGTACAGTACACTCAGCATGGATGAGTTTGCCTACGCACCATCAGACTTGTTGATAGAAAGCATTACCAATCAGGTATATGCCCTGAAACACCGTATTGCCGTTCAACAAAAATCGTACGATACACTGGAGAGACTGGTAAGTGCCAAGAAAGAAATGTTATCAGCCATTCCTGCTATACAACCTGTATCCAACAAGGCGCTCGACCGCGTTGCATCGGGCTTTGGCTATCGAATAGACCCGATATACAAAACCCCTAAAATGCATACAGGCATAGACTTTACAGCTGCTATGGGTACACCCATCTATGCAACAGGTAATGGTATAGTGAAGGAAGCAAATTTTGATAATGGCGGATATGGCTATCACGTAATACTAAACCATGGCTATGGCTACGAAACACTGTATGGCCATATGGTAAAAATAAAATCACGTCCCGGTGAACGCATCAAGCGCGGGCAGGTAATAGGCTGGGTGGGTAGCTCGGGCAAGAGTACAGGCCCGCACTGCCACTACGAGGTCATCCGCTATGGCGAAAAGATAGACCCCGTGCACTTCTTCTTCAACGACTTGTCTGCAACAGACTACGAGCGTATGGTGCGTATAGCTGCTGCCAACAATCAGGCGTTCGACTAATGCCTATTTAAATACATTATTGATAGTACCCGTAAAAACAGTT
The DNA here is from genome assembly GCA_002389765.1 of Bacteroidetes bacterium UBA4414. Taxonomy (GTDB): domain Bacteria; phylum Bacteroidota; class Bacteroidia; order Chitinophagales; family Chitinophagaceae; genus Polluticoccus. Next base: position 104,554 of record DGQM01000024.1, on the reverse strand, counting down.
TTCCTGGTCTTAGGGTCGTAGCATGTTATCTGGCGCACATCAAAGCCTGCTTCATCTTTCATAGGCTGTCCTTCTTCTACCTGCAGTTCTGTTACTTTTTTGCCGTCTTTGGTCTCTATATATGCCATACCCTGCTTCAGCAAATAGCCCCCAACATGGCGCTGCACTACAGGCTCCATAATACTTGCCTGTGCTTTGCTGCCTTGTATGATGTTGATGGTAGCCTTTACCCCATTCGGAATATCCATAAGTTCGGCATACTTCTGTTGCTCTGCTTTAGGCAGCTCCATATACGCATCTTTGATATCTGTCAACGACATGTAGACAAAATAATTACCTACTATTACACGAATGTCTTTAGGCGCATCGTACTGCATTTTTGCATTTTGTGCATAAGTATTTGCGGCTGCTACCAGCAAAAACATAAACAGTATCCATATTTTTTTCATAGGTATAATTTGGTTCAATTTACAACTTACTTATTATTCACCCTATCTTTGCCCCCTCAACTACAAGTTGTATGCGTTTCAGAATAATATTATCCGTTTTAAGTGTTTTGTTTTTAACTGCCTGTCGCGATAACAGGATTCATGATAAGCCTGAATGGGGCAAACATTTTGAAGCACAAGGCATCAAAAATGGCTGTTTCATAATTCGGGAGCACAATCATGAGGCTGTATATTTCTACAACAAAGAACGCTGCTTGCAACGCTTTACACCTGCTTCTACGTTCAAGATATTCAATTCACTGGTAGCACTGGAAACGGCTGTTGCGCCTGATGAATCATTGATAATAAAATGGGACAGCGTAACACGCGAAGTACCTGAATGGAACAAAGACCTGAACATGCGCGAGGCTTTTAAAGTAAGTGCAGTACCATACTATCAGGAAATAGCACGTCGCATAGGCCCCGACCTGATGCAGCACTATCTGGATACCAGCAACTATGGCAATAAGAACATGAAAGGTGGTATAGACCAGTTTTGGCTGAACGATTCGCTGCAAATATCTGCAGACGAGCAGCTCGGCTTCCTGAAGCGTATGTATTTTGCAGAGCTACCATTTGCAGAGCGCACACAGCGCATTGTAAAAAGCCTGATGCTGCAAGAAGAAACACCTGCCTACAAACTATACTACAAAACAGGCTGGGGCAGCAATGCAAAGAACGATGTAATGTGGGTAGTGGGTTTTGCAGAGAAAATAGAGCATGTAAAAGAACACGAAAAATCGATGAATAAGAGCGATGTACGCATGTATCCTTACTTCTTTGCCATGAACTTTGATGTAGCTAAAAACGATACTACAAAAGACTGGAAAGCGGTACGAATTGATATTACGAAAGCAGTGCTGAAGGAATTAGGTGCTATAAAATAATCATTACCATACTTCAAATAAAAAGCCCCGCATATCACTATGCGGGGCTTTTCTTATAAATGCCATTACAAAATTACTTCGTAGCTGTATACAGCGTTGTAATACCAAATGTCAGCGGGCGCGCTTTGGCTTCTTTAAAGCCACAGCGCTGTAGCGTTTCGCAGAATACTGAACCCTCGGGGAACGCCATTACACTCTCCGGCAAGTAAGTATATGCACGGCTGTGTTTAGATACCATCTTGCCCAGCGTAGGCAATATATACTTGAAGTAAAATTTATACAACTGCTTTACAGGAAACTGCTTAGGATGAGAGAACTCCAGTATAGCCAGTTTGCCACCTGTACGCATCACACGGTTCATTTCCTTCAGTCCGGCTTCCAGATGCTCAAAATTGCGCACACCGTACGCACATGTTACCGCATCAAAGCTGTTATCTGCAAATGGCATCGATTCACTATCGCCATTTTGCAGGGTTATCATATTGTTTAGCTTATTATCTGCCAATTTTTGACGCCCTACTTCCAGCATCTGGTCTGCAATATCTACACCTATTATTTTTTCAGGCTGCAGTTTTGATGCTGCAATGGCAAGGTCTCCTGTGCCGGTAGCCACGTCCAGTATCGTTTTGGGGTTCACTTTGCTTACCTCGGCAATGGCTTTTTTGCGCCATCCCTTATCTATACCAAGTGATAAAAAGTGGTTCAGAAAATCATATTTACCGGCTATGTTATTAAACATATCGGCAACCTGCGCTTTCTTGCTTAAATTTGAACCCGCATCAGGCACCACCTTGGCCGCAGGGTTATTATTATTATCCGCTTGCATCGGGTGCAAAAGTACGGTATGCTATACTAATGGAAATACGTTCTGCAAAATATTTGATAAGCAGCCCCAAAGTAGAGGACTGCCCCAAGCCCGACAGACCCGAGTATGCCTTCATTGGCCGCTCTAACGTGGGTAAGTCGTCGCTCATAAATATGCTGACCAACCAGACAAAGCTGGCAAAAACATCTGCCAGCCCAGGTAAAACACAGCTTATTAACCATTTTCTTATCAACGACAATTGGTATCTCGTCGATTTGCCGGGCTACGGTTATGCCAAAGTATCGCAGTCGCAACGTGCCTCTTGGGAGAAAATGATTAACAATTATCTGCAAAAAAGGGAAAATCTTGTAACAGTATTTGTACTGATAGACAGTCGCCACAAACCTCAGGAGCTGGATCTTGCCTTCCTGCGCAAGCTGGGCGAATGGGGTATCCCCTTCAACATGGTATTTACCAAAGCAGATAAAAGCACCCAACGTGAGGCTGCAAAGAATGTACGCCACTTTATAGAGACGATGCGTCAGGAATGGGAGTTTATACCGCGCAGCTTTGTAACAAGTACTATTAAGTTTCTGGGGCGCAAAGAGATGCTATCTTATATTGGCGAACTAAACGACCAATATGAAGAAGAAATAAAAGAACAACAGCAACCATAAATAAACTGCTCCGCTATTGATAGCGGAGCAGTAAGTCATGAAACTATAATTAATAAAGGATTACATCCATTTCGCTGCAAAACGATTGAATTCGTGTCGTAGTTCATTCACCACTTTTTCCTGTGTAAAATAGTTGTCTCGCAATGTATTGTGCTTGTCTACCAACTGCGTGTCTATATATCCCGGTGTATTATCGTTTAGTTGTGCAACAATCGTTTCAAGATTGCTGTTAATATCGTGCCTCAACGTATCTATGTTTGTTGTTTGCAGTGTTACCTGATTTTCGTAATGGTTCATCATATTCACTGCATCACTACCAGTGTTTTTACTGGCTACTTCTGTTAGCCTGTTTTTCAGAATCTGTAACTCATCTTTATAAAAACTCAGTCCGCGTAGCCAATCATTGTGCTCATTAGTCAGATGCTTGATGCTGGTTTGTGTGGTTGCCATAATGCGATTATTTTATACTGCAAACCTATCTAATGCCGCAATGTTGAAATATGACAACCATCACCTTATGCAATGATTGCAGGCATGTTTTCCGCATCACCATCCCAACCGTAAAACAAGAAACTACCGTCTATACCAGTACCTAATATCCTGATTATGATAGCCAAACTCATCCTTGCCGCATCTACACTTTGTACAGCATTACTGTTATTGCTACCAGACCATAAAGCCAACTGGCACCTTGTTAACCAACAAGCAACAATAGCACAAACCACCAACGATATTGTGCGCTATATAAATGAAACTAAACACAACAATAAAGTAATACTACTGGCACCAGACCAAAACTATTGGTTAAATCATGGCATCAGTAATTTCCCCAATGATGAAACGCTTTTAAAATATGGTATACAGGTTGTTCATGCCAATGATGACAGCATTCAATATTGCACACATGGCATATGGATCATTGATAAAAATATATTAATCGGATGCCTACGGAAAAAATACCAGACAGATTCTTTACTAAAAGAGTATAGCACATTACGGTAGGTTCGTAAACAATGAATATGTCCCTACCAGCAATAATAATACGAGTACAATTGTTTTAAACCACTGTTGCGATATACGTTGCAATACTTGTTTACCTATCCAAGAACCAACAAAGCCTATCACCAACAAACCAACCATATACTTTGCATGTTCGGCTCTGATATATCCGTTAAAGAAATAAACTACTGTACGTGAAAAATCTACTGCAAAGTCTATGGCTGCCGATGTAGCCACAAACACTGTCTTTTCAATATTAAATGCCACCATCGTAAGCCCGCGTATGGCACCACCTGTACCCAGCACACCTGCCAGAAAACCGGAAAGCGTACCACCAACTACGGCATTCTTGTTAGTAGCTTTGACGACGAAATTTTTAAACAACAAAAAGAATAAACTGGTAACAATAATGAAGATGGCAAAAGATAGCTTCAGAATAGTTTCATCAATGTATCGGCTCAGTATACCTCCTATTATCACAAATATTACCGCCGGTATGCCTATGTAGGCTAGCAGCCGTTTATCAAGTCCGTCTTTAAACAGCAGCAGTTTTGATATGTTGCTCGATAAGTGGAATACCGCTGTTACACCCAGTACAGACTTAAAATCGATAAAAATATTGGCAAATGGCACAAAGAATACCGATGAGCCAAAACCTCCTACTGTCCCCAATACTTCAGCCAATAGCGATAATATCAGAAACAATAAAAAAGCGAAGTCCATCTATATAGTTGAGATTATTATTTTGTATATGGCAGCATTTCTTCCAGATACTTGCGCTCGTTGCTAAGGCGCGGCACTTTATGTTGTCCGCCAAGCTTGCCTTTATCTTTCAGCCATTGTTTAAAGCCGTCCTTCGGCATTACATGCACTATAGGCATGCGCAGTGCAATATCTTTATGACGCTTGGCTTCGTAGTCGCTGTTTACTTGTTGCAGCGCTTTGTCCATTGCTTCAACAAATACATTCAATGGGCATGGAAGATTATCAAATTCAATAATCCATTCGTGTGCACCGTTGCTATCACCTGTCATGTATACAGGTGCAGCAGAATAGTCGTTAACTACAGCGCCGGTTAGCCTGCAAGCCTCTGCTATGGCATGGTCGCTGTTATCTACAATCACCTCTTCACCAAATGCATTGATGAAGTGCTTCAACCTGCCGCTTACTTTTATACGGAATGGGTTGCGAGATGTAAATTGTATGGTATCGCCCACCAGATATCGCCACAATCCGCAATTGGTATTCAGCACCAATGCATAGTTTTTATTCAGCTCTACCTCTTTCAGGCTCAATGTTTGCGGATTTTCTTTACCGTATTCCTCCATCGGCATAAACTCGTAGTAGATGCCATGATTCAGGAACAGCAGCATACCGTCTGCATCGCTATGATCTTGTGCTGCAAAGAAGCCTTCAGATGCATTATACGTTTCGTAGTAATGCATGGAAGAAGATGGTATAAATTTCTGGAACTGCTCCCTGTATGGTTTAAAGCTTACGCCGCCATGTATGTACAACTCAAGGTTGGGCCATACTTCGTGCAGGTTGCTTGCGCCTGATATTTCCAGTATTCTTTTTATGAGTACAATCGTCCATGTAGGCACGCCTGCTATATAGGTAACGTTTTCCTGTATAGTAGTATGTGCCATCATTTCTATTTTCTGCTCCCACTCGTCCATCAGTGCAATAGACAAATCGGGCGTGCGGATAGTCTGTGCATAGTATGGCATGTTTTGCAGCATTACCGCAGACAAATCCCCAAAGAAAGAATCGGCATTCAGTTGATTTATCTGGTGGCTGCCACCAATCGTCAGGCATTTACCAGACATCATTTTAGAATCAGGAAACTGCTTCAAGTACAGCGTCAGCACATCTTTACCACCTTTATAGTGGTTATCGTCCAACGATTCCTTGCTGATGGGTATAAACTTGCTCTTATCGCTGGTAGTACCGCTTGATTTGGCAAACCAGTTGATAGGCGAAGGCCATAGTATATTTTGTTCTCCCTCCAGTATGCGCTGGATGTAGGGCTTCAGTGTATCATAATCATTAATAGGCACTGCCTTTTTGAAGTCGGCACTGCTATTTATTTTATCAAACCCGTACTTCTTGCCATACTCGGTAAACTGCGCAGAGCCTATCAGGTTATTAAACACCTGTTGCTGCGTATCTACCGGATTATGCATGAAGTTGTCAATCGCGCTGAGGCGCAACTTCATATATCCTTTTATAGCCGGGCTAATGATGCTCATCTTTCAAATCCTAAAATAAAAATATAATTCCGTTTTCCGAAGCTTTTGGTACTTCCATACCTTCAAAATCCTATCAGATTTGCTGGCTGTAATCCTTACGTTTCAGCTCAAAGTGCTGACCAAGGTACACTTTACGCACTTGTTCGTCTGCTGCCAATTCTTCTGCCACACCTGCTTTCAGTATTTTACCTTCAAACAGCAGGTATGCCCTGTCTGTGATAGAAAGCGTCTCCTGTACGTTGTGGTCTGTAATAAGGATGCCTATGTTTTTAAATTTAAGGCGGGCTACTATGGTTTGAATATCTTCTACTGCTATCGGGTCGATGCCTGCAAAAGGTTCGTCAAGTAATATAAATTTAGGGTCTACTGCCAATGCGCGGGCTATTTCAGTACGTCGGCGCTCACCGCCACTCAATACATCGCCGGGGCTTTTGCGCACATGTGTCAAGCGAAACTCTTCCAATAGCGATTCCAGCTTGTGTTGCTGCTCGCCCTTTGTTAGCTTCGTCATTTCAAGCACTGCCATGATATTATCCTCTACACTCAGCTTACGAAATACAGAAGCTTCCTGCGGCAGATAACCGATACCCATCTGCGCACGCTTGTACATGGGCAAGTCTGTAATGTTCAGGTCATTCAGGTACACTTCTCCTTCATCGGGCTTTACAAGGCCTACTACCATGTAAAACGATGTTGTCTTGCCGGCACCATTCGGCCCCAGCAAACCCACTATCTCACCTTGATTCACCTCAAAAGACACATTATTCACCACCGTACGGCTACGGTAGCGTTTTATGAGGCCTCTTGTTGTAATCTGTAACCTGTTAGTACTCAAAACCAGTTCTTTGGTACAAAAATAGCATTCTGCCTGTATTATTGGCCAAATGCCTTTTTATAGTAATGTATGAAAACGCTGCTTTCAGCAGTTTAAGTATAAACTATACCTTAAAATTAGTTGCAGGTTAACTATTTTTGCCCTCGTCATGAAAGTTACAGACCATTTATCTTCGGCGAGCAGTCCTATTATATCTTTAGAGATATTGCCGCCAACTAAAGGACGCGGCATAGATTCTATCTTCGATCACTTGGATCCGTTGATGGAGTTCAAGCCAGCATTCGTTAATGTTACCTACCACCGTGCAGAGCAGGTTTTGAAAAAAAGGCCAGATGGCTCTTTCGAGCAGATTGAAATACGCAAGCGCCCCGGCACAGTAAGTATTTGTGCGGCGTTGATGAACAGATACAAAATTGAGGCTATCCCCCACCTGATATGTGGTGGCTTTACCAAAGAAGAAACTGAAAATGCCCTGATAGACCTCAACTTTCTGGGTGTAAAAAATGTACTGGCACTACGCGGTGATGCAGCTGCTAATGAGAAGCTTTTCATTGCCAACCCTAAAGGCCACAGATTTGCTGAAGAATTGGTAAAACAGGTTGCAGACCTGAATAGTGGTAAGTATCTGGAAGAAGATATTATCGACGGCTATAAAACAGACTTCTGTATTGGTGTTGCGGGCTATCCCGAAAAACACTTCGAATCGCCCAATCCGGATACAGACCTGTATTACCTGAAACGCAAGGTAGAATTGGGTGCAGACTACATTACCACACAAATGTTCTTTAACAACGTACACTACTACAATTTTGTAAATCGTTGCAAAGAAAACGGCATCAATGTACCTATCATACCGGGACTGAAGCCACTGACAACTAAAAAGCAATTAACCAGCATACCAAGCTTCTTTAATGTAGAAGTACCTGTTGATCTGGTAAAAGAAATCATGAAATCGACCTCTGCAGATGCGGGCGATAAAATTGGGGAAGAATGGCTGTATGCGCAGTGTAAGGACTTGTTAGCAAACAAAGTTCCGATTTTGCACTTCTATACACTGGGCAAACCAATGGTTGTATATAATGTATTGAAAAGGCTGTTTTAATTAACAGCCTTATTTTTTAAAATGAAATACTACAATGGCTGCTAAAAAGAAAACATGGACAGAAAAGATGAACCCTGACATGAAGCCAAAGGTGAAGAAAGTAGAAAACGATTTTGCCGATATACCGGCAGGGGCTACCATGCTGATAGCTACACCCAATATTGTGGCAAACTATCTGCGCCATATACCCCAAGGCACAGCTACCAGTTTACAACAAATGCGCAAAGACCTTGCAGCAGAATATAATGCTGAATTTATGTGTCCCGTAACTGCGGGTATATACCTGCGTATTGTTGCAGAAAGCGCTTACGAAGAATATCTGCAAGGAAAACCCGTAAGCAAAATTACCCCCTTCTGGAGGATGATAGACAAGCGAAGCCCTGCCATTAAAAAACTAAGTTTTGGCGCCGATTTTGTGTTGGAACAACGAGCCAAAGAAAAGATACCTGCATAAAATAATAAGCCCCGAATTTCGGGGCTTATTATTGTTAATTTAAATCGGGCTGCGGTGTATAGCGCAAATATGGTTTTACAATCTTCAAGCCCTTTGGAAATTTCTTTTCCGCATCTTCTGTAGATACCGCTGGCACTACTATTACATCCTCGCCATGCTTCCAATCAGCTGGTGTAGCAACACTATAGTTAGCTGTCAACTGCAATGAGTCTATTACACGCAATACTTCTACAAAATTGCGACCTGTAGATGCAGGATAAGTAATCATCAGCTTCACAGTTTTATCCGGACCTATAATAAATAATGACCTCACGGTAAACGTTGCAGAGGCATTCGGGTGAATCATATCATACAGCGTAGCCACATTGCGGTCTTCATCTGCTATTATCGGAAAATTGACGGTTGTATGTTGTGTTTCGTTAATATCGTTTACCCATCCGTTGTGTTTATCCAGCGGGTCTACACTCACTGCCAGTACCTTTACATTACGCTTTGCAAATTCGTCTGCCAGTTGCGCTGTTTTACCTAACTCAGTGGTACAGACAGGCGTATAGTCGGCAGGGTGAGAAAACAGAACGCCCCATCCATCGCCCAGATAATCGTAGAAATTAATTTCACCAATAGTGGTTTGTGCTGTAAAATCAGGAGCTTTATCGCCCAATCGTAAACTCATAAACATTTGTTTTAAGGTGAATGGCAAAGCTACCCAACCTGTATAAATGAGATGTTAATGTTTTTTCTTATACAGGTATTACGTCAAGGGTTGCGTAAGTCAATACATACTGTATCTTCGCACTAAAGCGTTATCTTTAGCAAACAATACATGCGCTTACGCACATTCATACTTATTCTTGTTCTGGCTATATCTGCTATTCCTGCAGATGCGCAGCGTGTTATACAAAACATGCCTGAGCATGATGATAAGGCATATTATTTTGGTATTACTTTCGGTTTAAATTTCAGTACGTTTCGTTTCAGGTATAGTAATTCCTTTACAGAGACCGATTCATTCAAAAAAATTGAAAGCCGTTTTGGCCCTGGCTTCAACCTCGGCCTGATGGGTAATTTGCGCCTTAGTAAGTTTGTTGATTTGCGCTTTGTACCATCCCTTTCATTTGCAGAAAAACCAATGTCGCTGATAGCTCGCGGCAGCACCGGTGCTGATAGCGGGGTAAACAAATCTGTAGAGTCTATCTACATGCACATGCCACTGCAACTGAAGTTTAAAAGTGAACGCATCAACAACTTCCGATTTTATGCTATAGGTGGTGGTAAGTTTGATATAGACCTTGCAGCCAATGCACGCTCTCGCCGCAGTGATGAATTCATAAAAGTAAAGCCTTTTGACTTGGGTTATGAAATAGGTGTGGGCTTCGAGTTCTACTACCCTAACTTCATCTTCTCTCCTGAAATTAAGCTGAGCCAAGGCCTGATGAATGCCAAGTTTGATGATAAGAAGATACCACTTGGCAATGCTATTGATCAGATTAACACACGTACCATCGTGATATCAATACACATAGAAGGCTAATTTCAGTTTTCCTTTTTGTGTAAATGCTTTTCCCTTTTTAGCAAATGACTTTTCTGTGACGCTGATAGTTTTGCTGCATAATCAATTCCATTATGAGCAAAAAATTTGTTGCAGTCAACTATATCAATTGTAGCCCGGAATACAAGGAGCGTTTTGAATTCCTTTTCGGCTCTCGCGCCAAAGCTATAGATACTATGCCCGGCTTTATAGAGATGCATGTACTGCGTCCTGAAAAAGAAGGCGACAACTATCTGATAGTAAGCTATTGGGAAACAGAAGATGCCTTTAAATCGTGGACACGCTCCGAAGCATTTATAGAAGGCCACAAACGTGGCTTTGAAGACCTTGCAAAAGCTAAAGCTGAAGGTAAGCCTGCACCCATGAGCAGCGATTTTAAAACCTACGAAATCATAGCCAACTAATGGAAACAGTAATGAAAGAAAACAAAGCTGCAAAGTGGATTAAGCGCGTAGGCATATGGGGCTTCCTGTTCTTTCTGGTAAAGGGGCTGGTATGGCTGGCACTTGGCTACTTCATTGTAAAATAATATACTGACACAGCGGTTAATTTAGACAACCATAGGGGCTTCTTCAGGAGCCTCTTTTTTATTGCCCGCCAATGATGCTTATATTTACTACCTGAATGCAATCAGGCATCAACATACTCAGCATTGTACCATACAGCATACTACCTGCACAAAGCGGTGGCAAGCTCACTATCAGAGAACTGCATCATTACCTTGGCAAAATATGCATAGATAATGTTGCGGGCACTACCGATAATGAAGACAATACACAATACAGTTTTTGCCTGCACAAAGTACTCTCCGATTCTAAACTGCGCTACCTGCCATATAGCAATACCGGAAAGCTTTTCAAGCTTGCAAAAGAAAACAATGTCCAGTATGTACACACAGAGCATCACTACATGGGCTATACGGCTATGGCTGTTGCTAAGAAGCTGGGCGTACCATGGTTTATACGCAGTCATAATATTGAGTCTGAACGATTCCGTAGCATCGGCAAATCTTGGTGGCCAGTCATGCGCTGGTTCGAAAAATCGATGATGCAAAAAGCCAATGGCATTTTCTTCATCACACAGGAAGATGCCGACTGGGCAATGAACCACTATGGCATTTCACCTGCTAAATGTCACATCGTACCACATGGCACACCATTGGTAGCAAAGCCATCTAATCATCTGCAGGCAAAAGCAGAATTGGGCAGCTCATTGAATATACCAACGGGCGTACCTTGGTTGTATTTCCTCGGTGCGCTCGATTATCAACCCAACAAAGAAGCGTTGACGCATATACTCAATGATATTGTTCCATTGCTGAATGCAAAAGGCTTTAAATATCAACTGCTGATAGCAGGCAAGGGATTGAGCGATGAGCTAAAACAACAAATCAATGCTACAGAAAACGTGAGCTATCACGGTTTTATACCTGTGCTGGACACTTTCCTGAATGCCTGCGACATCATGCTGAACCCCGTAATGACAGGTGGCGGCATCAAAACAAAAGCAGTAGAAGCACTAGGATATAACAAGCTAGTAGTAAGCAGCCAGGCAGGCGCAGCAGGGTTAATCCCATCTGTGTGTGGCAACAACTTACAAATAGTTAAAGACTACGACTGGAACGCATTTTCTACTGCTGTAATTAATGCAACTACCTCAAATCCATCTATACCAGATAGCTTTTACGATACGTACAATTGGGATAAAATTGCAGCTAACGTATTAGCCATTATGCAGCGTACTAAGGTGTAGTACCATTGAATGCATACTGCACAAGGTTAGCGCCCATCTGCAATGCATCTGTATGTTTCTGCGAATTGTCCTTATGCACTTCAGGGTCTTCCCAGCCATCACCCAAATCGGTTTCAGAGCTGTAAAAGCACACCAAGCGACCTTTGTATATCAAGCCATAACCTTTTGGCGGCTTCTTATCATGCTCATGTATTTTGGGTAGTCCGTTGTTAAAGTTGAAAGCGTTGTGATAGATAGCATGAGAAAACGGCACTTCTACTAAAGTCAGTTCAGGAAACACTTGTTTCAGTGCAGGGCGCACATATTGATCAAGCCCGTAGTTATCATCTATATGCAAGAAGCCACCAGCCTCCAGATACTTACGCAGGTTTTGCGCTTCGGCATCTGTCAGTACCCACCGCCCGTGCCCTGTCATGTGTACAAACGGATAATTGAATAAATCGGAACTACCCACCTCTACCTGTGCCTCCTGCAATGCCAGCTTGGTATGTAATTGTTGATTGCAATATGCAGCAAGGTTTTTCAACGATGTCGGATTGGCATACCAATCGCCACCACCACCATATACCAATAGTGCCAGCTTCATCTGCTGTGCATTTGCAGCAGCAGCTATCAATAATAATATGCCCGTCAGTATAGCCTTAGTTCCCTTCATTGTTGATGGTATTAAAATATGCACACACATTCATTGCAGCCGTTTCGGTACGCAGGCGTTGGCTTGCCATTGTAATACCTACATAACCATTATCTGCACACAGCCTTACTTCTTCTGCCGTAAAATCCCCTTCAGGCCCAATCAATACAATTGTTTCTTTAGCTGCTTGCATAGCCACCGTCAGCGATTGACGAGACACCTCATCTATACAATGCCCTACCAGTTTTTGTGGTACGTTTTTGTATTGGCTCAATACATCTGCAAATTTTGTAGGGGCCGCCAATACAGGCAGGTAATACTGTTGCGATTGCATCATAGCAGATACCAGAATACCTGTCCATCTTTCTTCGCGTATACGTTCTTTTTCAGAACGTGTAGCCATCAATGGTATAATGGTGCTTACGCCAAGCTCAGTTGCTTTTTCCAGCAACCACTCGTTTCTCGATGTGTTTTTGGTAAATGCTACTGCAAGGTGCAGTTTATGCTTGGCAGGTTCGTAATGTGTTACTTTAGATAGTGTAACAGCACAACGCTTTTTAGCAGCATCCGTAATAACAGCATCCGCTACATCACCTTGCCCGTTTGTGATGCGCAATGCCTCGCCCACTTGCATGCGCAATACCTGCACAATGTGCTTAGCATTGTCTTCATCCAGTTGCAGCATTGCATTTGCAATCAGCGGTTGATTGTGGTAAAATAGCGGTAATGATGCCATGCAGGCAATTTAATCAAAAATCACAGCTTCATCGCAGCACCATCTGTTTGTCTTGTATCATTTTGCGAAGATTTATGAGTCCGTAGCGCATCCTGCCCAATGCAGTGTTGATGCTTACGCCTGTCATATCTGCTATTTCTTTAAAGCTCAGGTCGCTATACATACGCAGCACTATTACTTCCCGTTGCTCTTCGGGCAACTCTTCTATCAGCTGGCGGATGCTTTGATTTACTTGTCTGGTTTCTATCCTGTCAGATGCACCTTGTGTATCAGCCCCCAGTAGGTCTGATATATCCTTACCATCGGGAAGCAATATCTGTACGTTCTGCTTCACCTTCCGGAAGTGATCCATACAAAGATTGTGCGCCACCCTGATAGCCCAGGGCAAAAACTTGCCTTGTTCTGAATAACGCCCTTCGCGCATGGTACGGACCATCTTCAGGAATGCATCCTGAAAAATGTCTTCTGCCATATACTTATCTTTGACAAGCATATATATGGAGGTATATATTTTGTCTTTGTACCTGTAGACAAGGGTTTCCAATGCCTTCTCATCGCCAAGAATGAAGGCGTGTACCAGTTCAGAGTCAGAACATTGTTGGATTAACTGCATAATACTTCTACTAATTGTTTGAACGTATAGGTTCAGGCCATTGAGTGCGTTTAGTGTAGAAGTTGCCTTATATGCAGATTGCTTTAGAAGTTGTTAACGTAATTTTTTGAATCTTATTGTTCAATCCTTCAAAAAATGTTAAAACAAATATCAGGCCAATTTGTGAATACAACATTTTCCGCCTGTTATCGTTCCGTCATTTCTTTACCGGAGGTTCAAATATAGACTAATTTCTGAAAAAATGGTTGGGTAGCACGAATTGTCATCTTGTTGTATATGAATGTTTTATGACAATTCTCTGTTTACCATAAAAAATACAGCCCGTTTCAGGCGGGCTGTATCTGTTCTATAACTATTGCAATGATTCTTATTGTACTACTACGCGTTGCGTTTTGAAACCCTCTGCTTTCAGCAAGTAAACGCCTTTTGCTATTGCAGTCGTATTCACACTATTGGCATTATTGAAAACTAATACTTTATGGCCTGCCATATCGTACATGCTACCGCTTATTGTCTGGCTGAAGTATAGTGTACCTTGCTGCACAGGATTAGGATATACATTTACTGTTGGCAATTCTACCTGCTCAATACCTGTTGTAGGTTTGTAAGCTTTTACTTCAAATACTGCCAGTGTACCGCTTATTTCATTAGCAGATATCACATAGTGTTTGCCTTGCTTATTTGCATTTGCATGCAGGAAGATGATACCCTCAGGACCGTTATCGCCTGCAAATGTTGCCGTATCTCTTGTATTAATGTATTGTACAAACACTGGCGCTGCAGGGTTACTTATGTTATAAACCATCACACCACCTATACGCTCCAGTGCTACAAAAGCATATGTAGTATCGTTGATGCTGCCCAATGCTACACCTTCAGGCTCAGGACCTTTATTATCACTCCTGTTCTTTGCAGCATTACCATCATTGCTGGCGTTGAAGAGCTTACCGTATTTAGGGTCTGCCAGTGTTATCTGTTCAAAGTCCTGACCAACATCCGATACTTTTGTACCTGTAGTTGCATTCCAGATTGTGAAACTACGGCTACCCAATACATATATTTCATCAAAGTCGCCATCATTATCCGTATCGCCCATATTCTTCACTGCATTCAGGCGGCCAAGATTATGATTAGCCTTCAGCAAATCTGCCTGCGGAAATTTTGCAGGGTCTAATACATATGCACCCGAACTTACACGAACTTCCTCTGTGTATGCGGTATAATCTCTTGCATCACCTTCATTCGCTGTTACCAAGTAGGTTGTATTACCTATTGAATAGTTGGCAATAGCATCCGGCAGGTGCATTCCTTTTACAGGCCAGTTAGCTATCAATACTTCGCCATTGTTATCGCTTGCATCCAATGCATAGCCTGGTTGACTATGGTCTGTTGTATTCAATGGCATTAATCTTGTAAAAGTTTTATTCGCAATATCCAATACTGCTACAGCATTGTTTTCTTGCAGCGTTATCCATGCAGTATCACTATTTTTAGATACAGTTATATATTCAGGTTCAAAATCTTTTGCCGCGGTTGCACCCGGGCCGTATATACGTATGCCGCTTGCTCTCAATGCTGTTTCATTACCATTGTATGCAGTAAATCTAACAGTAGTTGCTACAGCTTTGTTTACACCATTGCTGATGTCTACTACTGTTACAGAACCTTCCGGATCTATACTATAGTCTGCACTAGGTTCACCTTCATTTGCGGTCAACACATATTTACTATCAGGCGTAAACGTTACCATATCCGGTAATGAACCTGTTTTAACCTGATTGATGTACGTACCTGATGCATCCAGAAACACAACTTTACCACTATCTGTTTTTACGGTATCTTCTACAGCTATAGCCACTATACCATTGCGCACTGCAACTGAGTTGATACCACCACCATAAGCAGCCATGTTTATTACTTTGTATTCTGATAATGATGCAGGATTGCTGAAATCAAGTATGTGCATTTTGTTTTTCAGCGAGTTCACTACAAACAATCTGTTTGAAGCACTGTCATAACTTACTATTTCAGCAGAAGAACCAGCAAGGCTGACTGCATAGCTACCCAGATGCTTTAACTCAATATTTTTTGCGCCTGAAGGTGCAGTGTAGTCATTATCTTTTATATATACAGTGGATTTCTTATTAGTGCCAAGTATTGCATTTACAGGTGTATTTAATTCCAGACCAAAATATTCAGATACTTCTTTCAACGCATCGTTCTTTATTTTGATACTTACGTATTGCGTATCCGAAGATGTGGATGTGAAAGTGATAGATGATGTAAGCAATTGCATATCACCGGTATCAACCGTACTGAATGTGTTTAAATATGAGACATTAACTGTAGTTGTATTACTATTCTTGTTTGTACGAACAACTCCAATTTTCAAAGTGTCTGAAGCCTCGTCTGTTATGTACAGGTTTTTCTGAAACTGCACTGTAGCAGGCAATGTAGTAGCACCTGCCACTACCTGAAAGGCATCATATCCTATCCAGTCATCATTACCATTCAGGCGTGTACGTATGCGCAACCTTACATAATTACTGCCTGCAGGTATAGCCACCTGAACAGAATCCCATATTTTATTTGCAGACGGCAGATTTACATAGTTAGCTGTCCATGTACCACCGTTATTATATTCTACTATATAGCCTGTAGAATCGCCGGTACCACCTACTATATGTGTAAAGTATTTAAACTTCAGCG
The DNA here is from genome assembly GCA_002389765.1 of Bacteroidetes bacterium UBA4414. Taxonomy (GTDB): domain Bacteria; phylum Bacteroidota; class Bacteroidia; order Chitinophagales; family Chitinophagaceae; genus Polluticoccus. Next base: position 88,062 of record DGQM01000024.1, on the reverse strand, counting down.
TATATGCGGTCAACGGGTTTAGTGTAACAGGTGCAAAGTCGAGATAGTGAAAATAAGGTGCAGGCAATGAAGCTGTAGCAGGATTTTCAAGATCATTAATAGCCCAAAAACGCGTACCCTGTGCTGCTGCAAGGATGGGCACATTACCGCTATTTGTATTCCCCAATGCAAATGTATCTGTCCACACATCATTAAGTGTAGGATAGTTATAAGCAGCCGGAGTGGGGGTAAAACTCCACGTATTTGTCTGCGCAGCATCAAAACCCTGATGCGCTATTACCTGCGCTTTTGCTTGTACCAAAGCCAGTAAAGCACCAACAACGAGTAACAATTTCTTCATACTATTTTCATTTTGCTGCAAAGAAATAGGTTGCCTTACTATGAAAATCGTTGCATCAAAAACTTCACACAGACTTAGCCTGCAGACAATGATTTGTTTACATGGTGGTAACAATTTGTTTACGCAAAAACAAAAGCAGCTTCCTATCAAGAAAGCTGCTTCAGAAAACCAAACCAATATATAAAACCACTACTACCTGTATCGTGCATTATGCTTAGCCCTGTATATAGAACGATTTGCATGATGCTGTTCACGTTGTATCAATTGCCTTTCACGCGGGCTGATGCGGCCATCTACCATTGCTACACGTTTTGTGTACTGTATGTGACGTTGTTGTGCATGCAGGCGCATAGCTTCATGCCTTGTCACTTTGCCTGTACGTACTCCCTGATGAATACGTGCCTTTTGCTGTTGCTGACGCTTATTGATATTATATGCATGAGGATGAGCCTCAGTTACCATTGCGGTAAACATAGCACCAATCAGTACGGCTGCAAAAACTATCCTTTTCATAATTCTGTGTTTTTAAATTGTTAGAACTAATAGATAGACTTGTATTTGAAAGCAACGTTTAATCTGCAAATGTTAAAGAAAACAGAAAGCTCCCCCTGGAAAGGGGGAGCTGTTACGCAATATGAAATATAACAAAAGAGACTAGATATTAGTCAGGCTTTTTACCATCAAGGAATGTATTGATGGTTTGGATACTTGCCTGAGAACCATTTTGTTGATCATTTACACCTACGCTATAACCGCTATAGAATGTATCTGAAGATGCAACACCATTATCTATTTGCATGTTGCGGCGAACATATGCAGGAACATTCTCCACATCGTCTGCGCTTTCATTTGTTTTGATATTGAAGCTCATGCGTCGCAGGCGTTCTGCTCTTTCTTCCAGTGCACGCTTCTGTTCTTCAAAACGTCGCTTTTCTTCTATTTCGTCAGCTGTCAGCACGCGCTCACCTACTTTCATTACAGGTGTTTCCTGTACGGATGCTGGCGTTGGTGCAGCTGCCGGAGCTTCATTTTTTATTACCAGTTGTATTGTTTCCTCAACAGGTTTTGCCGGCTCTTCTATTTTGTTTACAGGAGCTTGCGGCACTTCAGGCGCAGCAGCTACGGGAGCTGGTGTTGCCTCCAGTGAGAAGATTTCTTTCTGTTCAGCAGCAGCGGTTGGAAATGCAGGCTTTACATCTATTACTACATGCTTAGGCTCTGCTGGCATTTCAACCAATGTTGGCGCCATCGCATCTACCTGTGGTGCAGGTGTTGGCGCAGCAGCAACAGGAGCCGGTGCAGCAGATGCAGTTACATTCGTATTTGCATCACCTAGTTGCACAACAATTTTTTCTGGTTGATTACTTTTTTCAGGAATCTCAATGTTCAGTTCATTGTGATTGAAACCTGTAGCAATAATTGTAACCGCTATTTTATCACCCAGATTAGGATCATGCCCCATACCAAGGATAACATCGCAATTATCACCGGCTTGTTGTTGTACATAAGCCTGTATTGCTTCTGCTTCGTCCATTGTATGTTCGTGCTCACCTGCGCTTGATGTGATATTCAACAGTATCCATTTAGCACCACGGATATCGCTGTCATTCAGCAACGGAGAGTTCAGTGCTTGTTCTACTGCATGCAGCGCGCGGTTTTCACCACCTACTTGCGCAGCACCCAATATTGCAACACCACCGTTTTTCATTACAGTACAAACGTCTGCAAAGTCAACGTTTATCTGTCCTGTAGAGGTGATAACGTCAGTAATACATTTTGCTGCAGTAGCCAGTACGTCATCTGCTTTTGCAAATGCCTGTGTGAATGGCAGGTTACCACACTGTTGACGTAGTTTGTCGTTAGATATTATCAGGATAGTATCTACATGCTCGCGCATACGGTCTATACCCTCCTGTGCTTGTTTCAGGCGTTTGCGGCCTTCGTAAGTAAACGGAGTAGTTACGATACCAACAGTCAAGATGCCCAGATCGCGGCATATTTTAGCCACTACAGGCGCACCACCCGTACCTGTACCACCACCCATACCGGCAGTAATGAATGCCATACGGGTATTTACTTTCAATATTTTAGAGATATCCTCAATACTTTCTTCGCTTGCTTGCTTACCGATTTCGGGATTTGCACCCGCACCCAAACCTTGCGTCAGGTGTGGCCCAAGCTGAATCTTATTAGCTACCGGGCTCAATGCCAATGCCTGAGAGTCAGTGTTGCAGATTACAAAATCAACGCCTTCAATACCAAGGCTGTGCATGTAGTTAACAGCATTGCTGCCACCACCACCTACACCTATCACTTTAATGATAGATGATTGATTTTTGGGGATTTCGAAATGTATCATACGATTTTGCTTTTTGTTGGGTTAGTAATTCTTTTGTTATTTATATGTGGTTGTGAATTTGTTTCGGGGTTATTCCATTTCCTGATCATCTACTTCTTCAAACAGTTTCATGAATTTGCCTTTAAAGCCATCGAAGAGTTTTTTGAAGTTCTCACTGCGCTTCACATTCTTCACTTGCTTTGTTTCGGCATCTTCGCCTTCTTCCGTTTCTACAGTATCTTCTACTACTTTCAGATTTTCGGCAATCGCTTTCGCTTCTTCTGCACTGATGTGCATGATGTTACCACCCTCGCCCACAAAACGCAACCTGCCGTTTTCGTAGTCGTGATACCCACGTAGTATCAGTCCTATACACGTAGAATACATCGGGTTCATCATTGTTTCTGTGTCATTGCCAGAAAGGTGTTCGTTCGGGTAACCTATACGTGCACCTAAACCTGTTACATATTCCGTCAGTTGAATGATGTGCTTCAGTTGCGCACCACCACCTGTCAATATAATGCCACCATACAGTTTTTTATCCAGTCCTATTTGTTTCAGGTGATAAACAACGTAGTCAAGTATTTCCTGCATACGTGCCTGAATGATGTTTGCCAGATTCTTTACAGAAATCTCTTTCGGTGGCAAGCCACGCAAGCCAGGGATTGTGATGTATGCGTTTGCGTTTGCTTCGTCTGCAAGTGCAGTACCAAACTGCACTTTCATCTGCTCTGCCTGTGCACGCAATACACCTAGTCCGTTGCGGATATCGTTCGTAATATTTACACCTGCATATGGTATTACAGCAGTATGCTTCAGCACACCATCATAAAACACAGCCATATCCGTAGTACCACCACCTATATCCACAATGGCAACACCTGCTTCCAGGTCTTCATCATTCATTACAGCCGCAGCAGAAGCCAGTGGTTGCAGAACGAGGTCTCTTGTGTTCAGGTTTGCTTTATCCACGCAACGTTTGATGTTGCGAATAGCATTGCGGTCGCCTGTAACAATGTGGAAGTTCGCACCGATTTTTACACCACTCATACCCACAGGGTCTATCACATTCGGTGTGCTATCTACCATAAACTCCTGCGGTACGATATCGATAATCTGGTCGCCCGCCGGTATATATGTTTTGTACTGATCGCGAATCAGCAAATCAATATCTTCTTTGCTAATCTCTTCATCTATGCGCGTACGCACACGATCGCCACGTGTTTGCAGGCTCTTGATGTGCTGCCCGGCAATGCCGACATACACTTCTTTGATTTCGAGATTCGGGTTTGATAACAGGCATTTTTCAATTGCCTGCTCGATAGAACGGATACACTGCTCGATGTTCATCACCACACCGTGGCTTACACCTTGCGATTCCGATTTACCGAAACCGAGTATTTCAAGTTTTCCATACTCGTTTTTACGACCTGCAATGGCTACCACTTTCGTAGTACCGATGTCGAGGCCGACAATGATGGGTTGTTCTTTTTTACTCATATTGCGTTGCGTTTATGCTGTTAGTTTTTTATTGCGTTACTGATACAGATACTTTGGTTTTTGTTCTTCTTTGTTTTGCTCTTTTGGTTTTTCTGTGGCTTTAGGTTTCGGTTTGTTTTCAGGTTTCTTTATTGTTGTTTTTTTCTCTTCTTTGTTTACGGCTTTCATTACCGGCTTCTTTGCTACTGTTTCCTGCTTCTTCGGTTCCGGTTTCTTTACCTGTGGTTTTGGTACAGGTTTAGCTGGCACAGGTGTTGGCTTTGGTTGCTGCACTACCGCCGGTTTAGGTGGTGCAGCAGCTACTATCGTTTGTTGCACAGGCTGTGGCACTATTGGCTTTGGCAGTGGTGCTATCACTTTATTACTATCGCTACCTATTATGCTCTTCACCCAGTTCATGTTGCTCAGGGCCTTGTCAGTTGGTGCTTTCCACGGCAACGCCGGCGATGCTACTACCTGTCCTTTATATCTTGCATCCAACACTTCGTATTTGTCCCAACCAATACGCGTCATTACTTTTTTGTAGAACGCATACAGGTTTTCAAATTTCTCATCCAGATTCGCAGTATCGCCAATCAGTATTTTATGATTGCCTAACACAGGCACCAATTCAAATGCTTTGTCATCGTTCAGTATTATCTGTGATACCTGTGCATTCCAGAAGCTATCACGTTCTACCTGCCTTACCACTTTTACAATCTGTGCTTTCAGCGAATTGCCGAGGCTATCATCCTTCAATACAGGTACGTTGGTAACAACTGTTGTATAGTGTATATATCTATCGCACAGCGGCATTGCTTTGTGTGCATTATCCAGATAATAGCTATTACACGCCTGATCGAATATCCTTGCTACAGGCACACGTTGTGTCAGGTTTACATGCACCACTTTCTCATTATCTACATACACTTGCGCATCTGCTACCCATGGGTTTGTTGCCACTATCTTCTCCATCCTACCAATGTTCAGCCTGCCCAGCGATATCTTCTTTACGTCTATATCTTTATCGTTCAGCAGTTTTGTTTTCACATCAGCTTTGTCTACAAAACCATATTGCTCGTTTTTGATGTTTATGCTGAAGTCTTTGATATGCTGTGCATCCTGCTTGCGTGCTGCGCTTGTCATCGCCGCAATACATGCACCTGTTACCAGCACGGTAACCAGTGTTTGTATTATTTTACGAACCGATATTTTGCGCTTTTCGCTCATTATTTATTTTCCAGTATCTCTTTTATTGGGTTCACCAGTTTATCTATATCGCCCGCACCTGCCGTTATAAACAAATCCAACGGAGCAGCTTTTACATAATCCAGCAATCCTTCTTTGCTCAATATTGTATGATTCGGATTGCCCATCCTGTCTGCTATCATCTGCGACGTAACACCATCAATCGGCAATTCGCGTGCAGGATATATATCCAACAGTATCACCTCATCTGCCATGCTCAGGCTTTCCGCAAAACCATCCGCAAAGTCGCGTGTGCGGGTAAAGAGGTGTGGCTGAAATGCAACTACACATTTACGTCCAGCAAACAAACGCTTCGCGCTTTTTATCAGTGCTGCCAGCTCTTCGGGGTGATGCGCATAGTCATCTATAAACACCACTTTATCATTCTTCACCACATATTCAAACCTGCGTTTGATGCCTTTGAAACCTGCCAGTGCATCTTTTACCAGACTAGCTTCAATCTGTAATTGTTGCGTTACAGCAATAGCAGCAATCGAATTTTCTACGTTATGCATACCACCTATCGGCAGGTGTACATCGTTTACTATCCAACCCTTACCTATTACATCAAAAATGTAACCACCATCTTTCTGCACTATGTTGGCACCATACACATCAGCTGCATCATTTTGCAGACTGTAGGTGATGATGTTCGAAGCTGTCAAGTCTTTTGCCCTGTGCAATCCGTGCTTCGCTATCAGTGTACCGCCAGGTTTAATGTTTTTAGTATACTGTATAAATGCAGCCTCTACTTCTTCCGCAGTGCCATATATGTCCAGATGGTCAGCATCCATAGCTGTCAGCACTGCTATATCAGGGAAGAGTTTCAGGAAGCTCCTGTCATACTCATCTGCTTCTATTACGGCTGTTGCATTATCGCTGCTCCAGTAGTTGCTGTTGTAGTTTACAGATATGCCACCGAGAAATGCATTACATCCATAACCTGTTTCGCGCAGCAGATAGGCTATCATGGTAGAGATAGTTGTTTTACCATGTGTACCTGCAACCGTTACGGAGAACAATGCCTCTGTTATCCATTGCAATACATCGCTGCGTTTATACACACCATATCCGTTATCACGATACCAGTTCAGCTCTGCATGGTCTTTAGGTATAGCAGGCGTATATACTACCAGTTCAGTTTCTTTATCCAGCAGGTTGATGTCATCTGTATAATGCACACCCATACCCTCTGCTACCAGTTGTTTAGTGAGCGCAGTTTCTGTACGGTCATAGCCATTTACTACAGTACCCTGATTGCGGAAGAAGCGTGCAAGCGCACTCATACCGATACCACCGATACCTACGAAATAAACCCGTTTTAATGCTCTTACATTCATTGCGCTATCGCTAATACTTTTTCAGCTATTCTTTTATCTGCATCTTTGATGGCTAATACCTTCAGGGCTTTCACCATTATCTCCTGCATCGATGCATCCTGCAGCAGCATTTTCAATTTCTTTACCAATTCTGTTTTCGCGTCACTGTCTTTCACCATCATTGCCGCATTGTGTTCTACCAATGCCATTGCATTACTTGTCTGGTGGTCTTCGGCAGCAAAAGGATAAGGCACAAATATTACCGGCTTTGCTACGATGCAGAGCTCTGCTATTGCCAGTGCGCCAGCTCTTGATATCACTACATCTGCCGCCGCATATGCATAATCCATCTCGCGTATGAAGTCGAACACTTTTACTTTATCACCAAACGCAGCAGCTCTTTGTTTTGCCTGCTCATAATATGGCTTACCTGTTTGCCATACTATCTGCACATCTTGCGTCAGTATATCTTCAAGGTTAGCATCTATCGCTTCGTTGATAGATTTTGCTCCGAGGCTGCCACCAACTACCAGTATTGTTTTCCTGAAGTTGTTCATACCCAACCAAGCTTGCCCTTCTGCCCTGCCCAGTGTAGATTGCGATATTTTGCTACGTACAGGGTTACCTGTCAGTATCAACCTATCAGCAGGGAAAAATTTATCCATCTTCTCATAAGCCACACATACAGCTTTCGCTTTCCTACTCAATATTTTATTGCTCTTACCTGCGTAAGAATTTTGTTCCTGTATCAATGTAGGTATGCCCATACCTTGTGCTGCGTTCAACACAGGGAAGCTAGCATAACCACCCACACCGACCACGGCATGTGGTTGAAAACCTTTCAGTATGCTGCGTGCATGCAGTGCACTCTTCAGCATTTTATATGGCAGCAACAAGTTCTTCAACATATTGCTCCTGTTAAAGCCCACAATATCCAGCCCTACTATTTTAAAGCCTTCCTGTGGCACTTTCTCCATTTCCATCTTGCCCTGCGCACCTACAAACAGCAGTTCTGTACCGGGTTGCATTTGCTGCAACGCATGGCCTATAGCCACAGCCGGGAAGATATGCCCGCCTGTACCACCACCTGCTATTATGATGCGTTTGTTGCTCATCTTATGCTACCGCAGCTTTTGGATTTTTAACTTTAGTTTCTTCGTTTATTTTTTTCTTTCCTTCATTTTCATCTACATACCTGCTCACACTCAACACTACACCTATGGCAATACTTGTAAACCAGATAGACGAACCACCCATGCTTATCAGCGGCAGTGTCAAACCCGTTACCGGTACCAGATGCACATTCACTGCCATATTCAGCATTGCCTGAAACACGAGCGTAATACTCAACCCCACTGCAAGGAATGCACCGAACGCATAAGGGCATCGCCTGAATATCTGTATACTCCTCCATAGGAAGAGCAAGTATAGTATCACCACAAATGCACCACCTACCAGTCCGTATTCTTCTACTATTATAGAGTAGATGAAATCTGAATAAGGGTGTGGCAAGAAATTGCGTTGCAGACTTTTACCCGGCCCGCGACCTGTAACACCACCATTCGCAATGGCAATCTTTGCCTGCTGCACCTGAAACACATCTTCTTTTTTCTTACCGTCTTTGCCTTCACTGCTACCTGCAAAGTCTTTGATACGTTGCTCCCATGTAGCAGCACGGCCAAAGCCTGTAGCTTTTGAAACCAAAAACAATGTTGCTACGCCAATAATACCTGCTACTGCAAGCAGCATGATATGTTTTACCTGCACCCTGCCGATGAAGAACAGTATGCAACATGTGAAACCAAGCATCAGCGCGGTAGATAGATTGGCAGGGGCAATGAGTGCACATGTTACCAGTACAGGTATCAGTGCAGGCATAAAGCCTTTTTTCCAATCTTTAATTACATTCTGTTTGATACTCAGTATCCTTGCCAGGAACATGAACAGCGCCAGTTTTGCAAGGTCTGATGTCTGGAATGTAAGATTGATAACAGGGAGCTTTATCCAACGAGAACCCTCATTGAGCGTAGCCCCGAAAAACAATGTATAAATGAGTAACGGCAAACTTAAGAGGTACAACATGATAGCTATACGAGCGAACTTTGTATAGTTTACCAGATGCACACCATATATTATCACCAAACCCAGCGCCAATACCATCAGGTGTTTTACCAGAAAGTAGCTTGGGTTTTTATCCATACGGAAAGCAAGCGAACCTGTTGAGCTATACACAGCGAGCAGGCTTATGAAAGACAGTACGATGACTACCCCCCATATCACTTTATCTCCTTTGGTACGATTCAACAATTTGTTCATTGCCATTTGCTTTCCTTCTTTATTCATTACAGTTCTTTCACAGCATCTTTAAACTGACGGCCACGGTCTTCGTAGTTCTTAAACAAATCGAAGCTGGCACATGCAGGCGATAGCAATACCGCATCACCTTTATCGGCAAATGCATAAGCTGCTTTTACTGCATCACTTGCATTCTGTGTATCCGCGATGTTTTCAACCACACCATCAAAAGCATCGTGGATTGGTTTGTTGTCTATACCCATACACACAATGGCTTTCACTTTTTCTTTAACGAGTTCCATTATCTCGTTATAGTCATTGCCTTTGTCCTGGCCACCCAGTATCAGTATAGTTGGCTGCTTCATACTTTCCAGTGCAAACCATACAGAGTTTACATTGGTAGCCTTGCTATCGTTGATAAAATCGACACCGCGTACGGTAGCCACATATTCAAGACGATGTTCCAATCCTTCAAACGATGTGAAGCTCTCTCTGATTTTTTCTTTGCGAATACCCGCAATACGAGCCGAAATGCCTGCTGCCATGCTGTTATATTGATTGTGCCTGCCTTTTAAAGAAAGATCATGTATAGACATGTTCAAGTCCTCACCGTTGTACTGAATATTCATTTGTTCGTTTTGAATGGATCCTCCCTCGTTCGGTTGTTGTTGTTCGCTCATCGTAAAATAGATTGTGTGTGAATTAATGGAATGGTTGGCGAGATGATCTGTAATTACTTTATCATCAAGGTTAGTAATGAAAAAATCTTTGCTTGTTTGGTTTTCGGCGATGCGGAATTTAGAATGTATATAGTTGTCGAATTTGTAATCATATCTGTCAAGGTGGTCGGGTGTTATGTTCAGCAGTATCGCTATATCCGGGCGAAACTGATGTATATCATCCAACTGAAAACTGCTCACTTCTATCACGTACCACTCCACAGGCTTTTCTGCTATCTGCCTTGCAAAGCTGTAACCTATGTTACCTACCAGTGCTGCATCATATCCTGCTTCTTTCAGCAAGTGGTACGTAAGCTTTGTAGTAGTGCTTTTACCATTGCTACCTGTGATGGCTATTATTTTGCTATCACCTTTGTAGCGGTAACCAAACTCTATCTCGCTGCACACTTCTATACCTGCTTCGCGTATCGCTTTTACTACAGGTACTTTATCAGGTATGCCGGGGCTTTTTACCACACAGTCCGCATTCAGTATTTTATCCATACTGTGCGTGCCTTCTTCGTATGTTATACCCGCATCTGTAAGTGTTGTTTTATAAGCATCTTTCAGCTTGCCACCATCGGTAACAAAAACATCCCAACCTTGCTGTTTACCCAGCAAAGCAGCACCTACACCGCTTTCAGCAGCGCCCAGTATCACCAGTCGTTTTTGTTGTGCGTTACTCACTATCTCATTTTTAATGTTACAATACTCAATACAGCCAGCAGTATGCCTATAATTAAAAACCTTGTTACGATTTTACTTTCGTGGTATCCTTTCTTCTGGTAGTGGTGGTGCAGCGGCGACATTAGGAATATCCTGCGGCCCTCGCCATATTTTTTCTTCGTGTGTTTGAAGTAAGCCACCTGTATCATTACAGAAAGATTCTCTACCAGGAAGATGCCGCATATAATAGGTATCAGCAATTCCTTCCTTACTATGATAGCCAGCGATGCGATGATTCCACCTAATGCAAGGCTACCCGTATCGCCCATGAACACCTGCGCAGGGTAAGCATTATACCACAGGAAGCCCACACACGCACCTACAAACGCGCCGATGAATATGGAGAGCTCACCGAGGTTTGGAATGTGCATGATGTTGAGGTAACCTGCAAATACATAGTTGCCCGATACATATGCAAACACACCAAGGCATATACCTATAATGGCCGATACACCTGTTGCAAGGCCATCTATACCATCCGTTATATTAGCACCGTTTGATACTGCCGTAATGATGAAGATGACGAACAGTACATATATAATAGGTGTAGCAGTTTTCACTGCATTCTTACCAAACACCTGTGCAAGGCCAGCGTAGTTAAACTCGTGGCTCTTTACAAAAGGTATAGTAGTCGTTACACTTTTTACAGTTGCATACTGATGCTCAACACCGTTCTGGTCTTTGCGTGTATAAGTATTGCCGATTTGTTTTTCAGAAGCGTTGTGTACTATAGCTGTACCTTCTTTCACTTCGCGCGTTACTACTACATGCTGATTGTAATAGAGTGTAAGACCAATGATAGCACCAAGCCCTACCTGTCCCATTATCTTGAACCTGCCCGCAAGGCCTTCTTTATTCTTTTTAAATACTTTGATATAGTCGTCCAAGAAACCAACCAAGCCCAGCCACACTGTACTCATTATCATCAGTATGATGTACACATTCTCTACACGTGCAAACAACAACGTAGGTATCAGTATAGCAGCGATGATGATGATACCACCCATAGTAGGTGTACCTTTCTTCTGAGTTTCGCCTGCCAGTCCCAAATCGCGTACTGTTTCGCCAATCTGTTTGCGTTGCAGATAGTTTATCAGGTTCTTACCCAATACAGTCGTTATTACCAGCGACAATATGATAGCCATAGCTGCACGGAAGGTGATGTAATAAAACATCCCCGCCCCAAACATGCCAAAGTGCTCTCGCAGATATGTAAACAAATAATACAGCATCAGCTATCGGTTAGTTAGTATCTATTTTATTTATCCAGTGTTGCAAACATTTCTTTCAATACTTCCCTGTCATCGAAAGGATGTTTGACACCTTTTATTTCCTGATAAGTTTCATGCCCTTTTCCTGCCACCAGCACTATGTCTCCGGGTTGCGCCAGTGCTACAGCTGTTTTGATAGCTTCTTTCCTGTCTGTTATTCTTAATGACTTTCTTTTTTGTACGCCTGTCAATCCCGATTCCATTTCGTTCAGTATCGCTTCCGGGTCTTCGCTGCGCGGATTGTCAGATGTCAGTATTGCTCTGTCGCTATGCTCGCAGGCAACCTCTGCCATTACGGGGCGCTTCGCACTATCCCTGTCGCCACCGCAACCTACAACCGTTATCAGTTGTTGTCCTTTAGTACGCAGTTGGTTGATAGTTGCCAGTACATTTATCAATGCATCTGGCGTGTGTGCATAGTCTACTATGCCCAGTATGCTGTCTTTGTCAGACATCAATGTTTCGAACCTGCCTTGTGCACCATGCAGGTTGCTGAGTATAGAAAGCACCTGCATTTTATCCTCGCCCAGCAGCACCGCAATACCATATACTGCCAGCAGATTGTAAGCATTGAATGTGCCTATCATCCTAAAGTGTGCTTCGGTATTATCTACCGTCATCACCAAACCAGTCAGGTTGTTTTCCAGCACTTTCCCTTTGAAGGATACAGGTGCTTTCAGGCTGTATGCATGTTTGTCTGCTTTCGTGTTTTGCAGCATTACCATACCACGCTTGTCGTCTGCATTGGTCAGTGCAAATGCAGTTTCAGGCAGGTTATCGAACAGTTGCTTTTTAACACGTATATACTCGTCGAATGTTTTATGATAATCCAGATGATCGTGCGTGATGTTGGTGAAAGCTGCACCTGCAAAACGCAGGCCCGCTATACGTTGTTGATGTATAGCATGAGAGCTTACTTCCATAAACACATATTCGCATCCCGCATCTGCCATACGCCCCAGTAGCGATTGCACAGATATAGCATCTGGCGTGGTATGTGTTGCTATCTCTACCACTTCATCTATATGATTCTGTACGGTAGATATCAAACCTACTTTATAACCCAGTGCTTTGAACAATTGATAGAGCAGTGTAGTCGTAGTGGTCTTACCATTGGTACCTGTTACACCTACTACTTTCATCCTTGCAGAAGGATTGCCGTAGAAAGCATCAGCCATGGCACCCGCTGCATATGCACTGTCTTTTACCTGTACATATACAACGTTGTCTGCTATGGTTGCAGGCATATCCTCGCACACTATTACAGATGCGCCCAGCGCTGTTGCTTTGTCTATAAACTGATGACCATCAACCGTAGTACCACGCACTGCAATAAATACAGTACCTGTCTGCACTTTGCGAGAGTCTATGCTCAATGCTTTTACTTCTACAGCAGCATTGCCCGCAATACGCAGTGGTGTTATACCTGTTAATATGTCTTTCAGCAATATCATTTAGCTAAGCAGCAATTCTATTGTTTGTCCCTTATTAATTTTTGTACCCGGCGCCAGCGATTGGTAAGCTACCTTTCCCCTGCCACGCACTGTTACTTTCATACCTTGTTTTTCCAGCAGGAACACCGCATCTTTCAAACCCATACCACTCACATTCGGCACTTGCCCTGCAAATACTTTTGTTGTTTGCACCAGCTCTTTCTTCACCGTATCTGTCGCTACACTTATTATATAATTGTCTGCAACCGATGGTGCTTTGCGTCCCATTCTACGCATCAGTACATCGTAGCTGCTTGCCGGCGCACTGCTTGCCACCAGGCGTTTATCGCTTTTCTGTGCAATGCTATCCAGCGGACCTATCCAGCCTTTGCTGCTTGCAAATACTTTATCGGCAATCATCCTGAATACAGGCGCAGCTATCACACCACCGTAGTATGCACCCGAACCTTTGTTAGTACGTATCACCACCGCTATGGTATACTTTGGTTTGTCTGTAGGGAAATAACCTACGAACGAACCCTGATACACACCATCACTATACTTAATGCCTTTATCTGCTACCTGTGCCGTACCTGTTTTACCTGCTATGCCGTAGAACGGACTGCGGATGTGCTTGGCAGTCCCTGTCAGCACTACTTCCTTCATACAATCTTGCAACTGGCGGATAGATGAAGTATCTGCTACTGCTTCTTCCAGCACTTTTGGTTCGTATTTTTTTATCGTCTTACCGTATTCGCGTATTTCGCTTATCAGGTACGGGCGCATCAGTTTGCCACCATTCGCTACGGCATTGTACACCATACAAGTGTGCAGTGGTGTTATCTGTATCTCATAACCATACGCCATCCATGGCAATGTGGTTGCACTCCAGTCACTTTGTCCCGGTTGTTTTACACGCGGACTACGCTCACCACTCAGATCTATACCTGTTTTTCTGTCCAGATGAAACTGGTGCAGATGGTCCAGATATTTCTTAGGGTTCGACTGATAGTACTGATAACCCAGTTTTGCCATTGCCACGTTTGATGAATGTGCAAATGCATCTTTGATGCTCAATACACCCAAACCAAGGTGAGAGTCTCTCAACGTGAGATTACCAAAATGCGCAACACCACCCTGGCAATCTACCTTTTGGTTGATGTTGATATACTTGTCTTTCAACAACGCCATCAGCGTCATCAGCTTGAAGGTTGAGCCAGGCTCTGTAGGAGACATAGCATAGTTAAAATCTTCCCAGTAGGTACCGTCCTGTTGCTGGCCAAGATTTACCAGTGCACGTATCTTACCTGTCTGTGCTTCCATCACAATGCAGGTACCATATTTACACCTGTATTGCTCCAGCACACTTTTCAGTGCGTGCTCTGCCACTTCCTGTATTCCTATATCCAGCGTGGTTACAATATCCTGTCCGTTTTGCGGATCTACCTCACTGCCTTCTACCGGCATCCAGACACCACCTGTTTCTTTGCGCTCTACACGCGTACCGTTATCGCCTTTCAGCACCGTATCGTACGTACGCTCCATACCTACCGTCTGGCTATTCTCTCTCCACAAACCGATGGTACGATAAGCCAGCATACCATACGGATTGATGCGTTTGATTTGCGGGTCTTCTATAAAGCCACCACGCCTTTTGCCCTTATTAAATATCGGCAGGCTGCGCAGTGCCTGATAATCGTAGTACGGCAGATTCTTCTTCAACAACCAGTAGCGCGATTGCTTTTTGAAGCCTTCATTCAGCGCTGCTTTATACTTAGCCGCAGGTGCATCTTTAAACAATGCAGCCATACACAGTGCCAGTGTATCTGCATAGCGCTTAAATGTATCGGGCTTGATGACAGAGAAATCTATGTGCACATCAAACTGCGGAATGGTAGAACACAATAAAGCTCCCTGCTCGGTGTAGATATTTCCACGCTCTGCAGGCAGTGTAGTAGTACGTGTGTGCATCTCCTTCGCCAGCTTGCGCAGCTCCGGCCCTTCATTTACCTGTATATAGGCAACCTTCAGTATGATGGCCAACCCAAACAGGCAAATACATGTGAATGCCACATACACCCTGAACCTTATGTCTTGTTTTACTGTCAATTCCCCTTTATGGTTTGTATATAGTACTGTCTACAACTATACTGTATGCGGGCAGCGACATGGGCTTCATACCCAATGTAGATGCTCGTTTTATCACTTCACTTTCCATCTTCACATACATGAGCTTGCTGCTCACATCCATATATTTCCAGCGTAGTTCTTTCAATACTTTATTTTCCTTGTTCAGCTCGCGTTGTATATCTACCGCGCGTTGCGAGTTGTTGATGTACAACACCGCCAGCAATGCCACAAAAGCAAGGAAGGGGATATTATTAACGATAGCTTTGTAAGACAGTTTGTCCACCAGCGTTCTCCAGTCGCTTCGCACACGTTGTGCAGGTTGTTGTTCCTGCTCCGTTACATTGTGTGTGTCTTGGGTGCTCATGCTATCTTTTCTGCTATCCTTAATCGGGCGCTTCGTGCCCTTGAATTGTTTTTAATTTCTTCTTCCGTAGGTTCTACGGCTTTGTTATTTATAAGCCTCAGCGGTGCTTTGTGCAGCGTGCGGCCAAATACATCTTTCTCTGCTTCCTCCCACGTACCGTTCTTCATGTACTGTTTCACCAGTCTGTCTTCCAGCGAGTGGAAGGTGATAACACTCAATCTACCTCCGGGCTTCAGGCATTGTGCCGATTGCATCAGCAAATCTTTCAGCGCACCCATCTCATCATTCACCTCTATCCGCAGCGCCTGAAAAACCTGTGCCAGATACCTGTTGGGGTTACCCTTCATAATCGGCGCCAGCATACCCTTCAGTGCATCTATACTATTCAACACTACAGTAGCTCTCTTATCCACTATATGTTTTGCAAGCTGCTTAGAGTTGCGCACCTCTCCGTATTGTTCAAAGAGTTTGTGCAATTGCTGCTCGCTGTATGTCTTCAGCACATTGGCTGCGGTTTGCTCTGCCCGTTTATCCATCCGCATATCCAACGGACCATCGAAGCGAATAGAGAAACCACGCTCTGCTGTATCAAACTGAAAAGAACTTACACCCAAATCGGCCAGTATACCATCTACTTCTTTGTATCCGTGCAGTCTTAAAAACTTGCTCAGGTAGCGGAAGTTTTCTGTTACAGGTATCAGCCTGTTGTCATCGGGTTTGTTGCGCCATGCATCTGCGTCCTGGTCAAAAGCTATCAGCCTTCCGTTTTCGCCCAGTCTGCTCAGTATCTCTCTGCTATGACCACCACCACCAAAAGTGGCATCTACATATACACCATCGCTTTTTATATCCAGCCCATCTACCGTTTCCTTCAAAAGAACCGTTGTGTGGTAAAAAGTGGAGCCCTCCATCCTTACAGATTTTCAAAAGGGTTCACAAAACCACTACCTGCCACCTCTGCCGCCAAGTCACTAAAGCCTGCCGCATGCTGGCGTATGTACGCGTAATACGTATCTTTATCCCACAGCTCAATTTTATTGCCCTGTGCAGAGAATATCATGTCCTTTTTAATGGCAGCGTATTCCTGCAATGGCTTTGGCAACAATATGCGTCCAGCACTGTCAACATCCACGAAGTTGGCGCCGTTCATAAACAGGCGCTTAAACTCACGCACTTTCGGATTGAAGTCGTTGAGCTTGTTTACTTTTTCTGCCAGTACATTCCAGCTATCTACCGTAAACATCGAAAGGCAGTTTTCAAACCCACGGTTAATAACGAAGCGTGCAGCGCCCTCTTCAGGCAACTGCTTGCGGAAGCCTGCGGGCAGCAAAAAGCGGCCTTTGGCATCTACAGCAACTTCATATTCTCCGAGAAAGCTTGTCATTGACGATTTTGGGATATTTCTACCTTTTCTACCACAAAACAACACTTTTTCCCACACATTTAGGGAATTTGGAGAGTCCATATTTTTCCACAAGGAGCAATATGGCTAAACCCCTTTACAGCAAAGGCTTTCAGGCAGTTTTGCAGGCTATGTTCATAAACCCATGTGTATATCCTGTGGATAATTGTGGATAACCTGTGAAATGACTGTAAAACCCTTATTTAACAGAGTTTTATACCATATATATGGGAAAGCAGTACGGTTTCTTTATTTTTGCCATCCTCATGCAAAAACGCCATAGTTATATCCTCTTCATATTGCTCAGCATCAGCAGCCTGCTGTATGGTTGCAGTGGCTACGAGCGCGCCCTGAAGAGTAAAGACGTAAACTATAAACTGAAGAAAGCCAACGAGTTCTACGACCGTAAGAAGTGGCAGCAAGCCAATGGCCTGTACGAAAGCCTAGTGCCGGTGATGAAAAACACCCGCAACTACGAGCCTATGTACTACCGCTACGCATACAGCTTTTATAATATGAAAGACTACCTGTCTGCGTCTTACCACTTCAAAAACTACCTGGAATTCTTCCCTACCAGCAAGGATGCCGACGAGATAGAGTTTCTCTATGGCTATTGCCTGTACAAAATGTCGCCAAAGCCATCGCTGGAGCAGCAAAGCACCGAGCGTGCCATGGATGCCCTGCAAACCTTCATCAACGCGCACCCCGAAAGCCCGCGTGCGGCTGAAGCCAATAAATACATAGACGAATGCCGTGGCAAACTGGAAATAAAAGAGGCAGATGCCGCCAAACTATACTATAATATAGGCCAGTACAGGGCTGCCAGCGTTACCTACAAGCAACTGATGCGCAACTTCCCCGAATCGAAGAACAGCGACCTGTACCAATATATGATTGTGAAATCGTGGTTTAAGTTTGCGGGAGAGAGTGTGAAGGAGAAACAAGAGGAGCGCTACGCCAACGCCATCAACGCATACAGAGAATTAGTTGACGGTTATCCAAATTCTAAGTATCTTCGCGACGCTGAGGAATATTATACCAAGGCAGATAACATTGTAAAACAGTTACGCAATGAGCTTAAATAGAAAAGCATTAGCAGCAGTGAACCCGCTGGTTGAAACCCGCGACGTTGTTGCTATCAAAAACAAAACAGGAAATCTGTACGAATCTATCGTGGTAATGAGCCGCCGTGCAAACCAGATTGCTGTTACGATGAAGGAAGAACTGCACCGCAAGCTGGATGAATTCAGCAGCCATGCAGACAACCTTGAAGAAATTCACGAAAACAAAGAGCAAATCGAAATATCTCGCATATACGAACGCATGGCAAACCCTGCCCTGCAATCAACTAGCGAATTCTTCGACGACAAAATCTACCACCGCAAAAAGAATCAATAAGCTTTTTCGGGCTACGGTTTTAATAACACTGAAAAGCTATCCCCACAAAGGATGGCTTTTTGCTTTCGCAAAAACACTAAAAACGAAATCCTAAATACTAATTTCTAAATCCTAACCATTTTTCGGATTTAGTATTTCTAGATTAGAATTTGTTTAGATATTCGGATTTCGATATTAGAATTTTACCAGCATAATGCCTAAACAATACAAGCACCTCTTCTTCGACCTCGACCACACCCTGTGGGATTTTGATGCCAACTCGGCACACACCCTGCTGCAGGTATATGAAGAGTGCAGGCTCGAAGACATAGGCATTACAGACTACGAAGCATTTGCCACATCCTACAACGAACACAACGAACGCCTCTGGGCTCGCTTCCGCAACGGATTCCTGAAGCGCGATGAACTGCGATGGAAACGATTTGCCCTTACCCTGCTCGATTTTAAGATAGGCGACCCGCACCTGGCACACGAACTGAGCAGCGCCTATCTGGAGATACTACCCACCCAACGCCGCCTGACACCACACGCTACCGAAGTGCTGGAACACTGCAAAGCGCAAGGCTACACCATGCACCTCATCACCAACGGGTTTGAAAGCACCCAACGCCAGAAACTACAGATAAGCGGCATCAGCCACTACTTCACCCACCTCATCACCAGCGAGATGAGCAATAGCATGAAGCCACAGGCTGCCATCTTCAACTTCGCCCTGCAAACTGCAGGTGCCAAGGCCGAGGAAAGCATTATGATAGGCGACGCGCTGGAAATAGATATACTCGGTGCCTTCTACGCAGGTATAGACCAAGTGTACTACAACCCTGCACGCACACCACACCGCCACAAACCAACCTTTGAAATTGCAAGCCTCGAAGAGTTGAAGACAATCTTTTAAATACTAAAGAAGGAGAAATCCTAAGTACTAATACCTAAATCCGAAAGAAGCACTAAATACTAATACCCAAATCCTAATTAGGGGGAAATCCTAAGCACTAATTTCTAAATCCTAAAAGGTTTAGAGTTTAGTATTTCGACATTAGAATTTGTTTAGAATTTAGTATTTCGACATTAGAATTTGTTTAGAGTTTCGGATTTAGGATTTCGAACTTCTACTTGATATTGATTTCCTTTACCACCTGCTCGCCGAAATACTCGTTGATAGTAGCCATCAGTTGAGGCTTAGCCAACAGCAGTTCCTGCTTTAGTGCAGCAACATCGGTGTAGATGGTAAGGATACCCCCGCTCAGGTACAGGTTGCGGGTATATTTCGATATGGTCTTGCCGGCAATCTGCTCCCACTCATCGCGCATGCGCAGCTCGTGGGCTTTGGGAGCCCAACCACTTTTTTCCATCAGCAGTTTCAGTGCCTCGCCTATACTATACTGGCCCATGCCCTAAAGGTACGTTTTTAGTAGAAAGTAGTGAGCCTGAAAAAGCTCTCCTCCTGTTTTTAGGAGGAGTACCCGAGCGCAGCGAGGGGGAGGTGGTGAACACTCTACGCGAGCCAACCACCCCGATTGGCAACGATATGCTGCGCATCTCTCTGCCAATACGCCCCTCCCTGCCTGCGGTAGGCAGGCTAAAAACAGGAGGGGAGTTTTTTGTGGGAGCAAATAGTTTACAGGTTTTCATATTTGTTGATAGTTTTTGATAGTGTTTGCACAGTTTTGAAAACGGAACATTTTATGGGGATTGAAAACCAATGGTTTGTGTTGCGGGGATGGTTACGAACTCCTGCCTGCCGGTAGGCAGGGTTACGTTTTTGTTGCAGTTGTGACTGCTGCGGGGTGAGATTGTTGCAGGTTTGTAACCAATTGCTGATGGACGAAACCGTTTGCGGTGTGTGGATTGCGGGTGCATAGGGCTAGGAAATTACTATAACAAATATACGCCAATTATCTGTTATTATGAAAAAATGAGGGAAAATGGAGAGAGGAATTTAATATTTTTAGATCACAAAAAAACCAGTGTTTCTCACATAAAATAATTAAAAAAAAACTACTAACATTACCGATATCAAATGAAAAAAATGCCAAAAGCATTACATACAAGGGTTAATAATCTGATATATGCATTTACATATACCTATAATCCTAATAAATATTTAAAGGCAGCGTACCATCTAGACTACGAAAAGAAAACTTACAGACAGACTGAATTAACTAAAGTACTTGTCGATGCTATAGTTCATTTTGCCCTTACTCCTAGTGAATTTGAAAAGCTAAACAAGAGCAAAGATATTGGTGAGATGAATAGAACTGCATGGTCTCGTATATCTAAAGCTAAGAAAAATAAAAAGGGCGATTACGGTGAGCTACTACTTTATTTAATCTTGACAATATATCACGATAGTCCAAAGTTCGTTACTAAGGTGAAACTTAGAAGCACAAACAAAGAGCAAATAAAAGGATTTGATTGTGCTCATTTTACAATTGAAAATAACGAAGTAATTCTATGGTTAGGAGAAGCTAAATTTCATAAAAACTTTAGCTCAGCATTCGCTGATGCAAAAAAATCAATAGAGGAACATTTTCAACATGAATACTTGGCAGACGAGATAAGTATTCTTAATACAAATATCGAAGTTGATGAAGGTTTTGATTTGGAAAAACTAAAGGCTGCTATTACAGGTAAAGCATTGGATAAGCTTAAGATTAAAGTACCAATTCTATTGACTTATGACAGTGCTGCAATAAGCAAGAATTTTGACATTGATGCACAATTTAATTCCGATTTAGAAAGTGAATTATTAAAACACAACAAAAAAATTGAAACCACGATATTCAATACAACTATTAAGGTTGAGTTGGTTTTTTTGTTGTTTCCACTACACTCAGTTGATAACATGAAAACTGAACTTGAGGCAATTGAAAACATACTACGATGATATTCACAGATATAAAGACCATAAACACTACATTAAAACAATTAAGAGAGAATAAAACTCTAGATAGCAACAAGTTCAAATCTTTGCTTGAAGGTGTACATTCATTATTACACGAAGAATCAACCAATGAAAAGTACAACATCGCGTTGTCAGCAATTTGCCATGTAGCAGAATATTTGCCGAATGATAAATTAATCCAGGATCTTCTGCACGAGTGTATAGTTGCATCAAGAGTATTTCTATATCATGAAATGCTCACTCAGAAGAAACCTGCATTAGTGGAGACATTACAACACAGTATTTTCGAGTTGTATGCAAGAGCTGTTTATACTTTAGACACTAATACTGTACTTACTAAAGAACAGCTAAATCTATTTGAAACATTTCAAGAAAAAAGAAAAATAGTTGTAAGCGCGCCAACATCATTCGGAAAATCTAGAATAATTCAAGAAATAATTTCCCATAATAATAGCTATAAAAATATTGCCATTGTACTACCCACAATCGCATTACTAAATGAAACGTTTAATAAGTTTAAACAAAACCCTAACATTATAGGATATGAAATAGTAAACTCAATCAACAATTTTCAGCCAGGGAAGAAAAGCATTTTCATACTCACACCAGAGAAAATGGATTTACTATTAGACCAGCACCCACATCTAAAAGTAGATTTCTTCACTATGGATGAAATATATAAAATCCAAGATGATCCTGAAAGAAGAAGAATCTTTACCCATTGTCTGTATAGACTATCTAAACACAAGGCTGATTATTATTTAATTGGTCCATACTTTGAAAATTTCAGCAAGAAATTTCTTGACGCTACAGGCGGTACTTTCCTCAAATATACTGGTGAGATTGTCCAAAAAGACACTTTTGACTTAAACAAGACTGATTACAATGAAACCTATACCATAAATGGAAAAACATTTAAGAAGTTAAAAAACAAAGACAAAAATCTAATTAATACACTTTCAGCGCTCAAAGAGCAAACACTTATCTATATTGGAACAAAAAGCAGCGTTGAAACTCGGGCAAAAAAAATTGCTGACACTAGAGATAATTTAATTCAATCTGACTTGATAGCCTATATTAGTGATAATATCGATAAAGATTGGTCATTAGTTAAATGCCTTGAAAAAGGTGTAGCATTTCACCATGCTGGAATTCCGAAATATATTCAAAGTGAAATTGTTGATTCGTTTAACAATAATATTTTCGACATTATTGTTTGCACATCCACATTAACAGAAGGCGTAAATACTTCTGCTAAAAATGTCGTTATCTATGATAATACAAAAGCAGGAACAATACCTCTGACTGGGTTTGACATAAAAAACATCAAAGGTAGAGCTGGACGTTTTTATAATCATTTTATCGGTAACGTTTTTCTATTGACAGAAGTTACCGCTGAAAGAGATAAAACAAACATTGACTTTAATTACTATGACAATAAAGACCTTGAGAGTGAGGAAGTCATTCAAATAGAAAAAAAAGAGTTATCAGATCAGAATTTAAAGCTTAGGAATAATATTGAAGAACAATTAAAAAACGAAATGATACCCTTTGCTCTAATTAAAGGGAATAAATTTATACCAATACAAAATCAGATATTACTAATAAAGCATTTAAGGGCAATCAATTTAGATAAACTATTTGTGAAGACTTCTTTGCCTACAAAAGAAGAACTTCAGGCAATATTACTTCTATGCCATGAATACCTTTTCAATAAAACAGATAAAGAGAACAAGAATTATTACATATGGGAACTCATAAAGCAAACAAAATATTATTTATATAAAACACCATCAATAAAAGCACTCATAAAAAATCAGAAAGGAGCTAAATCGGATACCCGAATCAGAAATACCTTTACATTGATAACTCACTTTTTTGAATTTGCATTACCTAAATATCTAACAGCTTACGAAAACATCTTTAATTATGTTTGGCAAGAAAAAAAAGGCACCTCTGATGCTATCAGTTTAAAATATCTAATAACTTATTTAGAGTTCGGATTTATTAATAATCATGAGATTGCTATGAAAGAAGCAGGTTTACCAAATGATATAATTCGGAAAATCTCTCAGAACTTTGATGATTGTGCTACTTTAGACGCAATAAAGCTAAAGTTCAGGCTGAATCCTTACCTTATCAACAACCTTAGTTCATTCGAACAAAAAATATTCAAAAAATACATATAATTACAAAAGATTTTCCATCCTTTTACGTAGTATTGATGCCCCTCATGAGATTGTTTCGCTCCTCGCCCCGAAGTGTCGGGATGCTAACACAATGACGGTGTGTGAGTGTTTGTACTCATTTCGCGAGGTTGCTTCGTCGTACCTCCTCGCCCCGAAGTATCGGGATGCTAACACAATGACGGGCTGAGTAGCATTGCTGGTGTACAAGGGTGCGACGCAACGACTGCCGCATAGTAGCACAGGTGGTGGCTGCCAATAATAAATTATAGATATCCCTTACAGCTGTATATACACGGGTTTCAGAAAGGCTGTTAACTTTGCCGTTCCTGCAGATGGCAGGCTCCTCTTTTTATATGAAATTACTTTTACAATATCTCAGTCGCCACAAGGGGCTGATAGCGCTGGCTTTGCTGCTGGCGGCTGTCAATCAGGTCTTTTCCCTGTTCGACCCCTATATCTTCGGTAAATACATTATAGACCCTTATGCCAAGGCGCCGCACCAGTGGAGCGAGAGCCAGTTTGTGCAGGGTGTCATCAAAGGCCTCGGGCTGCTTATCGGTACGGCTATGATAAGCCGTATTGCCAAGGCTTTTCAAGACTATACGGTCAATGTGGTGATACAGAAATTCGGTGCGCGCATCTATACAGACGGTCTGCGCCATGCCCTGCGCCTGCCCTTCAGCGATTTTGAAGACCAGCGCAGCGGCGAAACCCTGAGCGTGCTACAAAAAGTGCGTCAGGACTGTGAGAAGTTTATCAATGCGTTTGTCAATATCCTGTTTACCACCATCGTGGGTATTGTGTTTGTGGTGGTGTATGCGTTTACGCTCAGTAGCTGGCTGGTGCTTATCTATTTTGGCGGTGCGCTGCTGCTGGGCTGGCTTACCAATATCCTGAGCAAGAAGATAAAGGTGATACAGAAAAACATTGTGAACGAGACTACGGCACTGGCGGGCAGCACCACAGAAAGCCTGCGCAATATAGAACTGGTAAAGAGCCTCGGGCTGACACAGCAAGAGATACGCCGCCTGAACGCTACTACCATCAAGATACTGGGGCTGGAGCTGAAGAAGGTGCGCAGCATCCGCAGCATCAGCTTTGTGCAGGGTACGTTTGTCAATTTTCTGCGTCAGTGTATTATGTTCTGTTTGCTCTACTTCATATTTCACGATAAGCTAACGCTGGGGCAGATGGTAACGATGCAGTTCTACACGTTCTTCATCTTTGGCCCGCTGCAAGAGCTGGGCAATATCATCATGGCATGGAGAGAGGCAGAGGCATCGCTCAACAACCTGAAGGCACTGTTTGCCCGCCCTGTAGAGGAAAAGCCTGCACAGCCTGTTACCATCAACAGTATAGAAAGCCTGCGTTTTGAGGGTGTTAGCTTTCAGCACAACACAGCTACAAAGTCGGCTTTGGATAATATAGGTTTTGATGTGAAATTGGGCGAGACGGTTGCCTTCGTGGGCCCGAGTGGCAGTGGTAAAACAACACTGGTAAAACTGCTGGTAGGCCTCTACAAACCAAAGCAGGGCAACATCTACTACAACGGTACCAATGGCAATGCTATAGACTTTGATGAGCTGCGCCACCAGATAGGTTTTGTAACGCAAGACACACAACTGTTTAGCGGTACCATCAAAGAGAATCTGCTGTTTGTGAATCCTAACGCAACAGATGCAGAGATAAGTGAGGTATTGCAAAAAGCTGCTTGTCAAAACCTACTGGCACGTGCCGAAAATGGTATTGATACCATGATAGGTGAAGGTGGCCTGAAACTAAGCGGTGGTGAACGCCAACGCCTGAGCATAGCCCGTGCATTGCTGCGCCACCCGAGGCTGATGATATTTGACGAGGCTACCTCTGCACTCGATTCGCTGACGGAAGAAGAGATATCTACTACCATCAAAGACATTACGCAGAAGCGCGAGCATATCACTATTATGATAGCCCACCGCCTCAGTACCATTATGCATGCCGACAGGATATTTGTACTGGAACACGGACAGATAGTGGAAACAGGCAACCATCAGCATTTGCTGGATGAGAAGGGGCTGTACTACGCTATGTGGCGCCAGCAGATAGGCGAGCGCAAAGAGGTGCGTGCAGGTGCTGCACCTGCGGGTATGCGCAGTGCTAAGTAAGAAACCCCTCCTGTCCTCCCCTGAAGGGGAGGTGTGACGCGTATAATATTTTAGCTATTGATTAATATTCTTAACACAAAGCCCTTGATTAAAAACAATCAGGGGCTTTTTTAATTTGCTAATAGCTGCATGTATTGTAAATTAGATATATGCAAATCACTACACCTGTAAAGCTATTCTTTTCACTACTGCTACTCCTTACAGTATATGGGGTGCAGGCAATTGCACAATCGGGCAATGTATTGTATGCAGAGGTAGCAGCTGCTCAAAAGCAAGGAACACCATTCAGAGAATATAATCTTTTCGCCTACACAGGCCGTGCTACTATGTTGGATGGTGGCAGCATCCTTGCACCACAGGCACTTAATATCGCCACCCTGTATAACGAAAAGCCATCGGCCATTACGATACAGCTACCATCTGCCAATGGCAGGTACACGCTGTCTATGCTACGCAGTAATCCTACGGTTGCAGATATAAGTGCAAAAACATCAAACGAAACAGGCACACATAACGTAAGCATAGACAAAGGCGTACATTATACCGGCTGTGTAGAAGGGCAGGCAAACTCGCTGGCTACCATGAGTGTATTTGCCAACGGAGATGTAATGATACTCTTTGCCAATAATGAAGGTAACTATGTAGCAGGTGCACTGCAGGATAACAGTGGCAGGTATATACTATACAGAGATGATGCAATAACAGGGCTGCCTCCCTTCCAATGTAAGTTTAAGGATGGTAAAACACCACAGCAGCAAACAGGCCAAAAAACAACAGCCACATCGTTTACCTGCAAGGTGGTTGGTGTATATCTGGAAGGAGACTATGACTTGTACGTAAAATTCGGGAAGAACATCACCCAAACACAGAATTATCTTACAGGCTTGTTCAATCAAATGAGGTCTATTTATAGAAATGATTCTATGCTGCTGATACTACGCTCTACGAATGTGTGGACCAGTCCGGATAATTATAAAGACTCTACATCAGAGCATGCGATAATAGACTTTATGGCATTTTGGAATAGCAAAAATGATACGTTCTCCGGAGATTTAGCTGTATTGGTTGCTAATGATAAGCCAGCCAATGGAGGTATAGCACCGATGATTACCTTATGCAATAAAGCCAGATCATACGCTTATGCAGATGTAGATGGTATATATAAGGTGGTTCCTGTATACTCTAAAGATGTGATGATAATATCTCACGAAGTAGGCCATTTGCTTGGCTCTATGCATACACAATGGTGTGGTTGGGATACAGGCCCGGGCGGCACATGTGGCTCTATAGACGACTGTGTAATGCAGGAATCGGGAAACTCTTGCGGCACTTGTCCCACAGCGTTTAGCAATGCTGCTCCATCAACAGCATGGTCCGGTACAATCATGAGTTACTGCCACACCAAACCACGCGGCATCAATCTGGCCAACGGTTTTGGCCCGTTGCCAAGAAAAGCAATGCTATCAACAATTAATGATACCAGCTATAATAAATGCCTGCAACCGGCTTTACTGGCAAAGCTGAAAGTTGAAAATATATGCCGTGGTTATGGCTCTATAATAGTTGAATTTGATACGAATTATGTAAACAGTAGTACTATACCTCCTTCATCGCTTTTGTACTACTGGACAAATGGTGTTACTACTCAAAATCTTACAAACATCACAACACCTGGTGCATACGGCGTAAGCATTACCAACAGCGTGGGGCAATGCCATGTGCAATACCTTACTTCTGTAATGGTAGAAAACACGGATAGTTGCCGTTTTAAAACAAACGTCAGCAATATGCCTGCCAATGCAGACATACGCATATCACCCAATCCTTGCCGCGGCATATGCAACATCAGCAACATTAAACATGATGGCCTGTATAACTTAACGGTGTATGATATGATGGGCAAAATACAGTTGCAAAAAAACAATCAAACTGCCAATGATGCATCTATAGACACCAGTCTGCTTCCATCGGGTGTGTACTCTTTGTCTTTGCATACAAATGATAGTATAAGCTATATCCGTTTTGTAGTACCCTAAGCTATTACCTACTCCTACATATAATGAAGAACTTATGACAAATGTAGCTAAACTGTTGACTACATTTTAAGTACATTGCTTCACCCTACCTCCACTATCATGACTAAGATTTAGCAACATAAAAAATATCAAGTGAAACTTTACACAAAACTTGCAGCACTGCTTATTGCAATATGCTGTTTCAACACACTGGCCAAGGCACAACAATACGAACCGGGTTATGTACTATCGGGCGAAATGAACGAAGCAAAATCAAAAGGCGTTGTATTCAAACCCTATAGCCTCTTTAATACCGTTACGGCTACAAAGCATACTAATGTATTGCGCAAAGAAACACTGCTGGCTCCTGACAAAGTTGCCATCAATCAGTTGTATAACGAGTATCCCAGAGCCATTGCGCTGACAATGAAAACAGATGACGGACAAACATTTGTATTGGATATGATGCAAAGCAGCCCTTTATCTGCCGAACCTAAAATGAGCTACATTGATGCACAGGGCACACACCCGTGCAACTACGAAAAAGGCGCTCACTATCAAGGGGCTGTGAGAGGCAATGCAAAATCTACTGCCAGCATGAGTGTTTTTACCAATGGAGATATAGTAATACTTTTTGCAAATGCAGATGGCAACTACGTAGCAGGCAAACTGGAAGATAACAGTGGATTATATATACTATACAACGATAAAGACTTTATTGCTCCGCCACCAACTAAATGCGGTACTAAAGAAGGTATGACTATACCGCGCAATGGCACTACACAAACTGCCAACAAAACTACAGCTGCATACGGCTGCAACAAAGTACGCATGTATTGGGAAGCAGATTATGACCTGTATCGCGGCAAGAGCTCTAGTGTTACTATTACACAAAACTATCTCAGCTCTCTCTTTAATCAGGTACAAACAATGTATAGAAACGAGAAGATAGCCATAGAACTACATGCCGTTAGCGTATGGACAATTGCAGATGGCATCAGAGAAGATGCTTCTGAAAATGCATTGATGGATTTTCAGGCAATGTGGAATAATAAAGGTGATACTTTCAATGGAGACATAGCGATGTTTATGGCATTGGACAAAACTAATCTGGGTGGTATTGCCTTTTTAGATATACTATGCACCCGTAGTTTTTCTTATGCTTACGGCAATATATATGGCAACTTCCAAACGGTACCTACTTTTTCGTGGGATGTAGAAATGACTACACACGAGCATGGGCATAATCTGGGCTCTAACCACACACACTGGTGTGGCTGGAACACAGGTGGCGGCGGCACTTGCGGTGCTATAGATAATTGCTCTACACTGGAAGCTGTAAGTGGATGCAGCACTTGCCCGTATACCTACGATGATGCACTGCCTGCTACTGCATGGAATGGCAGCGTTATGAGTTATTGCCACATTTCATCACGTGGAATAAACCTTGCAAATGGGTTCGGGCCATTGCCCGGAGATAAGATAAGGACCAATGTTGCGGCTGCTTCGTGTCTAGAATCCATCATTAGTGCAAAACTGACACAAACACCAATTTGTAAAGGCAAGGGGTCTATTACCCTTACCTACAACAGTGCTACCATCGGCAGTAAAAACTTTGGCACTGCACCATTTACCTACTCATGGTCTAACGGCGGTAAAACACAAAACCTTACATCATTGAGCGCACCGGGCATTTACACTGTTTCCATTACAGACTCTAATGGCTGTAATAAGGCATACAGCATTACACTTACTACCAACACAGCAGATAGTTGTAAAACTACAGGCTCTGCTGTAAACAATGTAGCAGCTGCTCCGCAATATG
Organism: Bacteroidetes bacterium UBA4414; assembly: GCA_002389765.1. GTDB lineage: Bacteria > Bacteroidota > Bacteroidia > Chitinophagales > Chitinophagaceae > Polluticoccus. The sequence goes on along the minus strand of DGQM01000024.1, from coordinate 58,522 downwards.
TAAGTCTGTACCCAAACCCTGCACATCAAAACGTCAGCATGAAGTTCTTTACTGCAAAAGCTAATGGTATTACCATTAAAGTAGTAGACGTAGTTGGCAAAACCACATTGGTAAAACCATACGCTGCCAAGCTTGGGGAGAATGATGTAACGATAGACATCAACGGCTGGATAAAAGGTGTGTATTTTGTACAAATACAATCGGCCAACGAACAATACGAAACAGTGAAAATGGTGGTTGAATAACACGCACCACACAACATAAATAATAAAGCGCAACGGTAATGGTTGCGCTTTTTCTATTTTATAAAACTATGTTTTGCAGTAGTGTACTCTTTTCAGGATAGTCGGTATTGTAATGCAGCCCCCTGCTCTCTTTACGAAACTGTGCACTCTTTACTATCAGGTAGCCGGTGGTAATGAGATTGCGAACCTCGCATAGCTGCGGAGATACTGTAGCCGTTTTATACAAATCTTCGGTTTCTGCATGCAGCAGGTCTATACGGCTCATAGCGCGTTGCAGGCGCACATCGTTGCGTACAATACCTACATAGTCGCTCATCACCTGCTCTACTTCCTTCAGGCTTTGTGTTATCAATATCAACTCCTGCGGTGCTGTGGTACCTTCCGCATTCCAGTCGGGTATGGCTTCATTATAATCTATGGTATCTATTATTGCAGCTGCATCTTCTGCACAGCGGTGTGCAAATACCAATGCTTCCAGCAAAGAGTTTGATGCAAGCCTGTTAGCACCATGTAAGCCTGTACTGGCACATTCGCCACATGCATACAGTTGCTGCACAGATGTACGCCCTTGTTCGTTTGTCTTAATGCCACCACAGCAATAGTGTGCGGCAGGCGCCACGGGTATCATCTGCTCCATTACATCAATACCAATGCTCTTGCACTTTGCATAGATGTTGGGAAAGTGTGCTTTGAATTTATCTGCATCCATGTGGCGGCAATCCAGATACACATGCTCTGTACCGGTACGTTTCATTTCATTATCTATGGCACGTGCCACTACATCGCGCGGGGCCAGGTCTGCACGCTCGTCATAGCTTTTCATAAACGCTTCTCCCTGCTTGTTGCGCAATATGCCACCATCGCCACGCACTGCCTCTGTGATGAGGAACGAAGGGCTTACGCCAGCCTCGTACAATGCCGTAGGGTGAAACTGGATGAACTCCATATTCTCTATCCTTGCCTTTGCACGATAAGCCATCGCAATACCATCGCCTGTTGCTATTTTAGGATTGGTAGTGGTACGATATACCTGCCCTACACCACCTGCAGCCAGTACCGTTACTTTCGATAATATCTTCTCTATCTTATTGCTCTGTGTATTCAGCGCATACACCCCATAACATTCTATATCCGGGGTAGATTTTGTGACCAGCATACCCATGTGGTGTTGGGTAATAAGGTCGAGTACAAACCAGTGATTGTGTATCTGAATGTTAGTATGGCGCTTTGCTTCTTCTACCAATGCACGCTCTATCTCAAAGCCCGTTATATCCTTGTGGTGCAATATGCGAAACTCTGAGTGTCCGCCTTCTTTGCCACGCATATAATCTCCCTCAGCATCTTTATCAAACCTTGCACCCCATTCTATTATTTCATTTACACGTTCAGGGCCTTCTTTTACTACTATCTCTACCACATTTCTGTTGCAGAGATAATCGCCCGCTATCAGTGTATCTTCTATATGCTTTTCAAAACTGTCATTCTCCAGATCATTCACCACTGCAATACCACCCTGCGCATATTTTGTATTTGTTTCGTCGGTATTAGCTTTGGTAAGAATGGTTATTGTTTTATCAGGAAAACGACGCGCTGTTTTTACTGCAAACGTAAGGCCTGCAATGCCCGAACCTATCACTAAGAAATCTGTCTTCAGCATCGAATTGTATTTATGAAAAACGGCTCCTGATACAGAAGCCGTTTACAAAGTTATGTGTTATACGTGAGTTTAGAACTGAGATGTGCAACCAAACCTGAGACCGCTGAATGCAGGCTCGTAACGGCATACGCCACCTGTACAGTTGATACCTTCTACCTGCTTTACGTAAGCCATAGTAAACCTGTGCGGACCTTTTGTGAAAGCAGTAAACACATTGTAGTAGTGTTGTGCACCTGCGCTTGAATTAGGACCCGGTTTGATGTTATACATATCAGACAAAGCAAAAGACCATTTAGGTGCAATGTTCAGCTCAACAAGGCCGAATATCCAAGAACCGAAGTCTTGCTTGGTATCCTGGTATTCCCACTCTGTACGGATAGACATTTTCTTGTTGATACGTTTAGTAACCTCGAAGAAAGGAATGATAGAATTAATCAGCGGTACTGCCACTTTTGATTGATAGATTTCCTGATTGTAAACCATATACTGGCAACCTGCCTGCAATATCCAGTCATTAAAACCACGGTACTCTGCTTCTGCATAGCCTTCGCGATACAGTGTTTTGTTATCAAGTGTATTGATGTATGTGCCTGTCAGCGTAATGTCCAGTTTCTCATTTGGTGTCAGCAGTACGTCTGCACCAACAGCCATTTCAGATATATCCTGCGATGCAGGTGTGTAACGAGCCATCAGACGTTGCGGGCGCAAACGCGCAACGATAGGCTGCCAGTTCAGCATACCACGATTCAGTATCTCGTTTGGCGATGTACGCATTACATAGTTTTCTGTACGCTTACCTGTCAGGTTCACCGCAATACCTTTTGTAGCATAGCCCAGTGTTGTAAAGAGGATATTACCGTTTTTATCTTGCAGATAGTTGTCTTTAACAATAGACTCATCTGTTTTCATAGAACCTTCTACAAACCAAGAGAAGTTGCCAACTGTTAAAGTATTGTATACCGTTACTGCATACATATTGTACTTAGGCACAAAACGCCTGCTGGTATCCTGACTGTTGATGGTTGATACAATCAGATCCATATTTGTTTGGTCGAGCGTACGGTTGATGGCACCAACACCCGGTACGATGTGTACTTTATCACCCAGATTGAAATCACCTTCAAGATTAATACCCTTAATGATAGGGTTATATTTAGCAAGGTTGAATTTTTGCTGACCTGTAAATGCTTTTACAAATACGTTATCAGCTATCTGGTATTTAAGGCGCACACCTATCAACGCGTTGTCTATCAACAGACCACGGTCTTCGTATGCACGAAACATAGCACCACTACCGATCTGATCGTAGATATAACCCGCAGTAATGCTTAGTTTATCAATATCTTTAGAAAGGCTCCATGCGCCGATACCAAAACCATTCAACGCTTGTGTGGGGTTGAAGAGGTTTGAGTTGTGAAAGGCATCTGTACGCAATGTAGCCGTAAAGCCTTTATAATTGTAGCGCAGGCCAAGCCAAGCTTCGCCACCACTCAGATAGTTATCGTAAAGTGGGTTGTTAGCAGCATTAATAGCTTCATCTCGCTGAAAGAAGTTAGCATTCAGCATGAAGTCTCCCGACAGTGTACCTTGTGCATGTGCAGCGCCTGCAGAAAGTAATAATACTGTTAAAATACTTTTGAGGGATTTCATTAAAAAATTATTAAAATTTGGAAATTCTGACGAATTTAGTTTCTTTACTAAACTTTGGCAAGGTTTTAGTTTATTTATTTACAAATTAATGATTTCAATTATGAAAAATCTTATCGCCGGTGCATTTGCGCTTGTTTTTTCTGTAAATGCTATGGCACAAACAGCTGCAGAATTGCCCGACACTCAGATTAAAGACGTAAACACAAGCAAAAAAGTAGCGTTTAACACAACTGTTGAAAAAGGTAAAGTAACCCTGATAAACTTCTGGGCTACATGGTGCGTACCATGCAAAAAAGAAATTAAGAATGTACGTACTAAAATGGCCGACTGGAAAAAAGAAGCGGACTTTAACTACATCACGGTATCTATAGATGAGTCTCGTGCAGAAGGACTGGTACGTAGTTATGCAAAATCTCAAGGTTGGGATTTCCCGTATTATATGGATCCTAACTCTGACCTGAAACGTTCACTGAACTTCCAGACAGTACCATTTACTATGATTATAGATAAGAATGGTAAAGTAGCTTACTCTCATGCTGGCTATGAAGAAGGTGGCGAAGAGGAAGTATTTGCAAAGATTAAAGAACTGAGCAAACAATAAGCTCTTCTGATATTTTAAAAAAGCCTCTGCACCAGCAGGGGCTTTTTTAATGCTTCGTCCTGATTAACTACGCCATTGTCTTAAACCATCAGTAACCAACAAAGATGATGCTTGTTGATATCTGCAACGTGGCTTTATACGCTATTTACATTAATACCCGGAACATTTAATAATACGGTATAGGATAACCGAATGAAATAAGTATATGAAAAAAGGGACGCTGTGTGCGTCCCTTTTCAAATCATATTGTGTGTCTACTAGTAAGGACCAAAGCCTGTGATAGACGGATAATATCCTTTATTAACATCGTAATATACAGGAGAACTGATGATGAAAGAACCAACATCACGTTTCCACCTTAAATTACCTGAAGTATCGAATTTGTATATGTTTTTATCGTAGCCTGCAGCGTATACACTACCATCTGTAGCTAAAGATGTAGCTTGTACAAGCCCACCAGTCTGATATTTCCATTTAATAGAACCATCTATAATATTTAATGCATACAGGTAAGAATCGTAACCGCCAATGTACACAACCTGGCCGTAAGCAGCAGGGCTAGAGTGTACGCGGTCATTTGTTTTAAACCTCCAACGTTCTGCTTTTGCAGTGCTATCTATACAGTAAACATAGTTATCGGCACTACCAAAAATAACGTTACCACCATAAGCTATCGGAGAGCTATGTATGATACCTTCTGTTGGATAAGTCCATTTTATAGCTCCATTTGCTACACTAAGTGCATAGAGATTATAGTCGGGAGAACCGATATAAATGTTTGAGCCACTAGCCACAGGAGATGACCTTAAGCCCTCAACAGCCGGCAGGCTTGAAGACCATGCGTTAGTACCGTTAGTAATATTAACTGCATGTATTTTACCTTTAGTAGTAGCTACAATAAGGCTACCATTGTATAACATCAACGAAGACAATACACTATCACCTGCATCATATGTCCACCTGATTTTTTTAGCAGGGTCTGTTGCATTAACATCAATTGCTGTTACAATACCGCTGATAGATGCTACAAAAAGTGTTTTACCATCTGTAATAGGAGAAGAATATACACTACCTACACTGTAAGTATTTTGTCCACGTACACCATTTCTTGCATCAAACTGATACAAAGATCCCAGTGTAGGTATATACAAATTTGAACCAACTACGATAGGCGTTGCCATCAATTGACTATCAAGCGTGAATTGCCATTTGACATTACCTGTAGAAGGGTCTAAGCCATACATAATCTTGTTTTGACCAGATGTAAAAACAGATGGAGTATATGCACTTACCAATGGTTCATCCGGGCTGTAAGTATGTTTCTTACAAGAGGCAAACAAAGCACAGGTTGCACCAACTACAGCCAAAGACTTCATCCAACGTTGCAGCATGATTCTAAAATTGTATTATTAAGTAATGCAAAATAGGCGTTTTCGGCTTTTATTGCAATAGGTTATAAAAGAAATCCGGCCTTTTTTAGAAATAAGACCGGATTTTCAATATCAATGGTTGGCAGATATTATGCCATTGCTTTTTCTTTCTGGCGCTTGATGCGGTTTACCATAGAATCGAAAGCCAGATCGAAAGACTCTTCAAAAGCTTTAGACTGGTGTTTCACAAAGAAGGTGTGTTTAGGGATGTGTACCTTTATTTCGGCTACTTTGTCTTTGATATTGTGTACCACGTTATCGAGCACCAAAAAGACCTCTACGCCTACTATTTTATCGTGAAAAGTGCCTAGTTTTTCCAGTTTCCTGTTCACATGTTCTATCAATTTACTGTCTGCTTCAAAATGCACTGATTGGATTCGCACGTTCATAAGGCAAAAATTTATGGTTATAAAATATTAATATATCTACCCTCTCGGGTGTGCTTTTTTGTGAATTTCCTTGAGTTTGTCAATGTTGTTGTGAGTGTATACCTGTGTTGCAGCCAGGCTGCTGTGCCCCAACAGGTCTTTGATGGCCTGTATATTAGCACCGTTATTCAGCAAATGTGTTGCAAAAGTGTGCCTTAATACGTGGGGGCTTTTTTTATGAAGTGTTGTAGTTGATGATAAATATGTTTTCACCACCCTGTATACATAGCCTGCATAGAGGGGCTGGCCGCTTTCCAGCACCAGCAAGTGGTTATTGTCGTAGTTTTCAAGCTTGCGCTTTTCGTGTATGTATTCGTCGATAGCAGTTAGCAGCATCGGGCTGACGGGGACCAAACGCTCTTTATTGCCTTTACCCAGAATGCGTATCTGTTTCAGGCTTGTTTCTATATCTTTTTCTTTAAGATTAATGATTTCGCTGCGGCGCATGCCTGTCTGGTATAGCAGATCGCATATCATACGGTCGGTAAATCCTTTAAAACCTTCCTCAAACTGTACTTCTTCCAGCAGATAGTCCGCTTCCTGTTCTTTCAGATACACCGGCAGGCGTTCTACCCTGCGCATGGCATGTAGCTGACGCACGGGGTTTTTCTTAACCGCCTGCATTTTCAGCATGTATTTGTAAAATGAATTAACCGCAGACAGTTTGCGATTGATGGATGTAGCCTGCAGGTCTTGCTCTTTGAAGGTAGCCAGCCAACTACGTACGTGGAAATGGGTAACTACCCGTTCGTCATCCAAACCAAACTGAGAGCTTACATATGCATTAAATTGTGATAAATCTCTTTCGTATGCGCCGAGTGTATGCTGTGCATATCGTTTCTCAAATCTGAGATACTGTAGGTAATCTGTTATCCGATGCTCTATCATAGAAAAACCCGGTACTGTAAATATAAACATTTACAGTACCGGGCGCAATACTATTATCAGATAACTTTGTTAAAAAAGTTGTCTATTAGTCTGATTAATCCAGTTTACCAGACTCCATTTGCTGGCGGTAGATTGCTTTCAAAACTTCTGTACGACGTTTTACAGATGGTTTTGTGAAAGCCTGACGAGCGCGCAGTTGATTCAACGTACGAGATTTCTCATACTTCTTCTTGTACTTTTTCAGCGCCTTATCAATGTTTTCGCAATCTTTTGAATCTATTATTAACATAACTTAATACCCCCTTTTAAATGGATTTGGGAGGGCAAAGGTAAGTGTTTTTTTCATTTGACCAAACTTTTTAGGACTATTGCTATAAATCAGATAATTTTAGGCTGTATAAGACGTTATAGTACTAAAACAGTGGCTAACAGAAGCATTACATATATATTAGCAGGTACATTGCTGGCAATTACAGCAACGGTATGGGGCTGCAAAAAAGCAGCGGATAGCTATATGGCCAACCCTGATGACAGCAGGCTGGACAGAAAATATTGCAACGATCCGTTTGCTATCAACTACAACTGGAACTTTCCCGGCACACCTGATAATACTACCTGCTTCTACCCGATAGACATTTTCGGCGGCAATTATATGTTGGTAGACAGTATATATGATGCAGACTACAAACCCGATACGGTACTGAAATATCCGATCAGACTGTTTTCACTGAACAGTTCTAAAATTAAAATAGGCATAACAGGCTTTTGCGACAGAGATACGCTGGAACTGACTGCTGATAGGTTTTACAAAGCATTTCTGGACTCTATAGATGCTAAAGTAAATGGCTTTGATGCTAAACTTTCTGGTCAACTTGCCTGCCGTACGGTTGATACCATTAGCGGGTACATACAAAAAAGCCAGTCGGATAGCACGAAGCTTAGTATTTACTTTACCATAGCCAGCGATACGGGCCTTTCTTACCACAAGGGTACGGCAATAAAGCAGTAGCTTTGCGCCATGTTTACAGGTATTATAGAAGCCATTGGCACTATTGCATCCATCACACCATCAGGTACTAATATTGATATTTGGGTAGATAGCCCTATAACACACGAGCTGAAGATAGACCAGTCTGTAGCACACAACGGCGTATGCCTTACGGTGGTAGCTATAGAGGGTAGCCGATATAAAGTAACCGCCGTACAGGAAACACTGCTAAAGACTAACCTTAACAGTTGGCGGGCAGGCAATATCGTGAATCTGGAACGTGCTATGAAAGTAGGCGACAGGCTTGACGGGCACTTTGTGCAAGGCCATGTAGATGCAGTTGCTACCTGTATAGAAAAACAAACACTGGAAGGCAGCTGGCTGTTCCGCTTCCGTTTTCCGCAACAGTTTGCTGCATTGGTTATAGAGAAAGGCTCTGTATGCCTGAATGGGGCGAGCCTGACAGCATTCAATGTTGGCAAAGACGAACTGACTGTTACTATTATACCATACACTTACAATCATACCAACTTTCAACAAATAGAAGCCGGTACTGTCATCAATATAGAATTTGATGTACTGGGCAAATACCTGCTACGCAAACAGGAAGTAGAGGGGTAATATAGATAATGACGCTGTTTTAGGTATCTTTATGCATGTTGCTGCTATATGTAACGCAGCCAGCATCGTTTACCCCAAATGCAAAAGCCTGAATTAAAACCATACTACGACGTGGCCATCATTGGCGCAGGTATGGGCGGATTGACAACTGCTGCATTGCTGAGCAAAGCCGGCTTCAGCGTATGTGTATTGGAGAAAGAACCTCATGCAGGTGGTTACCTTGCAGGTTTCCGTAGAAAAGATTTTCGTTTTGATACAGCCATACATTGGCTAAACCAGTGTACACCCGGCGGCATGGCATGTAAAATATTTGACCTGCTAGGCAACGACCACCCGAATGTAATACCACAACGCAGAATACGCAGGTATAAAGGCGAGAGCTTTGACTATCTGCTTACGAACAATCCTGACGAGCTGCGCGACCAACTGATAAATGAGTTTCCGCATGAGCGTGAAGGATTGATACGCTTCTTTAATGCGGCTAAAAAACTGGGGAAGTCGTTCAACGAATTCAGTAAAATATTCCGCACTGAAGAAAGCATGACGGCGATAGAGCGGATGAAGAATAAGATACCACTACTGAAGTTTGCTATGCCATTCATTCCATTCATATCCTATACGGGAGAGAAGGGGTTGAAGAAAGGCTTGAATAAGTTCTTCAAAGACGAGAAACTGCATAAAATATTCACGGGCGAAACAGAATTGCTATCGTGCCTTGTACCTATTGGTTGGGCATACTACGGCGATTTTCAGAGTCCGCCTGTTGGTGGTGGGCAGGTGTTGCCAGAGTGGATGGAGCATGTAGTGAAATACTACGGCAACGATATTTTTTACAAAGCTGCAGTAGATGAAGTAGTGGTAGAAAACGGCACTGCAAAGGGCATAAAGTTTACACACTTCAACACCAACTATACGGTAAACTGCAAGTATGTAGTAGCCGCATGTGATATAGAAGCCCTGTACGAAAAAATGCTGCCACAGGATGCAATACCTACCAAGCTGAAAGGCAAACTGAAAGATGCAGACATATACAGCTCGTCCGTAACAGTATCTATAGCACTGGATTGCACACCTGATAAACTGGGCTTTAATGAAGAGTTGGTGCATATAGTTACAGAAACTGCACAAACAGGTGAGCAGTGCGATGGTAATCCACACACCAGTGAAATAAGCATACTGGCACCATCTTTCAGAGACCCATCGCTGGCACCTGAAGGTTGTGGCACGCTTACACTCTTCATGCCTGCCTTTATGGACTATAGTAATGAGTGGAATACCGACAAAGATGAAAAGGGCAATTACAAACGTGGTGATGCGTACAAGCAATTGAAAAATGAGATAGCCGATGTAATTATACAACGTGTAGAGGATATGGTAGCGCCGGGATTACGTTCTCACATACTGTTCTACGACGTAGCAACACCCGTTACGCACTGGCGCTATACCGGCAACCGTGGCGGCACTATGATGGGTGCAAAGCCGGGTAAGAAAAATATGCAGAACAAAATTGCCCACTACCAGACGCCTGTAAAAAACCTGCTGCTTGGCGGGCACTGGGCAGAGCTTGGCGGTGGTGTGCCTATAGCTGTAAAAGCAGGTGCCAATGCCGCACTGCTTATATTCCAAAAAGAAAAGCCGGAAGCTTTTAAGCTGATGGCAGGCTATATGGATGGTAAAATACCGGTAGAAGTATTACAAAATGCAAGTGCATTCAAACCATATGCCAACAACTGGAAGCAGGAACCTACACCTGCACAAAAGGCAACTATGCGTTCACAATCTGCTGATTGATATTTTGTGGTACTTTTACAGCCTCATTTTAAACTATGCGCATTGCCTTCGACGCCAAACGTGCCTATCAAAATAATACAGGACTTGGCAATTACAGCCGCTCTCTGATATCGTCGTTGGCAGAACTGTATCCGCAACACACTTACTATCTGATGGCACCCAAGCAAACAGATATGTACAGGGATACATTTCCCAACATGCACACTATTACACCAAAGGGTATCTTCAAACCACTTAGCTCGCTGTGGCGCAGCAATTATGTAACAAGCGACCTGAAGAAGCTGGATATTGATGTGTACCATGGATTAAGCAATGAGATACCTGCGGGCATACAAAACACAGGCATCAAATCGGTCGTAACGATTCACGACCTGATATTTGAACGCTACCCAAAGCAATACAAACCTGTAGATAATGCTATCTATAGAAAGAAATTCAGCAATGCGTGTAAGCATGCCGATAAAGTGATTGCCATCAGCGAGCAAACGAAGCAAGACATCGTACAATACTATGGTACACCCGCAGATAAGATTGCAGTATGCTACCAGAGTTGCAACACCATATTTGAGCAACAGGTGAGTGATGCAGAGAAGCAACGAATCAGGCTGAAGTATCAGCTACCAGAAACATATTTCCTGTATGTAGGCAGTGTGATAGAACGCAAAAACCTGCTGACTATCTGCAAGGCTATGAAAGTCCTGAAACCGGAACTGCATATACCACTGGCTGTAATAGGCAACGGTGGCGAATATATGCAACAGGTGAAAGCATATCTTGCGGCAAACGGATTAACGAATGATGTGATATTCCTGTCTGAACAAGAAGGAACAAAAGATGATGCTGATTTCAAATCTGCTAAAGATTTCCCTGCTATTTATCAGTCTGCACTGGCGATGATATACCCATCCATCTACGAAGGTTTTGGCATACCTATACTGGAGGCTATGTGGAGTGGCACACCTATCATCACATCCAACATCAGTTGTATGCCTGAGACAGGTGGTGATGCTGTTTATTACATCGACCCTTTCAGTGCAGACGATATGATAAAAGCCATACGCAATATTGCAATGAATGAACCACTGCGAAATGAACTAAGTGCAAAAGGACTGATACAGGCACAAAAATTTACACCGGCAAAATGCGCAGCGGCAGTGATGCAGGTGTATGAATCTTTATAGTATTCTTATCTATTTGTTAGGTGTAAACTTTGGTTCGGGTGCAGGCTTAATAATATGCTTGCTACTAAGATTTGGGAATGCCTGCCTCCACTTATCCAATGGCTTTTCAGTGGCATCTATAAAATACCATGTCTTGCCTTTATCCGGAGACAAGGCAAAAAGTGTGGTTTCTGTTTGCAACACACCGTCTTTCATTTTCATCTTCATATACTGCGGTATGGTGCATTGATATTCGCCTGCTGTATCTATGATGTTTGAAACTTCACCCGGCCATGCAGATGCTATGGTGGTACCGGCAGCCTCTATATTTTTTATTTGTTGTTCCAGATCTTTCTCTATTTTATCGAGCCCTCCTGCGGTAGCCTCTACCACTTTAGGATATGTAGTAACTACAAAATTTTTGAGATCTTTCTTAACTAATGCATCGTTCATCTTCTTAGCTGCAGCTTTCACTGCAGGTTTTAGTTTCTGAATATCTGCCTGTGCAAATACACTTCCTGTACCACAAAAAAATAGTCCTGTCAATAATATGCGTCTCATTATAGTTTGGATATGCGGGTAGTAAATATAAGATACTATCGTGTTGATACTATCAATCCACACGTTAAATATTCATTGAAACAGAAAGGATTATTAACCCGATGTTACATCTTAACTCTTTCCAGCATTTCGAAAAAGCTGATGATATCAGTTGCCAATTCTTTGCCTTTGTTGCTTGCAAGTATTGCATGGTCGGCATGTGCATAATATGATGGTTGTTTTACCAATGCAGGTATGTGCTTCATCAGGTATTGTGCGCTCTGTTTGCGCGATGAATTATCATCTTCAGACTGTGCAATCTTTACCGGTATTTTAATACGCGGCATCAGTGGTTTTGTTTTGGCAAGTAATGCCCTCAGGTTCTTCACTGTATTCCATGGCAACTTGCCATTGCCTGATAAAGATGCACCGATTATATAGCGGCTATATGCAGGTGTATTGATGCAAACCAGTGCAGCTATGTTATAGCGCGTTGCCAATTCTATAGCTATCAAGCCACCTATACCCTGCCCTACTATATATATTTTACTGCATTGCTGCACCAATTTCAGCAGTGCTGTTTCAGCAGAAAAAATCCATTGCTTATAGTCGGTATCTTTCAGGTCTTTCCAATTACCTGTATGGCCTTTGAGCTTGGGAGATGCAACCACAAAGCCCTTTTCTTCCAAAGGCTTTATAAGTAGCTCTACTTCGTGCAGGCCACCACCCAGACCATGTATCAGCAGGCAGCCGTAGGTTGATTGCATGGGAGTAAGATAATGAAATATTATGGTTGTTACTTTTTGCCAAGTATACGTTTGCGATGTTGTGTACCCCAGTTGTGCAGTTCACCTATTACTTTTTTCAATGTTCTGCCATATTCGGTAAGCGAATATTCTACCGTTACAGGCATGGTATCGTACACAGTGCGCTGTACCAAGTCATTCATCTCCAGATCTTTCAATTCTTTAGAAAGCATCTTTGCAGTGATGCCAGGTATTTCTCGCTCCATTTCTTTAAATCGTCTGTCTGCAAATATTAATACACTGATGATAGGCAATTTCCATTTGCCACTCAATATATCCAGCGCATCGCGCACAGCCAATATATGCTTACCACATGCTTCATGGTTCATCTCGCTTGGGCATGTTGCCTCTTTCTGTTTTGTACCTGCCATATATACCTGCTTTACTGTATGATACCGGTATACAAAAGTATACTGGTATAAAATATATAGCAAATATATAGAAGTTTGCACCCAGAAAACAAAGACTGAGACTAATTATGAAAAGAGACAAGATTCTTTACTGGATAACAACAGGGCTTGTTAGCCTGGGCTTCCTGATGAGCAGCTTTATGTACCTGAGCAAGAACCCAGAATTGATGGCGGGCTTCAGCCAAATGGGCTATCCTGTCTATTTTGTAACGATACTGGGTGTTGCCAAATTGCTGGGCTCGTTGGCAATATTAAGCCCCAAAACACCAAAGCTGCGCGAATGGGCATATGCAGGTTTTACATTCAACCTGATAGGCGCTACATGGACGCATGTTGCCACGGGTACTCCTTTTGTTGCACCGTTAGTATTCCTTGTATTACTTGGGGTTTCTTACTACTTCAACACCAAGCAAGTAAAGGCCGCCTTGCAGACGGCATAATGGCACACACGTAGAAATACCCAATCTGCGGTATTTCTACGTGGTATATGTTCTGTATATTGCTATATATCCTGAAACCATTTGCAAACACTGTACAGATATATAGCCCTTTTGATTGCCAGCATCGGCATTACTATTCCCGCACAATCGCAGGTACAGTTTGAGCAATATTTTAAAGCCGGTGATTCTGTCTTCCGAAAAGGAGACTATGCCACTTACCTGAAAATAATGACCAATGCACTACAGGTGGCAGAGGCATCGAAAGATTGTAAAAAGATATGCAAAGCTACCATGCGCGTTGCGGCAGCATACTATTTTCTGCAAGACAAGCCGCAAAGCTTGCAATGGATGAAGAGGGGCCATCGATTGGCTTATACTTGTGCAGATGATTCTTTCAAATGGATTTCTTCCCGGCAGATAGGTGCTATATATTTTGAAGACCACCAAAAAGACTCAGCACTCATATATCTACGCGAGGCAGAACGCGAAGTACTAAAAAGCAATACAGCACTTGCTGAACGCTCTGCCGTATATGCCATACTGGGCGATTTGTATTATCATAGTTACAAAGACACCGCGCAAGGCCACAAGTACTATTTGCTGGCTATGCAATATGCTAATGAATGTGGCGATACACTTAAGAGTGCTTTTGCTATCATGAAAATGGCCAATTACAGCATTAACAGCGGCGACTGTACAAAAGGCATTGAATACTACAATCGTGCTATAGCAATGTACACAGCGGCAAACCTACCCGAAGGGCTGATGTTTGCCTACCAGATGCTGGGATGGGCGTATAGCAAATGTGGCAACGCACCACTCACATACCAGACCATGCTGAAGCTACGTCTGCTGAGAGACTCTATATTTAAAGAAGAGACTGCCATAAAAACTGCCGAGTACCGAACCCTGTACGAGACTGAAAAGAAAGAACGTGAAAACCTGCTACTGCAAAAACAGAATGCAGACCAGGAACGCAAAACACAGGTATTACTTATTGCATCCGTTGCAGGTTTTCTGATACTGATTGCTGTGTTCTGGGTGATATATACCCGCTACAAGCATAAGAAGAAAGCAGAGATGGATGAACGCATCGCTATACAGCAAAAGCTGCGCTTTAAAGCAGTGATGGAAGCGGAAGAAAAAGAACGTGTACGCATAGCACGCGAGCTGCACGATAGCCTTGGGCAAATGCTTTCTGCCGCTAAGATGAATATATCGGCTATGGACTCGTATAACGACGATGATGCAAAACTGGCAGGTAATGCAAAGAAACTGATAGATGATTCTGTAAAAGAGGTGCGCACTATATCTCACAACCTGATGCCTACCAGCCTGATGGAAAAAGGTATAGACCCTGCGCTGAATGAATTGGCTGCTAAGATAAATGATACAGGTTTATTGCAGATAGACCTGTTGGTAAGTGCAGGCGATGAACGCCTTGACAGCTCTGTAGAAATAGCCATCTACCGCATAGTGCAGGAGGTGGTAAACAATATGATAAAACACAGCAAAGCCAACCGTGTAGAGGTAATGCTGGATTACAATGCCGAGAAGGTGTACTTATCTATTAAAGACAATGGCGTTGGCTTTGATACCGCCACCATAGAAACCAGCAGCGGCATTGGCTGGCGGAATATTTTTTCGCGCGTATACATGATGAATGGTGATGTGCAGATACAATCTCAACCGGGTAGAGGCACGCTGGTAAATATTGAGTTTGCGAAGTAGCGTTTTATTACAATTATTTTATGCTTGCTAAAATTGAATACTCCAAGTAGGATATATTCCTTTTGCTTTCTTATAAATACCATCTAAACTTAATTCTAAAATTTCTCCACTGTTTGTGTTCACAAAAACAAACTTGAAATACTCTTTTAAGCTTTGAGCTACTAAGAGTTCTGCCGTTGTTAAACCAAAGAAATATTTCTCAAAACCAGCTTTTACGGTGAGTTTATTTGTAGATTTCACCTCGCAAACTGTAATCTTTTTGAGGTTGTTTTCAATCCATTCCAAGTCATCTAAATTATAATTGGCACCTTCTATTTTTAAGATATCAAATGCTTTACCATAAACCACTTTATTATTCTTAGCAAAAGCAATCAATACGTTTAACCGCTGCTTACTTGTCGGGACAATAAATCCTGAACCACTTTTACTCAATATCATAACAGCACGTTTAGCTGTACGTTGTCGACTTTCTAAACCTTTTTCTATATCATCCATATTTCTATCCATTTACTAAAAATACAAAAGCCACCCTTACGGATGGCTTTTGTTATTTACAAACCTGTTGTGCTTAGAGTGCTAAGTCTGCATCGTCTGCAGCAGGCTGTTGTGGTTCTTGTTGCGGTTGTGCAGGTTGTTCACCACCGTTGCTGTGTTCGCGGCGCGGACGGTCTTCGCGAGGGCCACGGTTCTCGTTGCGGCGGTCGCCACCACCACGGCGGTCATCACGACGCGGGCCACGGTCATTGCGGTCTCCCCTGTCACCACGGTCGCTACGCTCGCGCTTCTCAGGTTCTACATAACCTTCAGGCTTTGGCATCAGTGCTTTGCGGCTCAGGCGCAGTTTGCCCGTTTTAGGGTCTGTACCTATCAGCTTCACTTTTACTTTATCACCTTCTTTCATTACACCTTCCAGGCTGTCAAGACGGCTCCAGCTAATTTCAGAGATGTGCAGCAAACCTTGTTTGCCCGGCATAAACTCTACAAACGCACCAAACGTCTGGATACCTTTTACCACACCTTCGTAAGTTTCGCCAACCTCAGGTATCGCTACGATGCCTTTGATCCAGCTCAGTGCTTTATCAATACCCTCTTTGTTTGCAGAGAATATTTTCACTTCGCCACGGTCGTTGATTTCTTCTATAGATATAGTAGTACCTGTTTCGCGTTGAATTTCCTGAATGATTTTACCACCCGGTCCTATCACAGCGCCGATAAATTCGCGGTCGATGTTGATTTGCTCGATGCGTGGTGCGTGTGGTTTCAGTTCTGCACGTGCAGCAGGTACACATTCATACATTGCATCCAGAATGTGCAAACGTCCGCGACGTGCCTGTTCCAGTGCCTGCATCATAATATCCATGCTCAGGCCATCTACTTTAATATCCATCTGGATACCGCAGATACCATCGCGTGTACCAGTTACTTTAAAGTCCATATCACCCAGGTGATCTTCATCACCAAGGATATCTGTCAGTACTGCAAACTTGCCATCTGTGCCGGAAATCAGGCCCATTGCCACACCACTTACGTGTTTAGGCATTGGTACACCCGCATCCATCAGTGCCATAGAACCTGCGCACACAGTAGCCATAGATGAAGAACCGTTAGATTCCAGAATGTCTGATACTACACGTGTAGTATAAGGCCATGCTTCGCCTTTAGGCATCATCTGCTCCAGCGAGCGTTTTGCCAGGTTACCGTGACCAACCTCGCGACGGCCCGGGCCACGCATAGGTTTAATTTCTCCGGTAGAGAATGGCGGGAAGTTATAGTGCAGTATAAATTTTGAATAGTCTGATGTTGCAGCGCTTTCTATCAGCAGTTCATCTTCTTTAGTACCCAGTGTAACGGTAGTCAGCGACTGTGTTTCACCACGCGTAAAGAGTGCAGAACCGTGCGGAGAAGGCAGCAGATCTGTTTCCAGTGTCAGCACACGTACATCTTCAAGGCCACGGCCATCAAGGCGTGTACGCTCATTCAGCATCATGTTGCGGATGATTTCTTTTTCCAGATCGTGGAAGATATCACCCAACAGTGCAAGGTCTTCAGCCTTAACCGGTGTAGCAAAGCCCGGTACTGTAGTAGTACCATCTTCGTTTGCTACCAGTGTAGCATCAAAAGCTGTGCGGATAGCTTTGAAAGCATCGCCACGCTCGTGTTTACCAAGTGCGCTCTTAGCTACTTTCAGTATATCTGCAGATACCAGTGTAGCAATGTGCTTAGCCAGTTCTTCGTTGGTATATGGCTTGGTGTATTCACGTTTTGCAGTAACGCCTTTCAGGTCGCGCAGTTGTTCCTGTGCTTTGATTTGTGCACGGATAGCCGCATGGCCCAGTTCGATAGCTTTTACCACATCCGCTTCCTGGCATTCTTTCGATTCGCCTTCCACCATCATGATGTTCTTTTCGGTAGCGGCAATGATGAAGTCCATATCAGCATCTTTCAGCTGCGTGCGGTATGGGTTGATAACGTATTCGCCATTGATGCGGGCAACACGTACTTCTGATATAATTTCCTGTATAGGTACGTCTGATACTGCGAGTGCTGCAGATGCTGCCAGACATGCCAGTGAATCAGGCATAACTTCAGGATCGCTTGATATAAGTGTAACCAGCACCTGTACATCGCACCTGTAATCATCAGGGAACAATGGACGCAGTGCGCGGTCTATCAGACGAGAAATAAGAACTTCGTAATCGCTCAAACGACCTTCGCGTTTGAAGAAAGAGCCCGGTATACGACCGGCAGATGCAAATTTTTCCTGATAATCTACTGTCAGCGGAAAGAATGATTGACCCGGTTTTGGTTCTGAGTTTGCAACTACTGTAGCCAGCAACATTGCATTACCCATGCGTACTACCACCGAACCGTCAGCCTGACGGGCCATTTTGCCCGTTTCTATACTTATCTCACGACCGTCGTCCAGTTTAAAGGACACGGAAATGGGCTTTGGAATCATGATAAAAAATTAAATGTGTACATAAAAAACTATTCCCAACCACCGGGTTGGGAATAGCTGTAAAGAGATATTACTTACGGAGACCCAGCTTTTCAATCAAAGCACGGTAACCGTTCAGGTTAGTGCGGCTCATATATTGCAGCAGGCGCTTACGCTGACCTACCATTACCATCAAACCACGTTGGCTTGAGAAATCTTTTTTATTAGTCTTCAGGTGATTAGAAATATGGTTGATACGCTCTGTGAGCGTAGCTACCTGAGCCTCGATAGAACCTGTGTTCTTTTCGCTTCCACCAAATGTTTTAAAAATGTTTGCCTTTTTTTCAGCGCTTAAATGAGACATTTGCATCAAAATTTAATATATAACGACACTTTTTCGGACGGCAAAGATAAACAAATATTTGGCATTTATGATTTGTGCGGCAGGATTTATCCCGAAAAATAGAGAAAAATCATTATTTCTTCGTTAAAATAAGCCTCAAATACGCTTATTTGATAATACATATAGCTTATATGCTAACTATATCTACTTCCATCATCCCCTCAAAATCTTACCTTTGCAGCCTCAATTACCATATATAATGACTATTGCAGCGCAGATAAAGCAAATTACAGAACAGGCACTGAAGCAATTATTTCCCGAAGCCGACATACAGGCTTCTATGATTACCGTAAACCAGACAAAACCTGAGTTTACCGGCGATTATACCGTTGTACTGTTTCCGTTTGTAAAACTGCTGCGACAAAAGCCCGACGAACTGGGCAGACAACTAGGCGACCATCTGGTGGCTACTCATGGCAATCTGTTTACCTCTTATGCTATTGTAAGCGGCTTCCTGAACCTGACGGTGCAGGATAGTTTCTGGGCAGCTTTCCTGACCAAAGAATATAATAACACCAGTTTTGGCGAAAAACCAAAGAATGGCAAGAAGGTGATGGTAGAATACTCTTCTCCCAACACCAACAAGCCACTGCACTTTGGCCACCTGCGCAATATATTTCTCGGCTATGCTATGGCCGATGTACTGAAGGCGAATGGCTATGATGTGGTAAAAGCCAACCTGATTAACGACCGTGGCATACACATCTGCAAATCAATGATTGCATGGATGCGCAATGCAAACGGTGCTACGCCACAAAGCACAGGCATAAAAGGAGATCACTTGGTGGGCGACTACTATGTAGCCTTCAACGACATCTACAAAGCAGAAGTAAAGCAACTGGTTGAAGGTGGTATGGAAGAAGCTACAGCCGAGAAAGAAGCACCCATCATGAAAGAAGCGCAGGAACTACTGCGTAAGTGGGAAGCGGGCGATAAAGAAGTATACAGCCTGTGGGAAACAATGAACGGCTGGGTGTATGAAGGCTTCAAAGAAAGCTATCAACGCCTGGGTGTAGATTTTGACAAGATGTACTACGAGAGCAATACTTACCTGCTGGGTAAGAGCCTTGTAGAAGAAGGACTGAAAAAAGGTGTGCTGTATAAAAAAGACGACGGTAGTGTATGGATAGACATGACAGCTGACGGACTGGACCAAAAACTACTGCTGCGTAGCGATGGTACATCTGTATACATGACACAAGATCTGGGTACTGCACAACTGAAGTATAATGATTGTGGCGGTCTCGACCAATCTATATATGTAATAGCAGATGAGCAGAACTACCACATGCAGGTACTGAAGTTGATACTGCAAAAACTGGGCGAGCCTTGCGCTGATGGTATATACCACTTGTCTTACGGCATGGTAGAGCTACCAAGCGGCCGTATGAAGAGCCGTGAAGGTACTGTAGTAGATGCAGATGATATGATGGACGAGATGATAAGCATGTCTCGCCAGCAAACAGAAGAAGCAGGCAAAACAGAAGGCTTTACACAGGAAGAGCTAGACAAGCTATACTACACGATTGGTATGGGTGCGCTGAAATTCTACCTGCTGCGTGTAGACCCTAAGAAGAAAATGATATTCGACCCGAAAGAGTCTATAGACCTGCATGGGTTTACAGCTACTTTCATTCAATATGCACATGCACGTATCTGCTCTATACTGCGCAAAGAGAATATGCCTTTGTTGCCTGATAGCAATACGTTTGCATCTTTTGCGCTGACACAGGAGATAACACCTGCAGAAAAGAAACTTGCAGTATCGCTGGAGCAATACCCTACTATATTAGAGAATGCAGCTACAGAATACAACCCGTCGTTGCTTTGTAACTATTGCTTTGCGCTGGCACAGCAGTTCAACTCTTTCTATGACGAGCATAGCATCAGCAAAGCTGAAAATGAAGAGAAGAAACAACTACGCCTGATGCTGATTATCATGACCGCAAAAACAATGCGTCATGCTTTGAAACTGCTGGGGATTGCACTTCCTGAAAAAATGTAATTGGCTTGTTGATTAGTTGATTAGTTGACTGGTGTATCAGTACATAACAGTTAACTAATCAACGAGTCAACCGATAAACTAATACTTAGTTACTACGCAGACTCGGCGTCTCTACCCTTGTGCTGCGAATGGCAGGATACCAAGATGCAAGCAGACCTACAACAATAATAGTTGCTATTACCATCAGCACATCTGTAAACTGAATGTGTACAGGAAAAGCATCTACTACATATGCACCGGGGAGGGCTATCCAGTTGAACTGTATCTGCCCCCAACATATGAGTAAGCCAATTATGAGACCTGTAATACCACCTGTTAAAGACCACAAAACACCCTCTGCCATAAATATGCTACGGATAGCATTGCGCTCTGCACCCATGGCTTTCAGTATCGCCATGTCTTTTTGCTTCTCCATAACCAATAGCGATAGCGCACCTATCATATTGAAAGAAGCTATCAGCAATACAAGGAACAGAATACCATAGATGGCCCACTTTTCTGAGCGCATTACCAGATACATGGTTTTGTTTTGCTCAAACTGTGTTTCTATTACATAGTCTTTGCCAAGTTTGGTTTGCAGTGTTTGCTTTGCATCATCTGCATCTGTTCCTGCTTTCAGCTTTAGCTCTATAGAAGAGTATTTGTTCTCTGCATTAAACAGTTGTTGTACTACAGGTAGCGATGCCAGTATGTATTTACTGTCAAAATCGTCTTGCGCTTGAAATGCACCATCGGCACGTAGCTTTTGCGAGCGGAAGGCTGCCTGCGGATTAACCGCCGCGTTTACAGATGCATCGGGATAATATAACATCACCTCGCTGAAAACATTATCAGGATCAAGGCTGAGTAAGGACATCAGTTGTATACCAAGTATAGCAGTTGGTTCGGGTGTAGCAGCTACTGTGTTGCGCCCTTCAGTTACGTACTTTTTGTAATTATTTACTTTATCGTAAGACTCGTCAATACCTTTCAGCTTGGCAACAAAAGGTTGGTCTTCACTATTGATGAGTACATTATCTTCTATAACACGGGTAATGACAGCGACGCCACCAGTGGTGCTGATTGCCTGATTGAGCTTATCGTCTACCTCAAAGAATTTATTCTTTGCAGTAGTGATTTTTATTTCGGGATAAAATGCTTTGTATAAATCGCTGATCAGGTACTCAAAACCATTGAATACAGATAGCAGAATAATCATGGCAGCACTACCCACGGCAATAGCCACCATGCTGATGCGCGATAGTATAGGTACAGCATTAGCACTGCGTTTACCACGCAGGTATCGGATAGCTATTTGCCATACCAGTACCGTGTTCATTTATGCGCCCTCAGTATTTTCAGAACCGCCCATCGCTTTGCGATCTTCTTCTATCTTTTTGAAGAGCTCTTCCATTTTAAATACATAGTCGAGCGTATCATCCAGATAAAACACCAATTCAGGTACGCGGCGCAGTTGGTTCTTAACACGCATGCCTAGCAGTTTGCGGAATTCAGAAGTTTTCTCTCTGAATGTATGCATGAGCGCTTCCGTATCTTTTATTTGAAACAGTGACAGATATACCCTTGCTTCCAGCAAATCGGGCGTTACCATCACTTTAGAAACAGACACCATGCCCCCGTCTACCATACTAAAGCCTTCGCGTCTGAAGATGTCGCTCAGCTCCTCCATTATCAGTTGTCCTATCTGTTTCTGACGTTTACTTTCCTCCATCAATTGTCATTTTTTCGTTGTAAAGTTAACCTAAATTGGGGGTACCTGTATCTTAATTGAGGGAGTTTGCTTAAATTAGTGGGCTTAATTATAATACGATTCCCATAATGAGAAAGTTACTATTGTTTTCAACCATTGCTTTTGCTGCAAGCTTTACAGCATGTAAGGAAAAGGGCCCTGCTATCAATTTCGGAGAAAGCAACACTCTGACAGATACTACTTATACGAAAGCTCCGGATGCTCCCGTAGGTAGAAAAGTACTGGTAGAGGAATTTACAGGTGCAAAATGCACAAACTGTCCGGATGCACGCGTGCAATTGAAGACAATAGCAGATGCACACCCGGGTAAAGTTATCGTTATGGAATTGCACCCTGCAGACCACCCATTAGGACACCCTATTGAAGGCCTTTCAAAATACAACTTCAACATTCAGGACGTATCGGATATTTTCAAAACAATATTCAGAGGGTACTTCCCATTGGGTATTCCGGCGGCTGGTATAGACAGAACAGTAGATGGTAGTGACATCATCATCAAACGTGCCAGCTGGTCAAATATCATTAATGCACGCGTAGGAGAAACTAGCCCTGTAAAGCTGACATTGACTAATACATACGATGCTACAAAAGCAAGTGGTGTTATTAAAATAAATGCATCATACACTAAGCAAATAACTACTAAAAACTACGTATCTATTGCCATTATTGAAGATAATATAGTAGATGCGCAGGAGTTTTTAGATCATGTCGATACTTTCTATAACTTCCAACATGTAATGCGTAAGCTTTTTACACCTGCAAGTGGCACAGAAATACTTAGTACTATTGCCACCAAAGAACCGGGACGTGTATATGAAGGCAGCTTCAAATACACAATAGATGCTGCTTGGAAACCTGAAAATTGTCGCATTGTAGTTTGGATACACAATAATGATGCTAACACCAAAGAAGTGTTACAAGCAGAGGAAGTAGATGTGAAGAATCCATAGATAATTTAAAATACTTTTATTTTATTTGCCCTGATAATCAGGGCATTTTTTTTGTTAGTACATCCCAAAATATCCAAATATCTGTCTGTAGTATTAGTGATGCTGATACTTGCAGACATAGCAGGTTTTGCCTTGTGGAATGGTATGCGAAGCCTATGCTATCACTATGTGCGCGAGCATAGGCAAGAAATTGCCATACGCGACACTATAACTATGCAGGCTGTCAGTTATACTTCAGGCAAAGACTTCATCAGACACAAGGCAGATGAGATTGAATACCAAGGGCAGATGTTTGACATCAAAAAGCAGATTGTAAAAGGCGACAACATCATACTGATAGGGCACTACGACAAATTCGAGAATAAACTGTTCAAACTGTTACATAGCTTGCTTGATGATGAAAACAACGATGATAACAATGTAAGTAATAACAGTCTCTTGTGTATGGATGCCATTTTGCCACCACAACCTTTGTGCATCGTACCATTCAGCTTCCAACGTCACAAATATCATTTTACAAACGACGATAACAGTACACAGCAATATACCATACCCATCACCGCCCCGCCCGAAGATGACTGTCATCAGATACATCTGACAATCGGATAATTACAGTCATTCTTAAACAATACTTCATGCAATACAAATACATATTGCCTGTAGCACTTGCTATGGGTATACAAGCAGCATATGGGCAACAAGACACACTACGCCCGGTTTCGCTAAATGAGTACGTCTTTTCATCGAACAAATTCAAAGAGAACAAAAAGAATATAGCACAACAGATACAAACCATTTCGCAGAAAGAAACGGAATGGGCTATGCCACAAAATACCGGCAACCTGATGGAACAAACAGGCAATGTTTTTGTGCAACGCAGCCAGGCTGGTGGCGGTAGCGTAGTGCTACGTGGCTTTGAAGCCAGCCGTGTACTGATGGTGGTAGACGGTGTACGTATGAACAATGCTATATACCGCGCAGGACACCTTCAGAACATCATTACTATAGACAATAACCTGCTGGAGCGTACAGAGGTGATGTTTGGTCCAGCATCAACATTGTATGGCAGTGATGCATTGGGCGGTGTAGTTATGTTCAACACTAAAAATCCGCTATTATCTAAAGATGGCAGAACCAGCTTTAACGCTAATGCAATGACACGTTTCAGCTCTGCAAACAGTGAAGGTACGGGACATATAGATTTCAATATAGGCCTGAAAAAGTTTGCCTTCCTTACATCTGTTACTTACAGCAACTTCGGAGACTTGCGCCAGGGTAGTCATAGCAACCCTTTCTACGGCAGCTTTGGTATGCGCAATGAATACGTGGCACGCATCAACGGAATTGACAGCATAGTAGCTAACACTAACCCTCATGTACAAAAATTCACAGGTTACAAGCAGTACGACCTGATGGAAAAAATCCTGTTTCAGCAAAACGATAAAATATCGCATACACTGAACCTGCAACTGAGTAATAGCGGCAACATACCACGCTACGACAGGCTTACGGATATTCGCAACGGTAAACTACGTTTTGCAGAATGGTACTACGGGCCACAAAAACGCGCAATGGCAGCTTATCAGTTTGATGCTAAAAATCTGCAAGGTGCTTTTGACGAAATTAAAGCAGGTATCAACTACCAATCTATACAAGAAAGCAGACACCAACGCAGCAGAGGCAGCAACGCATTGCAACAACGCTATGAAGATGTGGATGTGGTGGGTTACAATATAGATTTTCGTAAGTTTATGAAACGTCATGAACTAACGTTTGGTACAGACGGGCAATACAATAATGTGCGCTCTACAGCACGCGAGTTTGACATTGTAACGCAAAGTGAAAAGGCACTAGATACACGCTACCCGAATGGTGGCAATACCATGTACTATGGCGCAGTATACGCACAGCACATTTACAAAATCATCAACGACAAGCTGATTTTAAATGATGGTATCAGGCTAAACTATGTAAACCTGAACAGCAAATTCAACGATACTACATTCTTCCCATTCCCATTCCGCGAGGCTAAACAAAACAATACTGCGCTGAGTGGTAATCTTGGCTTGGTATTTATGCCTGCAAACCGTTGGCGTTTTGCCCTTAATGGCTCTACAGGCTTCCGCTCTCCGAATATTGATGATATGGCTAAAGTATTCGAATCTGCAGCAGGTGCTACACTGTTTGTGCCTAATCCAAACCTGAAACCCGAATACACCTACAACGCTGATTTAGGTATAACCTATTTTGTAGACAACAAACTTAAAGTAGAAGCTACAGGTTTCTATACATGGTTCAGAAATGCAATTATTGCAGATAAATTCACGCTAAACGGACAAGACAGTGTGCTGTATAACGGCAAAATGACTGCAGTAATGGCTAGCCAAAATAAAGCAAAAGCTTATCTGTATGGCTTTAATGCCGCATTGACTGCAAAACTGAATGAATATGTAAGCCTGTACAGTGCAGTAACATTTACATATGGCCGATACATTAATAATGCAGGCGTTGAAGTACCGCTGGACCATATACCACCAGTATTTGGTAAAACCAGCCTGATGTATCAGCAAAAACGCTTCAGCAGCGAGGTATACGCACTATACAACGGCTGGAAAAGATTGCAGGATTACAGCCCTTCAGGCGAAGATAATCTTGTGTATGCTACACCAAAAGGCATGCCATCTTGGTATACATTGAACGTAAGGGTTGGCTATAAGCTGAACAGCAATATGGGCATCCAACTGGCGCTCGAAAATATAATGGATCAGAATTATCGCCAATTTGCATCAGGTGTCAGCGCACCGGGTCGCAATTTTGTAGTTACGCTACGTGGAAATTTATAACCCTTCCAGTATAGTTTGTTAAAAGCCGGGCATTACCCGGCTTTTTTCATGAATGGTATTTGCATTATGTTTAAGAAACAAAGCAAGAATGTATCTTTGGCACATTAATACTTAAAAGGTGAAGTACCGCAACGCAGTCTTATTAATATTCATCATTATACTAATAGACCAATGGTCTAAGTTTTATATCAAAACACATTTTTACTACGGCGAAGAAGTAAATGTGATTGGCAATTGGTTCAAGCTTCATTTTATAGAAAATGAAGGCATGGCTTTTGGCATGAAACTGAATGAAGCGCCTGTGGGTAAACTAATACTTACGTTATTCAGATTGGTTGCAGTTGTTTTTGGTTTCTTTCTGCTTAAAAAACTAGTAACCAAAGGCTATGCAAAAGGTGCTATCATTTGTGGTGCTTTGATACTGGCAGGCGCGTTGGGCAATCTGATAGACAGTATCTTCTACGGCCTGATATTTAGCGAAAGCAGTTTCCATGTAGCTAAGCTTGTTCCCTTCGGGCAAGGCTACGGACAAATATTTCACGGTCGTGTGGTGGATATGATGTATTTCCCGATTGTAGATACCATATTGCCTACGTGGGTACCTATAGTTGGTGGTAAACCTTTTACATTCTTCGAGCCTGTATTTAATATTGCAGATGCCGCCATATCTGCCGGCGTCTTAATACTTGTGTTTTTTCAAAAAAGACTGATACATAAAAATGAAACTACTACAGCTGCAAAAGAATCTCAATAATGGAAAATAAAGAGCTTATATCTATTACTGTTTGGCTTGCTGGTCGTAGCTACCGTATTCGGATAAAACCGGAAGAAGAAGAAGCTGTTAGGAAAGCGGTGAAAATAGCTGATGAAAAAATCATTGACTTGCGCAGCCATTATGCAGGCAAAGATGATCAGGACTTTATAGCTATGTGTCTGCTTTCTTACGCAGCAGATAATGCGTTGGAAGGTAGTAGTTTTAACCCTGTATTAGACACTGAACTAAAAGAAATGATGACTCGTATTGACAATGTAATCAAAGACTAAAATTCATCTTAATAATACACCATCACAATAATTTAAAAGAGCGGGCCTTATACAAAGCCCGCTCTTTTTTTGTGAGCATAGCTTACATATATATTATAAAGCAAGTTGTATATCTATAACAAAAGCCACTCATCTGAGTGGCTTTTGTTATTATCTGAGAGGATTTGGAATCCTATCGTTGAATATTGAGTGGTTTGCTTACGATACCATCTTCCGTAGTTGCACGGATAATGTAACGACCGCTTGCAAATGAAGCAACATTCAGGCTGTGTTCTGTTGATTTACCATCCATTTCTGCACGGTAAACAACTTCGCCAAGTGCATTGATAACAGTTACATCTTTCATAGTAGTGCCTTTAACACTCAATGTAACTTTATCAGAAGCAGGGTTTGGATATACGTTGGCATCGATGCCTTCGTTTACCACACCGTTAACACCTGTAGCCCATTGTACCATGTTGATTGTATCATTACCACAGTCATTACCAACTATCAGTTTAACTGTCATGCTACCATCAAATGTTTTGATAACTGTTTTATAATTGCTAGATGTACCATCACCGAACAACCATTTGTAAGTATTAACATTTGAAGGACCGCTTGGGCTGAATGTGTATGTGTTACCAGAACGCAGATAAGAGATACCATTAACGTGTGGCAGTGGTGCCAGATTAACAGCTACCTGGTCTGTACCGATACAGTTAGGACCAGCATCAACAGTTACAGTATATACACCTGAGCCTTTGTAAACTTGGATAGTTTGTGTTGTATCACCTGTACTCCACAGATATTTAGCACCAGGGTAACCTGCATCAAGTATGTATGGGACATTTTTGATTTCGCAATTTGCGATATCCTGGCCAAGATCTACTTGAATAGGACCAGCATTAACCAATGTAGATGAAGATGTAGATGTACAACCAACGTTAGTAACTTCTACTGTATAATTACCAGGACCTGTTACTTTGTAGGTATTATTAGTAGCACCTGGGATGTTTACACCATTCAATTTCCATTGGTAAGACACACTAGGAACAGAGCCGGCATTCAGTGTCAGGTTGCTACCAGTACAATATGTAAGTGCACCGCTTGCATTTACAACAGCCATTGGCGGTGATACTACAGTGATAGTTTGCGGAGCAGACTCAGCAGTAAGAACCGGAGTAACACTTGTTGCTGTAATGAATACAGTGTAATCGCCGCCTGTAGTTACAACATAAGAGCTGGCTATAGCACCTGGAATGTCAACACCATTACGTCTCCATTGGTAATTATAAGTAGTAGAACCAGCAGAAACCGGACTTGCATTCAGCGTAACTGTATTGCCAGTACACAGATATCTTGAGCCTACAGCAGTTACGTTTGCAGAGAATATAACACCGTCATCAATACCTGTATAAGCACCGAATGTTGAAACACCAGCAGCATAGATTGTATTTGCAGTGGTATTAGTGTTGCTATTAGCTTGGTTATAAGATATCCAGCTAGGAACTGATGGTATTTTGTGAGCCAGTTTCATATTAGCCTCGTTAGGTATAGTACCCAACCAAGTATCGTAATAGTTAACTGTCAAATCGAAGTCATAAGACGAAGCCAGAGCAGTTGGTGTAACATCAGTATAGAAATAAGGATACTTATTCTGGCTTGCTGTAGGGAAGTTAGCAGGAGGTACTGCACCACTGTATTGTTTTACAACCAATGGGCTAGTAATAGCATTTTGTGTATTCCATTTTACTGTACTTACAGTTGTTTCACCAAAAGTATATGTTTGTGTAACACCAGGAGCACCTACAGCAGGTGTAGCTACCGCCGCCGGAGGGGCAACAGCAGGATCAAATTCAACTGCACCAATATCCGGTACACCATTAGCTCTGTTAGTTACCCTGTTAGCACCGTTGTAGTCGCTGTTTGCATATGGCAATTGCATAGCACGACCATTCAAAGCCCAACAATTAGGACTAGACGGATCAGGCATACCTAATGTAGCCAATGTACCAGGGTTGTAGTTAATAGAACTAGACCAAGCATTGCCATTATTAATTGCATATGTAGAGTTGCGCAATGCGGCCATAGTAGTATATGTACCTGCACCATCATTTGCCAGGTTTGTACCGCTCGTATATAGATTATTAAAGTCTAATCTGTGGTTATAACCTGTTGGTATATAAGAATAGAATGCATAACCATTATTGTAAGCAGCAAACGAGTTGTTGTACACACTATCTTGCTGATAAGCAGATAAATATACATAAGCAGCATAAGAGCTTGCGTTGGTATTACCACCCCATGCTACAGTATTGTGCATGACACTTGTATACTGAGGACCATATACAAACAAACCATATACAGATGTAGTAGGCCTGTTGTATGTTACGATATTATTCCTCACTTGAGAACGTGCAGTAGCAGTACCATTTGGATAATATATCATGAGACCATAGTAGTAGAAGTTGTGTACTTTATTACCAATACACTCAATAGGAGTTGTATTACTAATATACCAATAATAAATACCAGACCAAGATGTATTAGTAGTAGGACCTGCGGCTGTAATAGTGTTATAATTGATTTTAGCACCGGCCGTATTGTACATGTAGTAAATACCAGAGTAGTAAGATGTAATTGTATTTCTTTCAATTCTTACACCGGTTATATTAGAAGACCCACCATACATGTACATACCAAATGCTGCTGTAACAGTATTATCAGTAAATACAAGATTGGTAAATGTTGCATTGTTTGCAAACAGACCACACCAGTACGTGAATGAGTTAGTATTATTACTATTCAACGTACAACCAATGATACTGTCATTTGCAGAAGTACCTGTCATATTTATACATGTAGCATAAGAACCTGTACTAGTGGCATTCAATGTCATGTTTTTGATAGAGAAGTTAGACGCATTATTGAAGCGAATAACATAGTCATCGTTAGTACCGGTAGCACCACCAAAGTTCAGATTAACTGCAGCAGCAGGAACACCGTCGTCAGCTCTGATAGTCAACCTGTTTACTACGCTAAGACCAGGGATGTTATTCAAATCATACTGACCAGTATATGTACCAGCACGCACTTTGAATGTTACAGGACCGCACATACCTGCAGACTTAACTGCATTTACTGCAGCTGTCAAGGTAGGGAAATCAGGCGTTGCTCCACCTACTGTGTAATCACCCAATAATGCAGCACGCATAGTCAATGGTCCAAGCGTATCGTCTGCAGCTATAGGATCTGTTACGTTGTTTGGCAAAGATGTCCAAACTTTTATTGTACGAGGAACAGCACCGAAGAACACAGTATCTAGAGATATAATTACTTCATTGCTACCAGGTGTACCATTATTATATGGTATTGGTGTGTTCCAACTTTTTTGTGGTCTTGGTAAACCATCAACTTCCCAGTTGATTTTTACACTATTGATTACGTTGTTACCATTGTTTTTGATACGAACCTTAACAACAGCCGTTATAGGACAGAATGTACCAGTTGGGTCTACAATCGCATCTGCACTAGCGTTATCACCTACATCAATACCAGTGTAAAGCCCCCAAGTATTGAGCGGACCGCTTGTCGGAGACATAATAAAATTACGTACAGTATTAGCCGTACTAACTGTTATAGGATATCCTACCCATGGATTAGCTCCATCTTTTTTAGCTAAGTGCAATGCAGCTTCGGTAGCTATTGTCCCCATCCAAGGATCTTTATAATAAATATTAGCTGTGTATGCAGATGCAGGAGAGCTGATATCTGTATAGAAATACATATTTGTAGGATTCAGTGCACTAAGACCCGGAGGTGCAGTACCTGAATATTGCCTACACGTTGGTTGTGTACCAGGTACTGTTGCTGCAGCATCCCATGTAATAGAAGCTACTGTATCGCCACCAAAAGTGTATACCTGTGTGCTACCCGCAGCCAGTGTGCCAAATACAGCACATGTAGGAGGAATGGTAGTACCTGCAGGTGTAAATTCATATGCACCAAGGTCAGGAACACCTGTAGATGTAAGCACATGACGTGAAGCACCAGTAACATCTGTATTATTACCAGCAATGTGTACACCACGGCCATTCATAGACCAACAGTTAGGATTTGTACCATCAGGTGTCAAATCGCCGGTTGCAGCATTTACAAAAGCAGGTGCATATGTCAATGAGTTTCTGTCTTTGCCAGAAGCTGTGCGCCATGCCTGTATAGTGGAGTAAGTATTACCACCAGCAGCTGTAGCCATAAATGGACCTGAAGGTGTATAATAGTTATTATAATCAGCTGTCAGATAACCGTTAGATGAAGAGTATGTCCAGAAAGCACCAACTGAAGATGCGTTAGCACGTCCGAAGATGTTATTTCTGAAAGTACACATTTCATAGTACGTAGAACTTAAGTCGTAGTTATACAAATAAACTACATAGTTTGTAGCACCTGTAGCACCGCTGTAGTAAGTATTATTATACCAGTTACTACCACCACCTGCATAAGGGAAATAAATATAGTTGGTGTAATTGGTACCTGTAGTACTTGTATAAATTGCATTATTAAATGTTTTCTGGCCACATGGGTAGTAGTTATACATACCGTATACTGTAGCTGAAGATGTTGCAATTGCCTTAATTACGTTATTACTTACAGTCAGGTTTGGATATGTGTTTGTGCAATATGTCCTCAAACCATAAATCGTACCCGTAGTAGAGTTAATGTTAATTTTGTTTTTGTCTACAGTAGAATTTGAACACAAATAGCCAGCATATACATAAGAAATACCTGAAGTGGCATTTCTGTTTACTGTATTATTATTAAATGTAGAGTTATTAGCATAATACAGACCATACATATAACTTGAACCACTACTGGTAGAGTTGATGTTAAACGTATTATTATCTATGTTGTGATTTCCTGCATAACCGTAACCATAGTTGTATAATGGATACATAGTACCTGTAGTACTAGTCCAGTTCCATGTATTACCTCTAAATGCAAAATATTCAGAATAATACACATATGCATAACAAGCCGCAGAAGTTACATTATTTGTATACGTATTGTTAACAAATGAGTCTCTACTGTTATAATACCAATACAACGGATATTGTGTACTTGTATTTGTAGTAACATTGGTAATTGTATTATTAGCCATTACCTGCCTTGGTCCTGTTACGTTACCATTACAATACCAACGGTATATACCATATACAGTACTAGTTGAAGTGCTGTAGTCGATGGTATTGCCTATCATCTGGAAAGCGCCATCAGCCTCATACAAATAAACACCATACCAAGCACCTGTAGAGTTTTTAGTAATGGTATTATTGTTGATTTTCAGATCATTTACATAATAACCATAAACGGTTCCATAGTATGGATTTGTAGTACAGTTACTGAATTCGAAATTGGTAGGCCTAGTAGCTGTGTTACCGTTTATGTAAACGTCATAAGATCCACCAGCAGGCATAGAACAACCAGTTACTTTGTTGTTATTACCCATAAAGCCGGTAGTCGACGCAGGCACATTCCAATATGCCAAAACGCGAGACCTGTAGAGTGATGTAGTTAATGAACTTGTAGTACCATTAAGTATACAGTTTGTAACTGTATTATTAGACGCTGTACCACTGAAATCGATATCGGTACCATATGTAGTACCGGTATTATTCAATGTCAGATCTTTAATAGTTACCCAGTTCGTATTGTTCAACCTGAAAACGTAGTTGTTGGTAGTAGTAGTACCAGCGAAGTTGATAGTTACTGTACCAGGTCCATTTTCAGCCTTGATAGTAACTGTGTTAGTGGCGTTAGCACCCGTAATAACGTTCAACTGTCCTTGCTCTGCATAAGAACCGGGACGAATGTTGATGACAACAGGGCCTACGACACCATTGTTATTCAATGCAGTAACTGCCGCACTGATTGTAGGATAGTTTGGCGACGTACCACCCACCGTGTAAGTACCGGATAGCGGCTGCGCCAAAGCGGGGAATGAAGCTACCAATGCCACCAGCATAGGTATCAGCGCCCGTTTCAGATAGTTGAGATGTTTCATTTATACTGCTATTTTATTTTTTTTCGATAATTATTGTTGTAAACATTCAATCGGGGGAGATGGTTTAAATTTTGACGTACACGCATTTAGCAGTTTTACCATTGTTCGCCAAAACCATAACAGCAGCGGGTTTGGGAGGGGGCATCGCCGAAATCTTTAAGTTGAATACTTTCATAATCCTGCCCATAATCTGTGCAGAATATGTAAGTATCGGGGTAGTGTATTTCATATTGCGTGTCAATTTTTCCTTATGTTAAATTGTAATTGTTTTATTTCTCAATAAATTAACAAAACAAGTGCTTGTAAGATAATGATAAAATCTTATTGAACACTCACAGTTATTGGTTTTTTTGTCGATTTTAATCGTATTCTAACTTCGTATAATTATTTTTTAACATTTGGTTAAAATCAGAATTTTAGCCAATGTATATATTGAATTTTAAAAAAAGTTTCATGAAACTATCAAACTACAAATTAAAATTTATCCTATAAATAGATGAATCGGTAAAATTGGTTACCGAACCAGTCTATTCAATAAATAACACTTTAATACTAGCTGATTTTCAATTTTTTGTGAAGGGCAATAAGTCTATTGTGATGAGAATAACATTGTAAAAGGCGCTTAAAAATATTTCAAGATGCCTGAAATNNTGTGAATTAAAAAGAGATTAAAATAGGATTTTTACTTAATACTTAGCCTATTAATACCTGCTTTGGCTTGCTGTGTAATTGCATTTTTATAATCTTGCACGGGCATTTCCAAACAGAGGTTAAAATGAGATAGCGCTTGCTGCCTGTTACCTAGCTTTTCATAGATAAACGCACACTGCAATGAAGCCCTTGCAGCAAAGTACTCTCTACTGTTTTTCCCTACATATATAGAGCGATTATAATACTGCAATGCTTTATTATCATCTCCAAGTTCGTCGTATATACGCCCCATTCTGAGGTTATATTCTGCCACTTCCGGAATAGTTGCAAAATCAGCCTCCCGATAAGCAGCTAATAGTGTGTAGGCCTTGTTATAATAACCGCCATCTATAAGCCAGGAAGTTTGCAAAAGAATCGTATTAGGCCATTTTTTTTCTTCAGAAAAACGCGATGCTCGCCTATCTGCATCTACATTTTTACTACCACACTGCTCTATCCTTTCTCTGTAATAATCTGCCTCTTTAAAATGCCCATCCACGTATTGAATACAAGCCATTTTATAATATGCATCTTTTATAAATAGATTGCCCCTATAATTATTGACGAACTTCTTATAGTAATTAAATGCACTATTATCTGCTTTGTGTATCAAGGCATTACCCATCTCATAATCGAAAGCAGGGATATGGCCGTAACCGGCTATTTGCTGCATTTGTGTGATAGTGATAAGAGCATCTTCTGCCTTTCTGTAGTTGAGTGCAATATTTGCTTTCACAAACGAAAACAATAAGTTGTTTTGCGATGGATACGTAGCGTTGTTAACCATCGCCCATGCCTCTTCTTGCTGAGACAGCATATAGAACTTCAGATAAACATCGAACAATAATGCATCGTAATAAAATGGGTCTGCAGGTGTATGTTTTTTATAAAAAGCATCTACTTTGGCAACCCCTTTTTTCACATCACCCCTCATACCCAATACGCTTGCAATCCATTTATAATCATCAGGAACCGTACCAACAACTGCTTCTTCTACACCAAGAAATATATCATTGTAATCAAAATCAGGAAATAGCTTTTTATTTTCCTTTAAAAGCAAATATGACTTTCGGAAAGTGGTTGCAGCTTTAAAGTTTTCGCCCATCCGAACATGTATAAATGCCCACTGCATATATAATGCAGCCTTTGTTAGCCTGTACCATGGAGAAGAATCGCTGCCCAAGCTCAATAATGCTTGCCTTTTATCAAGATGATGATAATACTTATCATAGTCTTTAGGATCTCCGTTGAAGAGCAACAACATGCAATCAGCATAATTAGCAATATACACAGCCATCAGATTGCGTGGGTGCGTTTTCATCTCAATATTAATGGCAGCATTACCTTCGCTAAAACGTAGTGCCATATAATGCTCATAAGCTTTCTGGCACTGTGGAGAAAACTCATAATAATATTCTGATGCACGTGTGTACGTTGTACTCAATACAATCAATAATATAATGCAGCACCTGTAGAGCATGGTGTGCAAAGGTACATTTATTGATAAAGTATAAAATTGTACTAGGGTGTTGTTTTTATCTTAAAAATAAACATAGACTTTATTCTACAAACCACTTATTTTCTGTAATGAAGACAGCTTTATTATTTATACGTCTTGAAAATACGCTCGTTAAGGTGTATTTTTGGCATCATATTTGTCTAACCAATCTAAAAAATTAATGATTATGCTATCAATGAAATCAATCCGCAATGCAGCGTTCAGCGCTCTGCTGACAATTGGTGCTTTCAGCGCTATCACTTACACATCTTGTAACAAAGACGAATGTAAAGATGTAGTTTGTAAAAATGGCGGTACTTGTACTGCAGGTGTTTGTTCTTGCCCTACAGGTTACGAAGGAACTAATTGTGAGTCTGAAGGCAGAGCAAAATTCGTTAAAACATGGACTGCCAGCGATAAGGAAGTATCTGGTACAAGTTTACCTGCTTACAGTGCTATCATTACATCTGGCACAGCTATTATCGACATCAAAATCAGCAAATTCTCTGATTCTTATTTCACAAACGAAGTAAAAGCTACAGTTAGCGGTAGCACTATTACTATCCCATCTCAAGCTCCTGATAATGATGGCTATACAGTAGAAGGTACAGGTACTTATAACAGTACTGACAAAAAAATAACTTGGTCTTATACTATCAAAAATCCAACTGGTGTTTCAAAGTCATATTCTGGTACTTGGAACTAATATTTGATAAAAATATGAACATAAAAAAACCCGCAAATGCGGGTTTTTTTATGTTCATATAATACTGTTATTTAAATCTTTCAGCTTTCTTGTCTGCACTTTGCTGTTGTTGTTTTTTAGCTGCGTCTTCACTAAATCTAGCATCTTTATTGTTGTTGGTATTACCATTACCATTAAATCTGCCATCTTTAGGATTAGTAGGCGTGGTTGGCTTCGGTGTAGTTGTTGTAGTAGGTTTAGGAGCAGGTTTAGGCGCTGCAGCAGCTGGCTTAGCACCTTTCATAGCAGCAATCATAGAATCTGCCTTCCACTGAGCGAGTGCATTGATCAGAGAATCGTTCTGTGCCATCAGCTCGCTACGCATAGCTTCTACACGTGCATTCACCATTGAGTCGATTTGTGCTTCTGAAGGACCGGCGCTAACTGCAGGTGCTTCGTTTTGGCAAGATGCCAATGCCAGCATACCACCGGCCAATAGTAATAACGTTTGCTTTTTCATTCTTTACGGTTTTATTGATGCAAAAATATTGTAGTTGCTGATATTTTTAGCAAAATAGATGCCACAAACCTGTTCTTTATCAAAAAACTAACATCAAAGAGGCATTAAATTGCAAAATTGTAGAATTATTTCTGCTTGCGGAGCATATCCTTATATAGCATCTTCACCAATCCATCTGCAAGACCAATCTTAGGGACATAAATCTCATCGGCATTTGCCCAACGCATTACAGCTATATATATCTGCAATGCAGGTACTATAACGTCGGCACGATCGCTACGCAGGTTATAGAGATGTTTACGTTCTTCTACACTATTCAGCCCCAGCTCTTTATAGTAGTCTTTCAACAAATCGAGCGGCAATGGTTTTCCTTCTTTGCGCTTAGAGATAGAAAATATCTTGTTGATATTACCGCCACTACCAATAGCCTCTACCGGCTGATAGTCTTTAGTGTGAGTTTTAATATACCATTTCATATGCTCCCACTGCTCATCTGTCACCTTATCATTCAGCAAGCGTATGGTACCAATGTTGAAAGATTCTTTGAAAACAATATGGTTATCTGAAAACAGTGTCACCTCCGTACTACCACCACCCACATCTACATACATATAAGACTTTTCTGTATTCAGCTTTTCAGCAATATGTGTTTCGTAAATGATATTTGCTTCTTCCTGCCCGGTAATAATACTCACTTCGATACCAGTTTCTGCGTAAATCTCTTTAAGCACCTCGGCGCCATTTGTAGCATCTCGCATGGCTGAAGTAGCACATGCTTTTACAGCCTCTACTTTATATATATCCATCAACAGTTTATAAGCTTTGATGGTATCTATCATTTTGCGTTTCTTCTCTTCGCTGATGTATCCATTATTAAACACATCAAAACCGAGGCGTAATGGTATACGCAGTAGATTGAGCTTGGTAAAATCTACTGTACCATCTTTATACACAGATGTTTCTGTTATCAGCAAACGAGCGGCATTGGAACCAATATCTATGGCAGCTAATATCAAGTCTTAATAACGTTTATTGCGCAAATATCCGTAAATAGCCAATTGCGAGCGAAGTGCCTGTTCGCCTTTTTTGCGCGTTACGTAATTATTTCGCTGTTCGTTATCTAATATACGCCCTTTCACATTTTCTGCAAGCTGTATATTCAGAATATCAATTAATTCCTGCTGTATTTCTTTATCATATACCGGGCAAGCTGCCTCCACCCGATGGTCGAGATTACGCACCATCCAATCGGCAGATGATATGAATACTTTCGGCTCTCCTGCATTATGAAATACAAATACGCGTGCGTGCTCCAGATACTCGTCTATAATACTGATGGCTTGCATAGGAGCCTTGAATGACTTATTCTGTGTATACGCGCAACAACTGCCACGTATTATCATACGCACGTCAACACCTGCTTTTGCGGCATCGTACAGCTTACTTATAAGTATCTGGTCTACCAGGCTGTTTGATTTTATAGTAATTGATGCAGGTTTACCCTTTTTAGCTGTCTTAATTTCTTTACTTATTAAATCGCTGAAATACTTGCGCATATTTACCGGCGCAACTGGCAGCGTCTTGCATACTTTCAAGCTTTCTGTTTTAGGCTGTGCAGATTCCAGAAAAGTGAATATGCGATTGATATCGGCAAGTATATTTCTGTTTGTTGTAAGTAAGCAATGGTCTCCATAATATTTTGCAGTGCCCTCATTAAAGTTACCTGTAGATACAAAACCATATTGTTTGGTTTTGTTGAACTCTCGCTTTTTAATGATGCATAGTTTACCGTGCACTTTCATGTGTGGCAAGCCTAGTACTACTTTTACGCCTTCTTCTTCCAGTCTTTTTTTCCACTGCAGATTTGCCTCTTCATCAAAACGTGCACGCAGCTCTATCATTACTGTTACAGACTTACCATTTCGTACAGCATTCAGTAAGGCATTTATAACCTTTGAATCTTTTGCCAAACGATAGGCTGTTATCTTAATGCTTTGTACAAAAGGATCGATAGCAGCTTCGCGTAACAGATCTATGATTGAATCGAATGAATGGTAGGGGAAATGCAACATTACATCACGTTTATCCATCACTTCCATAATACGGCATGGCTGCTGCAATAGCGGATGTACAAATGCTTTGGCACGCGGCTTTAGGTCTGTAAATACCTGTGCCGGAAAATTCATAAAGTCTTTGAAATTATGAATCCTGCCACCGGGTATCAAGTTATCTTTTTTTGCAAGGTTGAGGCGCTTGATAAGATAGTCGAGCAAATTGGCATCTATACTTCTGTCAAACACAAAGCGTGTGGCACGACCTTTCTTTCTATTCTTTAACCCCCTTTCCAGTTCATCTATCAGGTTTGTATTTACATCATTATCCATTTCCAGTTCCGCATCGCGCGTTACTTTGATGATGTATCCCAGAAACCTGTTGAACCCAAAAGGCGCGAATAGGTTTGGCAGATTGAACCTGATAATATCTTCCAGCAATATGATGTCTTTGCTCTTGCCTGTAGACGGAAGTATCACAAAGCGTGGCAATACTTTTGTAGGTATTTCTATCAACGCATAGCGTTGCAGCATAGGATTTTTAGCATCTCCTAATACGCATGCCAGGTATATAGACTTATCTCTCAATAAAGGTATTTGCGGAATACTCTCAATCATCAGCGGCACTATCTGTGTGCGTACCTGCTCATCAAAATATGTACTAATAAAATCTTTCTGCGCCTTATTTAATTGCTTTTCGTTTTTGATGAAGATGTGTTGTTTCTCCAGCTCCTTGATTACGTCTGCATATATAGCATCGAAATCAGTTTGCTGGCTCATCACTACTTGCTGTATTTGTGCAAGTATTTTATCGGGGTTGCTTTCAAGATGTATTCTACCTGCCTTACCTAATCGCAACATACGGTTGAGCGTTGCAACACGCACACGAAAAAACTCATCCAGATTGTTTGAAAAGATGCCCAGAAAACGAAGGCGGTCGTATATATGATTGGAAGTATCACGGGCCTCTTGCAGTACCCTTGCATTAAACGACAACCAGCTAATATCTCTAACTATAGTCTGCTTCACAGTCTTCATCAAAACAGGCAATTTTTTGCTGTGGCAAAAGTAATAGCTGCCATCCAGCATTGTCTGTACTGTGAAGGTACTAAACGTAGATTTTACAATTTCTTAATATTGTTGATAAGCCCTGTTGTAGAGTATCCCTGCACGAAAGGGACTACCTCCACTTTACCTCCATAGCTCATTACATGCTGTGCCCCAACAATGGTATCAATGGTATAATCGCCACCCTTCACCAGCACATCGGGAATGATTTTGTGTATAAGCTGCTCCGGTGTTTGCTCATCAAACAGGCAGACTGCATCTACACACAATAGCGATGCCATTTGAAAAAGCCTGTCTTCTTCATGATTAATGGGACGCTCTTCGCCTTTCAGTTTTTTTACAGAGGCATCTGTATTGAGGGCTACGATAAGAATATTGCCCATGTCGGCAGCTTTTGCCAACAAATCCAAATGACCGTGATGTAGAATATCAAAACAGCCATTGGTAAATACAATTTTCTTGCCAAGTGCTTTCCACATGTTTACATGTCTTGCAATCGACATATCATCCCGCAGGATTTTATTTTGTATCCATTGTAGACGCTGCATCTTGCTGCTTGTTGTTTACTATTGGCAAAAGTATGATAGAAAGAACACCTAAAATAACTACAATACCCATCTGCACAGACCATGACACCCATCCAAATGCTTGCCCGTGCGTTTTAGCATCTACACCATATACAGACAACGCACTTGCTACCAATGCAGGGTATGCACCAATACCGCCCGGTGTAGCTATGATACCAACGCTACCTACTATCAGCACTACAAGCGCTGTAGCCAGCGATAGATGTTCTGTAGGTGGCATACTCCAGAAGCCAAGCACTACAAGAAACCAGTAAGAACCCCATATCAGTGCTGTGTACAACAAGAACATGCCTCTTTTCTTCAATTGCAGAATAGATGTAACACCTTGTAGCAAGCCTCCGATAAACTGGCCAATTTTTGTTTCTTTAAACTTTCTATACAGAAATGCCAGTGCTATAAAACCAACCGCAGCAAGCCCCAGCAGTATCAATATGAATGATGTTTTGTTGGCTACACCACCGAAAGTATCATTCAGCATTTTGCCGATAACATCAGCTTCCAGAAAGAAAGCAAGAAATGTGAGCAAGCCAAGACATACTACATCAAACGCACGCTCAGCTACTATGGTACCTATCATTTTATCGGCAGGCACTTTTTCGTAGCGTGCCAGCACAGTACATTTTGCCACCTCTCCTGCACGTGGCAATACGAGGTTGGTAATATACCCTACCATTACAGCAAAAAATGTGTTTTTGGTAGATGGGCGAATATCCATCGGCTCCAGCATCAGCTTCCAACGTAGCGCCCTGAAATAGTGAGAAAGGAAACCAACTATGAAAATAGGTACCAGATACCAAGCCCTTGTCTGCTTGATAGAGCCAAGCATTATATCTATCTGTTCGGCAGTCATTTTGCTGAACATCCAGTATATAATACCAATACCCAACCCCAGGAATATGACGTATTGCAAAACCGTAAGGAGGGTCTTTTTCTTCATAGAACTAAAAGTAAGAATTATAGTTTATTACCCTCTTTAGGGAATATGATGCTCGGATTGAATTGCTTTGCTTCTTCAAAATCCATGTGTGCGTAAGAGATAACGATAACTGTATGACCAACTGCTATTCTGTGCGCAGCAGGACCGTTCATACATATCATACCGCTGCCGCGTTTGCCTTTAATGATGTATGTTTCAAGGCGGGCACCATTGTCCATGCTGAGTACCTGCACTTTTTCATTTTCAATCATATTGGCGGCATCCAGCAAGTCTTCGTCTATAGTAATACTACCTATGTAGTTAAGATTGGCCTCAGTAATCTTAACATGGTGTATTTTAGACTTTAATACTTCAATTTGCATAGCGGCGCAAAGGTACATTTTTAGTGTGACACAAGCATAATAGCTGGATAACAGTTTGTTATAATTCTGAATAAAAAAGGCTGCATATAATGCAGCCCTTTCAATTTATGCTTGATAGCAGCGTAGAATATTATTCACCTGCAACTTCAAATTCAATTTCAATAACAGTGTCTTTACCGAAATCGATAGAAGCTTTGTAAGAACCTGCTTCTTTTACTTCGTCAAGAATTGTTATGCGGCGACGGTCGATTTCATAACCTTTCTGTTCGCGGATAGCGCGTGCCAGTTGGATAGATGTAACAGAACCGAAGATTTTACCGTTAGTACCCAGTTTAGCACCCAGTTTAGTAGGTGATGCTTTCAGTACTTTAGTTACGTCAGCTATTTCAGCCATCAGTTTAGCTTCGCGCTTAGCCAGTTGTTTCTGGCGCTCCTGCATTACTTTCAGGTTTGATGCGCTAGCCTCGATAGCATATTTCTGAGGTATTAGGTAGTTGCGGGCATATCCCGGCCTTACTTCTACCAGCTCATGGGCACTGCCCAGGTTGTCTACGTCTTTAATTAATATTATTTGCATGACTAGTAAATTCTATTTTAAAAGGTCAGTTACATAAGGCAACAGAGACATCTGACGAGCCTTTTTAACAGCATGTGCTACTTTGCGCTGGAATTTCAGCGAGTTGCCCGTAATACGGCGAGGTAGCATTTTACCTTGTTCGTTTACAAATTTTTTCAGGAATTCCGCGTCTTTATAGTCGATATATTTGATCCCCATTTTCTTAAAACGACAGTATTTCTTCTGGCGTTTTTCTACGCGGGTAGAGGTCAAAAATTTGATATCATTTTGCTTTGCCATTGTTCAAAGTTTTTAAAAGATGATTAAGCGTTAGCTGTTTCAGCTACTTTGTTGCGCTTTTTAGCATTGTAAGCCACAGCGTATTTGTCAAGACGGGTAACCATATGACGCATGATGCTTTCATCACGGTTCATCTGGATTTCCAGTTTCGCGTTTACGTCTGTTGCGGCTTTGTACTCAAGCACCCAATAAAGACCTGTAGTTTTTTTGTTGATTGGATAAGCAAGTGAACGAAGTCCCCATGCATCCTGGTGTACGATTTCGCCACCATTTTCTTTGATGAAGTCTGCAAACTTCTTCTGAGCTGCTTTGAATTCATCTTCAGCCAGTACCGGCGTAAAGATTACCATCAGCTCATAGCTTTGAAGGTTTTGTGTTGCCATAAAAACTTTAAATAGTTAAAAAATAATCCCACTCATCCGGCAAACAACTTTTGGATATCTAGACCCGAGGGTTTTGATAGCCGGATAAAATTTGGGACTGCAAAGGTAAGGCTAAAAGACAAAGTAACAAAAGAAAAATACTGGTTTTTTCAATATATCGGCCAAGATTAGGATTGAAATATGACAATTTCATTATAAATATTAAAATATATTAATTGTATCTTGTATTAACACAAGATTCATTATGAAATATTATTATACTATAATATTATTCCTATCCATATCGCTATCAACATTTGCTCAAAACGTTCTGTTTCAGGATAATTTTGATAGCTATAGCAGCTATGTATTTGGCAATAAATGGTCTGCTAGCCCCTCATGGAGGCCCGGCGTTATGTACCTTGTTACCGGCTCTGCGGACACAGCATGCCTTTGCAACGAGAATCATAATAACATAGCCAACTTACGAGTTGCCGGACTATCCGACTGTACCCATTCTGATTTAATGCCATTAAACTTTAATAAAAACTCAAACGAATGGCTAAAGACAACTGCTATAAACCTTAATACGGTAACAAAAGCTTGGTTAAAATACGACTCCTATTTTCGTCAAGGGAATTACAAGGGTGTTTCAGAAAGCGCCTCTGTATTAGTTTCTATTGACGGAGGCAACACATGGACACTGATACAAAGTGTTACCAAAAACAAGACAATGGGCGCTATGGAAACATATTATGTGGACCTTAGCCCATATACGGGCAACACAGATGTGAGAATAGGCTTTAGGTTTATGGATAATAACATACAGAATGGTGGTTGGGC
This sequence comes from Bacteroidetes bacterium UBA4414, assembly GCA_002389765.1. GTDB lineage: Bacteria > Bacteroidota > Bacteroidia > Chitinophagales > Chitinophagaceae > Polluticoccus. The sequence continues at coordinate 14,701 of DGQM01000024.1, read as the reverse complement.
CATCGATAATGTTGCAGTTTTTGAGCCTGCAAATAAAGATCTCAGCTTATTACACATCAGTCCGGAAAGCGAAAAGTATGGTTATACTGCTTTAAATACAGGCTATCAACACGATTTCTTTGTACAAAATATGGGGGCTGATACTGTGAAGTATTTTATAGCCTATTACCAACAAATGGGTAAAGGCATATTTGCAGACACCATACAAAATATTGCAATTGCCCCATTTGAAAAATACAGTTTTAAACATAACATCCCTGATACTGTATCTACGAACAACAGCTATATAGTAAAAGCATGGGTAAAATTGGACGGAGATAGTATTAATAGAAATGACTCTACAACAGGCATTATTACAGGTGTACCTTTTCTACCCAAAAAAATGGTTGTTGTTGAAGAAGGAACAGGCACTTGGCATTACCTATCGCCAAGAGGACATGTCCTGATGAAGGAACTAGCAACACAAGATGTAAATGTATGCCAAATAGCAGTACATGACACAGACCCTATGTGTATTGAAGAATACAATGACTACCTATATTACCGTAGCCAGCTTTTCACACCTTACTTTCTTACAAACAGGCAGATAGATACGCCACCAGATAGTTTGATAGATGTTGTAAAAAAAGAAGCACAAAGCTTTGGCTACGCTCAATTAACAGCCAGGGGATACACAACAAACAATGTACTTACTGTAGATGCATCAGTAAAACCAGCTGTGAACATGACAGGCGATTTCCGCTTGCAATTAGTATTGACTGAGAATAATGTGACAGGCACAGGAAGCAAATGGGACCAAGTAAATGGCTATGCTAATAATGCCAAAGGTGTAATGGGTGGTTACGAAAACAAACCGAACCCGGTTCCTGCAGCAGATATGCAATACAATTATGTAGCACGAAGCATATCGCCCTCAGCAGAAGGTGTAACAAATCTGCCTAACTCGCTTGTACAAAATCAGTCATACGCCGTCCGTTTTGAAACTGAACTGAAAGCTGAATGGAATAAAAATAAGATGCACGCTTACATACTATTACTTCGTCAAAATGATACAAGCATCCTTAATGCAGCAAGTGTACCATTTGTGTTATCAGTAAGAAATATAAATACTGAAGAAGCTATTGAAGCCCGCCTATATCCTAACCCGGCAGGTATGTATACTATACTTGAGTTTAGCTTATCCTACAGGCAAATGGCAAGGATACATATTACAGACATCAGCGGTCGGTTAATAACTCAAATAAGCGCCAAAGAATATGATGCAGGTATAAACAAAGAAAAACTGCAAATAAGCAACCTGCAGAATGGCATTTATTTTATAACCATTGCAACAGAAGAAGCTAAGCGAACAATGAAACTGCAAGTTTTGCGCTAAAAAGCAATTATTTATTTATCTTGATGCTCTTTCGCCCGCACTATGTGGAAGGCATTTGTATGGTTACTTATATTGATACCCGTTGTATCATCTGCCCAGAAAGCAGATAGTAACCGTATTTCAAAAGATACCGTGCAAATGAAAGATGTGGTTGTGAGTACCAAAGTAGCTGTAAAAATAAGTGGCGATACCATCAGCTATAATGTAGACTCCCTTACAAAAAACCCTAACGCAACAGCCGAAGATGCACTAAAAAAAATACCCGGCGTAGAAATTACTTCAGAAGGCAAAATAATGGTGAATGGTAAAGAGATGACCAAAATCTTTATCAATGGCAAAATATATACCTCAGAAGACATCAGGACTTTAACTCAAAACCTACCTGCACAGATAATAGAAAAAATGCAACTGGCAGATTGGTATGATGAAGATGCACAGTTTACAGGCATCAAAAAAGGTAGCACAGAAAAAATGCTGAACCTGAAAATTAAGAAGAATTATGAGCAAGGTGTATACGGTCAAGCCATAGCAGGTGCAGGCACTAAAAACACTTATCAGGCGGGCACATTTACCAACTACATGAGCCACGATACACGCATCACTGCCATTGCCAAGATGAATAACACCGGCATGTCAGATGTTGGCATTACATCCAGCGGCAATGCAGATAACACCAAGGCCTCCAACCCTAGTGCAACCGGCATCACAAAACGCCGTCTTGCAGATATTAGTTTCTCTAACGATAGAGGCGGCAAACTAAAACTGAATGGTTCTTACAATGCATGGTACAATGGCAATACACAAACACAGAGCTCACTAAGAAATACCTACCTACCTGGGGATAGCAGCCTGATACAAGAACAGCAAAGAGACGTTAGTAATAATTCATTGAACCATAAATTAAGCATTCGCAGCGACTGGGCAATAGATTCCATGCAATCATTGCAGAGTGATGCAGGATTTTCGTACAGAAAGAATGATGTTGTTGCTAATAGTAACGACGGAACGTACTATAACAATACAGATAACTTAAGTTTCACACGTAAGTCTGATGTAAGTTCTGCAGGTGAGGGATATGGTTTAAATCTGAATAATAATTACAGGCGAAAATTCTATAAAGTAAAACGCACATTAACTGCGAATGCAGGCATCAGATACAACAAAGACAATAACACAGGCGACAACTATAATACCAACCAATACTACTACCCTGCCAGTACCAATAAAAACGATTTCGTATCAGGAGAAAACAAAACATCGTTAAATGCAAGAGGTGGCGTTAACTATAACGAACCTGTCAGCAAATATTCAACCTTGACACTGAACTATAATTATAACTATAATAAAAACGAAAACGACAGAAATGTATCAACCATTGTAAATGGCAACAGATATACAGACACCATACAAAGCAGGGTAAACAACAACTATAGTAATGAACATGCCATTAGCCTGTCTTACTATTACAACAAGGAAGACAAGTTCAGGTTCAGTGTACAAATGGAAGCTCAACCATTCTCTCGTGGTATATCTTTATCAGGATTCAGCAACAATTACAACCTGAAACAAAACGGTGTTAACTATAGCCCGGGATTATATACTCGTTACGACTTTTCTAAAACATCCAACATTAGCCTCCACTATAATGTAGCATTAAGAGTACCTGAGCTATCGCAGCTACAGGTAATTCCCGATTATCGTGACAGCCTTAATATATCGTTGGGTAATCCGAACTTAACAGGTGAAAAAAGACATAACGTATATCTGTATACTATGCTTGCAGATAAAAAAGGTAAATCTAGCTTCAGCATTAGCACCAATGCAAGTTTTGTACAGGACAAAGTTGTGAACGATATAACCATTACAGCGAGCAAACGTGTATCCACACCTGTCAATGCCAATGGATATTATAGTGCTGGCATTAGCATGAACTACAATAATAAAATCAGTAAATACCTCAGCTACTCGCTTGCCGCAAGTGGCAACCAGAGTAGTAATATCACCATTACTAATGGCGTACAGCAACTGATACCCAATACCACATGGGGTGCGTCAGCAAGACTATCATTCAATAATATCGATTGGTACGAGGGCGATATCAGCTACAATATCAGAAACAACAGATTGACAACTATATCAGGCACAACAAACGATTTGCAGACGCATACTGTATCTGTGACAGGTATATTTACACTACCCCTGCAGTTTAGATTTATATATTTCATCAACTATATACACAACGAGGGCCTTACAGCTTCTTACAATCCCGACTTTATGTTGTTTAATGGTACGGTTGAAAAATCCTTCAACAAACCAAAAGGAGTAACACTGCGTTTGCAAGGATTTGATGTATTCAACAACTACCCCAACGTGCAGCGTACATTCGGAGATAACTATTACGAAGACCGTCAGGCGAACAGGTTGGGCAGGTTCTTTATCTTCTCACTTGTGTATAAATTCACTTACTTCCCGTACAAGGAAAAAGAATAACCTACTTATCCTTTAGTTGTTTCAACAACTTTTTACTTCTGGCAATGAAACCCGCACTCGCCCCTTGTTCCAATTGGTCTTCAATAATGGCTATCAGCTCATGTTTAATATCAGGATAGTATTTGGATAAGTTAGTGAGCACGGTCATTGAAAATGCCCTCACAGCTATTGTTTCTTTAGTGTCTGCAAGCATGTCAAAGCATACATTCATTACATCGCCATGCAACTCTTCCGGTATTTCCAGAAACTGTAGTATTCTCACCACATTTCGCTTTACAGCCACATGCACGCCTGGCTCTTGCATTTTAGCTATCATTTGCGGCAGCCAGGGCTTAGCCAGCTCATAATGTTTTTCAGCCACTACGCTCAGTACCCATGCCGCACGTTGCACAACCCTGTATTCATCGTGCAGAAACAAATCTATAAATGTGGCAAACCTATCAGGTTTATTACCAATCCATTTGGCTATTTTTTCAGCCTGTTTACGCGAGTGTTCTGCCAGCAACTCTGCCCTGATATCCATATACAAATATTACGAAAGATTTTCTTTTTTGATTTCAAATCGGGCAATTACATTCGCAACGCAAGAAATTTATACTATGATAGCATTTGCCGGCGGAGTATCCGCAAAACTTAATATCAGCCTGCAACAGGTAACAGCCGTACTGGAATTACTGAATGAAGGCGCTACTATACCATTCATTGCCCGTTACCGTAAGGATAAAACAGGCGCACTCGATGAGGTGCAGGTGCAAAACATACAAGACGAAGCAAAATTTCAACAAGAGTTTTCTGACAGGAAAGCATTTATAGAAAAAACTATTACCGAGCAGGGCAAAATGACAGAAGCACTGCAGGAAAAAATAAATAACGCTACTACCCTTGCAGAGTTGGAAGATATATACCTGCCGTACAAACCTAAACGCAAAACCAAAGCACAAACAGCTCGCGAAAACGGACTGGAACCATTAGCGCTGTTGGTATTGGAACAAAGCAATGTAATACCACTGGAAGAAGCGGCTAAGTACATTACAGAAAATGTAAAAACAGCAGAAGACGCACTACAAGGTGCAAGAGATATTATTGCAGAAACCATCAACGAAGATGCTACCGTACGTGCTAAAATGCGTAAGCTGTTTGAAGACAGTGCAGCGGTACAAAGCAAGGTATTGGCAGACAAAGAAACAGAAGGTATTAAATACAAAGACTATTACGATTTCTCTGAGCCTGTAAATAAAATACCATCGCACCGTATACTAGCTGTGATGCGTGGCTTTATGGAAGGTGTATTGCGCATGAGCATCGCACCAACAGAAGAAGATGCATTGGCCATCATCGAAAAGATGTTTGTAAAAGCACACAATCCTGCCGGCGAACAAGTAACCAAAGCAGTGAAAGATGCCTACAGGCGTTTGCTGCAACCAAGCCTTGAGAGTGAATTCCGCATGGCGCTGAAAACAAAAGGTGACGAAGAAGCTATAACCGTATTTGCAGAAAACCTGCGCCAATTATTATTGAGCTCCCCACTGGGTGGTAAGCGTATACTGGCAGTAGACCCGGGCTACCGTACGGGTTGTAAAATTGTTTGTCTTGATGATAAAGGCAGCCTGAAGAAAACAGACCTTATATACATACATGAGCCGGGCAGACTGGCAAATGCAGAACAAACAATTCGTTCATTGGTAAAACAGTACGATATACAAAGCATAGCTGTGGGCGATGGTACTGCGGGCAGAGAAACAGAACAGTTTATCAAAAAGCTGAATCTTGGTCTGCCTATCTTCCTGGTGAATGAAGATGGCGCATCTATCTACTCTGCATCAGAAACAGCGCGCGAAGAGTTTCCTGAACAGGATATTACTGTACGTGGTGCAGTGAGCATAGGCCGCAGGCTGATGGACCCGCTTGCAGAGCTGGTGAAGATAGACCCGAAAAGCATTGGTGTTGGCCAGTACCAGCACGATGTGAATCAGGTACGCTTGAAAGAACGTCTTGACCAGACAGTAGTAAGTTGTGTGAACCTTGTAGGTGTAAACCTCAACACTGCCAGTAAACATTTGCTGAGCTATGTGAGTGGTATAGGTCCTTCTATTGCCGACAACATTGTAAAGTATCGCGATGAAATAGGTGGCTTTACTTCCCGCAAACAATTGCTGAAAGTGCCGCGTCTTGGCAATAAAGCATACGAACAATGTGCAGGCTTCCTCCGCATTAAAGAAGGCGACAATCCACTGGATGCAAGCGCTGTGCACCCGGAAGTATATGAAGTAGTAGCAAAAATGGCTACAGATATGGGTATGGATGTAAAAGCACTTATAGGCAATGAAGAGATAGTGAAGCAACTGGATACTAAGAAGTATATCTCTGAAACAATAGGCGAGCATACGATTAAAGACATACTGAACGAACTAAAAAAACCGGGCCTCGACCCGCGTAGCGAAGCGCAGACATTTGAATTTGCTAACATCTACGGTATAGAAGATGTGCATGTTGGTATGATAGTGCCGGGCGTGGTGACCAACATTACCCGCTTTGGTGCATTCATAGATATAGGCGTAAAACAAGATGGCCTGGTACACGTTTCGGAGATATCGCACACATATATTACAGACCCTAACGAAGCACTAAAGCTGAACCAGAAAGTGAATGTAAAAGTGCTGGAGGTTGACATGGCACGCAAACGCATTGCACTCTCCATCAAGCAAACGATGGAAGCACCTGCAAGGCAAGCAAGGCCACACAATAGCGGTGGCGGCAATAATAACAGGAGGAACGAACAGCCGAAAGAAAAAGACCTCGGCAACATGAACATGGGTGATGCACTCAGCTTGCTGAAGAAAAAATTCGGTAAGTAGTGAACCAACTGTAGCTACAATTCGTTTGTATCAGCACAATAGAAACATTGATGAACAACCATATTGAACAATTCAAAAAAGACATTGCACCGCTGCGCGAGCAATTGGTAAACCATCCGTTGTATCCGTCTATAAAATCACTGCGCGATATACATTCTTTCATGGAGCACCACGTATATGCTGTATGGGATTTTATGAGCCTATTGAAGTCTTTGCAACGTGGGTTGACGTGTGTAGATACCCCATGGCTGCCTGTTGGTAATGCTGATACACGCTTTCTGATAAATGAAATTGTTGTTGGCGAAGAAAGTGATGTTGACGAACATGGCAACCGTACGAGTCATTTTGAATTGTACCTGCAGGCAATGAAAAATGCAGATGCAGATACAAATGTTATTGGCAAACTGATAGCTGCATTGATGAATGGTAAATCTGTGAATGATTCTCTAACCGAGGCAAATGCACCGCAAGCTGCTGCTACATTTGTAAACAACACTTTCAGCACTATCAATACCGGCAAACTGCATGTGCAGGCTGCGGTGTTTACATTTGGCAGAGAAGACCTGATACCGGGGATGTTCATCAGCCTTGTAAAAGAACTGGAACAATCATTCCCAGGCAAGCTGCATACTTTCAGGTATTATCTGGAGCGTCATATTGAAGTAGATGGAGATCATCATTCTCATCTTGCTTACGAAATGACAGCAGCCCTTTGTGGCGATGATACAGCAAAATGGCTGGATTGCCTTGCAGCTGTTAAAGATGCATTGACAGCGCGCATTGCACTGTGGGATGCTATTCACAATAAGATTGCTACAAATAACTAAGCCACCACTTTTTGTGTGTTGCCTTAATATTGGCAAACCAACGGCAAGGCATGTATAATAATGCTACCGCCAGCAACCAAAAACAATAAACCATTGGCAGCCCGAAACCCCAACCAGGTTTCGGGCTGAATATTTTTTCAGTGTCGGTAAAATAGTCTGTAGGTATATTCATCATCACTGCAACTAATATTGCCATACCATGTATCAGGTATATGTGCAGTATGTAGTAGAACATGGGTACTTTACCGTAGATAGAGAAAATGGATGTCAGTTTATTATTTGCTTTTTCAAGCAATGGCAATACTGTAATAGCAGGGCCTATCGTCATCAGCAAATACAACAACGATGGCGGATATTTAGAAACATTGATAAACGACAACACCATCCTCCACCAATGGCTTTGCGCTTCCCATTTAGATGCATCTCCATACAGATTGGTATAGCGCAACACTATAAACAATACAATAGCACCGATGCCTATACGATACAATAGTTTATCGCGTTTTGCTTGTTCCATTTGCATGATAGCACCAAAGCAGTATCCTGCAGCCATTACACCTATCCATGGCACCAATGGATATATTATCATTAACCCGGCATCATCCCCAAATGGCGTATAACCAAACTCGTGCACTACTCGCCACAATAGGGCGTTATCACCAAACTGCTCTGCATGTATGCCATCAAGTGCATTGTGACCAAATATCATGACAAAGCTTACTGTTAGTATCAACCAGCGCGGCAAGTGGATTAACGCCGCAAGACATATCATGCTCCACCCTATAGCCCATATTACCTGCCCTACAGGATGCAATACATCCAGATTGAACATCCAACCTGTGCGTACAACTGTCACCTCCAGCAGCAATAACCAAAAGCCTCTTTTAAGCAGAAATATAGATGCATCTTTTTTTGTTTTCCCTCTGCTTAGCGACAAATAGGCACTTGCACCCGAAAGGAATATGAATATCGGTGCACAGAAATGTGTTATCCACCGGGTGAAGAACATGGGCGTGCTTGCATATTGAAGGTCTGTAGGATTATGAACGAAACTGCTGAAATAATCGCGCGTATGATCCAGCGCCATTATAATCATAATGATGCCTCTTAAAATATCAATTGATTGTATCCGCTTATTTATAGCTTGTGACATAAAATTAAACTTACAACAATACAGAGCGACTCCGAAATGTTTATTAATCATTACTTGTGACAGCAATTATTCTACTATGTGCATTGTCATATGCATAATAGCATTATTTTTACTATATCTAATCACACAGTATATGAGAAACAAAACCCTTATCTCTTTATTAATACTAACGTTATCCTTCTATACAAAAAGAACGTTTGCATCTCATGCTGCCGGCGGAGAAATTTCCTACCAATGGATCTCTGACTCTACATACAGATTTTATTTTAACCTGTACCGCGATTGCAGTGGTATAAGCGAAGCAGATACTGTAAGGCTTTGCTTCAAAAATCCTTGCAACCCCACTACAGATTTTAGTATTTTGCTTAACAAAGCAACAGGCACTAATGGCACTACGCTGCAAGGATGTGCGGCATTTAAGAACAACTGCGATAGCCTAAGCTCTACTATTAAGGGATTCAGACAATGGATATATACGGGTGTGGTGGCAATGCCTGCAAGATGCAGTTCCTGGAATATCGCTGCATGGATACAAGATAGAAATACGAACAACAATATTGCAATTGGCACCTCATTTTATACCGAATGCATGATGAATAATACCGGAAGCTATCAAGGTAATTCATCCCCTTACTTTACTGTAAGACCGATACCTGAAGTCTGTATTAATGTACCTATCGCCTACAATGGTGGGGCTATTGACCCAAACGGCGATTCTCTTGTTCACGAAATGATATTGCCTCGTTATTCACCCGGCAGTTGCCTTTCTTCCCCAATTAATGTAACGCTGAACTCGTCATATACTTTACCACTAAATCCTTTTTCAACAAATAATACATTCTGGATTAATAGCACGGATGGCACAATAAACTTTACGCCTTATTTAGTTGGTGCAAGCGCAGTGACTATACGCACAAAAGAATATAGAAACAATGTACTGATAGGCCGTGTAGATAGAGAAGTTCAAGTTCAGGTACTAAATTGTAACACAACTCCTCCTACATTCAACAATACGGCGAGCGGCATAGTAGATGTATGTGTTGGTCAACCAGTAAACTTCTGCTGGTATGCAAAATCTGCAGACCCTAACGCTAAACTCATTAGTACAGATAACCATACTTTAAAAATGCCCGGATCGGTGGTTTCGTACACTGGTCAGGCAACTGATTCTGTAAGAGGTTGCTTTACATGGATACCAACACTTAACGATGCAGGCATTGTAAAAAGACTGGGAATTTGGATTAAAGACTCTACCTGTACTGCTCCGGGCATTACTAAAACATACTACTACAGTGCTGATGTATTTGTTAGCAGACCAGCTAATGCAGGCAAAGACACTGCAATATGCCCCGGAGATACTGTACAACTAAATGCATCTGGTCAAGGATTGGTAGCATGGTCTGTAATATCTGGCACAGCTGGCAGCTTATCGTGTACAGGATGCCAATTACCTATCGCTACACCTACTGCCAAAACAAGTTATGAACTATTGATAGTAGGTGGTGGGAATCCTTGTATTAATACAAGAGATACTGTTACCATATTCATGGCACCTTATTATAAACCAAGTGTCACAATATATGCATCACCAGATACGAATATACATGCCGGCACGACTGTAACATTTACTGCAAACACAAAAAATTGTAGTAGTCCGGTATTTCAATGGCAACGTAACGGGTTAAACATATCTGGTGCGAAATCTGCAACCTACAGTACAAATACACTATCAGATCTTGACTTGATAACCGTCAAAATGGAATGTGCTGATACTTGTATTACAGATACGGTAAGCAATAAAATTCGTATTCATATTGGCAGCTCAATACAAACCATTAAGAATACTTCTTATACTATTTTTCCTAACCCTAATAATGGTGAATTTAATATAACCGGACTAGTAAACACCAACAAAATATCTGTTGAGATATTAGGGCTAACTGGTACGCTGCTTTATAAAAAAGATGATGTTAGTGTTATTAATGGCGAAACGTATCAAAAAGTTAATAGCAATAACATTAGCAGTGGTATATATATATTACGAGTAAAAACAGATAATGACGTATTTACGGGTAAATTAATAATTCAGTAATGACCCTTTGTCCTACAAACCATTGAACTACTGTTACATGTTAGCAATACACTAAATAGTATGTATTGCTAACATATCCAGAAAATCATTGCGTGGTGTCATTCTTGCGCCCAAACTTTCCAAGTGTTCTGTATATACCTGACAATCTATCAATACAACCCCATCTTCTTTCAACATCTCCACGTACTTTATAAATGCGAACTTGCTGGCGTTACTTACATGGCTGAACATACTTTCGCCAAAGAAAATATTTCCTAACCTTATTCCATACAACCCTCCTACCAACTCACCATCCTGCCACGCTTCAGCACTGTGTGCATAGCTCAGTTGGTGCATTGTACTATATGCTTCTTCCACATCGTCCGTTATCCATGTACCATCCTGTCCTTCTCTTGCTACTGCTTTGCAATTGGCTATTACTTTATCAAAAGCTGTATTTATCCGAAATTCAAACCCTTCTCGTTTCAATACTTGCTTCATGCTTTTACTCACTTTCAGTTCTTCGGGATACAACACAAATCGCGGGTCGGGGCACCACCACATAGGCACATCATCATCGTACCACGGGAATATGCCATTCCTGTATGCAAGCAACAATCTGTCAACACTCAGGTCTCCACCTATTGCCAGCAAGCCATCTTCCAATGCATCTGTTGCAGGAGGGAACCATAACTCATTGCTATTCAGTATGTGTAATTGCACGCTGCAAAATAAGGAAGAGAATAGCACCATGCTATTTTCTTAGCTAACTTTAATACTAATATGTCATCGACAGAAACTATTCATACACATGAAAAAGACTACACCTTGAACAACAAGGTGCAGCTGGTACACGGTGGTAGTGAATATTTCGACACATTAATTTCTCTGATAAACAGTGCTGCCCATACTATCCACCTGCAGGTATATATTTTTACTGCTGATGAAACAGGGCAACAAGTAGCTGATGCACTGATGCTGGCAGCGCAAAGAGGTGTTCAGGTTTTTCTGTTGGTAGATGGTTATGCATCGCAGGATTTGCCTGCTGCTTTTATTGAACAGCTACAAGCATCAGGCGTCAACTTCAGGATGTTTGAGCCCATCTTCAAAAGCAGCAATTTCTATTTTGGCCGCAGGCTGCACCACAAAGTATTTGTAGCAGACCATACCACTGCCTTAGTAGGCGGCATCAATATCCAAAACAAGTATAATGATATTGACAACAACCGTGCATGGTTTGATATGGCCTTATATGTAGAGGGAGAAACTGCCTTAGAGCTATCGCGCATTTGTTGTGAGATGTGGAATGGCGGGGTTGAAAAAACAGAGAAGACGCAACCACCAGACAAGTCAGCTATTGCCTCGCTACAGGTAAATGCTGAATGTGCCGTACGTGTACGCAGAAACGATTGGGTGAAACGAAAAATGCAGATATGGAAAAGCTATTTCAATATGCTGAACCATAGCACTGATGAAATCATTATAGCAAGTAGCTACTTCTTACCCGGTATAGTATTCAGAAGCAGGATGGTGCAGGCGGTGAAGCGCGGTGTACGAGTAAAAGTGATTGCTGCCGGCCCATCAGACGTAATGATTGCAAAGAGCGCAGAGAAATACCTGTACCGCTGGATGTTGAAAAACGGCATTGAACTATACGAGTACACACAAAGCATACTACATGCCAAAGTATGTGTAGCTGATAATAAACGCATGACGATTGGCTCTTACAATTTCAACAACATCAGTGCCTATGCCAGTATAGAGCTAAATCTTGATGTACGGAATAAACCTTTTGTAAGCCAAGTGCAGCAAGAATTAAATACCATAGTTGAACAGGACTGTACACGCATCACAGAAGAAGACTATACCAAACACACAGGCTACTTGCAGCAGGCGTGGCAGTATATTGCGTACATATTGGTAAAATTGACGCTGAATGTTGTTACATTCTACTACACACAAGAGAAGAGCAATTAAATACCCATCATGCGTAGCCATAACGTAGGGATGGCAGTATTATCCCACTTAGCAAACCGTCCACGCTGAATGACTACTTTATTTTCATTGGGATGCTTCAGGTAATAGTGAAATACAAATTTTTCTTGCGGGTATTTCCAACCTATCATTTGTCCGAAACGCAGATCGCTGAATATTAATGTATCTCCCCACTGCTGTGCTATGTAATATCCTTTAGAAAAACGCTTCAATTTTTGCAGTCCTGCATTGCCTTCCATGCCAAGCAATAGCTCATCATTGCGTTTAAAATATGTCAATTCAAGCTCAGACTTTTTATCGAATATAGAGCGGTACCCTACATAGCTACCTTTATCATCATTAGCCACTACATACCATAACAGATTATTAAGCGGCGTAGGTGTTACAAAACTTTGTGTATACGTTACGTTTTGTTTTTGCATCAGTGTATTCACTTCGCTGGTTACTACCAGTTTGTTTATTATACATACAGACAGGTACAATGCACTTGCAGCGATGCCGGCTGTAGCCCAACCAAATCTTCGCTTCTCTTTCTTACGAAATATCAGCAAGACAATGCTTGCCACCAATGCAACAATGGTAAACAACGGATCTGCTACAAACATGGTATTGAACGATACACGTGCATGACTGAAAGGTTCGAACAAACCAGTACCGTAAGCATTCTGACTATCCAATAGCAGGTGGCAAAACATCTCTATGCAAAACAATGCCATCCACCTTTGCATACTTATATTTACCTTGCTATGTATGCGCTTTGCCATAGCCGCAAATAATGGTGTAAACAGCAAGCACGAAAGAATGGAATGTGTAAACCCACGATGGGCTAACAAATTACTTGGTGTATCCAACCACATTTCTGCCACTACATCTATATCAGGAAAAGTTTGCGCCAGTGCACCCCAGAGCATGGCTTTACGTCCCAGCTCTTTACCGGCTATCACTTCGCCAATGCAGGCTCCTAATACTATGTGTGTAATTGAATCCATATCTATTCACCTACTTTGTTATTTTGGAGAAAAGCATCTACATCATCCATATAAAATCTGCCGACAGGCACTTTATCTCCATCTACCCATATATTTTCAGAACTGACTTTTGTAATGTACTCAGGATTCACACTGTAAGATTTATGCACGCGCAACCAGTTAATACCATTAAAAAACTCTACAGAGGCAGATAATGACATCCTGATTAATCGTTTAGCCTCACCCATATATAGCTTAGTATACTTACCNNATCCTTTACAACAATTTTTTCATGCTTCGTCCCTATTTTCAGGAACATGTCCTGTGCATGTTCTCCCTGCGATACTATCTCTACATGCTCTTCATCCCCCTGCAAAACGGGTATTGCCATCTCTATTGCTGCAAACAAATTTTCTCGGGAGAATGGTTTCACCAGATAAGAATCAGGATTATATTTTTTGACCTGACTAATGGTATTGGCATCGCTATGTGCAGTAAGAATGATGTACGGAATATTCAATTTATTATCATCAATATAGGCAGCAACCTCAAGTCCGGTTCTTCCGTTTTGCAATGTTACATCCAATATTATCAATTTAGGATTTTGCTCAATGATTGCCTCTATTGCTTCATCCGGCGTAGCAACAGGCTCTAAAGGTGTATAATTCAGCATTCTTAACAACTGAAACAAGCTCTCTGCAATTATGGCTTCATCTTCTACTATCAGTATTTCCACAGCGTGTTTATTTAATATCAATATTAAAGGTGTATAAAAGTCCTCCTTTGTTTTCGACTTCTACTTTCGCTCCAATTTGCGCAGCCAGCCTTCTGATTAATCTTAAACCCAAGCTGCCTGTTTTCATCAAGTTAATATGCGGGGGTAAACCGGGACCATTGTCCTTGTATGTAAAGATATAATTACCATCGACATCTTCACATGTCAAATCTATTGTGCAATTTGACTGAA
>DGQM01000008.1 GCA_002389765.1 Bacteroidetes bacterium UBA4414 | reverse complement strand
AAACTCCCACGCGCCTGTACTATCTGCAGTTAAAGGAAGCGATATACCCTCCTCTGCCATTGGCACTTCGCCAAGATTAATTACGTTATTCATATTTATGGTTTTATAGGGTTTACAATACAATTTGACGGCACATATTCTTTTGACACGCTTAGCTGCACCTTTACTATTGTTTCGTTCTTTAGTCTTTGTAACGAAGCCAAAACATCATCTTGCTTCATTCCTTGTAGTTCCTCGGCCAGCACAATTTCTCTGTTCCATTGACTGTTTACAGNNATTCTTCACAACTGCAACCAAATAAACAGTTAGCGTATCATTAAAAGTTAATCGCTGCGAACCTGTATCTGTCAACCGTTGAGGTTCTGCTACTACATGTTTCATTTGAGTATCATTACGCAGGTAACAATAATTCCCAAGAACATCAGAAGGTAGCAGTACAAACTTGTCGCTTCCTCTGTCAACTAATACCCTTCCTGTCAAGTCATCCTTATAAGCATTACCAAAACCTTTGCTGAGGTATGTATTCTTTTCAAGTATATATGATACGAGCTTATCAAAATCGCTTCTTTGCATCTATCGTTTTTTAGTGGTGAAGGTTTTAGGTTTTATCTTCTTAGCAGGCCTAATATTTGTTTTCATTACCTGTTGCAGTGTTGGTTTCCTGGCCGTAAGCCCTGCCAAATATTCGTAGTACTCTTGTAATGAAATACTCATTTGGCAAACAGTTTTGTGATGAAATAGAGCGACAACATACTACCAACTGAAACATACAGCAGATACCACAACACATTTCCGAATACAACCCAGAACCAATTATATACAGTATCGGTTATCCATATATCTGCAACTGTATTCATAAACAGCATATACAGCCAATAGCCGATAAATGTTAGTATGTGACTGAAGCACACTTCACAATTACCCCCAATTTTAGAAAGAAGTATATTGCCATTCAAATCCCACTGCTGCAGTCGTTTCTGATATCCGAAAAGCATATCAATCCATTGCCCTGGCTGTATACTTATGTGCAGAATCTTGACAAGTGAGGCGTTGGCAACCAACGCAAGTATTGTGTATAATAAAAACACCAACATATTCATCTGTTTTAAACATTAGTAACCCACCTTATACCATTACATACAAGGCAATCATCTTTTATACCTGAAACAATACCATACAAGGCTTCGCTGAACACTTTCCATTTTTCACGATACTGATTTTCTATATCAGTCTGATAGTTCTGCGTTTCTTCTCTGCCATATATCACCCAATTATTCAGCCTGTTCGTACGCAGATGCTCTTCAAGTAGCAGCACGCGTGTTTTCAACCATACCAGCTCGCCTACATAGGTTTTACTCAAGTCGCAAAGGAATTGATCATAGTCGCATTCACATCCAAACTCCAGATTAATACCAAAGCCCTCTTTACCGCTTATCTCTTTATCATCATACCAACCTTTGGTATAGCCGCAATCATTGGGCAGTGTACCATTACAACCTGTAAAGCATGTGAGATAGGAACCCGCAACGGGTACGTTAGAACCATCCAACACTACTCGGGCAAAACTGCCTTTCACTTCATATCCCACATCAAAACTGTTTACCTGATTAGCCACCAGGTTCACATTGTATGTAGATACAACCCCGCCTGTATAGTCATCATAGATTTTCAGCTGCACATTTGCTACATCTGCAAGCGGGTANNGAATTTTCAGCTTGCGAAGTGCACCTCGTATCCTACTGTTTTTATAGAGTGTAATACCGCGTTCCTTAGCCTCGGCAGGGAAAGTGATTGCAGTCTTAAACTCGCCCGTATTGTGTTGCTTTGCATCCAGATTCGGTACAACCCTATTGGCTGCAAGTGCACTCATCAGGTCGTTGCGAACCAACAATGTGGCCTGCTCTATTTTCTTTCTTGCAAGGCTGAGACCGCTTGTATATTCTTCATTCGCGATGTTGGCCAGATTGATAATGGATATTTCAGGTGCATCCATCAAATCAAGTCCACTTAGTGACGGCACATTTTCTTCCGTCGTCACATCTCGTATGGATATGATATTCTTTATATCAGACATGGATTAAGGTTTTTAAAAGTTCCCCGCTACTAACGCCGGGGAACTTTGTAAGGAAGGGTAATTAAGGGGCTGCTGTGAAGGAAATGTTAGTAGTGTCATTTATTTTACCACCTATAGTGCCATAGCCTGTATAGGTAATTTTTGTACCGCTCACCGCAAATACATAACCATTCACACTGTCGTTATACAGGTTTTTCAGTTCTGTAATATTGGCAACCGTAACATCAGGATGCGTAGTTTGTCCGCCAAGTTCCAGCTTGTGTACATACAGCGGGAAGGTTACTGCACCGCTTGTATTCCATTCATAAGTATGGCTGGTTGCAGGTGTAGATGGCGTACCACCGTCCGGGCATGTGTACTGCACCGCGGGGCATGTTGTAAAATGGAAGATGCCGTTAACACCCGAAATGCCACACACTGCTGGCGGCATCACAAAGATGTCCCACTCCAGTTTCCATTGGAATGTCCAGCGGTAGTTACATTTATCGTAGTTAACATTCAAATCCCACAACAGACCAGTCAATGGATCTGCCATTACACCTTCTATATAGTCTGTGCCACCACGCTGATATATTGCGTCTATAGCATCTATATTCTGAAGGTCGGTAGCAAAGATGCCGGCATTGCGGTTGAAGCTTACAAACTTCAACATCTGCGGATCGAAACTGATGATATGCTCACTGTCAGGATCGCCGAATGCATCGTTAATCAGGCTATCGTAGTACGCGTTGCTGCGTCCCAGTTGGCTGATGTCCTGGCCTTTGTCATTCACACCACCAATCTCTACTGCTTTGCGCCAGTGGAAAACATCTGTACCACCCACTACAAAAGGATTAGAGAAGCCCGCATCACGATACGTACGTTCAATCTCCCACAGGCCCATCGGGTNNTATCCATAAAAGGAAGCATACGGCTGGCATTACCATCCGGCAACAAACCTGCACCTGATACTAACAGATTGGCAATTTCCAATGCCAGTTTGCGGCGCACTGCAGGCAATGCAGCATTGATAGCAGCTTTGGCATGATCGCTGAATGTGTATGCACCATCTACATAGCGTACATCATCACGATTCAGTTGATAAACAGCAGATGCGGTTGTGCGTTTCAGTTCAAAGAATACCTGCTTAGGTTCAACCACTGTACCTGCATTACACAGGCTTTCCGTACCGGTACCATTATCATTACAGATAGGTGCGTAGTAGTTAATTTTCAGTTGGCGTTTTTTACCTGCTTCAGACTGCAGGTCGGTCTCCATAATGGTTGTGTTATATTGTCGGGCAGCAAGCACAGCGGCCAGCACCTCATATGGGCGGCCTTGCTTGGCATATTGCAATATGCTTTTTTGTGTTGCCTGCATGGCATTTTTAAAGCTCATGGCTTATATACGTTAATAGGTTGTGAGCCCCGTCCCCTTCAGGGGCTCGAAATAGTTGGATGCAGCAGGGTGGCTGCCAATAAGATGTAGAGAAATCGGAAGTAATCTCCGAAAAGAAACGTGTTGTTTGAATAGCAGCGTCCTGCTATGGTATTACTGTTCTGCCCAAGCTACAATGGCTTCCATTGCGTTATCGGGCGCGGGTTGAGCTATGATGACACCACTACCATAGCCACTACTGTGTCCTGCCTTTACATCAGCGGGCGATATATGACGGGTATCGTTTACCAGTATGCCGGCTTTTTCTGCCCACATACGTGCAAAGCTTTCATCGCTCAATGGTTGATTATTATCCGTAAAAACGGGTTTATCTTCTTTATAAAATTCAAGTCTTTTATCGGCTTCACTATAGCGTATATCGTAAGCAGATTGCATTTTGTAGCGCAGCATCTCTGCCTGCTCAGCAATATCACCACCTTTACGCGGCAGCTTTTCAAGCAAAGACATACACCTGGCGGTAATATCCCGTTGAGTTTGCTTATTGCGCTCTGCAGACAGCATTTGCTCGTAGTTATCTTTTATCTGTTGCAACTGCGCCTCATAACCGTTGATGGCGGTTTCTGCAGCTTGCTGTCTTTCAGACTCAGTTTGTGCAATCTGTGCATCTACCATTTGCTTGCACTTCGTTACCATCTGCTCTATGTTCAGGCTTTCCAGTTCCTTGCGCGGAATATTGAAGATGCGATACATGGCAGCACGCATAGTACCCGTAAACCTGCCCAGATAATTGCCCTCAATCAGTGGTTTCATTTGCTCTTCCAACGTAGGGCGCAGGCTGGTCGTAATGTTTTCGTTAATAGATGCTATCAGCGCATCGGTATCAGCATTTACATCAGCTTGTTGCTCATCTGCCACAACTGCTACATTTCCCGCCAGCGCGGCTAATAATTTGTTGGCTTGTTCTATTGAGATATTCATAGTGTGTGTTTTCGGTTATTTCGTTTTTAGCTTTCAGTCTGAATTTTGTAGTATCTCCGTAATACTTCAGGTATTTACCCGCAGGGTAAAAGAACTCACTGCCGGGTTTGTCTGTACCATCTTCATTAAGTGCGGTCAACAATACATATCCTTCCGGTATCTGCATTTCCTGTTGGGTAGTTACAATTACCTTCTCTACGCTTACAGGTGTTAGGATGATGCCTTCAACTACGGGTTCGGCTATAGGTTTTTTCTTTGCCATTATGCTATCAATTCAAATTCGTGAGGATATTTATCGGCCAGCATTGCAGCTGCTTTGTAGCCCATCAGTACCGTTCTGCCGCTTTTCTTATTGTACAGATTGATGCGTTTGGGCATGTCTGCAGGATTGATGACTACCGGAGTTAGCGAAACGGCCTGTACACTTACAGGATGCAGCAGGGTGCTGTTAGTTTGCGCAACTTCTACACTATCCTCCAGCATACGCCTGTATCCGCGCTGCGAAAGGCCCAGTGTCAGTAATTCATCAGGTGTTTTGCCTTCATTATCTTTTATAATACGGGCATCCTTAGGAGAGAATTTCTTAAGATTCATAGTGGGTGACTTCGGTTTTGTTGTACAAATGTACAAACTATTTTTTAATAACAAAAAATAATTTTAAAAAAGTTTTTTTGCTTACATATACACCACCGGTATATATCTGCATTTTATCATACTTGTAGCTAAATGGCAGATATATTCAACTTATAGCAGCTACATTGATGTACCAACATCAATACGCTTAATGACATTTATCATTCAGCCAACAGATCAAAGCAGCATTAAAATATCCGTTGTATATTTACAATATTATATAGCTCTATCGTAACGAATTATCCTACCTATATCCAAACCGGCAAACACAAACAAGAAAGACCCGTTAATGAGCAAAATACTCCGAATGGTTATTATGGCTGTNNAGGCGCAAACTAATACAGACAGCCTCAGGAAAGTTATTGCCACCCTAAAGGACGGTGATACTAATAAGGTATTACTTACCACGCATCTTGCACAAACGTACTACCACAGTTCTTCAGACTCTCAATACAATATTGCTCGTAGGGCTTTATCACTTGCATCGGGTAATAAATATTACAGAGGTGTTGCACTTGCATTGACGGAACTTGGTTCTTCTTTTTTTACACGCGGTCTGTATGATAGTGCCATCGCTTCGCAGAAACAGGCGCTTATTATCATCAACGAAAACAAGCTGTACAAAGAGGCAAGCCCGGTATATTCCAACATAGCAAGTGCTTTATTTCGTAAAGGTTTATATAGTGAGGCTTTAATCAACAACGATAGTGCTCTCAGCTATGCTGAACGCTATAAACAGCATCTGCAAGCCGGCAAATCACGCAGCAATATTGCCAATATCTACTATAAGATGGGCAACTATACCCGTGCGCTCGAATACTACTTGCAAGGATTGAAAATACAGGAACAAGAAAAAGGGAACAATATTGATATAGCAACAGACCTTTCTAATATTGCTAATGTATACGTGCGCCTGGGCGATTATAACAACGCACTCGATTATAACGGAAGGGCTTTAGTAATCAACCGTGCGGCAAATGCTAAGAATCATATAGTAGGCAATCTTACTACCAATGCTATTATATACAATGAGCGCAAACTATATGACTCTTCATTAATTGCACTGAACGAGGCGTATACCATTGCTACAGAAGTAAAGAATGAATATTTGCAAAACCTGCTGAAAGGCAATATGGCGGAAGCCTATATGAAGAAAGGCGACCTTTCTAAAGCTCTTGCACTCTATCAGGAGTCGCTGATTATTTCTGAAAAGCTACAGGATGCCGAAGGTGTGGGTGTATGTAAAGCAGGTATCGGCGAGGTACTATTCAAACAGGGCAATACAACTGGCGCTATCAGCTACTTGAAAGATGCACTTGGCATTATGCAGCAAATAGGTGTTAAAGAACAGGCAAGAGATATATCCGGCAAGCTGGCAGACATCTATGAGCATAGCGGTGATTTTTCCAATGCGCTCACCTATTTCAAAATAAACCAGTCGCTCCGCGACAGCCTGAGCAGCGATGAGGCCAAGAATAAGGCTGAACAAATGGTTTTTAACTACGAGATAGAAAAGAAGCAACGCGAGATTGAAATGCTTGAAAAAGACAAGGCGCTTGCAATAGCAAAAGCCAACAACAAGAATATTCTGTTGTTTGCCGCGTTTTTAGGCATTGTGCTGGCGGCCATTATAGCTATGATGTTCTTCCGCAATGCACAACGTGAACGCAGAAGACAAGCTGAAATATTGGCACAGAAAGAGGAAATAGAAACACAGGCTGAAAGACTGAAAGAGTTGAACGACTTTAAAGATGTTACCTTTTCTGTACTATCTCACGATTTGCGCAGCCCGGTTAACGCCCTTACCGGCACGATGATGATGCTGGACGAAAAGCTCATGACGCCGGACGAGTTTTCTATGCACAAAAACGAGCTCAACAATAAACTGCAATCCGTAAGCCTGCTGCTGGAAAACATGCTCTACTGGGCACAGAGCCGCATGAAAGGCGAACAAAAGCTGGATATTGAAAAGCTGAACATGAAACGTAAAGCTTTGAAAACAATTGCCGTACTGAAGGATGCAGCATTACAAAAAAGCATTACACTTACACACAACATACCTGAAGAGCTAACAGCTTACGGCGATGCTAATCAGATTGATATTGTATTCAGGAATCTGGTATCAAATGCTATTAAGTTCACCCCCGATGGCGGCAGCATAACCATAAGCGGGTACACAAGCGGAAACACCACACAAGTATCATTTACGGATACGGGAGTTGGTATGACAGATGAGCAGCTCAGCAAACTATTCTGCGAACTAACCTTGAACAGTACACGTGGTACGGGTGGCGAAAAAGGCACAGGGCTTGGCCTTCAATTGTGCTACGAGTTCATCAAAAAGAATGGTGGCGATATCGTTGTTAGCAGTACGCCTGGCAAAGGCAGTACATTTACTATTACACTACCCAACAAAGCATAATACAATTGGTCATACCCTTATGGATAACCATAAGGGTACTAACTGCAGACCATTGCAGTATATTATTAAACACTGAACGCTATTGTAGCTTAGGCAAATGCGCCCGCTGCTACCGCAACACGCTTTAGTGCTTTCTTCAGTGTATTGGCGTCTTTTACCATAAGCGATTCACCATCAGAGAAGATGAACAACAAGTTCATACTATCTGTAGTAATAACACGCTTCGAACGTTTGAAAAACTTAGTGTAATCCTTCTGTTCGTTATATGGCTCCCTTACCAGGATATTAGCTTCGTGAACAGATGCAGCAACTTGAATGTCTGTAGTGTTTACGCCGGGAAATAATATCGCAACGGCATTCTTTAATGCGTTCATTTTGTGTGTTTTTTATTGTTTTTGTTTTGAACCGTAGTGTCAGGTACGGTTTTGTGTGTTTTGTACTTCAGGCTGTGCGAAAACAGCTTAAAGAACGAATATAATATGTGACTTATACGATTTCCAAATATTAGTGCCTGCTTAACAGCTTATTTACAAAGCATTAGCATGCAGTTAGTAAAAGCATCTATCGATTGTGGTACTATTAAGCAGCCTGCATACCCAACATTTGCTTTACTTTATTCAATACACCTTTCAAGCTCACGACATCCTCTACTAGCTGTGCACTGCCATCAGCAAATACAAAAAGCAGGTTTACATCTTCTTTATGGAAAATATGTCTTGATGGCTTGAAGTAGCGCTCATAATCACGCTGCAGGCTATACACTTCTTCATTTACTACGTGTATATCATATTTCTCAGAGGCTGTCGCAACTGCCGATTTTTCGGCTCCGGGTATCAATACCGCTACTGCGTTGTGTTGTGTTGCCATGATTTGGTGTGTTTTAAATTCTTGTTTCTTTTTTGTTTGCTACCTGCCTTACGGGGCGGGCATGTTTGTTTTGTTTATGGCTGCCTTACGGGGCTGCGCTGTAGTTTGTTTGTTTGATGATGCAAATATGGGGGCAACGAAAGCCACAAAAGAAATATTAAGGGCAGGTTAACAGTAGGTTTGTAATCGGTTAACAAGCAACTAACAAACGAGCAAGGCAATATTCTGTTGATTTTCATGCAGATAATATCTGTAAACAGTGACTGTAGAACATAGAATAATTTACTATATTGCTTTTAAATTTCGATACAATGAGAATACTGATACCTTTGGCTGCATTGTTGATTTTCACAGCCAGCTGCAATAAAAACAAAGAATATTGCTGGAAGTGTAAAGTACGTTATTACCATACCAGCGGACAAACAACTGACGACACAAAAACCATCTGCAATAAAACAGAAGACCAAATTAAAAAAATGCAGGGCTTGCGTTTCGAATCTGGTCCCGGCACCAATATGATGGAAGAATACAGTAACTGTATCAAAAATCAATAAATAATTAAGAGCGCCTTAGACAAGGCGCTCTTTCCACTTTCTATGAAACAAAAAAAACAAACACCTAAACCTGCAACAGGCCCAATTCAATCACGTTATTTGGTGTGTTCAAAAACCAATACTCTCCATTATCTCTTATTAGCGCATCTATAGCAGCAGGCAGCTTCCTGCTGTATTGTAACTCAGCATCGCTTACCACACCTGCATTGCGCAGAGCGGTCATCTCATCTATACTCAGCACACTCAGGCTATCCAGTTGTGTAATCAGTTGTGCCTTCTTCTTCATAATTGCATCGCCGCTGTATTGCTTGTCCACAAAATCCAAAGCCATACGCCTACGTATGAAGACAGGCATACCTGCTTGCTTCCCGGTTGCATATTCATTCAGCAAATCGGCTGATGTTTTAATGCGGAATTGTGTTGGTTTTAATACCCTGAACGGATACTCCACAGGGTGTACCGTGCCGGCAACAGCACCTGCATTTCGGTAGGCAATAATATCGCGCAGTGTATCTGTTATCAGTTTATCAAACACATGGTTACTAATGTTGCTGATAAACTTATAAAGCCTTTCCTGATCTATTGCCTTTGCTACTCCGCTCTGTGCTTCTTCTGTTTTCTGCAAATGCAAGGCTTCTATTATCAGCCCCATTACCTGCGCGCATACATCTCTGTGGTGGCTATTAATGCTTACATCAGGGTTTACAATCTGTATCGGTGATCCATCTTTCAGTTTATCCTGCGGCACTATTATATGCTGTCCCGGGTTGCGGCTTACCTGTCCGCTTCCGTGGCAACTGCCACAGGACACCAACTCCACACCATTCGGGCAGCTGTCACAATCCTGTTGCACCTGCCCCAAGCCACGGCAATCAGCACAATCTGTACTTGCCTCAACTATAAACGGATGGGAGGCTTCTTTATCTACCAATTGGGCAGCACTGTATGCACTTATAAAATCATCAGCAGCGGCTTTTGCTTTGCTGTAATAGCTATCATAATACCCTTGTGTATTCCACACACCACCCGCTATACTAATAGGAAGGCGACCAAGCATGTGCGCATAATAGCCATGCGCATCTTGTTGCGATAGAAAATACTTCTTCTCATCAGGCTTGTAGCTGAATCGCCATATAGTTTGCTTATCTACCCACCACGCATAGCCATTGCGAAGAAATATAAAGTCGTCTTGCGTATGCAGTATAATGTCTTTTGTATTTACAAACCATATATCTACCTGCAGCTTATCATCCGTTTGCTCATAACCTGCACTTGCAGGTATGCGTACCAACACACCATTCGGGTCTTCAACCATATTACGAAAAGCCACATTGCTGAAATAGCCAACTATATCATACCCGCTGAAGTGATTACCCCATATATATTGCTCATCCTGCAAATCCTGCAGATTCAGGTCGTAGTTAGAATCCTGAAAAATAGCTCCGGTTATTATTTCCGTTATCTGCGCAAAAGGTGCTTTTGTCAGCGGACGGTATTGGCTGAAGCGCCAGTTGCGGGTTGCATCGTTTTCTCTCGGGTGGCGGCTCAGTAAGTGTTTATCAAACAGTCGTTGATACTCCGGACCATAATAGCCTTGCGGATATATAGTACCACCGCCCGACAAATCTCTGAATGCAGGGCAAGCTCCTGTAGTATGCAGGCTGATGCCATAGTACACATCACGCTTTCTTTGCAGGGTTTCTGTTGTTTCACGGCTCAGTTTCACCGTTTTGTTTAGTATGGCTAATACTTCGTTTGGTTGCATGGTAGCTTATAAGGTTTGGTTATTTGTATCAGAATAAACAAGCAGGGCAGACATTTACGGAGCGCAGGTATAAAGGTATCGGGTGCAGCGCACCATGGCTGCCCGCAATAAATGCCTACCCTTATATTACTTGTTATAAAATACCCGGGCAGTCTGTCAGATAGAACACTTCATTGCCTGTGGTAAATTCAGGTTTATTGAAATCCAACGGATCACCTTTGAATTCCAACTGTCCTTTTTTGATTTCGAGGATGTAAGAACTACCACCACTACCCTGCCTTTCATAGCTCAGGAATACATCAAGACCGGCAGCCATTGGTTTGCCGTTCTCATCTTTAGGCACTACTACGCTACCATCGCAGAAGACAAACATATAGCGTAGCATAGCGCGTTTGGTTTTCTTATCCTTCCAGAAATCGTAGTCGAAGAAAAGGTTTGCAGGCACAGATGTAGGCGTAGTGATAGCTGCCGTTTCAATAGCAATCCTATCTTGAAATGTGATAAGGCGGCTGGTAGCCATACGTTCGCTCGGGCGGCAGTCTGCAATTTGCAATTCTTCAAAATTCGGGTCTTGCACTTCAATATTAGCCAACGGGCTGCTGAAGGTCAGTGTATTGGCATCTATCAGTGCCTGCAAGCCTGCACAGGTAAATGGTGCGGGCAAATCTACACTACAAGGGAAAAAGCCGATACGGTCTATATTACGTTTGCGAACCTTAAGGTCGCAACCACCGGGCTGATTGGTGGTAATGGTGATGTTGGCACAATCGGCCGGACAAAAAGCCATTTGATTAAAAGTTTAAAGGTTAAAAATGAGACTATTCTTATAAAGGCAGAATAAAACCTGAACGTATGTTTTGAATAGCATACCGGCTATGTGGCAGGAAATAATATTGAAAACAAAATTACAACATAATAAACAATAAAACAAAAATTAAAAACGATTACAATTTACATTGTAGTAAAAAATATTACCACAGGCATCTCGGATATAACCTGTGTAGAAAAACACCTCTGCATTTACATCAGCATTAGGACTCACCTTGAACACAACAGATGTAGCAGTTGCAGAAATAGTAGGATTGAATAACAACTCATCCTGTTTACCTGTATTTACAGTATTGGTTTGCTTATAATAAACCATAGGAATTGTAGTTGGTGGTGCAGACTGCGTAATATTCAGCGTAATGTAGAATGTATTGGTAGATACATTTTTTGTCATCGCAGCACTAACAAGTGTCATACCCGTACATGGCTCAGATGGTTTTGCAACATCTGCTTCGTAACACATCTTTATTTTATCGCTGCACATATCTGAGTATATACGTGCCAGTACACCATTATTATTCAGCAATGGAATCTTAAAGCTACCAGTAGTACCTGATAAAGCTGCAACAGCATAGGTATTTGTAGTACTATTCTGCGTATATACAATGCGCCATCCGCAAGGCGGATCTATATAGCCTGCATTTTTTGTGTATTGTACTACCAGATTATAGATGCTGCCTACTTTTACCATTTGTGCTGTAAAGCTCACTTTAGCACAGTCATATTCGCCGGTAATGGTAAACGTTTTATAAACAGCAGGACATTCTGTGCCGTCGGGTTTTACCAATACAATTTCAAGTTCGTATTGATTGGCACTCAATCCCGTCAAGGTAAAAGGATTATTATTTCTATTCGTATATCCGCTCCAGCTTCCGAAAGGTAATTGTCTGTAACGCACTTTGAAGAACTGCCCCGAAGTAAGTACGGGTTGCGGTACGGTGATAACTGCATTTGGCATGGGATAAAGATTTTTAGGTATTAACATCCAGTAACAACGGTGTGCTTTCAAGACCGTCACAACAATGGCGCACGATGCGCACATTGTAAGTAACGCCTGGCAAAAGGTTGGTTATTTCTATATCGGGCAGATAAAAGGGCGAAAGCATGGTATAGTTTGTTGCTCCGCTCAATTTGTAACCCACAGTGTAGTATGATGTACATATTCCTGATGTACTGTGGTTGGTGATGGGTATGGTTACTTTTTTAGTCATGGTGAAATTATATTAGATATTATAAACAAGATTTTCAAGGTGGATGGTTGTACCGCTTTCATCGGCAGATGTAGGCGAACCTGAATAGCGTATCAAACCTTTATTATCGATGCTCACATATACACCAATCGGTATTGTGTCGTTATTGGCATTTGTCAGTACAGCCATTATTGGTGGCCTTGCAGCAGCATCTACGATACCGATTATTTCGTAATCTACAAGCACGTCTTCGTCCGGTGATTGCACTATAGTATTAGTAAATGAATGTACAGCAAGCATTACCTGATTTTTAGACACGAATGCCTTACTTACATCAGGCCATACCGTCCATACACCTGTAGAGCGCACCAAGGCTTCAACAGCTTCGTCATTTTCAACTACAACTGTACCATTTGCAGGCGCAATACATTCTATATCTTCTTGCATTAATGTACCAGCTATAGGCACTGCGCATACTACAGGGCTTGCTAATTCCTCTATACTATTCACCACCCTTCCATATACCCTATTTCGGGTAATAGGTGCATCATAATAAAAGAAAGATGGCAATACACCTTCCGCAAAAACACTTATTACATTGTAATAGCCATCAAACTCATCGGAATCACTTATTGCAGATACACCGTTTTGAGCGCGTAGATAGTCGAGCAGAGCAGTATAATCATTTGCAATCAATTGTTTACTCTCGCTATAAAATGCTCCACCGGCGTATGATGCAGGTATCGCATACATTTTAGCAGCTCCGTTGTAGCTAACAGCATTAGCACAATCCCCGCAACCAAAAACCTGTCTTTGTGTACAGTCTTGCAATGTAGTTTCGAGCTTAAACAATTCGGCACATTTATGAATTTGCTTAAAAGCAGTGCCTCCTGCAAACTGGTATTCCTTATAGTTTACGTAGTCGTCTACCCATATATGGTTAGCATGTAGTTGGTTTTCTATTTCAGCCATCTTCCATACAGGAAAGTATTCAAACCCTTCTAACAGATACTCTTGGGTACTTTCAGACTGTTGCAGACGGCAGTTGTAGCTTATCTCTCGTTTTATCTCTCTTGGCCGCCTTACGATACGCCCCTTCATACTGGTAATCTTCAGAAAAGGCACAAACGAGCCTGTAAGTATATGTGTAGGGCGACCATAATATGCCCCGGTAAAAGCATCATAGCAATCAAACTGCGAAATCAATCGTATCATCGGCTCACCACAATCATTCAGCTTTGCCTTTCCTGCAGGTACTGTTGTACCAACACCGCCATCTGTCGGGTTTGTTAGTACTCCATCTTGAGAAATGGTTACCCCTCTAGCCGTGTCACAACACTCGCTAATGCACCAACGCTCTGTCCAGTTGGCAAACAAGTAGTTATTTGGCTCCCCTACATTTGTAATACCAACACGCACCAAGAAGCATTTATGTGCACACATGGCAGGGCTAAAGCTCTTGAGCCGCGCAGTGAAATAGTGGAGCTGATTAACAGGGTTGGTGAAGAAGTAGTAATCGAAATAAGATGTTGCTACTTCATAGATGGTATTTCCATCCGTACTCCATACTTCAAAACCAATACTGTAGTTGCCCGTGCCTTTACCACCGGGTATGCTACCCTGCAACATCATATCTCCAGGATAAATCAACTCCTCGCAATAACAGGGCACACCGGGAGATTGATTGTAATATTGTAATTCTTTTTTATCGCTGAACCAAAGCATGGTTAATAGGGTTTACTTGTTAGATATTTATACTGTTCCTTTTAGCTGTATGTATTGCCCCAAATTATCGGTAGGGTCGTAGCTAACTTCTATTTCTGTTATTACACCATCTTTATAGTATACTGATGGGAGTTTTACTTTTTCACCAAGAACGATTTTGCGCGCATCATCAAACACTTGTAATTTCTTCAAATCGTCACAACACAGGCCGATTTTAACATTCCAATTCTGGTGCATAGCAGGATTTAATCTTGGATCGTCTATCCAGTGAAAATAATCCCACATCGTATCGGCATAATAGGGCTCGAAATACATCGGATAGTTAACAAGCAACGCAGGTTTACGTTTCTTTCTTACCCCTGTAAAATCAGACAACAGATAATAACCAGGTTGATTGCGTGGCAATGTCAATCCACTACCTCTTACAAAAGTGTGTTCAGAGTGTCTGTCTATCCATGGTGTCGCAGTTTTATTGTAAACCTGATTTATGGGAGGTGAATCATTATTATCAGTTTTTTGTGTACTATACACTTTGGCACATCGCGCATTATCATATCTTTCACCATCCCAAATCAGCACCTTTGGCAAAGTACAGGTTTCGTCTTTCAACAAGAGTGCGTAGTCTGCAAATTCCTCAAAAGCAGGCTCAACAAAATCGAGCATTGTACCTGCCATGAAAGGTGTAAGAAATGATGAGTTGATTACAACCTGCATCGCATCATATATATAGTCGTCGCTGGCACCATCAAATCTAAACTTTGTAGCACCATACATCACAGTCTTATCGCTGGTACCTTCAAAATTCGGATTCTCATCAACCGAGCCGTAAGACATATAGGCATTCATATGTTTTTTAGCTTCATTTCCACAAGTGTCCGCAGGGTCGTCAGCATACAAACCTTCTACAAGTGCGGGATACTTCACTTCATTCCATTCAAAACAGAGCCCTTGCAATATCTTATTTCTGTCGGTACCGTTATCCGTAAAATCATATACATATCCGCCATGTAAAAACCAATCCTTTCGCTGAAAGTAAAGCACGCCATTTGTTACACGCCACTCGGCATTGTACAATCCTTTCAACTCATCCAAAAACTCATCAAGCGTATGTAAGGGTGCATTGTCAGGTATGTAATAATCTGTATTATTAGGTATAGCTCTCAAAGCATTCAGCGAAGCAAAGCGTCTGATACCTCTTTCTGTTACGGGATAGAAGTAACATGCATTATAATGCGGATTGCCGACGGTTGTCAATCCCTTCGATGCGGTTTCTATAGTTAGATTTTCTGCAAAAAAGATAGGTGCAGATAATGCATTTACTTGTACACCACACTTTTCGCAAACATTAGTAATATAATCGCGTATCAAAGGAGCGGGATGCTCTCTGCCACACCCGGCACTTTCAACAAAATAAGCACCGTAAGCATTCATCAGTGCTTTGAAATCGAAATAAGGTATCGTCTCCCAATCAACCTTATCATCTGTGCCTCCGCCAAATATTTTTCTGATTGTATTCACAATGCCTATCAGCATATTGATAGCCAAGAAAATAGAGTTCAATACCGACATTATCGGAATCAGCACCATCAAAGTAGGCACTGTAACCACGGCTGTCATCCACCACAACATTACCAATATACCATTGGGGCGCTGTTCATTGCAATAACTGAATCTCGGATGTTTTTTATTCTCCGGCTGGCGCTGAAACCACTTCTTATGATTATCGCTGATATAAGTACTTTTTATACAGTTCAATATTTCATCTTTCTGCTTAATGGAAATATCGAAATTGCAAATACTATTTTCACACCACTGCAAATCAGTTGATTTAATGACGTAATCCACATACTCGCCACAGCCTTCGTGTACAATCTTCACATCAACACTGTTTAGGGGAGCGCTCACATCATCAACCAACCATTTTTTGAGAAGTGTATATGCTTCTGCTTCAAAGCTCAGCGTACCACTACTTCCCTTTTTGTTTTGCGTAGCTCCCGGTGTTATAAAGCCTTCATTATCGCGCTCAGCAGTCCATGTAAGTTTCAGTTTGTATACATCTCCTATACTTTCGGTCACATCAATATAATTTCCGTAAGATGGCCATTGACGATGTGTGGGCACTACACCTGTAAACAATTTTAAATCGTATGGATTGGCACCGTCAAAATAAATTTGAGTACCGGCGGCATTATACGTGCCGGTTTGCTTAATAAAAATCTTCAGTATCAAGGTTCAGGTATTTGGTGATAAAATATTATTGGTCGTCAACTACACTACTTCCAGCGTCTTCTGTCTTTTCGCATCGCTCGTTCGGTCATCAAGCCTACCCCATGCTCATCAAAAAAGATATTTTGCTTCATCCTATTATCTTCAATTGCAGTTATTACGCCATCCAACTTAGTCTCAACATTCCGCAAATCATTTTGCGATGCATAGTTTTGTGCCGAATTACCGGGGCTTGCAAAAACGGGCGTTGTATAGGCTAGTGCGGGATTGAAGAACTGTAATTTTGCACCACTATTAATTGCCTCAAGCAATTGTCTGTTTTGCCTCGTACCTTCCGCAGTAATAACACTTTCTCCACTGCTTATCCGTACCCAATTGGCATCATCCCTCGGGCCACCCTTACCGCGAAAATCAACTACACCATCTGCAAATGCGCCTTCGCTTTTGAAGCTTTGCACAAATGCGTAGCCAGAACCCAATGCTGCAAGAACAGCTGCAATAGCCGCGGCAACACGGGCGGCTACCGTATACGGATCTCCTTTTACAGCATTGGCAACGGCACCTGTTACTGCTACCAACGAATTGGAAAAAGCTAAGGCAGCATTCAGTATAGCTTCTTTCTTAGCATAAGCTTCTTTCTTCTTTTGCGCCTCTGCCAAACGCTCTTCTTCCATTTTTAACACTTCGGCATTACCTCTTTCCGCAAGTTTCTTGGCTTGCTCTACACGCCTTTCACGCACCTTTATCTCGTTGTCCAACGATTTTATTTGAGCATCGTAAATAGTGTTAATTGCTTTCACTGCCTCTGCTGCCAGATTTTGATACGCAGCTACCGTTTCCTTTATGCGTGCCTGACGCTTGGTTTCTGCATCGTCCTTGGCTTTTTTATCTTCAACTTCTTTATTGTGTTTTTCTGCATTGGTTGTTTGCACAAGCTCCAGTTCGGCAGCACCCAGCTTTTGTCTGTACGCTTCTTTATCAGCCTCGGGAATATCTTTGTTTTCAACTAGTCCTTTTAGATTAGCTATTTCTTCTTTCAGTCTTTCTTTAGCAAAACGTTGTTTTATCTCCAGTTTCTGCTTTTCATATTCTTCATAGGTTTTTAACCCATTGGCGTATGCTTTCTCTGCCTCTGTATTTTGCCACAATTCCATAGTATTGATGGCGGAAATTCGTTCTTCAAGATTATCAGATGCATCATTCGTTGCTACATTTTTTGCAAGGTCTTTAGCCATTAGCTCATCTGCTTCACTATCTACCGGGACGTCAACAGTTCCGATTTTAGGCAACGCACCAGTCTTCTCTGTTTTTACAACCCTGCCTCCCGAACTACTATTACCACCCTTAGCTGGCTTTGGCTTAGTTTTGTCAATTTCTTTTTGAACAGCAAGAATATC
Organism: Bacteroidetes bacterium UBA4414; assembly: GCA_002389765.1. GTDB lineage: Bacteria > Bacteroidota > Bacteroidia > Chitinophagales > Chitinophagaceae > Polluticoccus. The sequence continues at coordinate 11,845 of DGQM01000008.1, read as the reverse complement.
ACGAGTATCTTCATCAACTTTTAAAGCAAGCTTGTTATAAGCTAGTACCTTTTTGTGTAAATCTCTATCAATAAACTTGTCGTTTTCCTCAAGATATTGCGGAGTAGATCCCAGAAATGAGTTTTTAAGATTCACAGCATTGTCCTTGTCTTTAATACTTTTTAAAAACTCAACCTCTTTTTTTGCTTTCTCCAGCGAACGCAGGCTCTCTTTCAAATTTTCGTTGAACACTTGCAACCTTGCGTTATTTAATATATTAGTTACAATTCTTTCATAGGCATCGCCAACTTTGCCCGCTAATATTTCTTCTTTGCTTAGTTTTTCAAAATAATCAGGGTATTGGCTCAAAAGCTCGTTAACAGCACTCACTCTATCACCATATGCTACAGTCACATCCTGTATTCTGCCCCTCAGCACTAATAGGTTTGCAATTTCTCCCGAGGAAGCATCACCAATACGTCCACCTTCTTCTCCTGCAGCTTCTAAAGCCTTCTTGTATTTTAATGTAGCGTCCTCCGTTTCTAAAAACTTACCTACAATTGTTGTTAATAATGAAATTACTACGGGTGCTACATTAGCAAAGCTAAAAACACCTGCTGTTAGCGCCCCAAGCCCTGAAACTGCTACAGGTGCAGCACTCTTACCCAGATTTTCAATAACATTACCAAGCTCTTCAAAACTCGTAATATTGTCAGTCACAGGCATTTTCATTTCCAGTAAGTGCTGCTGTATTTTTTGGGTAAAATCTGAAACAGTATCTTCCAGATTAGCACCCAGACCTTTTTTCAATCCACTACCAATCTCTTCAAATACCCCCTTAACTTTTGATGTACTCTTTTCGATTGCCTTGTTCAAGGACTCAATTTGAGAATTAAGCATTTTGAAATGATGCGACTCTTCACTCTTAAGCGTCTGTAACTGTTTTTGATAAACAGCCAACGTTTTTGAAAGGAGTGACAATTCTGTAATTTGCTCATTAATAGCACTAACTGCATTTTGCAGTGCTTTATCGTCTACCTCATAGGTAATTTTGTGTACAACATCAATAACATCTGCCATAGGAGAGATGGGTATATAGTATTATAAAAAGAAGAAGCACTTGCAGGCGGCACAGTTGCCTGATGACGTATTAGAAGATGGCACGTCTGCCAATAGAAAGGAACAATTCCACAACAAAAGTACAAAATATTTTTATTCGGAAAAATTTATTTTTAAACAAACTTCCGATATATTTACACAAATGCACAAGCACATGAAACACATAGGTATCATCATCATATGCATGGTCGTTGCATCATGCAAAAACAACACTGTACACCAACAGCAACCTATCAAATGTAGCACTGCCAATGACGTTGTACTACTAGGCTATCATGGTAAAATAAAACATATAGAACGACGACAATACTCCCTTAAGGACTGTACCGGATTCGAAATAGATCCATCAGACTTCATACAGACTGATATAGATTTCGATACAAACGGGTTAGTCACAAACTATACCATAACAACTGATGCCGGAGGCAATAAACACCTATATATACATGACTCTATACATACAATCGGCATTAATTATTACAACTTGCCACTACCGCAAAACATCGAAAGTACTGACAGCACAATAAGAAACTGGATATCTGACACTGTATATACCCATCAGAACTTCTTTATCTATAAAACCCCTTTTGCTGACACGGTTGTCGAAACACAATACAATACCTACACACTTGATAACCAATGCAAAATCAGGCAAATTGAATACAGAAAACGAAAAGATGCTGCTATAGAACGAACATCAATATATGCGCCAAGTAAAAATAACGACACCCTAACTTATTTTTATAACAACACAATGGGGGATCACCAAGTCATTCTAAAAAGAGATCACCAAAACAATCCGCTTGAAGTACGACTACATTTCAGCAATTCATGCGATGCATTAATATACACATACACTTATTATAAATAACCTATAACTTATGAAAAAAATAATTAGCAATGCAGCACTAACAATAGCTTGTTTTTCACTGACATCTTGTACAAATACAGATAACACAAAAAAAGATGCAGTTAAAGAAAAGACAAGCTGTACAGATGTAATGTATTCAGGTCTTCATGGGAATATTCACACTATTACCAAATATACATACGCCTTAAAAGACAATCAAAATCCTGATAATATCCCACAAGATTCAAGTGGATTAGAAACCATAGAAACTATTACATTCAATGAAGATGGCTCTTTCAATTCGTCTGAATCATACAACGTAAAAAGCAACAAACATTATTTATATACGAAAACTGTTGCTGAAGTAATAAATGGCGAAAAGCAACTAATAAATCATGACAAAGATGGAAATACTATAAACAGGGTATTATTTGGGACAATTAATGACACTATATACAATACCACTGTTATGAGTAAAAACAATAAAATTCAAATGCGCATTTTTAATAAAATCAAAAACTGCAATTTTCACAGCACAACAACAGAAATTTACAACTCGAAAACTGAACGAAAAGAATCTTCTATAATAAACAATGTTTCCTTTGACAAAAACGGAAATATGATTTCGAATGAGGGGCAGGCATGTGACGAAAATGGTAATGAAGTAGCAGGCATGAAAATGAAGACAACATATAATATTCTTGAAACTGACAAATACAAAAACCCTGTAAAAGTTCTATTTACCGCTACATCACCAATGGAAAAAGATGTTTTGAGAAATGTAGAAATATCAAAAATCACATACTATTAGCAGATTGTAATTATTCGTATGAAATACACACACTTTATTTTACTTGTATTACTAAGCAACATCTGCTATGGACAAGGCGCATACACCCATGCTGCAGAACTTGGCATAGCAGGTAGCCCCAAGACCATCATAACCCAATCATACGAGGCGCGCACAGGCAAAGACAATAAGTACGAAAAAGCTGCACGCTACCCATACAACAAAGAGATAACCCGATTTATGCCTAATGGCAATATTGCAAATAGCATCAGCTACTGGTTCGACAATATACACGCACCATATACAGATACGATTGAGATGACCAGAACAGAATATACATACAATGGGAATAAATGTATAGGGCTTATCATATACGCTAACGATGTGAAATATCTGAAAAGCAAGCGTACATGGCAAAACAACCAACAATATACCGATAGCACTTATGTGTACGCTTCTCGTACAGACTCAACCGGCAAGCTGGTAGGCATCACTGAAACAACGCTTAATAACACCTTCTACCCGGTTACCACTAAACGCACTGAGTTTTATAAAGTAATGCGCAGCTACGGAGAAGGTAGCAGTGCTTCGGTAAACCTACGCGAAAACCAGCCACCAATAGTCATTATTGATACCGTAAAAGAAACAGCAATATATACCACTAAAGACGACAAAGGGAATAAGCTGACAAGCATCTATGAAACAGGCTTTTCTGCCTATAAAGAATATATGATGGAAGAGTATAGCTACGAATACTACTAAGCACTTTTTTTTATATCCTGCATCCGCTCATTATGCCATTTAGTATAATGAGCTTTTTGTTTTATACGATAATAGAACATAAACACACTTGTATCCATCATGTGCTCTGCAGCCTGCAGGTCTCCTTCGCAGTATTTCATGGCAATATCCCAGAAGCCATCGTACCAGTCATCTACCTGCGCATCTACGCTGCGGATTGTGGCATCAGGCCGTTGAGCAGCTCCCTTCTTTGATTGAAATAGCTCGTATCGGTCAAAATATCCAACCGTTCGCTCCATGCAGGCGTGTATGGTATTCCTATGCTCAAAAAAAAAGCATACAGTGCGGGGTCCGGTGCAGTGCCTTGCGTAGTATCACCTTTAGCCAGCGCTACTTTTTTATTCGTCCAAAAGTCTTCTGTTACATCAGGATTTTCTCCCTCTACAAACGTATATATAGCCCCCATACGCAAGGCGCAATCTTCATCTACAGGATAGCGAAGGCGATATTTGATATTATTGGCTAGTGTAGCAATATCAGAACGCAGTGTTTTCAGGCTTTTCTCATCGTTACATATCTCCAGCATTTTATCCATAATACTACCCAACAGCTCTTTAGTAGCCCCACCTGCTGCATATATATTCTGCGCACCAGCTGCTACATAGCGGCTCATGTGGTAGCCATTGGCTACATCTTGCGGCATGTAAAAACGGAGATTGTGTACTGTAGAATGGAATACTTCTTTATACTGAGGGTTTTCAGATAACATGATAATCAGGGTGATTTAGTGACCACAAAATTATGCATATTTATCAAAATAACAAACTAAATTATTTTCGTTGGCTGCTCATTTGCTGAGATCTTAGTTCTCTTTCCATACGCACAGCATCATTCACTTCTTCAGAACTTGCATTTACCATAACCATACGCAGCCCCTCTTCTGTACGCACATATGCAGGATGCTTGCGCCTGCGCAAAATAATCTTGTGTAGCAGATTTCTTTTCTCCGCAAGCGATACCGGTTCCATTTCGGCCTTCAGTGTACCCGAAACCAAACCTTTGTAGAAATACAGAATACCAGCATCTATCCTGTGTCTTATTTCAGGATTTTCCATCATATACTCAATTGCAGCGGGGATAAACTCGGGCACCATTCGGGGAAAAGCAGCCCTTATTGCACGTTCTTTATTGCCGTGCACTATCATCTCTCTTACAAATATGTCTTCCGTAGAAGAAGGTAGATTATTCATCGATTGCTACGCTGAACATAGCAAATATACGTATTTACAACCCATAAAAGCAAGTAATAATATAAAGCAACAAAAAATTAATACCGCAAATCGTAAAGCCTACTAATACAGCACCATCAGCAAGCACAGCAGCAGGGCTACAACCACTATCAAGAGCGGCATATACTTCTCCCACAGTGCCATCAGGTAGCTACGTTGCGATTGCTTGTATATGGCTGTAAGCAAATCATTATCGGCAGGTACCAGCAACGCTATCCTGTCGGCTATAGGTTGCATGTATTGATGTTTCAAATGTCTCGTGCTATTGAGTACTGCTTGCACTATTGCCGGGTTCTCGTCTACATTATTCCTGAGCATAGCCATATGCCCATCTTCAAGTAGCAGCATTACATAATCATATAGCGAACTGTGGCTCATACGATAAGTATCTACCGTGGCCATATGCTTTTGCAGTTTCTGTGCTTCGGCAAGTATCCAAGCGGGCGATATGACGACTTGTTCTTTAGCCCTGTTGGCCATACCATTCAGCCAGCGCTCTTCGTCATACTTCCTACGCTTCTGTTCGTGGCTCAGGACACTATACGCCTCTTGTATCTCCAGAAAATGATTATGTGCAAAACTATTATCCGGGTTGGTATCGGGGTGGTACTTGAATGCCAGCGTACGATATGCCTTCTTCACCTCATCCAAGGTGGCGGTTGGCAGCAGCTCCAATGTTTTATAGTAGTCTTTCAATACCGCAGCAGGCATAGGGCAAATGTAACGTGTAAAGTGCTTATTAGGAAACTTACCATCAGGCATATACAACTACGCCATCTGCAATGGTGATGCATTGCAAATGGCGGGTGGAAAATTTGTAAAAGAGTAGTATTAATTGTTGTAAGAAAGATATCTCACATTGTTTTCTAATAACCAATGACGAAAACTTTCTTCGTCCTTAGGCTCATGATGTACAATCTGTCCGTTCTTCAATGAAATGATGAATGTGCCGAATGTAACTGCAAATGCACTTAAGTCTTCTGCTTTGTACGGAAAATTAGTGTTAGGCATAGATGATATTATTGTATTGTTTGGTAAGGCGCTGCGAAGCTAAACAAAACACATGCAATTATCCATTGACCACAATCAATTTCTGCTTCGTTTAGTGTCATTTTAATTTGTTAAGCGCTCGTTAACCGATTGCAAAGCCCGTGTTAACCACGGGTAAATATTTCGCATAAGCTATTGCAACACACCATCTTTGTATCATCAAACAGACAAACAAAACAAACTCATCTACAAACCACATTCAAACCGAAAACAAAAGACCCGCTCCGTAAAGCAGGCAAACATAAAAAGTCCAACCCCGTAAGGTTGGCAAACAAAAAAGACCAGCCCCGTAAGGCCGGCAAAAAAGAAACCAAGACCTGCTCCGTAAAGCAGGCAAACACAAAAGACCAATCCCGTAAGGTTGGCAAGCATTAAAAGACCAGCCCCGTAAGGCCGGCAGCAACAAGAAAGGACATGGGCGGTACCGTAATACCACCATTTTAGCCGAGGATACAGCGCAGCCCCTGTAGGGTTGTGAAAAAGAAGAGAAAACTCCAACAGCATTGAAAACAGCCCTGTAAGGCTGAAAAAGAACCAATAAAAGCAACCCCGTAAGGTTGCTTTTATTAAACTAAAACAGGCAAAGACCAACAACATGCTAACTAGCTTTATAATTTTATCCTTTATCAGGAAGATAAAACAACTGATGCCTCCCGAGCAACACAGCCGAAGGCATAGTATATATCCATAAACACATATCATCCATGCAACAACATAACCACAGCAAATGCTGTGGTTTTTTTATACCTGTTGAAGATCAGGCGTTTAGCTGCCTACTCGTTAATTAACCGTTAACCGATTGCAAAATGAGCGTTAACCGTACTCAAATATTGTGTTAACCACTAGAACCAGTGATACATTTGAGTAACAAACAAGCAAACGACGTACGAACAAAACATAATGAAAAAGATAACCGCCATATTAATAACGCTCTTATGCAGCACTGCAGCATTTGCACAAAATGCAGGTAGTTCGGCATCGCAGACAACTAACCTGCAGCTTACCAATGCTATAGAAATAAGCTTTGTAGCTACAGGCAACAGCACAGGGTCTATAGTAAACCTGAACTTCAGCACCGTTAATGACTATGCAAACGGCGTACAGAGCAGCGACTACCAGATACGCGTACGCAGCAACAGGAAATTTGACGTAGAAATGGAAGCATCCGACGACTATTTCGATTATACAGGAACTACCTCTCCGGCGCCACAAATGCGCGTAAAGGATGTACTGGATATGATGATAACATCTAACAATACAGGCGGGCAAATAAACGGCGGTTACCACCAATTTAAGCACATAGAAGGCGATAATGATAAGCGCATTCTTAATGATTGTGATAATGGTGCCAATCAGACCTTTTCTGTAAAATACCGTGCAACACCGGGCTTTAGCTATCCCGCAGGTACATATACTACAACCATAACATACACAGCAACACAAGATTAAGATTTTTCATATAGTACTAATTAATGGGTAATCAAGGAGCGCTTTCGTTGCGCTCCTTTTTTGTTGTTTTTATCGTAATTTGTTAACGGCTCGTTAACGACTTGTAAATCGGTTGTTAACGACTGGTAAATAATTTGCTAACGGGGGGTATTCAAATGCATATTTGCACTACCAACACCAACCACATTACATGAACAAAAACATCATCGCTTTATTTATCATCCTCACCGCAACCCTCCTGAAAACGACAACAATATTTGCCCAAACAGCCTCAGCAGGTGGTTCTCAAAAAGTATCCCTTGCACTGGCAAACGTGGTGCAGATATCACAGTTCAACGGACAGGGAAGTAACGGAACGGTATCAATGCCGCTAACAACAGCAGCTACATTGAGCCAAGGTGTAGAGAGCCCGCTTTATACAGTTTCCATTAACAGTACTGATGGATTCGATGTAAAAGCACAGGCAGTAGACGAATATTTTACCTACAGTGGTACGGCAACTACATCGCCTGCCATGAAGGTAGCAGATGTACTGGAGCTGAAAGTGGTGCAGAATAACACTACAGGTAATATTGCCGGTGGACACACACAATATCAACCTGTACAAGGTACCAACCAGTCTCCTATCATCCAAAACGGCAACCGTGGTGCAAACCAAACGTTTGCTGTGCAGTACAAAGCCACACCGGGCTACAACTACCCCGGCGGGCTATATACAGCAGCAATTATGTATACAGTGACACAATTCTAAAATCGTTACATATAGAGTAGAAGGATAAGGAGCGCTTTCGTGCGCTCTTTTGACATTTATATACTTTTGCAAAAACTACTTTTTGTTGTATTTTTGCATACAAGTATATAATCACCATGACCTACACTACCCTATATGAGCGCCTGATGGCCGCAGACAAACGTTTCGTACTCAGCTATGGCGGCACTGCAAGTGGCAAAAGCTTCAGTTCTATCCAAAAAGAAGTATCTATAGCAGATACCCGCAAAGTAAAAACATTGGTAATACGCAAAGTAGCCAATACGCTACGCGATAGCGTCATCCCTGGCTTCCGTTCGCGAATAGAAGAAATGGGGCTTGCAGAAAAATTCACGGAAAACAAAAGCGACCGCACATTGAAACACGAAAACGGTTCGCAAATCATTTTTCGCGGGCTGGACGACCCCGACAAGCTAAAAAGCTTTGAAGGGCTGGAACGCATATTGGTTGAAGAAGCCGCAGAACTGGAGTTTGAAGATTTTCTGGAACTGAACCGCCGTGCGCGCGGCAGGGAAAACATTCAGATAACCCTTGTATTCAACCCCATGCACGAAGAGCACTGGCTCAAAAAACACTTCTTCGACCGTGAGGATATGGAGGAAGACTGTGTAAAAATACACAGTACCTACAAAGACAATCCACACCTTACAGAAGCAGACCGCAAACAGATAGAACTGCTGAAACAATACAACGAAAATCAGTATCGCATCTATGCACTGGGAGAATGGGGTATCCGTGAAAACAATGCCCCTTGGCTATTTGCTTTCGATAAACAACGCCATGTAAAAAAGGAGATAGACGTCATGCCATCTTTCCCTGTATATCTGTCGTTCGACTTCAACCGGAATCCACTTACCTGTCTCGTAGCGCAAATGAGCCCTAACAAAGGACAAGCCAATAGCTTTATTCATTTCATTGACGAATTCAGCGTAAAAGACCAACTACCCGAACTCTGCAAACAGATATACGCCAAATACAAAGGCCATACCATATATATAACGGGCGATGCCAGTGGCAATCATGGCGATGTCGGCTTTGAAGGCAAAAACGACAGCTACTATACCATGATACGCAGCATGCTGAACCTGAACTGCAGACAGGCCATATTGAACAGCCGCAACCTGACGCACAACGATAGCCGTGCGCTGATTAACACTTTACTATTTCAGTACCCGAATATCTGTATATCAGAAACCAAATGTCCACTGTTAATAAGAGACTGTACGATGGCAATGGTAGATGAAGACAGCGAAGTGCCCGGCGCACTGAAAAAGGACAGGCATATCTATAAGATGGATCTTTTCGACTGTTTCAGGTATTTCTTCCAGACATTCTTTAAAGACTACGCAACCAGAATAACACTTGGGAAAGCTGCGTAACAATTTTGGCACAGTACTTGGTTGTAGCAATATACTGTACTGAAGCAACCAACAATTATGAAACACATCTATACCAGCCTGCTAATCTTCTCAGCTATCTGCGGCTATGCGCAACCACGTGCAGAGATGGGCATAAGCGGGGGAATAATGGGTATTGCTGTCAATACACAAAAAACTACCCGATGGAATACATATAGCAAAAGCTCCTTCGGAATGAATATTGACATTCTGGGAAATAAGTTTGTAAAACCACTCAGCGCATCGTACGGTCTACATTTACTTAGCCACAACCTCAATAGCTACGAGGAATATGACAGAACTGTATATTATCCCCCATATCGCGATACAATAAAGACAAATACGCACTACCAGTGGCTGATGTTTGCACTACCCATTGGTGCACATTATAAATTGCCATACAAAGGCAATACGGCACTACGCCTTTCATTATATGCAGGGCCACTAGTTGCTACTAATCTAGGCTATGGTAGCAATACTACAGAGCTAATAAGAGGATATGCAGCAGCTTCTGTTTCACTGATGCTGAATAACCGACTTAGCATTGGATGCAAAGCCACTAAGATATTCGGATCATTGGGAAATGTAAATACACTAGGAGATCATTACAATCAATATTCCTTATACACCTTACAGGGAGACATTCGCCTGATGCTGCCATCGCCAATAGACCTGAAACCAGAAGCCAAAAAACGCTTTGACAGAAGGATTGAAAAACACCAAGAGGCTAAAGAAAGAACAATTGCAAAAGAGAAAGAAAGAATAAATAACGAAAAACAGCATTGGGCATCAAAAGGCAGAAAAATCGGTAAGATATACATGGACATTATGTTGGATGGCGGCTTGCTATTATTATCTCCTATCAATGCAAGCAGTAACACACAGGCTAAATATATAGACCATGCAAAACCCGGCTTTGTCTTTCAGGGCGGCATAGATGCTATGATAGACCGAGGCATCAGGCATACATTCGCATCATTCGGATGCAGGCTTGGCTACATGTCATTCAGTTCTGTAGATAGCTTTGGAAAGTATTCAGGCAATGGAGCTCATAGCACATTCAACACAGGAATACACTATGTAACCAAGCCCGGTGCAGACAAAAAGCTAAGGCTTGCACTATATGGCGGCGGTGGATTGCGCTTTGACAACTCTAACAGCTATGGCACTTCGGCCTATTATTATTTTGAACTCAATGCTACCAAACAATTTTCCAGACAATTTGCTGCAGGCCTAAGCATAGCTAGGTATACAGAGCTTTATGCAACCAGATACGACTTCAAACGTACCTACCCTTATTCCAATGCCGACTTTAATGGTTTGGCTATTATGGCACAGATGCGCATGTCACTATACAAAAACAGACATTAACAAACAGATCTGTCATGCAAGCGATTGGATGGTAAGCACAACAGTAGTACCTGTTTCAGGCAGTTGTTTATCTACATACTCAATCGTGATATTAACCGGCTCGTATCTGTTAAATGTTTCAATCAATTCTTTTATCAAATCAGTCCCGTAAGACTGTGTTTTGTGTTTTGTATCAGATTTAATGTCTTTAGAACGCTCCCTGCCTACCCCATTATCATCAATAACACAAACCAAGATATCAGTCGCCGATTTTGAAAAACTTAATAGCAGCCTACCGCCGGTACTACCGGTATGGAAAAGCCCGTGATTAATAGCATTTTCAATTAGAGGCTGCAATAGTAGGGCCGGTATTTTTTCAGTATACGGGTTGATGCCTTCTGCTATGTCCACAACAAAGTCGAAGAGATTCTCGAACCTTGCTTGTTGCAACAGCACATATTTCCTTAAATTCTCCACCTCTTCATTAAGAGATATGTATTTATCTCTGGATGACTTAATATAATTCCTTAGCAACTCTGAAAATGCCGAGATATGATCGTACGCATCTTCAAATTGCTTTTTCTTAATAAAGTAAAGCCCTGTACTGAGTGTATTAAATATAAAATGCGGATTTATTTGCGCATGTATAGATTTCAATTCTATCTCTGTGCGCAGATTTTTCAATTCTGTCTGTAGATTTTTCCTTGCATTGGCTCTGTTTGCTACACGTTTTGTAATAACATACACAACCACCACAATCAATGCGAGTACAAATAAAATAGCACCTGCCACTACCCCCTTACCTATACCTGTTTGCCACCATAATGGCTCTACATACACATACAGCACAAATACATCACTTTGCCAGCCATCGTCATACGCCTGCAGATATACTTTATTATAAACACCCGGCAACAAACCAACCGGATACCATTCATTCGCATTCAAATCGGTCCACGTATTTTCTTCCCCTTGCACACTATACCTGTAAGAAACCTCTCCGGCACCAACAGGATTAATCAAATCGAATATCAGGGGATATTTAGCAGGGTCTACATTTAA
>DGQM01000009.1 GCA_002389765.1 Bacteroidetes bacterium UBA4414 | reverse complement strand
TATTCTGTATGTAAATATCTCCGGTAACTATGATCTGAACAGGCTGAAAAAATATGCAGATCGTGTGAAGGATAATATTGAAGAGATGAAGCAAATCAAGCGTGTAGATATGGTTGGTGCGCTTGATAGAGAAATACAGATAAATGTAGACATGTACCGTATGACGGCTGCAGGGTTTACGTTTCGCGATATAGAAAATGCAGTTGCATATGAAAACATCACATCCACGCCCGGACAGGTGTCAATGAATAACCAGAAAAGGATTCTGACTATCAGAAATGAATTTAAGAGTGCAGAGCAGATTGGGAATCTGATTGTGAAGAACCAATATGGTAAAGCATTGTATCTGAAAGATATTGCTGATGTAGTAGATAATTTTGAAGAGCAGGAAAGCTACGCGCGTCTTGATAACAAAAATGTAATTACACTTAACATCATCAAGGCAAAAGGTGAAAACCTGATTGAGGCTTCAGATAATATTATGAAGCTGGTAGAGGAAATGAAGGCAAGCGAGCTACCTAAAGATCTGGACATCGTAATCACTGGCGACCAGTCCGATCAGACACGCCACACGTTGGAAGATTTGATTAATACTATCATTATCGGCTTCATACTGGTTACTGTTATCCTCATGTTCTTCATGGGTGTTACTAATGCCTTGTTTGTCGCTATGTCAGTACCATTGTCTTGTGCCATTGCCTTTATGGTAATGCCTACAATAGACTTCACGCTGAATATGATTGTGCTGTTCTCATTCCTGCTGGCGCTAGGTATTGTTGTGGATGATGCCATTGTAGTGATAGAGAATACACACAGGATATACGATAATGGTAAGATGGATATTAAAAAAGCAGCCAAGCTTGCTACTAGCGAAATCTTTCTGCCGGTATTGTCAGGTACCATCACTACCTTGATGCCATTTATTCCGCTGGCATTCTGGAAAGGTGTTATTGGTTCATTCATGTTCTTCCTGCCTGTTACATTGATTATTACACTACTAGCATCACTGCTGGTAGCATATATTATCAACCCGGTATTTGCAGTAGACTTCATGAAGCCGCATCATCCTAATGATGATGGCAAACGCAAATGGGGGAAGAAAGATAAAGTTGTCATGATAATATTCCTGGCAGTTGCTGCTATATTCTATATGGCACAGTCTTGGGGTATTGCCAATTTCATCATCTTCCTGTATCTGTTTGTATTGCTTGAGAAATTTNNAAAAATGGATACATAGTTTCCAAAACAAAACTTGGCCTGCATTCCAGAATTGGTATACTAAATGGTTGAAAACTGCCTTAGCTCATCCTTGGAAGACGATGGGTATCACAACTGCTATATTAATATTCTCTGTAGTGTTGATGGGTATTCGCAGTCCTAAAGTTGTATTCTTCCCTAGTGGAGAACCAAACTTTGCTTACGTATACCTTAATATGCCTGTTGGTACAGACCAGGCATATACCAATCAGGTATTAATGCAATTGGAAGAACGTGTAAACAAAGCATTGGATATAGACTATGCAAAAGGTAAAAAGAACCCTATTGTGAAATCTGTAATTGCCAACGTAACAGTAGGTGCTGTAGACCCTACAAGCGGTGAAGTAGGTACCTTCCCTAATAAGGGCAGAATAACAGTGGCATTTGTAAAATTTGCAGACAGGCATGGTAAATCTACTGCCGACTATTTGGAGCGCATACGTACTGCTGTAAAAGGTGTACCAGGTGCTGAAGTGACAGTGGATAAAGAACAAGGTGGTCCGCCATTGCCTAAACCGGTATTGATAGAGATTAAAGGTGAAAATCTGGACTCTCTGATTGTTACTTCTGAAAAACTGAAAAAATACCTGTCTAAAAAACAGATACCGGGTGTTGAGGAATTGCGTAGCGATTTCCAAAGTGATAAACCTGAGATAGTTTTCGATTTGGACCGTGAACGCATGAACAGTGAAGGCATATCTACAGGACAAGTGGTAATGAATCTGCGTACTGCTGTGTTTGGTAAAGAAATATCTCGTTTCCGCGATGCGAATGATGACTATCCTATAACACTGCGCTTGAAGAAAGAACAACGTGAGGATATTGATGCGGTAAGAAATATGCCAATGATATTCCGTGATATGGGTATGGGTGGTCAGATACGTCAGGTACCGGTAAGTGCATTTGCCGATATAAAATATGGTAATACATACGGCGGCATCAAACGCAAAGACCAGAAACGTATCATCTCATTGTCATCAAACGTTATTACAGGCTTTAACGAAAACGAAGTAGTAGCTTCAGTACAACGCGAACTGAACAATTTCCAGGCACCTTCGGGCATACTCATCAAAATGGGTGGCCAGCAGGAAGAGCAAGCAGAAACAATGGGTTTCCTTGGCAATGCGATGTTGATATCAATTGCTATGATATTCCTGATTCTGATTATTCAGTTCAATTCATTCAGCCGTACGGTCATCATTATGACGGAGATTGTGTTCAGTATTTTTGGTGTATTCCTGGGTACAGGTATCTTCAAAAACGATTTTTCAATCGTAATGAGTGGTATAGGTATCATAGCATTGGCTGGTATTGTGGTACGTAACGGTATCCTGTTGGTAGAGTTTATGGATCTGATGCTGAAAGAAGGTATGGAACCTTATGATGCGATAGTAGAAGCTGGCCGTACACGTATGACGCCTGTATTATTGACAGCAACAGCAGCCATTTTGGGTCTGATACCATTGGGTGTCGGTCTGAATATAGACTTTGCAGCATTCTTTAGTACGCTGAACCCGCATATCTACTTTGGTGGTGATAGTGTGGCATTCTGGGGACCATTGGCATGGACTATGATTTATGGTCTTAGCTTCGCAACCTTCCTGACACTGATTATTGTTCCTGTAATGATGTTGCTCAGTTTCCGTATGAAAGACAGCCTGAAACGCTGGAGAGAAAAAACTGCAGCATCACTGAAAGATTAAGATTATTAATAGACTGGCATAAGAATAGTAGATTGGTTAAGGGCGCATTATGCGCCCTTTTTTGTTTTCATATAATTGGTTTGTATTATCTGTCTCTCTGAAAACCCGCATATCTTCTGTATTTTTGATACCCGAACTATTTTATAAGATATGTCACAAACCCCAACAAAAAAGCCTGCGATGTTTGAAACGGAAAAGCAATCAGCATTGCAAGCAATCTCTCATGCACAGTTTATAGCCTTTGCACCTTACATCTTTCAGGCATCTATGATACTGAGAGACAGCGGTATATTGGATGTTGTGCAGAACGCTCGCACAGGTGGTATTACAATAGATGATATTGCTACAAAAGTAAAAATGAGCCGTTATGGCATCCGTATATTATTGGAAGCTGGCTTAGGTATAGGCTTGGTACTAAGGAAGGGTGATAATTTTACGCTGTCTAAAGCCGGACACTTTTTCCTGAATGACCAGATGACACGTGTCAATGCAGATTTTATGCGTGATGTGTGCTATGATGGTGCACAGGATTTGAAATCATCTATAGAAGAAGGTAAACCAAACGGATTAAGGCATCTGGGCGACTGGACAACTATTTATCAGGGATTACCATTCCTGCCTGAACCTGCAAAAACAAGCTGGTTCAATTTCGACCATTATTATTCAGATAATGCATTCCCCGAAGCCTTGCCATTGGTTTTCGCAAGCAATCCCAAGAAGGTAATGGATATTGGTGCTAATACGGGCAAGTTTACCTTGGCATGCTTGGACTATAACAAAGATGTAGAGGTAGGGCTTGTAGACCTACAGGTTCAACTGAATGTAGCCAAACAAAATATTGAAGATGCAGGCTACGGTAATCGTGTTCAGTATTTTGAAAGGAATATGCTGAGCAAAGAAACCGTATTGCCGACAGGTTATGATATCATTTGGATGAGCCAGTTCCTTGACTGCTTCTCTGACGATGAAATAGTTACTATTCTTGAAAAATGCCATCAGGCGCTTGATGAGAATGGTCGTGTTTTCATTAATGAAACTTTCTGGGACAGACAACGCTTCGAGGCTTCGGCACTTAGTTTGCAAATGACATCATTGTATTTTACAACTATGGCAAATGGCAATAGCCAGATGTATGATAGCAAAGTATTCATTGGTTTGATAGAAAAAGCAGGCTTCGAAATAGTAGTGAGTAATGATGATATTGGGCTTAGCCACACTATATTAGAACTGAAGAAAAAGTGATATAAATCATAATAACCCCTTGGTATTGCAATAGTATTTTTAACACGAACTTTTTAACTCTCTCCCCCTTATGAGTATTCAAAAGCAAGTGGATGTTTTAGTGATAGGTGCCGGCCCTTCCGGTACTATTGCTGCTTCCATCGTAAAGCAAGCAGGTCTGTCTGTACAGATTGTAGAAAAAATGGTGTTCCCACGTTTTGTTATCGGCGAAAGTCTTTTGCCTCGTTGTATGGAAGCGTTGGAAGAAGCTAAATTTCTGGATGCGGTAAAAGCGAAAGGCTTTCAGCAGAAAGACGGCGCCAAGTTTGTAATGAACGGTGAAGTTTGCGATTTCACATTCGCACAACAACACACAGACGGATGGCGATGGACATGGCAAGTGCCGCGTGCAGATTTTGACAAGACATTGGCTGATGAATGTGTGAAAATGGATATACCTGTTCACTACGAAACAGAAGTGACAGATATTAAGATAGATGATAACGGCCATTCTGTTACTACTATAAAAACAGCAGATGGTGCAGAGCATACCATCAATGCAAAGTTTATTATAGATGGTAGCGGGTATGGTAGGGTGATACCTCGTTTATTTGGTCTTGATAAACCATCTACGCAGTATCCGCGCAAGACACTTTTCTGCCACATGACAGATGCTAAGCGTAGCGAGGCGTTTGAACCCAACCGCATTACTATCTATGTTCACAATACCAAAACATGGATATGGGTAATACCATTTGCCAATGGTAATACTTCTGTAGGTTATGTAGGAGACCCTGAGTTCTTTGAACAATTTAAAGGTAATCCTGAAGAACAATTCCGCGCGTTGATAATGGCACAACCTGAATTGGCAGTACGTTTTGGCGATGCTGAAATGCTTTGGGAGCCACGTACATTGCAAAGCTGGAGTGCTACTACAGATACATTCTACGGTAAAGGTTTTGTCCTGACTGGCAATGTTACAGAATTCCTCGACCCGATATTCTCATCGGGTGTTACGTTGGCTTCTGTATCTGCGCAGTTGGCTGCCAATATGGTGGTCCGCCACTTCAAAGGCGAGGAGCTTGATTGGGAGAACGGGTATATGAAGAAGATGATGCAAGGTGTAGATGTATTCCGAACGTATGTAAATGCGTGGTACGATGGTTCGCTCTTCAATATCTTCTTTGCCGAAAATCGCAATCAGGAAATAATGGCACAAATTTGCTCTGTACTGGCAGGTTATGTGTGGGACGATACAAACCCGTTTGTAAAAAACCACGAGAAAAATGTACGTACACTATCGCGCTATCTGGAAACAACCAAACTAACATCATAAACTAATATACATTGCAAGCATCTATCCGTAACCGGGTACATATCAATAAACAATCGGTGATAAAGGACGCAAGTCCTTTATTGTCGTTTAATGAACCTGCAGACAGCAACGCACCCGAAGCCGTTTATCGCGCACTGCAATATAGCTATCCCAAATTCTTCAAAATGGATTTGATAAGTAAATGGGCTTGGTTGGGTGCAGAAACTATACTGAAGCAGGATGATGGTTTTGTGTATGATGGTATGGATAAAACAAAGATTGCACTGGTGCTGCAAACCAATCACGGATGCCTGGATGTAGATAAAAAATACAACGAGACGGTGGCAACAATTGCAAGCCCTGCATTGTTTGTATATACGCTTCCAAACATCATGCTTGGCGAAATATGCATCAGGCATGGCTTTAAAGGCGAACAGGCTTGTTTGGTAACCAATGGCTTTGATGTAAAAGAAATGGAATTTTGGGTGAACGATCTGTTGCAAAACCGCGGTATGGATGCCTGCCTTTGCGGATGGGTAGATGCCACAGCAGATAATCATGATGTGTGTATGTATTGGGTGACTAAAGAAAACGGGCAACTAAAATTTTCAGCAGATACGATGCTGCAATCATATAAAGGATAATGAAACAGGCTGCATATATAGTAAACACAGGTATCATCACTGCCATAGGCAATGATACCGCCGCTTGTCTGGATGCGCTGCTGCATAGTCGTACCGGCGTGGGTAAGGCCGAATACCTGAAAACACACTGGAGCGAAGAGTTACCTGTTGCAGAAGTAAAGGCAAGCAACGAAGCGCTGGCTGCTATAGCAGGTGTAGATGCAAAATGGCCACGTACTGCTATACTGAGTGCCATTGCAGTGAAGGAAGCGATGCAACCTGTTGCAGATAAGCTGCAAGGTTTGAAAGTGGGTTTCTTTTCTGCTACCACAGTAGGTGGTATGGACCTGACTGAAAACGTGTATAAAGAATTTAAAGAAGATAGCAGCAAGGTAGATTTTGATAATATTAAAAACCACGAATGTGGCACCATTACAGAACTGGTTGCCAATCATTTTGGCATTAGTGATTTTGTAACTACCATCAGCACTGCGTGTTCATCATCTGCAAACAGCATTATGATGGCAGCACAGATGATAGGCAATGGTATGCTGGATGTTGCAATAGCCGGTGGTGCAGACAGCCTTTCACGCTTCACGCTGAATGGCTTTAATACACTCATGATTCTTGATAAACAGCCATGCCAACCTTTTGATAACAACAGACGCGGGTTGAATCTTGGTGAGGGCGCTGGTTATCTGTTATTGATGAGTGAGAAAGCAATGCAGCAATGCGGCGTAACTGCTGATTGTAAAGTAAGTGGCTATGCCAATGCAAACGATGCCTATCACCAAACGGCATCATCGCCCGATGGTACAGGTAATAAACTGGCTATGGGCAATGCGCTGAAAGTAGCTAACCTGCAACCTGCAGATATCAGCTACATCAACCTGCATGGTACAGGTACAGCCAACAACGATAGCTCTGAAGGCAAAGCCATCGAAGTATTGTTTGAAGGCAAAGTACCTGTAGCATCATCTACCAAAGCATATACAGGACACACACTGGGTGCAGCAGCAGGTGTAGAAGCTGTATTTAGTGTACTCAGCATCAGGCACGGATTAGTATATCCCAATCTACGCTGGGAAACACAAATGGAAGATGTAAGCTTTAAACCTGCTACAGAATTGCAACAAGGTATTGCTATCAATAATGTGTTGTCAAACTCTTTCGGGTTTGGTGGCAATTGTTCATCGCTTGTATTCAGTAAATGCTAAGTATGGAATTGTATATAACAGGTACGGGTATAGTAAGCGGCGCAGGTAATAGTGGCGATGAGAGTTTCTTGAAAGAAGCACCGTCATACAATACAGATAAACTGCTCTGCATAGAGCCCGATTATAAAGCATACATACCACCTATGCAACTGCGCCGCATGAGCAAAGCAGTACGTATAGGTATTGGTGCATCTAAAATGTGCATGGAAGCAGCAGGTATTGAAAAGCCCGATGCTATTTCTGTAGGTACAGCCATGGGCTGCCTTGCAGATACTGAAGTGTTTCTTGGCAAGATGATTGCACAAGATGAACAGATGCTGACGCCTACGGCTTTTATACAATCTACACACAATACTGTGAGCGGACAGATAGCATTGCTTGCAGGTTGCTATGGACACAATCTTACTTATGTGCAGCGTGGTCATTCTTTCGAGCATGCTGTTATCAATACACAACTCTATCTGGCAGACAATCCGCATCAGCAAATGCTGGTGGGTGGTATTGATGAGCTGACGGATGGTAGCCTCGAAGCCTTGAAGATTGGTGGCATCAACAGAAGAGAAAACAGTGCACCTGCCGATGTGCTGAATGGAAATACACATGGTGCTGTAGCAGGAGAAGGCTCAGCATTTTTCATCATGACGGATGAGAAACCGGCAATAACTGCGATTTGCATAAAAGATGTCTACGCTTTCACAGAAAAAGATATCGTAACTGCCGCAGAAAAATTGACGGGATATATCAACGGCAATTCTTTAAATGTTGATGCTGTAATGCTTGGACAAAGTGGCGATGAAAAATCAAATGCGTTCTATCAATTGCTACGTTCAGGTGTATTTGCAAATACATCGCAATATGCGTTCAAGCATCTGTGTGGCGAGTATGCTACATCATCTGCATTTGCATTGGGTATGCTTACTAATGCAAATGCAAAGGGCGAAGTATTGCCATCTCATTGTGTGTTAAATAATGAAGCAAGTAGCTTGAAAAATGTATTGTTGGTAAATCACTACATGCATTACCATAGCTGCTTTGTGTTGCAGGTAGTTTAGCCGTATAGTTCCAGATGAATGGCTTTTTTGTCGTAGCCCATATCCAGCAATCGCTGTTTGGCTTCGTCTACCATCATTTTCCAACCGCACAGCATAAAGTTTGCAGGTGGTGTGCCCGCGCACAGTTGTTCATACACATTGTGTACATAGCCATGATGATAGCCATCTATTTGCTCGCGAGATAATACAGGATGGTATTTGAAATTCGGCATCACAGCTTCCAGTTCGCGTAGTTCCTGTTCATACAACAAGTCGCCTTTAGTGCGCGTACCGAATATCAGGTGCAGCTTTTTATGCTCCAGGTTGTTATTGCGGATATGGTTTACCATACTGCGAAAAGGAGCAATACCGGTACCTGTGCATATCATGTACATATCCTGCTCAATATCTTCGGGCATGGTAAACACGCCTTGTGGTCCGCGCAGTGTTAGTTCGCTGCCTTCTGCTATCTCACTGAAAAAATAAGTAGTGCCCGCGCCACCTTCCAGATATACAATCACCAGTTCTATAACATTGCTGCCGTTGGGGCTTGATGCTATGCTATAGCTGCGCCAGCGTTTATTGCGCTGTTCATGTATAGGTAAATCGAGTGTTACAAACTGTCCGGGCTTGAAATCAAATACAGGCGTTTCGGGCAGTTCTATCCAATAGCGGCGCGTATTTTCTGTAGCCTGCTCCACACGTTTTACTATGCCTTTCTGCCATTGGGGAATCATACTATAAAGTTATGTAAATAATAAGCGTATGTGTAGCGTAAAAGCGTCTTATTTCTTTATTGCAGCTTTTGCAGAATCTATTTGTGGTATCACCGGGTTCTTCTTCCATTCTTTATAATGAAAGCGTATCCACATCTTTAGTTCCAGGTCTGTAGCTGCACGGGCATAGTCATAGTCCATCGGGTAGGCATTCATAAAATAGCCCAGACTATCCTCGGTAAGTCCCGTTAATTGGCTTACCAACTCAGGTGTGTAGCGGGTATCTATAAATTTCTCACTTTCCCATTTGTTGAAGTTGCGTTGAAACTGCAGCCTCGACCTGCTTTTTTTAGATATCCTGTCTGCTACAAAAGATACAGGGCTCATGATGGAATTGGTACGTTGCCATGCCAATGTCCGCTTGTAAGTAGAACGTCGTTTGAGCGAATCTAATTGATAAGGCGTGTAATTAGGACGCAACACAAACTCATTGAGCTCGTAGCTGAGTATCGGTAATGCTACTTTGATGCCTGTTTTGAAAAGCTCTGTTGTTATGTATTTCCTTTGTTCTTTATAACCTACCATGCTGAATACCAATTGCTGCCCTTCTGTGGCATTGATGGTAAATGCACCAAACTGATTGGTATACACTGTTTGTTGGGTAGATACATTGATGACGCTAACAGGAAATAACGACTTACCCGTTTGCCCCTCTGTCACAATCCCCGATATGGTTTGTGCATACGCAACACTACAAATAAGTAAGATATATATAAGTAAAACCTGCCTCACGTGCTGTAAAGGTAAACAGCCGGCTACTATATCAAAGCTACCATGCCTTATTTGACAATACTTTAAGAAAATTATTGCCGAAGACAGCTGTGGTTACGAGATTGTTTCAATATTGGTTATTTTCGCCATCTAAAATCGAATAATAAATGTCTAGTCCTTCGTTTTACGCACGCATACAGCAGGAATTGCAGGAGATTGATAGTGCAGGCCTTTTCAAAAAAGAGCGCATCATAGAATCTGAACAAGGTGCTGAAATAACAGTAAACGGGCAGAAAGTGCTGAACTTCTGTGCCAACAACTATCTGGGCCTTTCTTCTCACCCAAAAGTGATAGAAGCGGCACACAAGACAATTGATAGCCGTGGCTATGGTATGAGCTCTGTGCGCTTCATCTGCGGTACACAGGATATTCATAAAGAACTGGAGGCAAAACTGTCTAAGTTTCTGGGTGCAGAAGATACTATTCTCTACGTAGCATGTTTTGATGCTAATGGTGGTGTGTTTGAACCGCTGTTGGGCGATCAGGATGTGATTATATCAGACGAGCTGAACCACGCTTCTATCATTGATGGTGTGCGCCTTTGTAAATCGCAACGTGCGCGCTACAAGCACAATGACATGGCAGATCTTGAAGCGCAACTACAGGCATTTGCAGGTGCACGCACCCGTATGATTGTTACAGACTCTGTATTCTCTATGGATGGTACCATTGCACAGCTTGATAAAATATGCGACCTCGCCGATAAATACGATGCTATCATCATGATAGACGAGAGCCACTCTTCAGGCTTCATGGGTAAAACAGGCCGTGGTGTGCATGAGCTTTGTGGTGTTATGGACAGGATAGACATCATCACCGGTACACTTGGTAAAGCACTGGGTGGTGCATCAGGTGGTTTCACAAGTGGTAAAAAAGAAATTATAGATATGCTGCGCCAGCGTAGCCGTCCATACCTGTTCAGTAATACGGTTGCTCCTTCAGTTGTAGGTGCATCTATAGCTGTGCTGGATATGCTAAGCGAAACAACCGAACTGCGCGATAAGCTGGAAGCAAACACATTATACTTCCGCGAAAAAATGACGGTAGCAGGTTTCGATATCAAACCGGGTACACACCCTATTTGTCCGGTAATGTTGTATGATGCAGTACTGGCACAAAAATTTGCTGCGCGTATGCTGGAAGAAGGTATTTATGTAATCGGTTTCTTCTACCCGGTGGTAGCAAAAGGACAGGCACGTATCCGTACACAGATATCAGCAGGCCACAGCCGCGAGCATCTGGATAAGGCAATCGCAGCATTCACTAAAGTAGGTAAAGAACTGGGTGTGATTAAGTAATCAGTATTCAGATAAATACATAAAAACTAAAGGCGTAGATTATTCTACGCCTTTGTTTATATAGTCAATCAATTCTATGACATCGTTGTCGGTAAGATGCGTCATGGCTGGCATCGGGCTTTGATTGTTTTCATCATATACCTGCTTAGCCCTCGGGTCTCCCAGCGAAATAGCTTCTGCAGAATTTTTGATGAATCGCGTAACGCGTGGTGTATCATTATTCCAGCGTTGCATAGTACCAACAAGCGCCGGACCTATTGTTTTTTCATTCAGTTTGTGGCATTGATTACAGTTGGCAATAAACAATGTTTTGCCTGCGCTCATACCAGCATGATTTTGGTCTTCTTGCGTACTTCCCTGACTTGTACTGCCAGCGCCACAAGATATCATTGCGGCAATGCTTATAAGTGCTATTGATCTCAGTTTCATAAATATGCTACTAAAAAATAACCCCAGCGGGTTGCTGGGGCGAAGTTAATGCTATTTACTCAAAGAACTTACACTATGGAATAATCGTTTCCAGCGCAGGTTGAAGAGGCTTTCTTTGTGGCTCAACCATACAAACGATGCCTTGCCAACTATATGATCCTCAGGCACAAAGCCCCAATAACGCGAATCGAGCGAATTGTGGCGGTTGTCGCCCATCATCCAGTAATAGTCCATTTTGAACGTATAACTGGTAGTTTCCTGGCCGTTTATGAAGAATTTGCCGCCTTTTTCTTCCAGTTTATTGCCTTCGTAGTTAAATATAATACGACGGTAGAATGAGATGTTTTGTGGGGTAAGCGTAATCGTAGCACCCTTTTTAGGCACTATGAACGGACCGAAATTGTCAACATTCCACTTGTAGTTGGCAGTATCCTGCGGGTATGTCCATTCGCCCGGATTGCCGGGTACAGAACCCGGTTTTTGTGTATATGGCTGCACAGCCACTACACCCGGTTGTTTTTTGATAGCTTCGGCATCTTCATTTTCAAGGCTATACATAAAGATGTTGTGGCCAACCTGCTGTCCCTGTTCTATATCATTATCGTCCAGAAATTCTTGTGGTACATACTGTCCGTTTGTCTGCACAGCATATGTAAACTTAGAATGTGGGAATATCGGCGCTGGCTTATCATTTACATATATAATGCCGCTACGCTGTTCCAGCTTATCGCCCGGTACGCCTATACAACGTTTGATGTAATTTTCTTTTTTATCTACAGGGCGGGTAATGATAGTATTTGAGCCCAGTACAGCATCGCGGCCATACATACGGCATAGTTGATAGTAGTCCTGGTCAGGTGCAGCCTCTACTACAGTATCACCATTCGGGAAGTTGAATACTACCACATCGTAGCGCTCTACATTGCCAAAACCCGGCCACCTGTGATAGCCCCATTTTACAGCTTCTGTGTAAGACTTACCACCTGTCAACGGCATAGTATTATGTACCAATGGCACAGCAAGCGGTGTCATTGGTATACGTGGGCCATAAGATAGTTTGCTTACAAAAAGGTAGTCGTTTACCAGCAAGCTACCTTCCATAGAGCCCGTAGGTATGGTATATGCTTCAATAAGAAACGTACGGATAATGGTTGCAGCTACTACCGCAAAAATCAGTGCATCGGCCCATTCGCGCCACCATACTTTCTTCTTTTTATTCTCGTCTTTCTTTTTCCAGAATGCTAATCGCATGAGGTGTATGTTGTTGTTGGCAACAAATCTAAGAACTTCCGTTTCATTTTAAAGAATAATACTGAACGCTTTATGAAATCTTTACAATAATAATATTTAACACGTATCTCTGTGATTTTTTGAGGGTTTTTGATACGCAACTATATTAATATTTAAACAAGCGCTGTATTACTGATTTTCATTCTTCTCTTGTTCTGGCATTTTGAGTAAATTGCCCATCTAACAATTAATTCAAGTAAATGGCACGTTCGGTTACCATATTAGGAGCAGGTCTGGTAGGTTCTCTGTTGGCAGTATTGATGCGCAAACGCGGATACGAAGTAACGGTGTATGAACGCCGCCCCGATATGCGCAAGGCATCTATGAGTGCCGGCAAGTCGATCAACCTTGCTATGAGCGCGCGTGGTTGGAAGGCATTGGATATGGCAGGCCTCAGAAAAGA
This sequence comes from Bacteroidetes bacterium UBA4414, assembly GCA_002389765.1. Taxonomy (GTDB): domain Bacteria; phylum Bacteroidota; class Bacteroidia; order Chitinophagales; family Chitinophagaceae; genus Polluticoccus. The sequence continues at coordinate 47,835 of DGQM01000009.1, read as the reverse complement.
TATTGAAGATCTGGCTATTCCTATGACGGGCAGGTATATGCACCAACCTGATGGTGCAGGTGTGTATCAGCCTTATGGTACCAACAACGAAGCCATTTATTCTGTAAGCCGTGGCGAACTGAACAGAAAGCTAATGACGCTGGCAGAAGAAGTAGGAGCTACCATCCATTTCTCACATCGTTGCAATAAAGTGGATGTACAAACAAATACGGCTCATTTTGAAGATGCTGATGGCAATGAAAAAGTAGTAACTGCAGACTTGTTGTTTGGCAGCGATGGTGCTTTCTCGGCACTTCGCAACAGCTATCAACTGCTGGACAGGACAAACCTTACACAACATTACATAGAGCATGGCTACAAAGAGCTGTGCATACCACCCGATGAAAACGGCAATCTGCGCATGGATAAAAACGCGCTCCATATATGGCCGCGCAAAAACTTTATGCTGATAGCATTGCCAAATACAGACGGCACATTTACCTGCACATTGTTCTTACCTTTTGAAGGTGAAATATCTTTTGAAAAACTGAAAACAGAAGCTGATGTAAAAGCATTCTTCAGTGAGCACTTCCCTGATGCTATACCGATGATGCCAACGCTGATAGAAGATTTCTTTGGCAATCCTACATCGTCACTGGTTACTATCAAAGTAGCACCATGGCACTACAAAGACAAGAGTGCATTGATAGGTGATGCGGCACATGCTATTGTACCGTTTTATGGACAAGGTATGAATGCAGGCTTTGAAGACTGTACCATACTGGCAGGATTGATGGATAAATATGGTGATGACTGGACGACCATACTGAATGAATACGACAGGCTGCGCAAGCCAAACGGCGATGCTGTGCTTGACCTTGCATTGATGAACTTCATTGAAATGCGCGACAAAGTAGCAGAGCCTTCTTTCCTTGAACGTAAGAAGATAGAAAAAGAACTGGCTAAACGCTACCCTGAGAAATTTGTATCGGTGTATGAAATGGTATCTTTCACACATACACCATACAATACTGCATGGAGCTGTATACAAGCGCAAGACAAATTGCTGGGCACTATCATGGGCAATGGCGATTTCTTTAATAATATCAATGACAATGCATTTTGCAGCAAGCTCGATAATTGGGTTAGCGAGTATCATCAGGAAGTAAAACAATTGGATTTCGGCCATGAAGCCTGAGAAGCGCTGGACCTTAAAGCCTGCTGAACAGGATAGTGTCAATCAAATATTTAAAGCATTGAATATACACCCTGCTTTGTGCCGTATACTGGCATTGCGGGGTGTAAAAGATTTTGACACATCAAAAGCTTTCTTCCGCCCAGAGCTCTCGCATCTGCACGACCCCTACCTGATGAAGGGTATGGACAAAGCAGTGCAACGCATTACCGAAGCGATAGAGTGGAATGAACGTGTGCTGATATATGGCGACTACGATGTGGATGGTACTACATCTGTTGCCGTTGTTTATTCTTTTTTGCGTAAGCAATACAAGGGGCAATTAGAATATTATATACCACACCGCTACCGCGAAGGTTATGGTGTATCGAAAGAAGGTATTGAATATGCGCATGCCAATGGCTTCAGTCTGCTGATAACGTTGGACTGTGGTATCAAGTCTGCCGAGTTGATAGCTTATGCACAATCGCTGGGTATAGACGTGATAGTGTGCGACCACCACACTCCAGACGAAACCTTACCACCTGCATTGGCAATCCTGAATCCCAAACAGGTAGATTGTCCATATCCATACAAAGAACTGAGTGGTTGCGGTATTGGCTTCAAGCTGATATCTGCATTGGCACTGCGTTGGAATCTGCCGCAGGAAGAGGTGCTGCAATATTTAGATTTAGTAGCTACCAGTATTGCCGCAGATATAGTGCCCATAGATGGTGAGAACCGTGTACTGGCATTCTATGGTGTGAAGAAGGTAAACGAAAATCCATCGCTGGGTATTAAGGTGCTGAAGGAGATGGCAGGCGTTACACGTACACTATCTGTTGCAGACCTTGTGTTTGTAATAGGCCCGCGTGTAAATGCTGCAGGCCGTATGGACGATGCACGCAAAGCAGTAGAACTGTTTATAGAGCCCGACCCGGAAAAGATACAGGCACTGGCAGATGCGTTGCAATCTGATAATATAGACCGTAAAGAAGTTGATAAAAACATAACGGAAGAAGCACTGGCGCTGATACAAGGCAATGATGCCATGACAGCAAGGAAATCGACCGTGCTCTATCAGGAACATTGGCACAAAGGTGTGGTGGGTATAGTCGCCTCTCGTTTGATAGACTACTACTATCGCCCGACGATTGTGCTAACATTGTCTAACGATAAAGTAACAGGCTCTGCCCGTTCTGTCAGTGGCTTTAATATTTATGAGGCCATACATGCCTGTCGCGATTTACTGGAAAACTATGGTGGCCACTTCTACGCAGCCGGTATGACCATGCACCCCGATAATGTACACGAGTTTGTAGAGAAGTTTGAAGAAGTAGTATCACAATCTATACCGCCAGAATTGCTGATACCAGAAATAGAAATTGATGCAGAGATATTGCTTACAGATATCAAACCTGCATTCTATAATATCATTAAACAGTTTGAACCATTTGGTCCGACCAACCTGCGTCCTGTATTCATTACCAAGCGTGTGTACGATTATCAGGGCTACAGCCGTGTGGTAAAAGAACAACACATCAAGTTTGTAGTGCATCAGCACAAGGGGGTAATAATAGATGGTATAGGCTTTGGTATGGCCGATAAATTTGAAGTAGTACAGAAAGGTGCTTTTGACATCGTATATACGCTTGACGAAAACGAATTTAACGGTAATACCAAACTGCAAATGAAAGTGGTGGATGTAAGGCCAAGTATATAAGACATTGCATAGTGCATGAAAAAAGGGAAGTGATACAATCACTTCCCTTTTTCTATAATAGCATGTTAGCTTATTTGATATTAATATCAAAGTTCACCAGTTCTACAAACTCATCAATACGTGCTTCAATTTCTTCTCTCGTCAGTTCTTTCAACCTGTTAGGCCCAAATTTCTCAACACAGAAAGAAGCCATTGCAGAACCCAGAATAATACCTGTTTTCATGTTCTCGTAAGAAATGTCTTTGGTGCGTGCTACGTGGCCAATGAAGCCACCTGCAAATGTATCGCCTGCGCCTGTAGGGTCAAATACTTCTTCCAATGGCAATGCAGGTGCAAAGAATACTTTCTTACCGTGGAAGAGCAACGCACCATGTTCGCCTTTCTTAATGATAAGAAACTTAGGGCCCATTGCCTGTATTTTAGCGGCTGCTTTTACCAGAGAGTATTCGCCACTCAGTTGGCGTGCTTCGCTATCATTTACCATCAGCAGGTCTACCATGCCTATAGCTTGCTTCAATTCGTCCAGTGCTATCTCCATCCAGAAGTTCATCGTATCCATAATGATAAGCTTCGGGCGGTTTTTCAGTTGGTTGATAACGCTTATCTGCACAGCAGGTGCAAGATTGCCCAGCATCAGGAATTCACAATCCTGAAAGCTATCAGGCAGTTGCGGGTTGAACTGGCCCAGTACGTTCAGTTCTGTTACCAGCGTATCGCGTGTGTTCATATCCATATGATAGCGGCCACTCCAGAAAAAGCTCTTGCCGTCTTTCACTACCTCCACACCTTCCATATCTACACCACGTGCAGTCAGCGCATCCATTTCTTCCTGCGGAAAATCACCACCAACAATAGATACCTGTTTGATAGGTTGTGTAAAGTTGGAAGCCGCCCATGCAGCATATGTTGCAGAGCCACCTATTATACGGTCTACCTTACCAAATGGTGTTTCCAGTGCATCGAAGGCCATAGAGCCTACTATCATTAAAGACATATTCAATTTTTTTAGCGCTGCAAAGGTAGCTTTCAATTCGATAATATGATGATGTGATGATGAATTGTTTAAAAGTAGTTCCCCCTTCAGAGGGCTAGGGGGTTGATGCTTTTGCTTAACTTAGCTACTTATGAAGGCAATGCTTTTTGCAGCGGGGCTTGGTACCCGTCTGAAACCTTTTACGGATAAACACCCTAAAGCACTGGCAGAAGTGAATGGTAAAACCCTGCTGGAGCTGAACGTACGCTACCTGCAACGGTTTGGTATAGAAGATGTAATAGTAAACGTGCATCACTTTGCCGACCAGATAGAGCAGGTTGTAAATGATAATAATGGCTTTGGCAGTTGGGTAACGATATCGGATGAGCGCGATGAAGTGCTGGAAACAGGTGGAGGGCTTAAGAAAGCTGCGCCCTACTTTGAGCATGAAGAGCATTTTGTCATCATGAATGTAGATGTGCTTACCAATCTGGACCTCGGTAAGATGATAGAAGCCCATAAGCAGAGCGATGCGATGGCTACGCTGGCAGTGATGCAACGCGACTCTTCTCGCCAGCTATTGTTTGATGAACACCTGATGCTTTGTGGGTGGACGAACAATAACACAGGCGAGCAAAAGATAGTGCGAGAAGTATTGGAAATGCAGCCATTTGCATTCAGTGGTATACAGGTACTTAGTAATCGTATGCTGGATATACCCTTCAAAGGCAAATTCTCTATTATAGACTTGTACCTGCACAACGCCCGTGAAAATATTATCCGTGGTTACAACCATACAGGCAATGTATTTATAGATGTAGGCAAACCCGAAAGCTTAGAAAAAGCAGCTTATTTGTTTGAATGATATGAGCGAATATATTGATCAAATTATAGAACACTACGAATCTTATTTTCACAAGAGGGCTGTTGAAAAAGAACAACAGTTTGATGATTTTGTAGTATTAGAATTTTCGCCGAATGTGAGGCATGACTCTTGGGCATATTGTACAGCAGGTATGTCGTTGAATAGTACAGAAAAAATTGAATTGATTTTATATTCTCCAGTACAGGATGATTCATTGGTTGAGTTATTGACAATGACGGCTTATTATCACCAAACTCACAGCAATCTTGGGTTAAATCACAACTTTGATATAGGAAGACCGTGGTTGTCTGCGTCAAATGCTACTTGTGGGTTTATCTCCTTGCCTTATCTCGATGGCCCGGAATTTGAACTAATAAATGTGGATGATGAAATTATACATTGTTATTGGTTGATACCTATAACAGTTAGTGAAAGAGACTACTTGATTAAAAACGGCGTTGAAGCATTAGAAACTCTATTTGAATCGAAGCAAATAGAGTTTCTGAATGTTTCAAGAAATAGCTTGGTTTGATTGATTACACACCCATCTCCACCAATCGCTCCTTCACAAAGCTGCCAAGCTCTGCTACATAGACAGGTGAGAAATCGAAACGGATGCCTGCTGTTGCATACAGCTCTTTCAATGTTTTGGTATAGCCAAGTGCCAAAGCTGCTTTATAGTTTTCCAAAGCTTGCTCTTTATTCTCACGGTATTGCCTCCACATAGCTATTGCCCCCAGTTGTGCTATACCGTATTCTATATAATAGAAAGGTACCTCGTACAGGTGCAATTGTTTCTGCCAGAAGTAAGCACGGTATTCTTCAAAACCTGTCCAGTCTGTTACACCTGTACTAAACTCAGCCAGAATTTTCATCCATTCAGCTTCACGCTGTTCGTTGGTATGTCCCGGGTTGGTATACAGCCAGTGCTGGTATTTATCTATCGTAGCTATCCATGGCAGTACGCTTATCACACGTTCCAGTTCTTCTATCTGCGAGCGTTGCAGTTCGCTTTTATCGCTGAAGAAGATATCCCAGTGTTCCATAGAGAAGAGTTCCATGCTCATACTTGCCAGTTCGGCAATCTCCATCGGGTATTCTTTGAAAGAAGACAATGGCAAGCTGTGTGAAAGGAATGAATGTACAGCATGGCCGCCTTCGTGCATCATGGTTATCACATCATTTACCGTACCCGCTGCATTCATAAATATAAAAGGCACACCTGTTTCTGCCAGCGGACAGTTATAGCCCCCCGGGGCTTTACCTACACGGCTCTCCAGGTCCATACGTTTCATATCCGTCATCGTATTCAGGCATCCGCTAAAGTAGTCGCCCAGTTTACCGAATACAGCTATTGCTTTGTCAGACAGTTCTTTACCTGTTTCAAACGGGTGCAGTGGTTCTGTACCTATTGGTTCAGCATCACCATCCCAAGGGCGCATCACATCCAGTCCCAGTTTTTTCTTGCGGCGCTCTACCAGCATTTTGTGCAATGGAAGTATATGCTCGCGTACGGCATCGTGAAATGCAAAGCAATCTGCAGGTGTATAGTCAAACCTGCCCAGCTCGCGGAATTTATAATCTCTGTAATTATCAAAGCCTGCATTCACGGCTACCTGTTGGCGCTTCTCCAGCAGTTGGTTGAAGAGGTTAGTTAGTTCTTCTTTATCCTGCAGGCGGCGTGCAGCTATTTTGCGGAAGATGGTTTCGCGCAGCTCCCTGTCAGGATTTTGCAAAAAGCGTGCTGCCTGTTGCAATGTATATTGTTTGCCCTCGTGTTCTATCGTCATCTTGCCCGATATAACACCGTACTGTTGTGCCAACAGGCTCATCTCTGCTTGTATGGCAACATTCTCTTCGCGATACAGATGTACTGCGTTGCGTACACTGCGCAGGTAAGGGTAGTATTGTGCCTCGTCCAGTTCTTTGATGAAAGGCGACGCCAGCATTTTTTTATTCAGCTCAAAGAAATATGGTTTCATCTTCGGCTCTATCTCCATACAGAAATAGGTGAATGCATCTTCATATTCTTTGTTGGTAGTATCGCATGTCATGTTTATTTGTCGCCAGCATGCATCCTCACTTATCACTGCTTCCAGTTCGCTGATGTTACGCAACCAGTTTTCTAATTCTTCTTTGCTGTTTATTTCCGTTGCTATTAGTTTATCAAAATAGGGTTGCAATGCATCCCATGTAGTCATCTTAAAATCTTCAGGCAAAAAATTCCTTTTCAGTTTTTCTATCCTTGTGAAAACCTCGCTCATCTTGTTTCAATTGTTTTAGTACTGCAAAATACACCGTCCCGATAATATAATATGTGAAAATCCAAGAAGGGGGAAATAGCACAAAATCAATCAATAGATAAAAATATTAATACATGTGAAATAAAAAATTATCAATACATGTAGATTATTTTAATTATCAATTATATATAGAAAAATCAATAATAATATGCTATAATGCTGCCTGTCAATAAATAGCAGTTATTGTTGAATGTGTAGAGATTTTAATATTTAAAAATTTTATAAGCGTTTAACAGAAAACCATTTTTTTACTGTCGGGGAGAATACTACATTTGTATCAAGTTGTGAATTTAATGGGTTAGTAAGTAAGAGCCGCGGATTCTTCCGATGGCTCTTTTTCTTTTCATTTATCTTTAGCCTTCCATGGCAAAAATCAAATCAGCTTTCTTCTGTCAGCAATGTGGTTACGAATCTCCTAAGTGGGCAGGCAAATGTCCGTCTTGCGGTTCGTGGAATTCTTTTGTGGAAGAAGTTATTCAGCGAGACGATAAACAGAAATCATTATCAGGTTGGGAAGAAGAGAGTAAAGAGCAACGCAAAGCACACAAGCTAGATGAACTAACAGTAGAAAAAGAGATACGATTACAAACACCGGATGCCGAATTGAATCGTGTACTGGGTGGTGGGCTTGTTCCCGGTTCTGTAATATTAGTTGCTGGCGAACCGGGCATTGGTAAATCTACTTTGTTTTTGCAATGTGCACTGCAATGGAAGAATATAACAACGCTCTACGTATCTGGTGAAGAAAGTGCACCGCAGATAAAACTACGTGCTGATAGAGTTGGAGTTGACAACCCGAATATGTACTTGCTCACAGCAACAGATACCAACACACTTTTTCAGGAAGTGAAAAAAGTGCGCCCGCAGATGCTTATCATAGACTCTATACAAACACTGGAATCTCCGTATGTAGAAAGTGCAGCGGGTAGTGTATCGCAGGTGAGGGAATGTGCAGCAGAACTACAACGCTTTGCCAAAGCGAGCAACATCCCCACATTTATAATAGGGCACATCACTAAAGATGGTGCCATTGCCGGTCCTAAAGTGCTGGAGCACATGGTAGATACCGTATTGCAGTTTGAGGGTGACAGGCACTATGCTTATCGTATACTGCGTACTATCAAAAATCGTTTCGGCAGCACGTCGGAACTTGGTATCTATGAAATGGTATCGAACGGTATGCGCCCTGTCAGCAATCCTTCAGAGATATTATTATCGCAACACGATGAGCCACTGAGTGGCATTGCTATAGCTAGTACGATGGAAGGTGCACGTCCATTGATGATAGAAGTGCAGGCACTGGCATCGCAGGCGGTATATGGTACACCGCAACGCACCGTGAGTGGTATGGACTTGCGCAGGTTGCAATTGCTGTTGGCTGTATTGGAAAAACGTGGCGGTTTCCACTTCGGTACCAAAGATGTATTTGTAAACATAGCCGGTGGCCTGAAAATAGAAGACCCGAGTATAGAGTTGGCAGTGGTATGTGCACTGCTATCATCTTACGAAGACAAAGCACTGCCAAGCAATGTATGCCTGGTGGGCGAAGTTGGATTATCGGGAGAGATACGTGCAGTGAATCGTATAGACCAACGCATAGCTGAGGCTGATAAAATGGGTATGGATGTAATATTTATACCAAAGGCAAATGCCAAAGGGCTGGATACCAAGAACTATAAGATAGAGATAAAGACAGTAAACAAAGTAGAGGACGTGTACAGGATGCTGTTTTAAAAACAAAAGATTTTTATCGATTGCTATGAAAGTAAAAAGATTTAAGCAACTACTAAAGATATATACGAAACTACCGCTACCTCGTGAAATATGGGAAACTGAAGAGCATGCTCAATATGTAGAGGCATTGCATAACGATAAAGAATGCAGCGAGTTATACAAAAAACATTATATAAAAGAAGCGGGGCTAAATTATAAGAAATACTGTTGTATAGATATGGCTTATCATTTAGTTGAAGATGCAAAACCGTTAAAGAGAGATGAGATAAATTATGATGCTGTAATTAGGTATTGTAAATCACATAAACAATTCGGAATTCCGATACACGATGGAGGGGCTTCATATGTGTCTATTCGCTATTGCCCATGGTGTGGGAGTAAATTGAAAAAATGAGTTTTTCAGACAACATAAAAGATTTAGGAGAGGGATTATCACACCTCCTCTACCCACGTCTATGCGAGGGTTGCAGCAAGCCATTGCTGGCAGAGGAAGAAGTGCTTTGCCTTAATTGCAATGTCTTCAGCTTGCCACGCACGGCATATCACCACATTGCAGAGAACGAAACTTTTATGCGCTTTGCAGGGAGGGTGCCAGTGGTAAGGGCTACATCTTTTGCGTACTTCACCGCTGAGGGCCTGTTACAACACCTGCTGCACCAACTTAAATACAACGATAAAAAAGAAGTAGGCACCTACCTAGGCAAGCAACTGGGCTACGATTTGCAGCAGCTCAACTGGCACAAGGGCATAGATTATATCATCCCTGTACCCCTGCATCCCGAAAAAGAAGCGCAGCGTGGTTATAACCAAACCCAACTGATAGCAGAAGGAATGGGGGATGTTTTGCAACTGCAGGTTATAAAAGACCTCCTCTACCGTACCCGCCACACCGAAAGCCAGACCCAAAAAACGCGCGAAGAGCGTATTAATAACATGTCGGGTGCTTTTGCAGTAAAAAACACTACCCCGTACGAGGGTAAACACTTCCTGCTGATAGACGATGTACTAACCACAGGGGCTACGCTGGAAGCATGCGCCAATGCATTGCTAACAATACTCAATGTCAGCATCAGCATAGCCACGGTTGGTGTTGCCAACTAAAATTTGCGGCTGTATTGCATTTTAGTATTATTAGAGGTATCTTAATGGCAATTTTTAATAGTCAGCCTATTACAATTATTACAAATCAATCTTGTATGAAGAAACAATTTTTATTAATGGGCTCTTTGCTGCTGTCTACGGCAATGGCGTACGGAGCTGCTTTTCAGCTAAACCTGCAAGGGGTTAGGCAATTGGCACAGGGCGGAACAGGTACTGCGGTTCCATGGGATGCCTCTACCATTTTCTACAATCCCGGCGGCCTCAGCGCATTGAAGCATGTGAATGCTTATGGCAGCGTACAATTCTTGTCAGCCAATACACGCTATGTAGAAACGCCTAGTGGCAGCTACTCTGCAGATAGTAAAGCTAAAACATATACTCCGTTCAACTTTTACGTTGGTGGTCCGGTTCGTTACAAAAGCAAACTGAGCCTTGGCTTGGGTGTGTACACGCCGTTCGGCACTGGTGTAAAATGGGATGACAACTGGCGCGGTCGCTACGTTATTCAGGATATCCAACTGCAAAGCGTATTCTTTCAGCCTACAGCCAGCTATCGTTTCAATGATGTTATATCAGTAGGTGCAGGTTTTGTAATTGCTACCGGCAATGTAAAAATCCAGAAAGCAATACCACTGCAAAGCGGCGGCCAGGATGGCATGGCAGAGCTGAAAGGCAATGCAATGGGTTATGGTTATAACATTGGTGTACATCTGCGTGCAAACGATAATATTCAGTTTGGTATCAGCTACCGTTCCGGTGTTAAAATGAAAGTGAAAAGAGGCTATGCAAACTTTACAGTACCATCATCACTGTCTAGTTCATTCCCTTATACAGCATTCAAATCAGATATCAATCTGCCACAGGTAGTATCAGCAGGTATTGGTGTTAAAGTAACAGAAAGACTGGGTATTCAGGCAGATGCAAACTTTGTTGGCTGGAGCTCTTACGATAGTCTGATTTTCGACTACGAAACAAATACAGCTTCACTGACAGATACACGTTCTCCTCGTCGTTACAAAAATACGTTGATTGTACGTCTGGGCGCAAACTACCTGATTGGTCAGAAATGGACTGTTATGCTGGGTGCAGCATACGATCCTTCTCCTGTTAGAGATGGTTTCCTGTCGCCTGATTTGCCTGATAACGACCACTTCATGACAACAGGTGGTTTTGTCTTCAAACCAAACAAGAAACTGGCTATCATGGGTGTATTGGAGTATGTATTTACACCTGTTCGCGAAGGTTCTCTGAACGAAGCTCAATTCTCCGGCCGTTATCAAACAAAAATTATTAACCCGGGCATTGGTCTTAACTACGAATTCTAATACATCCCCAACAAAAAATTACAACAATGAAGAAATTATATATACTCGGTTTAATGGCCTTTGTTGCGTCATGTAAACCAAACATAGAGCCTGAAAAACCTACCAAAGGAGATGGCGTTGATTTCAGTAGTTACGTTGCAGTAGGTAATTCATTAACTGCAGGATATGCTGATGGAAGCCTTTACAGGTCTGGTCAGGAAAACTCATATCCTGCTATGCTTGCAGAACAGTTCAAAACTGTAGGTGGAGGTGTTTTCCGTCAACCGCTGCTGCCAGGCGAATATGGTTATCCGTCTGCAAAACTGGTATTGGGTTCTCACCAAGGCCTTTGCGATACGGCAGCTTCTCTTGCACCTATAACTTACACCGGTGCATTAGATACTGTAGGTAGCAGTATTAATATTTTCAATTCAGCTGGTCCGTTCAATAATATGGGTGTACCGGGTATTCGTTGTATAGACTTCGTAATACCGGGTTATGGTTTTCTGAATCCGTATGCAAGACGTATGTATGTAAGCCCTACAGGGTCTAGGCCTGTAGATGAGATCATGGTTGCTAAACCAACATTCTTTACACTTTGGATTGGTAGCAACGACGTATTGGGTTATGCAACATCTGGTGGCGAAGGTCCTACAGCACCAGGCGGTACCAACAAAATATCTGATGTTGATCAGTTTAATGCTGCATATGATAGCGTACTCAGCAACCTGAGGCGTAAAGGTGCGCAAGGCGTATTGCTGAATATTCCTGATGTTACATCAATACCTTTCTGCACTACAATACCTGCAAAAGGACTTATGCTGTCTAAAAACGATGCAAACCTGTTGAATAATGCTTACAATTCACTGAATGGTTATATCCGTTTCAACGAAGGTGCAAACTATTTCATAATTGAAGATAGCTCAGTACCAACAAAGTTCAGACACATTCAGGATGGTGAGTATATACTTTTAAGTACGCCGCAGGATTCAATCAAGTGTAAAGGTTGGGGTACTAAAAAACCAATTCCTGGTAAGTATGTACTTACTGGCAACGAGGTTACTAAAATCAAAACTGCAACAGCTGCATTCAATAACATTATTTATCTGATGGCACGCAGAGAAGGTATTGCAATGGTTGATATGAATTCTTACCTGAAAACATTGCAAACAGGTATTACATTCAACGGTGCTAATTTCAATGCAAACTTTGTAAGTGGTGGTGCATTCTCTTTGGATGGTGTACACCTTACTCCACGTGGTTATGCGCTGGTTGCTAATCAGATTCTGATGGCTATCAATAACAAATACAAATCAACAATACCACTGGTAGACGTTAATAAATACAAAGGCATCCAATTCCCATAACAGGTGGATTACTTTAATAGAAAAAGGCTACTCATATAGAGTAGCCTTTTTCTATTAGGGATTTTGTGATGGTCTGTACAACATATCGCCTGCTTGTATCACCTGTATCACTTGTCTGAATCTGTATTGCCTGTTTTCATAAAAAGGTATTGTTCTTTCGTCAACATACACATTTTCCAACGCTCTGATATTGCTCAGACTGGCCGGCATGCGTATAATGCCGCAGCGCACTACGTCAAGCTCTTGCAGTTTCTGGCATTTGCCTAAAGACTCTGGTAGTGTCTGTATCTTATTTTTGTTCAGGTATAGGAAACGCAGATTTTGTAAATCTCCTATGTTTTCAGGAATAGCTTCAAGGTAGTTGTTACCTGCATCCAGAAAGTCAAGATTCTTCATTCTTGTTATACTTGGGGGCAGTTTCACCAGTTCGTTATTATTTATCCTCAATGTTACCAGCTTAGTCATTATATCCAAGCAGTCGTTCAAGGAGTCAAGGCTATTACCATTAATGGCAAAGCTCTTTAGCGATTTCAGGTAGCAGAAAGAGTCCGGGAGGCTGTTGATTTCATTATAACTAAATGATAGCTCTTCTAAAGCTGCGAGTCTGCCTATACCTTCCGGTATGTAGCTAATCTTATTTCTGAAGAGTACCAGCTTTTTCAGCTTCTTGCAAGTAAACAGAGATGGTGGAAGGCTCTTTATTTTATTATTGCTGAGATTTAGCTCTTCAAGATTCGGAAACTGGTCCAGGATATCTGGTATTTCTTCCATGCCTCTGTATGTCATATGTATTACATACACGTGCTCTTTTTCCTGCATGGCGTCTTCCCATGTTCTGTATGTATTCTGTTGTGCGTGTGCATGGTTGCCACATAGCAATACAGCCAGAGCAATCAATAGTTTTCTTGCCATATCATTAAGTTTTAGGTGGTGATATTGAGAAACGGTAAACTGTTTTACCTACCGCTTGTCAGTTGTTGGTATTCAGCATTGGTTATAATCTTGTAGCCTGATGGTAAGCGAAATACAGCGTTCTCTACAGGTAGAGCGTTAATGTTTTTGGTAGTAAATCGTATTGCCGTTCCATCATCATTGTAGTTGGTGAATGAAAACAATAAATACGCTATGCCGGGATAATTGTCAAAAACAATATTGCCGGGTGTCCAGTCTTTGCTAAAAGCAATAGTACCGGTATTACCGTTCTTATATGTCACAATTGCCTCATTAACGCTTGTGCCTGCAATTTCTTTATTCCCTTTCAGGTCTTTTAAAGTATACCCTTCAAATTTCTTACGTCTGTTTTGCATGCTCTTAAGATCCAACTGTATAGCATAGTTTTTTGTGCCCAGCTTTTTCAGCGAGTATACTGTACTATCCTGGTAGTTAAACAGCAATGTAGTTGTATAGCCATTTTCTAATTCCAATGTTTCTTTAACCATTGGTCCTTTTACTACTATGTTGTATGTGCCTTTATATTGCACAAGTCCTTCCTGATTTGCGGGAGGGTCTATTGCTATACTATATTCTATTTTTCCTTCGGTAAACGGACGCTGAGCCAAGCTATGGTAGCCGGCAAGAATAAAACCCAGTATAAATACAAACGCGCGCATCATCTAAAATTGTTCTTGATATCTAAGTTACTAATAATTTTGGCTGTAGATTTTGACTTACAGTAAATAAAAAAGGCTTACAAATTGTAAGCCTTTTTATCAAAGATTGTAGTAAGTAAATTACTGTTTATTGAATTTTCGGACAGCTACAATATGACCTTGTCCATCCATTAATCGCAGCATATAAATACCGGCAGGCATACCTTCCAGACTAACAGATGCGCTTGTATTGTTCACTTTGTAAGAACCTACTTGCTTGCCAATCAGATTATAAATACCCAAAGATTTTACTTCAGTCATACCGGCGAAAACAACATTCAAGTCGTCACGTACCGGGTTAGGATACAATACAATGTTATCAGCAGATTTGGTTGCAACAGCGTTTACGCCTGTAGCCCATTTATTAAAGATAAATGTAGTAGTATCTTTATTGGTACCTTGTGAAACCTCTACGGTAGCATAATACGGACCAGTAGAACTAGCACCTGAAATGTCAGAACCATAAGATATATACATAGTCATTGCAGAACTTGCAGCAACATCCAGTGTTGTTTGCGTAGTACCTGCTAGTATACCTTTATCATAGCAATATTGATTGTCGCAAAGGCCAAAACCTGTGTACCATGCACCGTTGGTAGAAGTTATATTGGTGCTGATAACTTTCCAATCAAACTTATTTGCACCTGGAGCAGTATTAGTTACAGTATTACTGATTTTACCACCGCCATCAGATATAACACCTTTTGCAGTGTCTTTAGCGATAGTAAATTGAGCACTTGCTTCATGTGTTGCAGCTAATCCAAGTATGATAGACAGGCTTAGTATAAATTTCTTCATTTCACATTATTTATCTACTGCAATATAGACATATTAATCCGGCTATCCAACTGTTTTTCTGTCATAAATCTGTTAAAAACCAGCCTCAAATCTTACAGCATACTATTTTTCGTACATTGCTGTTATATACATTGCTCATTAGCGTATGCAGAATATATTCGGAAAATATAGAGGTTTTTTACTTGGTTTGTTGGTTTCAGGTGTTGCATTGTTGTTTGTAAGAGCACAGGCACCTGATTCTTATTTCGAAATATCTAAAAATCTAGATATATATACCACTATATTCAAAGAGCTTAACTCCTACTATGTAGACCCTATAGAGCCGGGCAAGATGATAAAGACGGGTATAGATGCCATGTTAGATGATTTGGATCCTTATACCAACTATATCACAGAATCTGATATTGAGGAATACGAATTTCAGACAACAGGCAAGTTTGGTGGTATAGGCGCCAATCTTCGTAAAAAAGAGGAAAAAGTATATATAGGTGATGTTTACGAAAATAGCCCTGCAGTATCTGCCGGACTAAAGCCCGGAGATGAAGTGTTATCTATAGACAACCAGCAACTGAAGGATAAAAATATGGATGCCATCAGCACGTTGCTGAAGGGTGCATCCGGTACACAGGTGTCTATGCTTATAAAAGATGCGCTTACAGGTGTTGAGTCTGTAAAAAAACTTACGCGAAGCGAGATAGAGATTTCCAGCGTACCATTTGCCGGTTTGGTAGGTCCTGATAAAAATATTGCATACGTAACGCTTACGCAGTTCACACCGGCATGTAGCCGCATTCTGCGCAGCGCGCTCGATAGCTTGAAGAAGGTGCAACCTAATCTGAAATCTGTAGTGCTCGATTTGCGCAATAATCCGGGTGGTTTGCTGGACGAAGCGGTATCTATCTGCAACCTGTTTGTAGACCGTGGCCAACTAGTGGTTACTACAAAAGGGAAGATTCAGGAGTCTTATCAGGAGTTTAAAACTCAAGGAGCACCTTGGGATGAAAAAATACCGGTGGTAGTGCTTATTAACAGTTCATCTGCATCTGCATCAGAAGTGGTATCAGGTACGCTGCAAGACCTTGACAGGGCGGTAGTAATAGGCGAGCGTTCTTATGGCAAGGGTTTGGTGCAGATAACTAAGCCTGTGGGTTATAACGCACGCCTGAAGCTGACTACAGCAAAATACTACACTCCAAGCGGGCGCTGCATACAGGCTATAGACTATGCCAGCCGCAATGCGGATGGTAGTGTAGGGCATATCCCTGATTCACTGAAGAAAGAGTACAAAACAAAAGGTGGCCGTAGGGTATTGAGTGGTGGTGGTGTAGACCCCGACATAACCGTACCTAACGAAGAAATTGGCAAACTGGCAGTAACACTTTATGTAAAGAATATGTTTTTTGAATACGCTACACAGTATGTAAAAACACATAAAACAATTGCACCTGCGGGTAGCTTTGCCATTACAGATGCAGAGTTTGCCGATTTTGCAAAATGGCTGGAGGGTAAAGACTATGCGTACAAAACAGATGCGGAAGTAGCACTTGATTCTTTTAAACAAATAACCACACGCAACAAATCTTTTGATGCGTTGAAGACTGAATACAACGCACTCATGGCAAAAGCATCGCACGATAAAAAACAAGATTTGCAGAAGAATAAGAAAGAAATAACCCGCCTGTTGCAGAGCGAAATCATAACACGCTACTACTACATACGCGGCAGAATAGAAAACGGACTGAAAGATGATGAAGATTTCAACAAAGCCATTTCTATCCTTACACAACCTGCACAATACCAGGCGCTTTTAGCACCTAAAAAGTAGCAAGATTGCAGGAGGTTTATATCTTTGTCAATAACTATATCGTTGCGTATGGAACCACTAATAGATTTCAGTTATCTGCAGGAACTTTCAGGAGGGGATTCTAAATACCTTTACGAATTGCTCGATATCTTTCTGGGTACCACTCCCGAAGGCCTTGATAAGCTGGAACATCTGATACGTAACACGAACGATTGGGAAGCTATCTACAAACAGGCACACTTCCTCAAGTCGAGTGTAGGGATAGTGAAGATACGCGACATGCATGCACAACTGCTGCGTATAGAAGAACTGGGACGCAAAGAAGAAGGCCGACCTGAAATAGAAGAACTGATTGGTAAAATCATGGTTACCTTCAAAGAAGCACAGTCTGTATTGGAAGAAGAAAGAGCTAAACACAAAAAAGCAGCAGGTATAACAGAAGAATAACTCCATGGCATCGGCATACCATAATTGCATTGCATGGGTAGAACAGCATATGCTTTCATGCCCATCTAAAAAGCTGATGCATTTAGATTGCCCCGGTTGCGGTTTACAAAGAAGTACTGTTGCATTGCTGAAGGGAGATTTACAAACTTCGTGGCATTTCTATCCGCCAACATTATTTATAATAGCTACTGTAGTATTTCTTCTGCTACATCTGGTGTTTAAATTTAGGTATGGAGCTGCAGCTGTGAAATATTTATATATTGTAGCTACTATCGTAATCTTAATGAACTATATCTACAAAATCTTCACAAACCAACTGATATGACTGAAAACAATTACTCAGAACAACAACAACTGAACCAGCCACAAATAGCATTGCCCAATGCAACGGCAGTATTGGTATTAGGTATTGTGTCCATTCTTCTATGTTGCTGTTATGGTGGTGGGCTTATCACATCTATAATAGCATTGGTATTGGCGGGCAAAGATACTAACCGTTATGTTGCAAACCCGGCAATGTACACACCCGGTTCTTACAGCAATCTGAAAGCAGGTAAAATATGCGCTATTATAGCTATCGTATTTTCGCTGATGAGTATTGCTTTTTATGTTTGGTTCATAATCACGATTGGTGTAGAAAATTTAGGCAATCAGGAAGCAACACGCGAGGCAATAGAAGGATTATTCAAATAATCTCAGTTTTATAACATAATAAAAGAAGCCTTCGCAACGCGAAGGCTTCTTTTATTATTAATCAATCTTGGTCAATCCACTAATCCTAAAAATCCTGGTTCAAACTAGATGCCACCAAAGCGCAGGCCTATTGTAAACGGACGTTGATCTAAGGCTGTGCTGTGTAGCGGTGTCAGCTGATAGCTGGCAAACAGACGGAATACATTATCCAAACCAATTTCGCCTGTTACACAAGCATTGAAATCGTTGAAGTTGAATTCGTCTCTGTTCTTTTGCTTACCGCGTTCAGGAGATACTTGTTTGTTCCACGATGCTATACGGTAGCCACCTGTTGCACCTACACCATATACCAGCCATGCTTTGTCTGCCAGTTTTGTTTTGAAGGTAAATTGCAGTGGAATATTCAGGTAGGTGAGGCCTATTTTATTTTTACTGAAGCTGATAGTATCCATTACCACCATCGGTACCGTTTCATTTCTGTAGCTGATGTTTTTGGTGTAACGGAAGTTGTACATCTGCAAACCAATACCCGTTGAAAAATAGATTCTCTGTTTTTTACCGTTGTGCAAACGCATTTTTACCATTACAGGATATACATTCACATTCCATGATTTACCTGTACGCATGCTGAAGAGGTTTTCGTTTTGCAGGCTTTGCGGTACTTGCAGAAATGATTTTGCTTCAGTGCTGCCGTAGTTTGTATTGTCGATGATAGAGTTGATACCAATATCTACCATACCTACAGAAAGGTCTACTTTCTTCTCCGGCTTTTCTTCTATTTTTTTATCATTCACTTTAATGCCGTCAGAGCCTAAAGTGATGGTAGTTGATTTTTTTTCTTTTTTGTCTCCGTCTTGTGCATTGGCGCTAAGGCTTATCATTGTAGCCGCCATCAGGCAATAAATCAGTTTCATCTTCAGTTCGTTTTTTAAAGTTTAACTACAAATATTTCTTTGTTACCGATTTTTAGTTTTATGTCTGTGTCTTTCAGATTTTCAGTTACGTTTTCTACTCTTTTGCTTACTGCGCTGGCTATCATACTTGCACCTTCTTTTTTGCTTCTGCTTATGGGCAGTAAATCCAGCAAGCGTCTTCTTGGTTTTGATTGTTCGTTGCTTGTTTCTTCTGTTGGTGTGCTTATCTCTTCTACTTTGTTTGGTTTTTCTGTTTGCTGTGCCAATACTTGTTGCACAGGTTCGTTTTCAGGTTTGTAAGCAGGTTGTTGAGGTGCGGGTGTTACTTTCTCTTCTTTAGCAATCTTTATTTCTTCTTGCGGCTGTTCTTCAACAATACTTTTTGCTTTTTGCTTTTTACTTTTCGCGTTAGCAATATTGCTTTCATGGTTAACAGGGATTATCGGATTTGAATGGAGCTCTTCTTTGTTTGAGTCCTTTTCGGTTTTATTATCTGTTACAGGTGTTTGTGTTGTTGGTGTTGAGGCGGGTTGCTGTGTTGTTGGTGTATTGCTTGCTACTGCAGGGCTGTCTGCAGTATCGCCGCCTTTCCTCATGATGGTAACGGTGAACAATAGTACCGCTGCCGCCGCCGCATACATCCACCATGTGCGCATACCTATGGTACGCCCGCCTGCAGGTGGGGTTTTCATCAGCTGGTCTTTATTGGCATATACCATTGTGGTATCGGGTACCAGCTTGGTAGCTGAGTATGCCTCCAGCTCTTTGGCCAGCTCAGGGTTGGCAGCTACAAAGTCCATAAGGGCTTTGGTTGCTACCTCGTCCAGCTCTCCGTCTGCGTACATCATCATGTACTCTTCATAATTCTCCAGGTTCACCATCGCTATATTACGTTTTCAACACTTACTAAATATTCCTTCAGCACTTTGCGGGCACGGTGCAGGTATACTTTTACCTGGCTTTCGTTCAGTCCCGTTATTTGTCCTATCTCCTCATAGCTGTAGCCCTCATAGTCCTTCAGCAATACCAGCGCTCTTGACTGTTCGTCGAGTTTGGTCAGTGCACGTTCCAATACCCGTTTCAGGTCGCTTTGCCCCGGTGTTATACTGCGGCTGTCATCTATTTCCTCTTTGTAGCTCACCCTGCTTTGTTTCCTGTAGTTGTCTATAGACTGGTTGTACGCTACCTGAAACAAAAAGGCTTTTGCCTTGGCGGGGGCCACATTTTCCCTTTTCTGCCACAATACTTCGAAGCTGTTCTGTACTACATCCCTTGCGTCTTCCTCGTTGCCTGTGCTTTTGCAGGCAAAGCGGAAAAGTGCATCAGCCCACTCCTTAACGCAGTTATTGTAATCTTTAAGCTCCATTCCTTAGTATATAGCTCTGGCAACAAAAATGTTACAGATTTTTCAAAAAAACTTTAGTCCCCCGTAAAGATTGTACCTTTGCAGCTTATCATATTGAATAAAACTGAATAATGAGGAATAATCCATCTTCCGGCAAAGGTAGGGACGGCGATAAGAAAGGCTTTGAAAAGAGAGGTACGGGCAAACCTGCGGGTGGCTTTAAAAAGCCTGCAGGCAGGGACAAGCGCGATGACGATTTCGGCTCTAAAAGGAATTTTGACCGTGATGACAGGAGCAAACGCTCATTTTCTAAAGATGGCGATGACCGTCCTAAGCGTTCTTTCCCGAAAGATGGGGAAGACAGACCTAAACGTAGCTTCAGCCGCGATGGAGAGGACAAACCAAAGCGCAGCTTTGACAAACCATTCAATAAAGACCGCAAATTTGACAACGACCGCCCTAAGCGCTCGTTCGATAAAGATGGCGACCGTCCTAAACGCTCATTCAGCAAGGATGGTGAAGACCGCCCGAAACGTAGCTTCAGCCGCGATGGGGAGGATAAACAAAAGCGCAGCAGCTACGAAAAATCTCCATATAACAAAGACCGTAAGTTTGATAGCGACCGCCCCAAGCGCTCGTTTGATAAAGATGGTGACCGTCCTAAACGTTCATTCAATAAGGATGGCGAAGACCGCCCTAAGCGTAGCTTCAGCCGCGATGGGGATGAGAGGCCAAAACGCAGCTTTGACAAGGATAAAAGCTTCGATAAGGATAAAAAAGGCGGCAAATTCGATAAAAAAGACAACCGTCCTGAAAGCAAAAAGAAGTTTTCTGAACGTAATATATTTAAAGAAGATAAGGCAGCCCGTCCTGTAGAGGACTACGAAAAGAACTTCGTAACCCCTAAGGAATTTGAAAAATCATTGGGCGAAGGCAAAAAGCTGACGCTTAAGAAGGGCGAACGTGCTGAAGATTTTGATAAGGCATTCCCGCTGGGTTCTCGCAAAGTAAGTGGCCCGTTCCGCAAAAACGAGGCTGAAAAATACGAGAAAGCCAAGAAAGAATACTTTACCAAGAAGGCAGAAGCGAGCAAAAAGCGCTTCAAAAAAGAAGACGACGAAACGGAAGAGAATGAGATAAAAGAAATGACGCTGAACAAGTACATAGCACATAGCGGTACTTGCAGCAGAAGGGAAGCGGCAGAAATGGTGAAGAAAGGCAAGGTAAAAGTAAACGGTGAACTGGCACTGGATCCGGGCTACCGCGTACAGGAGTTTGACGAAGTAACCATTGCAGGTAAAAAACTGACACCGCAGAAAAACCGTGTATACCTGTTGCTGAACAAACCTAAAGGATACATTACTACTACAGACGACCCACAAGGACGTGATACGGTGATGGATCTGGTGGCAGGCGCAGAGATAGACAGGCTGTACCCTGTGGGCAGGCTGGATAGGAACACAACAGGTTTGCTGCTACTTACTAACGATGGCGATCTGGCACAGAAACTATCGCACCCGAGCTACGAAACCAAGAAAGTATACCAGGTAACGCTGGATAAGCCACTGACAAAGAAAGATTTTGAAGCTATACTGGCTGGTCTTGAACTGGAGGATGGTCCTGTAACGGTAGATGCACTTTCTTATCTGGATGAGAAAAACGAACTGGGTATAGAGATACACAGTGGTCGCAACCGTATTGTGCGTCGCATATTCGAGAGTCTGGGCTATGCAGTAGAAAAACTGGACCGTGTAATGTATGCGGGCCTTACGAAGAAAAACCTGCCACGCGGCGAATGGCGTTTGCTGGAAGAAAAAGAAGTAATACTGCTGAAACACTTTAAAATATAACAGCGTGCTGCTTACAGCATCCAAGATACACGACGGCATCAATTGGCTGCCCGAAGGTTCGGTAATAGAAACAGCCGCAGATGGCACAATAGTAGCCATACACGAGGCTGATAAACAAAAAGAAGCAACACACTACGAAGGCATACTGGCTCCGGGTTTTGTAAACGTACACTGCCATTTGGAGTTATCGCATATGAAAGGCATCATACCCGAGCATACGGGGCTGGTGCCTTTTTTGCAACAAGTGATGCAGCATCGTTTTGGCTACACAGACGAGCAAAAGACCGAAGCACGCCAACGTGCATTCAGCCAAATGCTGGATAACGGCATTGTAGCCGTGGGCGATATCTGCAATACCAACGATACACTGCCGGAACGAGCAAGTGGCAAAATGCATTTCCATAGTTTTACAGAGGCTATCGGCTTTAACGAAATGCCTGTAAAGCAGTTTGAATATGCCGTAAAAACTTACGATGCTTTTGCAGCGCAGGATAGCGATACGCATATCCTGAACCAGAGCATTGTGCCACACGCACCATACTCGGTATCGTACGCGCTCTTTAAGCTGATAGACCAGCACAATCCTGATAGCATCATCTCCATCCACAATCAGGAAACACCTGCGGAGGATGCGTTTTATACCAGCAAAGAAGGGGCTGTGCGCACACTGCTGAGTGGTTTGGGCATTGATGATACCTTCTTCCACCCAAGCGGCAAGTCTTCTTTGCAAACCTATATGCGCTGGCTGAGCCCTACCCACCGCCTGGTGCTGATACACAACACCTATACTACGGAGGCAGACATAACAGCCGTGCAGCGCTTGCTGCCCGATGTGTACTGGTGCCTGTGCCCCAATGCCAATATGTATATAGAAAACCGCCTGCCCGATATCAATACCCTGCTGCGCGATGCCAACAATATATGTATAGGTACCGACAGCTTATCGTCCAATCATCAGTTGAGTATTATGGCAGAGCTGCAAACCATCAAGCAACAATACCCGAATATAGACTGGAGCACCCTGCTGCGCTGGGCTACATGGAATGGTGCACGCGCCTTGCAAATGCAACACATAGCAGGTAAGATAGAAGAAGGCAAAACGCCCGGCATAGTACAGATAACAGATATTGATGGTGCTGCAAGTGTGAAGCGGGTGGTTTAAGTTTATTACAACCAAGCTTACTTGTATATGGATACTATTAAAACAAAAGAGGACTTCATAAATTTTGTTCATTCCCTACAAGAGGACTTAAATAATAAACCCGGCGAATGGGGAAACCATACGCTTGATTCCTATTTAAGTGGAATCGCTTCGTGGACAAAAGATATGAATGGTTACTACGTAAACATAGGAAAACCTATTCCAGAAAATATCAATTGGGCTGTCTTTGCTGATATTTTAAAGGCTGCTAGCATCTACGAATGAACTACTGTATAGTCGTGACTACATAAACAAAAAACAGCGCCACTACACAGTGACGCTGTTCTCATATCTCTAAGTACTTACTACTATTTAATCGGCTCCTCAGCAGCAAGGTTAAATTCCCTTGTTACTTCGGTATTGTCGCCGGCTACTTTGCTACCTGTTTTATCCAGCAGTGTTAGCTTAATGCTGTTTTTACCCATTGGCAGGTTCTTCAGCATGTACGGTTTCCACGTTTTCAATACAAACACAGTGTCTACTCCATCCCCCATCAATTGCACACCAACTGTATTGCCTGTATCGCTGAGTGTGCCGTTCCATACATAGAAATCCAGCAACAGATTGTCTGTGTTGTTCTTGCCTATATAGTCGCCTTTTGGTCTGCTGTAGAATACCATTGGTGCCGTAGGTGTATCCAGCTTTTGCATTTTGCCTTTATCGTCTATTTTAAAGTGCAGCAAAGCAGATGCGCCTTTGGTTTTGATAGACTCGTGATAAGAACGTGCCAGAAATACCAGCAGGTAATGCTCAGTGTTTTTGGCAAGTACCACACTGTGCTTAGGTTCGTATAGTGCGGCATACGGCTTGTTGTCGAGTATGAAATGGATGTGTTGCCCTTTGTCAGAATTATTACACATTTTACCGTTGGCATCACTTGTCTGGTTCATCAGTTCAAAGTTTTTAACCACGAAGCTGAAATCCAGTTTTACAGAGTCTGCTCCTAGTGCTGTTGTTTTTATATCCCCAATGCTCAGTTGCGCATCAGGAAACTCAGGAGAAGCCGAAAAATCTGTCAATTCTACCGCAGGCTGTGCTGCCACTACCGCCGTATCATTTACAGCAGTGCCTTCACCCTTATTTTCACCCCCGCAAGATGCCATCAGCAGCGATGCACCTGCCAGTATGGTAACCAATCCTTTTATATGTGCCATATTCTTATTTTTTGTCAAAGCTAAGGGCTAATTTTTAGAAAAATTTTAAGTATTTGATATTTCTGAACGATTACATTTGTCATCTGAAAAAACGCACCGAAAAAGATGCTTACAACGGCAGAAATACTGAAACGTGTAAGACAGATAGAGATTAAAACCCGCGGGTTGAGTAATCACATCTTTGCAGGGGAATACCACTCCGCATTCAAGGGCAGGGGTATGTCCTTCAGCGAAGTGCGTGAATATGCACCGGGCGATGATGTGAAGTTTATAGACTGGAACGTAACAGCCCGTTTCTCTCACCCGTTTGTAAAAGTGTTTGAAGAAGAGCGCGAGCTGATAGTGATGCTGCTAGTAGATGTGAGTGGTAGTTCGCTGTTTGGTACCAGCAAACGCTTGAAGCGCGAGCTGATAACAGAGGTAAGCGCAGTGCTTTCTTTCTCTGCTGCTACCAATAATGATAAAGTAGGCGTTATCTTCTTCAGCGATAAGGTAGAGAAATTCATACCACCTAAGAAAGGACGCAGCCACATACTGCGCATCATCCGCGAACTGATAGCACTGGAGCCTGAACAGAAAGCAGGTACCAATATCAAAGCCGCGTTGGAATACCTGAATCAGGTACAGAAGAAAAAGAGCATTACATTTCTGATGAGTGATTTCATCAGCGAACCATACGAACAACAATTGCAACTGGCTGCCCGCAAGCACGACCTTGTAGGCATACAGATATATGATAAGCACGACCGCGAACTGCCGCAGGCAGGGTTGGTACAGCTGATGGATGCCGAGAGTGGCATTATGCAATGGGTAGATACGGACGATAAAGCTGTACGCGCACAATATGCCAACAGCTTCGACCAGCATCAGAAATACTGCATACAGGCATTCCGCAAAAGCGGTGCGCAGTTGCTGGATATACGTACCGATGCAGACTATGTAAAATCGCTGCAAACATTCTTTAAAGCAAGATAAGCATGAAGGCTAGGCTATATACATATCGCGTATTGCTGCTGCTGTTATTGGCAGGCTATACTTCTTTTGCACAGGAAGAAAAAGTAGGTGCGCGCATAGATGCCGCACAGATAACCGTGGGCGACCAGGCAAGGCTGTTTGTAGAAGCACAGCACAACCCTGCTACGAGCAAGCTGCAATGGGCTGCCATACCAGATACATTCAACGGACTGGAAGTAGTAGAGAAAGGCAAGATAGATACTATCAAGAATGGCAATATTGTTACCTACAAGCAGCGGGTACTCATCACGGGTTTCGATTCGGGTATGCATGTAGTGCCAAGGTTCATATTCACTGTATTGCCTAACAGTGGTACGCCCCAAATGCTACAAACAGATTCTTTCCCCATACTGGTGCAGCCTGTAGCGGTAGATACTACAAAACCATTCAAGGGTATTAAAGATGTGATGGCCGTAGAATATTCATGGTTAGATTATCTGGGTTATATCATTCTGGGGTGGATGTTGTTAGGCGTAATCATTGGTATTATACTTAACAGAAGGCAACGCCGCAAATACAAAAACTTGCCAAAGTATGTACCTAGCGGACCACAGGAAACGCCTAATGAAAAAGCACTTCGTACACTTGGTGAACTGGAACAGCAAAAGCTTTGGGAGAATAACAATCCGAAAGAATACCATACACAGTTGGTAGACATCCTGCGCATATACATGGAAGAGCGCTTTGGTGTAAATGTAATGGAACTGACATCGGACGAGATACTGCAAAAAGTAGCACTGCATAAAGAGATGACATCGCACAGAATGTTGTTGACAAACATCTTCTACATAGCAGACCTTGCCAAGTTTGCAAAAGCACAGCCTACACCGCAAGAGCACATGGCTGCGATGGACTATGCTAAGCAATTCGTTATGGCTACAAAGCCTGTGGTAGTTGTTGAACCTCAAAACCCACCAACTGCGTCATGAGTGCTTTGTTAGATTTTAAACACCTCAGTTTTGCACAGCCGCTATTCTTTGGTTTGTTGTTGCTGATGCCATTTATCATCTGGTGGCAACAGCGTAGCAAGGCAAAGGATAATCCAGTCATCCGCCTTACTACATTGGCAGGCATAGCAAGGGTGCAGCCTACATGGCGTGTGCGTATGCGCCCGTTGTTGTTTGCACTGCGCCTATTGGCATTAGCGGCACTCATTACAGCACTTGCCCGCCCGCAAACAAGTAATACCACAGAGAATATAGATAGCGAAGGTGTAGATATTGTTATGTCGATAGACGTATCGGGCAGTATGCTGGCAGAAGATTTGCAACCAAACCGTATAGAAGCAGCCAAGAAAGTAGCGCTGAACTTTGTAGACAGTCGACCTACAGACAGGTTGGGGTTGGTCATCTTCTCGGGAGAAAGCTTTACACAATGTCCTATCACCATAGACCACAACGTACTGAAAGAACAACTGAGCAATATAAAGAGCGGTATGCTGCAGGATGGTACTGCCATAGGTATGGGCCTTGCAACGGGTGTAGACAGGCTACGCTACGCTAAGGGCAAAAGCCGTGTGCTGATACTGCTGACGGATGGTGTAAACAACACAGGCCTGATAGACCCAATGACGGCACTTGAAATTGCTAAGGCATATAAAGTACGTGTATATACGATTGGTGTAGGTAGTATGGGGCAGGCGCCATACCCTGTGCAAACACCGTTTGGCATACAAAAGCAAATGATGCCTGTGCAGATAGATGAACCGCTGATGCGTAAGATAGCAAATGAAACAGGTGGTAAGTACTACAGAGCTACCAACAATTCATCATTGGCTAATATCTACAAAGACATAGATAAACTGGAGAAAACTAAGATTGAGATAAGTAGCTATAAACAATATACAGAGCTATTCTTTCCTTTTGCTCTTATAGCTATTGTGTGCCTTCTGCTGGAAGCCGTGCTGCGTTATACTGTGCTGAGAAGCGTAACCTGATACTTCGTTTTCGTAGTACTTGTGTTGAAAGCTTAGGGAATCGCTGAATGTATATTCAGGGTGCTTGCGGTGTATTATGTCTTTATCTGTAGCAGTATATACATCCCCTTCTACCAATACGTTTCTGAAGATGCGGCGATACCATTTGGCCAGCTCTTCCTTATTGTGCAGGCGTTCCATAATGAAGCCAAAGGCATAGTCATTCTTCGACTTAAAACCCGAAATATCGTAACGAACATCTTTTGACAAAGGGTAGAAATCTAAGTTGTTGTTATAAAGCGCCTCTCTGAATTGTGCAAAGCTCAGGAACGCTCCATTATTCGTATCCTTCAGTCTGAAGATGGAGTTATTGTCTATGTCTGCTACTATCCATTTGTTGGTAGCGGGGTCAAATACTTCCATCATAGTGTGCTCATCATCAAAGCCATTGCTGCTGTCTCCCGCTATGCCGCCTACCATACGGGTTTTGTAGCCCCGTTGTGTAAGTTCTTTGCAGGCAAATGCCGCTATTCTGCTGCAGGTAAGGTATACCTTGTCGTGCATGGCTTTGGTAGCAAGATCTTCGGCAGTAGCATCATTATCTATATTGCCGTGCGTGTGTATCCAAGATATAGAGCTGAGTAGTGACAGCAGGTTGTGTTTGTATACTATCACCTGGTAGTTGTTTTCATCGGGGAAGATGAGCCTGTACATACCTTCCCTGTTCATATCAACAATGCTGCTACCTGCTTTGTAAATGCCAGGGGCTACTATCAGTTTGTTAGGTAGCAGTGGTGCATCTTTAACATCGGGGCGTAGTGTTATTTCATTCAGTGTATCGCAATACAGGTAGTAAGAATAGTGCTTGTGCAGTGCTTTGTTACTGTTGATGACATCACTAGCAAGATTGAATGATAAGGGCTCTTTTACGTAGTATTTGTAAAACAAAACAAAGCCTATATTCATAACTATACTGGTGATAGCAATGAACAGCAGTAGCTTCTTTTTACGAGGAGTAGGTGACATAGTACTCCAAAGCTAATATTAAAATCGAATTAAAAACTGATAAAAATCATTTCAAACTCAGCATTAATCCCTACTTAAAAATCATTAATCTGCTGTTAGTTGACTTGCAACGATTGGGGGTTTTATTCTATGTTAGCTTCTATTAATAAATTACTTCATCGCTTCCTTTTCTTTCTGTAGTTGGAACATCTTATCCCTTAAGCGTGCAGCTTCCATAAAGTCCAGCTCTTTAGCTGCTTTTTCCATGTCTTTTTTTGTTTTGGCTATCAGCTTATCCAGTTGCGCTATATTCTTGTATTCCACTTCATCTTCGGCTGCTATTGGTGTCAGCTCTTCGTGTAGTGCATACTGGTTGTTCTCGTCATAGCCCTTAATTTCCAACACAGCTGTTTGCTTAAATACTTCTTCTTTCGATTTGGTAACTGTGCGTGGTGTAATGCCATGCTGCAGGTTGTAGGCTATCTGCTTATCTCTGCGGCGGTTAGTTTCGTCTATCGTCTTTTGCATACTCTCGGTCACCTTATCGGCATAGAAGATAACAAGCCCGTCAGCATTACGTGCGGCACGCCCTGCCATCTGTGTAAGCGAACGTACATTGCGCAGGAAGCCTTCTTTGTCAGCATCCAGTATGGCCATCAACGATACTTCGGGTAGGTCAAGCCCTTCCCTCAGCAGATTTACACCTACCAGTACATCTATATTACCTAATCGCAAATCGCGCAGTATTTCTACACGTTCCAGCGTATCTACTTCGCTGTGTATATAGCGGCTGCTGATGTTGATGCGCTTCAGGTATTTGTCCATTTCCTCGGCCATGCGTTTGGTAAGTGTGGTTACCAATACACGGTCTCCTTTTTTGATGCGTTTGTCTATCTCGTCCAGCAGGTCGTCTATCTGGTTGATGCTTGGGCGTATCTCTATCGGTGGGTCCAGCAAGCCCGTAGGACGAACCACTTGCTCTGCTACCACACCGCCTGTTTGTTCCAATTCATAATCGCCCGGTGTGGCGCTTACAAATACTACCTGGTTCAGCTGGTTTTCAAACTCGTGAAAATTGAGTGGTCGGTTATCCAACGCGCTTG
Organism: Bacteroidetes bacterium UBA4414; assembly: GCA_002389765.1. GTDB lineage: Bacteria > Bacteroidota > Bacteroidia > Chitinophagales > Chitinophagaceae > Polluticoccus. The sequence continues at coordinate 18,420 of DGQM01000009.1, read as the reverse complement.
GCAGTCGGAAACCGAAATCAACAAGATTCAGCTTACGGCTTCGGTCGCCACCATACATACCGCTTATCTGCGGAATGGTAACATGGCTCTCGTCTATCACCATCAGAAAATCATCCGGGAAATAATCGAGCAAACAGAACGGGCGTGTACCTGGCTTGCGTCGGTCTAGGAAACGAGAGTAGTTTTCAATACCGCTGCAATAGCCCAGCTCCTGTATCATTTCAAGATCGTAATTGACACGCTCTTTGATACGTTGCGCTTCTATATGCTTGCCGATGCTTTTGAAATATTCATGCTGCTTATTCATTTCATCCTGTATCTCGTGGATGATTTTTACCATCTGGTCTTTCGGAGCAACATACAGGTTGGCAGGGAAGATGGCCGCATTGGTCATTGTGCCGATGCGCTTGCCGGTATCGGTTTCAAAGCTTTCTATTTCTTCTATCTCATCGCCAAAGAAGGTGATGCGATAACCATAGTCTACATAAGGCAGGTTGATATCTACGGTATCGCCCTGTACACGGAATGTACCTCGGGTAAACTCTCCCTGACTTCGCACGTACAATCCGTTTACCAACCTATGCAGGAATTGGTTGCGCCCGATACTATCGCCACGATTGATGCGGATAATGCCCGCTGCATAATCTGTAGGATTACCCATACCGTATATGCAGCTTACAGATGCCACTACTATTATATCTCTGCGACCGCTGAGCAGGCTGCTGGTAGCACGCAGGCGCAGCTTCTCCAACTCTTCGTTGATGCTCAGGTCTTTTTCTATGTAAGTATCTGATGTAGGTATGTATGCCTCGGGCTGGTAGTAGTCGTAATAGCTCACGAAATACTCTACAGCATTGTCAGGGAAAAACTGCCTGAACTCGCCATATAGCTGTGCCACCAATGTTTTGTTGTGGGTAAGCACCAATGTGGGCTTTTGCACTTCTTGTATAACATTGGCCATGGTGAAGGTTTTACCACTACCGGTAACACCGAGCAGGGTTTGAAACTTTTCACCATCCTGAATACCCTTTGCCAACTCTGCAATGGCAGTGGGTTGGTCTCCGGCAGGTGGATATGGACGATTGATACTGAACATGCTGACTAATTAAGAAATCCTAAACACTAAATCCGAAATGAGAATTTCAAATTTAAGATTTTAATAGAGTAGGTTGATTGTTGATTTTATCTATGTGTTGATAGTTTTTGATAGTATTTATAGCGTTTTTCATTTTCTGCAACAAAGTGATGATTGAAAATCAGGGAATTGAGAACAAGGTTTGTTGCATTTTGTTGCAAGGTGTAACAAATATTTGTTTCGGCGGTTTCGGTCAGTTTTCATGGTATATTTATTATTGCAAATATACGTTAAAAATGTAATTAATATAAATTGTTCCTTAGTTTTTAATCACATTGCAATAGGTATGGTCCCCATTCAGGAAGTAGACAAATACATACATGCCATTTGCATACCCACTCATATTGACAGTGTAAGGGAAACTGATATTAGTTTGTGTTTGTACAGCAACTCCCATACTGTTGTAAACAACTAATGTGCCTCCGGGTGCTGTTGTAGAAGATTGCAAAGTAACAAGGCTATTGCTGGGGTTGGGTGAGGCAGAGATTTGTCCTAACTGAGAATAATATTGTATTCTTCCTGTTGGTATAGTTGGCTTGCATGATGTTGTTAATTCACAAGAGGACTTCAAACCCTGTATTTGTGTTATTTCGCTTTGTGATAATTCTCGGTTATAAATACAGATGTCATCCATATCTCCCCGGAAGTTTTCGCCAATATAGATGTCGCCTATCAATGGAATGCATGATGAGTGTGGTGTAACAGCAGATACGGATGAAGAAACATTCGGAGCATTTAAATCACGATATATTTTCCATAAACCGTTGTTATGTGTAACAGCTAAAAACACCCATTGGCCACTATCCGGGGTTGCGTATGAAACTGAGTTATCGTACAAGCAACTGGCAGATGTATTGTGGTATGGCAGACCACCACAATATGGTTGTCTATATAAGCCTCCATTGTCAGAAAGGCCTACTGAGAAATTGGTGGTTTTAACAGGGTATACATTTGTACCACAATTACTTTCCAGTAATCCTGCAGATTGCAAAGTATAAAAACCCGGCTTGTACCATAGTGTAATGCTAAATTGCCCTGTTGGTAAGAAATTGAAATCAGGTGCGTTGTTTGTTGATAAGCGAGTTAAATTACCTGGTAAGAAATATGCACAGTTCTGTGATCCGTACCTATCATTAGTTGGGTATGGTAACGATGTACCAGGTCCATTATCTGTTTTTACTATTACTGTATGCCCGTTGCCGCTTTCATCATTCAGGCTGCCATTATTAAATGGCCAATAGGCAATCAGCCCATTGGGCGGGACTGACGGTTGTGCATTATCAGGTGCATTTGTAACTGCGGGTAGTGTTATGCGACACTTCTTACCGTATGCAAACGTTGTTCCAGACGCGTTTTCTACAAAGCCAACACTTGTTATCGATGGGTTGTCGGGGTCTGTAATTGCAGCCAAATGGTCACAGTTTTCATTAGCTATGTAGATATTGCCATTTGGTGCCAATTGCATGCCGCAAAGCCCATATTGATTGCCACACAGACCTGTACCGTAGTTGTTTAATAACATTGAGGGTGGGGACACCATACCGTTATTCAAATCAAAGCGGTAGATAAAATTGCCGCATGCATATGCTGTGGCTGTAGAGATGTATATGTATCTTTCATTAGGTGAAAATTCCAGCCCATAACTTAACCCTCCACAATTTCCATTATATGTGGTATTAGCACCTTTGCTAGACAAAACTTGTCCTGTGTTGTGATCGAAATTAAAACACTCAACAAAATATCCATTGGCATGTGTTGTTATTAATGCAATGTATTTTCCGCTTTTAGAGATCTTCATCTGCCCTAAGCCATAATAATTGGGTAGTCCAACAGTAGAAAGAACTGGGGCTGGAATTGAAGCACAGGAAGAAGTGTTATTGTCAATCCTGTATGCATAAAATGTTCCGTAGCCTGTTGTCTTTTTAGCATCGTGACCTACTACCCAATAGCTATTGCCATTTTTGGTAAAAGTCAGTTTTTCTGAAGAGTTAGTTTGCAATTGAAAATTATAAGATGTAGTTGGGATGGTTATGTTTCCGGTGGTTTTATCTATTGTTACCATACTTACCTGCATACCTTTTTTACCACCCTCGGCATCTGTAGTAAAAACAAAGTACGTGTCGCAACTGTTGGGTTTAGGAATTATTACAGCAGATTGTGTAGAAGAAGGATTGCCGCCTAACACATAGGCATCATCTGATGGATTTTTAGCCGTTGCACCATTTGGATACCAGATAGTAGTACCATCTGTATAAAATATCACATTCCCATCTTTATCATTTACCACTGCACAACCTTCAGAAGTTGCAATCGATGGACTGATAGGAGAAGCAGAAACAGCACCTGTTGAATCAAAGAATAACCCTGCACCATTACCAAAATACCAGGTTTGTGGTTGAGCGTAACTGATAAACGAGTATATAATTGCTAAGCAAGTAAGGGTATATTTCATCCGGATTTTCTTTGTAATAAATATATAAAAAACGGATAATCATGAAGATAGACTTACTTCTTTTTATATTGATAACCTACTCGGCTAGTATCACACTATTGTTCTTGCGTTCGCGGTAGCTTTGGTTGTATTCGTTGAAGTCTGTGGTGAATTGCTTGAATGGTTTTAGTCCTATTGCCTGCCTACGGGCATCTACTGCCGCGGTGTCTTCCTGCATATTGGTTTTATCAAACCATTCGTAATAGCGAGGATATGTACCATATTTACCTCTTCCATATTCTGCCATAAAATCTACCACTATTGCGTACTGGTATGCAGGCATATTTCCGCTAGCTACATTTTTTAGTAGTCTATTCTGTATGTCTCTGCGTGGATTGCTGTATGCATGCATCAGCATGGTTTGTGCATAGGTGTGTTTTATACATTTGGGGCCGCTTCTGCGAAACATTGCGTAGCCTGCTGTGCTATCTGTAAGTTCGGGTGGCAATCCGCACAGCTTTTCACCAGGGTAGCCAAAACTGTCTGTGATATTGATGAGTGTTCGGAGTTCTTTCTTGTTGTTGTGCAACCAGCGTGGGTAGTACACTACTTTGAACAGAAAGAAGCCATTGTTTACTTTATCTGTACGGCGCTGATCTTTCTCTATCATAACCAACATACGCTTGGCTAATGCAGTATCTATGTTTGACAAGTGTATGTGATGCAGGCTATCGTAAGATTGTATGATAGCATGTGTGTAATTGTTGCTAAGTACAGGATTGGTAATATCATTGGCACGAACCATCCATAATGGTATGCCCTGTGTAATGCATTTGGTAAGCCATTTGCTGATGCGTACCTCGTCCTGCAATTTGCAGGCTACCTGCAATGCTTTGAAGCTATGGAAGCCGTAGATGAATTGGTAATTGTTGTACAACGAATCGTAACGCTGTGCAGCAGTTGGTAAATCATTGGCCTGTATATCATTATCTGCACGGTTGCATATGCGCTGGTATGCAAAATAGTCTTGAGCCTTTATTGATTGGCAACAAAACAACAGAGCGAGTATGGCAAGGCGGAGTTTCATGCAATGAAAAGTTAGGATAAAAGGTGCAGGATACCTACTACACTTTGCATTTGATACATAAACACATTAGTTTACAGGAATGAAAAAAGTATTAGGTGTTATTCTTATGGTAATAGGTGTAATAACCCTTCTTTTGATGGCTTATGTTTCTATAGATATTTTCTTTAAAGACCTGCCAGGTAATAATATAAACAAGATTTCATTTATAGTAGGATGGGTGTTAGGTATGCTTGTGCAAACAGGTATTGGTATTTTATTATTATACTTTGGTAAAAAACTATTAAAGAAAAAGGCTTAGCATTTGCTAAACCTTTTTAAATATCTACCCACCTGCAAGCAATACCTGCCATGCTTTATGAACATCGCCCTCGTCGAGGAGTTCTTTTGCGTAGAGGTGCAGTGCTGTAGTAAGTGTTGGTTCGTCGTTGCTGTTGTCGCGGAGTATGTGCGTCAGCCTGTCATCGTAGAGTACAGTATCTACCACTGGTATAGATGTGCTGTTGCCAAGCAAGCCCAGGTTATTACCTGTAAGTATCGTGCTCTTGCGTATGTTTTCGGGCAGGTTGTCTATACCGATACCCAGTTGCAGATTTGGCTTTGGTACTTCAAATACCGCATTGCCTGATGCACGGCAATAGTAGTCGCCACCCATACGTGCTACCAGGTCTATTTTGTGCGGGTCTATCTTGCCTGCTTCGTTCAGTACCTCGTCGTTGATATGCATGCACAGCACCTCGCAAATGATGAGGTTGCCCGCACCACCTTCTGTGCCTGTTTCTATTACCTGTGTCACCCTGCATTCCAATTGTGCAGGCGATTCCTTTACACGAAAGGCTTTTACCATATCACTCTTCACCGGTGTGAAGCCACTTTTGGTAAACTCGCTTGTGCCTTTAGGATACTCACAACTGGCAAGGCTCATTTGCTGTACCATATCGTAGCTAACTACATTGATAACTACTTCTTTGGTTTCATATATATTTTCGAGCGTGTGCTTGATGGTATTATCGCGAACACGGCGCGCAGGCGAAAACACCAGTACTGGTGGCTTGCTGCCAAATACATTGAAAAAGCTGAACGGCGAAAGATTGGCATTACCATCTTTATCGACCGTGCTGGCAAAACATATAGGACGCGGCGATATAGCGCCAAGCAAATAAGCGTGTAAGTCTGCTGTCTTTATTTCTCCGGGAACAATCTTCATGTGCGCAAAATAATGCAGTAAAACCAAATAATCAGGGTAATTGTTCGGCTGGCGAGGGCATAAAAAAAGCGGCGAGTTAAAAAACACGCCGCAATTGCCGTTTACCTATGTTTACTCCTATGCTCTTAACATTCATTAAGAAGCTGACATAAAAATAATATGCGGTGGAGCAGAATGAAACTTAATGAGGACGAATCGGGAAGAATGACGGACGAATTCGTAACTCACGTATTTTTTATACAGTTATTAATTATTGGTTAATAATCAATGGAATATTGACACTTGTCTTGTCCCATTTGATAGTCAAAGACTTGCGCGAAACTTCGTACACCAGCTTCTCCTGCATCTTCTTCAATGGTACAACAGGCACGTTTACTTTCACTACATCTTTGTCTTTATGTTTATCATATTCGTACGCGCCCCACTGGCCTAATTGTTTGTTCAGGATGATGGTCCATTCTTTCTCTCCGGGGATGGTGAAGAATGTATAAGTACCTGTATCTACAGGCACGCCTGCTATTTTCATTTTGGTGCGGAAGGTGATTTCTGTAGCCTCGTTTGCACCCGTACGCCATACTTGTCCGTAAGGTACCAGCTCGCCGAATATAACACGATTGCGTTTTGAAGGCTGACCGTAAGAAACAGATACGTGCTTATTGCTTGCAAGCGCACGTGGGCTAAGCAACGGTGTAGTTTGTTGTGTTGTGGTTGTAGCTTCCTGCTGGGCATATGTGCCAATGCTGCATGCCATAAACAGGAGTAATGTGATAATCTGCCTCATATTCGGGTGCAAAATAAAGTATTGGCAAATGGTGGCAAAAAATAAGGGCTGCATATAGCAGCCCCTCTTAGTATGTTCTGTTCAATATTTAGTCTACCAATTCATATTTACGGATGTAGAGTTCCAACCCCGGCTTGTCTGCTGTAACATAAGATGTACGTTCGCCAAACAGGTTGATGATGTGGTCGTCTTTCAGCTTTTGCGATAGTGTGGCACGTGCTATGTAGATGCCGGGCTTCACATTGTAAGCAGTAAATATTGGTGTATCATCACCACCTGTTTTTTTAGCAGGTATTATTTCCTTACCGTTTACGTTGTGTAATGTTACAATTGCCTTGCTGAAGCCTTTTGCCAGAATATCTTCTTTCTCTTCATCAAACAGTCCACTGATATCCAGTTTCACTTCTACATCTACATCAATATCATCTGCATTTTTTTTGCGTGTAGTCAGTTCTACCTCTTCCGTCAGCTCACCGTTTTCATCCACTTTCATGCGCTCCACGGCTTCTATCTGTCCTACGTTGGCGGTAACTGGTATTTGCTGTGTGCCTTGAGCTGCTGCCGCATATGCTACTTCATTCTCGTTGGCAGCGCCGGGAAGGATCAGGTGTTTTAGCCTGTCCATAAAGTTCATAAAGCGGCCAGAGAAAAAGCCTGCAATGAAAGCGAATACGATGATGCCCTGCCCCAGATTGGTGCTTAGCGTAGTATTGTTGTTGAAGTAGTTGTATGCCAACAGAATAACGATGGTAAGGAACGGAGCATAGAAAAGTTTTGCTACCTGATACATTACCTGCCTGTTGTCAAACCTGCGCTTATTGCTGTGGCGCAATGCATTACCTGCGCCAAACAAAAGGCTGCACACAACACCTATTACCACCCAAAAGACAACCTCTGCATATATCAGCGGGCCGGCGAGCCAGAAGTAAGAACGTACTTTCAATTTGTAGTCTGCCAGAAAGATACCTGCATCCTGTTGTGCAAATGTGCCTATGTATAGTTTAAGTGCCTGTTGTTGCTCAGGTGTTACTTTACCATCAAACTCGCTGTTTACATACATCAGCACTTTTTCAGCACGACAATTAATATCGCATCCGCCAATGGTATTTACATTGTTCAGCTCGTTTTGAGAAGGTGTAAGTGATACGGAACTGTCTATGAATGTAGCAGGCTGCTTTGCATCCTGTGCTACACGCATAACATCTGTAACACCATTGATGGTAAGTATGCGGTTGATTTGCCGTACTTGTTGTGTATTGAATGTGGCGTACTCATAGCCTGGCACACCATAGTCTGAGTGGGTGACAAGATAAATGCCTGCCCAAGCAGCAATAAATATGATAAGAAAAGAGAACCACCTGCCGATAGTCCAATATTCGGCATGAAGCATAGCGGTGCTGTCCCTTTCTCCTTTGTTCACTTCCATTTAATCAGTTTAAGAGATAACCAGTTGTTTTACTGATATTCTCTTACACCCTATATGACTCTCTCCAGCTGCGGCAGTTGCCAGCCACAGTGATACAAATATAGCACTCCTGCCGGATTATAAACCATGAGTTACGAAAAGAGCTAATGTTTAACCTCTGGATAACAAAGGTATAAGCCACATCAAAGTAAAAATGTTCATAACATGTGCATTTCACTGTATGCTAACATTCACATAAAGATTTTGTAACAATTATATGGGTAACTTTAGTATAACTAAAATATATGCCTATGTTATGGCGCACATTTAGTGGAGAAACACTGAAAGAACCCGTTAAGAAAGCGGTGGAAGAAGTGATTGTAAGGGAACGTAATGCAGGCTGGAAGCTGAAAGTTTGCATCGGTACAGACTCGCAGGTACGGGGTGGCGAAACGGAATTTGCTACCGTCATCGTATTTCTTAGGGAAAAGCATGGTGGGTTTATGTACATCTGCAACGACAGAACGAAGCAACAGTACAGCGTAAAAGAACGTATGCTGATTGAGGTGGCCAAAAGCATTGAGATTGCTTACGAGCTCTGCGACCTCTTTAACACCTACGATGTAGACATGGAAGTGCATGCAGACATTAACACCAACCCCCAGTTTAAAAGCAATGAGGCCCTGCGAGAGGCTATGGGCTACATACTGGGTATGGGGTTTGCATTCAAGGCCAAGCCCGATGCTTTTGCCAGCAGTTGCTGTGCAGACAAGGCAGTAAATTAAAAACTGTCTTCCTATCTTTTGCAGAAACGGCGAAGACATCGCCGATGGGAAATTATCCGCTCTACATTTAGCTATTAACCATAGGTTTATATGCTGACACATTAATGATTTTTAATCTGCCGAAACGCCTGTTTGAGTCCTTATTACTTCGGTATATGTGCTAAAAATGTTACATTTACTTTAACAGTAATTGGGGTTATTAACTGGTATATGATGGAAAAATTATTCCGCTCTTTAATATTAGGGGTTTTGTTGCCATTGAGTGTTATGGCTAAACCGGGGAATGGGGCATTGGAGTTTGTAGCCAATAAAGGGCAATGGGAAGGACCGTTTTTATATAAAGCTGCTACCGGCAACGGACAGGTGTTTTTGGAGCGCAATACATTTACCTATGTAATAGGTGCACCTGAGAATGATACAAAGATTAAAGACTTTAAGGTTGGTAAGTCTTTGGCAGGTATATTGAATTACCATGCATATAAAATGGTATTCGAAGGCGGTAATGTTAACACTACCGTAACCGAAAGCAAACTGCAACAACACTACTACAACTACTTTCTGGGCAACGATGAAACGAAATGGAAATCGGGTATACACCCTGCACTTGCGCTGGACTATCACAATATGTACAAAAATGTAAATGTACATATAGCATCAGACGGGGATAATATGAAGTATGACCTGATAGTAAACCCTGGTGCAGATGTGAGTAAGATACGCATGAAGTATGTAGGTGCTACAAGCCTTAATATAAAAAGCGGCAAGCTGGTGATAGGTACTACTGTGGGCAATGTAGAAGAACTGAAGCCATATGCCTACCAGATAATAAATGGGGAACGAACCGAGGTAACGTGTAAATACAAATTGGACGGAGATGTTGTAACATTCAGCTTTCCGTACGGATATGATGAAACACAAATGCTGGTAATAGACCCTACAGTAGTTTTTGCAACCTTTACGGGTTCCAGCTTCGACAACTGGGGATATACAGCTACATACGATGCCGCCGGTAATTTCTACGCCGGTGGTGTAACCAGTAATAGCAGCGGTGGTACAGGCTACCCAATATTGCCTGCAACAGGTGCTATACAAAGTACCTACGGTGGTGGTTCTACTACAAGCGGTAATGGTTTTCCTTGCGATATTTCCATTAGTAAATTCAATGCAAACGGCACGGCACTTGTATATTCAACCTATTTGGGTGGTAATGACAATGAGCAGCCACATAGTTTGTTTGTAGATGCTTTAGGTAATCTCGTAATAGCAGGCCGTAGTTACTCTGCCAACTATCCTACAACAGGAGGTTGTTATGATAATACTTATAATGGCAAAGGCGATCTGGTAGTTACATTATTCAGTTCTGCAGGTACTGCGTTATTAGGCTCAACATTTGTTGGCGGTAGCGAAGAGGATATTTCCAATACTACATCTGCAGAGTTTGGCTGGGGCGGTTTAAAACACAATTATGGTGATGATGCGCGTAGCGAAGTGATAATGGATAATGGAGGTAATATATATATAGCAGCCTGTACAAAGTCATCAGATTTCCCTACCGTTAATGCCATAAAAACTACGCTGACATCGGGCGATGTACAGGATGGTGTAGTGCTGAAAATGAACAGGTCGTTAACTACCATGTTGTGGAGTACTTATCTGGGAGGCAGCAGTGACGACGCTGCGTATGTACTCACATTAGATAATACACAAACGCAAGTGTTTGTAGCTGGTGGTACAGCAAGTAATAACTTTCCTGTAACAACAGGTACCTATCAGGAAACTGCACAAGGAGGGATTGACGGGTTTATCGTACGCTTTCAAAACGGAGGTAGCTATGCATTGCAAAAGGGTACTTATATAGGTCGTTCGGGTTACGATCAGTGTTATGGTATTCAGGTAGATCTTGCCAATAATGTGTATACTATGGGGCAGACAATGGGTGGTACGTTTCCTGTTACATCGGGTGTATATAGTAATCCGGGTTCCAGCCAGTTTGTAATGAAACTGGATAATAACCTGTCTGCAAACCTGATATCAACAGTGTATGGTTCGGGCAACTCAAGTGCAACAAACATATCGCCAGTAGCATTTCTTGTAGATACCTGCGAAAACGTATATATATCCGGTTGGGGTGGCGATATCTATTCGCCTACATTTACCCCGCCAACGGGTACGGGTACTACATTTGGTATGCCACTATCCAGTGCCCCTAATCCACCGGCGCAGTCTACAACAGATGGTGCAGATTTTTACTTCATTGTATTTTCCAAAAATCTTACATCGCTGCTGTACTCAACATTTATGGGGCGTAGTGGTGGTGTGCCTGAACACGTAGATGGCGGTACCAGCCGTTTCGATAGAAATGGTGTTGTGTATCAGGCAATATGTGGCGCTTGTGGCGGTGGTACATTCCCTACTACAGCAGGTGTATACAAACCAACAAATGGTTCTGCCAACTGTAATCTGGTAGCATTGAAAATAGCGATGAATCTGGGCAGGGTGAAATCACAGTTCTCTATATCGCCTAACAAAATATGTGTTGGTGAGAGCATAACGTTTACCAACACATCATCAAATGCAGTTTCTTACGAATGGGATTTTGGCGATGGCTCTCCGATATTTACAGGTGCTGCACCGCCGGCAAAAACCTATAATACTGCAGGTACATTTATTATCCGTCTGATAGCCTTCAACCCAAGTGCATGTAATATCAGAGATACGACATCCATTATACTCACAGTTAGCAATAATAGGATAGATGCTGCATTTACAGCTACGGTGATTGATACATGCGCTCCGTACAAAGCATCATTTGTAAACAGCTCATCTTACAGCCCTACGCCTGCGGGTACTGTATTCACTTGGGATTTTGGCGATGGTTCTGCTCCTTACACAGGTGTTACACCACCTAACCGAAGTTTCCCGGGTGCAGGTACGTATACCGTAAAACTGATAATGACAGACCCAACTGCGTGTAATAGCCCTGACACTGCATTACGAACAATTACATTTAAAAACGATTCGGTGCTTGCAAGATTTGATGTACCACCTTTGAACTGTATTTCAGATTCATTCAGGGTTACAAATAAGTCTGTTAATGCAGCTACGTATATGTGGTATTTTGGGGATGGTAAAACATCTACCCGGTCTTCGGGAGCACACAAGTATGATACAACGGGTACATACAAAGTAACGCTGATAGCTTATAATCCGCTTACATGTAACCGGGTAGATAGTATATCTAAGACAGTAACACTGTTCCCGTCTCCTACTGCAGATTTTACCTACGCTCCTACAGTGCCGGAGACCAATGTTCCGTACGACTTTAGTAACCAGTCTAAAAATGCAATAACATTCTCTTGGAATTTTGGTGACGGAGAAGGTTCTCAGGATATGAATCCATCACATACTTACAAGCGTTCAGGTAATTACAACGTTTGCCTGATAGCCTTCAATAAAGAAGGGTGTAGTGATACGGTATGCAAGCCACTGGTGGCAGACGTAAAACCATTAGCAGATATTCCTACAGGATTCAGCCCAAACGGAGATGGTAAGAATGATATATTGTATGTACGCGGCTATGGTGTACAGACAGTAAATCTGCGTATTTATAACCGTTGGGGGCAAAAAGTATTTGAAACCAACGATATGGAAGTAGGTTGGGATGGTACATTCAATGGTAAGCCTCAGGAAATGGAAGCATACGGTTTTGTGCTGAATGTAACGTTTACAGATGGCTCAAGCTTCAGTAAAAAAGGAAATGTAACACTGCTAAGATAAAAAACATGAAGAAAGTAGTTTTTTTGTTATTGACATTTTGCAGTGTTATTGCTCAAAGCAAAGCACAAGGAGTGCATTTTTCTCAGTTTTACAATGCACCCTTAATTGTTAGCCCTTCTAACACTGCATTAATGAGTACGGACGACTACAGGTTGGGTGTAAACTACCGCAGCCAGTGGACAAAGCTACCTGTGCCGTACAATACATTTTCAGCATTCGGAGATTGCACATTGTATAAAAGTGTTGCGGGTACCAATTGGCTGGGTATGGGCTTGGTGTTTTACAACGATAAAGCAGGTGACGGCAGTCTTAGCCTTACAAGAGCTGATTTTTCATTGGCCTATCATGTGCAGGTGGGCGAAAATTATTTATTGTCTGCAGGGCTTTCAGGAGCATATGCAAGCCGTAGCGTTAACTATAATGCGCTTACTTTCGATATGCAGTGGGATAGGTTTAAATTTGATAAGAATCTGCCCAATGGAGAACAAATCAATATCGTAAGAACCAGTTTTTATGATGTAGGTGCAGGGCTTAGTTTTTCGTACTTCCCTAATGAGGCTGTGTTTGTAAAATTTTGTGGTAGCGTAGCACACCTCATACAGCCAATAGAAACATTTTATAATCAAGAGAGCAAACTGGGTATGCGCCCGTTTGCCAGTCTTGATGGTACTTTTGTGATGAACAAAACCTTTACTTTGAATCCTGCTGTATATTACACAACACAGCGTGGTGCACATGAGATAGTAGCAGGTACACTAATATCTGCTACAGTATATGATAAAGGTAAAGCTGCAACCAGCATCATTGCCGGTGCACACTATCGGGTGGGCGATGCAACGATTATGTCTTTGGGTGTGCAATATGGCAGCCTGCGCATACTTAGCAGCTACGATTATACATCATCTAAACTGGGGCCGGAAATGAAGGCCAACGGTGCTTTCGAAATATCTATTATACAACAAGGCAGATACGGAGAGCATTTCAGCAGGGCAAAGAATATGAACTGTCCACGCTTTTATTAACAAAACATTTGTTATGAATAACGACACCACTTATTACTTTTGGTGTCAATACAACACATCCGTATGGAAAACGAAAAATTTAAAGTCCTGTTGGTAGAAGATGATACCAACTTTGGACAAGTACTGAAAAACTACCTGGAACTGAACGATTTTGTAGTGGAGCTGGCAAGAGACGGTATATTAGGCTTGGCTGCTTTCCGCCGCGAAAAATATGATATATGCTTGCTTGATGTGATGATGCCAAACATGGATGGGTTCACTCTGGCTGAAGAAATACGTAATGTTGATCCGGATATTCCATTGTTCTTCCTGAGTGCAAAGAGCATGAAAGAAGATATACTGAATGGCTACAAACTGGGTGCGGACGATTATATCACCAAGCCTTTCGATAGCGAGGTGTTGCTGCACAAAATCAAAGCCATCCTGAAACGCAATCAGGAATTGCAGGAAAAACAACACTCTCAGGTAGAGTTTACGGTAGGACGCTATCACTTCAACAGCAAGCTGCGTACGCTGCAGTTTGATGGTGGTGAACCACAGACGCTTTCTCCGAAAGAGAATGAACTGCTGCTGATGCTGTGCGAATACAAAAACGACTTGTTGCCTCGTGATGCTGCGTTGAAACGCATTTGGGGTAGCGATACCTACTTCAACGGGCGCAGTATGGACGTATATATTGCTAAGCTGCGCAAATACCTGAAAGAAGACAGCACAGTGGAAATCGTGAACATCCACGGTAATGGCTTCCGTTTGGTAGTTCCTGAATAGTTCAGATTATTTTCAAGTTTTATATATAGGTGGCAAAAGCCACCTATTTTATTTTCAGGCTGTATGGTTTAGTCTGTGTTCACCTTTCTTTTATTACTTTTACGCCCTCATGAGGCATTTACCAAATCTGCTGACATTAGCTAACCTGTTCTTTGGCTGCATAGCCATCGCTTTCACGCTCAATTCGCAGCCCTTTCTGGCGGCTGTAGGTGGCATGGAATACTGGATTGTAGGTACAGAGCAGGCATATTGGGGTAGCATTTTCATATTTTCAGCCGCTATTTGCGATATGCTGGATGGTGCAGCTGCAAGGGCATTGAGGGTATCATCTTCTATCGGCGCAGACTTGGATTCGCTGGCAGATGTGGTGTCTTTTGGTGTAGCGCCGTCTATGATACTCTTCAAGCTGTTGTGGGCATCGTATATGTCGCAACCAAACGCTTTGGATGTAAGCATGCTGGCTATGAGCCCTGCATTTCTGGTGGCTTGTTTCGGTGCGCTGAGGCTGGCAAGGTTTAATGTAACGATTACAGAACAGAAGTCTTCCTTTATAGGTATGCCGATACCGGCAGTAGGCGTATTTGTGGCTTTTCTGCCACTCATCAACTTTTACAACCCGATGGGGCTGGGCATTCTGATACTGAATAAATGGGTTATCTATGCCATCATTGCACTTATGTGCTGGCTGATGGTTTCTAAAATCCGCTTTATAAAATTCATGCCTGCAAAATGGCAGCTTGCTTACTTCTGGCCGCAGGCTGTAGTAATAGCAGTAGGCCTGGCAGCTATACCTATGCTGCATGTGGCTGCCCTGCCACTGGCATTTATAGTATACATACTTTTGTCTTTTATTTACAAACCGAAAGAAGCATAAAAACAATCAATACAGATGAAATATACTGCTCACATCAACGTAATGCCTTTGAAAGAATTGCTGGACCCTCAAGGTAAAGCTGTAAACAACAGCCTGCACAATCTGGGACTGACAGCAGTACAAGATGTACGCATTGGTAAGCACATCACCCTGCATGTAGAAGCAGCAGACAAAGTAGCGGCTGAACAAGCAGTGAAAGACGCGTGCAGCAAGCTGCTGGCAAATCCGGTAATGGAGTCTTACGAATTCAGCATTACAGAAGGGTAATACAGCATGCGCCTGTACCTTGTACCATCTCCTATAGGTAACCTCGGCGATATATCGTACCGTGCGGTAGAGGTATTGAAGAATGCCGATGTAATACTTTGCGAAGACACACGTACCAGCAGCGTATTGCTGAAGCACTATGGCATACAAAAGCCATTGACGCCATACCATCAGCACAATGAGCATAAAATACTTGCCCATCTTGTAGAGCAACTGCAGGCGGGCAAAACCTTTGCACTGATAACAGATGCTGGCACACCGGGTATTTCTGATCCCGGTTTTCTGCTTTTGAGGGAGTGCATCAAGAACGATATTCTAGTGGAATGCCTGCCAGGTGCTACAGCTTTTGTGCCTGCATTGGTACAAAGCGGCATACCCAGTAACAGATTTGTCTTTGAGGGCTTTCTGCCGCTGAAAAAAGGACGCCATACCATGCTTACAAAGCTGGCAGAGGAGGAGCGTACAATCATATTGTACGAATCGCCGCACCGGTTGGCAAAAGCACTGAAAGAACTGGCAGAATACCTGGGTGCAGACAGACAGGCAGCGGTATGCAGAGAGCTTACCAAAATGTTTGAAGAAACAAGGAAAGGTACATTGGCAGAGCTGGCTGCACATTATGAAGCACATGCGCCGAAAGGCGAGATAGTACTGGTAATAGCCGGGAAAGAATAGATTTTCAAACGCAGTTAAACATATAACAACATGCTTTCGATGAACCTGAGCGGGAAGACCGCATTGGTGGCAGGCAGTACGCAGGGCATAGGCTTTGCAAGTGCACAGGCATTGGCATCGCTGGGTGCCAATTGTGTGCTGATAGCACGCAATGAAGAAGCATTAAAAGTGGCAGTAACCAAGCTGGAAACCACTGCCGGACAGCAACACAGCTATCTGGTGGCCGATTTTGGCAACCCTGCAAATGTGCAGGAGGCTGTAAGCGGTTTTGTGAAAAATAATACCATCCACATACTGGTAAATAATACCGGCGGACCTGCCGCAGGGCCTGTTGTTGATGCCAAGCCCGAAAATTTTCTGCAGGCTTTTCAACAACATTTGATTTGTAACCATATCCTTGCTACACTTGCAATGCCGGGTATGAAGGCTGCGGGTTATGGCAGGATTATCAACGTGATTTCGACCTCGGTAAAGATACCGCTGAAGGGTTTGGGCGTTTCCAATACCATACGTGGGGCAGTAGCCAGCTGGGCAAAAACCATGGCCAATGAGCTGGCGCCATTCGGAATCACGGTAAATAATGTGCTGCCGGGTGCTACAGCAACCGCTAGGCTGGAGAATATCATCACCAACAAATCTGCCAAAACAGGCACCGCGCTTGATGAGGTAGAAAAAGAAATGCTGGAGGAGATACCTGCCAAACGCTTTGGAAAACCTGAGGAAATAGCTGCAATGGTGGCGTTTTTGGCTTCTCCTGCTGCGGGATATGTAAATGGTACCAGCATACCGGTAGATGGTGGCAGAACGGGTAGTATTTAGTTGCTGCTCAATGCTTATCAGATTGTTTTTATTTATTAGTGTATAGTTTTTGTTACGATAGACATTAAAAAACCATTAAACAGGGCGGTGCTTTTTAGTGACTTTCTGGTGACAAAAACAAATTGTCAGAATTAAAATATCCTCTGAAACCCTTGCCAGTATTGAAAAACATTTTTTAACAAATGTGTATAAACTTTCGTCATTGTGTTGTAATTTCGCCCCTGCTTTGTCTAAAAGGAACGTTAATTTTAAAAAAATCATTCCTAGTGTCAGAATTTATTAAGCCGATGGTTCGGAGTATTGCCCAAGGTGTGATTGCCTTGGTGTTTACGCTATTCGTATTTAACATCCCTGCTATAGCCGCGCCAGATGGTAAGGCTTTATTCCAGTCTAACTGTGCCAGCTGTCACAACCCGCTGAAGGATGCAACAGGTCCTGCGCTGAAAGGCGTAGACAGTCGCGTACCAAACAAAGAATGGTTGTACAAATGGATACACAACTCTGCAGCTGTTATTTCAAGCGGCGACAAGTATGCAAATGACTTGTACGCTAAATGGAATAAAACAGCGATGACTGCATTCCCTAACCTGTCGAACGAAGAAATCGATGCGATTGTTACTTATGTAAACAGTGTAGAACCTCCATCTGCTAAGAAAGATGATGGTGCAGGTGCTGCAACTTCTTCAAAAGACGCTGAAGGCAACAACTGGATTTATAGTCTGGTAACAATCATCCTGCTTGCACTGGCTTTCATTCTTTGGAGGGTGAACAGTGGTCTGCAACGCGTGGCTAACGAAAAAGATGGCGTTCCTAACGTAAAAGAAATTCCTTTCTACCGCAATAAAGTGGTAATAGCAATGGCTGTAATCCTGGCATTTATACTGGCAGGTTACTGGATAACTAACGGTGCAGTTGAAATGGGTCGTCAGCAAAACTACATGCCTGAGCAACCAATATTCTACTCTCATAAGGTACACGCTGGCGTTAATCAAGTAAACTGTTTGTATTGCCACTCAGGTGCTGAGAAGAGCAAGCATGCAATGATACCTTCTACCAATGTGTGTATGAACTGTCACAAGCAGATAAACGAATACACAGGTGCTGAAGAGCATCCGCTGGTAACTGCTGAAGGCAAGAAAATAGACGGTACTGCAGAAATCCAAAAACTGTACAAATATGCCGGTTGGGATCCTGCTAAGAAAGAGTACATCCGCGATGAACAAGGTAACATCAAAGCTACTCCTATTGAATGGGTTAAAATCCACAATNNTCAACCACTCTCAGCACGTAGCAGTTGGTAAAGTACAGTGTCAGCAGTGTCACGGTCCTGTTCAGGAAATGGATGAGGTTTACCAATTCTCTCCATTGTCTATGGGCTGGTGTATCAACT
>DGQM01000023.1 GCA_002389765.1 Bacteroidetes bacterium UBA4414 | reverse complement strand
AGGTCGCCCGTTGGATGATGCAACAAGAGCACAAATAAACCAACAAGCACTTTCTGATTTGGTAAATGCTGAACTTGTAAAAGCTGAGTGTGAAAAACTGGGCATACAGACTACACCTGAAGAAGAAAAAGAATTGATATATGGTATGAACGCTGACCCTATAGTTAGGCAATATCAGTGGTTTCAGAATCCGGATACAAAAATGTTTGATCCACAACGTATCAAAGCATTTGAACAACAAGCTAATCAGGTAGATCCTACAGGAAAATTGCTGGAAGAATGGCAGACAATCAAAAACTATGTATTGCAAAACAACGCATTGAAGAAGTATACAATGCTGACAGCAAAAGCAATTTATGTTCCTAAATATCTGTTGGAAAAATCGAGGAAAGAAAAATCTGAATACGCTGGTATCGATTTTGTAAGAATTCCTTATGCTTCAATACCTGATGATAAAGTACCTGTGAAAGATGACGAGCTTATAGAATACATGAAGAAAAATGAAAAGAGATTCTATAACGCAGATAAATCAAGAAGCATAGAATATGTATCGTTCGATCTTACACCAAGTTCAGAAGATACTGCAAATGCGCTAGGCATACTTAATAATATCAAAAACGAATTTGCTAATACTACAGATGTTGAAAGTATTGTAAACAGAAATTCTGATGAACAGTACAATCCATCTTATGTAAATAAAGGTTCTTTCATGTCACCATTTGCAGATTCAATTCTGAAACTGCCTGCAGGTGCCGTATTCGGACCATACTACGATAACAATGCTTATAAGCTAACAAAAGTAGTTGACAGAAAAACATTGCCGGATTCAGTTAAATGTCGCCACATCCTGATAAAAACAGAGGAAGGTGGACAACCGGTTGCAGCAGATAGTGTTGCTAAAAAACGTATTGACAGTGTAGAACTTGCTATCAAAGCCGGTGCAAACTTCAATGAGATGGTTGCAAAATACACACAAGACGAAGGAAGTAAACAAACTAATGGTGAATACACATTTACACTGCAACAAAAAGAACAACTGTCTAAAGAATTTGCAGATTTCATTTTTGATGGTAAAGCAGGCGAAAAGAAAATTGTAAAAGTTAGTAACAGCGGTTATGCAGGTTATCACTATATAGAAATACTTGAACAAAAAGGTATTCAGCCTGCATTGAAATTAGCTACTATCAGCCGTGCATTAGAGCCAGGTCAAAACACAAACAATGCTGCATATGCAAAAGCTGCTGAGTTTGCAGGTAAAAACAATACCGAAAAAGCATTTGATGACGCTGCGAAAAAAGAAAACATCAATAAGCGTATAGCTGATGGTATAAAAGAAACAGACTTCATGGTTAATGGCTTGGGCAATAGCCGCGAGCTTGTTCGTTGGTTGTATGCAGCCAACAAAGGTGATGTATCTGCGGTATTCAGTCTCAATGGTCGTTACATAGTAGCAAAAATGAGCGGCGAACAAGAACCTGGCCTGATGAAACTTGATATGAATAACAGGCCTGCTATTGAAATGGCTGTTAGGAATGAGAAAAAAGCAAAAATGCTGATGGATCAATATAAGTCTGTAAGCTCTTTGCAAGCACTTTCTACAAGTACAAACCAAGCACTTGTACGTGCAGACTCTTTCAATGCTTCTCAGCCATTCATCAATCGTTTGGGTTATGAACCAAGATTGTTGGGCTATGTTTTCTCTGGCAAACTGCAGCCAAACGCTGTGTCTCCGGCTATTAAAGGTCAGGATGGTGTATTCTATATCAGTTTGATAAATAAATACAATGTACCTGTAGCATCATCTCCTGATCAGGATTTTCAGGAAAAAATGATGATGATGATGCAACTGCGCAATACAGTAATGAGCAGTGTACAGGAAACATTGAAAAAATCGGCTAAGATTAAATACAATGTAGAGAATCTATAAGATTCATCTAACAGCATATCAGTAAAAAGCCTGCGGTAACAACCGCAGGCTTTTTTTCTTCACAAGCATTATGAGTAAATTTGCAACATATATGGAACCAATAAGAAATAAGGTAGCGGAGAGCGGTATAATAACATTGGACCTTGCTGGTTTTTTGTTGAAGGACGAAGAGATAGCCATATTCGATATCAAGCCATTTTTGTTTCGCGAAATGATATTGCGCGAAAAAGATTATCGTGCTGCATTACCGGAGCACGACTGGAGCCAATATGAAAATAAGTATGTGGCTGTAACGTGTAGTGCAGATGCTATAGTCCCTGTATGGGCATATATGTTAGCCGCATCTTTCCTGCAGCCACTTGCAAAAACTGTTTACTTTGGTACGGCTGATGAAATGAAAAAACATTTTCTGCTAAACACAATCAACTGCATCAACATAACGGAGTACGATGATAAGCGTGTTGTGATAAAAGGTTGTGGAGATATACACGTGCCCGATGCTGCTTATGTTGCAGTTACCGAAAAACTACGCCCCGTTGTAAAATCGCTGATGTACGGAGAGCCGTGTTCTACAGTCCCTGTTTATAAAAAGCCTGCTATAAAACCAGCAGGTTAGCAGCTATTTTTTCAGAGAGTTGAAAATTATTACCGTCTGCAATTACCAGTATGCTTTTATCAAAAGGCATAATTTCTGTAATAGCAATACGGCTGCCTATTTTTAGTTTAAAGCGTTCAAGCTGTTGCAAAAATGCAGTAGTGGTATCTTTTACAGCTACTATTTTGCAAACATCGCCTACTTTTCTTTCGCTCAGTAATGTTGCACGAGATTCAGGGATGTCGCCATTCGATTTCGGAATCGGGTCTCCATGCGGGTCATATTCCGGAAAGCCAAGAAACTCATCAAGTCGCTCGGTCAACTTTGCAGATTGTATATGCTCTAGTTGTTCTGCTACCTCGTGCACTTCGTCCCAAGAAAAATTGAGCTTATCGTGCAAAAAAGATTCCCAAAGCCTGTGTTTTCTCAATACTGAAAGTGCAGCCTTACTACCTGTGTCTGAGAGCTGAATTTTTTTATACTTCTCGTAGTGTATCAGCTCCTTTTCAGAAAGCTTGCGCAACATATCTGTAACGGTGGCAGGGCGGGTTTGCATTTTATCTGCAATCTCATTTACAGATACTTCCCCGCTCGTGTTATTGTGCTGAATACTGTAAATGGCTTTCAGATAATTTTCCTCTGTGTACGTAAGCGCAAGCATGGCTGAAAGTTAGCAAACATATCTTAATGTCCGTATTTTTTGTTAGATTAGTGAGTCGTTATCGTGTTATTAACAGTGTATTGAGAGATGAAAAAGATACCCCATTGCGTTTACCCTTTGCAAATTTTTTTGTTACTGCTTTTTATTGGGTTGATGCCGACAGCCGGTACAGCGCAAGTACAGCAAATAAAAGACTACGACAGGCCTACCAACCTGAAAGTGACGAAAGAGTATGTGGATGAAAAGGGTAATACCATACGTGAGGTACAATATACACAACGCTCTATACGTGTTACGGAAACAATCGTGATTTCCAAAGCAATGTCTGCTGTTGGTGTAAAAGTGGCAATCAATCCCGATACTATTATCAGAGATTCTATATGGTTGCTGATAAACAAAAGTAGCTACAGTGTTCACGTATACTATAAGAAGAAATTGATACGTGGCTACAAAGCGGTATTTGGCCCGCAGCCGCAAATGAATAAGTGTATGGAAGGCGACAGATGCACGCCCGAAGGTTGGTACAAAATTGCTGATAAACGCAATAGCAGTAAGTACAACAAATTCATGTTGCTGAACTACCCGAACGAAAAAAATCAGGAAGCATTTAAGAAACTGAAAGAAGCAGGAAAGATACCGAAAGATGCACGTATAGGTGGCGATGTAGGTATACATGGTATATGGCCGCGCGGCGATGACATGATAGAAATGGGCATCGGCTGGACAGATGGATGCATTGCACTGAAAAATGCAGACGTGGATGATCTGTTTAAATGGGTAAACGTAGGTACCCGTGTATTTATCAAGAAATAATCAGGCCATGCTATGACGCTCCAGGTATTGAGCATATAGATCTCGCCATCCGTTCCATTCCTTATCTGTTCCCAAAGAAAAATTGTGGAATACAGTTATCAGCCTGCTGTTGGTGCCATGCAGAAATAATTCCATTTTTTCCAAACGGGAGAAAGCTGCTGCAGCACTTAGCTTCATATCATAGTGCGCTGTAGAATCCATAAAACAGAATGGATGAATTTTTAAGTCCGTCTGTTTCTCATTTTCAATATCGTACCAAAAGAAAGAACTACCTGTACCTGCACGAAAGCCGATGTGTGTACCATATCCCATACTATAGTCATCAGTAATTCCATCAGCAATTAACTGCCTGTATGTATTTGGAAGAAACAGACGAATAAAATGCTGTCGCGAGATATTGATGCTTTTGTCGATAATTTTTTCAAGTACTGCTTTCTCGTCTTTAAACAGCTGGTTATTATTTCCACTATTGTATGATGGGTGTATGCCTACTATACCCTGCTCTCCAAAACTGCCAATCAGTTTTTGCATGGCTTTATGATTGGGGCTTATATTCTTGTCATAAGTATCAGTCTTTAAAGCAGCCAATACAAAAAACAGTGGGTTGTATTTGTATCGGTTATGCAACGAATACATAAACGGGAATGCGAAGTAAGGGTCTTCGGCATTGATGATATTAACCGACAGGCGTTTTGCAACAGCACCAAGTTTCAACACAGCTGCATCTTTCAACAATCCGCCTGCATTGCGTATAAAGCCTTTGTGCTTGTAAGACCATGCAATATCAATATCGTATGTAGGGAGAAAAGAGAATGATTTTGAATTGATATCAAATCTGAATTTTTCTATCAACAATCTACGAAGTGCTTCTACCCATTCATCAACCAACGGGCGCTCCAGCCAATTATTTTTATATAGTATACTATCTGTGTGCGGATAGCGTTCGTGCTTGTCGGGTGTATAGCTATAGTATTCTTCGTAGCGGGTAATCAGAAAAAATATAGCCGAAAAAATATCGAACTGTACATCGCCCGTTGTATCTGCATACAATGTTGGCACATCATTCCAATTGGCTGTATTTACAGTATGTTGTTCAATCCCTTTCTGCCAAAGTAATTTTGCATCAGGTATATAAATAGCACCTGCAATTTTTTCTCCGTAGGAAAGATGTGCTTTTTCTTCCTGTTGATGTGTTAGCTTATATTCAATACCCATACGGATATTAAAAATCCAGTCGAGTATATACAGCAAGCGTGTGCTGGTATGCGGACTGTATATAACAACAGGATTGCTCATAGGCAATGCATAAAATTATTTATGCTGCTCTTTCCAAAGCTGGTTGAATGATTTTTGTGCAAAGTGTACATCGCCCCTGCCATCGGCCCATGATTTGCTAAAGAGCTTATTGACAACATTGCCTTTAATACCTGCACCTGCACTGTTCATTAGTGAGCGGTTCAGCATAGCAAGTTTCCACATCTTCCATCCCGCATTTTCAGTAAAACCATTCAACCCATCGCTGGCAGCAATGTGACGGTTTTCCAACAGCATTTCGTGGATGTTTATTTTAAGCGGGCAAACCTCTGTGCAATTACCGCACAGGCTCGATGCATAACTGAGGTGCTTAAACTCTGCCACGTCTTTCAGGTGCGGAGAAATTACTGAACCTATCGGACCGCTATAAGTAGTACCATAAGCATGGCCACCAATGTTTTTATAAACCGGACAAGCGTTAAGGCAAGAACCGCAGCGTATGCAGTACATGCTTTCGCGTACTTCTTTGCGCAGCAGATTAGTACGCCCATTATCCAACAGTATCACATACATTTCTTCAGGTCCGTCGGTTTCGCCGGGTTGGCGTCCGCCGGTAAAGATGGTATTGTATACTGTTACATTCTGCCCCGTACCATACGTAGCCAGTAGTGGCCAGTACAGTGCAAGGTCATTCAATGTTGGTATTACTTTTTCTATACCTACTATAGCAATATGAGTTTTGGGGAAAGCTGTTGAAAGCCTGCCGTTACCTTCGTTTTCGGTAACACATACTGCACCGGTATCAGCTATCAGAAAGTTGCCACCTGTTACACCTACTTCCGAAGTAATATATTTTTCTCTCAGGTTGCGGCGAGCTATCTGTGTTAGTTCTGTTGGGGTAAGGTTTGGTTCTACACCCAGCTTCTCGTGAAACAGCTTTGCAACATCTTCCTTGCTCTTGTGCATAGCAGGTGTTACTATATGGTAAGGCGCCTCGCCATCCAGTTGCTGAATGTACTCACCGAGATCTGTTTCTACAGATTCGATATTATGCTTTGCCAGAAAATCGTTCAGGTGAATTTCTTCTGTCACCATCGATTTCGATTTCACCACCTGCTTTGTGTTTTTCTCCTGGCATATTTGCAATACAGCCTGCAATGCTTCGTTGGCATCTTCAGCCCATATTACTTTACCACCGCGAGATGTGAAATTTTTTTCGAACTGCTCAAGGTATTTATCGAGGTTCTCAATAGTTTTCCATTTGATGTTCTTCGCTTTTTTGCGCGCAAGGTCCAAATCGGCAAACTGCTGTTTGCCCTTCACAACTGTTTCGGCATATTTCTGAATGTTGAAACTAAGCTTGCGCTTGTGTTCCAGATCGCCGGCTTTTACCTTGCTCTTTGCTAAAAACTCTGTAATGGTAGCACTCATAACGTATACACAAACTTAATAAAAACACTGCAAAGGGTTATTTATTGTTTGACATAACCATTTGGTTGGCGTTATATGCTATTAAAAATTTGGTGGCTAGTGCTATAACCTTATCTTCCTCGCGCACAGGGCTATACATGCTCATGTATTTTTTTACACCATAGGGCCAAATCCAAATATCTGCGAATTGATGGTATACTTGTACTTCACCTATGTGTCTGCCTGTAGTATCTTGTATAGTATAGTAAAAACAAGCCTTTGGCGATTGGTGGTAGCGCTCAAGCTTCCAGGATTGTTTATAGTTACCAATCAATACCCCATCTTTATAAATATTATTCCCTTTTACCATATAGGAAGTGCCAAAGCTCTCTTCAACATTGTATGGCGAAGTATTATAATGACAAGTACTGCCATTAGATACATGTTCCGGTTCTATCCCATTTACTGTTTTCAACCAATGGGTAATTAAATCATTGACAGCATCTTTATTACCTGTTCCGTTTTGAAGTACTTTAAAATGCGAAGCAGATTTAAGAAAATAGTCAATAATCGAATATTTATATACCAAATACACAGTGGTGTCTGCAAAAAGGAAATCGATTTTGTAACAATACCTCAGGTATGAATAGTTTGGTGAAGAAAGAACCGTAGCGGTGGCATATATTAATTGTTCGCCATCCGGAGAGGAGAATATGTAGTCTTTGAAATTTTCCGGTTCGGGTAGTGCAAGATTACCGGTGCAGTTGACATTAATATCTAGCGTAGAAATTGCTTTGCCTGTTTCGATGTAATTGCACAGATATACATCATCTATATTTATTCTTCCTGTTTCTTTTTTAACTATCTGCGCGGAAATGCGATTGCCGAAGCAAAAAAGTATAATGTATAAGATGGTGAAACGCATATTTAAAGATACTTATTAAAACAAATATCATATCACAATATTGTCAAAAAGCCGCACCAATACCTACCTCTGCCAGTTCTGCTTCGGCAGTATGCGTTTTCAGGTAGGCATGTACAGTCAGCTCTTTCAATATGCCTTTTTCCTGTTGCAGTATATACACGTTGCCTCCCAGTTTCTGGTACAGTTTGTTTTGGGTAAGGGCATCTTTCTTCAGGTAATACCCAACCTGAAACATAACACCTATCCTACCCAACAAAAACTCATTGCCTACAAATACACTGCTTTTCCAGGAGTTTTGTTTTTCCTTACCAGGCATTATTTCATTGTTCTTTAGGAACATGTATATGTCGGTATGATACTCATAGTCCAGCCCCAGCATCAGTTTGTTTTTGCCCCAATAGCGTTTGCTGGCAAATACCGACGCCAGATAAAGCGGGTACATAGGCCCGTCGGGTGCGCTGGCTTCTTTGCCTGCCATACTAAGCCTCACCTGCCCCAGCCATCTGTTTTTCAACGGTGCTTCTTTGCGCATTATCCTGTCCGGGTTGTTGCTTACAGGAGAATACCTGACGCCAATATGCGCACCATACTTATTAATACCCAGATTGGGCTGGCGTAATGCGGCATTAGAGATATGGGCAAAATTTGCACCTGCCAATATATCCAGATGCTGATTGACACGGTAACGCAGGTCTGTAGTGAAATAGGAATAGTTGTTCATGTGGCTGCTCATGGCAGTATTCAGTGTATCCCAATCGGGGTAGCGGCTATACACTTTGGTTATGTAGCCCACGCCAAAACCTGCACGTACAGACCATTCCAGTTTTTTGCCGGTTATAATGGGTATGCGGATATTGGGGTTGATGCTGAAAGCCCTGCCATACACAACATCTTTATCATAAACCGTATAAGCAATACTAAGCCCCACAATAGGATACCTGCGTCGTTGATGCCAGGAAGCCTTTCCATAGGTTTGTTGTACAAAATTCAGCTCGAAAGCAGGGGACATTTCAGGGAAACCCGCCTTCATTTTTTTAGAATGCTTAAATGCCTTGCCTGCTACGTAATAGCTCTCTATACCAAAACCATCCCATGCTTTGTTTTGTGCCAATGCAATAAAGGGCAGAGCAAACAGGCAGGTGGCATAGAACAGGGCTTTTCTCATATACGGGCTGTATCGCTATACGTTTAACAGATTTACAATTTAGCAAATATAGTTTTACCTGTTGCAATCTTGTACCTTTGCCCTGTCATAATTAAGATGCGTCGATTAGCCGCCATATTTGTTCGTTCATTTCTGCAGGGCCTGCTTATTCTTAGCCCCATAGCCATCACGGCCTATGTCATTTACATTGTCTTCGATAGTGTGGATAGCCTTGTGCCATGGGTGCCGCGTGGGTTGGGTTTTCTGGTCATAGTATCTATCGTTACGTTTATCGGTTACATGGGTACGCGTTTCTTCTTGGGCAAGATGCTCTTTGATGCGTTCGACAATATGCTGCAGCACGTGCCGGGTATCAAGTACATCTACTCTTCCATCAAAGAAGTGATGGGCTCTTTTGTGGGCGATAAAAAACGCTTCAACAAACCTGTTTGGGTATGTACCAACCTGAACCCCGAAGTATGGCGTATAGGTTTTATGACACAGAAAGACCTTGCTTATCTGGGTATGGCCAATAAAGTAGCGGTATATCTGCCGCATTCTTACGCAGTATCGGGCTATGTAATAATAGTAGAGATAAAGAATATAAAACCCGTTACCAAAATGACGGCTGCCGAGGCTATGAAGTTTGCCGTGAGTGGTGGTATTACAGGACTGGAGGAACATGAAAAGCATCATGAAAAACACTAATCTCAAAATAAACTTCAATCCCGGCCCGGCTGCATTACCACAGTCTGTATTGCAACAGGCAGCCGATGCCGTCCTCAACTACAACCATACAGGTTTATCTATACTTGGCATACCGCATCGTGGTAAGCTCTTTACCGATATCATTGAAGAAGCCAAAGCACTTATAAAAGAACTGTGCGGGCTGGGCGAAGATTATGAAGTGCTCTGGCTGCAAGGTGGTGGCAGGTTGCAGTTTACCATGGTACCCATGAATTTTCTGGGCGATGGTGAAACCGCAGGCTATATAGATAGCGGCTACTGGGCAGCCGATGCTATCAGCTATGCAAAGTATTATGGCAACGTAGAAATACTTGCATCATCCAAAGCAGATAACTATACACACTTGCCACAGTGGCCTGCTGCTGTAGATAGCCAACTGGCCTACCTGCATTTTACAACAAACAATACCATATACGGAACACAATGGAACAACGTGCCCAAAGCACAAGTGCCGCTGATAGCTGATATGAGCAGTGATATACTGAGCCGCCAAATGGACTATACCAACTGCGATATGTTTTATGCCGTAGCGCAGAAGAACATAGGTGCAGCAGGTGTTACAATGGTAGCCATCAAAAAAGATATACTGCAACGCACAAAGCGTACATTGCCACCAATGCTTAGCTACGATGGGCATGTAAAGGCAAATTCTGTATTGAATACATCGCCGGTGTTTGCTATATATACAGCCTTGCTGATGCTGCGCTGGACGAAAGAAAAAGGCATATCAACTATAGAAAAAGAAAACAATGAAAAAGCTGCATTGTTATATAGCGAAATAGAACGCAACAGTTTGTTTGATTGTATTATAGACAACGTAGCAGACCGCAGTAAGATGAATGTATGCTTTACAGCAAAACATGCGGAGCATGAAAAAGCATTTATCAATTTTTGCGAAGAGAACAATGTGACGGGCATAGAAGGACACCGCTCTGTAGGTGCATTTCGCGCATCATTGTATAATGCTATATCTTTAGCAGATGTGCAGCATCTTGTTGCACTGATGAAGGAATTTGAAAATCTAAATAATAAATAAAAAGTAATGGCAAAGATTACACCATTCAAAGGGTTAAGGCCAAAACCTGAACTGGCATCGAAAGTAGCAACATTACCATACGATGTGGTGAATGTAGAAGAAGCACGTGCTTATAAGGATAATCCTTACCACTTCTACCACGTTACCCGTTCAGAGATTGACTTACCTGTGGGTATAGATGTGCACACACAACAGGTATATGACAAGGCAAAAGAAAACCTTGACCAGATGGTGGCCGATGGTGTAATGTTTCAGGATAATGAGCCATGCTATTACATCTACGAACTAGTAATGGATGGCCGTTCGCAAACAGGCTTGATTTGTGGCTCTTCATTGGAAGATTATAACAAAGGCATCGTAAAGAAGCACGAGTTTACGCGTCCTGAAAAAGAACTGGACCGCATCAACCATATTAAAACCACACGCGCACAAACGGGTATTGTATTTCTTGCCTACAACGATAACAATGATGTAAACACCATCATCGAAAACTGGAAGAAAGACCACAAGCCTACTTACGACTTCACTGCCGAAGATGGCATTAAGCATACACTGTGGGTGGTAGATGAGTATCCGAAGGTAGCGAGCATCACACGTATATTCGACGAGCAGGTACCTGCAACATATATTGCCGATGGTCACCACCGTGCTGCATCTGCTGCTAAAGTAGCACAGGAAATGGCAGAGAACGGTTTGTCTATCTCAGGCGATGAGTCTTTCAACTATTTCATCACTTGCGTTTTCCCTGAAAGCCAACTGAAGATACTGGACTACAACCGTGTGGTGAAAGACCTGAACGGCATGAGCAGTACTGATTTCATAAACGCACTGAAGAGCGATTTTGAAGTATCTGAACCAATGACTACAGCATACCGTCCTGCAAAGCCACATGAGTTTGGTATGTACATAGATGGCAAATGGTACACACTTACTGTAAAAGCAGGCACATTCAGCAACGACCCGATAGGTATTCTGGATGTGAGTATTCTGCAAAACAATGTATTGTCGAAGCTGCTGAACATCAATGATCCGCGTACAGATAAACGTGTAGATTTCGTTGGTGGTATACGTGGACTGGGCGAACTGGAAAAACGTGTGAACAGTGGTGATGTGGTAGCTGCGTTTTCTTGCTACCCTGTTAGCCTGAAACAATTGTTTGATATTGCAGACAGTGGCAATGTAATGCCTCCGAAAAGTACATGGTTTGAACCTAAGCTGCGCGATGGCTTAGTAGTTCATCTGATATAACAATACCCCAAACCCCTGAAGGGGCTTCTTGGGCAAGATTTTATAACATTCAAAAATAGTTTCCCCTTTAGGGGACGGAAGGGGTTTATGGAATACAGGATAATGGGTAAAACAGGCTTGCAGCTCAGTGTGCTTTCTTACGGCTCATGGGTTACGTTTGCCAAGCAGATAGATGATGGCATCAGCGACAGGCTGATGAGTATAGCTTACGACAATGGTATCAACTTCTTTGATAATGCAGAAGTATACTCTCGTGGCGAATCTGAAAAGATGATGGGACGTGTGCTGAAATCAAAAAACTGGGATCGTACATCATACAATGTATCCAGCAAGGCTTTCTTTGGCTGGAGGGGCGAAGCAAACAAACCTAACCAGACAGGTCTTAGCCGCAAACACCTGACAGAAGCATGCCACGAAGCATTGGGCAGGCTACAGGTAGATTATCTGGATTTGTTCTACTGCCACCGCCCCGATAAAAACACGCCGATAGAAGAAGTGGTGCGTACCATGAATACGCTGATAGAGCAGGGTAAGATATTGTATTGGGGAACCAGCGAATGGAGTGCCGCCGAAATAATGGAAGCGCACATGATAGCGCGCGAACTGCGACTGATAGGGCCACAGGTAGAACAACCTGAGTACAACCTCTTCAAACGCCAGAAGATGGAAGTAGACTACTACACCATTTTCAAGAACGTTGGTATGGGTACTACTATCTGGAGCCCGCTGGCATCAGGTTTACTGACGGGTAAATACAATGATGGTATACCTGAAGGAAGCCGCCTGGCACTGGAAGGTTTCGAATGGTTGAAAGACCGCACACTGAGCGATGAAAAAATAGGCCGTGTTCGCAATCTGGGCAATCTTGCAAAAGAACTGGGTACATCACTCGCTACACTTTCTATTGCATGGTGCATCAGAAACAAGCATGTAACCTCTGCCATATTGGGTGCTACCAAAGAAGAGCAACTGCTCGAGAACCTGAAAGCACTGGACGTATTGCCAAAGCTAACGGATGAAGTAATGACGAAGATAGATGAGATAATGGGTACTAAGCCCGAGATGCCGATGTACTAAGTACAAAGTTTTTTATATCAAATAGAGGAGTCTTCTGAAAGGGAGGCTCCTTTATTTTTTCTGCAGCAATGTCTGCACACTTTTTACAGATACAAAACGGAAAGCCACCATACCAACTACACCTGCTATGCTTGTTATAACAACTTGTGTAAACCAATGCAGCGATGTTGTTTTTACACCATAAGCAATAGCCACAAGCAGTATTACAAAACCTACATGCGCACTTATCCATTTCAGGTTTTTGGGTAGTGCAGCTTCTTTGCTGCAAAAGATGACGTAGCAGATAGCCAACACTGTTTGTGTGATGCACGATGTGATGGCAGCACCCAACGCTTCCTGCATTGGTATCAGGTAGAAGTTGAGCGATAGGCTGATGATAACACCTGCCAGCGATATTTTATTGAGCAATACAATATTGCCATTGGCAGTAAGCAGGGTAGAATAGGTGTACATGATACAGTACGCAGGGAAGGCAGCCATTACCCAAGCAAATACATCACCATCATAAGTACCTGCGTTTTTGTAGAGCATCTGCATAATGTCTTTGCCCCAAACAAAAGCTGTGATGCAGAGTATAAATGCAAAAGGCAACAGCATGTTCACACTCAGTTTGATGATGGACTGTACACTTTGGCGCTCGGCTATCATCTTGCCAAACAGCGGAAGTAGTACACCCGCAAACATGATTCCGAACATATTACTTACATCCAGCAGGCGGGTAGCGGTGGCATAGATACCTGCCTGGTCTTTACTGGCAAGGCGCTCTACCAATATCATATCGCTGCGCATGTGCAGGCTCATCAACAGTATCAGTATAGCGTAGGGGAAACTCTTTTTAATAATCGCATATACTTCCTGCACTTTGAATGACAACGATGGTGCAATACCCGTTTTGCGGAAGATGATGAACATAGCTACAACGGCCGTAAGCCCGTAGCAGAAAATCTGCGTCCATATAAACCATTCAATTTTGAAGCCTGCACTTGTAACAGGATTGTACAACAGGAAGCCGCAAATCAGTATCATCAGCAGGCGGTCTGTTACAGAGAGCACACCATCTGTTTTGAAATACTGCATGGCAGATATATTGCTGCGCAGGTACAAGACTAACGAACTGAGTGCTTGTATCGTTAATACACCCGAGAGCAAGCCAAGCTCCCATGTGTGGTAACCGAGCAGTAGCCCTGCTATAAATACAATAGCAGTATAGGCAAGTATCAGTAGCAACCTTGTTGTTAGCATGGCAGGGAAAAGCTCACGTAGGCGGTCGCGGTTTTGAGAAATAAGGTTGGTGTTGTAATTGGTAAGCCCGAAATCGAGCAATATCTGGAAAACGATACAGATATTTAATAATGCCTGATATGTGCCGTATTGTTCGTGGCCCACAGTGTTTTGTACTGTACGGTCTATCATAAACACCCAAACAGGCTTCACCAGCAGGTTTACGGCTATTATGAACAGGAGGTTTTTTACGAAAAATCGACGCATTACAGTAAAATAAACGAGGCTATTAGGGGTAAAATTATATTTTTGTCGCCAGCTATGCGCATTGCGGTAAATACAAGGCTGTTATTAAAAGATAAATTGGAGGGCATAGGCTGGTTCACTCACCAAACGCTGATGCGTATGGTGCGCAATCACCCCGAACACGAGTTCATCTTTTTCTTCGATCGTCCCTATGACGAATCTTTTGTATTTGCACCAAATGTAACGCCTGTTGTAGTATCGCCACAAGCAAGGCACCCCATCCTGTTTTATA
Source organism: Bacteroidetes bacterium UBA4414 (assembly GCA_002389765.1). Taxonomy (GTDB): domain Bacteria; phylum Bacteroidota; class Bacteroidia; order Chitinophagales; family Chitinophagaceae; genus Polluticoccus. Next base: position 369,772 of record DGQM01000023.1, on the reverse strand, counting down.
TCTGGTTTGAATGGCGCATACCGTCTTTGCTGAAGAAGTACAAGGCAGATGTGTTCTTGTCTCCCGATGGCTATATGTCGCTCAGCACTAAAGTGCCTACTTGTTTGGTAATACACGATCTGGCATTTGAGCATTACCCCGAGCATCTGGTAAGAAGCCACAGGGTATACTGGCGCTACTACTCTCCGCGCTTTGCGGAGAAGGCTACACGCCTTGTTACAGTATCGAGCTTCAGCAAGCAGGATATATGCGAGAAGTATAATATACCCGCAGATAAGATAGACATCGTGTACAACGGTGCGCACGACGAGTACAAGCCGCTGGACTGGAAAGAGCGTGACGCTGTAAAAGAAAAATATGCTGATGGCTGCGAGTACTTTGTATTTGCAGGCGCTTTGCATCCTCGCAAGAATGTGGTAAACCTGCTGAAGGCATTTATACGCTTTAAGAAAAAAACACGCAGCAATATGAAGCTGGTAGTAGTAGGCCGCTACGGGTGGAACTACGAAGAGTTGATAGCCATGCGTGAGGATATGCCTTTTAAAGAAGATGTGAAGTGGGTAGGCTATATGAATGTGGATGAGCTGAGCAAGGTAATGGGTGGTGCTTATGCACTGGCATACCCTTCTTTGTTTGAAGGCTTTGGAATACCAATATTGGAAGCACTGGAATGTGGTGTGCCGGGTATTGTCAGCAATACATCGAGCATGCCGGAAGTAGCAGGCGATGCAGGCCTGTTGGTAGACCCTACCGATGTAGAGGACATAGCGCTGAAGATGGAGCAGCTATACAAAGACGAAACCCTGCGTGCCAAACTGATAGCCAACGCCAAAGAGCAGGTAAAAAAATTCAGCTGGGATAAATCTGCAGCGCAGCTATGGAATGCTGTGTTGAAGTGTGTAGGGAAATAATCAATTCGGTGATACCCTCCTGCTTGGTACAGGGTTGTTCTTTTTCTCTTCGTTATAGTGCAGTTGCTGCACGTTTAGTTTTTCAAGTATCAGTTGTGTAGTGTTTGTAGCATACACATTGCTATGCCCTTCTTCGCGGCGCTGATAGGCTGTATTGTTATTTATAATCAACCTGCCCTCTTTGTCTATACCCACTTGCATTACATCGGCTTCGCTCTTCAGGTTTTTGTATGTAAGCAGAAAGCGTTTACCTGCCAACTCATATCTGCTATCGGTAATAATGCGATACCTGTCTTTACCCGCGTCTTTGTAATACACCCTGAAGTTATCTTCCGATATACTGATAATCAAATCAGAGGTGTCTTCAAATTGTACCACAGCATTGCGGTAAAACAAATCGGTACTGTAAGAAATAGAATCGCTATACCTGATAGTGCGTATCACAACTGCACGCCAGTAGCCGTACAGGTTTCTTTTGAATTTGATATTGGCAGCAGTATCCAACTGTACAAAAGGCAATGCGCATTGCTCGCAGCGTAGGAGTGTTACTTTATTACGTTCGGTGAGCTTTTCTTTTTGTCTTGTCAATACATCATTAGGTGTCTGCCTACGGAAGGTACTATCAAAAGCCTCCAGTTCATTTTCAGGTGCTATCAGCATGTAGTAGTCTGCAGGTAACGATGCGCTATTGCGAGGTTTATTGACCAGTGTGGCAATTTCCCTCGGTGTTTGTGCAAGGACATTACCGCAAAAGCAAATCAGTATAGCTACCAGTAGTTGACGCATATATGTAAGATAAGCTATTCTTCTATCTCTACCTTGTCTTTGCCTTTGTAGAAAAGCAGCCCCACCATCATCAGCAGGCTGGTAACTGCTACTACGAAAAACAAGATGCCCGCATTAAAATTGCCAATGCTCTTGCCGGCTGGTATGCTGTAGAAAAGCAGGATGGTTACCAATCCACGCGGCATCAGGAACAATTCGGGAAACAGATTGGTCTTTAGTATCAGGCGCAGATACAAGAAGCGTACAAAGAACAGAATAGCTATGATGATACTACCCAGCTCCCACACTTCTCTCTCCTGCAATACATTGAGGTCTATGCTATACCCGAATATGATGAAGAAGAATGTACGTATCAGAAAAGAAGTTTCGGCAGTGATGGATTTCATAAAGCTGAGTATGCCATCTATATCTTCGTTATAAAATACTTTCTTCAATGGCCCTTTCATAATGAAGGGATAATTGTTGAACACCAAACCGAATACCAGTACTATCAGTAGCGATGGCAGGTGTATCTGCTCGCCCAGTGCATAGATGAGTGCCAGTACGGCAAAGAGCATAAAGAATTTGATGTGCGACTGTGCACGGGTGAGTATGTAGATGAGCAAGAAAGTAGCTGCCGCAGATATGATAACAGCCAATAGTATCTTACCACCAAACACTGCCGCAGACGATGCACTCATCACATTGTCCATCAGCATATAGTTGAATACCATAATGCCGATGATGTCTGACAGAGAAGACTCGTACACAATAAACTCTTTCTTTTCCTCGGGCAGATTTTCTGAGCTGGGTATTACAATAGCACTGCTGATGATGCTGAGCGACACGGCATAGATAAAAGCATTCTCGAACGACACACCCAATTGCTGCACTATCAGGAAACCTATGCCTATGGCAGATATCAGGAATATAAACAGCGCAGAGCCCAGTGAGTTGCGGATGAGTTTTACCTTCTCCCTGCCCAGCTTCAAATCGAGCGCAGCCTCCAGTACTATCATGATGAGCCCGATGGCACCGAGTATTTTTACCAGCTTGTTGATGATAACATCATTGTACCACAAATGCCCTGCAAACTGCTTTACCACAATACCTGTACCTATCAGCAAGAGTACGGATGGGATATTGGTTTTCTTGCTCAGCATACTGAACAAGTAGCTGAGAATAATAACAGAACTGAGGATGATTATGATAGTATAAGTGCTTAAACCCATACCAATGAAAATAGCAAAACCAACCCCAAGAGCCTAAGATATACTGTTAATAAAACCTGAACATAGAATAAGCTCTACATTATCAGTGGAAGTATATAGCACAGTATTTTTTACTATTTGCGTTTCTTTTTCTTTTTCAGTTGTTGTTGTGCTTTCTCTTCCTGCTCCAGCAGTAGTTGCCAATTGTCGTTAGGTACCTCTTCAGAAAATGCAATCGTTTCGCGATAGTCGTTCTTATCAATCTTCATTTCCTGTATGGGCTTGCCCACATATTGCTCTATCTCATCCAGCATGGGCTTTTCTTCCTTGCTGCAAAAAGATACTGCCTGCCCCTTCTTAACACCACGACCGGTACGGCCTACACGGTGCACATAGTTTTCGGCAACATCGGGCAGGTCATAGTTTACCACATAATCTACATCGGGTATGTCTATACCGCGTGCGTTTACATCGGTTGTTATCAGCAGTTTTACTTCGCCTGTTTTAAATTCCTTCATCACCTGCAGCCTGTCTGCCTGCTCCTTGCCGCCATGCATGGTAATGCTTTTTATACCTACACGATCCATAGCTGCCTGCACACGCTCTGCACGCACTTTGGTACGTACAAACACAAGTATCTTACTTTCAGGATATTCCTTCACCAGCCTTTCCAGAAAGAAACGTTTATCATCCATCTCTACATAAGCCACTGCGTGGTTTACGTTTTTAGACACGGGGTCTTTGGGAGATATTTGTATACGTATGGGGTTATTAACGATGCTATAGGCGAGGTCTTTAATCTCTTTATCGATAGTGGCAGAGAAGAATAGCGTCTGGTGGCGTTTGGGTATAAACTTCAGTATGCCGTATATGTCTTTGATAAAGCCGAGATCCAGCATGTGGTCTGCCTCGTCGAGCACCAGCATCTCTACCCTGCTCAGGTCTACATGCTCCTGATTAATGAGGTCGAACATGCGGCCGGGGGTAGCTATCAGTATATCCACGCCACGCTCCAGCTTGTTTATCTGTGCATCCTGCTCCACACCGCCATACAGGCCCAGTATGCTCAGCTTGGTGTATTTGCCTATCTGTTTGAACACATCTGCTATCTGTATAGCCAGTTCGCGGGTAGGTACCATTACCAGACAGCGAATCTCGCCCTTATTGCCTTTGTGCAGGTTTTGCTGCAGCTTGTGCAGTACGGGTATGGCAAAAGCCGCCGTCTTGCCCGTGCCTGTTTGTGCAATGGCCATTACATCATCGCCCTTTAGTATAGAGGGGATGGCTTTGAACTGTATATCTGTCGGGCGTTTAAACCCTGCCTCTGCAAGGCTTCTTTTAATATCCTCGGCAATGTGGTAATCCTGAAACTTCATATGGGTGCGGTATTGATATAATACCCGTGTAAAGATAACTACTTTAATTGCCATGGGCGAAGCGCTATTCTCTATATTTGCGCTTCAACACAGGTATCGGGTATGATGATGGATTTAAGCAATGCACGGCTCACAGCCTTGTCTGTACACTTTGTGGGCAACAAAAGTGTGGGCGATGATATACTGCACAGCGCACGCCCAATAGCTTTTGAGGAGCGCGAACGTATAATACTCGGTACCGCATTGCTCAGCCGCTTTACCCTGGATATGAGCCGATACAAGTTTGACCATGCCGTATCGCTGGACTATAACGGCGTGTATAACTACTGCCTCGACACACTGGCAGAGCCTGCAGACCTGCACAAGCACGCCATGAACATAGCCAAACACCTGTACGAAAGCGCCACCCACCCCAAAATAAAAGCGGGCGACCTGTATGTATGCCATTTTGAAAACTGTGTGGTAAACAGCGCCTATGTAGATGCCATTGGCATATTTAAAGCAGAGAGCAAGAGCGACTATCTGGAGCTGGATATTGCCGGCAAGGACTTTGAGCTGCAACTGAAGCAAGGTATAGACATCCGCAAGATGGACAAAGCATGCCTGGTGCTGGCAAGCAATGCAGAGGCCGGTTTTGATGTGCTGATATACGACAATGCCAACAACAAGGGCGAGGAAGCCGTGTACTGGCGAGAGACTTTTCTGAGCATTGTACCACAGGCCAATGAGTACTACCAGACCAACGAGTTTCTGAACATAGCCAAGCAGTTTATAGCCAAGCAGATACCCGAAGAGTTTGAGATAGACAAGACAGAGCAGATAGATATGCTCAACAAATCGGTAGAGTTTTTTAAGAACAATACCGCCTTTGATAAAAAGCGCTTTGTAGAAGAAGTGATACAGGACGATGGCATCCGACGCTCGTTTCAGAAATTTGAAGAAGCCTATAGCGAAACCCACGATATAGACCTGCCCGACCAGTTTGATATCTCCGTACAAGCCGTAAAAAAGCAGGCACGCGTATTTAAAAGCGTACTGAAGCTGGATAAGAACTTTCACATATACATACACGGCGATAAAGACCTGATAGAAAAAGGCTACGACCAAACCACCGGCAAGAAATACTATAAGATATACTACGACGAAGAGTTTTAGGCAACCGACCCCCTCTCACATCATACCCCCATTTGCGTCATTGCGAGGAGGTACGACGAAGCAATCTGGTCTCGTGTTGCGCTTCTCCCAGCGAGTACTTACTTTCTTTTTGCGCAAAAAGAAAGTAACAAAGAAAAGGCGCAAAGCATTGATGACATCTGAATGCTTTGTTGACGCTCCGATGTTACTGTATTACTACTGTGCTGCCAAGCTAAGGATGGCTATTAACACCCGTGGCACAACCTCTCCCGTCATTGCGAGGAACGAAGCAACCTCGCGAAATGAGTGGTTTGCATTGCCCGAAAATTGTTGCAGTTTGTTGCAATTTACTGTGCAACAAATACCCCTCTATTGATAATCAATGGTTTAGCTGCTGATTTTGTTGCAAATTGTTGCAATTTGCCTGCCTACCGCAGGCAGTTTGCTGAAACATTTGCTTAGTGCTATACTGGTTTATGGCATTTATGACAAAGAACTACTATAGCAAATTTACGTAAAATTATTATATTAATGACTTTTTATTAATTGTAGAAAGTCTGCTATGTCTCCATTAGTTGGTTCTTCATTTGTTAATTCAACATCTTCATATTCATGCAGCATGTGGTCGATTTCATCATCCCAATCAAAATGGTGCAAATCTTTTAATCCCCATCGAGTTGCATAAAACCACAGAGAGTCTATAAGCCTCTCAGATATGATTTCATTAATAAATTCGATAGATAACTTTTGCAAATTTGTAAAGACAACGCTGCCAAATTGTTTGTAGTTGGCACCATCTCTATATAAATAGTTGAATTGGATGTTTATCATAGCCATTTATTTATCCTTCTTTATCAATACATCATACACGTGTTGCGGTAGTTCTTTCTTCACATCCCTGATGTTGTGATGATTGAGCCACTCCTGAAAAGCCGCTACATCTGCCGGCTCGTGGTTTATTACTTCTCCGTTTTTGAGCGATATAACAAAAATGCCTGCACCATATATAAATGCAGATAGTTCTTTGGCTGCATACGTAAAGCCTGAAAAAGTATCATTCATGGTTGTTGGTAAGTTTCTGCAAAGATAACAAAATGACACTTATAGTCCGTTGACTTAAAAGCCACACCAAAATACTTTGTGCCCTATGGATATTAAGGATAAAGTAGGGCAACGGATAAAAGAACTAAGACACGAACTAGGTCTATCGCAAGAGGCGCTTGGCAATAAGGCAGGTGTAGATAGAACCTATGTAACAGATGTAGAAAACGGACGACGAAATGTATCTGTATAAGTGCTCGAAAAACTTATCAAAGCCCTTGAGGTTTCCTTCCAAGACTTTTTCACCGCGAAAGAATTTAAAAAGTGAGTAAAGACATAAAAGCAGGGGATATCATCTCATATATGGAGATGTGTATGGCTGAAGGCTACAGCCTTCAAAGGGGTATGAACTTTAGGGTTAAAGGGAAAGACACTGTTATATTAATGTCGCTCAGAAAGGGAGCCCCTTACGCAGACCGCACTGAAGAAGATGGCCAGATATTAATATATGAAGGTCATGATGTTCCGAGAAATATAAATGAAAGCCCTAAAACTGTAGATCAACCACAATTCACGCCAAATGGAAAGCTAACAGAAAACGGTAAGTTTTTTAAAGCTGCTTCAGATTATAAAGATGGTGCAGTGCCTGAATTGATAAAAGTCTATGAAAAAATCAAAGATGGTATCTGGGTTTATAATGGAGTCTTTGAGTTAATAGATGCTTGGCAAGAGAAAGCCGGTAAAAGAAAAGTATTCAAATTCAAGCTAAGAGTAACGGATATTACATTAACAGAGAAAGTAGCAACTAAGACCGTTACGGATATAGAACATAATAGAATGATACCTACATCCGTCAAGCTAGAAGTTTGGCAGCGCGATAAGGGTAAGTGCGTAACATGTGGAAGCACAGACAATTTACACTTCGACCATATTCTCCCATTTTCTAAAGGCGGTACTTCTTTAAAGGCAGAGAATATTCAATTATTATGTGCAAGGCATAATCTGCAAAAACGAGACAAGATTCAGTAATTGCGCTAATTATCTTGCCCCCCAAAGCTAAATACCAATTATTCACTAATTTTGTATTATGACAAATCGCCAATCCATAATCAGCCTGCTGCAATCTGCCAAGTCTATGCTTGAGCAGAAGTATGGCGTTAAGGCACTGGCTTTGTTTGGTTCTTACAGTCGCAACGAGGCCACTGCCGATAGTGATGTGGATGTACTGGTAGATTTTTCAAAACCTATCGGGCTGGCATTTGTAGACCTTGCCGATGAGCTGGAGCAGCTATTGCAAATGCGTGTAGATTTGGTATCTCGCAATGGTATTAAACCCAAATACTTTCAATCTATAGAAAGCGAGCTGATTTATGTCTAAAAGGGATATAAAGCTGTTGCTCGAAGATATTGCCGAAGCTGTAAACAAGATTACGGTTTATACAGGCGGTATGTCTTACAACGATTTTATTGCAGACGATAAAACAATAGATGCCGTTGTCAGAAACTTTGAAATAATTGGCGAAGCCGCCAACCGCATCCCTGAGGATTATAAAATACAACATCCTGAAATTGAGTGGCGTCAAATAATAGGTCTGCGCAATAGGGTAATACACGAGTATTTTGGTATAGACTATGAAATACTGTGGCATATAATAGAAAATTACCTTTCAGAGCTGCAAGAAAGGGTATCTCATCTACTGCAATAGCCATCCCGCAGGTGGGCAAAAAGGCATTTTATACAGTATGTCAATAACTTTTATCCAAAATTATTATTGATAATCAATCACTTACAACGGCACGATAAAAAAACTTCATGAATTTCTTGGTGGGGAAGAATAGTGGTTTTACCTTTGCCATCCCAAAATAAAGCCCTCAGTGGCTACAATTTAAAGAAGACAATGAGACATCTTAGTTTTAAAACTCAATCGGCTAACGAAAAAATCGTAAAACGTGATTGGTATGTAGTAGATGCTACAAACAAAACACTGGGCCGTATGACTACTCGCGTAGCAAGTGTTCTGCGCGGTAAGCACAAAGCATATTATACGCCTCACTTCGATAGCGGTGATTATGTAATCGTTGTAAACAGCGGTAAAGCTATACTGACTGGTAACAAACTGGATCAGAAAGGATACCAAACATTCAGTGGTCACCCAGGTGGTCAGAAAACTGAAATGGCAAGAGACCTGCAAGCTCGTCGCCCGAACGTAATGATCGAGCGCGCTGTTAAGGGTATGCTGCCTAAAAACCGTATGGGCCGTGCTATGTACAAAAAACTGTTTGTGTACGAAGGTGCTACACACCCGCATGCTGCACAGCAACCAAAGGAATTGACATTCTAATTCATTAAAAAAAGAAAACCATTCGTTATATAATGGAAAAGCAAAAAAACGCCGTTGGTCGCCGTAAAGAAGCAGTTGCTCGCGTATACATGAGCAAAGGTACCGGCAACATCACGGTAAACGACAAAGATTACAAGGTTTATTTTCCGATAATATACCTGCAAAATCAGGTAGAGCTGCCTTTGAAAACTACTGAAACAATGACAGGTTTCGACATCGTAGTAACGGTAGCAGGCGGTGGTCCTAAAGGCCAGGCAGAAGCTGTTAAAATGGCTATCTCTCGCGCATTGTGCGAGGTTAACGCAGAGTATCGTCCGGCACTGAAAGCACAAGGTCTGATGACGCGTGACCCACGCTCTGTAGAACGTAAGAAATTTGGTAAACGTAAAGCTCGTCGTAGCTTCCAGTTCTCTAAACGTTAATCGCTGGTACAATTTTTATTTAACCGTCAAGAAATTACAAAAATGGAAGAAAATAAAAGCCTTCACCAGCAACTTCTGGAAGCTGGTGTACACTTCGGCCACCTGAAGAAAAAGTGGAACCCAAAGATGCTTCCTTACATCTTTGCCGAAAAAAATGGTATTCATATCATAGACCTGAACAAAACAATCGAAGGTCTTGAAGAGTCTGCAGCTGCACTGAAATCTATCGCTAAGAGCGGTAAGAAAATCATGTTTGTTGCTACTAAAAAACAAGCAAAAGAAATAGTTGCTGAAGCAGCAGCTAAAGTAAATATGCCTTTCGTTACAGAACGTTGGTTGGGTGGTATGCTTACCAACTTCCAAACTATCCGTAAGAGCGTTAAGAAGATGCAGAGCATCGAAAAAATGCTGCAGGATGGTACAATGGATAGCGTTACTAAAAAAGAACGCCTGACATTGACACGTAGCAAAGACAAAATGGAAAAAGTACTGGGTGGTATCAGCCAAATGGGCCGTACTCCTGCTGCTTTGTTCATGGTAGACATCAGCCACGAGCACATTGCACTGGCAGAAGCTAAGCGTTTGGGCATCAACACATTTGCAATGGTTGATACTAACAGCGACCCTACGAAAGTAGATTTCGCTATCCCTGCAAACGACGATGCTACTAAGTCTATCGCTATCATCGTTAACTACCTGACGGCTGCTATCATGGAAGGCCTGCAGGAGCGTTCTCAGAACAAAGAAGAAGATAACGAAGAAGAAGTATCAACTGAGCGTATGCGCGGTTTGGATATAGATGAAGAAGGTGGTGAAAAAGGTGAGCGTCGCGGTCGTGGTGCTGGTGCTGGTCGTGGTCAAGGCGGTGGCCGTCAAGGTGGCGGTGCCGGTCGTGGTCAAGGCGGTGGCAACCGTCAAGGTAGCGGCAACCGTCCAGGTGCTTCTCGCCCGGGTGCTCCTAGAAAAGCATAATTCTTATATCCATATCAGATATAACAAATTATTAAAGCCCCATCCGTTGGGGCTTTAATGCAAAACATGAAATTCGCAGAACACGATTTTTTTAAATAACTAAAAAGATATTCAAACAATGAGTACTGTAACAATATCTGCAGCAGATGTGAACAAACTGCGTCAACAAACAGGCGCTGGTATGATGGATTGCCGTAAAGCGCTGATGGAAAGTGAAGGTGATTTTGAAAAAGCGATAGACTACCTGCGCAAAAAAGGCCAGAAAGTAGCTGCAAACCGTAGCGACCGCGACGCTAAAGAAGGCGTTGTTATTGCTAAAGCATCTTCAGACAACACGTATGGTGTTATCGTAAACCTGAGCTCTGAAACAGACTTCGTTTCTAAAAATGCTGAGTTCATCGCATTTGCAAACGACCTGACTGATATAGCACTGAACACAAAAGCAGATAGCATCGATACACTGAAAGCTGCTGCAATGGAAGGTGCTACAGTAGGTGATAAACTGCTGGAAATGGTAGCTAAAATCGGTGAAAAAATCGATGTAGTTCGTTACGAAACTATGACAGCTGCTACAGTAGTTCCTTACATCCACGCAGGTTACCGCATTGGTGTACTGGTAGGTATGAACAAAGCTGCTAACGAAGGCGTAATAGCTGCAGGTAAAGACGTAGCAATGCAGATTGCTGCTATGAACCCACTGGCTGTTGATGCTGATAGCATTCCTGCTGAAATGGTAGAACGTGAAAAATCTATCGCACTGGAACAAGTTGCTGCTGAAGGTAAAACAGGTGACATGGCAGAAAAAATTGCTATGGGCAAACTGAACAAATTCTTCAAAGAAAACACACTGTTGCCACAAGCATTCGTAAAAGATGGTGGTAAATCAGTTGCTGACTATCTGAAGAGTGTAGAAGCAGACCTGACAGTTGTTAGCTTTAAGCGTATTGCTGTTGGTTCTTAATCAATAATATTTGCACTATACTATATAAGTAAGGGTGGCCGTTTGGCTACCCTTATTTTTTTATCTTCGTATTCTTCTTCTAACAAGATTGCCCATTGCTCGATAAACTGAGAAATAACGTACCACTTTGGTTTGCAGTAAAATTCCTGCTGCTGTTTGGTGTGCTCTATGCCGCCAACCATGTGCTGACGGGCATGCTGATACCCGGTGGCTACTACAGCCCGTGGATGGATGAACACCTGGACTACGTGAGTGCTCTGCGCAATCTGGTACTGCACGGCGGGCAGCTGATAGTCAATATGTTTGGTTATGAAACAGCCCTATCAGGCTACAAACTGAAGGTAATAGGCTATGGCGGTGTGCGCATGGTATACTCCTGCATCGGCATCAACATACTATGCTTCTGGGTAGCATTTGTTGTAGCCTTCCCCAATACTATAAAGAGTAAAATAGCTTATGGCATCTTTGGCCTTACGGTTATCACCATCCTCAATATGATACGTGTAGGCGCATTGGCGCTGATACGCACCCACCCTGCGTGGAGGCATGCCAATATAGACCATCATGCCATCTTCAACGTGGTTGTATACGCATTTATATTCCTCATGATGATGCGTATGATAAACAATATAGGACGCAGAAATAAAGCTGCCGAGGCGCAATAATGCTGCATTGCAGGCAATAATATAACCACTGCCAGCGTTAAAATTTCAGTACATTTGAAAGCGTAGAGATATATCTATGAAGAAGCGAATACTATACATTGCATCCATCATACTAAGCACCCTTGCTACCGGTACACAAGCACAAGACAGGCCCGTAGGATATTGGCGCACCCATCTGCCATACAATACAGCGGTAAGCCTGGCATGGGATGGTGGTAGTAAGCTACATGTGGCTACAGACAAAACGTATTTCATTTACGATATTGCTACAAAAGCAACGGAGGGCTTCAGCAAAACAGATGGTATGTCTGATGTGGGTATGTCTTGTATAGGCTATGACAAAGCTACATCTACTACCATACTTGGCTACACCAATGGCAATATCGATTTGTATCAGGATGGCAGCTTTTTCAACATCCCAGACCTGAAACTGAAAAGCGTAACGGGTAGCAAAAACATCAATAGTATACGCACCATAGAAGGCCTTGCATACCTGAGTACAGACGTAGGCATCATTGTAATAGACCTGGAGCGCAGAGAGATAAAAGAGAACTATGAGTTTTTGGTTGGCGGACAGAATATAGCGGTGAGCGATATAGCTTTTGCTGATAACAGGATATATGCAGCTACACAAAAGGGTTTGTATAGCGGTAACATAAATGCTATCAATCTGCAAGCATTCAGCGCATGGACAAAGCATGATAGTACACGTGAGTTTATAAGTGTTGCAGCAGCAGGTAATCAACTGTTTGTAACAGGTGCAGATAGTTTGTTTGAACTAAAGAATAATGCGTTGAAATTTGTGTACAAATCAGACACAAATACCGCACATATAGATGCCGGGAATAACTGTTTGTGGATTAGTGAAGTATATGCAGAACAGTACAACTCCAAAGCAAAAAAAATAGCTCTTACAGACTATAAAGTACTTGACACATTTGTAATAGCAGGCTATAGTAAACAATTGCTGCAAACAGACACGGCTACAATATGGATAGCTGAACAATTGAATGGCTTGCAGATACGCGAAGGCAGAGGCAATCCTTATGGTTTAATAACACCTGATGGTCCGTCATCCTTTACAAGCTACGATATATTTGTATACAAGAATGAACTATGGGTAGCGCATGGCGGCTATGATGATAAGTTTAGAGCTGCTAGCAATCCTTCCGGTTTTTCAAGTTTTATAAATGGTAAATGGACCAAATATGGTACTTATAGTTATCAGCCACTGGAAGGTACTAAGAAAGACTTTTCAAGAATTATAAAAACAAAAGCAGGCAACCTGTACGCTGGTTCTTTTCAGAATGGTTTGTTTGTACTGAATGCAGATGGAACAACAGAGGCATATGAGAAAAACTCGTTTATAGACTCTTCTTCTGTATCGGGAACATGGCGCATGATAGGTGGCTTTGCCGAAGATGATGATAACAACCTGTGGATGACGGTATATGGTGGCAAGCGCGAATTGGTAGTGCGTACCAAAGATGGCGTATACACACCAATACAAGTACCGCTGGCACGCACAGGTACGCCCAATGCTGCAATGAATATTATTGTAGATGACTATGGCCAGAAATGGTATGCCACTACAGGTGCTGCCAGTGGTGTAGTTGTGTACAACGACAATAAAACACCTACCGCAACTTTTGATGATACCTATACCGTATTATTATCGGGCAAAGGTGCAGGTGGACTGGCAGATAACGAAGTATATAGCCTGGCAAAAGATAAAAGCGGCAGTATATGGATAGGTACTAAAAATGGTATTAGTATAGTGAGCTGCCCAAACCAGGTAATAGCAGGTACTTGCGAGGCAGAAAACAGGATAGTGCAGTACGACGATTTTGCAGGCTATCTTTTTCAGGGAGAAATTGTAAAAACAATAGCTGTAGATGGTGCCAACAGAAAATGGATAGGTACTAACAATGGTGTATGGTTGGTATCTGCAGACGGAGATAAGATAGTGAACAGATTTACACAAGATAACAGTCCGCTGCCTTCAAACCTTATTCAAAAAATAACGATAGACCCTGCAACGGGCGATGTATATATTGGTACAGAACAAGGCCTTGTAAGCTATCGCGGTACTGCTACTGATGGTGGTCAAGCGAATACAGATGTGAAAGTATTTCCGAATCCGGTTAAATCCGGTTACAGCGGTACTATAGCCATCAAAGGATTGGTAGAAAATGCAGATGTGCGCATCACAGATATTTCAGGTCAATTAGTATATCGCACCAAAGCGCTGGGCGGACAAGCAGTATGGAATGGTGTAGACTACACAGGCCGTCGCCCGCAGAGCGGTGTGTACCTTGTTTTTATTACCAATAAAGACGGTTCGCAAACCAATGTAGCCAAGATGGTGTTTATGGAGTAGTGTATGCTGAATAGTACTAAAGGCATAGCGCTGCGCGCTGTTAAATACGGAGACACAAGTCTGATAGCTACCATCTTTACCGAGCAATACGGTGTGCAAAGCTATATGGTACAAGGTGTGCGCAGCAGCAAGGCAAAGAACAACAAAGCCGCACTATTGCAACCTGCTACACTGCTGGATATGGTCGTGTATCATAAGCCGCAGACCAAGCTGCACCGCATCAAAGAGTTTCAGTACGCATACATATATACACAACTACAGGAAGAGATAGTAAAGAATAGCGTAGCACTTTTCTCTGCAGAAGTATTGCTGCGTATGCTGCCCGAAGAGGCTATCATGCACGAGTTGTTTCAGTTTTCATTTCAATACTTTCAGCAGCTGGATGCTATGCCGATAACGCATATCGCCAACTTCCCTTTATACTTCCTGATACAGTGCAGCCGCATATTGGGTTATGAAATAAGTGGTACCTACACAACAGAAACACCCTACCTGAATATGCAGGATGGTGCATTTACCGCCACCCCCCCACGTATGGATACTTACCTACACGATGAGGATGCGATAGCCCTCAGCAAACTGTTGTTGGTAGAAGAAGTAGCAGAACTACAAACCGTATCGCTGAATGGGGAGACAAGAAACCGTTTGTTGGATTGGTATATAGCCTTCATGCACAGCCATACACAACACATGGGCAACATACGTAGCCTTGCAGTACTACGCACTATATTGCACTAAGCAGATTTCTTACCCGTCATACGCTTCCAGATGCGTTGCAGATAATTTTTAAAGAAAGAGAATTGACCGAACGGTATGCTGATGATGAGCACACACACAGGCCACAAGATGGTGATAAGCAGTATATAGATAACGAACCAAAGAACACCTTTTTCAAGGGGGAAGAGAGAAAGTATCTTACGGCCTGCATAGCCACACAGGCTACCGCCCAATGCAAATGTGCATAGTATCAGCAGCAACTGCAGCCCGCCAACTTTCCATTTATTTTTAAGCCCGTCGAACATATTCTATACGAAAGCGATGCAAATCTAAGGCTTATTGATTGTATATCTCGTGGTATTTCGTCAAATTTGACCAGCGTTCGATGATGAAGTACACAAACATTTTTATTGCTATATGTATGATGCAGGCTGCAACTGCATTGTCGCAAAGCAAAAACTACCCCATTGCAGACTTTCGCAATCCGTTGGATATACCCATCATGCTGGCGGGCAATTTTGGCGAATGCCGCCCCAACCACTTTCACAGCGGTATAGACATTAAAACAAACGGGGTAGAAAACCTGCCTGTGTATGCTATTGCAGATGGTTATGTATCGCGCATCAAAATGGAACCGGGAGGCTTTGGGCATGCATTGTATGTCACCCATCCCAACGGCTATACATCGCTCTATGCACACCTCAACGATTTTGCACCTGCCATACAACGCTTTGTAAAAGCTACCCAATACAAAACACAAAACTGGACGATGGACTTGCCGTTGCTGCCAGACCAGTTTCCTGTAAAAAAAGGACAGCAGATAGCTTGGAGTGGCAATACAGGGGGGTCTACCGCACCACACCTGCATCTGGAAATACGTGATACAAAAACAGAACACCCGCTGAATCCGATGCTCTTTGGCTTCGATATTAAAGATGATATAGCGCCTGTGCCTACACAAGTAGCAGTGTACGATATGCGCAGCAGCATATATGAGCAAAGCCCGCAAATGGTATCGCTGAAAAAGAAAGATGGTATATATACTACAGATACCATACGCTGCAATGCACCACTGGCTGGTATAGGGGTGAATGTGAATGACTATATGAATGGCAGTGAAAACACGCTGACCTTCTACACCGCAGATATATACCTGGATAGTGTGAAGCAAGGCACCATAACGCTGGATGATATTGGCTATGATGTAACACGCTATCTGCATGCGCACATAGACTACAAAGTAAAAAAGCAGACAGGCGAATGGATACAACTGATGTATCAGCTACCGGGCAATGCACTGAATGTATTATATAACTGGAGTGGTAAAAAAGGCGTATTGGATATTACCGACAAGCAGACACACTGTGTAAACATTGCATTGACAGATGCGAATAAGAACGTAGCTAATATAGCCTTCTACATGCGTGCAACCACAGATACAAGTGCTGCACCGTGCAGAGGTAGATTATTTAAAGTAAATCAGGCGAACCAATTTGAGCATCCGAATGTTATTGTAAAACTGAATGATAAGGCCTTGTACGATGATGTGTGTTTCGATTTCGGCGCAGTAAAAGATGCTGCCAGCTATAGCGATAGGTATCAACTGGATAATGCTTATGTACCTGCACACAGCTATTTCGATATCAGCATCAAACCCAACAAAGCCATACCATTTACACTAAAGGACAAGATAGCATTGGTGTATAATGATGGCAAAGATGAAAGCGGCAAAGCAGCAACATTAGATAACGGTTGGTACAAAGCCACAGCAAGAAACTTTGGTGAGTACAGGCTGGTACTAGATACTGCCGCGCCTATTATTAAAGCATTGCAAAAACAAAATGCGGTGCTGAGGAAAGCAAAACGCATCAGCTTTACCATAAAAGATGAGGTAACAGGTGTGAAGCAATACCGGGGCGAACTGGATGGCAAATGGATATGTGTAGAACAACACGGCAGCCAATACTTCTATACCTTTGATGAGCATTGCCCCAAAGGCAAACATACACTGGTAATAACTGCCACCGATGAAAACGGAAATACAAGAAAACTGAATTACAACTTTACAAGATAACAGATATGCAACTGCAAGCAGGCGATAAAGCACCCGATTTCAAAACCAAAGACCAGGATGGTAATGTAGTGTCTTTGAAAGATTTTAAAGGCAAAAAAGTAGCACTCTACTTTTACCCGGAAGATGATACGCAAGTATGCACCGTACAGGCATGCAACCTGCGAGATAATTATGCAGAGTTGAAGAAGCATGGCATCACCATACTGGGTGTGAGCCCGAATGATGAAAAGAGCCACAAGAAGTTTGAAGCTAAATACAACCTGCCATTCACACTGCTGGTAGATGATGATTTGAAGATAGCTAACAAGTATGGTGTATGGGCAGAGAAAGTATTATATGGCAACAGGCACATGGGTATTGTACGCAGCACCTACCTGATAAATGAAGATGGTAAAATACACCACATCATTAAGCGTGCATTGTCTAAAACACATACGCAACAGATACTGAAAGGCTGGGGAATAATTTAGAAGTTGAGCCTCATGCTGCCGAATACGCCGAAGTATTTTTGGCGTGGTTCGGTAGGTAGCGCCTTCGGTGTTACACGCCACACAAAATCTACCCTGAAGAGTTTCAGGATATTTTCTACACCCGTACCAAGTTCCAGGTACGGGTTTCCTTCAAGTGTTTTAAAGCCAAATCCTTTATTCAGGTTAATGGCCTGATTGGCAGTGCTGAGGCTGCCTACTATACCTTTTGCCGTCCAGAACTGGCGGAACTTTAGTTTCTTGATGAGTGGTATATAACCAAATACACCGTTACCAAGCGAGTGCTCAAGATTCAACCCAACATATTGATCGCTCAGAAACTCGTATTGCGTCATCATATTGAACGCATACTTGTTGTATGAGTGGAATTCGTTGCCCGGATGAGACTCTAAAAGATTGTACGGAAGATTGCCGAAATACTTACCACCAAACACATTCAGGTATAGCGAACCCAATGGTGCTATTTTGATATTGTCTGATACAGTGAATGTCACTTTCTGGTATTCGTAAGTGCTGTTTAGTATACCTTTTATGCCCACACCAACACGCATTTCTACGATTGGGTATTTGCTGCCGAGGCTATAGCGGTAGTAGTTGCCTTCCAGAAACTGTTCTTTGAATGCATAGCGAAACTGCATGTTTACCTCTGTATTAATAGAAGTATTTGCAGGGTTTCCATTTGCATCGGTAAATATGTTTATATCCGGTAGCGGATCGTACGGGTCGTATTCTTTGTGCAGAAATGTAAACATATAGCGGAAGCCACTGTAGTATTCTTTAAAGAATTCGAAGCGTAGGTCTTTCGCAAACATAAACTTAGGCGGTATACCCTTTTTACGAATCAGTGAAGTGAAGAGGTTATCAAAACTAACTCTGTCGTAATAGTTTACAGTACGGTCTATGTCTGATGTATAGGATGCAAACACATAAGTACGTGGCATTCTTTTGGTAATCCATAAAGCACCTATGCTACCCTTGTATCGCTGGTCGCCAAAGCCATAAGCTATATGCCCGTTTATGTATGCGTCTTTAAACAGCTTTGGCGTAGTACCCAGCGAAAAGCGTACACGGTTACCCTCAATGCGGTTATAGCTATACATATTCCAGTATGGTCCTATCTCCAGTGGTCCCCAACGTACTACACCTGTAGCCAATATACGCATCAGGTTTTTGAAATTGCGGTATGCAGGTGTCTGTTCCAGTGTATCGAACATATTATAAATAGCACGTTCGTTTTTGCTGAGTGTATCGGGGCGCAGCATGGTCCATGTTGCTTCCGTTACATCTCTGGCACTGTCTAAGAGTGTTACATCAGGTTTGTATTTAGTAACGGCTTTTGTAACACGAGGAGTGTTTACATCTACATGGCTGTAGTAAGTTGTTTTGCGAGCAATGAAGCCCGGTGGCTTAATGAAATCAGCAGGGGGTAATATTTTAGCATTAATATGTTCTTTGCTGCAAAACCAGAATGAATCAGCAACTTTTGCATACTCTTTATAGAAAGATGCACCCTTTACCCAGTTTACGTTTGCTTCTTTAGGAATATCAGCAGCTATATATGCCAATGCAAAGGAAGTATCGGCAATACGTATCGTACCTTCAAAACAGTTCTCAACAGGTCTTTCGGGCCTGAAACGCATTTCTATAATACGGTGCCCGTTTTGATACAGTGTGTCTTTAATCTTGTATTTGTAAAAAGTAGGACCTGCATTATTCAACGGGCTCACAAACTTTTTATTGAAGAAGGTGATGTAGTTATCATAAGGATTCACATCAAGATTCAGTGTACCCAGATACTTTTCAAAACTACGGTTGTTGATGCCACGCACTTGTGTAGCCTTGATAACCTCTTTTACTTTTTTAGGATTGCGCTGAAAGTAAAAGTCAGATAATGCTTCCGTCAGGAAGAAGGGTACAAATCGTTCACCATCTTCTGTAGTATCCTGATTGTTGTATATAAAGCTGAAATTTCTGAGATAGGGAACAGGCATCCGTTCAAACATCTCTTTGCTCAGGTTCATTACATCTATCTCTATCTTATTATAGGCTTCATAGTAGTAATTGTCTGTTCTGTCGGGGTTGTTATATTCCTTTCTGCGTATTACTTTTTTTATCAGTTCTATTGCAGGGTCTTCACCTGCATACACCACTACCTCAGTCAGATTGGTTTTGCTGTTATCCAGTACTACATACAAATCAATCTCATGTTTGGAGGTATCTATCTTCTTGAAGAATGGCTTGTAGCCGAGAGCAACAACTACCAGCGTATCATTGGGCAGCGTTTCCAGTTGAAAATCGAAAACGCCATCCAGATTTGCAGGTGCACCAACTTGCGAATTTTTGAAAGTAATACTTGCAAAAGGTACGGCCTCTCCGGTCTTTTTGTCTTTTACCACCCCGCTGAAGTGGTATTGATTGTTGGGAACAGGAATAGTAGTTTCTACAGGTACATCTATACTGTCAACAATTTGTGCACGCAAGGAGAGGCCACTCAGCATAAGCAGCCATAAAAAAATATATACGTTCGCCTTTTTAAACATTCTCTGAAAGGGGCAATCCCGAACTGTCGGCTATATACTCGTCTTTTTAGTTGTTATTGTTTAGATGCTTAAACTGCCTCGGGGTTTAAGGCTGTTTAAAAAACTATGCAAAAATAATACACCTATGTGGCATTCCCCTTATATTTACAAACTTCAATATGGACTTAAAAGCGTTTAAGAAGAAAGTAGCTAAGAAAAAGGACAAGCTAAATGCCTTTCTTACCAAACTGGATGACATAGTACCTGACGATATGACCAAACTGGTGGCAGAGGTTGATAAGACCGTTTGGGAAGATGTAGACTGTACTACCTGTGCCAACTGCTGCAAGTCTATGGTGCCTACCTACAGCACAAAAGATATAGCACGTATATCTGCCCACTTCGGCATGACGCCTAAACAGTTCAAAGACAAGTGGTTGGAGAAAGACCCTGAAAACGGCGACTGGATGAATAAGCAGCGTCCTTGCCAGTTTTTGCAAAACAACCTGTGCAGTATTTATGAAATACGTCCTGCAGACTGCGCAGAGTTTCCGCACCACAACAAAAAGCCTTTCGATCTGTACAACGATATGTTTAAAACAAACATCGAGTACTGTCCTGCTACCTTTACGCTCATCAACCGCCTGCGTAAACGTGTAGAGAAAGAATATGAGTGGTAAGCCGCAAAAAGGAACACACCGAAAAGAATTACTGCCACACAAAACCTGCCTGCAATGCGGGCTTCCATTTGCATGGCGCAAAAAATGGGCACGTGTGTGGGACGAGGTAAAGTATTGTAGCGACCGCTGCCGCAACGAACACAAAAAATCTGCAAAACATACCAAGGAATAGGGCTGCAAGCATACATTGCTTAACTTAGCCCTATGTCTGAAAAGAAACTCTTTTTGCTCGACGCATTCGCGTTGATATTCCGCGCTTATTATGCACTTATACGCAGCCCGCGCATCACCAGCAAGGGCCGCAATACCAATGCACAGTTTGGCTTCACCACCACACTGCTCGATTTGCTGAATAAAGAAAAGCCTACTCACCTTGCCGTAGTATTCGATACCAGTGCACCTACGGAAAGACATACAGACTTTGAAGCATACAAAGCCAACAGACAAGAAACACCCGAAGATATATCTGCTGCTGTACCCGATATCAAAAAAATCATTCGTGGTTTCAACCTACCTGTAATGGAGTGCGACGGTTATGAGGCGGATGATGTGATAGGTGCATTAGCACACGAAGCCGCAGAGATGGGCTATACCGTGTACATGGTAACACCCGATAAAGACTACGGACAACTTGTAAAGGACAATGTATTCATTTACAAACCTGCATACCAGGGTGGTAGTGTAGAAATACTGGGGCCGAAAGAAGTATGCGAGAAATGGAACATCAAACGTGTAGATCAGGTAATAGACATACTGGGTCTGATGGGCGATGCGGTTGATAACATTCCCGGCATAGCAGGTGTGGGCGAAAAGACAGCGGCAAAACTACTTGCAGAATACGATACACTTGAAAACGTACTTGCCAATGCAGAAAGCATAAAAGGTGCATTGGGCGAAAAAGTACGTAATGGTAAAGAATCAGCCATCATATCTAAAAAACTGGCAACCATCATTACCAATGTGCCGGTATCATTTCATGAAGAAGACTTCCGTGTAAAGGATATAGATAAAGAAACACTGAAAGATGTATTTGCAGAGCTGGAATTTAAAACCCTCGGCAAGCGCATACTGGGCGAGGATGTGGTAACACCTGCTGCTGTAGCGCCAGAGGCAATGGTTACAGACCTCTTTGGCAACTTGGTACCACAAAAAGCTGCACCTGTAAAAGCAGAACCTACTGTTGTAGAAGTACCTGAGGAAACAACTATCATTGCAGATAAGAATATAGAAAATACACCGCATACGTATCATCTGGTAGATAACGATGCTGCCATACAAGACCTGGTAGCAAAACTGTTGCAACAAACAGAAGTAGCATTTGATACAGAGACTACCAACGTAGATGCAAATATTGCAGACATTATTGGTATGAGCTTCTGTTGGGAAAAAGGCACTGCATACTATGTTGCGATACCTGATAATGATGCTGCGAAGAAAATACTGGAACAGTTCAAGCCTGTATTTGATAAAGAAGATATACTGTGGATAGGACAGAATATTAAGTACGACCTGATGATACTCAAATGGTATGGGCATACGCTGAAAGGACAAATGTTTGATACCATGTTGGCGCACTATGTAATAGAGCCGGAAGGTAAGCGTGGCATGGATGTGCTGAGTGCAAAATATCTGGGCTACGAACCGGTATCTATAGAAACACTGATAGGCAAGAAAGGTAAGAACCAGGGCAGCATGCGCGATGTACCTGTAGAACAAGTAAAAGAATATGCTGCGGAAGATGCGGATGTTACATTTCAATTGAAGCAGACTTTCAACCCCATGCTGGATAAGCAGGAAGTACGCAAAGTATTTGAACACGTAGAAAACCCGCTGGTACCTGTGCTGGTAGATATGGAGTATGAAGGTGTGGGTATCGACGTGAACTTCTTGAAAGATTATTCTAAAGAGCTAGAACGCGAAATAAAGATTGCAGAAGAGAGTGTGTATAAGCAGGCAGGTATTGTGTTCAACCTTGCGTCGCCAAAACAACTGGGCGAAGTACTGTTTGATAAGATGAAGCTGGACGACAAAGCGAAGAAAACGAAAACGGGACAATATGCTACAGGTGAAGATGTGCTGGCAAAACTGCGCAACAAGCACCAGATAGTAGATGATATACTTGCCTTCCGCGAACTGAGCAAACTGAAAAGCACGTATGTAGATGCACTGCCAACTATGATAAATCCTAAGACAGGACGTGTGCATACCAGCTTCAATCAGGCAGTAGCCGTAACGGGCAGACTTAGCAGCATAGACCCGAACCTGCAAAACATCCCTATCCGTACAGACAGAGGTAGAGAAATTCGCAAAGCATTTACCTCTCGTGGCGATGGCTGGACGCTACTCTCTGCAGACTATTCGCAGATAGAGCTGCGTATTGTTGCTGCCATCAGTGGAGATGAGAATATGATAAAAGCCTTCGTAGAAAATAAAGACATCCACACTGCTACTGCTGCTAAAGTTTACGGCGTAGCAGAAAGCGAAGTAACGGGCGACATGCGCCGTGCTGCTAAAGCAGTGAACTTTGGCATCATATACGGGCAGTCAGCATTTGGTTTGGCGGAGTCGTTGGGCATCAGTCGTACAGAAGCCAAGACGATAATTGATAACTACTTCACAGAGTTCTCATCTATTAAAAAGTATATGGATGATACCATCAACTTTGCAAGAGAGACGGGCTATGTAGAAACCATTATGGGACGCAAACGCTACCTGCGCGATATTACATCTGCTAACCAAACCGTACGTGGCTATGCAGAGCGCAACGCCATCAACTCACCGATACAGGGTACTGCGGCAGAAATGATAAAACTGGCAATGGTGAAAGTGCATGAAGAACTGAAGAAGAGCGGACTGAAGACGAAGATGGTACTACAGGTACACGATGAATTGGTTTTTGATGTACCGGAAGAAGAAGTAGCACAGGTAACAGAACTCATTAAGATAAATATGGAACGTGCTATGGCATTACCACATGGCGTGCCGATAGTGGCAGAGGCAGGTACCGGTAAGAACTGGCTGGCGGCACACTAAGCATGTAGTACTTAGCTATTAGGTTTTCGTATTTCTTTTAAGGGGTGGCGTTGTTCCCACTCACCTTCCTGCGATTGACTGTTGCTCTGCAAACGGAGTGTAGCCATGCGTATATACCTGTTGCGAATAAGCACAAAAGTAGATTTGTAAACAGGCCTGCAACCCAGGCGTGCTTTGGCATCCAGTGCTGTGCGGCCAAAGATGACTTTGCTTTTTCTGTGTGCAATGCCCTGCTCTATACCGCAGAAGAGGATGTTAAAATACAGCATCAGGTCTGCATTACGTGCATAATCGAAACCTATATAGAACATATCAAAAGCATCTTCCTTTACCCATGCGCTGAAGAATGCTACCAGCTTTCCGTTTTCGCGCATACCCCATACTTTCAGTTGTTCAGGATTGTGCTTTTTCAGTGTGGGTATAAAGTCTTCACTTATCATACCTATGCGTGCGGTCTGCTTTTCGCATACCTGCTTGTATAGTTGGTAGATGGTTTGTTTTTCAGCTTCTACTTCATTAGCACTCATTTCCTGTATCTGCAAACCTGCTATGGCATTGCGCACTTTACGAAAGCGTTGAGCATATTTATGCTTCAGTGCTTTCTCATAGTCTGCAAGGCTGTTCCATTCAGGCGATAACTCCAGTTCCATCATAATGTCGTTGCGCAACAACATGTAGTTGGGTGCATAGTGCTGAAAGTAAGTAACGAGGTTATCGGGCAGGTCTTTCACCAATACTGCGTATGCACAATTGGTTGCCAACTGTTCGTTGATAACATCGTTGTATATCTTGTATGCCTCGAAGGGAGAGATACTTTCGTGATAGTAATAAGTCTCTACATCGTGGCGAAACAGGTGCCCTGCTACCAACAGTCGAGGTTTTACAATATTGGTAAATGCACGCCAGCCAATGCGCGACATACTGTTGAGGTTTTCTTCATTCAGATGATGCTGTTGCAACCGCAGCAACTGAAAGTAAATGGCGGCTATGGGTTTATCGCCATTGCTTACCAATACATAGATATAACTCAGATGCTCCAGCTGCGATTGTTGTGTAGCTTTCAGATTGCTGCGCTTCAGAAAATGTCCGTCGGGCAGCAGCGTATCCCAATCCTGTGGTAGTGTAGCGCAAGACTGATGATACTCGTACTGAAATGAATCGTTCTTTTTGGTGCAGTGCCTCAAAATATATCTTTTTCCATCACAATGTGCGGAATGCCTACTTCTGTAAACTCGCTGCTGGTGGTATAATAACCGAGGTTTTTATAAAATCCCTCTGCAAGCGTACGTGCATGTAGTATGATGGATGAATAACCGATTTCTTTGGCATATTGTTCGGCAGCATCTACCAGTTTTTTGCCAATGCCTTTGCCCTGCCATTCTTCATATACAGCCATTTGGCGCAGTTTTATCTTTTCATCATCTGCAATAGGATACAGCATTACACAGCCTATTACTTTGCCCTGATGTTCTGCAATGAAAATCGTATTTAATGCATCTGCGCTCAGGTCTTCATCTTTTAGCGATAAACCTATAGGCTGGCGCAGTATGGCCTCGCGCAAATCATATACCTGTTGGTATATAGTGTCGTTGATGTCAATACGTCTGACGACTATGTCTTCCAATGGAAAAAACTATTTGGTTAGTTCTAAGTTAGTAACATTATTGCTTTTAACCGTAAAATTCACCACGGTTTCTTCTTCCATAGGCAAATTCGGGTTCTTCTTGTAGCCTGCCTTATAAGTACCGGGCAGTACTCTCAGCTTTATTGCGTTGCCGCTACCATCTATTTGTAAAGTAAGGAAGGTTCTGAATTTATCTCCGTAAGGGTAATACAGATTCACCTTACCCAGTGCAGTGTTGTTTGCAATTATCAAATCACCTTCTTCCGGTATTACCAGATTGTAGTCTGAACCGATTTCGTGGTAAATGGTTTTATTCCAAGGGGGCAATGTATTTACCTTGATATTATAAGTACCCGGTTCGTATTCCAGCTCTTTACTTGTTGGTTGTTGCACTGCAGCACTTGTAGCGTCAAAGCGTTTAGCAACTACAGCTACATAATCGGTCATCAGGCGTTTAGGGTTACCATCGTAAGAGAAGATGATAATACCATTTTTGATAGGTATAGTAATAGAAGTATTCTCGTTGGCAGGAGTAGTAAAATCATAAATATGCTGGCTGCCAACAATATTCATATAATAATAACCAGCAGGTACTTTTTGTGGTGTTGGTACGCCTGCAGCACTTACTGTGCGTTGAAAGCGCATTACTTCTTTCTTCGTTTTCGGATCCAGCAATGCTATGATAGGTGCAGAATCGTAATTCTTTTCACCATCGCTGAAGTAAACCTGCAAAGTAGTTTCACCTTTCTTTTCAGGTTCTGTTTTAGGCATTACAATAGCCTTCACTACAGGTGGCGTTGGAGGTGTTGATTTGGTTGGTTTAAGCGCAGGCGCGGGTTTTATTGGCGTAGGCGTGGGTGTGGCAGGTTTAGGCGGTGGTGTGTTTTGCGCTACTACCGGCGGTGGTGTTTCTGCCTTTAAGATGGTTGGTTTGAAGGCGGGAACATCAACAGTATTCAAACCCTTTTCAATATAAAATATCTTGAAACTGCGATTAGCATTCACAACACGCATTTGTACAATGTCTATAACAGGTATCAGTTTAGGTTGTGGCTCTTCAATGTCTTTAGTGCGGTCTGTCAGGTCTTTCGCGGGTTCTGTTTTAACCACGGGAGGAGTAACCACAGGTGGTTTTGTAATAGCCGGTTTAGGTTTTTCCGGTTCTTTTTTAGCAACAGGCTCCGGTTCTTTTTTAACAACGGTTTCGGGTTCTTTTTCCTGTGTTACTTTAAATTTAGGTATATCTACCTTCAGTGCGCTTGGTGCATTTACAACAGCCTCTTGCAATAGCTTTTTGTCTATCTTTTGCATGATAAACATTTGCTGATAAGCCTCTACAATCTTACCTACGGAAGGACGAAGATCTTTTTCTGTTACTACAGGCAAAAAAGTACCGAGGCAATCATAACCATTTTTTAGCGACGGGTTATCTACCAAACTCAGTATATATGGTTTGAATTCAATTTTTTTATCTAGTAGTTGTTTTACTACAGCACATATATCACCACCACAACTTTCAGCACCATCTGTTACCAATATCAGGCTATAGTTATTCAGGTGCGGGCTTTCAAAATCCCATTCGGCAGCTTCTTTCAGCGAGAATGCAATCGGGGATACACCAATGGCATGCAGATTTTCCAAACGCAGCCCCATTTGTTCAATATTGTCTTTACTGAAGTGTACTTCCAGTTTGGTATCGTAGCAGTTGTTTTGTTGAGACGGGTACTGATGGCCATAAACACGCAGTGCAAATTCTACATCTTTATTCACCTTATACATGCTATCCATCAGCGCCAGTATGATGCGCGATGCTGCATGAAAGCGATTTTCATTATTTGTCCATTCATAGTTCATGCTCGATGAGCCATCGAGCAGAATAAGAATACGGGGTTGTTTTACATTTTTTGTTTGTGCAAACAGTGTACCGCAAAAAGACAATAACGCCAAAACCAACAGGCTCTTAAAAAATCGCATCAGGTAAAGAATAATCTATTGGCAAACCTACACCAAATGCCTGAACAAACCCTACCCCCAATGGGGTTTGATAATCAGATTTTAACACAGTTGTGTAAAAATCTATAAGTGTTATTCTGTTATCGGTTCATATACAAAATGCGTAACTTTGCATCCATTTCTTTTTATATGTCAGTTTCTACGCAGGTTGTTGAAGATGTAGTAATAAAATTTGCAGGCGATAGTGGCGATGGTATGCAGCTTACGGGTAGCCAGTTTACAAATAGTACGGCACTTTTAGGCATAGACCTATCCACCTTCCCGGACTTTCCGGCAGAGATACGTGCCCCGCAGGGTACGGTACCTGGTGTAAGTGGTTTTCAGCTGCATTTTTCGAGCAATCGTATATATACACCCGGCGATGCATGTGATGTGTTGGTAGCTATGAATGCTGCTGCGCTGAAGGTGAACCTGAAATCGCTGAAGCCTGGTGGTATTATCATTGCCAATACAGATGGCTTTGACTCTAAAAACCTGCGCCTTGCAAACTATCCGGATGGTGTGAATCCGATAGAGGATGATTCGCTGGCAAACTACGAACTGCATAAAATAGATGTTACCAAACTGACGCGCGAAGCGCTGAAGGAAATACAACTGGGTACAAAAGAAAAAGACCGTGCAAAAAATATGTTTGTACTGGGCTTCCTCTACTGGTTGTATAACAGGGATATGGAAGTAACTATCTCCTTCCTGAAAGAGAAGTTTGGTAAGAAACAGGAAATACTGGATAGCAATATAAAAGCACTACAAGCAGGCTATAACTATGGCGATACCGTAGAGGCTTTTACATCTCGCTACAAAGTAGAAAAAGCAAAATTGCCAACTGGTAAATACCGTAGCATTACCGGTAATACCGCTTTGGCTTATGGCCTGATTGCAGCAAGTGACAGGTCTGGCTTGCCGATGTTCTTGGGTACATACCCTATTACACCGGCATCAGATATATTGCACGAGCTTTCTCGTTACAAAAACTTTGGTATCCGCACTTTTCAAGCAGAGGACGAGATAGCAGGTATTACATCTGCAATAGGTGCATCATACGGTGGTAGTTTGGGTGTTACTACAACATCGGGACCTGGTATGGCACTGAAAACAGAAGCGATGGGCCTGGCAGTGATGTTGGAGATACCATTGCTGATAGTAAACATACAACGCGGTGGCCCTTCTACAGGCTTGCCTACCAAAACTGAGCAGAGCGATTTGCTACAGGCATATTATGGCCGCAATGGCGAATGCCCGATGCCTGTAATATCTGCATCTACACCAAGCGATTGTTTTGACGCAGCTTACGAGGCAGTACGTATTGCAGTGCAGCACATGACACCTGTTATATTGCTGAGCGATGGCTATATAGCAAATGGTGCAGAGCCTTGGCGTTTCCCGCAGTCGGCAGATTTGCAACCGATAGAGGTGAAATTCAAAACAGCGCTGGAAGAAGGTGAAGAAAAATTCATGCCATATAAGCGCGATGAAAAACTGGTGCGTCCATGGTCTGTTCCGGGTTCTGCAGGTTTGGAACATCGCATTGGTGGTTTGGAAAAAGAAGATATATCAGGTAATATTTCTTACGACCCTGAAAACCATCAGCACATGGTGAAAACCCGTGAGGCTAAGGTTGAAATGATTGCAGACTATATACCATTGCAAACACTGGACAGCGGCCCTGAAAACGGTGATGTACTGGTGCTGGGTTGGGGTTCTACATACGGCTCTATCAAGAGTGCTGTAACAGAACTGCAGGCTGCAGGCAAATCTGTAGCACATGCACATCTGCGCCACATGCGCCCGTTCCCTAAAAATCTGGGAGAGATGCTACAACGCTATAAGAAAGTATTGATACCCGAAATCAACAACGGCCAGCTCATCAAAATCATCCGCGATAAATACCTGGTAGATGCTGTTGGATTTAATAAGATAAAAGGTACACCTATTACAAGAGCTGAACTGGTGAGTGCCATCGGCGAACTGTTGTAATAACAGGTAGTAATATATTGAAAGAGCCCCGATACTTCGGGGCTCTTTTTATTTCTTTTTGTATTTGCTTATCAGGTCTGTAACAGAGCTGCGCCGCAGGTATTCGGGGTTCAGTTCTGTAAACACTTTCAGTTTTGCCAACGAACCTTTTAATCCTTTTTCCAGTTGCAGCATGGCTTCCTTACTCTTACCAAGTTCCAGCAATAGTGCGGCGTGGTAGTAGTAGAAGTCGGGTTTATCACCACAATGGTCACGTGCTACTTCCAGTTGTGTAAGCCCCTCATCGTAATAGCCCGATGCATACAAACCTTTGATGAGTGCAACCCATGTGCTCTTATTACCGGGTTTCAGGCGCACGGCATTCAGGTAGCATACAAGCGCTTCACTTTTTGCATCCATTTCCATCAGGCAATTGCCGATTGCCATGCAGTAAGCAGCATTGTCTTTATCAAGATGCAGCGCAACAGAATAAGATTTTACGGCTTTCTCCCATTGTTTTTCGCGTGCATAGGTTTCACCTATTTTGTAGAAGATGGTATCATCTTCTGGGCTCAGCTGTGAAGCCTGACGGTAGAAGTGACGTGCACGCTGATAGTTCTTTTGTTTCTCCCAGCAATAGCCCATCGCTTCAAAGATTACATCTTCAGGCTTTGCTATCTCCAGGTGTTTTTCCAGTACTTCTATAGCTTTGTCATACCACTTCATGCGCATAAATGCATCGGCCATATTGCGATATGCAAATTCAAATTTCTCATCTATGGCTACACAATACTCGTATGCGTCTATCGATTTTTCATACAGCTTCAATCCCTGATACGCTGCGCCCAGATTGAACCAAGCGAGTGCATTGAATGGATCTTCTTCTGTAAGTTGTGTATGTAGTGTTACGCTCTCTTCAAGACGTTTTGTAAAGTCTGCCCAAAAGCAGATTTTCTGCAATGCTTCTTCATTGCGTTTATCTATTTTTATAACACGCTTCAGTGTATCAAATACAGCATCAAACTCTTCACATTCATCGTACACATCAGACAGCTCCAGCAATATTTCTATCTTATCTCTGCCATTAAACTCGGCCGACTTTTGCTCCAACCACATTGCAGCCTGATCGTATTTGAACTGGCCAAGCAATATATCAGAACGCAACAGTGTTGCGTCAAGGTTTTTAGGGTCGCTTTCTTCCACTTCGTCAAGCACTTTCAGCGCCTGTCCGTATTTCTGTGCCTGCGTCAGAATCTCTGCACGCAGCAGCATTATGGATGCAGAAAAAGGATAGTATGTACCGGCAATATCGCAAGCCAATAGTGCCTGCTCTTCATTACTGTTCTGGAAGTAAAATTCTATCACCCGCTCAAAATCATCTTCGTCAAGTATGGTAGATGATTCGCCCTTCTTCACCTCTTCGTAACGTTGCAGCAGTTCGTCCAGCGAGTCCATTTCATCATCTAAAAAATCATCATCTTCAAACATAGCAACTGTGTTTATACCAAAGTTAACAAATAATAGTGCCAGTCAACAGTAGGGTGTGTTAAGGCAGTGTAAAAAATACACATGTTATTAACATACTAAAAAAGCCTCTCAGAAAGAGAGGCTTTACTATGTTATAAAGAGTTGATAATTACTGTTTTGCAGTTTGCAGATACAGGTAGCTGGTACCGTATTCAGCAGATTTATCTATTGTAAATGGCCTTGTACCAAATACTGTTTGAGAACGTATAATATCCCAGCCTTTACCCATAAAGAAATAATCACCCACTTTCAGATTGGTAAAAATGGCCATTGGTACGCCGTCTACATGTATTACCAATGTAGAGTCGTCGTATTTATTTCCAACAGGTGTAACGCTGGCATTATACTTTACATAAACCCAACCGCTATCAACATTCAGACCACTGTTTTGCATTACTACACGCATAGTAGCCATACCACCTTTGCCTGCAACATAAACAGGAGCAGGTGTTGTTGATTGTGTCTTATCCTTGCAAGCGAACAAAGTCAGCACGAGTGCTGAAGAAAGTAGCGCTTTACCGATCCAAGCTGATTTCATGTATTAAAATTAGATTTTAACGAAAGTTGAAGATACAAAAACAGATTTTAAAATTGCTACTGTCGGGCTTATTAAATTATTTAATGTTTACCTCTACCGGTATATTGCCTTTACTTTCGTTCCAGAGCCTGTCCAGTGCAGTTACCACATAAGTACATTTTTTATACTTGTTGGCATTTGCATCCAAGTATTCCTTTTCGTGCAGTACAGATATTATTTTTTCAGCGTTATTTGTATTTACAGGCTCTCCGTTTACAAAACGGTATACTGCGTAGCGCAGTTTTTCCTTGCTTCCATGGCTCCATTGCAGTAATGTACCCTCGTTTGACGGCACTGCCTTTACCATTGGTGCTGCAGGTGCAGTGGTATCAAGCCACTTCATTACAGGTGGAAAGGCGTAATACCTGTTATGACTGATAACACTGTCTTTTACAGGTATAGTCAACTTGTCGAAGATGGAGGCACTGTAGAACACATGGCTAGGATTCTGTGCAGTACGTCTGATATCCTGCATTTGCCATAGCAACTCACGTGTACCTACCCAAGGGCCTTTGCTTGCACCAACCATACGGTATACGCCGAGACCATAGTATATATGCCTGCCATAACTATGCGCTTCCCACCACGGCAATAGCACATCAAAAGCCGCCGCACGGTGGTAGTGCTCCCAGTACAACTGTGGCAATACATAGTCTACCCAACCTTTACGCATCCATTGCAGCACATCGGCATACAAATCGTCGTAGCAGGTTTGCCCGCCACGGGTAGGTGAGCCTTCGGGGTCTTTAGATGCATTGCGCCATACACCAAACGGGCTGATGCCGAATTTTACATAAGGCTTTGCCTGCTTGATGTTGGTATTTAGTACCGATACAAAAAGGTTTACGTTATTCCTGCGCCAGTCGTCTTTGCTTATACCACTACCAAAGCGGCTATAGGAGCGGCCGTCGCCAAATTCCTGCCCTGCTATACGGTATGGGTAAAAGTAATCGTCGAGGTGTATGGCATCTACGTCATAACGCTTTACTACATCCATAATAACAGATGTAACATATTCTCTTGCTTCGGGTACACCGGGGTCTATATAAGACTTGCCACCATAGCTGATGATCCAGTCGGGATGTTTGAATGTTACATGAGTACTTGGATTCGGATTCTTTTTGCTGTCTGTAAGTGCACGGAATGGATTGAACCATGCATGAAATTCCATATTGCGCTTGTGCGCTTCTTCAATCATGAATTTCAGTGGATCATAATATGGGAAAGGGGGTTGTCCCTGCCTGCCGGTCAGGTATCTGCTCCACGGTTCTTCATTACTGGGGTAGAATGCATCTGATGCCGGGCGCACCTGTACTATAACTGCATTGCAGCCTAGTTTTTCCAATTCGTTGAGCCGATAAATAAACTCCTGTTGTTGTTGGGTAGAAGGTAGCCCCGGTTTTGATGGCCAGTCTATATTAGAAACGGTAGCTATCCATGCAGCTCTGAATTCTCTTTTAGGAGATTGTGCCATGGATGTATATGTAAATAACAAAGCTGCTAACAGCAAGCTATGGTATATCCTCATTGTATAGATTGTAACGGATGCGCAGATTAGTAAGATACAAATATATATTTTGTATCTGGTAAGACGATTATAAAAATGGCTGACCATCAACATGGTCAGCCAGTATATTTTAGTACCCTAAGGTATTATTCTTCAGTTTTCTTTTTAGCCGCTTTTTTTTTTGGCTTTTCTTCGCCTTCAGCTGTAGGTTCTGCAGCTTTCTTAGCACGAGATTTTTTAGCAGGTTTTTCTTCAGCAACTT
Source organism: Bacteroidetes bacterium UBA4414 (assembly GCA_002389765.1). Taxonomy (GTDB): domain Bacteria; phylum Bacteroidota; class Bacteroidia; order Chitinophagales; family Chitinophagaceae; genus Polluticoccus. Next base: position 336,618 of record DGQM01000023.1, on the reverse strand, counting down.
CTTCTGCTACAGCCACAGTTTCAGCTACCGGTGCAGCTTCTTCTTCAGCAGGTGCGTTCAGGTATTCAAAATTCAGCAGGTCATTCGCCTTCAGAATTTCAAACCATTTCAGCATTTTCTTCATGTCGCTAACGTACACACGTTCTTCGTCAAACTCAGGGAAGATGCTTTTGAAATAACCCTTAATGCTATTGTTATCTGCAGATTTTGTATCTACAGGTTTAATGCTGTTTTCCTGGTCTTTCATTTTCTGAAAAACCTCGTGCAGACGCACATTATCGCCTGTTGTATATACCTCAATGCTTTCCAGTGGGGTAACATTGTGCAGACGTGCAGAAATGAATTTCGTGCTCTTATCTGCAAGGTTGCGTACTATAGCACCATCGCTTTTAGTAGCAATCAAATGAAACAAACCGCCGATGCCGGTTACTGCAACTATTTCTCTGTAGTCCATAATTTATTAATAGAAAGGGGGGCAAAAATAAGGTTTTACACCAGTATTTGCCCCCTTTTATTTAAAAATATTATCTATTATGTCAGATGGCGATTATTTAAGAAGTGTTACATTGCCTTTAAACTCTACTTCTTTGGTACCACCATTACCACAAATACCCTTCACATAATAATTAAATGTACCAAGGTCTTGCAACTGGCCATTAAACTTGCCATCCCAGCCATCTGTAATGATATTTGTTTCAAATACCTTTTGCCCGAAGCGGTTGAATATCGCAAACTTTTCCAATGTGAAATCACCTTTATAGAGGATTTTAGCTTTATCATTTCTGCCATCCCCGTTTGGTGAAAAAGCATCAGGAATAAACACCTTGCAGCAATTGTCATATGCTACAACTGCAGCTGCAGAGTCTGCACAGCTGTTGGAGTCTACTATTTTTACCTTGTATGGTCCGTTCGCAATACCTGTCAGTGCTTCTTTGTTCGTGGCATTTGCAGCACTCCAAAGGTATTTATATGGTTTTGTACCACCTGTTACTTCTGCTTTTACCATACCATCATTATCATAACCTTCACAGTCATTAGGCATTACTGTAAGTTTTGTAACCAGTTTATCAGGTTGTTCCATCCTTACCGCAGTGTCTTTGAAACAGTTTTTATCGTCAATAATGCGGATTTTGTAACTACCTGCGATGAGGTCGTAAAATGCACTGACTGTAACAGGTGTTCTGCTTTCCAGTTGGTACATAAGCGGTGGAATACCACCACTCACTTTCATCAGAATTTTACCGTCGCTCAGGCCATTACAGGTTACTTTAAATACGTTTAATGTATCAATGTTGATAGCAGGATAACCACTGAGCATGATATTTGTGTCTACCGTACAATTATTACCGTCTTTTACCGTAAATGTATAGTTACCTGCCTTTAGGCTATTAATAGTACCATTTGATGATTGCGAACCATTGCTTGCTGTGAATGTGTATGGGCTAACGCCACCATTAGCATTCATGGTAATGCTGCCGTCTGCATATCCATCGCAGGTAGGCGGTGTTATAGATGTTACGCCCAATACCAGTTTGGTAGGTTCAGTAAGCGTTATTACAGAGTCCAGATAGCAATTATTAGCATCCTTTACACGAATGATGTGATATCCGGCATTCAATCCGGTGCGTGTTGGGTTACTATCATATGGCGTATTATCTGCCGCATATACCAGCGGTGCTATACCACCGATACCTGTCATAACAACACTGCCTGATGTATCTCCGTGACACAGCACATTATTGATTACTACATTTTGGAAAGCAAGCCTGTCCGGTTGTGTTACCGTTATTACAGTATCTTTTATACAGTTGTTGGCATCTTTTATATGGAATGTATAGGTACCTGCTTTCAATGCATTGAAATTGCCACTGGTGCCATACGGGCCCGCGTCTATAGCGTAGCTATATGGTGTTGTACCGCCAATACCAAAAAGACTAACACCGCCATTTGAGAAACCATAACATTTAGGTTGTGTTACAGAGAGAACAAATACCTGCAAAGCCGTAGGTTCTGTGATTGGAAGGGTTGTATCTTTTTTACAACCCAGGTTGTCTTTGATGCTGATGATATAGCTACCCACAATCAGTTTATTGAAAACTGAAGATGTGCCATAAGGGTTTGCGTTAATGGAATACGTAAACGGACTTTTACCACTTGTGGTATTTACCGTGATAGAACCTGTACTATCGCTAAAGCATTTTACATTACTGATATTGTAAGTAGCATTTACAACAGTTGAGTCTATAATATTGATGGTAGTATCTTTTATACAAAGCCTTGTGTCTCTTATATGGAAAGTATAAGTACCGGCTGCTAATGGAGTAAATGTATTGGATGATGAATAGCTACCTGCACCAACGGCATAAACATATGTTGGTACACCGCCGGTGGCTGTAACAATAACACGCCCATCATTCAATGGGAAGCAAGTAGATTGTTTTACCTGCAGTGTTGGGATTATTTTAGTTGGTTGCCCCATAGTAACCACACTATCTACCTGGCAATTGTTGGCGTCCTTCAGATGCAGGGTATAAGTGCCGGCAGCAAGCCCGCTGAATGTTGGCGAACCCACATAAGGGCTGGTGTTAATAGCATAAGAATAGGAAGTAGTACCGCCAGTACCTGTAATGGTAATGAAGCCATTAATATCGCCATTACAAACAGGCTCGGTTATCTGTATATTACTGATTGCCAGCACTGCCGGTTGTGTTACAGTAATAATCGTATCCTTCAGACATCCATTGGCATCTTTAATATGCAATGTATAATTGCCCGCTGCGAGGCCAGAGAATGTATTGGTAGTGCTGAATGTGCCGCTTCCTATTGCATAGTCGTAAGGAGATACGCCACCTGATGCTGTAATGGTTACCGCACCGTTGCTAAGTCCGAAACATGTAACATTTGCAATGCTGGAAACACTGGTTATTCTATTAGGTTGTGTAATAGTAACTGCTGTATCCAAATAGCAACTGTCAGCATCTTTTACCCTAAAATTATGAACACCTGCCGGCAATGGGGTAAAGACGCCTGATGTGACAAAGCTACCCGTACCCAAGCGGAAGACATACGGTGATGTACCACTATTACCTATAAGTGTTATGACACCCGTAGTATCGCCATAACATAGTACATTGGTAACAATAGCAGTAGCATGAATACTGATTGAGTCAATTAATTGATAAGTAGAGTCTCTGAGACAGCCGTTTGCATCTTTTACATGTATTACATACGTACCCGAAAACAATCCAGAAAACGTATTTGTACTGCTGAACGACCCGCTGCCTAAAGCATATTGATATGATGGTGTACCGTTTGATGCAGTAACGGTAATTGCACCACTACTGTAGTAGTTACATTTTGGCCTTGATGGCACAATGCTCAATGCTATTTGCAACGGATCCTGCAGTTGTACTGTAGTATCTTTTATACAATCATATGCATCTTTTATGTGTAGTGTGTAGCTACCTGCACTGAGGCCTGTGAAGACGTTGGTACTGCTATACGTGCCACTACCCAGTGCATAGGTAAAAGGAGAAACACCACCACTTGCATTCAGTGTTATGCTACCATTATTACCACCATAACAAGTAGGTTTTACCATAGATACTACAGGGTAAATGGTTGGCGGCGGACTAAGTGTGATGGTAGTATCCTTGAAGCAGGAATTGCTATTTGTAATACGGATAGTGTATGTACCCGGGTCTAAGCTATCTAGTTGTGTTCCTGTAACACCTGTGAAGGTGTGTACTGTAGTAGAACCTTGATTAATAGTTATCGTCCATGGCGAAGGTGTGCCGGATGGTGTAACATTGAAACGGGCTTTTTTAGAGCAGGTAGCCGGAGATATGAGGGAGAATGATACCCCGGGATCAGGAAGTATTATCAATGTATATGCAATCGTTTGTGTGCTCGAAAGCGGGCAGCCATCATCTTTGTAGTTGATGAACATATTGTAAGTGCCGGGTGTAGCAGTAGACAGATTCCAAGCGAAAGAACCTGTTGGTGACGCGCTGCCATTATTTGTGATATTGAAAACAGCACCTGCCGGTACACCACTGGCTACCATTGTAATGCCATCGCCCTCGGCATCTGTTGGGTTGATGTTAAAGGTTATATTACCAGCAGACTTACATATTGTTATGATTTTACCACTACCTGTAATATTGCCGCCCGAATTGTTGGAGATATTACCTGTTGGCGGATTATTGTTACAGTTGTTCAATACCACAAAAGTCATTTCGCGCATACTGCTACCTACCAGTGTACTACCTCTGTACTCATCTACCCTGAATACAACCAAAGAGCGTTGTACAAGATTTGGAGTAAATGCCAACTGACCTGTAGTGCTGCTGAAGCTGAAAGAGCCTGTAGATACGGCTAACGGAGCAGTAGCAGAATAGCCTGTGTTATACACAACGGTACCACTTGTACCCGTAATACCCGGTACCAGATTATAAGACAGTAAGTCGCCATTGGCATCTACTGCACCCGGATTGTTATTTGCAGGGACGTTGATGCAGAAAAATGGTGTAGGAATGGTCGTGTATATCGGAGAAGAATTGCTACCAAGTGTATTGTCAAGTGTAGCTTCCAGCCCCATGATAGAGCCTCCACCTGTACCACTGCTAATGTTGGTAATGGATGTACTGCGTCCTGCAGATGTTGTACCCATAGCGCCGGTAAACACAAATTTCCATGCATTTGAAGTGCCAGATACCGTAAAGTTTCTTTGATATACAAACTTCATAACGCCGGGTATAGTACCCGTGCTGCTAACACAATTGGTATTGCTAAGCTGTGCCGAACATACAGGTGTTACCTCTACACCTGCCGTTGGTGGCTGCAGTATCAGGTTTTGTGTGTTGACAAGTGTAGAGCCGTTATATAACTGAACTGTGGGTGTACTACTGCTGAGGCTGCTGAATGCGCTACCGCTACAGTCGCCATATACTACCAGCGTAACGGTATAGGTAGTACCGCTCACATAAGTGTAGTAAAAGTCTGCACCATATATGTGTGTTGCTTTTGCATTAATACTGAATATTAATGCAAACAACAGAAACATTAGTTTGCGGCAGCTAGATAGAATTGATGTCATAAGTATTAAAAGCATGTTTTGTCATACCGATGCTAAATCGGTAATAAATTATTATGCAAGGGGGTAAGCAACTCTAAGATAACAGGTAATAAAAATAGACACAATCTGTTATACAAAGTGTTGGGCTCTATATGCTTACAAATTATGGCATTTTTATGACATGCTATTATTTGTAATGTAATTTTTTGAAAAATACCACGTAAAAGTATAACATGGTAAAATCATCAAATCTTACAGGCAGACAGAAGTGGAATATTAACGGATGAACCGACTATAATGTTAGTATAAGCTTTTTTTCTCTTTCAAGTTTTTTATCATTTGGTTAAACTCCTCAGATACTTTCAGGGAATAGATGGCAATGCCAAATAATACCAACACGGCGCTGCTCCTCACAAAAGTATCTGCAAACGGGTTGTTTATATGTGGGATAAAGTATCCTGCTATTGCTGCAGGTATAGCGGCGGCTATTATCAACAAGCTTTTATTGCTGAAAGGTTGGTGCTTCATTTTTATCCATATAAATAAAAATTTAGCTATGTTGAAGCATGCAAAGCCTATGGTATTTGCCCATGCAGCACCATAAACCCCGTATTTGGGAATCAGCACGTAGTTGAAGGCTATCGTTAAGCCTAATAAGAGAAGCGTTACGAAAAAATTGAACTTATAGTATTTTGATACAGAAAGCAATTCGGTATTCAAGCCGGTGGCACTATCTATAAACCTACCCAATAATACAATTGGTACTATCAGGTACATAGGTGCATAAGACGCGTCAAACAGCTTGACTGCATTATGCATATTGCATAGAATCAATATAGCCATGCCGCAAATGGTTATGAGCACAGTAGATGCCGATTTTTTGAATAATGCATCCAGTCTTGCCACATCTCCTGCCTCGTTTGCATGGGTAAATGCAGGTACTATGCTCACCGCCACTGCTCTGATAGGTATCTGGAAGATAGATATGATATACATAGCAACAGAATATACTGCCACAGAAACAAACCCCGTCTTATCCATAATGCCCAGCATCAGCTGGTCTATATAGAACATAGACATGATAGTTACATTCATCAACAGATGGAAAATTGCGAAATTGGCAATCTCTTTCATCTCTGCTTTGCTGAATATCTGCCATGCAGTGGAAAAACCAAAATCTTCCAGTTTGCTGCCAATATACAGGTATGCGGTAATAGGTACCAAATGAATGAGCACGCTTAATATGATGAACCAATCAAAGTCAATAACATTGATAGCAAATAATACTACCAGTAGTATATTGCCTAGGCGTAGTATTATTTCCTTTACAAAATTGGATAGGGCCACCTTCATATGTGCCAGCAGGTAGTACTCCAGCAATGTCATAACAGTCCATAACAAGGTATAGACAGGCAGCCAATAAAAGAATTTCTGCAGGTAGGGTTGGTCTTGTACCGTATATAAAGATATATACCCGCTTTTGCAAGCTATATATAAGAGTGATGCCAATGCGGTGACTATGACGGGTACTATCATGCTCATGGTAAAAAGCACTTTTCGGCGGTCGTCGTTAGCTTCGTATCTGTTCAGAAAGATGTGCAACGTACTGTGCATACCAACCATTGTAAGCTGAGATGCCAGTAGTGCATGGGTAAGAATGGTTTTGGAAAAACCGTAGCCCTGCCCGGGTATGTATTTGGTAGACAGATAAATGGTGAGTGCCCCCAAAACAGCACCCGCAAATGTTATGGTCGTGGTTTTTACCGACTGACGTAGTACAATTCCCATTTATCTGATGCGGTATTTAAACAGTTTCATTGCCACTGCTTTTATATAATAACGCAGCTTTTCTTTGGTAGTGTATATAAACCGCAATGCATAAAAATAAACAGAATTTCCCCGCTGCAGACGGATGACTTCCAAATCGTGCTTCAACGTGGTATGCAGCAGTTTCAGTTGTTTCGCAGGCTCTGTACTTGCATTGGCTATGTGTATTACAGTGGTATCTGCCAGAAAATAGTTGGTATACCCTGCCTCTATAGCCTGTTGGCACCAAAGCATATCTTCGCCATACATAAAAAAACGTTCATCAAGCTTGTTGCCAGGCATGTGTTGCAGCAATGATTTATGAAACATCATAAAAGCTCCGGATACCCAATCGCAGGTAGTGCTGAAATCTCCCTGAAAATATTGGTTAAGCATCAGTTGCGCCCGCTTTTTATAAGGCATCAGCTTTAGCAGTGGTCGGGCCAGGTCCAGCAACTCGTTTCGTATACTCCGAAAAGCGCGGGCATTGTGCTGATATTTACCATCTGCATATACAAGTCTGCATGTTAGGAAGCCTGTGTCAGAACGTTGTTCTAATGCTTTTGCGCATATGCTGATGCTGTCTTCGGTAAGTATGGTGTCGGAATTAAGCAATAGGATCACATCGCCCTTCGCATGGCTGATGCCCAGATTATTTCCTTTGGCAAAGCCGTTGTTTTCCGGGTTTTTGATGAGCCTCACAGATGGGTAGCGCTCAATAAACAAGTCGGGATTGTCTTTTGGTGAGGCATTATCTACAAGTACTATTTCATAATCTACCCCTTTGGTATGCTTCAATACGCTCTCTATACAATCGCAGGTAACATCGAATGTATTATAGTTTACTATGACTACAGAGACCGTCATGCTTTAATTCTATGAAGATAGTTTACGCTTATTCAGCATGTATGATATTGCCATCAGTGGTTTTGAGATATAACCAATGCGCAGCATATCGTAGCTGAAAGGCTTTTGATGTTTTATAATACTGTACAGAAAATCGGGAACAGGATTGCCGCCACTATGCGCTTCCAATACAGATGGTTTTTTAATCTTCAGGTTTCGTATCATTCGCCAGAAGGAGTCATATACCATGATATCATTAATAAAACCCAATCCATGCTTTTTCAATATATACAAAGCCTCAGGTATTACTACCGCAGGGTTATTGAAGCAGGAATTGGTCATCTGTGTATCATTATAGCTGGTATTCAACAGCGGTTTGTCTATATATACAGCTGGTTCCTTATCCATCATGGTCAGATAATACTCAAGGTCTACAAACCATTTCAGGTTAACATCGTAATACTGCTTTACACTGCTGTGAAACATAACAATGCTGGGAGGCCCCAGTATATTATGCTCAAACAAGAGGTGCGGGTTTTTGCTTACCCTTTCAAAATCTTGTTGCGATATGGTTTTGGATACATACTCGCCAGTGTTTTCATAATAATCATTCCTGCCGCTGAATATGAAACGTACACTCTTGGCTGTAGCATCAACAAACTCCTGCAGAGCGGTTTCTGTTGCCAACCAATCATCGTCGTGTATCAGTTTTATCCATTCTCCGTCAGCAATAGAGAAGCTTTTGTTCCAATTGCCTGCCATGTTCAGCACAGGGTTGTTCTTGTAATAGCTGATAGGCATTTTGCCAGCATAAGTCTCCAGAAAGCGTTCTATCACATCGGTATCGCTATTATCGGTAACTATTATATTATAGTTCTTATATGTTTGGGCGGCTATGCTATCCAGCAACCTCGGTAGGTAGGTAGTGCGGTTGTAGGTAGTTATGCATATCGATATTTTTGGCCCTTGCATTACTGTGCAGAAAATTTTCGTAAAGATATATTAATAACTATTACTGCCATTTCTATAATATTGCCGATATATAATTATACCTGATGTCTGTAGATACTGCCAACACAAAGCAATCGAAGTACATGAACCTATTGATGAATGCGTGGATATTGATTCCTGTTTTCATCTATTTCAATCTATTGAACAACTACGCGCAGAACATACCTATGAAGGATGATTATGATGCGATATTGGGATTTCTGAATCACTTTCGTGATGCCGGCTTTTCCGAAAAGATTCACCTGCTGTTTTCGCAACACAATGAGCACCGCATATTTGCATCCAGATTGGTATATGTTATATATTATGTGCTTACAGGCACTGCCAATTTCAAAAGCTTTGCTATCATAGCCAATTTGGAGCTAACAGCTGCTTTTTTAGTATTTGTATATGTTATCAAGCAACTGGATATAAAATACTGGAATGTAGTAGCACTGATAGCCGGCTTCTGTATCATGGATTCCAGCAGCTATGAAAATGGTATTATGGCGATGGCTGGTATGCAAAACTTTGGTGTGATAGCACTGTTCATGCTCTCGCTTTATTTCTATTCCAAAGACACCAAGCAAGCGCTGATAGTTGCGGGCATATTTCAGTTCCTGACAATATATGCTAGTGGTAATGGTATAATAGCTGCATTCTTTATAGTACTCTATTGTCTGCTGTGTGGCAGTAAAATGCAGAAAATAACAAGTGCTGCCATATTACTCGTTTTTGCACCACTATATTTTGTTGGCTATACACAACCTGCACGCCCTGCAGGTCACGCGTTTGATCTGGGGGTTGTTATCAATTATTTCCTGAGCATGGTGGGCTCTCACTTTGCATTTGGCGAAACTACCAATATAGAAAATGCAAATGTTGTAGGGGTATTTTTCCTGATACTCACATTAGCATTGCTACCATACAGCAAAACCATGTTCCGTGATAAAAAACTGATGCTGTTGCTCGCAGTTATGGCTTTTATATTGGCATCTATGGCTACTACAGCACTTTTCAGGGCTAATTTGGGTACTGAACTCTATTATTCCAGCCGCTACCTTATATATTCTCATTTCTTTATAGCTATTGCATTGGTTGTGGTAGCGCTCAGGTTCAAAGAAAAGCAAACCATCTTCTGGCCGACACTGGGCATATTTGCAATCATATTACTCGGCGCATATAAGAATAACTATGCATATGGCGAAGCCAACTACGAGAAAGAAAGCAATCGTATGTTATACATGCCTTACTACTATCCTGGCCCGCCGGAAAATGCACAGAAAATAGCAGAAGAGTCCTGCAAAAACGGTATCTACTGCATACAAGATGAAAAATAATAGATTATATATTAGCTAATTGTTGTTTTAAGGGATGCTAACAGGCATCCCTTTCATATTAATAAAATATGAAAGGGGGTAGTTTTTCTGATATAAAAACCACGTATTCCTTTGGGTTAAATAATAATAATAATAGCAAGGCTTTTCCCTTGCAAATTCGCACCATAACTATAACTTTGCTACCTCTGTTCAGAACGCTCGAAGTTTAGTTGTAATATGAATTTTCTACTATTGGCAGCAAACCAGCAAACGCCCTTCAGTTACCTTCCGGTAGCTATCCAGTTATTGGTGGGTATAGGCTTTGTGATATTAACAATCGGTGCATCGCAAATGCTGGGCCCGAAACGCAGAACCAAAGACAAGCTCATCAACTTCGAGAGTGGTATCCCGTCTGTGGGCAATGCCCGCCAGCCAATGGCTATCAAATACTTCCTTGTAGCCATCCTTTTCGTGCTGTTCGATGTGGAAGTAATATTCTTTTATCCCTACGCTGTAAACTTCAGAGATCTGGGCCAGGAAGGCTTTCTGGCTGTTATAATGTTTGTGGCTTTCTTCCTTTGCGGGTTTATATACATAGTGAAGAAAGGTGCGCTTGACTGGGAAGATTAAAACAGGCTTTAACTATTATGGGTTTGTAATTGTTATTACAAATCATAGATAAACAGAATTAAGAGAATATGGGACGTCCCGTACAGTACAATACTAATATGAAGCTGTCCCCGATACCGGAAGGCTATTCGGGAGAAGGGTTTATGGCTACATCTTTTGATAAGGTTGTAGGCCTTGCGCGTAAAAACTCACTGTGGCCTTTACCATTCGCTACTTCTTGTTGCGGTATTGAGTTTATGGCTACGATGGGTTCTAACTACGATCTGGCACGTTTTGGGTCAGAGCGTATGGGCTTTACTCCACGTCAGTGCGATGTGTTGCTGGTAGCAGGTACCATTGCTAAAAAAATGGCACCGGTACTGCGTCAGGTATATCTGCAAATGGCAGAGCCTCGTTGGGTGATTGCTATTGGTGCATGTGCATCCAGTGGTGGTATATTCGATTCTTATCCTGTATTGCAGGGTATAGATCAGGTAATACCGGTAGATGTGTACGTAGCAGGTTGCCCTCCGCGCCCTGAGGCTATACTGGATGGTATACTGAAACTGCAGGACCTTGTACACAACGAGAGCCTGCGCCGTCGCAATAGTCCGCAGTACAAAGAGCTGATGGAAAGCTACGCGATTCAGTAGTTATGCAAAAAGCTATTGCTTTTTGACTTATTAATTTGATTTTGAACATGGCATTGACCAACGAAATATTAAAACAAAAACTTTCAGACAAATTCGGTGAGCAGCTTACCGAATGGGATGAGCAATATGGCCTGTTGACGGTAAGAATGCCTGCCGATGCTAACCTGAAAGTAATACAGCATTTGTACGATGCAGAAGGTTTTCAGTTTCTGACAGATCTGACAGCAGTACACTATCCTGAAAGAACAGGCGAAGAATTGTGTGTGGTGTATCACCTGCACAATCTGGTAGAAAACATCCGTCTGCGCCTGAAGGTATATGTACCTGTTGAAAAGCCTGATGTGTACACGGCAACAAAAGTATTCTCCGGTGCCAACTGGATGGAGCGCGAAACCTACGATAATTTGGGTATCAACTTCGTAGGCCACCCGAACCTGACAAGAATACTGAACGTAGACGAGATGGACTACTTCCCGCTGCGTAAAGAATACCAGATGGAAGACCCGACACGTACAGACAAAGACGACGAAATGTTTGGCCGTGGCGGCAGTATATAAATAACCCCCTACCCCCTGAAGGGGATGGGTATAATATATTTATTAATAAAAAAGATTTAGCCCCTTTAGGGGTTGGGGTATGTCTGAGCAAACACAACATCATATACAACTGGCAGAAGAGTCGCTGGCGAAGCAGAGTACAACGCTGAACCTGGGGCCTACGCACCCTGCTACACACGGTGTATTCCAGAACATCATGGAGATTGATGGAGAAAGGGTACTTAGTACAGAACCTACCATCGGTTACATCCACCGTGCGTTCGAGAAGATTGCAGAGCGTCGTCCTTATTATCAGGTAACACCGCTTACAGACAGGCTGAACTATTGCAGCGCGCCTATCAACAACATGGGCTGGCACATGACGATAGAAAAACTGCTGGGCATCAAAACGCCTAAGCGTGTAGACTATATGCGTGTCATCATCATGGAGCTGGCACGTATTGCCGACCACCTGATATGCAACTCTGTAGTAGCGGTAGATACGGGTGCCCTTACAGGCTTTACGTATGTGTTTCAGTGGCGCGAGCTGATATATGAAATATATGAAGAGGTGTGCGGTAGCCGCCTTACAACAAACATAGGCCGTGTAGGTGGTTTCGAAAGAAACTTTACACAAGCAGCATGGGATAAGATCAACAAATTCATGGAAGGCTTCCCTAAAGTGATGCGTGAGTTTGAAGCACTGCTGAATCGGAACCGCATCTTTATGGAGCGTTGCATTGGCGCTGGTCCTATCAGTGCAGAGCGTGCACTTAACTACAGCTTCACTGGTCCTAACCTGCGTGCGGCGGGTGTAGACTACGACGTTCGTGTTGCACAACCATATTCATCTTACGAAGACTTTGATTTTAAAATACCTGTAGGTACTACCGGTGACGTTTACGACCGTTACATGGTGCGCAACGACGAAATCTGGGAAAGCTACAAGATTATAGAACAGGCACTGGCAAAAATTACTAAGCTGGAACAGGAAGACCCGACGCAGAAAGATGTTTTCTACGCACCGGAATCTGACCACTACCACCTGCCTGCAAAGCAGGATGTGTACACGAAGATGGAAGCATTGATATTCCACTTCAAAATGGTGATGGGCGAGATAGACGTATTGCCGGGTGAAGTGTATCATGGTGTAGAAGGTGCGAATGGTGAAGTAGGTTACTACCTGATAAGCGATGGCGGACGTACACCGTATCGTCTGCACTTCCGCAGGCCTTGCTTCATTTACTATCAGGCATACCCTGAAATAGTAAGTGGTGGTTTATTGAGTGATGCAATTATTACATTAAGTAGCCTGAATGTAATTGCAGGCGAATTGGATGCGTAACCCCCTGACCCCCTGAAGGGGGAAAGGTTTTGAATATAACTTTAAAAAGAAAAGCCCCTTTAGGGGTTTGGGGTATGAAGTTTAACGAAGAAAAACTGAATAAAGTAAAAGAAATCATCGCACGCTATCCGGAAGGAAAGCAAAAAAGTGCGTTGATACCTGTTCTGCATCTGGCACAGGAAGAAAATGGTGGCTGGCTTAGTACAGAAGCTATGGACCATGTGGCAGAATTGCTGAGCATACTTCCTATAGAAGTATACGAGGTGGCTACTTTCTATACCATGTTCAACCTGAAACCGGTTGGCAAATACGTATTTGAAGTATGCCGTACAGGCCCTTGTATGCTGAATGGCAGCGATAATATTATTGAATACATCAAAGAAAAACTGAGCATCAAAGAAGGTGAAACAACACCTGATGGAATGTTTACTTTGAAGCCTGCTGAGTGTCTGGGTGCTTGTGGTTATGCACCAATGATGCAGCTTGGCAAACACTACCGCGAACACCTGACGAAAGAAAAAGTGGATGCGATAATAGATGAGTGCAGGAGAAACGCAGCAAGCAATAATTAATAACCGATATGCGTAGCCTCGTTACCATATCATTGCTCTTTATATATAGTACTGTTTTTGCACAGGACGAAAAAAGCCTGAAGTCCGCCGCTACCGCATTTCACCATGCGCTGGTAGAACAAGATACGGTTGCACTAAGGGGTATGCTGAGCAACAAACTGGTTTACGGACACTCAAACGGGTGGAAGGAAACCAAACAGGAAATGATGAACAACCTGTACAACGGCACGATAGATTATGTAAAAATCCAATCGACCGACGAACAGGTAACCATAGACGGAAACACAGGATGCATACGTGCAACGCTGGAGATAGATGTGGTAATGGAAGGTAAAACCCTGCCATTCAGATTGCACGGACTGGAAGTGTGGGTTTGGGAGCATAAAAAATGGCAACTGCTTAGCAGACAGAGTACGAAACTTTAACCCCGATGCCGAAAGGCAAAAGGATTTAAAAATATAAAAGAAGTCCCTTTAGGGATTTAGGGTATGAAATTATTATTAGAACACGCACATGTAGAAGGCATCCGCTACTACGATACCTACCGCAAAAACGGGGGCTATCGTTCTGTGGAAAAAGCGTTCAAAATGACGCCGGACGAAATAGTGGAAGAAGTGAAGAAGAGTGGCCTGCGTGGCCGCGGTGGTGCCGGCTTCCCTACAGGTATGAAGTGGAGCTTCCTGGCAAAGCCGGAAGGTGTACCTCGTCACCTGGTGTGTAATGCCGACGAATCGGAGCCCGGTACTTTCAAAGACCGCTACCTGATGGAGTTTCTTCCGCACCTGCTGATAGAAGGTCTGATAGTGAGCAGCTTTGCACTGGGTAGCCATGCTACATATATATACATCCGCGGAGAGTATGCGTGGATAGTAGATATATTGGAGCAGGCAATTGGAGAAGCTAAGAACAACGGCTGGTTGGGCAAGAATATCCTGAACAGCGGTTTTGATTGCGAAATATATGTGCAGCGTGGTGGTGGTGCTTATATCTGTGGCGAGGAAACAGCCCTGATAGAATCGCTGGAAGGTAAGCGTGGCAACCCGCGCATCAAGCCTCCGTTCCCTGCCATACAGGGTGTATGGATGCGCCCTACCGTGGTAAACAACGTAGAGACATTGGCAGCTGTAGTGCCTATCATCAACAATGGTGGCGAAGAGTATGCTAAAATAGGTGTGGGCCGTTCTACGGGTACCAAGCTGCTTTCGGTTTGTGGTAATGTAAAAAAGCCGGGCATCTACGAAATAGACATGACGCAGACAGTAGAAGAGTTTATCTTCTCTGACGAATATTGTGGCGGTATAGCTAACGGCAAACGCCTGAAAGCTTGTATACCGGGAGGTTCTTCTGTACCTATCCTGCCTGCCAACCTGCTGCTGAAAACAGCAAAAGGTGAAGCACGCTATATGAACTACGAAAGCCTTTCGGACGGTGGTTTTGCTACCGGCTCTATGATGGGTTCGGGTGGTTTTATTGTGATGGACGAAGACCAGTGCGTAGTACGCCATACAATGACACTGGCACGCTTCTACAACCACGAAAGCTGCGGACAGTGCAGCCCGTGCCGCGAGGGTACCGGTTGGATGTACAAAATATTGAAGAACATAGAATACGGAAAAGGTAAGCTGAGCGATATAGACCTGCTGTGGGATATTCAGCGCAAGATAGAGGGTAACACCATCTGTCCGCTGGGCGATGCTGCTGCATGGCCGGTAGCTGCTGCTATCCGCCACTTCCGCGATGAGTTTGAATGGCACGTAAATAATCCGGACGAAGCACAAAACAGGAACTTCGGTCTTGCACATTATGCAGATCCGATACATATACCTGCGGGTGCTTAGTTTTTGAATTTTGACTTTTAACTGTTGACTTGATATGTCGGAACAAACACCGAAGTTTAAAGTAACGATTGATAATATTACTGTAGAAGTTGCACCGGGAACAACTATCCTGAATGCAGCACGTATGATAGGTGGTGATGTAACACCGCCTGCTATGTGTTACTACAGCAAGCTGGAAGGTAGTGGTGGTAAGTGCCGTACTTGCCTGGTAGAGGTAAGCAAGGGTTCTGAAAAAGACCCGCGCCCTATGCCAAAGCTGGTAGCAAGCTGCCGTACTACTGTGATGGATGGTATGGAAGTAAAAAACATTACTTCTGATAAAGTATTGGATGCACGCAAAGGTGTGGTAGAAATGCTGTTGGTGAATCACCCGCTGGATTGCCCGGTGTGTGACCAAGCTGGCGAATGCCACTTGCAAGACCTGAGCTACGAGCACGGCGCATCTACAACACGTTACGAGTTCGATCGTCGTACGTTTGAAAAAGAAGACTTGGGTGATTATATATCACTGCACATGACGCGTTGCATACTGTGCTACCGTTGTGTATATACTGCAGAGCAGCTTACGCAAAAACGTGAGCATGGTGTACTGGATCGTGGCGACCACGCTGCTATCAGCACACTGCTGGGCAAATCGCTGGATAATGAATTTATAGGAAACGTAATAGATGTATGTCCTGTAGGTGCGCTTACAGACAAAACATTCCGTTTCAAAAACCGTGTATGGTTTACCAAGCCTGTAGATGCACATTGCGATTGTAAAACATGTGGCGGTAAAGCGCGCTTGTGGATGCGTGGCGATGAGGTATTCCGTGTTACTGCACGCAAAGACCAGTGGGGCGAGGTGGAAGAATGGATCTGTAACGATTGCCGCTTCCACAAAAAATCTGCTAAAGACTGGGTGATAGAAGGTCCGTCAAAAATCAGCAGGCACAGTGTTATATCACAAGGACACTATGTTGGGGTTAAAAAACAACCCGTGCTGATAGACAAAGTAATAGGTAAAGACCCGAAAATGTTGCTTGATATTCATAGTGTGAGTGATGTAAACAGGCCGGAAGTAGAGCTGTCGAAGATAGCAGGCCCTGCTCACAGCGATGATTTTAAGAACACAGGTAAATAATTAATAGAACAAATTAGTTTTGCGCCGCTATGCAATTGGATATAGCTTTCATAATTGAAAAAGTACTGCTCATCTCAGTTATACTACTGGGTTCGCTGGGTATTGCCATGTATGCTACATGGGCAGAGCGTAAGGTAGCAGCCGTAATGCAGGATCGTCGCGGCCCTAACCGTGCCGGTTTTATGGGTTTGCTGCAACCGATGGCCGATGGTCTGAAACTCTTCTTCAAAGAAGAAATCATTCCTGATCGCTCTACACGTTTCCTTTTCATACTTGGCCCTGCACTGGCTATGCTTACTGCGGTAATGACAAGTGCGGTAGTACCTTGGGGTCCGGATATTGTTACAGAAAACGGTGTTATTTCTTTGCAGGTAGCAGATATTAATATCGGTATCCTTTTCATATTTGGCGTAGTGAGCCTTGGTGTATACGGTGTGATGCTGGGTGGCTGGGCTTCTAACAATAAATTCTCGCTGCTGAGTAGTATCCGTGCGGCATCACAGGCTATATCTTACGAGCTGGCAATGGGCCTGAGCTTGGTAGCTATGCTGATGATGACCGGTTCACTAAGCCTGCGCGAAATCGTAGAGCAGCAACATGGCTTCTGGGATGGCGGTTATTTTACATGGAACTTCTTCAAACAGCCATTAGGCTTTTTCATATTCCTGACTTGCGCATTTGCAGAGCTGAACCGTGCTCCATTCGATTTGCCGGAGTGTGAAAGCGAATTGAACATGGGTTATCATCAGGAGTACTCTTCTATGAAGTTGGGTTTCTACCTGTTTGCCGAGTACATTAACCTGTTCATTAGCTCAACGGTTATTGCTACGCTGTTCTTCGGTGGTTACAACTTCCCGTTCATGGATCAGGTAGCAGCAAGCGTTAGCCCTGTACTATTTGCCATTATTTGCGTATTAACATTGCTCACCAAAGCAATATGTATCATACTGTTCTTTATGTTTATCAGGTGGACACTGCCGCGCTTCCGTTACGATCAGCTGATGCGTCTCGGTTGGAAATCGCTGATTCCATTAGCATTGGTAAACATGGTGATAACAGGTGCTGTGATATTGTGGGTAATTAAATAATTGTATTGAAGATGAAACTAACTAACAGGTCTGCACAAATAAATCGCGATCCGATGACATTCGGGGAGAAGATTTATCTGCCTGCAATAGCTAAGGGACTTAGCATAACAGTTGGCCATATCTTTAAAAAGAAGGCTACTGTACAATACCCGGAGGAAAAACGTCCGTTCAGCCCCGTGTTTCGTGGCTTGCATATACTGAACCGCGATGAGCAGGGACGTGAGCGTTGCACTGCCTGCGGCCTTTGTGCACTGGCATGCCCTGCAGAAGCCATTACAATGGAAGCTGCAGAACGCAAA
Organism: Bacteroidetes bacterium UBA4414; assembly: GCA_002389765.1. GTDB lineage: Bacteria > Bacteroidota > Bacteroidia > Chitinophagales > Chitinophagaceae > Polluticoccus. The sequence continues at coordinate 318,517 of DGQM01000023.1, read as the reverse complement.
GCGGGCGAAGAAAATCTGTATCGTGAAGAGAAGTATGCGGCTAAGTATGAGATAAACATGCTGCGTTGCATTTTCTGCGGCCTGTGCGAAGAGGCTTGTCCAAAAGACGCCGTGTACCTGAGCGAAACGGTAATGCCTACGCACTACTCTCGTTCCAGCTTCATCTACAAAAAAGAAGATTTGTTGATTGCTCACCCTCATAAACAAGAAAGCAAATAGTATATCATGGGTGTTTACGAAATAATATTTTGGTTCTTAACTGTCGTGGCATTGAGCTGTGCGTTGGGCGTTATCCTCAGCCGCAACCCTGTCAACAGTGTATTGTTCCTCATTGCTACATTCTTTGCCATCTCCGGTCACTATATATTATTGAATGCGCAATTCCTTGCCATCGTTAATATTATAGTATATGCAGGTGCTATCATGGTATTGTTCCTGTTTGTGATAATGCTGATGAACCTCAATGCCGATACCGAACCACAGAAAAACAGACTGGTGCAGATAGCGGGTGCTATATCAGGCGGTACGCTGCTGCTGGTAATACTGGCTGCGCTGAGGACATCAACAATTACAACACTCGACCAGACATCAACGGATATTGGTCTGATTAAAAACCTCGGTAAGACACTGTTCACACAGTTTGTATTGCCGTTCGAAATAAGCAGTGTTCTTTTCCTGAGTGCAATGATTGGTGCGGTAGTAATAGGTAAGAAAGAAAAAGAAAACCCCCTAGCCCCCTAAAGGGGGAATGAAATACCCAAGCATATGAAAAAGACAATGTTTTTTGGTGCGGGTAATTTCATATTTGAACGTGCAAAGGAGTTGAGGAAGAATTTAACGAGTGCAGAATTAGTTCTTTGGGGTTATTTAAAACAAAGTCCTTTAGGATGTAAGTTCAGAAGACAGCATCCGTTAGGAATTTATATTGTAGATTTCTATTGTCATAAATTAAAATTGATAATAGAAGTAGATGGAGAAGTTCACAGTGAAATTGATGTAGCTGAAGCAGATAGAAATCGTGAAGAAATATTAAGAGCAGAAGGATTGGATGTGTTGAGATTTAAGAATGAAGAGATTGAGAAGAATTTAGAATTAGTAATAACTGAAATTGAAAATTATATAAACAATAAAAGGAAGCCCCTTTAGGGGTTTGGGGTAATATCTTATGCCTGTACAATATTATTTGTTTCTGAGCCTTGCTTTGTTTTGCATCGGTATGATGGGTGCCATGATGCGCAGAAATGCCATCATTGTATTCATGTGTATAGAACTGATGCTGAATGCGGTAAACCTGCTGATGGTAGCATTTTCTAAAATGTACAACGATTCGGCTGCACAGATATTTGTATTCTTTATAATGGTGGTAGCTGCTGCAGAGGTAGCGGTAGGGTTAGCAATAATCGTGATGATGTATCGTAAGGTACATTCTGTAGACATCAACATATTAAACAGATTGAAGCATTAAACCCCCTTCGCCCCCTAAAGGGGGTGTAGGGTAATAATAACAAAAAAAGAAAGCCCCTTTAGGGGTTTGGGGTATGACAAATTTAGTTTACTTAGTTCCTTTGTTTCCGTTGGTAGGTTTCCTTATCAATGGTATAGGTTGGAGAAAAATACCTAAGTCTGCCGGTGGTGTTATCGGTAGCCTTGCCATACTGGCATCTTTTGCGGTGTCGCTGGGTATCTTCTTCGAAGTGAAAAGCAGCGGTGCATCTACTACTGTTCACCTGTTCAATTTTATAGAGTCGGGCAAGTTGCTCATACCTTTTGCATTTCAGGTAGATGCATTGTCTTCGCTGTTCCTGCTTATTATTACAGGTATCGGTTTCCTGATACACGTATACTCTACATCTTATATGCACGAAGACGAGGGCATGGTGAAATATTTTGCCTACCTCAACCTCTTCGTATTCTCGATGTTGCTGTTGGTGCTGGGTGCCAACTATCTTATCATGTTCATTGGTTGGGAAGGTGTAGGTCTTTGCTCTTACCTCCTCATTGGCTTCTGGTTCAAAAACAGAGACTATACCAATGCCGCTAAGAAAGCATTTGTAATGAACCGCATAGGTGACCTCGGTTTCCTGGTGGGTATGTTGCTGATACTTTTCAACTACGGTACACTTTCCTACAACGAATTCTTTGGTCAGCTGAATGGTGGACAAGTACAATTGTCTGCTAATATGTACAACTGGATAGCTATCTGCCTGTTCATAGGTGCGATGGGTAAAAGTGCACAGATACCATTATATACTTGGTTGCCTGATGCCATGGCAGGTCCTACGCCGGTATCAGCCCTCATCCACGCGGCAACGATGGTTACCGCAGGTATCTATATGATAGCTAGAAGCAATGCATTGTACAACCTTGCACCTGCAGCACTCAATCTGGTTGCTATCATCGGTCTGGCTACGGCTATATTGGCAGCGTCTATTGCTATCCGTCAATACGATATCAAAAAAGTACTTGCATACTCTACAGTTAGCCAGCTTGGTTTCATGTTCCTGGCACTGGGTGTGGGAGCATATACTACTGCCGTGTTCCACGTTATGACACATGCTTTCTTCAAAGCTCTGTTATTCCTTGGTTCGGGTAGTGTTATCCACGCTATGGGTGGTGAGCAAGACATCCGCAAGATGGGTGGCCTCAGCAAGCACATGAAGATTACTAGTGCTACTTTCCTGATAGGCTGTCTGGCTATTGCAGGTATCCCCGGCTTCTCGGGCTTCTTCTCTAAAGATGAGATTCTGGCATCTGTATATGCACACAGCCCGGTAATGTATTACCTGGCACTGGGTGCAGCACTGATGACGGCATTCTATATGTTCCGCCTTTTCTTCCTTACGTTCACGGGTTCTTTCCGTGGTACGGAAGAGCAGCACCATCACCTGCACGAAAGCCCTGCGGCTATCACAATACCGCTGATAGTACTGGCTATCATGTCTGTGATAGGCGGTTATGTAGGCCTGCCTGCTGTTATCAGCGAGCACCACACACTGAATACATATTTGAGTTCTGTAGTAAGCAACCACGGTGTGCACCATCTGGAGCACAGCACAGAATGGATGCTGATGGGACTTTCTACGGGCTTGGTAATCGTTATGATTATCGTAGCAAGGGTAGCAACTAAAACACCAAACTTTGTTGAAAATACAGGATTGGCAAAAGTGCTGGAAAACAAATGGTATGTAGATGAGCTGTACGATGCTATCATCGTTCGCCCGATAGCTGCACTGTCTGATGCACTGGATCGCTTTGTAGAAAAACTGGGTATAGATGGTATAGTAAATGGTGTGGGCAGGCTGGTACGTTGGGGTAGCGAGCGCGTACGTTTGCTGCAAACAGGCCAGGTTGGTTTTTACATCTTTGTGATGGTGATAGGTATGGCCCTGTTATTTGCGATAAGATTTTTCGGATTAAATTATTAATAGATAGCAACTGCAAAACAATTGCATTAGCGTTATGATGTTGACATTACTTATACTGGTTCCTCTTGTGGCAGGCATTATCAGTTTTCTTGCAAAAGAAAATGCGAAAGCCGTTGCCCTTATCGGTTCATTAGCCACACTGGGACTGGCTGCTTATATTAGTGCCACATGCAGTGCACAGCCTATAGACTGGAGCATGCCATGGATACCGCGCCTTGGCGCACAACTTAGCCTGCATGCCGATGGTATGAGTGCTATGCTCTGCCTGCTTACGGGTATCGTTATGCCGGTGGTATTCATCAGCAATTGGAACAAAGAGGTAGAAAACACAGGTTCTTTCTACGGGTTGATGTTGTTATCACAAGCAGGTATCACGGGTGTATTCCTTGCACACGATGCGCTATTGTTCTACTTCTTCTGGGAGCTGGCGCTGATTCCTGTTTACTTTCTCTGCTCTCGTTGGGGTGGTGAAAAACGCATTCAGGTTACATTCAAATTCTTCGTTTATACATTCCTGGGTAGCTTGATGATGCTGGCTGCGCTGATATACCTGTCTTTGCAGACACCGGGTGTAAATGCTTATAGCTGGGAAAACATAGTACGTGCAGGTGCTTCTTTAGATCCTGTTACGCAGCAATGGTTGTTCGTTTTGATATTCGTAGCATTCGCTATCAAAATGCCAATCTTCCCTTTCCACACATGGCAGCCCGATACATACGAACAATCTCCTACAGCAGTAACCGTAGTGCTGAGTGCACTGATGGTGAAGATGGGTCTGTTCGGGGTTATCAACTGGTTGATGCCTGTTGTACCACAAGGTGTAGCTTTCTGGAGCAATACGGTAATCATACTTTCTATTATAGGTATTGTGTACGCGTCGTTGGTAGCAATTGTGCAAACAGACCTGAAACGTCTGGTGGCTTATTCATCTATTGCCCACATGGGTCTGATGAGTGCGGCGGCATTTGCGCAAACAAATGTAGGTATGCACGGCCTGATGGTGCAGATGTTCAACCACGGTATCAACATAACAGGTATGTGGCTGATAGTTAGCATGATAGAGCAACGCTGGGGCACACGCGATATGACTAAACTGGGTGGTATGGCTACAAGCGCTCCGCGAATGGCTATTGCATTGGTTATTATATCATTTGCCAACATAGCATTGCCATTGACAAATGGTTTCATTGGTGAGTTCATGTTGTTCAATGGCCTGTTCTCAAGCGCATCTGCATACCGTATTACATTTATGGTAGTAGCAGGTTTGGGTGTGATACTGGGTGCAGTGTACACGCTGAACATGGTACAAAAAACAGCCTACGGCAACATCGTAGAAATGAAAATGCAAAAAGACCTGACGGCAAACGAATATGCCGGACTGGCTATTATTATAGCTATCATCCTGTTCCTCGGTGTATATCCTAAGCCATTGCTGGATATGACTGCAGGCGTAGCCAATATGATGATGCCGTAATAAGTGATAGAATAAGAAGTATATAACTGTAAAAAATTAAATAATCCGGGCGCATCGGTCCATGCTGATAACCTCGGTTCGTAATAAAATATGAAGGCAATAATAGCTGCAACGGTATTTGGGGTTATCCTGATGTTTGCGGGCCTGTTTGTAAAGGAAAAGAAATCTGTAGCATCTATAGCGGTGTTCCTCCTCTTTGCTTTGCTGGGCGTCAACGTTTGGGAATTAGCAACTACTGCACCCACAGAAACACTGTCTTTCTTCAACAATATGCTGCGTGTAGATCGCTATGCATTAGGATTTAATACCCTGATGACAGGCTGTACATTGCTGTATGCATTGCTGATTAATAAAGAAATACAACGCGTGGGCAGCCATGTGGGCGAATACTTTGCACTTATATTCTTCATCCTCTGCGGTGTGTACATGCTCACTACCTACAACAATGTGCTGATTATGTTCATTGGTATAGAGGTACTGTCTATTCCGCAATACATACTGGCAGGTAGCGACAAGCGCAATCTGAAAAGCAGCGAGGCATCGCTCAAGTACTTCCTGATGGGTTCTTTCTCTACAGGTATTTTACTGATGGGTATTACCCTGTTGTATGGTGCAACGGGTACGTTCAATATTATTCAATACACTTTCCTGCAGTCGGATATGCTGAGCCCGATGGCGCTGGCAGGTATCCTGTTCCTGATGGTGGCATTTGCCTTCAAAGTATCTGCAGCACCTATGCACATGTGGACACCAGACGTGTACGACGGTGCGCCAACACCTTTCACTGCCTTTATGGCAACGATTGTTAAGGCAAGCGCGTTCGTAGCTTTCATGCGTTTGTTCTCTGTATCATTCGGTGCTGTAAGCGGCGACTGGACGATTGTTCTTTCTATCATCACAGCAGCTACACTGTTTGTAGGTAATATCACGGCCGTGTTCCAGCAAAGCGTCAAGCGTATGCTGGCATACTCTTCCATAGCGCAGGCGGGCTTTATGCTCTTTGCAGTACTGGCAGTTAATGCTACTGCTTGGGAAGGTATGATGATATATGCAGTTGCATATAGCGTAGCTACCATCGGTATGTTTGCCGTAATGATGAAGCTGAAAGATTATACTTACGATGGCTTCAACGGTCTGGCTAAGAAAGACCCTGTACTGGCAGCTATCACTACTATATTGCTGTTGTCATTGGCGGGTATCCCGGGTACGGCAGGTTTCATGGCCAAATACTTTGTATTGCTGGCAGCGGTAGAACAAGGCAAGATGATGTGGCTGGTAATATTTGCCCTGTTTATGGCAGCTATCAGTGCCTACTACTATTTCCGTGTTATCATTGCTATGTACTTCAAACAAGGCAATCCTGAATTCAATTCAGAGGTTACGGCTACAGACAAGCTATTGCTGCTCATTACCGTATTGCTGGTAGTGTTGTTGGGTTTTGCCCCCGGCCTTATACTTCATGTATAGAAATACTTTACCATACAAGCAAAGCCCCGTTTATCGGGGCTTTCTTATTTAACAGCCTTTTTGCAGCATTAGGCGTAACTTTAATAAGTTAGTTTTTACCCACACTTGTGCATTTCTTTTCGGGTACAAAACTGCAATCTGTTTTATTTTCGGTGTGTACCGGTAAAGGAGGATTATATGGATATCGAACAATTAATGCCACACGTAGAAGCTATCATATTTGCCAGCGATCGCCCTGTGACGCTGATGGAGATGACAGATATGCTGAGCACAGCACTGGAAGAAATTATAGAAGGAGAACGCGTAGCTACTTGTATAGAAGCTATCCGTGAAAAATATGAAGCGCCTTACTACCCTTTCCAACTAAGGGAAGCAGGTGGTGGCTACCAATTCCTGACTAAAAAAGCATATCATAAAACAGTATTGCAGCTGAATGGTGATAAGCACATCAAAAAGCTGTCAACTGCTGCTATGGAAACACTGGCTATCATTGCGTACAAGCAACCGATTACCAAAGCGGAAATCGAGTTTATCCGTGGTGTAAGTGCAGACTATTCTATCCAGAAACTGCTGGAAAAAGACCTGATAGTTATTACAGGCCGTAACGAAAACATGGTGGGTAAACCGCTTACATACGCAACGTCTAAAAACTTCATGGACTATCTGGGTATCAATAATTCAGGCGAATTACCAAACCTGAAAGATATTACCAACATAGAAATTGTACTGCCAACAGACGCGTCTGAGGCTATGCCTGAAGACGAAGCGCAAATGCTAGTAGCAGCAGATGGTACTATCGTACAGGAAGAAAACAACGAGCCTGGTCTGGAACAAGGCGCAGAAGGATAATATAATCCATTACAAACTATATCATGCCCCGTACTGTTGAAGCACGGGGCTTTTTCTTGCCTTATTTTCCTGTTAATAGAACTAAACCTATTACAAATGGTATAATTTTGCTCCTTCAAATCACAGGAATGAGAATTTTTCTTGCATCGGCGTTGTTAATGGCATCTCCGTTAATGATTACCAATACTTCTTTTGCTAAGGATAAGAAGACAATCAAACAACTGAAAAAGCAAATCGGTTATCTGGCTTCAGACGAGCTGGAAGGACGCCGTACAGGTACTACAGGCGAAAAGAAAGCTGCTGAATACATCATCAACTATTATACACAAAACGGTATACCTGCTTACAAAGGCAATTATCGTTATCCGTTCACCTTCATCAGCGGTAAGGAAATAATGCCATTGACAAGCATCAGCATCAATGGTAAGAAAGTAACAGACTTGGAAGAAGTATTCCCGTTGCCATTCAGTGTAAACAGCAAGCGTGCCAATGGCGATGCATTACCCGGCGTACTGGAACATGGTAATATATGGATGATGCCGATTTTTGCAGATGCCGATGAAGCAAAAGATGCACACTTCGACTGGGAAAAAGTAGCGCACGAAAAAGCAAAAGATGCAGCAAAGCAAGGTGCAACGGCAGTATTGTTTTACGATAGCTATGGTGCTAAATACACACCCGAATTCAATAAGAAATCAGACTACGAAGCATTGGATATTCCCGTAGCCATGATGTTGCACAAAGGCTATCAGAAATATATAGAAAACCACGAGGGTAGTGTAGCTGTAGATATGATGATAGTGCTGAAGAAGGCAGAAATGACAGGCACTAACCTTGCTGCATATATTGATAACGGTGCAAAATATACTGTGGTATTGGGTGCGCATTACGATCACCTTGGCCATGGTGAAGACGGCAACAGCCTGAACGCAAAGAAAGACGGACAGATACACAACGGTGCGGATGATAATGCAAGTGGTACTGCCGCGCTGATGCAACTGGGTGCGAGAATTAAGAACAGTAAACTGAAACATTACAACTATTTGTTGCTACACTTCTCGGGCGAAGAGCTTGGCTTGCTTGGTTCTAAAGCCATAGTAAAAGAAGAAAAGCTGGATAGCACGAAGATTGCCTACATGATAAACATGGACATGGTAGGCAGGCTCAATGACAGCACACATGCATTGACAGTAGGTGGTATTGGTACATCGCCTGTGTGGGGCAAGATGATAGATAAGAACAACCCTGCTTTTAAAATAACGTATGATAGTGCAGGTGTTGGCCCTTCAGACCATAGCTCTTTCTATTATCAGAACATACCTGTATTGTTCTTCTTTACAGGCCTGCATACAGACTACCACAAGCCAAGCGATGATGCAGACAAGATAAACTACAAGGGACAGGCTATGTTGCAAAACTATATTTACGATGTAGTGGGCAAGATGGAAAAAGAACCGAAGCCTGCATTCACCCCAACTAAACAATCAACTGTTGGCAAAGTAAGGTTTAAAGTAACACTGGGTGTAATGCCCGACTATTCTTACCAGGATGGTGGTGTGCGTATAGACGGTGTAACAGACAAAAAGCCCGCACAGAAAGCAGGCATGAAAGGTGGCGACATCATCATACAACTGGGCGATAATAAAATAACAGGTATGCAAACCTATATGGAAGCATTGGGCAAGTTTGCCGAAGGTGATAAGACGCAAGTGAAAGTGATGCGCGATGGTAAGGAACTGTCATTACCTATAGAGTTTACAAGCAATAAATAATAGGATATAATTTAGTTGAAAAGCCCGCTATAGTCGGGCTTTTTTATTTTGTAAATTGCGCCCTTACTGTATGAGTATATCATTGTATTCTGTAGCTATTATTCCTGACGCTGATGTTGTCAGAAAAGTAGAGGCTTGCAAAAACCAATTGAAAGAAGCCATTGGTTGGTACAATGCTGTCAACTCGATAGCGCATATTACTGTCAGTGAGTTTGAATTGAATAATGAACATGCGCTGCCAAATGTTAAAGAGCATATCGAAAAATTAGCACGGCGGCAGCCTGAAATTACTGTGTGCTTTAACGAGCTGATGAAGTTTCACCATGGTACATTCTGTGTACTACCCGATGAAGCATCTAAAGAACGTGTAACTAAAATCATAACAGATTTTCACGAATTGCCTATTAAGAACACGGCTAAGAACAGGTTGCCGCACATCACTATCGGTAAGGGTTTGAGCGATAAAGAAATGTATATAGCTGGAGAGCTCATCACACGCATCAGCCTCAAGTTTAAAATCAGTAGCGTAGTGTTGAGAAAGTTTAACGAAGAACTGAATCACTACGATATTGTTGATGAATATCCGTTCCTCAATCAGCCCAAAGATATGGGCATTCAGCAGTCATTGTTCTAACCTTATTTATCTGTTTCAGTTTGATGCCTGAATAGTGTAGCATACTTGCCATTCAGTGCCATCAATTCGGTATGTGTACCTTGCTCGGCAATGCTTCCATCCTCCAGTACCAGTATTTTATCAAACTGCCAGCTTGTAAATATGCGGTGGGTGATGACTATGGTAGTTGTGTTCTGCAGATAGCCCCGCAGGTTGTGCAATATGGTTTGTTCTGTTTGCGTATCTACTGCCGATAAAGATTCGTCCATCAGCAGTATCCTGCTGTTTTTCAGCAATGCCCTTGCCAATACCATTCGCTGCTTTTGCCCGCCCGATAACATGACACCACGTTCACCAATTACAGTTTCATAACCATCGGTCAGGGTATCGATATCTTTTTGCAGGTCGGCCATCTTTGCTGCATTTTTTACATCTGCTTCTGTAGCCCACTCACTGCCGAATTTGATGTTGTTATATACCGTATCAGAAAACAGATATGCCTCTTGTGGTGCATATGCTATTTGTGAGCGCAGGTTTTGAATCTTGTATTTATCTGCACGCACACCGTCTATTAGTACTTCACCATTGGTAGGGTCGTACATACGCAGCAGCATATGTGCCAGTGTAGATTTGCCCGAACCTGTTCTGCCAATGATAGCAATTTTCTGTCCTGCTTTTATTTCGATGTCAAAATCCTTCAGCGCTTGTATACCTGTATGCGGATAGGTAAAGCTTATGTGTTTGAAATGGATATTGCCTTCAATCGTTTTGCTGATAGCATCCGGCGCGTCTGTAATAGCAGCAGGTGTATCCAGAAATTCGTTGATGCGTTTTTGTGATGCACCTGCACGTTGCACCATAGATGCCACCCACCCAATGCTAGATATAGGGAACATCAGCAAGTTGATGTACAATACAAACTCTGCAATATTACCCACCGTTATGCTGCCGTTGATGGCGTAGTAACCACCTATCAACACCGTACTCAGCATACTAAGCCCTATAAACAGGTTCATAGAGGGGAAGTAGATGGCCTCTGTCAGTGATAGGTTTACGGCGCTCTTCCTGTAGTTTTCAGATGTGTTGAAGAAGAAGCCCAGCATATTCTTTTCCTGCACAAAAGATTTAATAACCCTGATGCCTGAATAAGATTCCTGTGCAGTGGTTGTAAGCTCACTCAATTGTGCTTGTATCTTTTCACTCTTCCGGAATATGATGCTGTTGACAATATATATGCAGATGGCAAGTAGTGGCAATGGTGCAACAACATATAGTGTCAACGTAGCATTCACACGTAGCATACCCCATATACACATAATGCTGAGTACTATCAGGTTGATGCTATACATCAGTGATGGCCCTGTATACATCCGCACACGCGATACATCTTCCGCAATACGGTTCATCAAATCGCCCGTGAAATGTGTTTTGTAAAACTGCGTGTGTAGTTGCTGATAATGCTGATATACTTCGTTCTTCTGGTCGTACTCTATATGGCGGCTCATTACAATAATGGTCTGCCGCATAAAGAACATAAACACACCACGCGCCAGCGCCAGCCCAAGCAGCAGCAATCCGTTCAGCAATACCAGTCTGAAAATATCAGTCTCCACCTTGCCCATGGCAACAACATCCGTCAGTTTATGATATTGCGCTACACTGGCTTGTACTTTATCAAGCACATCGCGCACGACGGTAGGCGACACAACAGCAAACAGATTAGAGACTGCTACGAAGAATATCCCCGATAGCAATCGCCATTTGTAGCGAACAAAATACTTATTAAGCGCGGCAAGGCTTTTCATAAAACGCAAATGTCGGGAAAATGCACAAGCAATTCCCGACATTGGTTAAGTATAGTGCAATAATATTAATCTATCGTAAAGTGCAGCGATGTGAAGAAGCTGCGTGGCATAAAGTAACTGGTACCGTTGCTTGTATGCGTACCGGTACTTACTAAACCTGAAGTTTGTCTTCGGTCTATATTCAGTATGTTTTTAACGCCTGCTACTATCTGAACTTTATTGTTGAAAAAACGTTTTTCCACAGAGGCATCCAACATGCTCAGATTTTTTATTGTACCCTGATAGGTGATGGAGCCATCTGCACCAACAACCATCCCCGGCTGTTTACCGCTAAATTTGTAGAAGAGGTTGAAGTTAGTACCAATTTTTCTCCAGGAATACTGCAGCATCGTGTTTACCTCTACAGTACTGAAGGCTTTGTAGCTTCCTTTTTCTTCAAATGTATATGCATAAGAAACACCTGTTTGTATATGCAGGTTGCTCCACTGTCCATCTACCTGAAAGGTGTTGATAAGGTTAGATAGATGAGTCATATTACCATACTTATACTCAATACTTGTTGAGTCATCAGGATGTAGCGGAACTAAAACAATACCGTTTTTCACTTCATTGTAATTGCTGCTCAGGCTCAGTTGCAGATAGTCTGCTTTATTTTCATAAGCCTGATAAGATGCAGACAATTGTATATGATTGCTGTTTTCAGGTTTGATGTCAGGATTGCCTTGTATTTTATGATTGGCATCAAAGAAGTGCAGATACAATTCTTTGAGAGATGGTGCTCTATAGCCTTTGGTATAAGATGCACGTACCTGCAGATTCTTCTTTGGTGTAAATAAGAAATTGAAACTTGGAGTAACCGGAGCCGTGTACATTGTATTATAAGCACCACGCAAACCTGCTTGTGCAGTCAGCTTATCTTTAACCAGTGCATAAGAAATGTTTGTATACAATGCATAGTCTTGTATGTTTTTAGCACTGCCGCTATCAATCTTCAGGCTCTTTACAAACTCCAGGTTTACATCATAGCCTACGGTGTATTGCAGAAGACCAACTTTATTGATATAACTACTTCTGGATGTATAGTATTCAGATAGTGTAGTATCCTGATCCCCTTCATTATTAGTAAGAACTTGGTCTAGCGTCACCATGTTTTTATCGTATCTGTTTTTGATACGATAGTATATATTATAGCTGTTTTGGCTTTGCCATCTGCCTGTTTTACCCAGCTTACCTTCAGCAGATAAACGGTTAAGTGAACGGGTAGTATAATAATACTCATCAAAAGCGTTGGACTTCCATGCATCCCATGATTGCAGGCTACCTTTGTTAGTTACAATATCTTTTACAAAGTCTGATGAGAAACGCAGATTGAAAGAGGAAGGTGCTGTATAGCGATAAGCAAAATTGCCCAGATATTGTTCTACCGGTTTGAAGTAATAGGCTCGTTTTGTATTAACTGTAAGACTACCACTGGTTTGCGGAACATCTATATTCTTTTCTCCATCAAAGAAATTGCGGCCACCACCAATGCTGAATTGATTACGCTCCTTCAGCTTGTAAGTAAATGATGCATCGGCATTGTATTTGCCAACAGTTTCGTAATAGGTATTGATAGTGCCACCAATGCGCTTTCCATCTTTTTTGGTGATGACATTGATAACGCCTGCTATTGCGTCTGCGCCATAAGCAACACTCATAGGCCCTTGTATTACTTCAATACGCTCTACATTGTTCATATTTATCTGAGACATATTAATGTTGCCTGCTTCACGACCATTTAGTGGCATGCCATCTACAAGTACTTTTACTTTATCCCCGCCCATGCCCTGCATGCGTAAATTTGAGCCCAGTACTGGATCATTGCTGATATTCATATTCAGCTGATTTCGCAATGCTTCATTCAGCGTTACAGCTCCTAATGATTTTATCTGTGCTTTTGTTATTACCTGATAGGTAGAGAGTGCATTTTTTAATTTTACAGGTTCAGCTAGGCCGGTTACAACTACCTCATTCAATGAACCGAATTTTTTTACAAGCGTTACGGTTTGATTATTGTTAACAGGAGCATTTAAATATTCTTTGCGATAATGCTCGTAGCCTTGTAATACAACTTCTATAACACATGGATAGCTTTCTGGTTTTATATTAACCACCCCAAGTGCGTCTGTTTGTTCTGTTTGCTGCAATGCATTACTTGCCGAATACACATTTACATATGCCATTGATACAGGCTGTGTATTTTCTTTATCAAGCACGGTAACACGTATTTGTTGTGCAGATGCTGTTGCCAGCAAAAGAACTAACACGACTATTGTATTTACTAACCTCAAAAACATAATCTCCATTTGTTTAAAAAGTCCGGTTGTGTATTGCAACAACCGAACTTTTTCTTCAATCAATCCACGCTTTTTTAATATGGTTATTAGTGTGCAACACTAAGTTTTTCTGTCACTTTCCAGTCTGCAGTTGCTATCGTTACCAGATAGTTGCCATTAGCATATGCACCGGTATTGATGCGATAGCCATTCAGGCCGGCTTGTTGGCTTACATTATATCTGTCTACTACTTTGCCCGTCATATCTGTTACATATATCATAGTGCTAGCAGCTTCTTTAGCATCTACCATTATTGTTACTTCGGTAGTAGCAGGGTTTGGATATATGCTGTATGCAGCTATCGGAGCTTTTACATTGTTTACAGATGTTACATCACCCAATTTACGTTTTTGGAATACTGCACGTCCGTTTGATGTACCGTAGAAGTTGGTAAAATGCAGCTGATAGTATTCGTTGGTAATTTTAGTTTTTATGAAGTAATGAGATGAGTCTCTCACTGTCCAGTATGGCAGTGCAGGAGGTGCACCCGGTGCTACTTTCCAATCAGAACCTATTACATGAATATCTGTAAGGTATGGCATAGTAGCATAGCCTGTAGTTGATGGACTTAAATCTTTAACTTCTGCAACAGTTACACCAAAGTTTGTAAGAACAGTAGTTACCGGATAAGGACTGTATCCGCCACCACCTGGATTCGGTACATTTTCAATAGCACGTGTCAGTACGAAATCCCAAGAAGTACGGCTTGGCTCACGATCGCGAATAACATCGTTTACTACATCATAGTAAGCAAAGTTCCTGTCTGTATAACCATTTTTCCTGTATACGCGAATTTGTCTGTCAGCAGTGCCATCAAATTTTGCCATGCGTACTACATAAGAGATGCTGTCTGCGGGCGTACTCTTATACTCCTGTACCCATACTTGGTATGCATCGTTGTTGATAGTTATCAGATACAGCGAATCACCTAATACAGAATGTGATGTAGCATCATATAATCCCCAGCTGAAATCGAAAGGATTGCTGGCGTTGTTCATACGATTAAAAGCACCAAAGTTCCAGCTGGTATCAGAATTGTACAACAGTACTTTACCTGCACTATCGCTTGGTACTAAATTGCCAAATTTTGATGCCGCTTTCAGGTGCAGAGAGTACACATTTACTTTACCTGCTACGTGGTTCGCCAGTATAGAAACATTGGAACTTGCACCAATTGGTGGCAACGTTTGGAAAGCCAGATGCCAATTTGTATTTGACGTGGCTGTTATAGAATCGTTTTTCAGACTGTAATAAACATCATTGGCGTATCCTGCCCCCATTTCCACAGAGTCAGCAACCCATGTTTGCGCACTTGCATTCAGTCCCAGTACTGATGCACCAATAAATAGTAGAGATTTCAATTTCATCTAAGAAGTGTTTTGACCGTACAAAGGTACGTGTACACTTTCCGAAGAGATTGACTCTAATCAAGTTATTACAATCTTATGACACGTTAAAATTGCATTAAAGCCATCCTTGATTATGCAGATATTTCGCTATCTGCACTGCATTGGTAGCAGCACCCTTGCGCAGGTTGTCTGCTACTATCCAGCAATTCAGCGTATTGGGCTGGCTGTAGTCGCGGCGTATACGGCCTACAAACACCTCGTCTTTGCCAGCTGCATCCAGTGGCATAGGATAGGCATTGGCAGCAGGATTGTCTACCACCACCACACCCGGCATGTTGCTCAGTATCTCGCGGACGTCATTTTCTTCAAAGTCTTTATGAAATTCGATATTAACGCTTTCACTATGGCCGCCTGTTACAGGTACGCGCACGGTAGTAGCCGTTACTTTTACGCTGTCGTCGCCCAGTATCTTGCAGGTTTCCTTCACCATCTTCATCTCCTCTTTGGTATAGCCATTGTCCTGAAACACATCTATATGCGGCAACACGTTCATGTCTATACGGTGCGGATATACGCTAAAGCCATCGCCACCTGCGCGTTGGTCTTCCATTTCCTTTACAGCCTTCTGGCCTGTACCGCTTACACTCTGGTAGGTGCTTACTACTACGCGTTTGATGCCATACTTATCGTGCAAAGGTTTCAGTACCATCACCATTTGTATGGTACTGCAGTTAGGGTTAGCTATTATCAGGTCTTCTTTGGTCAGTACATTACCGTTTACCTCCGGCACTACCAGCTTTTTGGTAGGGTCCATACGCCACGCAGAAGAGTTATCTACCACATAGCAGCCTATTTCGGCAAACTTCGGTGCCAGCTCCAGCGATATGCTGCCGCCTGCAGAGAAGATAGCCAATTGAGGCTTCATGCTGATAGCTGTGTCGGCAGTAACCACGCTGTATTCCTTACCCTTATACTTCACCTTCGTACCTACAGACTTCTCAGAAGCCACAGGTATCAGTTCAGTCAAAGGAAAGTTTCTTTCTTCAAGAATCTGCAACATGGTGCTGCCAACCAGCCCTGTTGCGCCTACTACAGCTACGCGCATTGTTATATGATGTTTTTTTAATCGGGGAGCAAAGATAGTATTTAAACAAATCTGGCAAGTCTTATGGCTTGCCAGATTTACATTTATTATTACTTTTTAATACTTGAGTTGAGTTCTTTTATTAATACAGGGTCTGTAACAATGTGCCTTTTATGAGGACCAACATAGGTAATTGTGTCGACATAGCTTTTACTGAAAGTAAGAACTAATATTTTCTTATCTAACTCAGCATTCTTCGTTTTCAAAAATCTTATTGAATCTGTTAAAACTAAATTTTTATCCATCAAAGTAACATTCTCATCCTTTAGCTTTTCATACCGCTGAATTTCGAAGTATCCGATGTATAGTAATAATGCAGATCCACAAGCAAGTAGTATTATTCTAAATGATTTAGTTTTTACATAGTGGAATGATTGTATAAGTTTATGTTTTGTTTCAGGTATAGAAATAAATAAAACACCAATAAAGTATAATACATATACCAAGTTAATAGTCCAGTCAGGTAAGCATTTAAAATATACTGTTTCTGTGCCAGCTATAACATCAGCTACATTGTCACTTGGGTAAGAATTGATATAACTCTTATATTGACTCCTATCCATATAGTTATAATATCCTACTAAATACTGTTTATTTACAATAAATAGCAGATGTATAAAAACTACACAGATTAAGTAAGCTAAACTTGGTCTATTAAATTTCATAATTACTATAAATTTTCAGGCAGGGTATATTTCTTACCCTTGTTTTGCTCCTTCAGCCAGCTAACCAGTGGTTGGAAGTATTCGAGCATGGCTTTTGCATTCAGCTCATCGCCTGTGCTTTCTTTCAATACTGTGCGCCAATCTTTTGATGCGCCCGGGTAGGTTATCTTCTTCAGGAAGTCGCCTATGCCTGTTTGCCCGTAATAGTTGGTAGCACGCGGGTCTTGCTTCAATATGTTTTTAGCAATGTGATTGTGCAGTTGATACAGTATTACATAAGACAGTGCATAGTCGTAGTACTGTGCAGGGTCGTCATTGATGTGTGTTTTGGTAGCAGCATCGCAATACTCCTCGCCACGTGCAGATGGTGGTACAATACCCTGATACTTCTTAGCCAGTTCCCACCACTTGGTGTTAAACTGGTTTTCAGGCAGGTTATCTACATACATTGCTTTCTCAAAATTACTCATAGTGCCCGATGAGAAGAAGATGAACACTACAGAGTTCAATGCTTCTTTCAGCAATGCCTGCACGCTGTCTGTTTTCACATTGGCATCTATCAGCCCGCGGCCTGCCAGATAAGGCTTTTGCATAGCAGCCAAGCCCATCATAGTGCCAATAGCTTCGTGATACGCACGGTTAGCACCGCCGCGCAATAGTGGTGGTACATCTTTGTTGGTGTACGTCATGTAGTAGTAGATATGCCCCAACTCGTGGTTGGCAGTTTCCCACCATTCAGCATTGGGTTCTACACTCATCAGGCTGCGTACATCTTTATCCAGATTCATGTGCCATGCAGATGCGTGGTTGTTCTTTTTCACATTGCTATCTGCAGGATATGGGTACAGGCTCGACTTTTGCCAGAAGGTTTCAGGCAGTGCAGGGAAGCCGATACTGGTATACAGTTTCTCGCCTTCTTTCACTATCCATTCTTTCGATTTGGTGGCCAATATCTTATCAAGGTCTATGCCTTCTACGTTTACGACAGAGCTCCAGTCTTGTCCCCAGCGGTTTGGCAACCAGTGTGCAGGCAGATAGTCTGGTACGTCTTTAGCACCGTACTTCTTCGCCATTTCATAACGCATCCATGTATGCAATTCGCGATACAGCGGATAGAGCTCGTTCATCAGCTTATCCATTGTCTGCATCATCTCGTTGGCTTCCATGTGGTAGTCGCTCACCTGGTAGCTGAAGTAATCGTGATAGCCAAGCTCTTGCACTGTTTTGTTGCGCAGGTTGCGCAGGTTCACCAGTCCACCCTTCAGTCCTTTACCCACTTCTTTGCTGGCTTCCCATGCGGCGAGGCGCTTGTTCAGGTCTGTCTCCGTTTTCAGGGCAGCATCCAGATCGTTGGTACTTACTTTCTTGCCATTGTACATGTATTGGAAACTATACAGCTTGCGCGTCTGTTCGTTCTCTGCTTTGATGCGTTGCTTTACCACATCTGCAATCGTCTGCGGATTGTTGGCAGCAGCATAGAGTATCAGCTCCAGTTGTTTTACCTGTATATCAGTGAGCTTGTCTTTTTGCTCCATGAACTTTTTAGCCTGTGCAATATTCTCTTTGCTGCCGGTAAATGTAGCCATGGCTTCATCTGCTTTTGCAGCATTCGCGGTATTGGTAGAGTCGCCCTCTACAATCTCGATTTGCGATTTCCATTGTGCCTCGCTGCTATTGGTATAGAGCTTTACGTATTCGGTAGTATACTTGTCCAGAAACGCTTGTGCTTCTGTTTGTACGGCATCATTGTTGGCTGTTCCACCACCATTGCCGCAAGAAACGAGCAGTAATGCCGATAGGCCAAGTGCAGAGATGTATTGCTTCATGCTATATGAATTAAGAATATAAAAGTATTATAATGTTTCTAAAAGCCCGACGTTACAAATCGGGGGATATTATTGCAAGCCTTCTGTAAACCTTATCAGCAGTTTCGACAAGCCATCAATATTCTCCAGCGATATCTCTTTGGCAACATCAAACACATCATGATAATAAGGCTTTGTACCATTGCCATAGATGAACACTCCCTTCACACCTGCATCGCAAAACGGCCAGTGGTCGCTGTTTTGCGTTTGGTCTCGCAAGTTGATTTTTGGCAGGTAACCCTCCAGCCCGTTTATCTTGTCCATCAGCCTGTATTCAGGTGTATTGTTGTAAGCATTCACAATGGTAATACCATTTGTAGCATCACCTGTCATATCCAGATTCACCAAAAAGCGAATATTCCTGAGCGGGAACAACGGATACTTGGTATAATGTTTAGAGCCCATCAAACCTGCCTCTTCGCCACTGAATAGCATAAACGCAACAGAGTACTTCTGCGGATGTGCTGCAAAGTACTGTGCCAGATACATGACCAGTGCGGTACCACTTGCATTGTCGTGCGCACCGGGGAAGATGGCTTGTGTACCCATTTGCCCCAGATGGTCGTAATGCGCAGAGAAGACGATAAAGCTATCGGGCTTTTCTGTACCCGGTACATAGCCTATCACATTCTGCGTTTTGAAGCTTGGGTTCATCTTCGCTTCTATACGCACTACTGCTTTGCGTGGATGCTTTGGCAGCACCGTATCTTCAACGGTTACAATAGTGCCCGGTACATTCTCTGTATTGGCAGTCCATATCATTTTGCCATGTTGCGGCACAACGAACAGGCCTTTTGGAAACTCCTTAGCAAAACTGCGGATATTGAACTTCAGGTATTTGGTTACGGTATCTGCATTCTTCAGGTAGTAGCCAAACTCACGGTCTGCGAAGCGCTGCTTTACAGACTCCCACTTAGCAGAGTCTTTTACCTTGCCAAGGTCTATACGCTTCAGGCGGACAGTGCCATCTGATATATAACTACTGCTGGCACCATTGACAATGAAATCTACCCCGGGTACCAGTACGATCTTGTTTACCTTCATCAGCACATCTCCCGGAAAGGTATTGATGGGGAAGAAATAGGGCTGAAAATAGTTGCTGTCCTTATCGAAAGCCTTGAGGCCAATGTTGCGAAAATGGTTGGCAATATGCTTGGCAGCCTTTTCGCCTCCTTTGAACACGTAGCCCCTGCCATGCATGGTAGTAGACGACAGTTGCTGAATTTCCCGCTTCAGGAAACGCTTTTCGTTTTGAGCGGATGCGTGCAGTGTAAAAAGGAACAGATTAACTAATAATACAAAGCGTGTCATTTTCATAAACTATATCCTTTCTTTTTAGCGCGCCAAAAATAAGGAATGCATTTATATAATGCTTTGAATTATCTGTTGATAGTTTTTGATAGTGTTTCAACAGTTTTTGTTTCTGTAACCATTCAGATGGTTGATTATCAATACTAGTATGGTTACAAACAGTTACGGAATTGCCTGCCTGCCGCAGGCAGGTTGCAGTTTGTTGCAAAATTTTTCAGTTGTGTGTAAATAATTGTTTCGGTTTTACAGGATTTTCGAAGAGCTTTTTTATTATAGCAAATATACGTAAAAAATGTGATTTAATCTTTCGTTATTCTGAACCTTGTAGTAGTAGTATTTTCTGTAATAATGAGTTGATAAACACCGGAAGCTAACATAGCTGTATTTACAATCTCTTTATCTGCCAATGCTGTTTGTTGCAGCAGCAACCTGCCGGATATATCATAGAGTGTTATAGTACACCCTGCTTTTATGCCGTCAATGTTCAAGACATCTTTTACAGGATTGGGATATACATGGATGGCTGCATTGCCTGCCAAACTATTAATGCCTGTACTTTCTATACTTACTTTTATGCAATTGCTTTTTGCTGTTTTAGGGTTAGGGCATAGATAGCTGCTGCTCATGTTTACACATATCTCATCATTGTTGCTGAGGGTGCTTGCCCCCCAGATATTGCTGAGCGCACCTACAACAGGGGTGCCATTTCTTGTCCACTGATAGGTGGGTTTGTTGCCGCCATTGACAGGCGTGGCGGTAAAATTGACCATCGTACCACTTGGTACTGTTGTAGCAGGATTGGCAACTATAGATACCGAAGCAGGCAACCAAGGGAATACGCGCATAATAATCTTGTTGCTGGTGTCGGTATATGGCTCTGCACATACGCCTGTTGCAACGAGCGTAACATAATATTCATCATTATCTGCAGCAGTGGTAGTGCTGTAGTTAGCATTAGAAGCGCCGCCGATAACTGTATTATTTCTATACCAATAACGCTGGAAAGATGTACCTGCATTGGCTGTGCTTGAAATGAATGTAAGCGTAGCCCCCTGGCAAATACTGTCTTTAGGGCTTGGGTACATATTGATGACGGGTGCAGGGTTAACAACTACAGTCACAGAATCCTTGTCTGATGTACAGCCATTGGCTGTAACGGTAACGTAGTATTTGCCCGCCATAGCTGTTGCAGCGCTTGTACGCACAGGGCTTACAATAGCAGCACTATACCCACCAATACCGATCCATGAATATACACCTGACTGCGGATTGCTGACATTCAGCTTCAAATCCTGCCCTACGCAAACCGGGGTGTTGGCAATAGACAATGGTCTTGCGGGTATTGGATACACGCTGCCATATACTGTGTCTTTAACAGAACAACCATTGAGTGTGCCTGTAACATAGTAGTTGCCTGTAGCGGCAGTGGTAGCGGACGATATGTTAGGGTTCTGTAGCGTACTGGTAAAGCCATTTGGCCCTGTCCAACTAAAGCTGACACCTGCAGAACTTGTATTGCCTGCCAGGAAGAATACATTCCCTTCACAAATACTGCCTGCTACTGCGTTGAAGCTTGTAGGGAGTGGTTTTACTAGTACGGTAATTGAGTCTTTTGCATAACATCCGTTACCAGTTGTTGCATTCATATAGTATTTGCCGGATGCAGATGTTGTGGTATTACTTAACACAGGGTTTTGTATCGTTGATGAAAAGCTGAGTGGGCCAGTCCATGAAAAACTGACCCCTGATGTAGAAGTTGTGCATGTTAATTTTAGCGTATCTGCTTCGCAAACAGAATTGTTGTACGATAATGCTAAATTTTCTGGAATAGATTTTACTAAAACACTTACAGTATCGGGATTTGAAATGCAATACCTGTTTTTTGCTCTTAAAATGTATTGACCATTGTATACTGAACCTACATTTGGTATAATGGGGTTTTGTAATAAAGAAGATATTTTTCCTGTCCAAAGATATTGTACGTTTGAGATACTACTTGAGCCTGTTAACCTTAATGTATCTGACAAAGCACAAAGAGGACTATTGCTTCCTGCTGTTACTATTGGTTTGGTATTTATCTCAATACGTATATGATTATCGGCAGACTCGCTATAAGGTAAAGAGGACACTATTCTTATTTTATATTTATTGCCAAGTGGCAACGAAGATGGTATAGTGCAAGTGATGGTATCTGAAGCATAAGATGTAATGGTGCCAATATTAAGCGGAGATGTGAAGTTGCCTGCGGTATCTGATAATTGCGCTGTAAATACATTCCCCGCATTAAACATATTATTGGCAATGTATGGCAACCTGAATACTGATGTTGCACCATGGCAAAATCCGGTATCAATTTTTTGTGTAGCAACTATCGGAATAATTTTGCAAGTATTAGTATCTGCAAAAAGTGTATATGGTATGGCTGAATCTACCCTGTATATTCTCAGTTCATCAACATAACCCTTCATAAACAGGGGATTGTTATTCCACCATTTCCCTATTTTGAACATACCGTTGCATGTGTCTGCAATTGTACTTCCATATGCATAATTACTAACTAAATTTGTCGCGTTTCCAAGTAAATGTAAAGAGTATGCCGTGCTCATTCCTTCATGATAAAAGCCATAAATACAGTACCAGTTATTAGTTGTAGGATATGGAGTGAGACCACTTCTTGTTGGTACATGTACGCTTACCGTATCTGGTTTTATGCCATTAGAGTCGCAATTATTACCTGTTTTAGATACACGAAATGCAAAAAAAGTATCTCCCTGAAAATTAATAGGTGGTATATAAGGCATATTATAACCGAATTTCATAACCTGATGATTGGGTGCATTACCTCCGGTATCGCAAAGCGATAATATCATCTGTGGTTTTAGGGTATCTAATCTTACTAGTATGCTAAATGCGAAGCGTGGGCCTAATTTTATATTAGGTATTTGTACCCAATCATTAATACCATCAAGTCTTAATGCATTATTAGCGTTGCCGAATTTATCGGTGCCATATCCTACACCGCCATGGCCAACACCATCAAATCCATTACCACTATAATCTTTCAAATCTCCTTGAAAAGGATAGTATGCTATAAGATATGGTCTGATATTTTGTGCAACTGATGAGAACGATAACAATATTAACAGTAGGCTTATTATAGGTTTCATTAAGGTTATATTTAGGTAATAATAATTAGATTAAGTTACAACTTAATCATGTATAAATGTAGGTATATAAAAATACTAAAGGGGCTGTATATACAGCCCCTTTAGTTATTAAAAGCAAATTAAACTTACTCTGCCTTCTTAGGTTCTTCTTCTTTTTTAGGTTTTGCCTTGTCTATTGTGAAGACGATTTTCTTTTCTTCTTCGCTATAGTCTGCTTTCACCGTATCGCCTTCGTTGATGCGGTGGTTGAGCATTTCTTCTGCCAGCGGGTCTTCCAAATATTTCTGTATAGCCCTGTGCAGCGGACGTGCGCCAAACTGCTGGTCGTAGCCTTTTTCTGATATGTACTTCTTGGCAGCATCTGTCAGTTCCAGCGTGAAGCCCAGTGCATTCAGACGCTTCATGACACCTTTCATAATGATGTCGATGATTTGTGCGATATGCGTTTCATCCAGCGAGTTGAAGATGACAACATCATCGATACGGTTGAGGAACTCAGGAGAGAAGGTACGCTTCAGCGCTTTTTCTATTACGCCTTTGCTTACTTCTTCTGTGCTTTCCACTTTGGCATTGGTAGCAAAGCCCACACCTGCACCAAAGTCTTTCAACTGGCGTACGCCAATATTAGACGTCATGATAATCAGCGTGTTCTTGAAATCTACCTTGCGGCCAAGACCGTCTGTCAGTTGTCCATCGTCCAGTACCTGCAACAGTATGTTGAAGATATCCGGGTGTGCTTTCTCAATCTCATCGAGTAGCACAACGCTGTATGGTTTGCGGCGTACTTTTTCTGTAAGCTGGCCACCTTCTTCATAGCCCACATATCCCGGAGGCGCACCTATCAGGCGGCTGAGCGAGAATTTCTCCATGTACTCACTCATATCTACACGTATCAGTGCTTCGTCACTATCAAACATGTAGCGTGCCAGTGCACGTGCCAGCTCTGTTTTACCCACACCCGTAGGGCCCAGGAATATAAACGAGCCTATTGGTTTGCGTGGATCCTTCAGACCTACACGGTTGCGCTGAATGGCTTTTACCACTTTGGCAATCGCCTCGTCTTGCCCTACCACAGCACCTTTCAGGTCTTCGCCCATGCGGCGCAGTTTGGCACTTTCTGCCTCTACCATGCGCATCACAGGTATGCCTGTCATCATACTTATCACCTCGGCAATATGCTCTTCGTGTATCGGTATGCGTTTGTGCTTAGCTTCTTCTTCCCATTCTGCTTTAGCTTTCTCCAGTTCTTCGCCCAGGCGTTTTTCTTTGTCGCGCAGTGCCGCAGCTTCTTCAAAGCGCTGGCTCTTCACTACTTTATTTTTCTCCTGCTTGATGTCTTCAATCTTCTTCTCCAGCTCCAGAATATTTTCAGGCACGTTGATATTCTTCAAGTGCACACGTGCACCTACTTCGTCCATCACGTCGATAGCTTTATCTGGCAGCAGGCGGTCTGTCATGTAGCGGTCGCTCAGCTTCACGCATGCTTCAATAGCTTCCTGATCGTATGTTACGTTGTGGAAATCTTCGTATTTGTTGCGGATGTTATTGAGGATGGTAATGGTTTCATCCACACTTGGTGGTTCTATCAATACCTTCTGAAAGCGACGGTCTAATGCACCATCTTTCTCAATATACATACGGTATTCATCCAGCGTAGATGCACCTATGCATTGCAGATCACCGCGCGCAAGTGCCGGCTTAAAGATGTTGGAAGCATCCAGCGAGCCGGATGCACCACCTGCACCTACTATGGTATGTATCTCATCGATGAACAGAATAACATCGCGGTTTTTCTCCAGCTCGTTCATGATGGCTTTCATCCTTTCTTCGAACTGGCCACGATATTTAGTACCTGCTACAAGCGCTGCAAGGTCGAGGCTGATAACGCGTTTGTCGAACAACACACGCGATACTTTGCGCTGCACAATGCGCAGTGCAAGGCCTTCAACGATGGCTGTTTTACCCACACCCGGTTCACCAATAAGTATCGGGTTGTTTTTCTTACGACGTGAGAGGATTTGCGATACACGCTCAATCTCTTCTTCGCGGCCTACAATCGGATCCAGATTGCCCAACTCTGCGAGTTTTGTTATATCGCGGCCGAAGTTGTCGAGCACCGGTGTTTTAGATTTTGAATTGCCCGCAGGTTTCCTTTGCTGAAACTGTTTGCGTTCATCATCCTCTTCATAGTCATCACCCGGATCGCTATAGTCGCCACGTGGTGCATCACCCTGCAGAATGCTCAGCTCATCTTTGAAGCGATCATAATCTACCTGATATTGATGCAATATTTGCGTTGCAACGTTTTCTTTGTTTTTCAGAATCGACAGCATCAGGTGTTCTGTCTCTACCGTAGCACTTTTCAGGGCTTTGGCTTCGAGCACCGTAATGCGAATTACTTTTTCGGCCTGCTTGGTAAGCGGCAGACTGTTGACGTTAGAGAGGGGTTTGTTGCTTTTGTCTTTAATAGCACTTTCCAGTTCTTTACGCAAATCGAACAGATCTATCTGTAAGGTTTGCAACACACGTACAGCCAACCCTTCACCATCTCTGATAAGGCCCAGCAACAGGTGCTCGGTGCCTATGAAATCATTACCCAGACGGAGCGCTTCCTCTCTGCTGTAAGAAATGATTTCCTTGACTTTTGGTGAGAAATTAGAATCCATGAATCATCCTTTGTTTTAGTAAAATTAACGATAAAGGCAGTAGTTAAAGTATCGGGTTTCGCTATATATGTATTGCCTTTCACCTTGCTTCAGGCCTTCGTCTATTTAAATATACGAAAGAAATTATAGCACGATTATTATTTTTGGCTCAATTACAGCATTGCTGATAAATCAGAACTACGTCTTGTTTTATGGAATTCAAAATTGATACCAAACCAACATATAGTGTTATAACACCCGTCAATACTGCTATAGATGCTAATATGACAGCAGCATTGTCTGATAAATGTCAAGAATTGGCAAAAAGCGGCAGTACCAACTATATTGTTGACCTGCAGAATTGTACAACAGCAGACAATACGTCATTTGACGATCTGGTGCAAATGCACGAAAATTGCTACAACAATTCACAGTCGCTTGTGTTTACAGGTGTGCAGGGTGGCGTGATGCAACAGTTGCAGGATGCAGAACTGGATACAGTATTGAACATAGCACCCAAAATGATAGAAGCTGTTGATATAGTGAGCATGGAAATACTGGAGCGTGATTTGTTTGACGAAAGCGAAGAATAGTAATAATATTACAAGTACAGATTACCCCCTACGGCTTAAATATTTGAAATGAGAGTAACAATTTTAGGGAATAATTCTGCCTTGCCGGCATTTGGTAGGCATCCTACGGCGCAGGCAGTGCACGTATGGGGTGAAGTACTGCTGATAGATTGCGGAGAAAGTACACAAATACAGATGCAACGCTTTGGTGTAAAGTGGAGGCACCTGAATCATATATTCATCAGCCATATGCACGGCGACCATTATTTTGGATTGCCGGGTTTGATAAACAGTATGAGCCTATTGGGGCGTGCTGCACCATTGCATGTGTATGGCCCCAAAGAACTGTTGCCGATAATAGATGCGATACAAAGTGTGGCAGAGACAGTGCTTAGTTACGAATTTCATTATCATGTATTGCCCGAAGGTGATGCAGTGCTGGTAGATAACGAATACTATACGGTAAAATGCTTTCCGGTAGAACACCGTATACAATGCCATGGGTTTTTGATAACCAGTAAAACACGCGGTAGAAAGATAGTGCCTGAAAAATGCAGAGAGTACGAGATACCACGCTACTACTACGATAAGCTGAAGCAAGGTGAAGATTATGAGAAGACAGATGGTACTGTTGTGAAAAATGAATGGGTAACAACAGATGGTCCATCGCCAAGAGCGTATGCCTATTGTGCCGATACTATATTTACAGACAGCTTTGTAAAATACATAAAGGGTGCGCATACCGTGTATCATGAATGTACGTATATGGAGAAAGATGCCGATAAAGCCACTGCACGCTACCATAGCACTGCAAAGCAGGCCGCACAAGTGGCGAAGATGGCAGGGGCTGATAAATTATTACTTGGGCACTACTCATCAAAGTACAGAGATATAGAGCCTTTTGCAGATGAAGCAAAGGAAATATTCCCGAATGTATATGCCAGTATGGAAGGCATGACCTACGATGTGTAGATACTGATTTCATTTTTGGCACAGGCATTGCATAGGTGTTTTAACAAACACTTATGCCCCATGCAAAAATCTATTGCCGTAGTAGTACATGCCTGCGACAGGTACAGGCTATTGTTTCAAGGATTTGAATACTTCTTCAAAAAGTATTGGCCGCAGCATACGGTGGTTAGTAACTACTACTTTCTTACAGAAGAGCTGGACTACAACAGTGATGTTTTTACCAACCTAAAAACAGGCAAAGGAGAGTGGACGGAAAGACTGCGCGTGGCATTGCAAAGTATTGATGAACCGTACATTATATACATGCAGGAAGATATGTGGCTCTCTGAAATGTTGTGTGCTGATACGATAAACAGCGTAGTGCAGTATGCATTGGATAATGAGCTGCAGCTGATGAAGCTGAACAGCTCTGAAGTATATAAAACAATTGCTACGGATATAGTGATAGACGGGCTGCGTGTAGGTGTGCTGGATAATAATGCTAGCGGCTATCTGATGTCGCATCAGGTAGCTATTTGGAACAAGGAGTTTCTTTTATCGCAACTGCAATATAAAGAGCACCCATGGCGCAACGAACGAAAGGGTACTAAACGGCTGAAGAAACTGAACCCGGTTATTTATCATGTAGACCTGTTTTCTGAAAATGGTAAGACGCCCATCAACAACAACCCCGATATAGCGCATACCAGCTCTTATATGACGGTATCTGTTAACTCTGTACTGAATGATTTTGTTGTGCCATTTATAAACGAACTAAAGCGTTGCAAAGAGCAGCTATATAGTAGCTATGCCTACAAGCTGGCGCATCATTACAACCATAAATACACACACGACGGAAAGGCAAAGCCACGCAAGTGTTGGTTTTAGAAAAACAAAACAGCCACATGATAGTATGCGGCTGTTTTTATATTGTTGTTGAATAAGTATTAAAGACCTGTAATGCAAAGGCCGATAGAGTATGGTGTAACCTCCGGACCTTCGCCACTTTTGTAAAGATTTGTAAGATTGTAAGTGCCTACCAGCGAGAAGTTGCCATAACCAAGACGTGCAGTAGCTGCAAAGCGCCATGTTTCCAGATACTTGCGGCTGTTGCTCTTGTAGTTCACTTTAGTGCCATCTTCACGACCCTTAACGTGTGCGCCCAGCAGTGCACCCACCTTCATACCAATAGCAGCTTTGAAACCACTGTTGCGATTTTCTTTATTACCAAAAAAGCGCAGTTCGAATGGAGCTTCCAGATATGTGATGGTTTGCTTGTAGCGTTTGTAGTTAACCGTCTCAGGAACAAAACGTACACGGGTAGAGTCTTTTTCTGTATTCATCACCTGCTGGTTATCCAGATAGATGTTTGATACTGCGATACCGATACCTGCTGCAAAGCTGAAGTTTGATTTCTTAATAGGGAAATCGTAACAGAGATAACCGCTGAAGCCGCGGCTAAGGCCCTTCATTTTGATGCTATCCGGTTTCACCCAGTTATCGTAGCTGATTTGCAGCATCAGAAAATCGCGGGATGGTTTTTGCACCGTACTTTTCTTTTCGCCACCTTTTTCAACATCTTGAGCCCAAGTGATAGCAGGCATTAAAATCAACGCCAGTACTGCCAGATAATTCTTCATAAGTAAAAATTAGTGCGCAAATATAATGGTTGCACAACGCATATTTTGTTAAATATCAATACAAGAGGTGGTTTAATAATATGATGAATTCATAAAAATTTGTCTGAAATTCTGAAAAATCATTACTTTTGCCCTCCCAAACAGGGAACACGGAGGCATTAGCTCAGTTGGTTAGAGCGTTGGATTGTGGTTCCAAAGGTCGTGGGTTCGACCCCCATATGCCTCCCTCCGTGAAAAAAAAAGCACCCAATCGGGTGCTTTTTTGTTTTTGTGCCTCTCTTATTTATTGTTTTGGAAAGAACAATTTGATAGTTGTGCCAATATTCTTAGCACTCTTAATGCTAAAATTACCCTCTACCACACGCAGCAGGTCTTTGATGATGAGGTAGCCCAACCCATTACCTTTTTTACCATCTACATTGGCAGATGATACGATAAACTGATCAGCAAGGATATTGTTGATTTGTTCTTTGGTCATACCAAATCCCTGGTCTTTTACCTCTATCAGCATACCATTTCGCAGTTGCTTTGCCACGATGGTGATGTGCCCTTTTTCCATAAAGTTGAGGGCATTTACAACCAGATTGTAAATGATGATGCGCAGGGGCTCGGCATATTGGCGAATGGCAAAATCTTCAGGCACTTCGTTGGTTAGGAAGATATTCTTCTGCTTGGCCATGCCATTCAGTATGCTGAATATATTGCGTACCATTTCGTTGAGGCGCACGTCCTCTTTGCCCAGCTGGCGGTTTTCGTTCTGGTACTTAATCCAGTTGAGGATGTTGGTAGAGAGCATTTCCAGCTCGCGAGCAGTGTGTACAATCTCTTCCAGTGTTTCCATCTTCAGTTCATCCGTCATTTGCTCATGGCTTTCTACGAGGTTGCGCCCTGCAAGGTGCAGAAACTTGAGCGGCGTAATGATATCATGGCTGATGATGGAAATAAGCCTTGTTTTAATCAGGTCATTTTTTTCAAGCTCTTCATTTTTGCGGCGTATTTCTTTGGTCTTTCTTTCAACCAATGCGCGCAATACATTTTGACGTATAATGAAACGTTTGGCACGCAGAAACAGTACCAGGCTTATGTAGCCAAGTGCAGTAATGCTGATAGCAAGTATCAACCAGCCATTCTGATACCAGGGAATGTTTAAAAGCATAATAGTATGGGCATGTTATCAGCTAACGTTGTATATAGACGCTAGCTGCATCAGTTCTTTCAGATTTTTAGTATCTGTTTTTTCAAATATTCTGTTTTTCAGGGTAGATACGGTATTCATCCTCAGGTTCAGTACAGTTGATATTTCTTTTGTACCATGTCCGCCCAGCATATAGTGAAGGACTTCCAGTTCTCGGGCAGATAATTGTGTGAAGGGATTGATAGTAGTGCCTTTGGATGATGTGGTTTCGGCGGGATTGTAGTGATTGATGAAATTGTCGAGAAAGGCAACAGTGTCTTCCTCTTTCGTTGTCTTTTCCAGATAGTAGTAGATGTTATATTGCTTCAGCGCTTCTCCATACACAGAGCCATTGAGCATGGAGAATACCATGATTTTAAGATCAGGGTACAGGCGCTGAATATTAGGTACTATCTCCAGAGATGTACAATCGGGCAATATAATATCGAGAATAAGGTGTGTATAATCTTTTTTCTGTAGTTCACTCATCACCCCGTTGCCATTCGACACCTCAGACACATCCTTTATTCCAAGATGTGTTTGCAGTAATAGCTTGATACCCTTTCGTATCATGCTATGGTCGTCTGCTATTAATATTCTATGCTGCATCAGTATCGTTCTGTTTGTTTAAGGGTAATCCGAAACGGCTTTTAAGAATACTAACAAAAAGCGTGCGAATTTCTGCAATTCCAAGTACATAGGGCAATAGAATTTATTCTACACGCTGTATTTAGCTATGTTTATAGCTTTACGCCTGTTGTATTAACAGGGATATTGAGAGAGAAACATATAGAAAAAATACCCTTTGTAAGTAGTAATTGCAATCGCCACCTGTAAGCATGAACCGGATTAAAAACTACGTTATGAGGGGAGAAATATTTAGAAAGCACATAGAAGGCTATGACTTTGCCTTCGAGAAATTGATGCTGAACAATAATGAACCATTGTTTTTTATTACCAGTAATATGCCGGGAGAGCGTTCCTTTTTTATGAGCAGAATAAAAGGAGAGTGGCAGGTATTATACCACCACATACTGGGAAAAGAAGTATTGAAACTAGAATCGACGCTTGCTGAAGCAATAGCAGAAGCGGGCTATTAAGTAATAAATATCAAATAAAGCGAACATGAGTGCCTGTGTTTACAGGCGCTTTTTTATTTTCATGCCCTTTGCATATCTTGCATGCTTACAAGTTTTATATAAAAGTTTAAATAAAGTAGTAATGAGTTTAGAAGTAATCGGCAAATTGTTGGTAAAAAATCCTACACAGGTAGTGAGTGATAAGTTCAGAAAACGTGAATTTGTGCTGGAACTCGCCGAAGAAATAAATGGTAACACATATACCAACTTTGCTAAAATGCAATTGGTGCAGCAGAAATGCGATATACTGGACAAGTTTAATGAAGGAGATGCTGTAAAAGTAAGCTTCAACATTAAAGGAAACCGTTGGGAGAAAGATGGTAAGGTAAACTACATTACCAATCTGGATGCATGGCGTATAGAACCTGCTAATGCCACAGCACCTGCACAAAGCGCAGGCGCACCTGCGGGATATGCACCGGTAAACAACCCTGCACCTGCAGGTAATGGCGGCAACTTCTACAACCCTTCTCCGGAGAATGTAGATGATCTGCCATTCTAAATAATAACAAAGCATTGTAACTTTTTAGCAGCCTGTACGATTTATAAACGTACAGGCTGTTTTGTTGTATAATAGTTATAGTTTTACATTCTGAAATATTTGTTATGACTAATCGTATCGCCCTAATCTTGCTGATGGTAATGTGCATATTTGCATCTTGCAGCAAATCTCCCGAACACATAAAATACATACCCAAAGATGCCGGTGTGGTAGTGGGTGTAAATACTGCAGAGCTAGGTAAAAAAATTGCCTGGGATGCACTGTGGGGCAGCAAGCTGCTGGAAGAGATGCAGCAGCGCATGGATAAGAAAGATGCCATGAAAGATATGGGTAACAGCGGTATACAAGCCATGACCACCTACTATCTGTATGTAAAAACAGACAAGCGTTTTGAAACAGGCAATAGCGTAACTGCTGTATTGCCTATGGAAGATGAAGCCAAATGGGAAGCATACCTGAAAAAAGTAGCACCACAAGCCGTAGTTAAAACACAAAAAGACAGAAAAGAAGCACTGATAAGCGACGGTATGTATGCCGGGTGGACAAAAGATGTACTCATCATTATGAATACCATATACCCACCAATGGATAATATCTATAACCAACTAAGCAATGCAACTGCAGAGACCTACGACAGCTTGTATACAGAGTTGACAAAACAAAGAAAGCCGGATGAAGCATTGATGGCTGTTGAGATGGACAAGGCATTCAACATAGCAAGCGATAATGTAATAACAAGCAAGCAGAGCTTTGTGAACCTTGAAAAAGAAGGGCATGACATAACCATGTGGATGAATTACGAAAAACTTACCGGCGACTACATGAACCCATCCATGACAGGTGGATTGGCACTGTCTGCAGCGCTGTGGAAAGATGCAGCACTGGCAGCAGGTTTCGACTTTGAAGATGGCAAGATAAACGGACAGATGAAATACTATATTTCTGATGAACTGAAAGCTATCATGAAAGGCTTTGGCGAAAAGAATGCAGATAAGGATATGATAGAAAGAATGCCTGCAGAAGGATTGAATATGTTGGCAGGCTGCTATATATCTCCTGCTGCAATGAAGGGAATGATTGATAAAATGGGCATGACAGGATTGATGAATGCAGGATTGGCAGAAAGCGGACTGAATGCTGACGATGTATTTTCTGCATTTTCAGGAGATTTTGCACTTGCGCTCAATAACTTTAAGATTTACAATACTACCATACCTGCAGATAGCATGTATCCCGGTCAGCAGGCTTTTGAATCGCAAGACGCAGATATCCAGTATACTTTTGCCATGAAAACGGGTAAAAAGGAAAGTTTTGATAAACTACTGCAACTGGCACAAAAAACGGGTATTATGGTACCCGATGCAAGTGGTAAGAAATACCTGATAAAATCGGGCAGGCAAGATATTAGTATCGTTATTGATAAAGGTTTCCTGGTAGTATCTAACAACAGCGGATATGCAGACGGATTTATACAATCGGCATACAAGACAGCAAAGCATACGGCTAAAAACGAAGATATAGCTAAGCACCCATGGGGAATGTTTTTTGATGTAAAATCTATGTTTGCCAATGTGAGCATTGCTTCAGAAAAGCCAAAGGATAAAGCCATGCTGGAAATGAGCAAAAACCTGTTGGATAATGTAACTGCCTATGGAGGAGAAAATAAAGGAAATACATTTGAATATAATATATCTATCAACTTTATCGACAAGAAAGAAAACAGCCTCATACAATTGCTGAACTATGCAAGCAAAATGGCTGAACTGAACAAACAAGAACAGGTAGTGACAGTGAGATAATTAATTTAGAATTAAAATAATATGATATTGCCCGAAAATAAGGGCTATACAAGGTTTTTGTTTTAACAAAACCCTTGTATTTGTTAACTATTTTTTATAAACTTGATGAAAATTTTCTCAATGGATAATCGTAAAGTTATCTATAAGCTGGGTATTGTACTTGGATTAGCGTTTTCTGCAGGAGCATGTAAACCCACTTATGATGAAATTGATAATAATAACGTTATATCAAAACCATACGTACTGTATGTAGGTGATACGTTTGGTGCTATATACAAAACCAATGATGGTCTGAATTTTCAGAGCGTTTTTGGTCCCGATAACTATCCTGCTACAGCAATGGTAGTATCAGGTCAAAATTTGATATACATCAAAAATAACGTACACATTATTGAAAATCTGGGCCAGGCAGGTAGCAATACCAACCCGACGTTGATTGGTGGTGCATTTGAGAATTATGGTGAATCAATCATTATAGCTCCTAATATATCTGCGTTTAAAAACAGGGTATATATAGGTGGTGTCGGAGACCATGGTTTGATGTATAACGATTCAAATGGTCGTCCGGGTATCAGTTATGCAAACTGGAAAAGTGATAATGACTCAGCCTTCATTCTATCACCAGGTAATGTAATTACATCACTGACTTTATTGGATGATGGTACACTGGTAGCATACGATGATGGAAACAAACGTACCTTCAAGTTGACAGGTATTACACAAAAATGGTCGCAAACCACAGGTGGCAAACTTCCTGCATCCGGCAACTTCTTCTTGTCGCACAAGGGCAATGTACTGCTAGCAGCAGATAGAACCGGTGCTAATGGTGTGTACTACAGTACTAACTATGGCAATAGCTGGTCTCAGTATACAGGCATACCTACTACATCAAAAATATTGAGCATGTGTGGTGGTTTCGGACAAACAGTATTGGTTGGTACAGATGGTGGCGGTGTGTATCGCCTGCCGGTAGGCTCTACAAAGTTTGTAACTGCAAATATCGGTATGCCTAAAAATGCTTTTGTAAAGAGTCTTTCTGAGAAATACGATTACTTCAAAAACAATACTTCGAAACAATACATATATGCTGCTACCGATCAGGGTGTATATCGTAGCCAAGACCTTGGTGAAAACTGGGTAAAGGTTTACGAAAACCCTAACAAGAAAGGTAGCTTTACAGTAATGTACTAGCTTTCGTTTTAAGCGTCATCATCGCTGAGAAAATCATTCAGGTCGCGACGTTCTTTTTTAGACGGGCGGCCTGTTTTGCTTAGGCGCTTACCTGTATAGAAGCTGGTACCCATGCGTTTGTTGTATTGCAGGTCTTCTTCTGATGTGAGGTCTGTATAATTCTTAATGGCCTCTTCATAGCCCACGCGTTTGTGCAGCAGCCCTGTTACGCATATAGTCCATTTACGTTCGGCACGTATATCGTAAGTTTCACCAATGCTTACAGTGCGTGCAGGTTTTACGTTTGCACCGTTCAGTTTTACTTTGCCTTCTTCGCATGCTTTGGTGGCAAGGGTACGCGTTTTGAAGATGCGTATAGACCACAGGTATTTATCCAACCTTAATTTCTCATCTGCCATATTGCTAAATTACATAAATGCAGCATCACCAAAACTGTTTTGTAGTTTTGCGCTATTCTTATGCATTCACTCATCGTATTCGCATCGGGCCGCGGCAGCAATGCACAGGCTATTATTGATTTCTTTAAAGCCAATGGTAAGGCTAAGGTTTCGCTCATTGTATCGAACAAGGCAGATGCAGGTGTGCTGGATATTGCTAAGAAAGAACATATACCTTTCCTGATAATAGATAAACATACCGCTAAAGAGATGCTGCTGGTAGAGCAGATGACGGAGTTTAAACCATCGCTGATAGTACTTGCAGGCTATTTGTGGAAAGTACCTGAAACGATACTGAATGCTTTCCCGAACAGGATTGTCAATGTGCATCCCGCACTGCTACCTAAGTATGGTGGTAAAGGTATGTACGGGCATCATGTACACGAGGCAGTGGTTGCTAATAAAGAAAAGGAATCGGGCATTACAATACATTATGTGAATGAGCATTATGATGAAGGCAATATCATAACACAGGCAAGGTGTAGTGTAGTGCCATCAGACACACCCGATGATGTATCGCATAAGATTCATAAACTGGAACACTTTTACTTTCCACGCACGATAGAGTTCTTGCTGGATAGTTTGAACCGGGATTAATTGGATTTATGGATTGACCGGGTTTTCTCTGTTGTTTTTTGTTAGCGCATAACAACTATCAACTGGTCAACCAATCAACCAATCAACCAATTACCAATCCTTACGGCGCATTTGCTTTTTTTCTGATGCTTTCTTCTTGCTGTTGAGGCGTGCTTCTTTGGCTGCTTTGCTGATTTTTGTGGGCTTTCGCTTTTTGGGTACTATCAGGCTTTTGGCAACTATTTCCTGCATTTTTGCAGTTGCAATCTGTTTGTTCTCTAACTGCGAACGTGTTTCGCTGCACTTTACTATCAGGTAGCCATCTATATTAATACGATTGGATAGTTTGGCACTAATCAATTCTTTTTCTTCCTGTGTAAAAGCATGCGACAGGCCTATGTGCAACCAGGCTTCTACCATCGTCTCTACCTTGTTTACATTCTGCCCACCCTTGCCACCGCTGCGTGCTGTGCGATAAAATATTTCGTTTAGAAAATTGTGCATTTTATTTTTTTCGACGGAGTTCTAAGTAGTTAACTATAAGCTTGGTATTACCCAGCAATAACAGTCCTACAAGCAGTCTTGCAGAAGAATAGATAATTGGCCCCTTACTTGTAAAACTGTAACTGTTTTCAATAATACCTTCTCGCCAGTATGAATATAACTCGTGACAGAAAACAGGTATCTCGTTTACAATTGTATAACCACCTATAATTACAATTGCAAGACTAAGCAGCTGAGACCTATGCATGTTGATAGTCAAATATTCATCAACATTTTCTGTAAGGCGTAATTTATTGATGATGGCATCTCCTTTAAAAAGCAGATAATATATAGCCAATACAAGTATTACAATGGAAATAATTGCTATGATAAGTATTGTATAGTCTGTATATGTAAAGAACGATACAATAGACTGTAATGAATCTATTACAACACCTACAGAGCTAACAATCATTAGCAGTGCAAATACTTTAAACAAAATCTGAAATAATGATCGGGAGCTCATAAGTATATATTACAAAGTAAATATACACTCTTTTAAAAATCCTCTTCTTCGTCTTCCTGCTCGGTATTAAAGTTCATGTTCATCATACTACCCAATATATCGCCAAAACTATAGCCACCACTCTCTACACCTTTCTTACTGATGAGTGAGAAAGACGCAAGCCCGTGCAGCATAAATTCCATAAGCAGTGCCAGCTGTGTTTCGTCTGCATTGGGGTAATATTGTTTTACCGCAGCATACAAGCCATCTACCTGATACAGATTATTACGATAGTCATCGTCCGGAGCATGTTGCAACATAACAAGGTCGTTACCACGTCCAAACCAATCTATAATAGACTGATAAGGATTGGGTTTTGGTTTCACCTTATCATTGCTGCGAGGTTGCTTTTTGAATGATTGCGGATCGGGGAAGTATTGGGTAAACATGGTACGCGTTGCTTGCTCAAGCAGTCTGTATGCTACATTGGTAGGGCCTTCCTGTTCGCCTTCATACACTAGTTCTATTTTACCGGTAATAGATGGTATCACACCAATAAAATCGGAAATACGCACCATGGTATTAGTACTACCATGCTTTAGTGCGCGCAACTCTGCAGAGCTGATAAGATTCTCGTATGCAGATATGGTAAGTCGCGCAGATACACCACTTTTCTGGTCTACATACTCGCTTTTGCGTGCCTCCATAGCAATTTCTTCAACCAGCATTTTAGCAATATCAGGTACTGCTACTTTCTGCATTTGCTCTGGCAACACATCTGCTTCCTGCTCTGTAATGGCTTGAGATACGTGTACTGTTTTTGGATAGTGCGTTACTATCTGGCTCTCGATGCGGTCTTTGAGTGGTGTAACAATGCTGCCACGATTGGTATAATCTTCCGGGTTGGCAGTGAAAACAAAGAGGATATCCAAGGGCATGCGCAGTTTGAAACCACGTATCTGAATATCACCTTCCTGCAATATATTGAAGAGCGATACCTGTATACGCGCCTGCAAATCAGGAAGCTCATTGATAACAAATATGCCTCTGTGAGAACGTGGTATGATGCCATAGTGCAACACACGCTCGTCTGCAAAGCTAAGACGCATGTTGGCTGCTTTGATAGGGTCTACATCGCCTATCAGATCGGCAACAGATACATCGGGCGTAGCCAGCTTTTCGCCATAACGCTCGCTGCGGTGCAACCATGATATAGGCGTTGCATCGCCCATTTCATCCAGCAGGTTGCGTGCATATAATGAGATAGGTGCAAAAGGACTATCGTTGATATCGCTGCCATCTACCACAGGTATCCATTCATCCAGCAGGTTTACCATCTCTCTTGCCATACGTGTTTTTGCCTGTCCGCGAAGCCCGAGGAACAGGATGTTGTGACGAGAAAGCAAAGCCCTTTCCACATCAGGTATTACAGTGTCCTCATAACCCAGAATGCCTGTGAAAGGGTTTTGATTTGTTTGTATAGAATTGATAAGATTATGACGTACTTCTTCTTTTACCGATTTTGGTTGATATCCAGATGCCTTCAGTTTGCCGAATGTCTTTATAGTTGGTTGCATACTTGTCATAAGAGATTCGAAGTTACAAGTTTGTAACAATGCAGCAGGCTAAGTGTTTGCAATAGCGGTATAAAGAATATTGAAATGGTTAGTATTCACCAAAGTTCATACCACCTTCCAGTATATCATCGAGCATAAAGAGTTTACGATTTTTTACTTCTTTCTTCTCTGTCAATTCCACATCTACCGTGGTTTTGTCTTTGAAGGAAGACCATTCGCCTTTTGCTTTATCGCCCGTAATGGTTATTTCCATAACCCCTACATCTTCTTCTGTCAATATCAGCTTGCCATCGGCAGATTTTGTAACATCCAAGACTACATAGTCTTCCATATCCTGAAACTTGTATACTGCATCCCACGCGCATACAGGTTTCGGGCACGGGCCTTTCAGGCTGCGGATGTATAGTTCCATTTTTATTTCACCATCAAACAAGCCTGTATACAGTTTGCGCTCTACTACATCGTTGGTAGATGGTTTCTTTTTATCTTCATCATCATCGTTGCCCACACTAAGCATATTATCGGCTTTGGGCGTTTTGATTGCAGCAGCGGCAAGCGCCATGCTGTCTTCAGCTTTGCCGATAGTATCAGACAGCGCATAGAGTTGTGCTATCAACACATCCTTCAATACTTTTCTTTCTGCTGCCAGCTTTTCGTAGTATTCTTCAATGCTTTCAGCTTCCAGTATGTTTACAATGCGGCCACCGTACCATTGGTTGTTAAAGCCATGTACATCTTTGATGGATATGCAATAGATTTTGCGTGTCAGCAAATCCTGTACAAATATGTAGCCCTGCAAACGGTAGGGGATAATTTTTTCTAAGCCTATCAATTCACGTGGCAACATGGATTTTTCCAGTTCGAAGCGGGCAATAAGCAAATCTCTCCAGTGTATACCGGAATCGAGCCCCTTCTTATGTATGAACTTAAAATCGCGAATAATTGATTTATTATAATACGGGTCGAACTGCTGAAGATTGAGCGGATTGGAACGCAGATTGTTGATGCGCCTGTTGTTGACAATACCTGTATCTGAGTATCGCTGTGCCATGTTCCACAGGGTATCGAACCGAGGGAACAGCATCGCATAGGCAGAATCGTCTTCGATACCAAAGCATTGTATTATCTTATTCACCAGTGCTTCTTCATTCTTCTGCTGTGCAATGGCAGCAGAAGTAAAGAGGAGCATCCAAACAGCCAGCAATACTTTTTTCATAGTATGAAAATAAAAAAAGAAACCCTCATTGCAGAGGGTTTTATAATATATCGGTTACTAATTGCGGCGGACGGGCAATGATTGCTTTGTCTCCGTTTACAACAATGGGCCTTTGTAACAGTATCGGGTTGTCTACAACGGCGTGTAATAGTTCAGTATCTGTCAATGTCTTATCAGCATATTGCGTTGCAAAAACTGCCTCGCCCGTGCGTACAATATCTATTGCAGTAGCATTGAGTTTGGTAAGCAATGATTGCAATTCTTCAACACTCAGTGGCTCTTGCAGATAAAACTTGTATTGTACGTCTCTGCCTTGCAACAAATCAAAAAGCTCTTTGCATTTACTGCATTCACCATTGTGATAAACTGTTAGCATTTAGAAAGTCATTTCCTTTACATCGTCTGCTATAACAAGACGACCTGCAGTTTTTGCTTTTATCTCGTCTATCGTTACACCCGGTGCATGCTCCAGGCAACGGAAGCCATCCGGTGTAATATCGAACACGCCGAGGTCTGTTACTACTTTCTTCACGCACTTCACACCTGTGAGGGGTAGTGTACATGCAGGCAGCAGCTTGCTTTCACCTTTTGGATTCGTATGCTGCATCGCAACGATGATATTCTTTGCAGCAGCAACGAGGTCCATAGCACCGCCCATACCTTTCACCATCTTGCCCGGAATCTTCCAGTTGGCAATATCACCATTGTCTGCTACTTCCATAGCGCCCAGCACGGTAAGGTCTACCTTGCCGGCACGTATCATACCAAAGCTCATAGCACTATCAAAGAAGGCAGAGCCCGGCAGTGTTGTAATGGTTTGCTTACCGGCGTTTATCAGGTCGGCATCTTCATCGCCCTCAAAAGGGAATGGGCCCATACCCAATAATCCGTTTTCACTCTGCAGTACAACATTTACACCCTCCGGTATATAGTTGGCCACCAGTGTAGGAATACCAATGCCAAGATTTACATAGTAACCGTCCTGCAGTTCTTTTGCTATGCGTTGTGCTATTTGTTCTTTATTCAGTGCCATAAAACCCCCTATCCCCCTGAAGAGGGAATATTGTTTTAAAATGTTATAAATATTGTTGTCCCATCATGAAGCCCCTTTAGGGGTTTGGGGTTATTTTTTACGAGTTGTACGTTGTTCAATCCTCTTTTCATAATCAGTACCTTGGAAGATGCGGTGAACATAGATGCCCGGTGTATGTATTTCATTCGGGTGCAGTTCGCCAACAGGTACCAGTTCTTCTACCTCTGCAATGGTTATTTTACCAGCCATTGCCATCATAGGGTTGAAGTTGCGTGCAGTGTCTTTAAATACAAGATTGCCTTGCGCATCACCCTTCCATGCTTTTACAATTGCAAAGTCTGAATCGAAAGCGTATTCCAGCAGATAGTCTTTGCCATTGAAATTGCGCACTTCTTTGCCAATGGCTACTTCTGTACCAACACCTGCAAGCAGGTAAACAGCAGGCATACCGTAGCCGCTTGCCATGCAACGTGTAGCCAGTGTACCCTGTGGTATCAGTTCCACTTCCAGCTCGCCGCTCAGCAGTTGGCGTTCAAACTCTGCATTTTCGCCAACGTAAGAAGATATCATCTTCTTTACCTGCTTTTGTTGCAGCATCAGGCCAATACCAAAATCATCGACACCGGCATTGTTTGATATACAAGTAAGATTATTAACGCCTTTGCGTACCAGTGCGGCTATACAGTTTTCAGGTATGCCACAAAGGCCGAAGCCACCCAACATGAGGGTCATGCCGGATTCGATGCCTTTAATAGCCTCATCCGCATTTGCAACCACTTTGTTCATCTGTCAGTAAAATTTGCGCTAAAATACTGCAATTAGCTGATTAGCTAATGTGATAATTAGCAGATAATAATATGTTTAACCTGCTACAGCTTTTGGAATGTGCTTAACAGGAAAGTTCACCGACTTGGCAATGAAGCATTTGGCGTGTGCCTCATCGTGCAGCTTATTCGCTTTTTCAATCATCGATGCATCTGCAACCGTTACAACAGGAAACAGTGTTACTTCCGTAAAGCGTGCACCTTCGGGTGTATCCATAGTCAATAAACCTGTTGCATGGTCTGTATAATCTGTTACAATAACACCCGCATCGGCGCATAGGTGCAGGTACCATAACATATGACAGCTGGATAGTGAATAGAGCAACGCATCTTCAGGATTATGTTTTGTGCCGTCTCCACGAAAAGGTGTATCAGATGAACAAGCAATTGTTTGTTTGCCTTCTACAGCCCAGTTGTGTGCACGCTCATACGCATCGTAGCGGGTTGTGCCTTCGCCTTTGTTGCCTGTCCATGTAATAGTAGCGGTGTAGTGGTGTTGTTTGCTCATATTC
The DNA here is from genome assembly GCA_002389765.1 of Bacteroidetes bacterium UBA4414. Taxonomy (GTDB): domain Bacteria; phylum Bacteroidota; class Bacteroidia; order Chitinophagales; family Chitinophagaceae; genus Polluticoccus. The sequence continues at coordinate 276,460 of DGQM01000023.1, read as the reverse complement.
TAAAGTTAAGTATTTAGCAATTCAGCAGATTGGTTGATTGTTATTATCAGTTCTTCATTATTCAATAGCTTAGTTATTGGTACTGGCACTGGTGGGTCTATTACATGCTCTTGCAAGGTATACTGAAACCACAGGTTGGTATGCCATTCGCCCAGTTTGTAGCCAATGTTTTTGAACAGTCCTATTTCCTCAAAGCCATAAGCTCTGTGAAACTCAACACTGTTTACGTTGGTAACTAATACGCTTGCAAATACATTGATATAGCCTTGTTGTTTCAGTAATGCAAAGAGTGTATTGTATAGTACGCGGGCTATGCCTTTGCGGTGATGCTTGTCTGAGATGTACACAGTAGATTCGGGCGACCACTGGTAGGCTGCGCGCTCACGGTGAGTACTGCCATAGGCATAGCCCACTATCTCCCCATCACACTCACATACCAGCCAAGGGTATTGGGCAGTTATCTTTTCAATCTTTGTTCTGAAATCATCGACAGATGGAATTTCATATTCGAATGTGTTGGCTGTATGCAGCACGTAGGGTGCATATACTTTCAGCGCGGCTTCTGCATCAGCGGGTGTTATTAATCTTATGTTATAATGATTGTGCATAGTAGAGGTTATTAAAACACAAAGCCCCGCAATGGTGCGGGGCTTTGAAATTTGTTAGCGCAAGTACAGCAGCTCACGATATTTAGGCAGTGGCCACATCTTGTCTTCCACCAGCAGTTCCAGTTTGTCTGCGTGGTAGCGTATTTTTTCGAAGTATGTTTTTACATCGTTGCAATACATAGCAGCACGCTTGTGCATGTCTTCTGTATTATTAGCTTTTTTACGTGCTTCAATCATAGCTTCCACATTGTCATTAATCTCCTGTATGTGTCCGCTTACTACTTTCAGTATGTTCAGCTGTGCTTTGTAGCTGCTTTCGCCCAAGCCCAGATCTTTCAGGCCACGTACGTTTTCAGCCAGCACATTCTGATAGTTGATAGCTGCAGGCAGTATATGGTTGGTAGCCATATAGCCCAGTATGCGTGCTTCTATCTGTACTTTTTTCACGTAGTCTTCCAGCAGTATTTCGTGGCGTGCGTGCAGTTCGCGCTCGCTATAGATACCATTGTTGAAGAATACTTTCTTAGCAGCTTCTGTTACAAAAGCATCCAGTGCTTCAGGCGTAGTTTTAAAATTGCTCAGGCCGCGCTTCTTAGCTTCTTCAGCCCATGCATCGCTATAGTTGTCGCCTTCAAAACGGATGTTTTTTGACTTCGTTATATAGTCGCGCAATACGTGCATCAGTGCTACTTCTTTCTTCTCACCTTTTTCTATCAGGGCATCTACATCACGTTTGAAAGATTTCAGGCTTTCTGTCATGATGGTGTTCAGCACCGTCATAGGCGAACCACAGTTGGCAGAAGAACCTACCGCACGGAATTCGAATTTATTACCTGTGAATGCAAACGGACTTGTACGGTTACGGTCTGTATTGTCCATCAGCAATTCAGGGATTTGCTTGTGGATGTCCAGCTTCAGGATAACTTCGTCCTGCTCGCTGAATTTATCTTTTACCCTTGTTTCCACTTCGTCCAGCACCTCGCTCAGGAATTTACCTACATATACAGATATGATAGCAGGCGGTGCCTCGTTTGCACCCAGACGGTGGTCGTTGTTAGCAGAAGCAATAGCAGCACGCAGCAGGTCTGCATGGTCGTGTACTGCTTTGATAGCATTCACGAAGAACGTGAGGAACATCAGGTTGGTACGTGGTGTTTTGCCCGGTGCCAGCAGGTTTACACCTGTATCTGTAGCAAGGCTCCAGTTGTTGTGCTTACCGCTACCGTTTACACCGGCAAAAGGTTTTTCGTGCAGCAACACTTTCAGTTTGTGGCGTTTTGCCACTTTATTCATTACGTCCATCAGCAGCGAGTTGTGGTCTACTGCTATGTTACATTCTTCAAATATTGGTGCACACTCAAACTGGCCCGGTGCTACCTCGTTGTGGCGCGTACGCAGCGGAATACCTAGTTTGTAAGACTCCTGTTCGAAGTCTTGCATGAATTCATATACACGGTCAGGAATAGAACCGAAGTAGTGGTCTTCCAACTGTTGTCCTTTTGCAGGAGAGTGGCCTACCAGTGTGCGACCGCACATTACCAGATCAGGGCGTGCGTTAGCCAGTGTTTCGTCTATCACGAAATACTCTTGTTCCCAGCCCAGTGTAGTAGTTACTTTAGTTACATTCTTATCGAAGTAGTGGCAAACATCTACCGCCGCTTTATCCAGCGCAGCGATAGACTTCAGCAATGGTGCTTTATAGTCCAGCGATTCGCCATTGTAAGCGATGAATATAGTAGGTATGCAAAGTGTTTTACCATTGGCAGCTTCCATAATGAAAGCCGGAGATGAAGGATCCCATGCGGTATAACCACGGGCTTCGAAAGTAGCACGGATGCCACCATTAGGGAAACTGCTCGCATCAGGTTCCTGTTGTATCAATGCATCGCCGTCGAAGATTTCAATTGCAGTACCATCACTTTTAATGGTAAAGAACGAATCGTGTTTTTCGGCAGTAGTACCTGTAAGTGGTTGGAACCAGTGTGTGAAGTGCGTAACGCCGCGCTCCTCTGCCCAGGCTTTCATACCTGCAGCAATCTGGTCTGCCATCTTACGGTCTATCTTAGTTCCCGATTTAGCTGAGTTCATCAGGCTTTTGTAAGCCTCGTCGCTCAGGTATTCGCGCATAGCGCGGCCGGTAAAAACGTTGCTGGCAAACATGCTGGTAATACGTTTACCACCATAGTGGGCTACCTTTTTTTCTTCGGAAGCCATTTCTTGCAGTGCGAGATAACGAAGTGATGACATTAGATTATATTTTACGCAAATGTAATTGAAATGACGTGTTCATTCCAAATTTTTATAGAAAATCGGATAAAAAATAAACATTAAAATAATAATGTTATATTATTGAAACGGATGAAATATCTCATCATGTACTATAAAAGCGCATGTAAAGTCTTGTTTTACAATACCTTGTGCATTTATTTGGCGTTGTGGTGCAGTTAAATGCATGAAAATATTAATATTAAATATATCCTCGGTTTTCTCCAGTTTTTGGATATGCATGTGGTCGGCGAACTCTACACCGCGCCTGCCTTGCCATTTATAGGCTGCTTCTTTGGCGCTCCATGCCAGCGTTATCAGTTTGGTATCATTATTAATAAGTGCCTGTTCCGGAGCAGAGAGGAATTTGTGTTGCAATGCCTCCATACGTGGGTGCCAGCATTGTATATCTATACCACATTCTACATACGGACTGATGACAGCAGCAACATATGGCCATGAGTGAGATATGGAGAAATAATACTGATTATCGTCTATGCGGGGTTTATCGTGCTCATCGGGGCGAATGTTGAGGAGGGGAAAATCTTCCTTCAGATGTTTTAGGAGAAACCGACCCGCCAGCCTTTCTAACCTGCGTTTCTCTGCTTTGATATCAGGAGCAGGTAGCCCTGTGCGCTCTATAAAGAAGCTTTCGGGCTCTTCTATCTTCCAGATTGCGGCAAGGCTGTAGGCATCGCTACTCCATTCCTGATATAAAGGCATGGTGTAAAGATACCCTGTCCGCTCCCTAATGGGAGAACTTTTTGTGGATATTAAATGAAAAAATATCATTACCACCCCTTTAGGGGGTTAGGGGGCTTGTATATATTTGCTGTATGATACTATCAGATAAGCGCATACTGGAAGAAATGGAAAAAGGTACTATCAAGATAGAACCTTATACAAGAGAATGTTTGGGAAGTAATAGTTATGATGTACACCTTGGCTCTACACTGGCTACATACAAAGAACACATTATCGATGCAAAGAAGCACAATCAGATAGAATGCTTTGAAATACCTGATGATGGGTTCGTATTATATCCGCATATCTTTTACTTAGGTGTAACGCAAGAGTACACTGAAACACATGCACATGTACCATTTCTGGAAGGTAAATCATCTACCGGCCGTTTGGGTATAGATATACATGCTACTGCAGGCAAGGGTGATGTTGGTTTTTGTGGCAACTGGACACTGGAGATATCTGTAAAGCAACCTGTAAAAATTTATAAAGGCATGCCGATAGGTCAACTCATATACTTCCCGGTAGATGGTGAGATAGAAGTGAAATACAACCAGAAGAAAAATGCCAAATACAGCGGGCAACCAAACAAGCCGATAGAAAGTATGATGTGGAAGAACGAGTTTTAATCACGAATAGATGATAAAAGAAAAAGCGCCATGATTATCATGGCGCTTTTTCATGTATGGTTATGCTGCAGATTAACCTTCTGCAACACTGTCTTCGTATATCACTGAATTCTGTCCGTTGCGTTTTTCCTGCGCTTCTTTAGCAGCTTTTACAAATGCAACAAACAACGGGTGCGGGTTTTCTACCGTGCTTTTATACTCTGGGTGAAACTGTACACCTACATAGAAAGGATGGTCTTTCACCTCTACCACCTCAACAAGTCCCGTAGCAGGGTTTTTACCAACAGGTATCATACCTGCGTTTTCATATGCTTCGAGGAATTCGTTGTTGAACTCATAACGGTGACGATGACGCTCTGATATTTTTGTAGAGCCGTAGATGCTTGCTGCACGTGAGTCGCTGCGTAGTTCGCAATCATAAGCACCCAGACGCATGGTACCACCCATCTGTGTGATGTTCTTTTGCTCTTCCATCATGGCAATTACAGCCTCGTTGGTATCAGGGTTCATTTCTGTAGAATGTGCTTTGCTCATACCCAGTACATTGCGGGCAAACTCTACACATGCCATTTGCATACCCAGACAAATACCGAAGAAAGGTATTTTGTTTTCGCGTGCATAACGGATGGCATCTATCTTACCTTCTATACCACGGCTGCCAAAACCAGGTGCTACAAGGATTGCATCGACGTTTTGTAGTTTTTCAACAGCGTTTTCTGTTGTCAGGTGTTCAGAGTGTATGTTGCGAACTTCCACCTTGCACTCATTCATAGCACCTGCATGTATCAGTGCTTCGAGGATAGATTTGTAAGCATCCTGCAATTCTACATATTTACCTATCAGGCCGATGGTAACTTTAGATTTGGGATAGCGTAGTTTGTTCAAAAATTCTTTCCACTTACTTAAGTCAGGATCTGTACCCATTGGCAGGTTCAGTTTCTGCAGGCATATTTCATCCAGCCTTTCGCGCATCATTTCCAATGGTACACCATAAATGGTATCAGCATCCAGTGCTTCTATAACCGCATCTTGTGTTACGTTACAGAACAGTGCTATTTTGCGTTTCAGGTCTTTGTAAAGTGGTTCTTCTGTACGGCAAACCAATACATCGGGGTTCAGCCCGTGCTCACTCATCATTTTTACAGAGTGTTGTGTTGGTTTTGTTTTCAGTTCTTTTGCCGCTTTCAGGTATGGTATCAGTGTCAGGTGCACCACCAATGCGCGGTCATCACCCAGTTCCCATTTCATCTGGCGAACCGCCTCGATGTAAGGTAGTGATTCGATATCGCCAACGGTACCACCCAGCTCGGTAATAACAATATCATATTTATTGTCTTTACCCAGCAGCGTCATACGGCGCTTTATCTCGTCTGTAATGTGCGGGATAACCTGTACGGTTTTACCCAGATAAGCACCTTCACGTTCTTTATTGATAACGTATTGGTATATACGTCCTGTAGTTACGTTGTTGGCTTGTGATGTGTGTGTGTTCAGGAAACGCTCGTAGTGTCCCAGATCCAAATCTGTTTCCGCACCATCTTCTGTTACATAACACTCGCCGTGCTCGTACGGATTCAGTGTACCCGGATCTACGTTGATATACGGGTCGAATTTCTGAATAGTGGTACGGAAGCCACGTGCCTGTAACAATTTAGCCAGAGATGCGGCTATAATTCCCTTTCCTAACGATGAAGTAACCCCTCCGGTTACAAAAATATACTTAGTCATAACGCTCCTGTTTTGTCATAGACCGGTAGCGCAGCATACATGTATTACAATAAAATTGAGGAAGTAGCTGTTGCGGTCGCACAAAGTTATAAACTAAGCCGGCATTTTAAAAATATAATTGATGAGCACTTGTCAATAATGTGTATAAACTCTTGATTAATAGTTTATAAAAATCCCCCCTTTTGCGCTTTCGCCTTTAGTTATATTTAACATTTAAAATTTCACTATTTAAGGCAATACGTTCATTTTTGTCACGTTAATGTCAATAACCATTAACTAACACTCCCACATGCGCCTTTTGACCACCCTCTTTGCCTTGCTGCTATTGGCATGCACAGGCTATGCACAGCCCATAACCATTACGGGCTCTGTATCAGACACATTGAACAGTGCGCCACTGCCTTACGCATGCATCACCGTGCTGCGGGCGTCGGATTCAGTACTGGAAACTTTTACACGTACCAAGCAGGATGGCACCTTCTCGCTGAAGGTTAAAACCACGGGCAAGTATCTGGTAATGACCAGCTACCCTAGTCTTGCGGAATATGTAGATGTGATAAATGTGAAGGACAATAAGCCGATGGATCTTGGTATGATACCCATGGTATCGAAAATGCACTTGCTAAAGGAGGTGATACTGACACAACAATATTCTGCCATCAAGGTAAAGGGCGATACAGTGGAGTATATGGCGGACAGCTTCCTGACAAAAGAAGGTGCTAATGTGGAGGCACTGCTGAAAAAGCTGCCCGGTATACAAGTAGATAAAAACGGACAGATAATAGCACACGGCGAAAAAGTGCAGAAGATATTGGTGGATGGTGAGGAGTTTTTTACGGACGACCCTGCCGTGGTAACAAAAAGCCTGCAGGCAAAAGCGGTAGATAAAGTGCAGGTGTTTGATAAGAAGAGTGAGCAGGCAGAATTTACCGGTATTGACGATGGGGAGAAAACGCGTACAATCAATTTGCAACTAAAGGAGGATAAGAAGAAAGGATACTTTGGTAAAGTAGTAGCAGGTGGTGGTGCAGGAGATGAGCAGGGCTATTTTGAAAACCAGGCAATGTTCAATGCCTTTAAGGGCAAGCGCAAATTATCGGTATTCGGTATTATGGCCAACACGGGCAAGATGGGACTTGGCTGGGAAGACCGCGATAAGTTTGGTGGGCAGAACGATAATAGCTTTATGAGCGATGATGGTAGTTTTGTTACCTACTATAGCGGTGGTGATGAAGATGATATGGAAGGTTGGGATGGTAAGTATGATGGTGAGGGTTATCCGCGTGCATGGACAGCAGGTGGCCACTATTCTAATAAATGGAAGCAGGACAAGCATCACTTGGGTAGCAACTATCGTTATGCCAAGCAGGATATTTCTGCCATCACCAATACACTGAACGAAAACTCGTTGCCAAATAATAAAAAGAACTACAGCAAACAGACAAATGATAAATATTCTATTGGCCAGCGCAACAGGCTGGATGCAAACTATACCTGGACGATTGATACGAATTCAAGTATAAAACTGACAGCAAACGGTGGCTATTCTAATACAAAAACAAATACAAGCTACACTGCTGAAACAACAGACCAGCAAGACTCTATACTGAATAGGAATAAAAGAAATGTGACAACAGATGCTATAACAAAAACACTGAATGCCACACTTGATTACCGTAAGAAGTTTAAAAAGAAAGGCAGGACGATATCGCTGAACCTGACAGAAAACTATCGTGAAACGGAAAGCGATGGATTCCTGAGAGCTACCAATACAATTTATCAGCGCGATGCAGTTACCGATACGCTGCAGAACAGCTATACATATGTAACAGACCAACGCAAACGCAATGAAAACGGAGCACTTTCATTATCGGCAAGACTTACCTATACCGAGCCTCTTTCTAAAGTTGCTTTTCTGGATGCGAATTATGCATTTAAAGTAGATAACAATACAGCAACGCACGAAACGTTCAATAAGAAAACACCTACAGATGATGCTTATCTATCATTGAACGATACATTCAGCAACAACTTTATGTTCAATGTGCAAACACATACAGGAGGTGCAAATCTGAGGTTTGTTTTCAAAAAACTCACAATGTCTGCAGGTGGTTCGGTATCAAACGCGGCCTACAAACAGGAAGATCTGATGAGGGATACTACACGTAGCTACAGCTTTACAAACTTCTTCCCGAAAGCATATATCAAATACAGCATCAATAAACAACGCAGGATTAGCTTGGATTATAGTGGTTCTACACAACAACCAACGATAGACCAGATACAACCACTGCTAAACAACTTGGACCCTATGAATATTGCTATAGGTAATGCCAACATCAGGCAGTCGTTTACGCACCGCGTAAGTTTGAGTTACAATGATTATAAAATGATTACCAACAGGTATATCTGGATGAGCATGAGTATGAATATGGTGGATAATGCTATCAGCCGCTCTGAAAATGTAGATGCGGTAGGCCGCCGTACATACCAGTATATAAATGTAGATGGTAACTATAATGGATGGGGTTATATCAGCTACGGCAGGCAGTTTAATAAAATAAACTTTGATGCGGGATTGCATGCAAACATAGGCATCAACCATATCAACAACATTATAAATGGGATAAAGAACACGAGCGACAATAACACCTATACTGCAGGCATTCGTTTTGGATGGCATACTGAAAATGATAAGTTCAGTGTTTCTTACGACCCTAGTATAACATACAACGACAATAAATCTACTATCAATACACAGGTGACGAGTTTCTGGACTTACGAGCAATCGTTTGACGCATCTTACGACCTGCCGCTTAAATTCAGCATAGGTTCTGATGTGAACTGGTACATACGCCAACAGACAAGCATATTCGATAAAAACAATAATGTATTCCGCTGGAACGCCTATGTTGCGAAGAAATTCCTGAAGAACGACCAGTTGGAACTGCGCATGTCTGCATTCGATATCCTGAATCAGAATCTGGGCTTCAGCCGCTATGCGCAGAACAACATTGTTACGCAAACCAACTACAATACCATACGCCGCTACGGCTTGCTGACACTGACATGGAACTTTACAAAAACTGCAGCAGGCGCGGCACCTGAGCAAGATGCAGGTACTATTATTAAAATGATAAAATAACCCTCGATGAAAAAGCTTCAATTAATCTGCATATTACTCCTGAGTGCATTTGTTGCAAATGCACAGTTTACCCAATACGGTAAAATAGAGTACGAAAAGAAAGTGAACGTAAAGCGCCAACTAAACGACCTTGATGATGAACAGAAACAATGGATTGAAAAATTTAAAGCACAAATTCCTGACTTCAATACATCGTATTTCGATTTGTATTTCAACACATCAAAGTCGTTGTACAAACCGGGTAAAGAAGTAGAAGGAGGCACGAAACTGTGGTTTGCACAATCGCCGGCAAGTGATAATGTAGTGCTCACAGATTTTGCAACAGAAAAAGTAAAGGCAAACAAAACAGTATTCGAACAGAAGTTTCTGGTAGAAGACAGCATGCGCAAAATAGAGTGGAAGATAAGTGACGAAATACGTACCATAGCCAATTACAAATGTCGCAAAGCCGTCGGTAAGATATTTGACTCTGTATATGTAGTGGCTTTCTACACAGAAGACATCATGGTGAGTGGCGGCCCTGAAATGTTTAGCGGCTTGCCGGGCATGATACTGCAACTGGCCATACCACGTATGCACACTACATGGGTAGCGCAAAAAATAGACATGGTAAAGCCTAAAGACACTGACTTTGCCGTAAGTGAGAAGGGCAAAAAAACCACCCAGAAAGAACTATACGAAACACTGAAGACCAGCTTTAAAGACTGGGGCAAGTATGCAGATAAAAACCTTTGGTGGACCTTGATATAGATGCGATTAGTATTGCTGATTTTTCCTGTTGCACTACTATTTAGTAGTTGTTTAACCCTACATATGGGTAATGGGGAAAAGTATAGGCATTTTGCTCCTGTAAAAGATAAATCGAATCCTGAGGATTACTCCCAAACCCGCTTTGTAAAAAAGCAATTTGATGTAAATGCTTTTATTAATAATGAAGGCTTTGAAAACGGTAAACATGTTATAGTGCCTGTTGAGAGTAAAGATTTATTAAGCAATCAATCTTTAGAAGGAACACAAGTATTTTTTTACTACCCTCATTGTCCGGCTTCTGCAGTTGTAGTAAAAAAAGCAGATAGTGTTGCAGGAATTGGCAAAAGAGTAATGCTGATAGCTACAACAAGTGAGTACGATAAGATTGAAAAACTACTAAAGAATACAGCATTTTATAAACAGCCATATTTTGTAATTGAGAATAAAAAATATTCAAACATAGTAATTCGAAAAACTGTAAATTTTATTAAAGAGATGTGCGAGCCGTGCTATGAAAAGTACAAAGACGAGTTAGATTTTGCAGATCACATTCTCATTGATAAAAATGCTATAGAGATAATTATGTAAGCAATAAAAAAAGCCCCGATACTTCGGGGCTTTTAGTTTTATTATCCTATTGCTTGTGCAAGGTCTGCAATCAGGTCGTCCACATCTTCTATACCAACGCTCAGGCGTATCAGGCTATCTACAAGGCCATTCTTAATACGCTCTTCGCGAGGGATAGAACCATGCGTCATAGAAGCAGGATGCCCTATTAGCGATTCTACACCACCCAAAGATTCTGCCAATGCGAACAGTTCTGTTTTCTTCAATACACTCATGGCAGCATCCATGTTATCATCTTTCAGTGTGAAAGATATCATACCGCCAAAGCCACGCATTTGTTTCTTAGCCACATTGTGGTTAGGATGGTCTTCAAAACCACACCAGTACACTTTACCTACTTTAGGGTGGTTACGCAGATAGTTGGCTATCTTCTCACCATTTTCGCAATGGCGCTCCATGCGTACATGCAGTGTTTTGATGCCACGCAGCACCAGCCAGCAATCGTGCGGGCCGGGTACAGCACCACAACTGTTTTGTATAAAGCGCAGTTTTTCTTCCAGTGCTGCATCTTTCATTATCAGTGCACCATGCACCACATCGCTGTGACCACCCAAGTATTTTGTAGCAGAGTGCAGTACAATATCAGCACCCCAGTCCAGCGGGTTTTGCAGGTATGGCGAAGCGAAAGTATTATCTACAACCAGCATCAGCTTGTGTTCTTTAGCAATCTTAGCGCATGCTTCTATATCAACAATATTCAGCAGCGGGTTGGTTGGTGTTTCTGTCCATATCATTTTGGTATTACTATTGATATAGCCACGTATGTTTTCCGCATTGCCCATATCTATGAAATGGAACTTGATGCCATACAGTGCAAATACTTTGGTGAAGATGCGGTAAGTACCACCATACAGGTCGTTAGCAACTATCACTTCATCGCCCGGCATCAGCAGTTTGGCAACTGCATCTGTAGCAGCCATACCACTACCAAAGCATAGTGCATGCGTACCGTTTTCTATAGCAGCCAGTGCATTTTGCAACACGGTACGTGTAGGGTTTTGTGTACGTGCATATTCGTAGCCTTTATGGTCTCCGGGTGCTGCCTGTACGTAGGTAGACGTCTGATAAATAGGTGTCATGATTGCACCTGTAGTTGGATCGGGCTCTACACCTGCATGTATCAGCTTTGTAGCCAGTTTATGATTCTTATTATTCATTCATTGCGGATTTTGTAATGTTTGCAAAGGTAGTTAAACTGAACGGCTTATAATTTCTCTACCTTTCCTATTTTTAACCAATGAAACCCGCTGATAAGTTATCTAAAATATACAAAGGCCTATTCCTGCTGATACTTTTTGCCGGTTTAGCACTCAGGTTTTATCAGTATCTTATTAACAGGTCGTTGTGGCATGACGAGGCACACTTGGCACTCAACTTTGTTGACCTGGGTTTTAAAGATCTCACAAAACCACTTGAAAATTTTCAAAGTGCACCTATTTTTTTCCTTTGGGGTGTAGAGCTATTTACCCATATTTTCGGTTTAGGCGAAATGTCATTAAGGTTATTGCCTTTTATATTCTCAATTGCAGTAATGCCACTGTTTTACTACATAGTATATGAGCTCACCAAACAACGCCTTACTGCGCTAATAGCATTTCTTATATATGCACTCAATATATCTTTTGTATACTATGCATCAGAGCTGAAACCATACACCATAGATGTTTCTGCATACATAGTACTCAGCTATCTTGTACTTAGCTCCAACAGGTTTGTTGATAGAAACAGGAATATATTGCTGATTTTGTCGGGTTGTGCCTTGGCATTCTTTTCAAATTCTACACAGTTGGTAGTGGTGTGTATCGGCACGTACTATTTACAAAATCTGAAAATTATTAAGGATGAAACGAAGCTGCTGACAATGCCATTGAAAAACCTGGTTGTACTAGGGTTTTGGTTGCTGGCAATAGGGGTTAATTATTTCATATTTGTACACGATCATCCGTATGCAAGTGGCATGAAAGAAATCTGGGCGTGGACATTTTGTCCTACTCCTTTTTTCGGCCCTGAGTTCAATAATTACATGACTACATACTTCCCCAACGTGTTTTTGCAGGATCTGTTTCTTGTAGATAGCACGTATTTTATGGGTTATATCATCTTAGCATTATTTATAGCGGGCATTATCATCGCCATCGTAAGAAAGAATTATAATATACTCATATTCGGTTTGCTACCGGTTACACTCAGCTATGTACTGTCGTTACTTAGTTTATATCCTTTCTATGGTAGGTTTATTCTATACGCATTTCCAGGTATTATTATGTTGATGAGTATTGGTATCAGTGCATTTGTACTGGCTATCAACAATAGAATATATAAGTACGGTGCGGGCATGATAGCTGCTATATTCTTGTTTGCGTTGCTTAAAAACTCTGTAGCCGCAGTTCCTAAATGGGATATAAAAATTAAACCTGCACTTATGTACATCGACAAAAAATTCCCTCATACGAATGTTTTTGTAACAACTCCGTATTCTATGTGCGAGTATTATAAAAAAACCGGTGTGATACATTGCGGTGATATAACAAGATTAACATGGCATCTGGATGCATATGCATTACTAAATGATACAACTATACAAAAACAGAAAGTGCCTTACATAATATTGCACTCTGTAACAGGTGGCGATAATGCAGAGGTATTCATTCCTGAATTGAAAGCAAAAGGGTTGGTGATATCAGAATACAAGGCGAATAATTTTGGCGTGACAGAAATAAGGCCTGACACAAGCAGGTAATTCAGTAATTTTAGCATACTTATGCAGCAGTCGCACATCAGGCCTACAGATAATTTGAGCCCGCAGGAGCGTGAATACGAGAATAGTATCCGCCCGCAGTCTATTGACGATTTTTCGGGACAACCACAGTTGGTAGAAAACCTGCGTATATTCATTAAAGCAGCAAACCTGCGCGGCGAATCACTAGACCACGTTCTTTTTCATGGCCCTCCCGGTTTGGGTAAAACAACCTTGTCGCGCATTGTAGCAAATGAGTTAGGCGTAAACATTAAAGAAACCAGTGGTCCCGTAATAGAAAAACCTGCAGACCTTGCCGGTTTGCTTACTAGTCTGGAACCAAGAGATGTATTGTTTATTGATGAGATACACCGCTTGAGCACCGTTGTAGAAGAATACCTCTACGCTGCTATGGAGGATTTCAAGATAGACATCATGATAGACAGCGGCCCTGCTGCTCGTTCTGTACAAATAAATCTGAGCCCGTTTACATTGGTAGGTGCTACAACACGTAGTGGTTTGCTTACCTCTCCGTTGCTGAGCCGTTTCGGTATCAAGTCGAGGCTCGACTATTATAACTCAGAAGTACTGCAACGCATTGTAATGCGCGCTGCAGGATTGCTGAATGTAAAAGTAACATCTGAAGCGGCGATGCAGATAGCCAGTCGCAGCCGTGGTACGCCTCGTATATCAAACGGCTTGCTGCGCCGCATGCGCGACTTTGCACAAGTACTGGGCAATGGTGTGATAGACCTTGCCATCGTAGAGCATGGCCTTCGTGCGCTGAATGTGGATGAAAGCGGACTGGATGATATGGATAATAAAATCCTGAGTACGCTGGTAGAAAAATTCAAAGGTGGGCCAACGGGTATCAACAATATTGCCACTGCTGTGGGCGAAGAAGCCGGTACGATAGAAGAAGTGTATGAACCATTCCTGATACAGGAAGGCTACATCATGCGTACACCACGCGGCAGGGAAGCTACCGAAAAAGCATACAAACATTTAGGAAGAAAGAAACCCGGAGAAGCAGGTAGTTTATTTTAAGCCTGCTACGCCAAACAGATTGTTCAGCAAAGTAGACCAGCTATATTTTTGCTTCTCGGTTGCTATGTTGTTTTTCAAATCGGGCAATGAGCTGGCTTCGTAAAATTTCAGGATAGCTGTAGCTATCTCTGTAGCATCTGGTGCTGTAACAAAGCCTACTTTGCCATCGGGCACTACCTCTGCTAGGCCACCTACATTGGTTACTACCATTGGTTTTTCAAAATGGTAAGCTACTTGGGTAATGCCGCTTTGCGTGGCAGTACGGTAGGGTTGTACTACAAGGTCTGTAGCAGAGAAGTAATATTTAATCTCGTCGTTGGGTATAAACTCCGTAAATAGTTTTACACTATCGCCGATGCCATTGTTTTGTATTTGTTGCAGGTAACTGTCACCATCACCATAAAACTCTCCTGCTACTATCAGCTTGATGCCCGCTTGTTTGATGCGTTCATCTTTCATAGCATCCAGCAATAAATCAAGCCCTTTGTATTTGCGTATAAAACCGAAGAATAGAATGTGTTTTTCGTTCGGGTTCAGCCCCAGTTTTTTGCATGCTTCTTCTCTGCTTACCGCATTGCCATAGTTATCGTACACAGGGTGCGGGCTGAAGACAGAAGGCTTGTCTGTAAACTGCTTCAAGTCTTTCAGTACATCCTTGCTCATGGCAAGAAAAGCATCCGCACTTTTCAGAAAGTATTTGGTAAAAGCCATATCGCCCGGGCGATGCTCGTGCGGTATTACATTGTCTGTAATGGCTACAATTTTAGTGTGTTTGTTTTTACGAACCCTGCGCAGAATAGTACCGAAGCATGGCCCCATAAACGGCAGCCAATAGCGTACAATGATAAGGTCGGGCTTTTCTTTTTTGATGCGATTACCAACGCTCAACCAATTCAGCGGGTTCACAGAATTGATAACACTGCGTATCTCCAATCCTTTTGGCGCAGGCTCGTCTGTAAACTGCGATTTACCCGGGAAGAGAAACGAAGGGTACTGGAGTGAGAAAGAATATATCACCACTTTGTGGCCCTGCTCCTGCAATACTTCTGCCATGCGCTCGTTGAAGGTAGCGATGCCGCCGCCACGCAGCGGATGTGCAGAGCCTATGATGGTTATATTCATTTACAATACTGTTTTAAAATCTTCCTGTGCTTTTTCGTAGTCTGTTGGTATGCCTATGTCTATAAAATATGCATCGCTAACAAATCCATACATCTTGCCTTCGTGCACATACGCTTCAAAATAATCTTTCTCGAAAGAATACTTTTCGGGTAGTTGTTTTGCAACAAGTGCTGCTTTTTTTACAATGTACACACCGCCATTTATCAATCCTTCGCTGTAGTATTTCTTTTCTTCAAATGCGGTGATGCAATCTTCTTCATTTGTTCTTACCACACCATACCTTTCAAATTCCTGCATGGGTTTCAGCGCCAACGTAGTGGCAGCATTTTTTGCTATGTGATGTGCAAACATCTCTCGCACATCTACACGAAACATCGTATCACCATTCAGTACTGCTACATCTTCTTCCGTAGCTTTTGTAAGTGCCAGGCTGATGCCTCCACCTGTGCCAAGTGGTGTTTCTTCTATCACATAATCTACTGCAAAAGACCATTGTTCTGTTTGCAGCCAATCTGTTATTACTTCATGTTTAAAACCCAGCGATAGTATGATGCGTGTGCAGCCCTGCGTTTGCAGATAGCTGAATATATAATGCAGAAAAGGCTTGCCATTAACGGGCGCCATACACTTAGGGTACAGACCTATTACGCTCTGCAACCTTGTGCCCAAACCGCCTGCCAGTACTACACACTCCATCTTATATACTCCAAGTTGACAGCCCGTGCTCTACGAAGCTATAGTTACGAAACTCTCCGCCAAATTGCTGCAACGCTTTCTGTACTGCATAGCGTGTATTGGCAGGGCAGTAGAACATCATAAAACCACCACCACCTGCGCCACTTATCTTACCCCCGGTAGCGCCCGCGTTCAGTGCAGTGTTATATATGTTATCCATGGCATCGTTTGATATGCCTTGCGCCATTTGCTTTTTATAACGGAAACCATAATCAAGGATAGAACCAAAGTCATGGATGTTACCCTTCAGCAATGCTTCTTTCATCATATTGGCCTGCTCTTTCAGTTGATGCATAGCCTCTATCGATTTCTCGTTTTTATCTTTCACGTTCTTGCTCTGTGCCTCTATGATGTCTGAAGATAAGCGGCTGGTAGATGTGAAGTAGAGCAGCAAATTATTCTCCAGTTCAAACAACAGTTTTTGTTTGATGCGTAGCGGGTTTACAATCACCCTGTCGCCTTCATAAAACTCCATAAAGTTGACACCACCGAATGTTGCCGCATATTGGTCTTGCTTACCACCTGCCATGGCAAGGTCTTCGCGTTCTATCTCATAAGCAAGATGTGCAATATCATATTCGCCCAGTGGTAGTTTCAGCCATTCTGCAAATGCACCTACTATCGCAACCATCAAAGTGGAAGAGCTGCCAAGCCCGCTGCCTGCTGGCGCGTCAACAAATGTCGTCAGCTTAAAGCCACTTGGTACTGCACCGTACTTTTTTACGATATGGTTGTATGCACCTTTGGCAAGTGTCAATACACCATCAATTGGTAGCTCGTTCGCCAGTGCACAGGTAGTAATCTCATTCCTGTCTGTAGCTTCAATGATTATCTCAGGTATATGCAGTGGTTCTATACTTGCATATGCGTAGAGCGATATGGTTGCATTCAGTATAGCACCGCCATATATATCGCAATAGGGGCTTACATCTGTGCCACCACCGGCCAGACCAATGCGTAAGGGCGCTTTACTTCTGTATATCATTACAATTGTTTGCGGATGCGCTAAAATAAATAAACTTAGCCACGTTGGCTCTTTGTGCTTTTGTTAAAACGTCTATACAAGGTAAATAGTATGATACCTATCAACCCGCCGATAGCATCGGCCAGCGTATCCATATTATCCTGAGAGCGGCCTTGTACATAGTGTCCCTGCACATATTCTACCAACCAACCAAGAAATGTAGCAATGATAAGCAGTATCAGCTTCAGCCCAAAGCTATTGCTGCGCGCGGTATTGTGCCAGAAAATTGTAAACATGCCAAACAACACCATGTGCGTCCACTTATCTACAAGCGGAATATTCAGGTGGGGCAGGTCTTTGCCGGGAATGAAGCAGAGGAAGAAAATGAGCAAAGTCCATAGTATAGCTATGGACTTTGCATATTGTGTAAATATATTATTGCGCTTTGCAGCAGTATATTGCATTATTCGCCTATCAAAGCTTTGTAAGCTGCAGCATCCATCAGTGCATCAACATCTGCAGTGTTGTCTACAGTCATTTTCACCATCCAGCCTGCGCCATATGGATCAGCGTTTACACTTTCAGGAGAGCCATCCAAACCTGGATTCACTTCATTAATAGTACCTGCAACCGGCAAATAAAGATCAGAAACTGTTTTTACTGCTTCTACGGTACCGAAAGTATCGTTTGCGCCAAGTGATTTGCCAACTGCATTGATGTCAACAAAAACGATATCACCTAATTCGCGTTGTGCGAAATCAGTAATACCTACTGTAGCTACATTACCTTCCAGTAATATCCATTCGTGGTCTTTAGTGTACTTCAGATTGTCAGGGAACTGCATTGTTTAAAAATTTGTGCTAAAGTAACTTTTTTGTCTGATTTGTTAGAAATCTTAGAATTTTAGATATGTCTTTATCTGAAAGTTAATAAAATAAGTGACAGAATATGTCATTTTTTTACAAAACATTTAGCAATTACAGAAATTTTGCTAACTTTCGGTTGTCTCTTTTCGCAAGAAAAGGACTGGGTTAGTATACATTTATATTTTAAGTTATAAGGAAAATTTTATGATCCGAAAATTTTTACACGCAACCAATACAAAAAGCAGGTTTACCCTCTTTTTGTTATCCGCCCTTATTTTGGCATCAACAATTGTAAAAGCGCAGTTGCCAACATCTGCAGCTCTTTATCCGTTTGTATCTTCAAACAAGCCTTTTAACTACTTGTCTGGAGGTACACCTGTTGCATTTACTAGTTGGGATGATACTTATGTGACGGGTATTCCTATAGGATTTCCGTTTACGTTTTGTGGCGTGACGTATAATAATGTTACAGCGCACACTAATGGTTACATGTGTTTTGGTGCTAATACCTTTGTTACGTATCCTGCCTCTTCAGGGGGCATTGCTAATATAGGCCCTGTAGTTTTTGCTATGTGGCACGATGCAATGGGCTCAAGTGCTACTACAACTCCTGTAACTTACCTGACTACAGGTACCGCACCAAATCGTGTGTTTACACTGGAGTTCAAGAACTGGGGTACTTGGAGCTATGCAGGTGCGGCAATGACTTTCCAGTATAAACTATATGAGGGTGGCGCTGTAGAAGTACATTATCAACAAGAAACAGGCGCATCTTGGCCAAGTGCGGGTGCTGCTATCGGTATTGGTAAAAACGCTACAGACTTCCAAAGCCTTCCAAACACAACTGCTTCACCTACACCTAGTACAAGCACAGTAACTGCTATTACTGGTTCGAAACCTGCTACAGGTCAAAGCTATTTGTGGGGTTTAATACCATGTACAGGTACACCAAACTATGATATAGCAGGGCCAAATGTTGCGTGCCCTGGCAAACCATTTACAGTTACATTGTCAGGTACAGGTATTATATCAGGTCTTACATTTTTGTGGGAATCATCTAACGATGGCGTAACGTGGACTACATATACAGGTACAGGTGCCGGTACTAATACCGTTACAGATGTTATTACTAACGCTCCGCGTTGGTATCGTGCTACTGTTACATGTACAAACTCAGGATTATCATACACAACATCTGCATGGAAAGTTGATGTAGCACCATTCTATTATTGTTATTGTGATGTAGCGCCTACTACAGCTACAGGCTTGGATATAGGAAATGTTACATTAATAAATGTAAACCGTGGAGATACTATGCTTAATAATGGTAACTCAACACCATTGCTCAATAATAATACTGCGAACAAAACGTACACTAACTTCCAGTATGCACCTAACCAACCTATTGTAATGTACCGTAATCCGGGTATTAATAAATACAGAATGTTTGTTACTGAGATTAACTCAGGTTCAACATTTACTCCGGGAAACATAGGTGTATTTATCGACTTTGACCGTAATGGTACATTCGATCCGGGTGAAAGAGTAATGACACGTACGATTAATGGTGCGTCGCTGATACCTAGTACTGAAACAGATACATTCATTGTTCCACCAACAGCACAGATTGGACTTACCGGTATGCGTGTTATAGTAAGTAAATCTTCTGTAGACTCTTGTGGTTTTAGTATGACAGAAGGTGAGGTTGAAGATTATTTGGTTGATATGAGATACGAACCATGTTCAGGTCCTGCAAATGCAGGTACGCTTACTTCTTCTGAAGTGTCGCTGTGTTCTGGTTATGACTATATAACTAAAAATGCCGGTTACGATTCTACAAAATCTGAATTGGTAAAAAGCTGGATGGTATCAGGCGATAACATTATTTGGTCTTCTATTACTAACAGCACATCAAAAGATACTTTGATGCGTATATTTAATGGGCAGCCATTATATTATAAAGTACGTATGATTTGTACACCTTCTAAGGATACAACATATACTACACCGCTGAAGATTGATGCGCGTCCGGGCTATAAATGCTATTGCTACAGCCAGGCAATAGGTGGTAATCCGAAGAATTCAAGCAATCCTAAAGATAGCAGCGATATTGGTGGTATTATATTCTCTACATTCAACACAAATACTGGTGGCGCACACTTGCTGAATCCTGTAGCACAGGAAAAACGTACAGACCATACCGACGATGCACCTGTACTGCTGTTTGTTGATAGCACATATCAACTGACAGTATATCATACACAACGCACAGCTGTGCATGCAGATGCTAAGATTACTGTGTTTATGGACTTCAATAATAATAAGGAATATGATGCTCCTTATGAAAGAGTATATACAGGCTACACTAGTGTAGGCAACTTTACGATAGTAGATAACATCACTATTCCTAATAAAATTATCACGGATGTACCAACAGGTATGCGTGTGATATTGAATAATGATATAGCACCAAACAATCCTTCAGATTTGGCTTGTGGCTCTTATACATCTGGCGAAACGGAAGATTTGATGGTTATGTTCCACAGGAACTTCCCGGCATCTGTAAGTGCTGTTGGTAGCATTGAAGATTTTGGCTTGTACCCGAATCCTACTACTGGCAAATTCCGCCTGCAATTCAATAGTGCTGCTGCGCTGAATGATGTTACTATTAACATTACAAACATCACAGGACAAACTGTAATGCAGAAACTAGTGAAACACAATGGCGGTACATTTACACAAGACATCGATATGAGCAATCAGGCTCGTGGTGTATATGTGGTTGAACTGCGTACTGCAGATGGTGCAAAACAAGTACAGCGCCTTGTTATAGACTAATTCTTATGTAAATATTTATAGTAAAAGCCCCGCAAGTGCGGGGCTTTTATATTTGTATTAATCGGCTATAAAAGAATATAAAAATTCCCTTTCAGAATGTCAAAATAAAGTTGTCCCCGTACAGTGTGTATATCTTTGAAAATCAGCCCCTGATAAGGGTTTAACTGATGTAAGTAAGGTTATCCACAAAGGGTTGAATACTTATTTTCCCAAGCAATGTGGTTTTAGATATTTTCGCTTTCTCAACCTCGATTTTTTATAATTCTTTAACAAAATATTTTACCCATATGGCAGCAGCAAAAACGAATAAGCAAGGAGCCGGCTTGCAGTTCAACCGCCACTACACAAAAGATGGCGTTAGCCCGTTTGATATGTTTGAGTACGATTACCGCACATCGGTAATTCGCAACCCGAACGGTGAGAAAGTATTTGAGATGACGGATGTTGAAGTGCCAAAGCACTGGTCTCAGATAGCTACAGATATTCTTGCACAGAAGTACTTCCGTAAGGCAGGTGTACCACAGGCAGATGGCACTACAGGCCGCGAAACTTCTATCAAGCAAGTAGCACATCGTCTTGCTAATTGCTGGATGGTATGGGGCGATAAGTACGGATACTTTGCATCTGCTGCGGATGCTAAAGTATTTTATGACGAGCTGATATACAGTATACTGCTGCAAAGCTGCGCGCCAAACTCACCACAGTGGTTCAATACAGGTCTGCACAGCAGCTACGGTATAGATGGTAAAGCACAAGGTCACTATTATGTAGACCCGATAACAGGCAAACTGGAGCGTTCTAAAAATGCATACGAGCGTCCTCAGCCACACGCATGTTTTATATTGAGTGTAGATGATGATCTGGTAAACGAAGGTGGTATCATGGATCTGTGGGTACGTGAAGCGCGTATCTTCAAATACGGTTCAGGTGTTGGTACAAACTTCTCAGGTATTCGTGCCGAAGGTGAAAAACTAAGTGGTGGCGGTACATCAAGCGGCCTGATGAGCTTCCTGAAAATAGGTGACCGTGCTGCAGGCGCTATTAAAAGTGGTGGTACTACACGCCGTGCTGCTAAGATGGTGTGTCTGGATCTTGACCACCCTGAAATAACAGAATTCATTGACTGGAAAGTAGAAGAAGAAAAGAAAGTAGCTGCGCTGATAGCTGCAGGTTATGCATCAGACTATGAAGGCGAAGCTTACCGCACAGTATCCGGCCAAAATTCAAATAACTCTGTTCGTGTTCCGAACGAATTCTTCCGTCGTCTTGCTAATGGTGAAGATTGGGAAATGAAAGCCCGCAGCACCGGCAAAACAATGAAGACAATATCTGCAAATGCACTGTGGGATAAGATAGCTTATGCTGCATGGCGTTGTGCTGACCCCGGTACACAGTACGATACTACCATCAACGAATGGCATACATGTCCTGAAGGTGGTCCTATCCGTGCATCAAACCCATGTTCAGAATACATGTTCCTCGATAACACAGCATGTAACCTGGCATCACTCAATCTGCGTCGTTTCTTCGACGAAGAAACAAGCACATTTGATGTAGCAGGTTTTGAATACATGACACGCCTGTGGACAGTAGTACTGGAAGTATCTGTACTGATGGCACAGTTCCCTTCTCCGGAAGTGGCACAGCTGAGCTACGACTACCGCACGCTGGGTCTGGGTTATGCAAACCTCGGCTCTATGCTAATGGTGAGTGGTATTGCTTATGATAGTGAAGAAGCACGCGCTATAGCAGGTGCTATCACCGCTATCATGAATGGTGTGGCATATAAAACATCTGCAGAGATGGCTGCTGCACTGGGTGCATTCCCTCGCTACAACGAAAACAAAAAACACATGCTGCGTGTAATGCGCAACCACCGTGCTGCTGCATACGATGCTGCTGATGCTTACGAAGGTCTGGAAACAAAACCAATGGGCATCAATGCTAAGTATTGCCCTGACTACTTGCTGAAAGCAGCAACTAAAGCATGGGACGATGCTGTGCAAATGGGTGAAAAACATGGCTATCGCAATGCGCAGGCTACTGTTATTGCACCTACAGGTACTATCGGCCTGGTAATGGATTGCGATACCACAGGTATCGAGCCTGACTTTGCGCTGGTTAAATTCAAAAAACTATCTGGTGGTGGTTATTTCAAAATCATCAACCAATCTATACCAACTGCACTGAAGAAACTGGGTTATACACCTGAGCAATCAGATGCTATTGTTAAGTATGCAAAAGGCCATGCAACATTTGCAGGTGCTCCGTACATCAACCACGAGACACTAAGCGAAAAAGGCTTTATTGCAGATGAACTGAAAAAACTGGATGCTTCTGTAGAAAGCGCATTTGAAATAGGTTTTGTATTCAACGCGTACAATCTTGGCGAAGAGTGTCTGAAACGCCTCGGCTTCACACCTGAACAATACTTTGCTCCTGACTTCAATCTGCTGGAAGAATTAGGTTTTAGCGATGAGCAGATAGAAGCTGCAAACGATTATGTGTGTGGTACAATGATGATAGAAGGTGCGCCATTCCTGAAAGAAGAACACCTGCCTGTTTTTGATTGTGCAAACAAATGTGGTAAGAAAGGCGAACGCTACATCCACGCACACGGCCACATACGTATGATGGGTGCTACACAACCATTCATCAGTGGTGCGATATCTAAAACTATCAACCTGCCAAACGAAGCTACTGTAGATGAAATCAAAGACTGCTACATGCTAAGCTGGCAGTTGGGTATCAAAGCTTGTGCGTTGTACCGCGATGGTTCTAAACTGAGTCAACCACTGAGCAACAAGAGCGATAAAAAGAAAAAAGAAGAAACAAAAGAAGCAGAAGCTACTGCTGAAGACAGCGTGATTGTTGATATGGGTAAACTCACTATCGACGAACTGCTGGAAGAAGTGAGCAAACGCGTACAGGCAAGCCCTGATACGAAACTGAAACGCGAACTGAGCCGTATCGTAGAACGTAAACAATTGCCTGCTAAACGCCGTGGTTATACCATCAAAGCAAAAGTTGGCGGACAACCATTGTTTGTACGTACAGGCGAATACGGTGATGGTACACTGGGTGAAATATTCCTGGATATGGCGAAAGAAGGTGCTACCATGCGTAGCTTGATGAACAGCTTTGCCATAGCAGTATCAATAGGCCTTCAGTATGGTGTGCCGCTGGATGAATTCGTAGACAAGTTTACATTCACCCGTTTTGAACCGGCTGGTATTGTAGAACACCCGAATATCAAGTCTGCAACATCGGTACTTGACTTTGTATTCCGTTTGTTGGCTTATGAATACCTTGATCGTAATGATCTGGTACACGTACAAGACCCTGAGCGTATGCAACAACAGGAAGAAGATGATGCAAACGCCGGTCAACAGGAACTTTCTCAGGTACGCGTAACAGCACCTGCGCCAACTGCACAAACGCAAAAGAATGTAAACATTGCACCAAAACCGGTGGCAGCAACAGCAGATAAAACTGCAGATATTAAGAAGATGATGGGAACCAGTGCCGATGCACCCGTATGCCGCAACTGTGGCAACATCACCCTGAGAAACGGTACCTGCTACATGTGCCCTAACTGTGGTACAACAACAGGTTGCAGCTAATAGTTTCTAACCCATCGATTATAGATCGCAAATCAAGTAAGGCTACCAAATGGTAGCCTTTACTTTTTATGACATAAAAATGCTATGTTGGTATGATAATTGTACATTGATTCGTAATAAATAACCTATATGAAACCTTTTAGTATTATCATCGTCGCATTTGCATTTACATCATTTGGTATTGCCTGCAAAAAAAATGTATCTACCTCCCCTGTGCCAATAAACGACACTTTAATTGATACTGTAGATTTCAGAGAACAGTATAAAGGAGTTTTTGAAGTAAGAATATACTCTGAAGGTTGGACTACAGGAGTTTTTAGGAATGATACGACTTATAAGACATTTTTAAGAGTAGATTACAAGAAAGAAGACTCTATGGTATGGACTTACGATCATGCCCCTTTAGGAAGTGTAAAACTATACTATGTCCCTGAAATAACATTCTACTATCCGGACGATAAAGTGTATTATAAACTGGGAATAGATAAGAAAGGTAAAATCTATAAAGATTTGGGAAGTAAGGTCCCTGTATCATTTGGAGGTTTTGTTAGTAAAGACAGTATGGATTTTGTTTTCGGGTATATTAGTAATCATTCAGGGCGTTTAGATACCGTACGCGGACATAGGATACAATAGTTTTCGTTGTATATATTTGATAATGCTCTTGAAACAACAGCTACATAACCGCTGCCGTGCTTATCTGGATAATAACATCCAAAATGCAGAGGCTGTAATTGCAGATGCGCGCGAGGCTGCACGTAATGAAACTAAGAGCAGTGCAGGCGATAAATATGAAACAGCCCGCGAAATGATGCAGCAGGATATAGACCTGAACAATGCACGCCTATTGCAACTACGCAAACAAATGGATGTGTTGGATA
Organism: Bacteroidetes bacterium UBA4414; assembly: GCA_002389765.1. Classification (GTDB taxonomy): domain Bacteria; phylum Bacteroidota; class Bacteroidia; order Chitinophagales; family Chitinophagaceae; genus Polluticoccus. The sequence goes on along the minus strand of DGQM01000023.1, from coordinate 251,151 downwards.
GGATAGCAATTGATACAGCTTCTGACATCATAATACCCGGTAGCATTGTTACAACAACATCGGGCAATTACTACATTGCCATCAGCGCAGGTAAGTTGGTCGCAAATGGGCAGACCTACTATGCCATATCTATAGACGCTCCGCTTGGTATGCAACTGAAAGGCAAAAAAGCAGGTGATGAATTTATCATCAACGGAAAGAAAGGAACAATATCGGATGTACTATAAAAGGTAAGAGCACCTTGAAAGGTGCCCTTACTCATCACATACCCAATCACAAAAACAACTACAGTTTAACAAATCGCTGTACGCCTTGCTCTACACCATTGTCTGCCCTCAAGAAATAAACCCCACTGTTTAAATCGCTGATGTTGATTTGTGCCCCTGTATTATTAACCGATTTAACCACTCGCCCTGAAATATCTGTAACAGTAATATTTACATTGCTGTTTACATCCATACCGTTGATGCTAATTGTATTGTTTGCAGGATTTGGTGCTATGCTGAAAGCAAGACCTTTTGCTGCTACATTATTGATGCTTGTTGTTGCTGTAGGTAATGGTACCAATGCACCACCTGTAGGCAATGCTACGTACAATCCAAATGCTGCTCCATTACTGTTATTGGCAGGTGTCAGGAATCCTGATGCCAGCACTGTAATAGCTTGTCCTTGCAAAGCAAGTGTTTGCAGTGGCGCAGAATAGCTTTTTACCGTTGTAGCACCCGTAGCATCTGTGATGCTGATTGTATAGTTGCTGGTAGGCAACGATAAATAGCTACTGTAATTACCAAAAGCAATATCATTTACCAATACACTGCTACCGGAGCGCACATCTACCGCAGGCGCATCTGTACTGCCATGCATTACCAATAAGTCTGTATTTACGCTGTTGCTACCTAATTCTCTTGCAGGACCAAATACGCTGAGCCTGAATGCAGGATTCGGAGAATAACCTGTAGGACTTTCGATACCGTTAGCTGTAAGAATATACCTGCCACCTGAGTCAAGTGTTGCATTCAGGTTATAGAACGTATCAGCAACAGAGGTACTATTTTTCAGCGCAATACCTACATTGATAGGTGTTTTAGCAGGTACATCTAAAAACTCAGTAGCTGTCCTGAAAGCGAAATTGTCTGCGATCTTTGTTCCGTTCAGGTATACGTCTACGCTGTCGCCTGCTTTGTCTGCACAGTTGTGTATGGCTTGAACACGTGCAAATACTTCTGCCGTAGTTGTAGGTAGTGGTACCAATGCTCCACCCGTAGGCAATGCAACGTACAAACCAAATGCAGGGCCGTTGCTGTTATTAGCAGGATTCAGGAATCCTGAGGCAAGAACTACAATCGATTTACCTCCGAGGCCTAATGTTTGTAATGGGGCACTATATGTTTGTACTGTAGTTGCGCCTGTATTTGTAGTAATACGCACTTTATAATCTGCTGTTGGCAATTCTACATAGCTGGAGAATGAACCGAAAGCGATATCATTTACCAATGTGCTTGTTCCAGAGCGCACATCTACTGTTGGTGCATCTGTACTACCGTGCATAATCAACAGGTCTGTATTAGCACCATTGGCTGCTGTTTCTCTTGCGGTTGCAAATACGCTGATGCGTAGTGGCGGTGTAGGATTGTAGCCTGTCGCACTTTCAATACCACCTGCTACAGCAACATATTTACCATTAGCTGCTAATGAAGCATTCAGATTGTAGAAAGTGTCTGTAACAACTGTACTCGTTTTTGGCGCAATACCAATATTATAAACACCTGCATTCAGTGAAAGATACGCAGTAGCTGTCCTGAAAGGTACATTCTCCAACTTTGTTGTTGTAGGCCCGTTTACCCAGATGTCTACAGTGTCTGCAGCCCTATCTGCACAATTATGAATAACCTGAATTTTAGCAGGTTGTGCCATTGCTACTCCCATTGATAGCACGGCAGATGTGGTGAGTAATAGTTTTCTGTAAGTCATGTTATATTGTTTTTGTAAAGGGAATAACATGGCGTGCAGATTTTTTGTTGAAGGTTTTTTTCTAGTTCACACAAAACTTGAAATGAAATGACAAGTGTTTAAGCGAGTTTATAAGATGTTGATAGTAATATTAAACAGAATGATAGTATTACTATACATATATAGACTGGGCTTATTAGACTGTATAGGCAAGAACTTTAAGTTTAGGTTAAAGCGCACTGTTTTTTAAAAGCTATCTTTACAAGAAAGGAAATAATAGCGTATGAAATGGCTGTATTTAGTGTTTTTTAGCTGTTTATTGGCATCTTGCGATAATAATGTACAGCAACAAAAACTTGTAAATCAAAGCGATGTAACGATAGATAAGAACACCTATTACAAGCGCTACAGTGGTACAATAGCTGGGCAACCAGTTGTGTTGCATTTGTCATCAGACAATGGTGCACTTTCCGGTACTTACTATTACATAAAGCAAGGGAAGCCCATCGGTATATACTTCACAAAAGATACAACCATAGCAGATGGCTACTTGGTAGCTGAGCCACCTGCCAGCCGTGCAGATGAAAGAGAGGCCACTTGGAAAATACTATTGAAAGACAATACCATAACTGGTAAATGGACAAGTCCTGACGGTAGTAAGATATATGATATTAACCTGAAAGAAGAATATCCTGCAGGTAGTTATCAACTGAACATTTGGGAAAAAGAAGACTCTATAAGATATAAAGTAGATAGGCCAGAACCTGTTGCAACTATTGCTTACAAACTGCTACGCGGTAGCAGTGCTATGAAGAATGAAGATGTTCAGTTTATAGAAAAGCTGATAATGCAAGAATTAGGCGCGGATAGCCTCAACGCTATTACAATAGAAGACTGTGTGAAAAAGCAGATAGCAGCATATGCAGTATGGTATAGAGAAACGATAGGTGAGGATACAACTGAAAGTTCACTGATGATGGCATCGAATAACTACTATAGCGGTGTGGCGATGGATGTTATTTTCAACGATAATTACTGGCTGGTGATGGAAATGTCTGGCAGCGAGTATACGGGTGGTGCGCATGGCAACTATGGTGTCAGCTACATGAATATAGACATGCAACAAAAGCGTGTGTGGAAGATAGAAGATGTAATGACAGTAGACAGCAATAAACTGAACCTGTTACTTGATCAGGAAGCACGCCGCTATTTTGCTATGGCACCCACAGAAACATTTGAAGATCGCCTGCTGACAGATAAGGTATTGCCAAATGGTAATATCTGCATTACCCCAACCGGTATCAATTTTGTTTACAATCCGTACGAGATAGCTTCTTATGCCGATGGTATCATCACATTGTTCTTACCATACAGTCAACTGAAAGACTTGCTGAAGCCTGCATTTAAACAACGAATGGGTTTACAGTTCTAACGCTGCAAACAAACCCAGTGTAATCATTGCGTCATCAAACTTTTGTGTGCCTCTGGATTTCCTGTTGGCATCAAAAGTGGTTATCTCTATATGGTTGTTATAATTGCCAACCAAGCGTGCATTGAAATCTATACCTACCCTGAAGTTTTTGCGGGGTAAAAATGTTGATGGCAAAAACCGATAACCAATTTGAATATTTGCCAGCAGATTCAGCGGAAACAGTGTGGTTTCATTATCCTTATACTTTCTGCTTCCCCAGCCAATTTGCTGATACATGACAAGACTTTTGTACGGACTGTTTTCATCTGTCTGCGCATATACGGCATTACCCCATCCATTGTCTTTACCATTGAATGGGATGTTGAATACAGGCCCTATAGCTATATCAAGTGCGTTTCTTTTGCCTGGCATGGGTATAGCCATACCCAGTCTGAATTTCCAGTCCATAGAGTAGTTTACAAAACTGTATTCTTCATTCATCGTATAGCTGCTGTTTGTAAATCCGTTTTCGTTTGCGTTATACACCAACGATACTTTTTGTGGTGATATGCGAAAATCGAAACCTGCAGCTATAAATAGTTTGTACTTAGTGTATCGTACCATTTCAACACCAATTCTGCCACCAACATTGTCTTTGCATCGAAGCAATCCGTCTTGTGGAGGGTTTTCTCCTACTGTAATACCTTCCTGCGGAGTCTTTGTATCTACATCATATCCATTCGATTGAAAATCTGCAGCTCCCGTTATATAAAACCTTGTAGATGCTTTACCCTTACCCTTAGGTTGTGCATGTATATTATTATTGAAAACTGATGCAAGTAATAATGCTGTAGTAAGTACTTTTTTGTACATAGTTATCAGAGTTTTATAGTGAATAGACGTGTAGTGTCTGTAAGTACTGATTGATTTTCTGTTTCAAACACAATTGCAAAACGTTGCGGGCTTTGTACAGATGGCGGGTTTTTGATAGTAATATTAAGCCCCTGCAATGTGCCGCTTCCTATATATATATCGCTGTAGGTTTTGTTCATCCTGGCAATTAGCGATTTCCTGTCATATGTGCTGTTACCTTCTTTTATCACACAGCTGTCTGTAATGTCTGCCCCGGCTTTAAACTTTGTATTATAGTCATACAGGTTTATGATTTTGAAAGCCTTTATCTTTTCGCCGGGTGCAAGTTCACTTTCATCCTTGCGCATCATTGCATAAGCTTTATTGCTACGTGGCATACCGATACCTACGCTGAATTTTGTCACAGCCATTTTGAGCTGCAAAGTCATGTTGCTGTATATAACCGAATCGTTTTCGGCCAGTACTCTGTTGTTGTAAATATCGATTATTGAAAATGAAGGGCGCTCATAAAGAAAAACCTCTTTATCGTCATTGCAACCAATGCCTGTCATCAATAGCAGGAGCAATAGGTACTTAGTTTTCATACAAAGAATTTAGTATTGAATAACAATTTGCATGCCAAAATATGAATATATAACCATTTGGTCAATTGTCGCACCATGTATATTAATTAATAAAAATTAATGAGTATATTTGCTATTGAAAACGGTGTATGCTGATGAGTTAGTAAATGTTACAAATGCTGAATCTCTGTAAAATCTGCAACAAACTGCAACATTTTTAACCAATAGCTAATAAATCAAAGATATAATCTACATAGCCATTACCTTTGCAAAATGGATTTGAAAGCTCCTGAAAAGATACTGAACTACATAGGTGGCGAATTGAAAGCGCCAGCCAATGGTAAATACATAGACAATGTAAACCCTGCAACGGGCGATGTATATAGCTACATCCCTGATAGCACTGCGCAAGATGTGGAAGATGCGGTAGCTGCTGCCAAAGCTGCCTTCCCTGCATGGAGTACTACGCCTGCTGAAGAGAAGTTTCGTATACTGAACCGCATTGCCGAGCTGATAGACCAGCATCTGGACGCACTGGCACTGGCAGAAACAAACGATAATGGTAAGCCGCTGTGGTTGAGCAAACGTGTAGATATACCGCGTGCATCCAGCAACTTCCGCTTTTTTGCAACAGGGCTGATGCACTTTGCTACCGAAAGCCACAATATGGAAAACGGAACTATCAACTATACACTGCGCCAGCCTATTGGTGTGGTGGGTTGTATCTCTCCGTGGAATCTGCCGCTGTATCTCTTTACATGGAAGATAGCACCTGCATTGGCTGCGGGTAATTGCGTAGTATCTAAGCCAAGTGAAGTAACACCAATGACGGGCTACCTGTTGAGCCTGATATGTAAAGAAGCAGGCCTTCCTGCAGGTGTGCTGAATATATTGCATGGCAATGGTCCTAACTGCGGTTCGGCTATTGTATCACACCCTGAAATAAAAGCCATATCATTTACCGGTAGTACACGTGCGGGTAAAGAAATAGCTGCAGTAGCTGCGCCGATGTTCAAAAAAATATCGCTGGAGCTGGGTGGCAAAAACCCGAACATCATTTTTGCCGATTGCGATTGGGAAAAGATGATGCGTACAACACTGCAATCTTCATTTGCCAATCAGGGGCAGATATGCCTGTGTGGTAGCCGCATATTGGTAGAAGAAAGCATCTACGAAAAATTCAAAGCAGAGTTTATTGAGAAGGCTAAGAAACTTACTGTGGGCGACCCACTGGATGATAACAGCCGTCAAGGCGCTGTGGTTAGTAAGATGCACTTTGATAAAGTGATGAGCTGTATAGAACTGGCAAAGCAGGAAGGCGGTAAAATACTGCTGGGTGGCAATGCTATAAAAGGTACAGGACGTTGCGAAAATGGTTATTTCATAGAGCCGACAATTATTGAAGGGCTTGGACCAAACTGCCGTACCAATATGGAAGAGATATTTGGCCCTGTGGTAACGATACAGTCTTTCAAAACAGAAGATGAAGCTATGGAGCTGGCAAACTGCAGCGAATATGGCCTTGCTGCTACTATATGGACACAGGATGTAAGCCGCGCTAACCGTGTTGCTGCAAAAGTACACAGTGGCATCATTTGGGTAAACTGCTGGTTGCTGCGCGATTTGCGTACACCATTTGGTGGGTTCAAGAACTCAGGCGTTGGCCGCGAAGGTGGTTGGGATGCCCTGAAGTTTTTCACGGATGTAAAGAATGTGTGTATTGATTTATAAACTTTTTTTGACTTTTTACTTTTAATATAATTATGAGCGAACGTATATCTACAGATAAAGCACCGGCACCGGTAGGATTGTATCCGCATGCACGCCGTGTAGGCAACCTGCTGTTTCTTTCGGGCATAGGCCCACGTACTGTTACAAATGAGATTCCGGGATTGAAGTTGGATAAGAATGGCAACTTCCTTGAGTTTGACTTTGCAGCGCAATGCCGCAATGTATTTGACAATGTGAAGATAGTATTGGAAGAAAGTGGCAGCAGCTGGGACAAGCTGGTAGACGTTACCGTATTTCTGGTAAACATGAAGCGCGACTTTGCAACGTACAACGAGATATATGCAGAGTACTTCAAAGACAATCAACCATGCCGCACAACGGTAGAGATAAACTCACTGCCTACACCCATAGCTATAGAGCTGAAGTGTATAGCAACAATAGACTAAAAGAAAAAGCCCCGAGCAATTCGGGGCTTTTCTTATTTAAGTGGAATATCTAATCTCAGTTGTTTTTGGTAAGGCTTGCCTGATGCGTCTTTGCCTTCTATCTTCCACATCACACTGCGCAATACTACTACCAGTGGCCTGTCATTCGCATCACGTACACGGCTGATAGCCTTCTGCCATTTCTGTTCGTTAGCGCGGCTCATACGTTTGTTGCGTGCAGCACGTGTTACAGCATTCTTGATGGCAGCAGACCCTGCTTTTATGTATTGCAGTTGACCTTGTTCCAGACCGCTTATACTAAAGGTATTGTTACCACCTTTCAGGTTTTGCCAGTCTGTAGTACGGCTCAGCGACTCCAGCACCAGTGTACCCATATCTGTCTTCACCGCTATTACCGTTTGGTAGCGTTGTGCAATCTTGATTACATTGCCACCACCTGCTTTTATCTGGTTGCCTGCCAGGTTGCCGCTTATCAGTTCGTAAGTAGCACCATTGGCTTTCTTCGTGTCTTGCTGTTTGTAAGTACGCGTGTTGATGTTTGGTATCAACAGGCTTATCTCTTTAAACTCTACTTTCAGCCCGTTGCCTTTTGGCGAAGGGGCAGCAGCTGTTTGTTTAGGTTCTTCTTTCTTTGGCTCTTCAGCTTTTACAGGTTCTTGTTTAGGAGCCTCTGCCGGTGCTTTAGCAGCAGTGTCTTCAGCAGGTGCTTCAACAACAGGTTTCTCAACAGGTTTGATGTCTGCTACAAAGTCTTGCAGGTATTGAGAGTCCGCTTCTGTAACGATGGTAGCAGGATCGCCCAGTACTATAGGCTTGCCTTTGTTTGGCTGGTCGTTGCCGCATGCCTGCAACAGCAATGCACCTGCTACTATTATGAGATTGAATGAACGCATGGTATGTATGAATTCTTCTACTAAAGTAATAAAGTATTAGTAAGCCATCAGTTTTTGTACACTTTCGTGCAGCCTGCCTTTTGCAAGGAAGTTCTGTTCCAGTTCTATAGCAAATGGTACAGGTGTATCAAGGCTTGCACAACGCACTATCGGTGCATCCAACAGTTCGAAGCAGTTCTCCGAAATCCATGCAGCAAGCTCACCACCAATGCCACCAAACATTGTGTCTTCGTGTAGCAGCAATACCTTGCCTGTGCGTTGCACAGCTGCGCGTACTGCATCGTAGTCTATTGGTAGTAATGAGCGAAGGTCAAGAATGTCGATAGATACATCAGGGTGCTGTGCTGCATAGTCTGTAGCCCAGTGCACACCGCTACCGTAGGTAATGATGCTGATGTCTTCACCTGCCTGCACGTGGCGGGCTTTGCCTATTTCAATGGTATAATAATCGTCAGGTACCATGCCGCTGATGCTGCGATACAGTGCTTTGTGCTCGAAGAACATAACAGGATTAGGATCTTCGATAGCCGCTATCAGCAAGCCTTTTGCATCTTCGGGTGTAGATGGGTATACTACTTTCAGTCCCGGTGTATGTGTAAACCATGCCTCGTTGCTTTGCGAGTGGAAAGGGCCTGCGCCCACACCGCCACCTGTTGGCATGCGTACTACCACATCGGCATTCTGCCCCCAGCGGTAGTGTATCTTGGCAAGGTTGTTTATAATCTGGTTGAAGCCTACTGTTACGAAATCGGCAAACTGCATTTCCATCATAGATTTATAACCCTTGATAGAAAGGCCGAGTGCAGTACCCACGATAGCACTTTCGCAAAGTGGTGTATTGCGTACACGCTCTTTGCCAAACTGTGCTACAAAACCATCTGTTACTTTAAATGCACCACCATACTCTGCAATGTCCTGTCCCATCAGTACAAAGTTGTCGTGCTTTTCCATGCACTGCCTCAAACCATCGCTGATGGCTTGTATGAATTTCTTTTCAGACTTAGCACTTGTTGAAGGTGCTGTTGTGGTAACAGCGCCGGGTGCATATACGTCGGCCATTTCTTCTGCAGTATCTGCTACAACAGCGCCTGCTGCAAAACCTGTAGCAAGGCCTGCTTCTATATCTTGTTGTATTCTGTCGCGTATCTCTTGTATGATGGCTTCTGTAAGAATGCCTTGCTGCAACAGGTATGCCTCGTAGTTGGCAACAGGGTCTTTCTTGCCCCATTCTTCAAACAGCTCTTTCGGTACATACTTCACGCCGCTGGCCTCTTCGTGGCCACGCATACGGAAGGTCATACACTCTACCAGTATCGGCTTCTGTTCTGTAATGCAATACTCGCGTGCTTCTTTGATAGTCTTATAAACCTCAAGTATGTTATTACCATCTATGGTAATGCCTTTCATGCCATAGCCAATAGCACGGTCGGCCAGTTGATTACAAACAAACTGCTCGTTGACAGGTGTGCTGAGGCCATAACCATTGTTCTCTATAATGAAGATAACAGGCAACCCCCATACAGCAGCCACATTCAGTGCTTCGTGAAAATCGCCCTCGCTGGTACCACCATCGCCACTGAAGGCAACAGATACTTTATTTTCTTTACGCAGCTTGTGTGCCAGCGCAATACCATCTGCAATAGCCAGTTGCGGACCCAGATGCGATATCATACCACAGATGTGATACTCGTTTGCACCAAAGTGAAATGAGCGCTCACGACCTTTACTAAAGCCTTCTTTCTTGCCCTGCCATTGCATGAAGAGTTTATCGAACGGCATTTTGCGGGCGGTGAACACACCAAGGTTGCGGTGCAGCGGCATTACATATTCATCACTATCCAGCGCCATGGTAGCACCAATAGAAATTGCTTCCTGCCCGATGCCGCTAAACCATTTGCTGATGCGCCCCTGACGAAGGAGAACAAGCATTTTCTCCTCTATCATGCGTGGACGAACCAGTTCGCTATATAGTTCTATCAGTTTATAATTATCAAGACCGCTTTTGTCGAATTGCATACGAGCTAATTGTGCGGACAAAGATAGCTTTAATGGCTAAAAGCTTAGCAGTGTAGATATATAATAGTTATTTGTTTTGTGTAGACTGTGTTTTGTAAACAACAGAGCGTTCGTGGTTGATGCCAAAGCCTAGTGCCTCGTAGATATAGTCCTGCGCAATAGTGCGTACACTCAGGCGATTGATGCCGTTGTTATCTGCCGAAGGGCTTACCCTGTTTGACAGGAATACAAATACGATACCCGTTGCAGGGTCTGCCCACGCACAAGTACCTGTAAAGCCCTGATGACCGAATGCATAACCGCTGCACCTATTGCCCGCAGGACCCCCATCGTCTTTGTCTTCTTTAGGCTTATCGAAGCCAAGTCCTTTACGGCTGATGAGTGAGTTGTAGGCAGTAAACTTCTCAACCGTTTCTTTTTTGAAATAGCGCTGTCCTTTGTAAGTGCCTTTGTTCAGCAACATCTGGAAGATGGCTGCAAGATCATTAGCAGTGGAGAATACACCTGCATGGCCCGCCACACCACCCAGCATAGCAGCACCCTGATCATGTACATAACCCCTTATCTGCTGATGGCGGAAGAAGATATCATTTTCCGTAGGTGCAATATCTGTTTCCTTAAATCGCTTCAGCGGATTGTAAGTGATGTTTTTCAAACCAAGTGGTTTGTAAAACTGTTCTTCTACATATTTATCTATACGTTGTCCTGTTATTTTTTCTGCAATAGCAGCAAGGAAGTAAAAGTCGAGGTCGCTATACACACACTTACCTTTGTTCTCCAGTGGGCTGCTTAATACTCTGCTCCAGATAGTATCTGTGTAGCTATTCAGTAGGTAGAGGTTTTTAGCAACTTCTATCGACTTGTTTTTATCTGCTTTAGTGCTATATAGTTCAGGGTTCAGGTTGCCTTTCTCATCCAGTGTTTCTTTGTAAAAAGGTATCCAGCTTTTTAAGCCTGCCTGATGCATCAACAGGTCTTTAATCTTTAAGCCTGCTTTATCTGTACCTTGTACTATTGGTAGATAGTCGCCAATGGTTTTATCAAGATTCAGCTTACCTGTTTCGTATAGGTGCATCACTGCCAATGTAGTAGCAGCTACTTTGGTAACAGAAGCAATATCGTACAGTGTATTGTCTGCTACTGCTTGCTTCTTGGTATAGTCGTAATAGCCAAAAGACTTATCATAAAACACTTTGCCGTCTTTAGCTGCCAATACTCTACAGCCAGGGAATGCACCATCTACAATACTGCGTTGCATAAACATATCCAGCTTATCGAGCGCAGCCGTATTGATAACACCTGCATCTTCTGTATAGTCAGTCTTTACCAGTTCATCCAATTTCGGTGCGCCTGTTTTGCCTGATGCAAGCAATACATTACCCTCTGTCTGCATATCGATACAAGGGGTAACAGGTAGTGTACCACGTGCATCTTCTTTGCGCAGCAATACACGTGCTACAGCTTGCTCCGCTAAGCTATCATCTTCGTACGTAACTATTGCAGAACCTACCTCGCAGGTATTCTTCAGCAGGTATGGATTGCCCATAAGTGCAATCATTACATCACGGCGATTAGCCAATTGTTTGATGAGTGCTACCTGTTGGTCATCCAACGAATAGTAACCGTTTGTAGGGTAGAAGCTCATGTTGTGTATACCCACAATTGTGATGTCATTCATACTGATTGTGCCCATCAACTTGTTGACAGTAGCACCAGTACTGCCTTTCGGCAGCCATTGCATTTGCATATTTGGCAATGTCTTCAACAGTGCAGTAGAAAGAAAGCTGCTGTCTTTTGCATTGATGCCTACATAACCTACACGCTTTCTGCTATTCAGCAAATCAGGTATAATATTGTTTCTGTCGCGTACCAGTGTTACAGCTTTCTTAGTAGTAGCATAGCGCAGTGGTATTACTACACCTGTCACTTCTTCTGTCGCATTGATGCTTTCAACAGGTTTCCATTTGCTTAGGCCGGCATCGTATTTGGCAGCCAGTACTTTCTTCACGTGCATTTCAATATCTGCCCATGTTAGTTTACCACTATCTACCGCAGCCAGTATCTTTTTCACGCCGGATGGTACATCTTGCGAGAAGAGCAGCATATCATTGCCAGCAATCAGTGCACGTGCATCTATTTCACCAGGCTCATAGTATTTAGCAACACCTTTCATATTCAGCGCATCGGTAAATACGATGCCTTTAAAACCTAGCTTGTTTCTCAACAAACCAGTAATGGTGTTATATGATAATGTTGTAGGTACTTTTTTAACAGATTCCAGTGCAGGTACAGAAAGGTGTGCAACCATCACACCTTTTATACCATTACGTATCACTTCTTTGTATGGGTATAGTTCCAGTGTATCGAGTTGTGCAAGGCTCTTGCTGATAACAGGCATATCTTCATGAGAATCTGCATCTGTATCGCCATGTCCCGGGAAGTGTTTTGCACAAGCCATAATGCCATTGTCTTGCATACCACGCATATAGGCAAGTGCAAGTTGTGTCACCAGTCTTTTGTCCTCTCCGTAAGAGCGTGCATTGATGATGGGGTTGTTGGGGTTATTATTCACATCTACCACCGGGCCGAAGTTGATATGTACGCCCATGCGTTTACACTGCTTTGCAATAGCAGCACCTACCTGATAGGCAATAGCTGTATCGCGCGTAGCGCCTATCATCATAGATTTCGGCAGGTTCTTAACGCCCGTCAGGCGCATGCCAAGCCCCCATTCTGCATCCATACCTACCAACAACGGTACATTGGCCATCTGCTGATACAAGTTGTTGAGCGATGCCTGGGCCTCGCATGTACCCTGCATAAAGATGACACCACCTATGCGGCGGTCTGTAATCAGTTGTTTGATTTTCTCTTCGTTATAGTCCTTGCCACCACTATAGGCCGCTACCATAAACAACTGTCCGATACGTTCAGTATCGCTCAGCTTGTTGTATACACTGTCTATCCATTTGGCTTTCAGATTAACAGCAGGTGCAGCATTATTGGAAACAACACGTCCGCGTTGTGCAAAAGCAGCTTGCGAAAAAATTGTTATTATGAAAGAAGCAGATATGAAGAGTTTTTTACCAAACGCCATAAAACAAATATAGCCTATTGTTTGGCAAGGAGAAGCTAAAAGCGGGGACTACCCTAAATACACCCGCCCCCTGGAAAGGGGGCGGCAAACCCATTATGCACTATATCTAACTAAAACTGAGGCCGATGTTGTTTGATAAAAAGAATACCTCATATCCTTTTTGTCACTACAAAGGTGTAGCAGACAGGGGTGCAAATAAATGATGATAGTCTTATTAAAAAATGATTTTCATCATGTTAGGATGCTTCCCTGTTTTCCATTGGCTATATCTTACCTTTGCGGAAACTCGTTTTTTTCAGTGCCCGATATCATACAATTATTATCAGACCACATTGCTAACCAGATAGCAGCGGGAGAGGTGATTCAAAGGCCGGCATCGGCTGTAAAGGAATTGCTGGAGAACGCTATTGATGCGGGTGCTACAGAGGTGCAACTGGTACTAAAGGATGCGGGTAAAGAACTGGTGCAGGTAATAGATAATGGTAGCGGGATGACACCTACCGATGCACGTATGAGCTTTGAACGCCATGCGACATCGAAAATCCGCAATATAAACGACCTGTTCTCTATACGAACCATGGGTTTTCGTGGCGAGGCATTGGCATCTGTAGCAGCGGTAGCGCAGGTAGAAATGAAAACCCGCAAGCAGGATAGCGACACGGGCAGCCAACTGATAATAGAAGCTACAGAGGTAAAGAAACAAGAACCATGCGCTGCGCCGGTTGGTACCAACATAATGGTAAAAAACCTGTTCTTCAATGTACCTGCCCGCAGGCATTTTCTGAAGAGCAACACAACCGAGTACAGGCATATAGTAGATGAATTTACCCGTGTGGCATTGGCACACCCGCAAATAGCCTTCAGGCTGTGGCATAATGGTGCAGAGCAATACCACCTGGAAGCGGGCAATCTGAAAACCCGCATCAAAGGCTTACTGGGCAATTCTTATGAGAAGAACCTGGTACCTGTAGAAGAGAATACCGAATTCCTGAATATATCGGGCTTTATAGGTAAGCCCGAAGCTGCAACGCGCACACGTGGTATGCAGTTTTTCTTTATCAACAATCGTTTTATACGCAGTCCGTACTTGCATCATGCATTAGTGCAGGCTTATGAAGGGTTGATAGAAAAAGAAGCATTTCCGTTCTATGTACTGTTTCTGGAAATAGACCCTGCACGTGTAGATGTGAATGTGCACCCTACCAAACAGGAAGTGAAGTTTGAAGATGATAAGCTGATGTATGCCTACCTGAATGCAGCTGTAAAGCATGCACTGGCAAAGTATAACATTGCACCATCGCTGGATTTTACCCTGAGTCCTGAAATACAACAACTATCAAGCGTACAACTGCCGGTAACGCAAGACACTAAACAGGAAACAGAGAAGGGCTACCTCTTCAATACATTCACGCAAAGGAATCAGGCACATCTGGCAGTGAAAAAAGACAGCCTGCGCGAATGGAAGGAACTGTATAAAATAGCTGATGATATTGCAGAGCAGCAAACACAGGCGTTTGCAGATGCCGGCAATATGGTAACCGCACCATCGCTGCACAAAGAGCCTGAAACTGCGAATGCCAAAAGCATCATATCCATACAGGGTAGTATGCTGGTAACGACTGTAAAGTCGGGCCTGATGCTGATACACATACGCAGGGCACAGGAACGTATCTGGTACGAAAGGCTGCTGGCAGAGTGGAACAATGGCAGCACACCATCGCAGCAATTGCTGTTTCCGCTGTCTTACGAAACATCTCCGCAGGATGCCATATTGCTTACAGAAGCACTGGCAGACCTATCGCGTATAGGTTTTGATATCTCGCCTTTCGGGCAAAATACTTTTGTGGTGCAGGGTGTACCTACAGAGCTGCCTGCCGGCGAAGAGAAGCATGTGCTGGACGAAGTGATAGAACAACTAAAGCATGAAGCACCCGACGCACTGGCGCGCCGTTCTGAAACACTGCTTGCCAATATGGCGCGCAGGCTATCGCGTAATACCGGTGGCTTGCAGCATCAGGAAGGGCAACAAGCACTGATAGACGAATTGTTTGCATGCACACAACCGGAGTATGCGCCCGATGGCAAAAAAGTGTTTACACTGGTAAAGAAAGAAGATTTGGAAAGCATGCTTGGCTGATATGAGTAAAATCATGATGCCCCAAGCGTTTTTTATATATTTTTACGCCTCAATTTTAATAGACGATTTAGATGTCTGCATTGAAGTTTTATAATCTGAAAGTAGCGGAAGTAAAGGCTGAAACAAGCGATTGTGTATCTGTAGCATTGGAAGTGCCTGCAGACCTGAAAGACACATTCGGCTTTGCCGCAGGGCAATACCTGACTTTCCGTACACAAATGAATGGTGAAGAAGTGCGTCGTTCTTACTCTATATGCGTTAGCCCCGATGATGGTGAACTGCGTGTGGTTGTAAAGAAAGTAGATGGCGGTAAATTCAGCACCTATGCCAACGATACACTGAAAAAAGGTGATGTGCTGGAAGTGATGCCACCAATGGGCAAATTCTCCCCAAGGGCATCAGAAAAGAAAACTAAGAACTATCTGGCAGTTGTGGCAGGTAGTGGTATTACGCCTGTTATGAGTATCATGAAAATGGTACTCAAAAACGAACCTGAAAGTACGTTTACACTGATATATGGTAATCGTAGCAGAGGTACCATCATCTTCAGAGAAGAGATAGAAGGCCTGAAGAATATATACATGCAGCGCTTGCGTGTGTATCATATACTAAGCCGCGAACAGATGGATGTGCCTTTGTTCAACGGACGTATTTCTGCAGATAAGTGTTCTGAATTCTGCGATACACTTATTGATATTAAAAACATCGACGAGGCATTTATTTGTGGGCCTGAAGACATGATACTGTCTGTGAAAGAACGTCTGATAAACTTGGGTGTAGCATCAGAAAATGTACATATTGAACTCTTTACATCTCCTGATCAGCCAAAAGCATCTCATGAAAAATGGACAGAGGAGCATAAGGCGAATGATGGTAAGATGAGTAAAGTGAGCATTACGCTGGATGGCACTACATTTGAAATGGACCTTGCTTACAATGGCGACAGCATATTGGATGCCGCGCTGAAAGTAGGCGCAGACTTGCCATTTGCCTGCAAAGGTGGTGTATGCTGCACATGCCGCGCAAAAGTGGTAGAAGGTGCTGTAGATATGGAAGTGAACTATGCGCTTGAAAAAGACGAGGTAGAAAAAGGCTATGTGCTCACCTGCCAATCTCACCCACGGACAGATAGAGTTGTAATAGACTTCGACGCACGATAAGATATAAAAGAAAACGGTTGGCAATCTGCCAACCGTTTTTTGTTTCACTGTATATGAAAACTACCATCTGCTGGCCAGTCCGCCATCGTTGGCAGGTAAGTCTACACTTGTATTCAGGTAGTTGATATTGCGTTCTTTATTTTTTGCAATGCCATCGTTTTCGGGTGTTGGGTTGCCGTGATAAGCAGCGCTTGTACCTTCATAACGCTCATCGATTTTCGCAATCGGCTTAGGTGCTGTTACCGTTACGGGTTGCAATGGCAGTACGCGTGTATAAGTGTCGTACCTGCGTAGGCCATCCAGTGTTTTAGCGTATGCCTTTGCTTTTTGCATTTCTACCTTTCTGGTATAAGAAGGGGTGTTTATTACACTCGGTGTATTGTCGCTGCAGGTAGTGTACTTCCCATTGATGCGGCATACCTTGTAGTTGATATCGTATTCACTTTTCTTGTTCTCACCATTCTGTGCATTTGCGCTGAAGTAAGTCATCCCGAATACTGCCAGCATAAGAATTGAATGTTTCATAAAGCCTGAAGTTTTAGAGTGAATAAAGAATTACAACACAAACGTACGATGGTAAAAGGCGGAAGGCATATAACACTACGTTAAAAGAAATGCAAGGAAGTGTTAATGTGTTTAATCGTATGATTATCAATAAATTACAATGCTTTCAATTTAACAAAACATTAGGTTTGCATACGTATTCGGTTGTGCTTATATCAATATTGTCTGTATCAATTTACAGTACCGCATTTATTAAGTATTTTTGCTGAAAGAAATTAAGTAAACATCATGTTGAAGACAGGAAATACCATTGTGAGTATATATACGGAAATGACACCAAACCCGGAAACAATGAAGTTTGTTGCAAACAAATTGTTGTATCCTGGTAAAAGCATAGACTTCCCTGAAGAAGCAGCTGCTACACCGTCTCCGTTGGCGAAAGAGTTGTTTGCGTTTCCTTTTATACGCAGTGTGTTTATTGCCAGCAACTTTGTAACGCTGACTAAAACGCCTGATACGCTGTGGGAAGATGTAATACCTACAGTACGAGAGTTTCTGAAACAATACTTGGAAGAAGGTAAAGTAGTAATAAACGAAGACCTGATAGTAAAGAAAGCAGATGCCAATACAGTGAGCGCTGATGACAGCGATGTGGTAAAACGCATTAAAGAACTGTTGGAAAACTATGTAAAACCTGCTGTAGAGATGGACGGTGGTGCTATCAGCTACAAAGGTTATGAAGATGGTGTGGTGAAGTTGATGATGCAGGGTTCTTGCTCCGGATGCCCTTCTTCAATGATTACCCTGAAAGCAGGTATTGAAGGTATGATGAAGCGTATGATACCGGAAGTGAAGGAAGTAGTTGCAGAAGCAGAATAATACTAAGTTAATTTATATGAAAAGCCCCTGTTTAAGGGGCTTTTTTATGTACGATATACGGCTAAATATGCTATTTTTAATGCTGTTAGAGACTTTTTTGAAATGAGCATTCAGAATAATTATGTGGCCATCATGGCAGGTGGTATAGGCAGCCGTTTCTGGCCCGAAAGCCGTACCAGCTATCCTAAACAATTCATTGATATTTTAGGCACCGGTCGTTCGCTGATACAGTGGACGTACCAACGCTTTAAGCATATTTGTCCGCAGGAGAATATCTACTTCATTACCAATCAGCAATACATCAATACGCTGAAGGAGCAGATACCTGAACTGAAAGATGAAAACATCATCAGCGAACCATCGCGCAAAAACACGGCACCATGTGCTGCATATTTTGCGCACAAAATGATGGCACTTAATCCGAATGCGAACATCATTATGTCTCCTGCAGACCACCTGATAATGGATGAACGTTCTTTTGAACGTACTGCACAGGAAGCGCTTGATTTTGTTGCACATCACGATGCGCTACTAACATTGGGTATTAAGCCAACGCGTCCTGATACCGGCTATGGCTATATACAGTACGATGTAGAAGAAGAGCTGGATAAAGTGTATCGTGTAAAAACCTTTACTGAAAAGCCTTCGCTGGAACTGGCGCGTACTTTCCTGAAAAGCGGCGATTTCCTTTGGAACTCAGGCATCTTTGTATGGAATGTAAAAACCATTATGGATGCACTTGAAAAATACCTGCCTGAAATGCACGAAGTATTTATGCAGGCGAAAGATGTGTACAATACGCCGAAAGAGTTTGATGTAATCAACAATCTCTATTCGCAGTGTACCAATATATCTATCGATTATGGCATCATGGAAAAAGCTAAGAATGTGTATGTAATACCTTCTTACTTTGGCTGGTGCGATTTGGGTACATGGGAAAGTGCTTACGAAAATTCGGACAAAGACTATTTGGGCAATGCCGTGTTTGGAGAGAACGTAATGGTGATAGATGCCAGCGAGTGTATGATAAAAGTGCCGAACGAAAAACTGCTGGTAGTGCAGGGTTTGGAAAGGTTTATAGTGATAGACACGCCCGATGTGTTGCTAATATGTGAGCGCAACCGCGAACAGCAGATAAAAGAGTATGTGGCAGAAGTAAAACGCAACAAAGGGGAAAAATACCTGTAATGATGATACTTCCGCAAAAACATGCTGCAACGGGCACTACCATCTTTACGGTTATGAGTGCCCTTGCACAGCAGTGCAATGCCATTAATTTATCGCAGGGCTTTCCTGATTATCCGATAGATGAAAGGCTGGGTGAATACCTGTATGAAGCCACCAGAGAGGGGTTCAACCAATACGCACCAATGGTGGGGTTGCCACAACTGAGGCAGGCTATCAGTAATGATTTTGCAAAACGTTACGGATTAGACATTAATGCGGATACGGAAATAACCGTTACGCCAGGTGCTACGTATGCTATCTACACGGCCTTCACAGCTATACTACAGGCGGGTGATGAAGCCATTATTTTAGAACCTGCATACGATAGCTATATACCAAACATAGAAACCAATGGTGCGAAAGCTGTGCCTGTACCACTGATGGCGCCGGGCTTTGGTGTAGATTGGGAAAGACTGCAGGCAGCTGTTACGCCTAAGACAAAAGCCATTATCGTCAACACGCCGCACAATCCTACAGGTGCTATTTGGAGCAAAGAGGATTGGGATAAACTGGCAGATCTTGTTCGTGATACTAACATCATTATACTATCAGACGAGGTATATGAACAACTGGTGTTTGATGGTAAGAAACACTATAGTGTGTTGGAGCATGAAGAGCTCAGGAAACGCAGCTTTGTATTGTATTCTTTCGGTAAAGTGTTTCATAACACAGGCTGGAAGATGGGCTACTGTATTGCTCCACCTGAGTTTACAACTGCCTTCAGGCGCATACATCAGTTTTTGTGCTTTACAGTAAACACGCCTGCACAATATGCATTGGCAAAATACCTGTCGCTACCACAACTGCCCAATGTAGGTGTTATGATGCAGGAGAAGCGCGACTACTTTTTATCGTTGCTGAAAGACACACCTTTTACCATACACGAGCCTGCAGCAGGTAGCTATTTCCAAACAGCCAGCTACAGTGCCATCAACAATATGCCCGATATGGAATTTGCACAATGGCTTACGAAAGAGCATGGCGTAGCAACGATACCTATCAGTGCATTTTACAGCAATAAGAAAGACGATAAACTGATACGTTTCTGCTTTGCCAAAAAAGAAGAAACGCTACAACAGGCAATAGAAAGGCTGCGAAAACTATAGCATATAATCATACCCAAGTTTGGCAATCAGTGCCAGTACTACGAGTATAAAGAATAAGCGGATGAAAGAACTGCCTTTCTTTAGTGCTACGTGCGAACCTGCATAACTACCTAACATATTGGCAGCACCTACAGGCAATGCTATACTCCAAATGATGTTTCCTTTGAACAGGAAGAATAACAGCGCTGCAATATTGGTAACTACGTTGATGACTTTTGCATTGGCAGATGCATGCAGGAAATTATAGCCAAACAACACAACAAATGCAAAGATCAGGAAGCTACCGGTACCCGGTCCTATCAGCCCATCGTATATGCCGATGATGCCACCTGTGCCTATGGCGTAGAGCAGGTAGCGATTGCGCGATAGTGATTTATCTACATGATGTAATCCCAATTCTTTTTTCAGCATGGTATATACCAATACCAGTATCAGTACACAAATGATGAATGGCATGAACTGCTCTTTGTGTATGAAAGACACGAGTAGCGCGCCGGAGAAAGAACCGATACCTGCTGCAACGATAGCAGGCGTCAGGTGATTCCAGTCTATATCTACCCGCTTGATGTAGCGGTATGCTGAAACAGATGTACCGAAGAAAGAAGCTGTTTTGTTGGTAGCCAATGTTTGTACAAGGCTGAGGTGTGGTTGCAATATGAAGAATGCGGGCAGTTGTATTAAACCACCACCACCTACCATGGCATCTATAAAACCTGCCAGGAAAGCAAAACAACATAATGCAAGTAGCGTAAGCATCAGCACAAAATAATAAAACAGCCCGATTGTATAAATCGGGCTGTGCTAAAATATATGTTGCTTGTATTAGTAAGCGATAACCTGCTCTTCAATATTTTCAGGAAGTTTGCGGAATTCGTATTGCTGGTTGCGTAGCTGTGCAGGGAAGCCTGCTTCATTGATAGCCTGTTGTATGCCTTTATAAGTAAAGCGGTGCGGTGCACCTGCAGCGCTTACTACATTTTCTTCTATCATGATAGAACCAAAATCGTTGGCACCTGCATGCAGGCATATTTGTGCTACTTGTTTACCAACCGTGAGCCACGATGCCTGTATGTTTTTCACATTCGGCAGCATGATGCGGCTCATAGCTATCATACGGATGTACTCTTCGGCAGTTGTATGGTTTTTAGTACCACGTATCCTGTTCAGCAGTGTATCTACATCTTGGAATGTCCACGGTATAAATGCGATAAAACCTTTTGCATCTTCCGGCTTTTTAGCCTGCACCTCACGGATTTTTACCAAGTGTTCAAAACGCTCGTAGATTGTTTCTACGTGTCCGAACATCATAGTAGCGCTTGTAGTAAGACCTACTTTGTGTGCCTCGTGCATGATGTCCAACCATTCCTGCGCACCGCATTTACCTTTAGATATAAGGCGGCGTACACGGTCGTTCAGTATTTCAGCACCGGGGCCCGGCATACTATCCATACCCGCTTCTTTCAGTGCAAGTAAAGCTTCGCGATGAGAAACGCCTGATACTTTACAGATGTGTGCAACTTCCGGTGGCCCTAAAGCATGCAGCTTCAGATTCGGATACATATCTTTCAGCTGACGGAAGAGTGCTGTATAGTAGTCAAGCCCCAGTTCAGGATGGTGACCACCTTGCAGCAATAGTTGCTCCCCGCCATAGCGGAAAGTCTCTTCTATCTTTTGCTTATAAGTTTCTATATCTGTAATGTAAGACTCCTCGTGGCCCGGTATGCGGTAGAAGTTGCAGAACTTGCAGTTGGCAATACACACATTGGTAGTGTTCATATTGCGGTCTATAATCCAAGTTACTTTGCCGTGCGGCACTTGTATTTTGCGCAGCTCGTTGGCAACAAACATCAGTTCGGCCAGCGGGGCATTTTCAAACAGGAACATCCCTTCTTCTGCACTCAAAAACTCAAAACGCAGGGCACGTTCGTATAATGCTGATAATTGCATGAAAACCTTTAATAATCCTAACAAAATTAAGATAAAAAGGGTTGCCTGTCATACAGTTTCTTGATACAGGTATATACATGCACCTTAATAATATATTTGAATGCCAACCTGATTTTTTTGTTATTTTGTAGTAATGGTAACGAAAGTCCTTACTCTTTTTGGCGAAGAACTGGTAACAGAGCCTGTAAAGCCTGCACGCAAACCACGTGCGGCCAAAAAGGATGCTGAGCCTAAAGAGGATGCTGAAACTACCGAAGCACAAGAACCTACTGCTGAGGCTGCAAGTGAGGAAAAACCAAAGAAGCAGCGCAAGGTAAAGGAGCTGCAACACAAATCGGAGGCGCTGAGCCAATGGCAGGGCGATAAGCAGTACTATACTATTGGCGAGGTGGCAGGTATTTTTAAAGTGGCTACATCCAATATCCGCTTCTGGACCAAGGAATTTGAAATGAAAGTACGTACCACCCGCAAGGGAGACAGGTTGTATACACCTGAGCAGGTACGTGAAATCAATACCATTTACCATCTTGTAAAAGAACGTGGCTTTACCATTAGTGGGGCAAAAGCCAAGCTGAAGGAAAACCGAAAAATAGCAGTGCAGCAGGTAGATTTAAAAAAGTCGCTGCTGGTGCTGCGCAGCAAATTATTACAGATAAGAAAACAGCTTTCATGAGGGGCGTATTATTGATAGCATTATTGCTGATGAGTATGATGGTAAAAGCACAAACCGACTTTAGCGTATCTACAGATAAGGAAAACGGAAGTGTTGTTTTCAAAGGCCAGATAACTTACAACGACCTGCGTAAAGAGCCTAGCTTCAACTGGCTTGATAAAGGTATTATAGACTACAAGCCTGATGGAGCCGATATGGCTTTTTTGGTGAAACATCTGCGTACATATGAGGTGGTAACATTTATGGGTACATGGTGCGAGGACTCTCAAAACCTGGTACCTAAGTTGCTGAAAGTATTAGCTGCGGTAGATTACCCAATGCACCAACATACTATATATGGTGTAGACAGGACAAAGCAGGCAAAATATACAGAGGCTAAGTTTTATGAAATAAGCCGTGTGCCTACGTTTATACTAATAAAAGATAATCTGGAAGTAGGCAGAATAACAGAGTCTGTCAACAAAAGCATAGAGGCTGATATCAAAGCCATCATTGAAAAAGATTTGGCTAAAAAATAGGGGTTTCAGCCTTTCCCGCCGAATAGTTACTTTTGCTGCCACAATACAGCATAATGGAACTACCTGAACATATTTCGATAGATTTTCTCAGCAACTGGAACGCTTCATCTTTTGCACTACCAGCAGATGCTTTTGCACGCATTACTACCAATAGAAATTACCTGGATGATATACTGAAACAAGGCAATACCTACTATGGTATCAATACCGGTTTCGGTTCGTTGTGCAATGTGCGTATAGCAGATGATGAGTTGTCTCAATTGCAGGAAAACCTTGTATGTTCTCATGCTTGTGGTATGGGCGATGAGGTGCCGGAAGATATAGTAAGGTGGATGCTGTTGCTGAAAGCACATGGCCTTGGCCGTGGTTATAGTGGTGTACGTAAAGAGATTGTGCAGCGATTGGTAGATTTCTATAATCTGGGCATCAGCCCTGTAGTATATGAATTGGGTTCACTGGGTGCTTCGGGCGATCTTGCACCATTGGCACACCTTAGCCTGCCGATATTTGGCAAAGGCAAAGTGCGCTACAAAGGTGTGGTAAGAGAAGCTGCTGATGTGTTGAAAGAAACAGGTCTGGAGCCGATACCACTGGCTGCAAAAGAAGGTCTTGCATTGCTGAATGGTACGCAGTTTATGAGTAGCCATGCAGTATGGTGCCTGATAAAATCAAAACAATTATCTGCATGGGCAGATGTGATAGGTGCTTTGTCTGCAGAGGGTTTCATGGCTAAGGATGAACCATTCAAACATCCTATACACCGTGTGCGTCCACACAAAGGACAGATAGCTACTGCACAACGCATACTGAGCCTGTTGCAAGGCAGTGCTATACAGGCTATGCCTAAGCAACAAGTACAAGACCCTTATTCTTTCCGTTGTATGCCGCAGGTACACGGTGCCAGCAAAGATGTGATAGACATGGTGGGCGGTATTGTAGAAACTGAAATCAATTCTGTAACAGATAACCCGATTGTATTCCACGACGAAGATGCCATCATGAGTGGTGGTAACTTTCACGGGCAGCCATTGGCACTGAATCTTGACTTCCTTGCTATAGCTGTTGCAGAGCTTGCCAATATATCTGAACGCAGAACTTATCTGCTGATAAGCGGACAGCGCAACCTGCCGCCATTCCTGGCACCGGAAGCCGGTGTGAACAGTGGCTTTATGATTGCACAATACACTGCTGCGGCTATTGTAAGCCAGAGCAAACAATTGTGTACACCTGCATCTGTAGATAGCATTGTGAGCAGCAACGGACAGGAAGACCACGTAAGTATGGGTGCAAATGCTGCTACCAAACTGCGCCGTGTGCTGATGAATGTGCAACGTGTACTGGCAATAGAGTTGCTGACAGCTGCACAGGCTATAGATTTCAGAAGGCCTGCAACATCATCGCCTGCGTTGGAAAAACTGTATGCTGCATTCCGTAAAGAAATATCTTTTATGGCTACAGACAGGCTGCTGCACGATGACCTGATAAAAGCAGAACAATTCCTGAATCAGGACGTAGAGTCGATAATCGGCTAAATAAGCTTGTAGTTTTTGTAGCTCATGCTAATGCCTAAGACATCTTCTGCAAAGCGCTTGAACTTTGTTTTAAGGCTGCGTTTGTTGTAAGATATGTCGTAGTCGAACTGCCAGTTGACGCGGTTGATGCGGGCTTGCATAACGGCAGGGTGTGTGCCTTTGAATTTTGCCAGCTCATCAATATCACCTGCATAATCGAATGCATCTGCTTTGATGACATTGCTTTCCAGCCATGCATCGTCGTGCCACATTTTGTGAAAGTTTTCTTGCTTGCGTTGCATAGCACGTGGGTCTTTTACCCAGCCGTAGTGATACACGTATGCATCCAATAGTTTCACATTCAGCTTCTGGTCATCACCTTTGCGAAAGCCTTGTGCATCTTTATAAGAGTAAATGCTTTTGTCGTTACGAATAATGCGGATTTCGTGCGGATACCAGCGTGTAGAACTGCCAACATAATCGTAAGAGCCGTAGAAGTGCAGGTATTTAAACAGCAAGCCATCTACGCGTTTATCATCAAGATGTTGCTGCATGCCTGCGCGTATCACATCATGATACTGTTCGTGTATTACCTCATCTCCCTGTATATAAAAACACCAATCTGTATCGGCCTCTATAGCTTTGAAAACCTTATTCGTTTCATCGCTCAATACAAGCCCACCGGTACGCAGACTATCATCCCAAACGGTATGGATGATTTTTATCTTGGGACTGTTGATGCTTTCTATCAAACCAATGGTGTTATCTTCAGACTGGCCGATGCCTATCACAAATTCATCGCATAGCGGTAGTATAGACCTTATGGCCTCTACAATAGGATAATCATACTTGACAGCATTGCGGATGATGCTGAAACCCGTTACTTTCATTGGTAGTGAAAACTGTGACGCGAAGTTAGCAGATTAATTACTTAAGTGAGATTTCATTTGCAGTGCTGCAGCCTGGTTGATAGGATTATAGATAGAGTTCAGTAAATCCTTCTTCTCTCTGCGAGTAAGGTGGAAGTTGAGTGCAGCGCTTTTTTCGGGATGTTCCGGCACGTATTCCATAGTTACAATTTCCAGTTTCTTATCAAATAATCCCAATGCATAGTCTTTCAGATAGCTTTGTCCGTAAGACTGAAAACTCTCCCATTTGTTTTGTATTACAAATAATGGTGTGGTTATCATACTTGCCAGATTATTAATAGGCGATTGCGGAAAGAGTTCATGTTCGCGGGTATCGCGTATCTGCAGCAATACTACTTGTTTGTTGTTACGTGCTATCCAGTCCTTCATGGTATACAGGTAGCGAATAGCCACTTCAATGCCAAAATTGTCCCGCAGTCCTGCATCCATCAGGTTTAGTTCGGGTACAGATGGCATACGCACCACAGGTAGTATATACGGGAATGTAGCGTTAGCACGCAATGCAGTTGTGATGCGTAAGTTGTAGGGGTTTTGAGATTCAAAAAATGCTGCGAAATCAATAGCATCTACTGCCGCATTATTATACTTATCATACTGTGGTTTGCTGAGGTAGCTAACAGGTAGTGCTGCAAACATCATGCGTTTGCCATCATTTACGATTGTGCTGTTAACAATCATGGCAGGCATATCGCAATTCTTTTCTTTTGCTGTATAGTCGCCTAGCTTATGGTCTAGCATTCCTTCTGTATTGCGTATCAACTCCTGCTCCATAGCATATCCACGGTCTTTTTTATAAGAATATCCGGCTACAGCTATTTTGTTGAAAGGCGAAGCTATGTCTACACTTGCAAGCGAATAGATGATGGAGTTCAGTAAATCCTTACCAATATTTTCCTGATACTGGACGTTATATGGTGTTGGTATTTTTTGTTCGCGATAGCTGCTATGTATTTCCCGCCAATACGCTGCCCCAAGCATGCCGCCCGAAGCACCTGTTATTAACACAGCATCATCAAATAGCCTGCCTTTGTTTACACTATCAATATATTGCAGTGTGCGGAATGTCCAGTAAGCAGAACGATTGCCACCACCACTTACGCATATTACCACCAGTGGTGCATTGGTATCTTTTGCTGCCATACGTTTTTGTTGCCAGAGGTCGAGCCGTTTTTCTTCCAGTTGTTTATCGCGCAGGCAAACAGCATTGTTGAATATGGTATTTAGTTTTTCAGGTTCATAGCGGGGTCTGGACATAGTGTCTGTCTGATAATTCAGTCCATATGCTATACTGCGCATATCTATCACATCATTCTTCACCATCAGCGATAGTGTTGCGAAAATGAATACCCATCCTATCATTTCCCAGCTACGCAAAAAATACTTCATGGCACCAACGATGCCCATGATAACCGAAAACAAAATGAGGAAGCTGGCACCTGCAGGTATACGTAACACAGGCTGATCTACAAAAAAGCCTGATGCCCATAGTAGCATCAATGCAAATATGGTAGCAGTCACAGCATTGCGGTGATGCTTGCGTAGAACAGTCTGCAGTAGCTTTTGAGAATATGTTTCCAGCTCATCGCAGCGTTTTATTCTTAGCCTTCCGCTCAGGTAAGTATCTGTGCGTACTATGTCCATTTCATAGTCGAGTGCATCATAGGGTATCAGGCTTTTGATGCGCGATGGATTGGCAATGCGCGTAACTACAACTTTCAGCAAATCTCTGTCTACTCTGAAGAAGTAAGCAAATGATACAACAATGATAAGACTGAAGCCTATGTAAAAACCAAGCTGAAACAGAAATGCCTGTATAGCTTTGGTGTGTTCATCGCGCAACTGGTAGTGTGTAATTGTTATTGAATAGAATATCAGAAATGCCAGCGGAAGTACAGAGTTGTTGATACAATATTTCAGGAATGCATGCCGTACCGCACCCAAAAATGGTAGCCTTGTGCTGTGAATGATGAATGTAGTGATATGCCATGCCATCACAAACACAGCCATAGCACCACCCAGTATAAACATGCTAAAGAAACTGATTTCACCCTGATATTCAGGTGACAGAAACAGTGATGATGCACCGAATACTGCAGCAAAATGCCCTGTAATAGTTGCTATTAACACTATCCAGAAAACAAGTAATAACTGATACTTACGAAAGTGCAGTATTAATAGCTGCACAGGCAGAAAGCGGAATATGTTCTTAAGGACATCGCGCATGGCGTCGTATTCTTACATTAAGATACGACATACTTACTGCCTTTTTGTAACGGCTATGTATAATTTGCGTTATGATGTTTTACGACGTACGGCATAGAGGTTTACAACCAATGCCATCAACAGGAACATGGCGAATAGTTGATGCAGCTCTGCCAGTATCTCGAATGTGCCGAACTTGCCGGGTATTATTTTAGGTGCACTTATTACTGTAACAATACCCAATATCACCTGTACAAATACCAATACAAATGGCCACCAACGGGCACTGCTGATAAGACTGCCGTGGTTTTGTTTTGCAAACTTGCTTGCGCTGCCAAACCAGAACATGATGAGTGTAAACAACAGATAAGCAAGCTGCCTGTGCATGAAGTGTACATTGATAGGGTGGTTGACAAAGCTATGCAGCATAACACTATCCGGTACCCACATGCCATTGATGCTAGGCCATGTGGGTGCGGCCATCGCGGCTTTCAGCCCTGCCATGAATGCACCATACACCAATTGTATACACAGCACTGCTATGGTAACAATTGTAAAAGTATTCAGCTTGTTATTAAATGCAAGTTTCCTGTCGGGTATTAATAATTTCAGGGCAAACCATAGTGTGTAGCACAAAAGCAATAATGCAGCCATGAAGTGCAGCGCCAGTTTTATATGGTTTACGTACAGGTTAGTATCATTCAACCCGCTGGCAACCATTATCCAACCTATCAATCCCTGTACACCACCGAGTATAAAGAGGATGATGAAAGGAACAATCATCTGCTTATCGAAGTACTGCTTAACGATGAAGTAGATAAAACCAACCGCAAAAACTACACCCAGCAACCTTGCCCACAAACGGTGAAACCATTCCCAGAAGAAAATGAATTTAAAATCATCAACCGTGAAGTGATTATTTACATATTTGAACTGTGCTATCTGCTGATATTTTTCAAAGGCTTCGTTCCATGCAGCATCTCCCATAGGCGGCATAGCACCCATAATAGGTTTCCACTCTGTAATGGATAGCCCCGAACCGGTGAGGCGGGTAACACCACCGAGGAGTACTTGTATGATAATCATAAAAACACCCGTCAACAACCAATATGCTACTGCCCGTCTCTTTTTATTGTCGTACACCCTTGAAAAGATTTGCTTGCAAATTTAGGGGCTTAGCTTGGTATAAAATGAGCTTGTTTATATGGTATATCATTCCCCGAAGTGTAGAAAATAATCTACGACACATCCACATAATTTATTTAATTTCTAACTTTTAGATAATCAATGCTTTAAGTGAGCAAAAGTTTTTCAGATATATATTATTAACAGCTTGAGGACGAATGTCGCCACAGTGGCGGTTTTCAGCGAAAAACCCTTGTAGCAGCCTGATTGCTAAGTGTTTAAGAAGTGTAAATATTCCCGAAAATGGAAACAATGGCTTGAAAATTGTCTTAAAATTGGGGAATTTGCATGTCGTTGATTTAAAATGAGTTATGCAAGCTCGAAACTTTCACTATATCGTATTAATTAACAATTAAAATTGTAAACCGTATGAGAAAGGCTGATGTAGTCACCAACATTGCTGAAAAAACAGGTATCCCTAAGGTTGATATTCTGGTAACCCTTGAAGCGTTTTTTAAAGAAGTGAAAGCATCGATGGTAGAAGGTGAACCTGTTTATGTACGTGGCTTTGGTAGCTTTATACTGAAAAAGCGTGCAGCTAAAATTGGCAGGAACATCAAGAAAAATGTAGCTGTTGAGATTCCTGAACACTTTATCCCTGCATTCAAACCGGCAAAAGAGTTTGTACAGGCAGTAAAAGAATCTAAGCACGAGCTCAGAGAGCACTCTGCTGTAGATATGGAAGACAGGGATTAGTGATGAATGCGTGCGCAAGGCATAATTACTGTACCTTTGCGCAGAAATTGATGCTTTGAAACCGGTACATTATATCTCCATCATCGGGGCTTTGGGCCTCGTTGCATTATTATACTTTGGTGCAAATACCACCCCACCTGCTAAAAAAGCAGAAGGTGGAGCGCCGCAAGGCATGGCTGCAGGGATGTCGTCTACACACACATCTATGCAGCCTGCTTCTTTTGATTCTATAGAAACAGCTGCCCGAAAAGCATTGCCTGAGCATGCGACGGGAGAGGTGGCAGCAGTAGAAAAAGAAATCAGCACACTCAAAGATTCTGCAGCAATGGCTCCCATATACTGGAAGCTGGGCAAAGTATGGCAGGAGCATAAACAGTTTCCTGTAGCAGCTTATTATTATGCAAAATCAGCAAAGTTGGAGAATTCAGAAAAAAACCTCAACTTTGCAGGCCAATTATTTTTGGACCTCATGCAGAGGGGCGGCTCACCGGCCGTTACAGTGTGGGAAGCGCAGCAATCAATTGCATGTTTTCAGCGCTCTCTGGATTTGAATCCTAAAAATGATACGGTAAAGATGGCCCTAGCGGCTGCTTTGATAGAAGGTGCTGGAGAAACGATGCAGGGTGTACAATTGTTGCTCGGCATTACCCGCGAAAGACCGGACGATATACCTGCCAACCTGATGTTAGGAAGGCTGGCCATACAGTCGGGACAGTTTGACAAAGCAGTTGGTCGTTTTGAAACAGTCTTGAAGCAGGAAGCTAATAATACAGAAGCAATGTATTTTTTGGCAGAAGCTTATAAGGGCAAAGGGGAAAAACAGAAAGCAATCGAATTGTTTGAAAAATGCAAGAAGATTGTCAACAATCCTGAGTTCGAAAAAGAGATTGACAATTATATAAATTCATTTAAGTAACTATAAAATTATTCGTGTTATGCCTTGTGGTAAGAAAAGAAAAAGACATAAAATTGCTACTCACAAACGTAAAAAGCGTTTGAGAAAAAACCGTCATAAGAAGAAATAAGGTAAAGCCGGGCGCCTCCTGCTTCCCTTTATCCTAATACATTTTGTAGTAATTCTTCATTCCTACATCTTTTTCTATGCTTCGTATATATAAGTTGCATGGAAAGAGATGTAGGTATTTACTATTGCAATCTGTTTTCTGCATTATACTTTTCAGGATTGTACGCACCGGCCAAGTGTTATTGGAAAAACACGGTGAATGAACAAAGAACTTATTATCAACGCTTCGGGCGAGGGTGTAGAAATTGCCTTGCTTGAAGATAAAAAACTGGTTGAACTGCATTATCAGGTTGGCCAGGACAACTTTGCTGTTGGAGATTTATACCTCGGCAAGGTTAAAAAACTGATGCCCGGACTTAACGCGGCATTTGTAGACGTTGGCTACGAAAAAGACGCATTCTTACACTATACAGACCTTAGCCCATACTTCCGTTCGCTGGTAAAGTTTACTAAAGAGTCTATAGACGGTAACCCATCTTGGGGAGAAGATTTCGGCAAGTTTAAAAACGAATCTGAGATTGTAAAAACCGGTAAGATAACAGACGTAGCCAATCCTAAACCAGAAATACTGGTTCAGATATTAAAAGAACCCATTTCTCAGAAAGGACCACGCCTTAGTTGCGAAATATCACTTCCGGGTCGCTTTGTGGTAATGACTCCATTTAATGATGTCATTGCTATTTCACGCAAAATACATTCTGCTGAAGAACGCAAAAGACTGCAAAAGATTGTAGAAGCCATCAAACCGAAAAACTTTGGTGTGATAGTGCGTACTGCAGCTGAAGGTAAGAATACGGCAGAGCTGCATGCAGACCTGTTGGCGCTGGAAGAGATGTGGAAGAATATGCAGCACAGCCTGAAGGGTGCAAAAGCTCCGCAAATCATCATGAGCGAGCAGGATAAGACAACATCTATACTGCGCGATTTATTGAGTGAGAGTTTCCAGAAGATTGTGGTGAACGACAAGAAGCTGCATTCTGAAACGAAAGAATATATAGCACGCATAGCTCCTGAAAAAGAAGAGATTGTTACCTATCATAGTGCAGGTATAGCTGTATTTGATCAGTATGGTATTACCAAACAGGTAAAAGCATCTTTCGGCAAAACGGTAAACTTATCTAGTGGTGCTTACCTTATCATAGAGCATACAGAAGCGCTGCACGTAATAGATGTAAACAGTGGTACCCGCAGCAATGATTCCGGACAGGAACAAAACGCGTTGGCTACCAATCTGGAAGCTGCGGAAGAAATAGCACGCCAAATGCGTCTGCGCGATTTGGGCGGTATAATCATCATAGACTTCATAGACATGAAGCTGCCTGAAAACAAAAAGCAGCTGTTGGATGCTATGGAGAAGTTTATGGCTAATGACAGGGCAAGGCATACTATATTGCCTATCTCTAAATTTGGCTTGATGCAAATAACACGTCAGCGTTTGCGTCCGGAATTGAATATATCTACTACAGAACTATGTCCGTCTTGTAAGGGTACGGGTAAAATAGGGCCATCTATACTGATAGCAGACGAAATAGAAAAAGACATCCGCTATCTGGTAGACCAAGGACACAGAGACTTGTCGCTGCATCTGCATCCAATATTGGCAGGGTATCTTACAAAAGGCAACATCTTCAAAAAATCGATACTGAAGAAATGGGCAAGTGCATATAAAACAAAACTGCACATAGTAGAAGACAATAATGCAGGTATTACCCAATACCAATTCTACGATACTAAAACAGAAGACTTAATTAAGTTATAAAAGCAAAGAGCGAGGTTTAAACCTCGCTCTTTTTTGATTAGGATAAATCCACCCTCTAAAGCTATCAGAAAAGAGGATTTTATCCTTAGGTGCTTTTGTTTAAGCAATCGGGGTGTAATTAGTTGATGTTGATATTTTTAACAACAGCTTGTTCTTTAATAAACACGTATTTCTTGCTGTTCAATGTTACGAAGTTGTATTTGTAAGGACATACCTCAAGCAGTGCAGTGTTGTCTGATACTGCTGTAAGCGAAGCCAGATCTGATGCACTGATGGTAACTGTACCGGCGTTTGCAGCGTATGTTTTAGAGAATGATGTACTACCTGAAGCGATGAATACGATTACAGAATCTGCACCTGAAAGGCTGCTGCTATTGAATGTGAAAGAGGCACCGCTTGATTTTGTAATGCTTGATGGCAAAGTACCTGAATAATCAGGGAATGCAATGTTGTGACTGTATGAGAAACCTGCTACGCTACCACTGCCGCCAACTGTCCATGCAGATTTTGCAGAAGTACCATCACCAAAGTCAAGGCTAGATGGTGTTTGACCAACAGTTGCCATTTTAGTGTATGAGTTGTTAGTTGCTTTGTCCAGATTGTAAGTGTTTACAGATACTGCACCTGCATCTGCAAATGTAGTACCACCCGGTGTGATGTTGAAGAATGCACTTGCTAACTCAGTATTCAGTGTTATTGGAATTGGTGAACCTGCGGGTTGAGAATTATATTCCATTTTGATGCTTACCAAACCACCATACAAATCGCTGGCAGTTGGTGTTGGCGATGGCGGAGTAGGCGAAGTAGTTGTAGTTGGCGTAGTTGTAGTTGGGGTTGTAGTTGTTGTTTTCTTGTCGCAAGATGTTGTCAGAACTATCATTGCAGCAGAAGCGAGAAGTGTAAGCTTTTTCATTGTAAAGATGTTTTGCGTTATCAAATAGATTTATCCTTAGTTGATAATACAAAAGTATAGCCGCACTACGGGCGGCTATATACAATTATAAAGGTATTTTGTAGTACGTGCTGGTACGGATGCGTTATATAAGTTGTCTTTCCATAGCATAGCGTATCAGGCCTACCACAGTTTTATTATTTGTTTTGCGCAGCATGTTTTTGCGGTGAGTTTCTACAGTGCGCTCACTGATGAATAGTGTATCAGCAATTTGCGCGTTGCTGTATTCCTGCGCTATCAGCTTCAATATCTCCAGTTCTCGGTCGGTTAGTTTTGCCTCCTCTGGTTCGTTCAGCCTTTTCTGTTGCTGCACCACCATCGAGGTGATTTTTTCTGAAACCTCTGAAGAGAAATACATCTTGCCCTGCGCTACCTGCCTGATGGCTTCTACCAGTTCTTTATCATTTACATTCTTTAACAGATAGCCCGATACACCGGCTTCTATCATATCCATGATATGTCCTGCATCATCGTGCATAGAGAGTGTAATAACAAAGATATCGGGGTAGAATTCTTTTATCTTTCTGGTCAGTACATCGCCACTCATACCTGGCATATTGATATCAACCAAAGCGACGTCCGGCTTTGTATTCTTAAGGTCGTCAAACAATGCACTACCATTGTCGTACATTCCTACCACCTCAAGATCTGCCTGTTTCTGAAGCATAGCCTTCAGCCCGTCGAGCAGAATGTGATGGTCATCCGCAATTACAATCTTCGTTTTGTTCATACCTGTGAGGTAAGGGGGTAAAGCAATTCAATGATGTTGTTATTGCTAAATAACAAGAACAAGATACATAAACTAATAATGAGATAAAAGAGTATTAATCAGCAGGCAGGCTTTTGTAAATGCCTTCCATAAACCAAAGCACATCACCCATATTCTTTACCCTGTCTACCAGCAGCATAAAGTTTTTGCCTACCTGTTTCAGCCTTGCATTGTTGGTATGCTTCTGTATGTAAGACATGATATGGTTGAAAGTAACAGACTCGAAATACGGGGAGTCTGGATTATTGACAAAGTACAGGCGCATCTGTTCATTTTTCAGAATCAGCTTTTCAAAGCCAAGTTCTTTGGCAATGGTACGGCAGCGGATGGTTGTAAACAGTTCCTGTACCTGTGGTGGTATAGGGCCAAAACGGTCCTGCATTTCTGTAGCAAAAGCATTCAGCTTTTCATCATCTTCAATATCATCCAGCTGTGTATAGAGCGAAAGCCTTTCTGTGATGCTTTCTACATAGCTGTCTGGTATCAGTATTTCAAGGTCAGTATCTATGGTGCAGTCACTTACATAGTCGCGTTTGCGGTCCAGCTCTTCACTGAATACATCTTTAAAGTCGCTGGTCTTCAGCTCTCGCATGGCTTCTGCCAGTATCTTCTGATACATCTCAAAACCAATCTCTGCAATAAACCCACTCTGCTCGCCACCCAGCAAGTTGCCTGCGCCACGTATATCCAGATCGCGCATGGCTATCTGGAAACCACTACCCAATTCGTTGAATTGTTCCAGTGTTTGCAGGCGCTTGCGGCTATCATTCGGCAGTGTGCTCATAGGTGGTGCCATCAGGTAGCAGAATGCTTTCTTGTTGTTACGGCCTACACGCCCACGTAATTGGTGCAAATCACTGAGGCCGAATTGATGTGCATTGTTGATGATGATGGTATTGGCATTGGTAATGTCTACGCCACTCTCTACTATATTGGTACAGCATAGTACATCGTATTTATGATCTATGAAATCGAATAGTGCTTCTTCCAGTTTGTGGCCCTCCATCTGCCCGTGCGCCATGCCTATTTCAAGGTCTGGACACAGATTGCGCAACAGCGTTGCCATTTCAGGCAGGCTTTGTACACGGTTGTGGATGAAGTAAACTTGCCCACCACGTTCAGTTTCAAAATAGATGGCATCGCGAATGGTGTGTTCATCAAACACTATCACCTCTGTATGTACAGGTTGCCTGTTAGGCGGTGGTGTGTTAATGATACTTAGGTCGCGCGCGCTCATCAGTGAGAACTGAAGCGTACGTGGTATAGGTGTAGCAGTCAGTGTCAGTGTATCTACGTTCGACTTCAGCTGACGCAACTTCTCTTTTGCAGCAACACCAAACTTCTGTTCTTCATCTATAATCAGCAGCCCCAGGTCTTTGAACTTAACGTCCTTGCCCAGTATAGCATGTGTGCCAATGATAATATCTATCTTACCCTCTTCAAGACGCTTGAGGGTTTCTTTTTTCTCTTTGGTACTCTTGAAACGGTTTACATAATCAACCGTACAAGGGAAATCGCGCAGACGTTCTTTAAACGTCTGGTAGTGTTGAAACGCAAGGATAGTTGTAGGTACCAGTATGGCAGCCTGCTTGCTATCGCCCACTGTTTTGAAGGCAGCACGTATAGCAATCTCAGTTTTACCAAAGCCTACATCGCCACACACCAACCTATCCATCGGCGACGGAGCTTCCATATCGCGCTTCACATCAACAGTAGCTTTACTCTGGTCTGGTGTGTCTTCATAAAAGAATGACGCTTCCAGTTCTGTTTGCAGGTAGCTATCAGGGCTATGCTGAAAACCTTGTGAAGCCTTGCGTTTGGCGTAGAGCTTAATTAAGTCGCTGGCTATGTCCTTAACCTGCTTCTTGGTTTTGTTCTTCAGCTTTTCCCAAGCATCACTACCTAGCTTGTTCACTTTAGGCTGTGTTCCTTCTTTGCCTGTATACTTACTTATTTTATGCAGCGAGTTGATGTTGACATACAACACATCATTATCGCGGTATATAATGCGGATGGCTTCCTGCATATTGCCATTCACATCTATTTTTTGCAAGCCGCTGTATACACCTACGCCGTGGTCTATGTGTGTTACATAGTCTCCCGGTTGCAACTCGCGCAATGCACGCATGGTAAGGGCTTTCCCCTTAGTATATGCCTGCTTTACTTTGTATTTGTGATAGCGTTGAAATATTTGGTGGTCTGTATAACAGAGTACTTTCTTATCGTGGTCTATAAAACCTTTACTGATAGCAGTAGGTAAAGGCACAAAATTGATTTGTGCATTCAGGTCTTCGAATATGCTGCGAAGACGCTCCAGCTGCTTAGGGTTTTCGGCAAATATATATGGTGTGTATTGCTGTGTGCTGCGCCTTTGCAGATCGGCAATCAGCATATCAAATTGCCTGTTAAATACCGGTTGCTCTTCTGTAGCAAATTGTATGGTTACAGTTGGCTCATCACCCGTTATTTTCTCTAACGAATGATTATACCATTCTATCAGGTGGCGTTTCTTTATTTGTGCTGTCCAGTCTTCTGTTGTTTCAAAGTCTTCTCTGGTCAGCTCTTTCAACCAATCTTCATCATGGTCTATGGCTATCTGCCCCAGTGTGAAGCTATCGGGCAAATCTGTTTCCATCTTGCCTATTCGGCCAATGGTAAAGTTTAAATCCTTTGCCCAGATGACAGTATTTTCCGGCAGGTAGTTGAGCAGTGATATTTTTTCTTTTGTGTCGAATTTGGTTTCGATATTGGGTAATATAGAAACCTGCAACAGCTTACGTTCAGACAGCTGTGTTTCGGGATTGA
Source organism: Bacteroidetes bacterium UBA4414 (assembly GCA_002389765.1). Lineage (GTDB taxonomy): Bacteria > Bacteroidota > Bacteroidia > Chitinophagales > Chitinophagaceae > Polluticoccus. The sequence goes on along the minus strand of DGQM01000023.1, from coordinate 214,188 downwards.
ATATGCGGATGCTATCCACCTCGTTGCCAAACAGCTCTATCCTGTATGGATTTTCATTACCGAATGAATAGATATCAAGGATACCACCACGCATGGCAAACTGCCCCGGTTCATATACAAAGTCCTCACGTTTGAAACCCAGCCCTACAAACCTTTCCATCAAAGCATCTACCTGCAGGTTTTCACCTACTTTGATGCTTATCATATTACCAGAAAGTGTCTTCGGGTTTACTACTTTTTCAAACAACGCTTCGGGGTAGGTAACCAGTACTTTCTTGTGCACCCTTTCTCCGCTGAACTTTGTCAACGCTTCGGTACGCAGCATTACGTGGCTGCTGTTCAGCTCGTTATAGTGCCCGGTACGTTTGAAGGAGTCTGGGAAGAAACAAATATCCAGTGCACCCGTCAGGTGTTCCAGATCGTTATGGAAATAAGCTGCTTCTTCTTTATCGTTGAGGATGAACACATGATTGGCATCGCTCTGTTGCCAGATAGATGCTGCAACCATATTGATAGCAGAGCCGCGCAGGTTATCGAGATAGGCTCTCAGCTTGGGTTCGGGCAAAGAAATAGCGGCCGCTATTTGTTTTAAGCGGATATCATTTTGATACAATCCCAGCAGTACCTGCAAATTCATGCGGCTGCAAATTTAGGGGAATGTGCGGACTTAGAGATAATAAATTAATGTTTACCCTTTCTTGCGTTGTGCAGATATAGCTTCCACAAACCACAGGTATTCGGTTACAAAACGATCCAGGTTTTTCTGCATGATTTCGTTTTGCGGTACTCCGTTTTCATCCAGCGATAGATGCAACTCAGGCACCAGTAGTTTATATGGCATGGGGAACGCACCTATTGCCAATACCAGCAGTTGCAACAGGTTGGATGCATTGATGCCGCCCATCTTACCGTTAGAACCACAACAAATGCCGATTGGTTTTTTTGCCCATTCTTTAGTGAAGTAGTCTATGCAATTCTTCATAGCACCGCTGTAGCTGTTATTGTATTCAGGTGTTACAAATACAATCCCATCAGCCGTTTCAAGTGCGTTACTGATTTCCAACAGTCTTGCGGGCGGATTTTCCATATCCTTCAAGCGTGCTTCCATTACAGGCAGGTTGTAGTCTTTAATATCAATGAAAGTAACTGTCGCTCTGCCTGAATGTTGTAACGCATGTTGCAGTGCTTTTGCTGCACGAATACTCAATCTGCCTTCACGTATTGCCCCGTATAGAATGGTTATTTTGAACATAATGGTGTATATTACTGATGATACATAAAGTTAACACCTACATCAATACAATATGGTACGTTCAATATTATTGCTGCTAACAGTTTGTTTGCTCAGTTCTTGCAGCGGATGGGATAGTGAAAGTAAAGAGCTGTTTCATAAATCTTGTATGAATGATGCAAAGGATAGTGGTTTGGATGAAACAGCTGCAAAATCTCGTTGCGATTGCAGGCTGGAGAAAATAATGAAGAAGTATCCTGATGTGGATGATGCGCTGATGAATATTGAAAAAGTAATTCAAGACCCTGAAGTTCAGGAGTGTAAATAAATGAATAAGCCGCTCAACGAGCGGCTTATTTTATGATAAGAACTTTTTGTTGTCTGCAGCCATTCTGCGCAGCAATACACTGGCACGATAGCGGTCTTCATGATAGTCGTTGTACAATCCATCCAGTATAGACAAACACTTTTCAGCCGTCCATTCATCGCACCATTGCAACAAACCTTTCGGGTAGTTTACACCTTTGGTCATAGCAAGTTCTAGATCTTTTGCAGATGCAATATTCAGGTGTAGTGCTTCTACAGCTTCGTTTATCAGCATAGCAATAATGCGTTCAGCTATCTTATTGCCAAGTGTAGTGTCTTTAGTTGGTTCGGGTTGTGCAATACCTTCGGCATAGTTATAAAAACCACGCCCTGTTTTACGTCCCAGCCATCCTGCTTCCAGCAATCGCTTTTGCGAGAAGGATGGTTTGTATCGAGGGTCGTAAAAGAAAGATTGAAATACAGTTTCCGTTACCACGTAGTTTACATCGTGACCTATATAATCTGTCAATGTAAATGGCCCCATGCGGAAACCTGCAATCTCAGTCATTGCCCAATCTATAGTAGGTATGTCTGCAATGCCTTCCTCATATATGCGAATAGCCTCTCCGTAGAAAGGGCGCGCCACACGGTTTACAATAAAGCCCGGTGTATCTTTTGTTATAACAGGTGCTTTGCCCCATGCTGCCATCAGTTCTTTGCAAGTACTAACTAATGCAGCATCTGTTTGCACAGCCGGTATTACTTCTACCAATGCCATCAATGGCGCGGGGTTGAAGAAGTGCAAGCCTATTACCCTGTCTGCTTTTTTGCATGCAGCAGCTATAGATGTTACGGATAGTGAAGATGTATTAGTAGCCAGCACACAGCTTTCACTTACCACGGCTTCCACATCTGCGAACACTTTCTTTTTGATGTCCAGGTTTTCAATAATAGCTTCTATAACTAATCCGCAATCAGCAAATGCTTGTAGCTCAGTTGCAAATTGAAAACGAGCCAGCACTACACTAGCATCTGCAATTTTGCCTTTCTCTGCAAGTTTATTCAGTGTAGTAGTCAGCGATGCTTTTGCCTTATCCAGTGCAGCAGCGTTGGTATCGAACAGTACAACATTATGCCCTGCCATAGCAGCTACTTGTGCTATGCCGCTGCCCATGGCACCTGCGCCTATTACACCTATTATTGAATCTTTATTCATTGATTGCTTTTTTCTTAAATCCGAAATTAACGAGATATACGCCTGTAAAAATAAGTATTGTAGCCAGTACCTTTATCCATGTCAGGTGTTCGCCTATTACTACCATCGATATAATAGCGGCGAAGATGGGTTGCAGATATATATACGCACCCGCTGTAGATGGACTGAGGTGTTGCAATGCATAGATGTTCCACAAATAGGTAAAGAATGTAACACAGATAACAATGAACGCTACTGCTGCATAGTCTGTTGCCTGAAACTGCGACCAATCGATAGCAGCAAATTGCGGATAGCCGAATGGCAATACAAACAGGAAACCAAAGAAGAATACCCAACGTATTACTATAATAGGACGATAGCGTTGCATCAGTGGTTTTATCATTACCAGATAGATGGCATAAGATGCTGCATTGAGGAACACAAAGAAATCGCCCATGGCAGAATTGCCCGTCATCGTAATTTCTTTGCCCGCACTCATCAGCAAAAATGCACCACTGATACCCATGAGCAACCCGAGAGCTTTCTGTGGCTTTAGTCTTTCTTTTAGTACAAACAATGCTATAATGGTAATGAGCAGTGGAGTACTCATCATAATAAGCGATGCGTGTATTGGGAAGGTAAGATTAAGCCCCAAGAAGAAGAGCATCTGATTGAGTGCTACACCAAATAAACCACCCAGTACCAATGTGAGCCAATCCTTGTGGTCTATCTTTGTCCTGAATTTTTCGCCACCAAAATAGCTGAGCCAGAAGAGCAACATCACGACGCTAACGCGGATGAATATAAAGCCTAATGGCTGAATGAGCCTTGGCATAATATGCTTGGCTACGGTAAAGCCTGCTCCGTAAAAAAGATTTGCCCCTAGTAATGCTAAATGTGCTTTGATGCGGTCGTTCATCGGGCGCAAAGATAATACCCTCTTATTAAATAGGTCTATAACCCTTCAAGCCATGCATCTACCGCTGCCTTGTATTGCTGATGCGGGTTTTGCAATGCAGGCATCACAAAAGGAAAGTTTTTAACTGCTTGCAGCACTTCATCCAGCCTGAACTTATCTTGTGATACACAATAATAGATACGTTCTTTATGAAGGTGTTTACCAAGAAATACCTGTTCTGTTTGTCCCGGTGTAGGTATCAGTACTGCTTTTTTACCTAATACAACCAGATCCATTAGTGTAGAGTAGCCACTACGGCAAATAACCAGCGATGCTTTGGCTATCAGCGGCTCCAGCACTTCTTTGGTAATACGTTTGTGATAATCGATATGCGCAGGTATCTGTCCTTTATCAGTTACACGGTCGCTGCCTTCTATAAATACTACTTTGCCAGTATGTTGTTTTACCTGTTCCCAGAGTTTATCTGCCAATAAGGTACGTTGTGGTTCAGGGCCGGAAAGTAATACCAACAAGTGCTCTTCAGATGTTTTGGTTGGCTCTATCTGCGATAACAAGCCAATGAACTTCGCATTATCGGGCATTACATCAGGGTGAGCCAGCTTACCTGCAAGATTCGGATTACCCGGTACGTCTACCACCCAGCATTCACCAAAGCGCTGCAGCCTTTTGTAGTGCAGCCCTTTCAATATATTATCTACAAATCCGCCCATGCCACTCTGTGCTAACACCTGATGTGTCATGATGACAGAAGGAATACGCGGGTGATACATGCCGTACCTGTTATCAGATATGATGCCGTCATAATTATTGTGAGTAGCTTCTTGCAACAGCCATTCGTTTTCAGCAGCTATGCGTTTCAGCAAGTCGGGCATTTGTTTAAAAAGGTTAAACAGAAAACCTTTACCGCTTTTGCTGTAATGCACATTATATCCTTCCAGATGGATTGTGTTTATACCCGGAAAGGTTTGGCTTATATACTTGCGTTGCCAGTCGTTGCCTGCAAGCGTTACGGTATGTCCCAGCCCTTGCAGGTAGCGGATTAGCGGTACGCAACGGGTGGTGTGGCCCAACCCCCAATCGAGCGGGGATATCAGAATATGTTTAGCTTTTTTGATTGGTCAGAATACTTAACTTTACAAAAGTAGATGTGTAGCACATGAAAAGAAACAAAAACTTTGTTTACTTGTTATTACTTGGCGGGTTATTGATATTGCTGGATAGTTGTGCCAGTGGAAAGGGTTGTGGTTGTGGCACAGACATTAACAGAGCATATGGCAAAAGCCCTAAGCGTTTTCACTAAAACAAACAGGCACTGATTATGTGGGGAGGCCAACAAAAAACATGGATTCATTATCGCAGAGATATTATATCGGCTGATATTAATACTGCTATATTTTTATCGGGTTATTTGCGTCACATATCTATACACAAGTTGCATGCAGCCAATTATGAAGTAGCAGACCTGCAACGATATAAGCTGATAAAAGAGCCTAAAAAAGTAAATGCAGCACTGAAAGACCGTGCTGCAATACCATTTGTGTTTTTCTGCAGTAAGAACTAAGCCTTATTGCTGTCTTTATTTTCTTCGTCTTTGCCTTGTTTGGCATCTTTAAATTCCTTTACACTTTGACCAAGGCCTCTGGCCAAACCGGGTATTTTTTTAGAGCCGAATAGTACTACAACTATCACTAAAATGATGATGATTTCCCATCCGCCCGGTACTGAAAGCAGCATAGACATACCTGTTACTTTATCGTTTATCATATAATTCAAAATAAATATACTATTAGTTTTCAGGCTTTTTCAGTACCTGCTACCAATATTTATTGCAAAGAAAGGGAAATTTTATGCCATAAGGCTGTGAAAAACAGATAACAAATATTAGATTTACTAGGTACTTTGTATAGGACTATGCCCGAAATACCGGGTAATGGTCTGTTAATGCTTATTTTTAACAATATACCGAGCAAAACTTTTGTAACAAGCTACTTATGAAAGAAGTAACAACGCAAGACCAAACGACGCATGAAAGTGCATCTTTGTCGCGCAGGAAATTTTTGAATTACGCGGGTGTCATTGCAGGTGCTGGTCTGCTGATAGCATCTTGCAAGAAAGATGATGTGCAACCGACTGCGGATGATGATACCATCAACCTCGGCTCTAACGATACGGGTTTGCTCAACTATGCTTATTTACTGCAACAGCTTGAAGCTGCTTTCTATATTCAGGTTTTGAAAACACCTTATTCAGGTATGACAAAAACCGAAGAGGGTATTTTTACGCAAATCAGGGATCATGAAATAATTCATAGAGAGTTGTTGAAAAACTACCTTGGTACGGATGGCATACCGCCTGCTTTGGAAAATGACTGGAGTTCTATTGATTTCTCATTGAAGAGCAGCGTAATGGCGAAAGCTAAGTTCTTTGAAGAAGTATCGGTAGCGGGTCTTAACGGAATCTGCAGGTTAGTAATAGCAGAAGAACATCTGGTAACACTTGCTAAAATGTCTGTGGTTGATGCAAGACATTCTGCTGTGATTAATGATATGATTACACCGGGCACATTTGCTGAAAAAGCAGATGATAACGGTATGGAAGTATCTCAGGATCCGCAAAGTTCAATAGATATTACCAAGAAGTTTTTTAAGAAAAACATTACTGGCATTTACTTACCTAAATATTAATAAGCATTCAAATGAAACTTACAGATATACTGAAAGAAATAGAAAGTATACAGCCTGAAACATTTGAAAATGCTACAGGTCGTAGAAATATACTGAAGAGTTTGGGTATGAAAGTGGCTGCAGTAGCTGTTCCATTCGGTGCAGTATCCTTATTCAGCAATAAAGCTGCGGCAAAAACTACGGACATACTTGCAGAAGCTATTGTTTTTGCTTTAGGTATCAGCTATATGCAATCTGCATTGTATACAAAAGCATTGGCTACCACAGGCCTGATACCAGCTACAGATGTTGATGGCTTTAAAGAAATACTGAAAGATAAAAATCAGCATATTGCATTTTGGGTTTATCAATTAACTGCTACAGGTAATACTGTACCGGGGGTGCCTACTTACGATTTTACTGCGAAGAATGCATTGCCTAAAGCAATGACTGACTACGGTACTTTCCTGACACTGGCACATGCTATAGAAGATACCGGTGTAAGAATGTATCTGACTGCAGTTAAGATGTTGCTGAGCAATAAAGCTTTCAGGACAGATGCAGTAAATATGGCAACAACCAATGCACGTCATGCAGCACATGTACGTATGTTGCGTCGTAATCTTGGTGTTGATATGATGGCTTGGGTAGTTGGCACAGAGGCGAATTCTATTGTTGGCGAAATCAAAAAAGCATATCAAAACGAGGATAACACCACACAGCTGAAGATAAATACGGTTGGCATTAATGGTTTTGCTGTTTCTTTTAGTGCAGCGACAGGTGCTTTTGATGAGCCTATGGCAGATACTGATGCTAAAATATTCATGACTCCTTTTATCGATTAATATACAACGATACTATAATTGAAAACGGAACCTTTAAGGTTCCGTTTTTTTATTGTGGGTCTATATCTATTTGTATTTGTAGTCCGTTATTGCCGCGTTCTCCGGTAATATTTCTTCGCTCGGTAATAATCATCTGTTTTACATTATCAAGCAATTTATTATCACGTTGGCATTTTATCCATACTTCTTGTATAAACTGATTGCGAATACGTGCTACTAATGCCGGTACCGGCCCTTGTACCGAAACACCTGGCAGATTTTGGAATAGTAATGCCATCCGCATGGCAGCTTCGATAGCTTTGGGTTCGTCTTTGTGCTTAAAGGTTATCTTGATAAGTCTTGCAAATGGTGGGTAAGCAAAATCGTAGCGATATTTTATTTCCTGTTCATAAAAAGCATTTACATCATGATGCTTTACCCATTGCAATACAGGATGTGCCAGATTATGCCCTTGTATTATTACACGTCCGGCACCATCCATTCTGCCAGCTCTGCCACTCACCTGCTCCATTAACTGAAACGCACGTTCATTTACCCGGAAATCAGGATAGCTAAGCAAGCTGTCTGAGCTGAGAATACCAACCAACGATACACCTGCAAAGTCAAGTCCTTTCACCACCATTTGTGTACCGATCAGCACATCTATTTTATGTTGCTCTACCTCGTTCAGCAATTGCTGCATACTTTGCTTGCCACGCATGGTATCTATATCCATACGGGCAGTACGTGCTTTGGGGAATAGTGTTTGTATTTCTTCTTCAATCTTTTCTGTACCAAAGCTTTTGCTTTGTATGCGGTTGCCACCGCACCACGGGCATGTATGTACAATAGCAGAACGCTGTCCGCAGTAATGACAATGCAGCTTGTCTGTGCTCTTGTGATATGTCAGTGATACTGCACAGTTCTTACACTGTGGTACCCAGCCACACATGGTACACAGCTGAAATGGTGCATAGCCCCTGCGGTTCTGAAACAATATTACCTGCTTGCCCTTTTGCAGTGTTTCTGCAATAGCTGTGTACAAGTCTGGTGTTATGAGTTTAATGCCTTGCTGCTTTAAGTGTTCCAGTGTGCCGGCATTTATCATTTGTATAGATGGCATGCGCACACCCATATAGCGCTCTTTCAGCAGTATATAAGCATACTTGCCTTGCTTGGCATTGTAGAGGCTTTCTACAGATGGTGTAGCAGAGCCGAGTATAGTCTTTGCTTTGTGCAGTGATGCCAGATATATAGCAGCATCACGCGCATGAAAGCGAGGCGAAGGGTCTTTTTGTTTGTAAGAACCATCATGCTCTTCGTCTGCTATAATCAGTCCTAATTCCTGATAAGGCAGCCACAGCGCAGAGCGTGGGCCTATTACTACTTTGTATTTCCCTGTGCGTACCTTCTCCCATATCTCTACCCGTTCATTATTGCTGAATCTTGAGTGGTATACACCCAACTCTTCACCAAAGTAGGCATACAGCCTGCTTACCAATTGTGTGGTAAGCCCTATTTCGGGCAGCAGAAATAATGCTTGTTTCCCCGATGCTATGCACTCTTTTATCTTGTGTATGTATATCAGTGTCTTTCCACTGCCTGTTACACCTTGCAACAGGGCTACATTTTTTTCATCCAAACCAACGGTCAGTTCTTCAAAAGCTTTTTGCTGAGCAGGGGTGAAAGTGATTTCTTTATTTACCTCTTCGCCGGTGTATTGTAGCCTGTCAATATCTCTTTCCTCTATTTTGAAAACCCCTTTATCTGCCAGTGATTTTATCTGTACAGCAGTAGCGCCACTACGTTCTACCAAATCTCTTTGACTCACGGTTTTGTTGCGCATGCTCAGCTCTGTATATGCCATCAGTACATCCAGCTGTTTGGGTGCGCGTGCCAGTTCATCAAAAAGCTTATGCAATGCTTCTTCGTCATCATAAGCTTTGTGCAGCGAAATAACTTTCTCCGTTTTAGGCTTGTAGGCAGGTTCCAGCTCGTCAATTATTTCTACAACCTCATTTTCTATCAATTCGTTCAGTACAGAAGTCAGGTGTCGGCTGCCAACCAGTGTTCGTAAATCGCTAATGGTCAGTTCTTTGCGTGTTTCCAATGCTTCGGCAGCAGGGTACGCTTCATTGCTCCATTCGTACACTACATCATTGTGTACAGGCATCCACTTTAGTGTGGTTTCGCCAATCAGCTTCAGGTGAGACGGTAGTGCAGATTGCATCACTTCTCCCGGAGCGGCAGCATAGTAATGGCCTATCCATTGCCAAAAGCGTAATTGTGTACGATTGACAATAGGTTGCTCATCTATAATGCTTTTGATTGGTTTTATCTCGTACGATTCAGGTTTGTCGCTGTGTATTCTTGCCACAATACCCGAGTATAGTTTGTTGCGGCCAAGTGATACCTCTACACGCATACCTACTTCCAGCAAAGGCTGCATGTCTGTTGGTACACCATAGGTAAGTGCCTGTGGCAGATTGAGCGGCAGAATAACATCTGCAAACATGGCTCCTCCCTGTTGACCGGCAAATAACGATGATGGCATAAGACTGCAAGTTAGTTAGTAAGCAATAATATTTATCACAGGTGTAGAATAAACCACATACAACATTGCACCATAGGCTATTGGCATAGCATTTGCATAATATGTCGTACCTTTGCAGACTAAACTAATGCAACGAAATGGCTAAGCAGACTGAAAGAAAATGTTCCTTTTGCGACCGTGCAGAGAGCGATGTAAACATCCTCTTTACCGGTATGAAAGGCAATATTTGTGACCAGTGCATAGAAAATGCTCATCATTTATTGCAGGAGGCAAATGGCGACCTTAACAAGCCGCAATCTTCAAAAAGCGACCTGCAACAACATAAACTATACAAACCTCGCGAAATCAAAGCATTTCTCGACCAATACGTTATTGGTCAGGATGATGCAAAGAAGGTAATGGCTGTAGCCATGTACAACCACTACAAGCGCCTGATGCAGCCTGCACAGGACGAAGTAGAGATTGAAAAATCAAACATCATTATGGTGGGCGAAACAGGTACAGGTAAAACATTGCTTGCAAAAAGCATTGCACGTTTGCTGCAAGTGCCTTTCGCTATAGTAGATGCTACCGTATTTACAGAAGCAGGTTATGTGGGCGAAGATGTGGAAAGTATCCTATCTCGCCTGCTGCAATCTTGCAACTTTGACGTAGCTGCTGCAGAACGTGGTATTGTTTATATAGACGAAATAGACAAAATAGGCCGTAAGAGCGACAACCCATCCATTACCCGCGATGTGAGCGGTGAGGGTGTTCAGCAGGCAATGCTGAAACTGCTTGAGGGCTCTGAGGTACTGGTACCGCCGCAAGGTGGCCGCAAGCACCCTGAGCAGAAGATGGTAAAAGTGAATACACACAATATCCTCTTTATATGTGGTGGTGCTTTTGAGGGTATCGATAAAATGATTGCCCGCCGTGTGCAGACCTCTGCGCTAGGCTTCAATTCTATCAAAGCGACAAAAGATATTGACAGGGCAAACCTCTTGCAGTACGTTAATGCACAGGATTTGCGCACGTTTGGTCTGATACCTGAACTGTTGGGTCGTCTGCCGGTTGTTACATACCTCAATCCGCTGGATCCTAGTGCGCTGAAACGCATATTGACGGAGCCTAAGAATGCACTTATCAAGCAGTATAAAAAACTGTTTGAATATGAAGGTGTGAAGCTGGAAGTAGAAGATGCAGCATTGGACTATATGGTAGAAAAAGCAATACAGTTCAAACTGGGTGGCCGTGGTTTGAGGGCTATTTGTGAAATGATACTGACAGATGCCATGTTCGACCTGCCATCTGAGAAGAATGAAGAAGTGTTCTATCTATCGCTCGACTATGCAAAGCAAATGCTGGAACATTCAAAACTGGATTACCTGAAAGCAGCTTAAATTAATTTTTAACCCCATATATTAAGCGAACATGGAAAACAACTTGCTGGAACAACTGAAAGCTAAAGCAGGCCTTAACGAAGAGCAGGCATTGAAAGCAGTGCAAACCATAGCAGACTTTATTAAAAGTAAAGTACCGCCAATGATGCACGGTATGATAGACAACTTTCTGACAGAGGAAGAAAGTATTATGGATAAAATGAAAGACATCGCAGACACTGCAAAAGACAATATGGAAGATTTTGCAAAAGATGCGGGCGATAAAATGAGCGAGTTTGGTGCTAAAGCACAAGATGCTACCAAAGATGCACTGGACAAGCTGAAAGGCTTTATGAAAAAAGACTAAGCAACAAGATAAAAGCCCTGCAATTTGCAGGGCTTTTTTTATAGCGGATATTTTAGTACGAAGTGTTGCTTCTCTTTAACGTCCGGATTATAAACAAGCAAACCCACACTATATAGGTCTATACTGATAATAACTCCTTCGGTATTATGAGCAAGCCTATTCCATCGTGCAGTAGCAGCTGCAGTTGAATGGATATTTCTGATGGCTTTTACTGATATTGTTTTGGATCGTTGAACCGCTACATCATTAATTACCCATTCTACAAGATTGCCGAAGTAAGCATTGATGCGCTCTTCCAGCGATTGAGAAGATTTTACTCCCAGACAATTATCTATAAATGCGTACACAAACGGAGAGTGTATGCCATGCCTTGTTTTCGCCTGCAGGCGATACCGTATGTATGCAGTAAAACTGTGGAAGCTCATTAAATCTCTTTGATTCTTTCCCATTGTTGGAAAGTGAAATCGAAAGCGTGTTTTTCATCAATCTTATGTTCTTCCTGCCATACCAGCTTCCAATGTGCATGGTTGATGTGTGGGAAGAAAGCGTGTGCATCGTCAATGGTAGTATGTACTTGTGTCAGGTACAGCCTGTCTATCAGGTTCATTGTCTCGTTAAATATCACACCGCCACCAATTATGAACCCCTCTTCTGTATTTTCCTGCTCCATACGTGCAATGCCTTGTTGTATATCATGATACAACAGTACACCATCAGGAAGTTGCAGGTCTTTTTGGTGAGATACTACAATATGCAGTCTGTTCTTCAATACACCACCCAGCGATTCGAATGTCTTACGTCCCATCAGCATAGGCTTGCCCAGCGTGGTGCGTTTAAAGAATTTCAAATCCTCCGGCAGGTGCCATGGTAACTGGTTATCTCTGCCAATGGCATGATTGTCTGATATGGCTACAATTGCAGAAAGTATCATATTAAAAGCAAAATTAAAAAAAGCAAAATCCAAAATCAGTTTTTTACTTTTTCTTTTTGCGTTATTATTTAAATAGCAACAGGTGCTTTGATGTGCGGATGCGATTGGTAATTCTCCAGTGTGAAATCTTCAAACTTAAAGTCGAACAAGTCTTTTGCATCCGGATTGATTTTCATTGTTGGCAGCGGGAATGGTGTGCGTGTCAGTTGCAGTTTTGCCTGCTCAACGTGATTGCTATACAGATGCACATCGCCAAATGTATGTATGAATTCGCCATACTGCAAGCCGCATACCTGTGCCATCATCATAGTCAGCAGTGCGTAAGAGGCAATATTAAAAGGTACGCCTAAGAAGACATCTGCACTACGTTGATACAGCTGGCAGCTAAGCTTGCCATCAGCCACATAAAACTGAAAGAGTGCATGGCAAGGGGTCAGTGCCATTTTTTGCAGATCGCCCACATTCCATGCGTTCACAATCATGCGGCGGCTGTCGGGGTTGGTTTTAATGGTATTCAGTACATCTTTTATTTGGTCGTGTACTTGCCCGTCTGCACCTACCCAGCTACGCCATTGGTGCCCATATACAGGGCCCAGGTCACCATTTTCATCAGCCCATTCGTCCCATATTCCTACGCCATTATCTTTCAGATATTTGATGTTGGTATCGCCTTTCAAGAACCAAAGCAACTCGTGTATTATAGACTTAAGGTGCAGCTTTTTCGTTGTCAGCATCGGGAAGCCCTCTTGCAGATTGAAACGCATTTGATAGCCAAAGCAACTGATGGTACCTGTACCTGTACGGTCGCTTTTCTCTACACCTGTATTTAAAATATGCTGAAGTAAATCGAGGTATGACTGCATTGTTCCTGCTGATTTGTAACAAAGGTACATCGGTACAAAACATTTGCTTGCTCAAAAAACTAACATAATCCTGTTGTATGTTAATAACTCAGGAGATTCGCATTTGTCTCGTATTGTCATTCTAGTTATTAGAATTAGACAATTACAATCAGGCTTTGTATTTTGCAGCCTTATTATATTTGGCGATGAGCTATACACTGTCTATAGTAATACCTGCATACAACGAAGGCCGAACAATTCACTTTATCCTAAACAAAGTGAAGGCTGTAAATCTGATTGGTGGTGGTAAGAAAGAGGTAATTATTGTTAATGACTGTTCAAAAGACAATACCGAAGAAGCAATCCTGGCATATAAAGAAGCCAATCCTGATTTACCTATAACTTATTACAAACATGAGGTAAATCAAGGTAAAGGAGCTGCTTTACATACAGGAATTAACAAAGCAACAGGCGATTATGTTGTTATTCAGGATGCCGATCTTGAATATGATCCTGAAGAATTTAATATACTCATGAAGCCCGTACTGGATGGCTTTGCTGATGTAGTATATGGCTCTCGTTTTATGGGTGGCAATGCACACAGGATATTATTCTTTTGGCACTCTATAGGCAATAGATGGCTTACAATGGCATCTAATATGTTTACTAATCTGAATCTTACAGATATGGAAACATGTTATAAATTGTTCAAAAGAGAAATGATACAAGGTCTGAAGCTGGAAGAAAAACGTTTTGGTTTCGAGCCCGAAGTAACAGCCAAAATATCACGCATACCTAAGGTACGCATCTACGAAGTAGGCATCTCATATTATGGTCGTACCTACGAAGAAGGTAAAAAAATAGGTATGAAAGATGCTTTCAGGGCGTTATATTGTATAATTAAGTATAATATATTTAGATAATATGCCGGTAATTCTTCCTGTGAAAGGTGTTAGTCCGGAAATTCCGGAGTCTTGCTTTGTGGCACCCAATGCAACAATTGTAGGCGATGTACAGATGGGTGCAGACTGTAGTGTATGGTTTAATGCCGTAGTGCGTGGCGATGTTAACAGCATACGTATGGGCAATAAGGTAAACGTACAAGATGGTGCATGTATACACTGTACATACGAGAAGACGAAAACCATAATAGGTAATAATGTATCAATAGGTCATAATGCTATAGTACATGGCTGCACAGTAGAGGATAATGTACTGATAGGCATGGGGGCTATTGTAATGGACAGGGTAAAAATTGGCCAGAATAGTATTATAGCAGCCGGTGCGGTAGTATTGGAAGATACAGAAGTACCCCCTGGTAGCATATTTGCAGGTGTACCCGCCAAAAAGGTCAAAGATATTAGCCAGGATTTGTTGAAGGGTGAAGTAGAACGCATTGCAAATAATTATCTTATGTACAGTTCCTGGTTCAAATAGATAATTCGGAGCTTTAAATAAGATTTTTCTATTTTGGCCAATAAATCTTGTATTGCTCTATTGCATACCAAAATAATTGGATTTACATTTGTTTATTAATCAAAATCACGCGATCTATATGAAAAAACTGATCCTTGCTTTGTTGGCTGTTGCTACAGTAGGTAGCGCCAGCGCACAAAAGAATAGTTTCCTTGTTTACGGTAATGCTGGTGTTAACTGGGCAAAAACTGACAATGGTGTCAATAATGGTACTAACGAAGGTACTAACTGGAACATCACTCCTGGTGTAGGTTTCCAATTCAACAATCACCTGACAGTTGGTCTGCAAGGTGGCTATGGTGCCAATAAAGATGTAACCACTGCGTTGAATAACAAGAATACAATGACTGGCAGGGAATGGCAAGCAGGTGCTTTCTTCCGTTATACACAGAACCTGAACAGCACTTTCTTCTTCTGGACTCAATTGGATTTGAGTTATGTATCTGGTAAATCAACTAACGAAGTTATAAATACATCAGGTACTGTTACTACAGTAACTAATCCTGCTGGTCTCAACAACGATATGTACAATGGCTTCCAAGCTATGTTGATGCCTGCTATCGGTGTTAATGTACACAAAGGTTTGGCGCTGAACTTCGGTATCGGTGGTCTGGGCTATCGCACTGTTAGCTACGATAAAAACCCTACTACAATTAATAACTTCGGTGTTACTTTCGGTCAGCAATTCAACTTCGGTATCTCTAAAAACTTTGGTTGCAACTGTGGCAAATCTCGTGGTCACCGCGAACCAGGTATGGAGCACCGCAAACACAAAAAAATGACTGACGAAGACGATGAATAGTTTTCGCTCAAAATAACTCAGAAAAAGCCCCGTTAATCGGGGCTTTTTTATTGCCTGAATGTACGCCCTTAGCACCTCTTTTTGTAACTTTACAACCCTGAAATACTGCATACATAATGCTTATGCGGTTTTTATTAATAGAATACTCAGATTATGTCTTATACTCCGAAGAATAAAGTTCGTATTGTCACAGCCGCATCATTATTTGACGGCCACGATGCTGCTATCAACATCATGCGCCGTGTGATGCAAAGCAGTGGTGTAGAGGTGATACACCTCGGTCACGACCGCAGCGTGCAGGAAGTAGTTGATTGTGCCATACAGGAAGATGCAAATGCTATTGCTATGACATCTTATCAGGGTGGCCACGTAGAATACTTCAAGTATATGTACGATCTGCTGAAAGAGCGTGGTTGCGGACACATCAAAATATTTGGTGGTGGTGGTGGTGTTATTCTGCCTTCAGAAATTGATGAGCTGCATGCATACGGTATCACGCGTATCTATTCTCCGGATGATGGACGTGCGATGGGCTTGCAGGGTATGATAGACGATCTGATTGAAAAAAGTGATTATCCTACCGGCAATCAACTGAATGGTGAAGTTGGGCATCTGGTAGAAAAAGACGCAAAATCTATAGCACGTCTTATATCTGCTGCAGAAAACTATCACGAGCTGCCTGAAACACAGGCTATGCTGAAGAAGATTGAAGAGAAAGCTACAGCTTCTAAAACACCGGTATTAGGTATAACAGGCACAGGTGGTGCGGGTAAAAGCTCGCTTGTAGATGAACTGGTACGCCGTTTCCTGCTCGATTTCAAAGACAAAAACATTGGTATCATTTCTGTAGATCCATCTAAGAAGAAAACTGGTGGTGCTTTGTTGGGCGATCGTATTCGCATGAATGCAATCCGCAATGCGCGCGTATTTATGCGTTCTATGGCTACACGCCAAAGCAATCTGGCAGTATCTAAGCATATTCGGGATGCAGTAAACATACTAAAGGCTGCTGATTATGATTTAATTATACTCGAAACATCTGGCATCGGGCAGAGCGATACACAGATAACAGACTACAGCGACCTGAGCATGTATGTAATGACACCGGAATACGGTGCTGCTACGCAGTTGGAGAAGATTGATATGCTTGATTTTGCCGATATCGTTGTCATCAACAAATTCGACAAACGTGGTGCGATGGATGCGCTGCGCGATGTGAAGAAACAATATCAGCGCAACCATAAATTGTTTGATGCGAACCCCGACGATATGCCGGTATATGGTACTATCGCTTCGCAGTTCAACGATCCGGGTACTAATACCATGTACAAGTCGCTGATGGATATAGTGGTGAAGAAAACAGGAGCAGAACTCAACTCCAGCTTCGAGATAAGCGATGAGATGAGTGAGAAAATATTCATCATACCACCTGCACGTACACGCTACCTCAGCGAAATATCTGAGAACAATCGCAAGTACGATAAGTGGTCTAAAGAACAGTCGGCTGTTGCACAGAAATTGTTTGGTATTCGCAAAACAATAGAAACCATACAAGCTACCGATACAGAAGATAAAGACAGGCTGATAAAGACGCTGCAGGAAGTGTACGCTAAAACAGAGATGGAACTGGATCCTAAAAACAAGCACCTGCTTGAAAACTGGGCGCAGAAGAAAAACCTGTTTACAGATGAATACTATAAGTTCAAGGTTCGTGATAAGGAAATAAAAATCAAAACGCATACAGAGTCGCTTTCTCATACACAAGTACCGAAAGTAGCGGTACCTAAGTTTGAAGCATGGGGCGAAATACTGTATTGGGCATTAATGGAAAACTTCCCGGGCGAATTCCCTTATGCGGCAGGTATCTATCCTTTCAAACGTGAAGGTGAAGACCCTACACGTATGTTTGCCGGTGAGGGTGGCCCTGAGCGTACCAACAAACGCTTCCACTACGTATCGTTAGGGATGCCAGCTAAGCGCCTCAGTACAGCGTTTGACAGTGTAACACTTTACGGACAAGACCCCGACCACCGCCCTGATATCTATGGTAAAGTGGGTAACTCGGGTGTGAATGTTTGTTGTCTGGATGATGCGAAGAAACTATACAGTGGTTTCAATTTGGCAGATCCTAAAACATCTGTATCAATGACTATCAATGGTCCTGCACCAACTATTACTGCCTTCTTTATGAATGCTGCGATAGACCAGCAGTGCGAGCTTTACATAAAAGCAAACGGACTGGAAGATGAAGTAAATAAGAAGATAGACGCTATATACAAAGAAAAAGGTGTGCCACGCCCTACCTACAATCCATCTGTATTTGGTGGTGGTCCGGTAGGTTCATTGCCTGAAGGTAATGATGGGCTTGGCTTGATGTTGCTCGGTGTAACTGGCGATCAGGTATTGCCTGCCGATGTGTATAACAAAATAAAAGTAGATACCCTAAAAGCAGTACGCGGTACCGTACAGGCAGATATCCTGAAAGAAGACCAGGCACAAAACACCTGCATCTTCTCTACAGAATTCTCACTGCGTGTAATGGGTGATGTGCAACAATACTTCATAAACGAAGGTGTGCGCAACTTCTACTCTGTATCTATCAGTGGCTATCACATTGCAGAGGCAGGAGCCAATCCTATTTCTCAATTAGCATTTACCATCAGTAACGGCTTTACGTTTGTAGAATACTATCTGAGCCGTGGTATGCACATTGATGATTTTGCGCCAAACCTGTCGTTCTTCTTCAGTAATGGTGTAGACCCTGAATATAGTGTGATTGGCCGTGTGGCTCGCCGCATATGGGCTAAAGCCATGAAATATAAATATGGTGGTAACGAGCGTTCGCAAATGCTGAAGTATCACATTCAGACTTCGGGCCGCTCGCTACACGCACAGGAAATCGACTTCAACGATATACGCACTACACTACAGGCATTATATGCGATATACGATAACTGCAACTCGCTGCATACAAACGCATACGATGAAGCCATCACTACACCAACGGAAGAAAGTGTACGCCGCGCTATGGCTATCCAGCTTATCATCAACAAAGAGCTGGGCCTTGCTAAAAACGAAAATCCGCTCCAAGGGTCTTTCATTATAGAAGAGCTGACAGATCTTGTTGAAGAAGCAGTACTCGCAGAGTTCGACCGTATTACTGAGCGTGGTGGTGTATTGGGTGCAATGGAAACCATGTATCAGCGCAGCAAAATACAGGAAGAAAGCCTGTATTACGAAACGCTGAAACACAACGGTGAATACCCGATAATAGGTGTAAATACATTCCTTAGCAGCAAGGGTTCTTTAACAGTAGTACCACAAGAAGTAATACGCTCTACAACAGAAGAAAAAGAATTCCAGATAAGCACTGTACAAAACCTGTGGAAGCGCAGCGGAGATAAAGGACAGGAAGCATTGCGCAAGCTGCAACAAACAGCTATTCAAAACAAAAACATTTTTGAAGAACTGATGGAAGCAGTTAAGTATTGCTCACTTGGGCAGATAACAAAAGCCTTGTTTGAAGTTGGTGGCCAGTACCGCAGGAATATGTAATCGTATACAGTATATTATATCAGAGCCCCGATATATTGGGGCTCTTTTTTTATTACATTTTATATTGTTTTTTTGATAGCTATTGTGCTGCCATTACTTTGGCATACATCTCTTCAAAGCACATGTGGCGCACAGCCATAGAAAGTGCTGTATGTTTTACCTCTACCCTCGATAATATACTGATGCATAATTTTACAGTGTCTTTATCCAAGCCGCCAAAAATCATTTCTGTGGCCTTGCCTATGAATGGATAGCAGGAGAATAATAATTCTTCACCTTCGGGTGTCAACTTCAGTAGCTTAGCACGTTTGTCGGTATCGTGTTGTCGTTCAGATATATATCCTGCCTTCACAAGTTTTGCAATAGAGTCTATACCTGTTGTATATTCTACCAACGTATGCGTTATCAGGTCTGTTTTTGTAACCTCTCCTACAAAGCGCAGTGTGTTCAAGAAATAGAAAGCTTCAGGAAACGGTAGCTTTGTTTGAGACATGGCAGCTTTGTAATACACATCGAATGCGTAAGTAATGAAACCAATTGTCTTCATCAGTAATGAATGGTCGCTTGGTGGTTTTGCACCCTTTACCATCAAAGCTTCATCTTGTTGCTTTTCATTGATGAGATAATACCTGCAGAAGTCTGCAATTTCAGCTCCGGGGTTCTTTTGCTCAAAAGCATCCCATTCATTTACAAGACTTACAATTTTATTCATTTGCATCCATTTCGATGTAAAAATATAAAAAATAATACGAAAATTATGTTTATTGAAACATTTTAGATTTATATTTGCATAATAAAATACGATTTCGATATAAATAATACTGTATCAGCATTTACCGACACAGACAAGCTGTTTACCGACTTTCAATATGGTTTAGCCGAATTGCTTTTCTGTCATCAAATTGTCGGTAATAGCTTTGCGACAACTTCTTGATAAACAACAACCGATGAAGCATTTTTTACTACTACCTGTTTTTTTGTTAACCAGTATCACCACATGGGCACAAACATCCGTTAGCGGAAAGGTTATAGATAACACAGGCAAACCTGTTGCTGGCGCCAGTGTGTATCTGGATAATACGTTGGATGGTGGCACCAGTGATAGTGCAGGCAACTTCAAGTTTTCTACAACAGAAACCGGCGCGCAAACAATTGTAGCAACAGAAGTAGGGCATGAAAATGCCGGTATGCCTGTTACTATAAATGGTGATTTGAAAGATATCACTATCAAAATGAAAGCAACTGCACGCCAATTGGAAGACTTTGTAATAACAGCAGGCTCTTTCGAAGCATCGAACAACAGTAAAACAGTACTTACATCTTTAGATATCGTTACAACTGCAGGTTCTCAGGCCGATGTAGTGAAAGCAATACAAACACTTCCAGGTACACAGCAACAAGGCACGCAAACAGGTTTGTTTGTACGTGGTGGTGATGCCAGCGAAGCTGCAGTAGTAGTAGATGGTATGATTGCACAGAATGCCTTTTTGAGTACAGCACCAGGTGTAGCGGCGCGCAGCCGTTTTGGTCCATTTCAGTTCAAGGGTATCGCATTCAGTAGTGGTGGTTACAGTGCACGTTACGGGCAGGCGCTTTCTTCCGTGTTAGAACTGAACAGTAATGATATGCCGGATAAGAGTACAGTTAACTTAGGTGTTAATATGGCTGGTGTGTATGCAAGTGCATCTAAGCTATTGAAGAAAACAAGTTTTGAAGCATCAGCATATTACAACAATCTGCAACCATTCTATGGCATTGCAAAAACAAACGTAGACTTTTATGATGTGCCTAAAGGTGCGGGTGGTTCTGCAAAATTCAACTGGACACCAAATAAGAAGGGCATCTTCAAAGCATTGGTAAACTATTCACAGTTTCGTAGCGGTACACGTGTACCAGAACCATCAGATGCTACTAAAACGCTTGACTTTGGGATAAAGTCACAAAACATCTACGGTATAGTATCGTATAAACAATCGCTGAAAGATAAATGGCAAATCTTTACTGCAGGTTCTTACAGTTATAACCAAGACAATGTTGATTGGAGCGGTACAGGCTCTGTAAGTAAAGATGATAGGGCACAATTTCGTGGAGAATTGAAAAACTACACAACATCTCGCCTCAGCATTACAGCAGGCACAGAAATACAGCACTTCAATTATAATCGCACTTTTGGTGGCTGGAATACAAATTTTGCAGAAACACAAATTGCAGGGTATGCAGAGGCCGATTGGTCTGCTATACATTGGCTGGGTATAAAGCCTGGTGTGCGTTACGAGCATAGCGTATTGCTAAAGCAAGATGTAATAATGCCACGCCTGGCAATGGGTATAAAATCAGGCCTTCATGCTCAATTCTCTTTAGCGGGCGGTATGTTTTATCAAACTGTTGATCAGCAATATCTGTTAGCAGGCTACAGGCCGCAGATGCAGCAGGCTGTCCACTACATTGCCAATTACCAATACATGCACAACGACCGCACGCTGCGTCTGGAAGGATATTACAAAAGCTATAATCAGTTGATACGTGAGTATATGACTACAAGCTTTAATCCAAACCAGTTCCGTGTACTGAATCCGTATGCAAACCCTGCCGATAATTCAGGCTATGGTTATGCAACTGGTGCTGAATTATTCTTCAGAGATAAGAAGTCGATCAAAAATGCTGATTACTGGATTTCTTATAGCTTCATAGATACCCGCAGGCTCTACAAAAACTATTTGGCTGAAGCACAACCCGATTTCATTGCCAACCACAACCTGAATATTGTAACCAAATATTTTATAGAGAAATTGCAGACACAAATAAACCTTACCTATAGTTATGCAAGTGGCAGACCATACTACAATCCCAACAATGCAAGCTTTATGGCAGACCGTACACCAGATTTCCACAACTTGTCGCTCAACATCAACTATCTGCGTTCAATCGGTAAATGGTTTACAGTTATATATGCAGGTATAGACAATGTAACAAACCAGAAAAATGTATTTGGCTATCGCTACGATGCTGCGGGCAACAGGTATGAAATGCGCCCAGCGTTGTATCGTTCGGTATTTGTTGGTATAAATTTCTCACTCACAGCATTCGACAAAGACGAATTATAATTAATAACTCAATCATAAAACAATCACATCAATGACACGTTACATTATCGCCACAGCAATTGCAGCATTCAGCTATGTTAATTGCCACGCACAAGACTACAACGAGACGCTGAAGAAAACATTCTTAGCTTTCGATACTACTATGGATTACCAAAAGAAAGTAGAAGCAAGCAATAAGCTCAATCTGATTGCTAAAAAGTGGAATACCGAATGGACTTCTCACTTCTACAATGCATATGCCAAAGCACAACTTTCTTATATGGAAAAAGAAGAAGCCAAGAAAGATGCATATGTGGATGAAGCTGAAAAAGAACTGGGAGAAGCAGTAGGCATAATAGGTAAAGACAATGACGAAACATATGTAATGTCTGCACTGATAGCCAATGCACGTATGGCTGTAAAGCCACAAGCACGCTGGCAGAAATATGGCAAACTGTTTGAAGAAAATCTGCAAAAAGCAAAAGAAGTAAATGCAGAAAACCCACGCATCTACTATCTGGCAGGTGTAAGCAAATTTTTTACACCAAAAATGTTTGGTGGGGGTAAAAAACCTGCTGTTTCGTACTTCGAAAAAGCAGAAGGATTTTTTGCAAAAGAAACAGATGCAGACATGAGCAAACCTTGGTGGGGCAAAATGCAGAATACATATTTCTTAGGCGAGTGTAAGAAAGAGGATAAAGAATAATAGATAGGATTTAATTTGGCAGATAAGGGTTTATAGTTATGCCGGCTACAAAATGTAGACGGCATTTTTATTGTTTGTAAACACAGGTATTAAGCCGTATTTTTCAGATACGATTTATACAGATGAAACTCAGCTTATCTAAGATTGCATTTATATTAGTTGCCTTGTGTGCTTTTGCACTTGGCATGAAGCAACTTCGCGAACCGGATGTATGGTGGCAGTTGCTTGCGGGTAGGTGGATGCTGGAACACGGCGCGGTAACACATACAGATGTGTTTTCCTATACTATGCAAGGAGCAAAGTGGATAAATGTAAAATGGCTTTATGAGGTAATTATAGCCTTTCTTGAAAAAGGCTTGGGCCCTGAAGCGGTATTATTATTGCAATCTGTTGTAAACGTTGCCATCGTATGGTTGTTGTATAAAATAATCAGGTTAGTATCAAACAGCACAAGTAATATACTTGCGATTGTTGCATCATTGATTACTTTCCTTGCCATATCAGAATACAGGATGGCAGGCCGTCCTGAAATGGTAAGCCATTTGCTTTGCACCGCATATCTATATCTGTTGTGGAGAAACCCACGGTTTGAATGGAAGTATCTTTTGCCACTGATACCATTGCAATGCCTGTGGGCAAATATGCATGAGGGTTATCCCGTTGGTTTGGTAATATTGGCTACAGCCACAGCAGGTTCTTTTATATCGTATTTGTTCAATAAAGAAAAAAAGGTCTTGCAACAAACAGGTAGAATTGCTGCTGTGTTTGTATTGAGTTTGTTGGCTGTGCTTTGCAATCCTAACGGAATTGTATTGTGGCAACAACCGTTTGAGATATACCGCCAGGTATGGGCTAATAAGTATACTACAGAGCTCTATTCTTATGCTGATGTTCAATACTGGACACTACAAGCAAAGCTGCATATAGGAATACTTGTATTGGTTTCAGCTTATTGGATAATGCAGTTACTAACAGCAATCAAGCACAAGCAACTCAAACAATTCTTATCACCGGTATTAGCTGGATATTTGTTAATGATACCATTGTTTGCCTATCTGTCACTTACAGCAAACAGGAACATACCATTTGCTCAAATAGTATTGATACCGTCTTTGCCAATCGCACTTAGTTGGTTGCTCGGTGTATCAAGGCTAAGTGCAATAAAACTGTATAACACCATTGCAGAAAAAGCAGCAGTAATTTCTATAGGAATTACTGTACTGTTTTATATAGCTATAGTTAGCAATAAATGGTATTCGTTTACAAAGTCTCCTAACAAATACGGTATACATGTTGCAATGTTGAATAACCCTACAGGAGCAGCAGATTTCTTAAAGCAAAACAATATTAAGGGCACTGCTTTTTCAGATTACTTTATATCGTCTTACTTGCTCTGGAGCAATTACCCTCACTTTAAATCTTACATAGATTTAAGAGACCTTGACGTATTTCCTGCGAAGTTTTTTGATGACTATTTCAGCATCTACCAGCAACCATCAAAATTTGCTGAGCTCGATAAAAAATACAATTTCGATTATGTTGTGCTGAGTACATCTCAGCTAGGTAATGTACAGTTTAATCTCTATTGGGGAAAGGATTACAATCTTATTTATGTAGATCCTGTAGCTTCTATTTTTTTAAAATATACAGAAGCAAACAAACCTGTAAATAGTAATAAGCAAATTCAAAAATTATTTAGCTGGCCTTCATCAGTTGATGATGCTACTTGGGCATCAGGTCTATCTAAGCTACTGAATCCTGCCGTTAGCTATGATGATGAAGATAGTGAATTGCAAGGCATCTACGCATCACGCTTTTATAACCAAATGAAAAACTACAAACTATCATTGCAGTTACTTCATTCAGCTCCGCAAGACAACGTAAATACATTTGTTGCTTTGGGGCAAACCTACTTGCAGTGGGCTAATGCTGTATCTTCTCCGGTAGAAAGAAAAGCAAAAGCAGATACTGCACAAATGTATCTTGAGCAGGCTGAAAGCATTGATCCTTCTGAAAAAGGTATTTATAGTGCAGAGGGTTCATTGTTTGCATTAACAGGCAATTACGTTAAAGCTGCAGAAAGCGTTGCCAGATTTTTAAATTACGATCAATCAAATGACTACATGTATTATCTCTATGGCTTTAGCAATCGTATGCTATGGAAGGCAGGAGATGAAACAAAGCTAAATGATGTAATCAGTGCCATGAAAACATCTTTGAAGCTGAACCCGATGAATGGGAAAGCCAGCTTGTATCTGGCAGAGGCATATCTTGCAAAAGCAGATAATGATAATGCACGTACATACCTGAAAGATGCTATAGAATCAGGTAATCCGTGGCTGCCACAAGAGCAGCAACTGCTAGATATGATGAAACACCAGTTAGGTATTTAGTAACCATTAAAATTTGTAGTTATGAAAACAATCATCACTTTATTGGCTGTACTACTTGTATTGGATGTCGGCGCGCAAAACTTCAACGCTATGCAACAAAGCCAGGAAAAGATTATCAAAGCGGCTTATAAAAAAAAGAAAGTGACAGAGTTAGAATATGGAAAGCTGATGCGAGAACAGGAGATAATAAAACAGACAATCTACAAATACGAAGCAGATAAACTGTTGGACTCGCATGAGAAGAATGTGATACAAGATAAACTTGATAGGGCAGAGAAGCGATTGAAACGCTACAAGACAAATTCAGAAAGATACTAAACAAATAAGCCACCCATCGGGTGGCTTATTTGTTTTATTAAAACTCTACTATAAAACCTATGGTTGGTATAGATACCGCGTCCGATTCTTTCAATACTAATGGTACTGCATTACTACCATCGCTCTTTATTGCTTGCCCGTCTGTAGTTTGGAATGCACTATTATCGGCTGTTCGTGCAAATGTGTATTTAGGATATTCAGGTTGTACACTGCGGTACAGGTTTGTGATATCAAGATACACATCAAGGCTCCATTTTCTATAGTTCCATTTTTTATCCAGCCTTATATCCATCGAGTGGAAAGAGCCCAGACGCAGTTGGTTGAATTGCGAATAGTCGTACACTGCTGCGCCGCTTGATAAGTAGTTGCGTTGAGATGCTGTCATATCAAATGGTGTGTATGGTGCACCACCCTGATAACGGAATTTTACACCCAGCTCATAGTTTCTGCGAAACTTATATCCACCTATGAAAGACAGCAGGTGTGTGTTATCCCAAGATGCAGGTGCATACACACCGTTTGCATTTGTAAACTCGCTTTTATAGTAGGTATATGAAAGCACTGCATAGAAGTTCTTCGTAAACTTCTGTTGAAACTGAAACTCCACACCATAGCTACGTCCCTTGCCGGTAGCACTCACAGGCTCGTTGCCAAGTACGCTGAAGTCACCACCTTTATTAGCCAACGATATACCGTCTACTACAGATACAGGATAGTTGCTGTACATTTTATAAAAGCCCTCCAGTGTAAATCGCATGCCTGTTTTAGGTATGTATTCAAATCCTGAAACTAAATGGTCGCTCTGTATGTAGTTGCTGCTCTTATTGGTAAATACACCTGCCGATTGATAGCCAAGAATGGTATACGTAGGTATTTTGTAGTACCTGCCTACAGACGCGTTGAATTTCAGATTTTCTATCAGTAATAAAGATGCAGCCAGTCTTGGAGATATGGTTTTACCTAAGTTATTGCCATCTGTTGTAAAGCTGTTACCATCTGTCCTGATACCCAACGAAAGATTAAGTCTTTCTTTGAAGAGGTTTTTTGCTACTTGTGCAAATGCGCCATACTTCCACAGGTTGATGTTTGTATTTGCATTGATGATGTATGCAGGTTGTACGATGTTTCCGTTTGCATCCTTTATCTCTGCACGTACGCGGCTGTATACCTCATTTTCAAACTGTGCATATTGTGCCATCAAGCCCCAGCTATAGCTCCATGTGTTGTAGTTTTTATTAAAGTCGAAGCGCAGTTTATTTTCTGCTTCAGTAGAACGTATGCGCAATATGCGTTGGCTCTCAACAGGATTCTGATTATCCTCAAATTTGTTCAATTGGTTATTCAGCATATTGCGGCTGAATGTCAGGTTCCAATAACCTTTTTTCATCAACCCTTTCAAACCATAGCCATTGGTATAGCTCCATTGGTTGATGGTAGGGTTACTCTTAAGTATATATATGTTTTCAGGTGTCAATTTATCAGGCGTGTTGAAACTGAAATTGTCTATTGCACCTATGCCCAGTGTATAGAAAGAAAGATTCTTATTGATTTTATAATCCAACTTATACTGAAAATCCCAGTAAGAAGGGCTGATTGGTAGTTGCAATGCACCGAAAAGCAATTGCAGGTATGAACGCCTAAGAGAGCTAAGGAATGTCAGTTTTTTATTGATGGGGCCATCGGCAGTAACTGCCAACTCCGTTGCGCTTAGCCTTACGTTGCCTTGTACTTTATCAGGGTTTGCCCTGCGCTGTTTCATTTGCAATACACCCGATAGCGGGTTATCAAACTTAGAAGCAAATGCGCTTGTATATAACGACACATCTTCTATGAAAGAAATGTTTACGATACCTGTAGGTCCGCCACCGCTGCCTTGTGTGGCAAAGTGGTTGATGACAGGTACTTCAATACCATCCAAATAATACACGTTTTCGTTTGGTGCGCCACCGCGAATTATCAGGTCGTTTCTGTAACCGCCTACAGAACCCGATGTACCACCCACACCCGGGAATGCCTGTATAACGCGAGAGATATCGAAGTTGCCGCCGGGGTTACTTTTTATTTCCTGTGCAGATAATGATTGTATGGAGAGAGGAGTCTCCGCATTTTTCTGAAATGGATTAGCCCTCACAACCACCTCATTCAGATTAATATTGTTAGCCTCCATTTCTATGGTAATGGTCTGTGCATTACCCGATGTTACCACCACATTGTAGATAACCTGTGGCTTGTAGTCCATAGCCTGTACCTTCAGATTGTAGGTTTTGGGTGGAATGTTGTCTATCCTGAAATTACCCTCAAAATCAGATGCCGCACCTGTTGTTGTCCCTTCTAGTGTTACTGTTACACTTGGGATAGGCTCTTGTGTTTTTTTGTCCTTAATTGTCCCGTTGATGACACCACTTGGCTGGGCATATAGTCCAGCTTGCATCACCAGCATCATTAGTAAACAAAGTAATCTTCTGAAAGTCATAGCCGTTGTTTTTACTATTTGTATGGTAAGTAGAATGAATAAATATATTATCTGTCTCATACTGAAATAGGCTGTTTTCAGCCTACTTGATTGCAAAAAAAGATATTATCATACTATTTACCAAATAATTTAGAATGTTTTTGTACTATTTTTCTATTTTTGTAATTATATAGTCGTATTTTATGTCTTACGATTTTTTAAAGGAATTAATAACCTACACAGAGCAATATGAAGCTGAAGTTGATGGTAAAGTGAGCCCCACTGCCAAAGATTTTGCTGTGTGGTTGTTTAATAAAACAAAATCAGACCCGTCTGCAGATCTGCGCATGGGAAACGAACCATACGAACAGGTAGATAATGGCAATAAGATTGAAACAGAAATATCCATATTGATTGTCAACATGTACCGCTATGCAAGGGTGTATTCTAAAAAGGCATTAGAAAACACACCGTTGCAAACAGTCGATGAATTTGGATATTTAGCAACACTTCTCACCTACAATTGTTTAAAAAAAACCGAATTAATTGCGAAAAACATACACGAAAAGCCTACGGGTATGGAGATAATCAAACGGCTGTTGCAAAACGGCTTGATAGATCAGTTTGACGATGAACAAGATAAACGCAGCAAACTGGTAAAGCTGAACGATAAAGGCAAAGGATTGCTGTACAGTATCTTCGGCAAAATGGGCAAAGTGTCTGAAATAGTAACAGGCGACCTTGAAACAGATGAGAAAATACAGCTGCTATACTTCCTCAAAAAATTAGATAAGTTTCATCATCATATTTTTACCAACGAAAAAGAAGAGGTTTTAGAAAGCCTTGCATAACATTGCACTATGAACTGGCAGAGCCTCTATAGCGCTAAAAGAACGGGCGACCGTGCAGACAAGATAAGCAACCCTGATAGTGTCCGCACGTCTTTCCTGCGAGACTACGACCGTATTATATTTTCATCAGCCTTTCGCAGGTTGCAGAACAAAACGCAGGTATTCCCGCTGCCGGGTGCTGTGTTTGTGCACAACAGGCTTACGCATAGTCTGGAGGTAGCATCCGTAGGCCGTTCACTTGGCAAGGCCGTAGGCGATGCAATTGCTGCTAAGTATAATAACGAGGGAGAAGACTTTAAGGAGTTTTACAAATACGAATTGCCAAGTGTTATAGCGGCAGCATGCCTGTCGCACGATATTGGTAATCCGCCATTCGGCCATTCGGGCGAAGATGCCATCAGAACCTATTTTGAAGAACTTGAAGGTGAAAACAGAAGGCAGATACACGATAGCCTTTCTGCCAATCAGCTGAAAGACTTTGAAAAGTTTGAGGGCAATGCGAACGCACTGCGCACACTTACCAACAACTTCAACGAAAAAGAAGAAGGTGGCTACAGGCTCACCTACAGCACGTTAGCATCTATAGTAAAATATCCTTCAAGTTCTTCTGAAGGATTTAATAAAAAAACAGGACTCATTGCCACCAAGAAATCCGGCTACTTCGATAGCGAGTTGGCATTGTTCGGGCAGATGGCTACAACATTCAATCTGCCTAAAATAGAGGGCTTTGAGCATGTGTATGCGCGCCACCCGTTTGTATACCTTACAGAAGCGGCTGATGATATTTGTTATCGCATCATAGATATGGAAGATGCGCACAGGCTGGGCATTGTATCGCTGGCTACCATCAAAAAACTGTTCTATCCATTCTTCGATATGGAAAGCGATTATTACAATAGTGCTGCCTATGTAGAGAAGAAAGTAGAAGGCTTGGTAGATGATAATCAGAAAGTACAATTCATTCGTGCCAAATGGATAGGGCTGATGGTAGAGAAGCTATCAAAGATTTTCATGGAGCATGAAGAAGTATTGCTTGCAGGCAAACTTGAAAAAGATTTGCTAAGCTGTATGCCTGCGGAATACAAACCACTGATAGACGAGATAAATGCGTATTCTGTAAAATACATTTACAACTACAAATCGGTAGTAGAAATAGAAATAGCAGGTTATAACGTGATTGGTGGTTTGCTGAAGGAGTTCATAAATGCAGTGCTGCATCCTGAAAAAACGAAATCGGGCAAAATAGTGCAGCTTATTTCAAACCAGTTCCCGGTTGATACAAAGAATGGTTCGCTCTATAGCAATGTACAATCTGTAGTAGATTTTATATCGGGTATGACAGACCTGTATGCTATAGACCTGTATCGTACCATGACGGGCATCAGCATACCGCAATTGCGATAAACGACTATTAATATTATGCAAAAACTGCATCGTGTTTAGTAGCGCAGTACATTATTCACCTACATTTGGCGTATGGCAAAAACAGTATTGATTACCGGTAGTACAAGTGGCATTGGTCTGGGCATTGCAAAAGCATTTGCAGCACAAGGGCATAATATAGTATTCAATGGTCTGGAACCCAATGGTGCAGAGATAGCAAAACAGGTGGCAGATGAGTTTGGTATACAACACATCTTCTCTCCTGCAAACATGCTGCAACCAGATACCATTAAAGCAATGATAGCAGAGGCCGAAGCAAAGTTTGGTGGTATAGATATACTGGTCAACAATGCAGGTATTCAGTTTGTATCTCCTATCGAAGATTTTCCTGCTGATAAGTGGAATGCGATTATCGGCATCAATCTTACAGCTGCGTTCTACACTACACAAGCTGTATGGAAGGGCATGAAAGAACGCAAATGGGGGCGTATTATCAATATTGCATCTGCACATGGCTTAGTTGCATCAGAATTCAAGAGCGCGTATGTAGCATCCAAGCACGGCATTATTGGCTTTACAAAAACCATCGCATTAGAAGGCGCACCGTTTGGTATTACAGCCAATACTATTTGCCCGGGATATGTGCACACACCTATCATAGATAACCAGATAGCCGACCAGATGAAAACGCACAACATGAGTCGTGAAGATGTGATAGAAAAAGTAATGCTGGATAAGCAGGCTATAAAAGAATTTATACCGATAGAAGCGATAGCGCAAGCTGCACTGTATATGGCATCAGACAATGCTGCACAGATGACGGGTATTGCCTTGCCGATAGATGGTGGTTGGACTGCACAATAAATAATTGATATGACAGATTTTCCTGAATTCGATAGCAATGTTATCGATAGCAATAATACACAACTGCATTATATAACCTACAATGCAGGTAAGCAACCACTATTGATGTTGCATGGGCTAACTGCCAATGCACATGCTTTTGACGGATTGGTAGCACGAGGCCTTGCTGATGACTATACAGTTATTAGCCTAGACCAGCGTGGGCGGGGATTGAGTGGTTATCCTGCATTTGCATATAGCATACCCGACCATGCTGAAGATGTTATCAATCTGCTCGACCATCTGGGTATAGATAAAGTAAACATAGCAGGCCACTCTTTCGGTGGTTTGATGAGCTATTATCTGGCTGCAAATTTTCCCGATAGGTTCGAAAAATTGGTGATACTGGATGCGGCCGCAAAAATGAATCCTAATTCATTAGAGATGCTGCAACCTACACTTGGCAGGCTCGATAAGCAATTTGCTTCGTGGGATGCCTACATCAACGAAATAAAAGCAGCACCATTCAGTGCTTTTTGGGAGCCTGCTATGGAAAGGTATTACATGGCCGATGTAAAAACTACCGAAGAAGGTGGTGTAACGCCGCGCCCAGTATTGGCAAACATTCTACAAGTGGCATATAATGTAGGTGCTACACCATGGGATGAGCATGTGCAGGAAGTAAAGCAACCAACCATACTGATAAACGGTGTAGACGAATATTCGTTGGGCGAACCACTGCTACCTGAATGTAATGCATTGGAAACAGTAGATATGATGCCCGATGCAAAATACATGGCTGTAGATGGCAACCACCATACTATGCTGTACGGCAAAGGGGCAGAGCAGATTGTAACTGCCATGCGCGATTTTTTGAAATAACCCCTCTCAGCTTGTAGCTTTGCGCTTCGTTATGCAGCACCCGAGCAGTTTAAAGATTGAAGACTATACGTACGATTTACCCGATGACAGAATCGCGGCTTATCCTTTGCAGGAAAGAGATGCAAGCAAACTGTTGATATATCGTTCCGGCAATATTGAGGAAGACGTGTATCGCAACATAGCCGATCACATTCCTGAAAAATCACTGCTTGTTTTCAACCAGACGAAAGTTGTAAATGCAAGGCTGCTATTCAAAAAAGATACCGGCGGACTGATAGAAATCTTCTGCCTTGAGCCTCACAGCCAATACCCCGAAATACAAACCGCACTGCTGCAAAAAAATAAAGTCTGGTGGAACTGTATGGTAGGCGGAGCAAGCAAATGGAAGCCAGGTATGGTTTTGTCTGTAGAACATACAACTCCTCATTTCACGCTGAATGCATCTATTGCAGAAAGACAATCAGGTTCGTTTACTATAGAGTTTACTTGGGATGCAGACCTAACGTTTGCAGAAGTATTGCACTACATAGGCAAAGTGCCCATTCCACCATACCTACATCGCGAATCTGAAAAAAGCGATGAACAACGCTACCAGACCATCTATGCAAAAGAAGAAGGTAGTGTAGCTGCACCAACTGCTGGGTTACATTTTACAGATGCCGTATTCAACAGTTTTGAACAGAAGCATATTGACAAAGCATTTGTAACGCTGCACGTAGGCGCGGGTACCTTCAAACCTGTGAAGAGCGATACGATGGATGGGCATGATATGCATACCGAATGGATAGAGGTAGAAGCATCAGCCATCCAAAAACTGATACAACATGCAGGCAATATCATAGCTGTGGGTACTACATCTATGCGCACGCTCGAAAGCCTTTACTGGATAGGTGCAAAACTCTTGCAGGGCATCAAGCCGGAAGGAGAGGTAGCCATTACCCAATGGGAGCCATACGAACTGGAAACCAATGCTACTGCCGCAGAAGCATTGCAAGCCATTGTAACCTATCTGGCATCCAACAACATGCAGCGCCTTGTAACACGTACACAGATACTGATAGCCCCGGGCTATAAATGCCACATTATAAAAGGATTGGTTACCAATTTCCACCAACCACAGTCTACGCTGCTGCTATTGGTAGCAGCAATAACAAGCAACAACTGGCGCACCATCTACAACCATGCACTCAATAATGGCTATCGTTTCCTCAGCTATGGCGATGGTAGCCTGATATGGGCAGATTAATAAATCGTTATACTTAATGTTATGTGGGCTATTTAGTAGCTTTGCAGCCTAAATTACATCGGTTTGACAACTCAGGAATTTATAGCTGCTGCGCTGAAAGAAGATATCGGTACCGGCGACCACTCAACCCTATCGTCTATTGCACCCGATGCAATGGGCAAGGCTGTGCTGAAGGTAAAGGAAGATGGTATATTGGCAGGAGTGCAATTGGCACAGGATATTTTTCATTATCTGGAACCTGAAGCAAGATTTACCATTTACAAAAATGATGGTGATGTAGTGAAGCATGGCGATATAGCTTTTGAAGTTGCCGCAAAAGTGCATACCATTCTGCAGGCAGAGCGTTTATCGCTCAACTGTATGCAGCGTATGAGTGGTATAGCAACGCTTACAAATCAGTACGTTGAAAAACTGAAAGCGTATAAAACCCGCATACTCGATACCCGCAAAACAACACCATTGTTTCGCGCGTTCGAAAAAGAAGCAGTAAAAATTGGTGGTGGCGAAAATCACCGTATGGGTTTGTACGATATGGTAATGCTGAAAGACAACCACATAGATTTTTGTGGTGGTATTGAAAAAGCGATAGAGAAGACAAGGCAATATCTGAAGGATAATAACCTCGACTTGAAGATAGAAGTGGAGACACGCACCATAGACGATGTAAAACGTTTACTGGCAACAGGTGGTATAGACCGTATCATGTTGGATAACTACACGCCCGAACTGATGCAGGAAGCTGTGAAGCTGATAGATGGTAAATACGAAACAGAGGCATCAGGCGGCATTACAATAGAGAATGTAGAAGCCTATGCAAAAACAGGTGTAGACTTTATATCTGTCGGTGCTATCATTCACCACGCAGTAAGCATGGACCTGAGCTTAAAAGCGCAACTTTCATGAACAAGAAACACTTAGTGTTTATTATAAACCCACGCTCGGGAGTAGACAGGCAAAAAGCCATACAGCATGCTATCGATACTACACTAGATCAACAACAATATTCTTACGAAATACAATACACACAATACGCCAAGCACGGTACGTTATTGGCCAAAGAGGCGGCAGCAAAAGGTGCTTATGCAGTTGTAGCTGTAGGCGGCGATGGCTCTGTAAATGATATTGTAGCAGGGTTGCTGGATACTGATACATGCCTTGCCATCATACCAAAAGGCAGTGGCAATGGTATGGCGCGCACAATGGGTATTCCGCTGAAAGAACAGGAAGCGATTGCTGTCATCAACAAAGGCAATGAGATAAAGATGGACATTGGTTATGCCAACGAGCGTCCATTTATCAGCAATGCAGGTGTAGCTTTCGATGCACTTATTTCGCGCAAGTTTGCAAAGAGTGTTAGGCGTGGCTTTGCCATGTACAGCTGGCTTGTTACTAAATACCTATGGGTATACAAAGCATGGAATTGGGATATTGAAATAGATGGTAAACCGCTACAAGAAAAAGCATTCATCATAACAGTAGCCAATGGTAAACAATTTGGTTACAACTTCCAGATAGCACCCGATGCCAATTGGACAGATGGTTTGTTTGATGTGGTTATTATCAGAAATTTCCCACGCATACTTGGTGGGCTTATTGCCTTCCGTGCTATGAATGGAAGTATCCTGAAAAGCCCGTATGTAAAGCACTACAGGGCTAAAGAAGTAGTGGTATCTCACCCGCAGCTGCGCCTGATGCAAACAGATGGCGATGCGCACGATTGCGAAAACAAAATCAGATTTACAATAAAAAAAGGATTACAGAAAGTTATTGTTCCGTAGCAGGCTTGGTGTGTTTCCACCTGCGGTGTGTCCACATATAGCTTTCGGGCTGCTCGCGTATCTGCTCTTCAAGAAAAGCAACATAGTTGCGCACAATATTTTCTGCCTGCATGGTAGATGCATCATCGCACAGGCGCTTCATGGTCATCTTATAATGTCCGCGGCTTGTTTTTACAACCTTACTTAGTACAATAGCGGCTTTATTTTTCTGCGCCATGTATGCAAGCCCTACAAAGAAAGGAGCCTCTCTATTCAGAAAATTTACCCATAACACATTATTCAGGTTAGATGGGTTCTGGTCGGCTATCAGGCCCAGTACATGCAATTGTTGATTCAGTATAGCAAATGCTTCTTTGCGTGCTTTCATAGATACCATCATACCGCCTGCACGGTTGCGTAGCTTCAATACAAATCTGTCGAAGGCTTTGTTTTCAAGTGGCAGATATACCCCTGCCATTTTCTGTTTTATGTTCAGCTGGCTTACTACATTAGCCCACTCCCAGTTGAAGCTGTGCCCCATCAATACATAAGCATTTCTGTTTTCAAGCCTCAGTTGTTCCAGTACTTCCCAGTTGCCTTTAAAACGTTCGCTGAGTTCTTTGTCAGATACACTCAGCAACTTCAGCATCTCTATCCACTGGTCGCAAAAGTTTTTGTAGAAACGTTTGGTAACAGCATTTATTTCAGCCGTGTTTTTTTCAGGAAAAGCATTACGCAAGTTATCCGTTACCACATCTACCCTGTAGCTGAATACCCTGTACAAGAAAAAGTAAACTACATCAGAGATAATATATAAAACCCTTAGCGGGAGTGCCGCTAAGGGATAAAACAATATTAAAAGCAGGTAATACATTGCGATGCAAAATTACGCAATCGCTATATATCTATTTGTTCTTTTGAGCTTGCATGAAGCCCGTCAAATCATAAAGTTTCTGTATTTTTTTCAAAGAAGCCTCAAAGTCAAACTGCAGATCTTTCAGCAAGCCTGTTTTCAGGTCGAACACCCAGCCGTGTACACGCGGGTAGCCACTTTCAATATACTCTTCTTGTACAGCGGCAGTTTTTATCACGTTCAGGCATTGTTCATACACATTCAGCTCTACCAATCTGTTATATTTGGCATGCTCGTCTGTTATGCTGTCAAGTTCAGCTTCATGCAGCCTGTACACATCGCGTATATTACGCAACCACGGGTTCAGGATGCCGAGGTCTGTAGGTGTCATGGCAGCTTTTACACCACCGCAATTGTAGTGCCCGCAAACTATGACGTGTTTCACCTTCAGGTGGCGCACGGCATAGTTAATAACGCTCATTACATTCAGGTCTATCGATACCACCAGATTGGCAACATTACGATGCACAAACACTTCGCCAGGCTCAAGACCCATAATATCATTGGCAGGTACGCGGCTATCGCTGCAACCTATGTATAGGTATTCAGGTGTTTGGTCTCTGGAGAGTTTATCCAGAAAATCAGCATGTTTGGCAACATTGTCTGCCACCCACTTCTTATTATTCTCAAATAGTTGCTCGTACGGTATCATGATATGTGCATTTTGGAAATACAATAATAAGGCAAATCCGACTTTTAATAAGGCATTGGCTTCAAATAGTCATTTCTTATACCATGTTAATAGCTTAATTTTGCTGCCTCAAACTAGCGATACAATGAAACTGGTAACATATGCTAAAAACGGTAAGGAGCAATTAGCCTTTCTCGTAAACGATAATTTGTACGATACCAATGTTGCGAATGCAGCATTACCTGCTACCATTATGCCGATGCTGAACAATTGGGAAGCACTGGTAGATGTAGCAAGAAAAACGGAAGCCGATATTAAAACCGGTAAACTGAGCATTGAAGGCACACCATATGCAGGTGCTGTTATCATGGCGCCGGTTCCTAATCCTACTTCTTGCCGCGATGGTTATGCATTTCGCCAGCACGTAGCAGCGGCACGTCGCAATCGTAAAGTAGATATGATTGCCGAGTTCGATCAGTATCCTATTTTCTACTTTACCAATCATAATGCGATACAAGGTCCGGGTGCTATCCCTTGTATGCCCGATCATTTTCAGAAGCTTGATTTTGAACTGGAAGCATCTGTAGTACTGTGCAAAAAAGGTCGCAATATCAAAGCGTCAGAAGCCGATAAATACATTGCGGGCTACATGATTATGAACGACATGAGCGCACGTACCCTGCAAATGGAAGAAATGCTGCTGAACCTCGGCCCTGCAAAAGGTAAAGACTTCAGCACTGTGATAGGACCTGTACTGGTAACGCCTGATGAACTGGAAGCATACAAAGTACCTGCTAAGCCAAACCATGTAGGTAACAACTACAACCTGGGTATGAAATGCTGGGTGAATGGCGTACAGGTAAGCCAGGGTAATATGGGCGATATGGACTGGACTTTTGCTGAAATCATTGAGCGCTGCGCTTATGGTGCCGATATATTGCCGGGCGATGTAATAGGTAGCGGTACAGTAGGTACAGGTTGCTTCCTTGAGCTGAACGGTACAGGTTTACTCAACGACCCTAACTACAAAGTACAATGGCTGCAACCAGGCGACGTGGTAGAAATGGAAATTGAAGGATTGGGCAAATTGAGTAATACCATCGTAGCAGAAAAAACAGACTGGAGCATCCTTGCACAGAAGAAGATGTAATCATCTTATACAACATAATAAAACAGCCACCTATCAGGTGGCTGTTTTCGTTTATTTAGCTTCGTTATTTCTTCTCCTTTTCTTTCTCAACATCCTTCACACCAATGTTGAATAGCTTGTAGGCCAATTGCACGGCAGCAGTTTCAGATTTGCTATAGGCAAATGAGTTTTGTTGCACTACATATTCGCCACGTTTATCCATCACATAGTAGTTGATACGCCTTTTATTACCACTACCACTAAAGCTGATATATGCTTCAGGTGCATTGCTGCTATTGCTTACCAAGTTTATGTTACATGCTTTCAATCGTTCCACTACTTTCTCATCGGCCTGTCCTACCACATGCAATTGCATATTCATCTTCAGTCCGCTGTTAGGTATCAGTTGCGGGTATAGCAAATACAGCTTGTACATAAGATTATCGTAAGCAAGATTGTCTTTACGTTCCTGTGCGCATTCGGCCTGTGCTTCATATACACGCGCTATCAGTAGCTTCTCATACTCGCTATCCATATTCGGGTCGCGCAGTATTTCATCCAGCTGCATACGGGCTTCTTTATAATTGCCCTGCTTCATTTGCAGCTTGGCTACAAACAGCCTGAAGTATTTGCGTACATATTTCCTGTCATCTGTCTGTGCTTCTTTTTCAAAACGCTTCAGGAAAAACTTAGTGCTGAAGTCTTTTATCAGGTACCATATTTCATCCCAGCTTACAGTACTCTCTGTGCTAAAGAGTTTGTACACCACTTTATCCCTTTCAGGGTTCATGGCAAACTGGTTGATGATAAGATACTGTTGCACATATTTCTCGCTCAGCAGTTTTGCCATATTAGTAAGCACATTTGGGTTGTACCACCAGTTGCTGTTTTCAAATTTCTGATGTTCCAGTTCAGCTTCTTTGTTCATCAGCTTCACCAACTGTGTGCTGAAGTCATAATGTGTTTGTCCCAGTGTAGTACCTATATGCAGTTCTTTAAACTCCGCTGCTTTGTTGATGTAGCGCTGTGCCTCCGGCAGTTCACCATCGTAGTACGAAGCCCTTGCCAATGCAATATTATACCAGCCATAGCCCGGTGTAGAGCCATTGGCTTTTATCATATCGCGCATCAGTGAAATACCCTCTTTGGGCTGACCTTTATATATATCGATGATGCTGGTATAGTAAGCCCATTCCTTCAGACGCTTATCTCTGCTGTCTTGCGATATAGCTTCTTCATATTCTTTTTCTGCTTCACGAAAATCGCCACAAATGCTACGGAAGGTTGCATAGTTGTTGTGCGGAAAGATGCCGCTCTTACGCAGCAGTTCGTAGAAATACTTTGCAGAGTCTACTTTGATGGCATAGCTGTATAGCATTGCTTTATAGTGATACACACTGTTCTTCTCCTGCTGCTCATATCCCGGTGGGAAGATGCCTGTGTTCAGCCTTCTGTTTATTTCTATGCGTCGCAGACTTGAATCTAAGTATTTGTTTGCCAGCTTCTCATTTGCTTCAATACTGTTTTTTAGGAAGAAGTATTTATCGGTAGTGTAGAAGCGATTGCGATGCACGGTCCACCCCAGATAGTTATATGCATCCAGCATATAGTCTCGCTGAAAATTCCATTTCAATGTACGACGCAGCAGGTTGTATACTTTTACAGGGTCATCTGTATTAGCATAGCAATCCATCAGCAAATAGGCTATGGTTGTATAGTCTATCTGGTAACGATAAGCGTATACGTACACCGCAACATCTGCACTACGTGTAGCCAGCTCTTTTCTATAGTCACGCTCTATCAAAGCCAGCGCTTTCTCTAAAGGTTGCGCCGCATTTTTATAACCCAGGTAGTCGGCAGCATGTTCGTGCTTGTAGGCTCCTTCATACAGCCAGCCTACATAATAGCTGCTGTCTATGCGTTTAAACTCTCTGCTGCGGGGCAATGCATCAGCACTTAGCATATCGGTACCCATACGCTTGGCATCTATCTCGTAGCGTTGCGTCGGGTTTTTGCGATGCATCATTGGTTGTGCATCTGCCACCAAAGAAAATAGCATACAAGCCCACAGGCTTAGTATAAATGCAAACCTGCCGGCTTTTTCAGCAAGACGGGTATTATGCATATAGTTTCAGTTTCGCCAGTCGTTCTGCTTCTTTATTTATAATGCTGTCAAGTGCTTTCTGTTTGCCGTCTTTGTTGCGATACACCAGACGGTGATCCAGCACAGCACGTGCTATGTCTTTTACATCGTCCTCTATCACAAAGCTGCGACCACGCAACAGTGCGTATGCACGCAGGCATTTAATGAAGGCTATACCACTACGGGTAGATGCGCCAATGGCTATATCCTGATGGTCGCGTGTGCCGCGTACCAAGTTGCTCACAGCTTTCAGTATTTCTTCGTGTACAAACACACGTTCTGCTTCCTGTTGCAATGCCAGTATATCGCTCAGGCTCAGCACCTGTTGCAGTGATACAAGATTATCTGCAATAGAAACATATTCGCGGTAGATGTTCAGTTCGGTTTGCTCATCTACATAGCCAAAGTATATCTTCATAAAAAACCTGTCGAGCTGTGCGGCAGGCAAAGGGTATGTGCCTTCCATCTCAATCGGGTTTTGTGTGGCTATGGTAAAGAACATGCGCTCCAGTTTAATGGTGCTGTCGCCTGCAGTTATCTGGTGTTCAGCCATGGCTTCCAGCAGTGCGCTCTGCACTTTTGGTGAGGCACGGTTTATCTCGTCCGCCAGCAATACATTGCAAAACAGCGGTCCTTTCTTGAAAACGAAATCCTTGTTCCTGTCGTCGAAGATATACGTACCTATCAGGTCCATAGGCAGCAAATCGGGGGTAAACTGTATACGCTTGAATATTACATGCTCGCCCTCCTTCTCACCACTGATGCATTGTGCCAGTGTACGCGCCAGTACAGTCTTACCGGTGCCGGGGTTGTCTTCCATCAGTATATGGCCGCCAGCTATCAGGCAGGTAAGCACCATTTCTATTTGGTGGCGCTTGCCGCGTATTACTTTTTCTATCTGCGAAATAAGGTGTTGTACAGATTCTGTCGGATTTGTAGATACAGCTTCAGATGTAGGTTCTGTCATATATGCCAAGCTTTCTACAAGTTTACATATTTCTATGCTCTGGTGCAGGTTCGGGAGCTATAATTTTTTGTGAAAAGCTGTCTCGAAAAGACAGACTTATCGTATTTTTATGAAAAGGCTATAGTATGACTACTACTGCAATTAGGAAGAAGCTGGTAGATTATCTGAAAACGGCAGATGATAAGAAGGTGAAAGCCATTTA
This sequence comes from Bacteroidetes bacterium UBA4414, assembly GCA_002389765.1. Lineage (GTDB taxonomy): Bacteria > Bacteroidota > Bacteroidia > Chitinophagales > Chitinophagaceae > Polluticoccus. The sequence continues at coordinate 173,263 of DGQM01000023.1, read as the reverse complement.
TACAATGGTGGAGGATGAAATAAATACGCAGGCCAATGATTGGGATGAAAAGTTTATTGCGCAGCTAAACGACCGCAAAAAGTCATTCGAATCAGGCAAGGCAAAGACATACACTTGGGAAGAAACAAAGAAAGCTGCATTAACAGGTATTAAACCTGCTAAAAAGTAATGGCTTATACATTACAGTTTCACGAAGCAGCTAGCAAAGAATTTGTAGATGCAGTAGCTTGGTATGAAAAGCAGCAAAAAGGGTTAGGCAAAAAGTTTATCAAAGATTTCGAATCTGTTTTAGAAAAGCTACTAGATAATCCAGTTTACTATAGTAAAATCACTAAGCATTTCAGGCAAATTAAAGTAGAGAACTTTCCGTTCACTATCGTATATGAAGTGTACCCACGCAAATCATTAATACATGTTGCGGCGGTACACCACACAAAACGACATCCTAAAAGAAGGTTCAGAAAACCATAATTATTTACTCACAAGCCTCACCACCGGCACCAAAATTTCCTCCAGCGATATACCACCATGCTGGAAGGTATTGCGGTAGTAGTTCACGTAGTGATTGTAGTTGTTGGGATAGCACAGGAAAACATCCTCCTTCGCAAATATGAAAGTAGAGCTCACATTCGGGCGTGGCAGGCCGGCCTCTTTCGGGTCGCGGAAAGCCAGCACGTCTTTGTTTTCATACTGCAGATTTTTACCGTGTTTGTAACGCAGGTTGGTAGTTGTCTGCCTGTCGCCCACACATTTGCTTGGTGTTTTTACACGCTGCGTACCGTGGTCAGTAGTTATCATTACCTGTATGTCCTTATCAGCAATCTTCTTCAATGCACGGTACAGCGGCGAGTGTTCAAACCAGCTAACCGTCAGCGAACGGTAAGACACTTCATCACCTGCCAGTTCTTTCAGCACTTCCATTTCTGTACGTGCGTGCGATAGCATATCTACGAAGTTGTATACAATTACCGTCAGGTCGTTGTTCAGGTAGTTGTGTATGTTGTCTTCCAAGTCTTTACCGTGGTCGTTGTTGGTAATCTTGATGTATTGCGTTTTCAACCCATCCAGCTTCAGTTGCTTCAACTGTCCGCGCAGAAAGAGTTCTTCGTGCAGGTTTTTACCACCATCTTCATCATCGTTCTTCCATTCGTTCGGGTACTTGGTTTCAATATCCATTGGCAACATGCCTGCAAACAGTGCATTACGTGCATACTGCGTAGCAGTTGGTAATATGCTGTAGAACATATCTTCATCTACCATCCTGAATGTTTCGCTGATGATGGGCTGTAACACTTTCCACTGATCGTAGCGCAGGTTGTCTATCACTACAAGGAAGGTAGGTTTACCTTGCTCCAGATGCGGTGCTACTTTGCGTTTAAACATCTCGTGCGATAGCAATGGTGCTTCGCTTGTTTTATCTTTTATCCATTTGCTATAGTTCTTCGATATGAATTTGAAGAACTCTGTATTGGCTTCAGATTTTTGAGACTGCAATACTTCCATCATTTCAGGGCTCTCGCTGCGTGCCATTTCCAGCTCCCAGTATATCAGTTTTTTGTACAGATCTTTCCACTCCTCGTGATTGGGGTTAGAGCTTAGGGCCATAAACAGATTGCGGAAGTCCTGCTGATAAGCAACGGTCGTTTTTTCACTCACCAGTCGTTTGGTATCCATTATCTTTTTCAGCGATAGCAATACCTGATTTGGGTTCACCGGCTTGATGAGGTAATCACTTATCTGCCCGCCAATGGCTTCTTCCATTATGTTTTCAGCCTCGTTTTTGGTAACCATTACCACGGGCTGGTTGGGGTTCATTTCTTTTATCTTGGCAAGAGTTTCCAAACCGGTAATGCCGGGCATGCTTTCATCCAGCAATACCACATCTACACTTTTCTCTTTCAGAAATTCAAGCGCATCGTGTCCGTTGCTCAGTGGTGTTACTTCATAGCCTTTATTGCGCAGAAACAGTATCTGCGATTTCAGTGAATCTATTTCATCATCCACCCACAGTATTTCGCCTTGTATATTGCTCATAGTATATGCCTCTTTGGTTTGTTGTTCTGGTTAGATTTTAAAATTACATTTCTATCCTTGCAATGTCTATGTATTTAACGCAAGTTTATCATCTTTACAGCCGATAACGCAGCGCCAACGGGCATATTGTGTTATCACATCACAATCATTTGCTAAAATGGACAACGTACTGATAAGAGAGGCAACAATCAACGACTGCGAACGTATAATGGAGCTGGTAAACGAACTGGCTGTATATGAGCGCGCGCCGGAAGAAGTAACCGTAAGCATGGCGCATTTTAAAGCCAGTGGTTTTGGTGATAAACCTGTGTGGTGGGCTATTGTTGCAGAGGCAAATGGTGTAGTGGTAGGCTTTGCCCTATATTACATACGCTACAGTACATGGAAAGGGCAGCGTATGTATCTGGAGGATATACTGGTAACGGAAGAGTGGCGTGGCAAAGGCATTGGTGGCAAACTCATGGACAGGCTGATAGTAATAGCCAAAGAGAAAAACTTCAGTGGTATGCTGTGGCAGGTTCTTGACTGGAACACTCCTGCTATCAACTTCTACAAAAAATACAATGCGAAATTCGACCCTGAATGGGTGAATGTGAGTTTGGAAATGAACTAAGATAGTTTTTTCAAACGCTTGATACTCCTAATCAGGTTTGCTGTACTCATCAATATCAACATTAAGCCTAAACCATATAAACCTAGTTTTGTATAACTATACCCGAGATAAATGAGATAAAAGCAAAATAGTATAGATAATATACTACTTACAATCACAAAGCGATTGCTGAACTTGGAGAAATAAACAGGGTCTGATAGTTTTTGAAAGAAATTCATGGTGCGTAGTTATTAGTACATAAAATAACCTTCTTTCAGGTAAGCAGGACACTTGTATGTTTTAAACTGGAAAGACAGGTTGAACATAAACATCATGTACTGGTCTTTCGTTGCACTGTTGCCACGTTGCTTGCCTGCACGGCCCAGCGGGTCGCCACCTTTTTCTATAGAGCGGTCTTGCAGATAGTATGCCACAGGCGGGTTGCTTGGGTCTTCAGCTTGAAACAGTGTACGGTCTACATACGTAGTGCTTACATCATCCAGATAATCTGTCAGTGTTAGCCTGTGTACTACCTCACAGCCTATGTTTACGCCCGGTACTACCCAATACTTCACACCCAGCCCCATCGGGAAGCACATACTGAAATTGCTGTATATCCTGCCGGCATTACCAACAAATTGCCCTTCTGTACCTACATCTTTCAGGTTGTAGCGCACACCATTGTAGTATGTATATGGATTGTAGTAGAAACCACCCACACCCAATGTTATGTATGGTGTAAAGCGGCTGTGCAGTTCGCCCGTAGTAAAGCGCATAAAGTTGAATTCTGTCTGGAATGCTACTTCTATGATATCACTGCGAAAGTTGAGGTTGCGTTTTTTGTTATAATCGTTCGATGAAAAAGCATCGTCATAACCAACTTTTGCATAGTTGGCAGAAAAGCGTGTTGCGATGTAAGGATTCAGATGTATGCGTGCAAAAACACCGCCTGCAGGGCGCACATATTGAAAACCATAATTGTCGTTCAGGTCGCCGAAGTATTGAGAGGCGCCCACAGAAAAACCATATTCCTGTCCTGTGAAGAAACTCTGCGCATTTACCTTACGATCACTGCTCAGCGTCAACAACAATATGAAGATTACAATAAGTCTTTGCATAGCTTATTAAGGTATAACTACAAATGTAACGGTTTATTGCCTTGATGTCAATTCCGCTTGTCGATACCCCAGTACAGCTTTTGGCGGATGGTATTCAGGAAGTTGTGTTCATCGGGGCGTACCAGCGATATGGTAAAGCTTTCCCTCTTCACCGCCAGTTGCACATTGCTGGTAATGATTTCTGTGCGCGAATCGAGTGTGCAAAGGAACTGTTCTGTACGTCCTTCTACCTCAAAAGATATCACATTGTCGTCGGGTACTACCACCGGGCGGGTATTCAGGTTATGCGGCGCAACCGCGGTGATAATAAAGCTCGATGTCTGCGGGAAAACCACCGGACCACCACAACTAAGCGAGTAGCCTGTAGAGCCTGTTGGTGTGGCTACCACCAGGCCATCTGCCCAATAGGTATTCATAAACTCACCATTCAGGTAGGTATGTATTTTAATCATAGAGGAAGAATCCTTCCTGTGTATGGTAAATTCATTCAGTGCATATGGTGCATCGCCAAACAGCGGTACACTGCTGTCAAGATGCAATAGGGTACGTTTTTCAACCGTGTAAGAGCCACGTACCAGCGATAATATCGCTGCCTCCACTTCCTCCTCAGGTATGGCAGCCAGAAAGCCCAATCTGCCCAGATTGATGCCTATCAACGGTATATTGCTGCCACCTACAAAAGAAATGGTATCCAGTAGCGTACCATCACCACCCAGGCTGAATAGCATATCGGTATTCGTTGGCAAATCCAATTTGCTTGAAAATAATCTAGGCGTACACTTCAAGTTGATGTGCGGCTGTATACGCTCATAAAACTCTTTGTAAAATACCATCTGCAACCCGTGCTGCTCCAGCATGGCTATAATATGTTGTAGCGTAGAGATGTCCTCTTGCTCAAAAGTCCTGTTATAGAGTGCTACTAACATATTGCAGATTATTCGCTGTTGAGATGCAAAAATAAACCTTTTTGGCCCATATGATTCCAAGCATACTCCAGCCTGAATTTGAAGTCGTATATCGATATCACATCAATACCCGCACCATAGCCTACCAATCCTTTGTTATTCAAAAAGCTGTTACCGCCAAATCGGTTAGCCGCATAGCCTACATCTACAAATAGCTTCGGGTATACGCGTATGGGTATCACTGCCAGAAACTTTATCGGGAAATTGCGAATGGCAGTATTCAGCAATTCGTATTTTATATTACTGCGCAGCAGCCCGTATTGAGAACCGTCTATTACATAATACTCATAGCCACGTACATACTCGCTGTTGATGCCCATTGCATAGCGAAAAGTATAAGGCTGTTCGTCCGGCAGTGTCAGCCTGCCGCGGAGTATCTCTGCCAGCATCCACTTTCTGCCAAAGCGTTTAAAATAGCCCGCCTCAGCGTTTATCATGCTCTGAAAGTCAAAACCTTTGATGCCTGCACGAAATATGGCATGTCCTACTACTTTCAACCCGTTCAGCGGATAGTTCCAGTTGTCAACCTCGTTCAGGTCGTAACGGTAGGTAAATTCCAGCAATTGCAGTTCTTTACTACCGTTTTTGTAATAGTCGCTGTTTAGTTTTACAATGGTGTCATCTACCTTAAAATCACGATAACGCGCTTCTATGGTATGCTTGTTGGCATAGCCCGGACGATGCACGTATAATGCTGCCGCTTCAAACTGGCGGATAATGTATTTGCCGGGATGTTTTATAAAGCGCAGCTTATTGCTGTCGGTTATGTAAAATGTTTCTTCGTTTTGAGAGATGAAGAAAGAGGCACCTAAGCCGTTTTGCTGTTTCTTGTCTATGTAAGGGCGAAAATATTCCAGCCCGAATTTTTGGGTGTAGCCTACCTGTACCGTTGCACTTAGTTCCTCCCTATTGCCGCGAAAATTGCGGTGCTTTAATGTTACCCCCAGATTGGCCCTGCGTATGTCGTGGTTGTGTTCATTCCACCATACATTAAAGTTTCGGTCTGCCAGCTTGATGGTCATCTCGGGTAGTATAGGCCATAGCTCGCGCACGCTGATGTGCCAGTCAATGGTACTATCGTCTACGGGTATGATGCGTACTATCACTTCCGAAAACAGCGAAAGATTCATCAGTCTTTTGCGGTTCAGCTCGGCCGTTTCCTCCATTTTCTGTTTCGATACCTTATCACCTTCATGCACACTCATTTCCCGTATCAGTATGCCGCGGCGGGTACGTTTGTTACCATCAATTTTTATGGTGCGTATTGTCTGCTTTTCTATCCGTACATAGCTACCCGTATCTCTGCCAAGCGCAAAGCTTGTGGCAGGGATGCACAACATGAATACGATATATAACAGCAGGGTATACCTCATTGATATTAAAAACGGCTGCAAGATAATAATAGCCTTCACAGCTTCTTAATGTTTCTAACGGTATTTTAATGCGCTTTATTAACTGTTTATTTAAAACCGTAATCTACCCCAAACATCGGTTGCGCATATTGTGTTATCTTTAAGTAACAACCCAAGCAAATGAAAAAAAGCATTGCTATTTTATCTGTACTAAGTCTTACTGCTATGCTATCGGGCTTCTATGCCTGCAAGCATGAACCGTATAAACAGCCGGTGGAAGTATACGGTGGCTTTCCTGACGATGTAGGTAAAATCATTACAACACGCTGCGCTACAGCAGGTTGTCATAATGCCAATAGCTACACTGCTGCAGGCAATCTGCGTATGGATAGCTGGGATCAGCTTTTTTACGGGGGGAATCATGGTGCGGCTGTAGTACCATACACGGCAAAGTATAGCCCGTTGATGTTTTACATCAACAATGATACACTGAATGATAAAAATTTGCCGGGAGATAGCAGAATGCCACCGGTAGATGCCGGCAGTGCACTTACTAATGCTGAATACCAGACGATTAAAAACTGGATAAACAATGGCGCTCCCGATAGGAATGGCAAGATTGCTTTTGCAGATAATGCAGAAACAAGGCAAAAAATATACATCACACAACAAGGCTGCGACCAGATAGCTGTAATAGATGCAGAGCGCAAAGTAGTGATGCGGTATATAGCAGTGGGCGAGTCGGACAATATTGAGTCGCCGCATGTTGTAAGGGTATCTCCCGATAATCAAAATGCCTATGTATGCTTTACAAAAGGGCTGTACATGCAGAAGATAAATGCCAATACTGATAAAGTGGATGCAAGGGTAAAACTGGCCACCGTAGGGTCATCCTCCTTTAGCTGGAATATCCTGTATGTAACACCTGATAGTAAAATGGTATTGGCGTGCAATTATCTTCCTGTTGGCAGTGTTGTGCAGTACGATGCGGCGTCACTCAGTTTTGATAAATTCTATGATAGGATGAAGATGCCGCATGGGGTTACATCCACAGCCAATTTTGATACTTTATTTATTTCTTCTCAGTGGGGCAATACTATTTACAAAATGCCATCAAGCCTTACAGATTTTACACTCATAAAACAGATAAGCCTGGATGGCAATGCACCGAAACAAAATGATGATAAAGTACCCGGCTATCCTGATCCTCATGAAATAATGATAACCCCTGATGGTTCGAAGATTGTGGTAACATGCCAAAGCAGCAACGAGGTAAAAGTACTGGATGCAAGAACCAATCAGGTACTGAGAACATTTACTACTACAGATGGGGTTGGTGTATATCCGCAAGAGATTGCTATGTCGCGCAAAAACCCGTACGCTTATATTTCCTGTTCAGATACAAACAATTCGAAACAATACGCAGGTTCTGTATTCATTTTCAATTATCAGACACTGCAGGTTGCGGGTATTATTAATGAAAATTCCAACGCAGAATTCAATACCCCGCACGGGCTGGCTGTAGATGATAAAAATGATGTATTGTATGTAGTAAGTGCAAACACAGGTACTACAGGCCCGCCACCCCACCACATCAGCGCATGCGGCGGCAGAAATGGCTATTATAATATATTTAAAACTACACCGCCGTTTGCGCCTATCAATCAGCGCAGATACGAGATGTTGCCCGGCTCCTATTCTGCAGATGTGAGGTTTAAATAAATCAGCATCTTGTATAGCTTTGCACTATGCTTACAGTTTCATTGCACGGTATCAAGATTGTTGCCCCCATCGGTATGTATGCCGAAGAAAAAATACATCCTAATACTTTTGAGGTAGATGTAGATGTATGGGTGCGTACGCAAGATGGCAAGGACTGGCCGTTTATAGATTACGCCATCATCAATGACATTGTGAGCGAAGTATTTACGCCCGATAAAGAAATGCTGGAACAACTTGTATTGGAAGTACACACAAAAGTAAAACAACAGTTTGCAGATGCAGAGAAAGTAAAAGTGTGTATTCGCAAACTACATCCGCCACTTAGCAATAGTGTTAACTATTCGCAAGTGTGTTTGGAAAAATAGCATATCTAAAACACTGATTTTTAGTTAGCAATATTTTTCTCCTGCGGGCAATCGTTAAAATGATTGCCCGCTTGTTTTTCATTAACATTTTTGAGTCTGCATGCAGGCGTACTTTAGCATTGAAACAAATCAGCACTGCATGATAGTTATTGCTACAAAGCCATTATTGTTCACTTTTAAAACAGTACGTTATGCAAAACAAGAAAGCAAGTTTCGAAAATATGAATACCCTCAGCAGCCTTACAGAGACTGCATTCAATAAAGGGTATACAGACAACTTCAGGGTAGAGGAAGATGGTATGTACGCACCTGCTACAGACATACACTATCTGCCAAATGAAGTAAAGATTGATAACTTTTACCGTTTTGAAGGTGCATCAGATCCCGACGATAATTCCATTCTCTATTGTATTGAAACGCACGATGGTGTTAAGGGCACGTTGATAGATAGCTATGGTGCCAATAATGACGATTTGATTACGGCATTCATCAAAGACGTAGAAGAAATACAAAAAGCAGAAGCTACAAGATAATATTGGGCGTATAGGGTAGGTAAACGGAAGGGATTGTTTTTACAATCCCTTCCGGCATTTTCAGTAATGTAGGTTAAGGGGTAATTAAAAAGGGCTGCAATTGCAGCCCTTAGTTTTTTATGCGTTCAGCAGTTTTTCAATTGCTGTATCGTATGCTTCTTTCCAGTCTTTAATATAGCCCCAGTCTGCATTATCTATTTTGATGCTGCCTGTTGCATTCACAGCACCTATTTTGCTGTACGGATGGCTACCCATTGCAGCTTCAAAAGCTGCTACTTTATCAGCGCTAACACTTACCACTACACGGCTCTGTGCCTCACCAAACAGGAATGCATCTTTGCGGATGTTGCTGTCTGTAGATATTTCAAAGCCCATGTTCTTTTGCATAGCGCTTTCTACCAGTGCTACAAACAAGCCACCTTCAGCCGTATCGTGTGCGCTGTTTACTACTTTGCTGCGTACTGCTTTCAGTACTACATCCTGCAATGCATATTCTTCTTCCAGATCAAAGTGCGGGGCAGGGCTGTGCGAAACGCCCAGTACATTGTACAGGTATTCAGAACAGTTGATGTCGTTGCGGTTTTGTCCTATTACATATATCGCATCGCCATCGTTTTTGAAGTACATGGTCATTTTCTGATCCAGTGTATCCAGTACACCCACCATACCGATTGTTGGCGTAGGGTACACAGGGCCGTCATCGCTGCTCTGATTGTAGAAGCTCACGTTACCACCCGTTACCGGTGTGCCCAGCTTGCGGCACGCATCGCCCATACCTTTGATGGCATATACGAATTGATAGTACACTTCTTTATTGTAAGGGTTACCAAAGTTCAGACAGTTGGTAATAGCTACCGGCAAGCCACCGCTACATACTATGTTACGTGCTGCCTCGCTTACTGCTATCATACCACCTTTGTACGGGTCTGCATATACATAGCGGCTGTTGCAGTCTGTAGTCATCGCAATACCTTTTGATGAGCCGTGTACGCGTACTATTGCCGCATCGCTCGGTTCGTTGGTTTGTGTATTGCCTGTACCTACCATGCTGTCATATTGCTCATACACCCAGCGTTTGCTGGCAATGGTTGGCAGTTTCACCAGTTCCATAGCTACCGCTGCAAGGTCTGCAGGTACAGCAACTGTATCTTGGTTGAATGCTTTTATTTCAGCAAAATATCTTGGCTCTTCGTATTCGCGGGTATATACAGGTGCACCACCGCCCAGTACCAGACTGTGTGCAGGCACATCAGCTACCAGTTCACCATCCATGTAGTATTTCAGGCGGCCATCTGTAGTTACTTCACCTATCTGCACGCAGTGGATGTCCCACTTGTCAAATATCTTTTGTACTTCAGCCTCACGTCCTTTCTTCACCACTATCAGCATGCGCTCCTGGCTTTCGCTCAGCAGCATTTCCCATGGTTGCATGTTTTGCTGGCGTGTAGGCACTTTATCCAGATGGATAATCATACCATGTTCGCCCTTAGCGCTCATTTCAGAGCAAGAGCAGGTAATACCCGCAGCGCCCATATCCTGCATACCTATCAGTGCACCTGTTGGTATCACTTCAAGGCAGGCTTCCAATAGTTTCTTTTCTTCAAACGGGTCGCCCACCTGTACCGCAGGCAGGTCGTTCACGCTGTCTTCTGTAATATCTGCAGATGCGAAAGATGCACCGCCGATACCGTCCTTACCCGTTGCAGCACCTACTATGAAGACGCTGTTGCCTTCGCCATAAGATGTTGCCGATACCGTTTGACCTGCTTTTACCACACCCACGCTCATGGCGTTTACCAATGGGTTGGTCTGGTAGCAACCGTCAAAATATATTTCGCCCGCTACTGTAGGTACACCAAAGCAGTTGCCATAGTGGCCAATGCCTTTTACAACGCCTTTCAGCAACCATTTTGTTTTAGGATTATCCAGCTTACCAAAGCGCAGCGAGTTGAGCGATGCGATAGGGCGTGCACCCATGGTAAAGATATCGCGGTGAATACCACCTACACCCGTTGCAGCACCCTGAAACGGTTCGATAGCCGAAGGGTGGTTGTGCGATTCTATTTTGAATACGCAACCCAATCCGTCGCCTATATCTACCAAGCCTGCGTTTTCTTCACCCGCTTTTACCAGCAGGCGTTCACCATCGCGTGGCAGGGTTTTCAGTTGTGTAATGGAGTTTTTATAACTGCAGTGCTCGCTCCACATAACGGAGTACATCGCAGTTTCGTTGAAATTCGGGGTACGACCCAAAATCTGCTTTATCTGTTCAAATTCTTCTTCGCGAAGGCCCAGTTTGACCGCTTGTTCGAGTGTAGCTTCTTGCTGCATATATTTAAAAGAAAGTGCAAAGGTAAGCGAAATGAGCTTAAGCGAGAAGATATATAAGCTCTTGTGTTATGTACCTTTTGTATAAAGGTTTACATGCCCATTATTATTTACAAATTCCAAACAGTAGAGCATCCACACACGTTATATATTATATTGCTTCATTAGAACTAATTGAAAATCAATTATTTGTCATTGTTCTGTCAATACCGGTATGATGTTTATTTTTCTACCAACTGAATCATTAAGCTTGACAGTCTTAGGTGCAAATTCATCCCATAATATATGTTTACTCGATTAATTACTGTTTTATTCATCCTCAATCATTGCGCTGCATTTTCTGCTCAGAAAAAAATACTATTCATAGGCAACAGTCTTACATATTATAATAATATGCCTGAAATGGTAAAGCAGATTGCATTACAATGGAACGACTCCTTAGATGTTACTGTATATGCTCCAGGCGGAACGGGCTTTGTTAATCATATTGCTGATAATAATGTTTACCAGCATTTTGCCAAAGGTGGCTGGGATTATGTTGTCTTACAACCGGGCTCTAATGAATCCCCGGGGTATTCATTCCCCATAAATGAAACGATTACCAAAGGTAAAACCCTCATAGACTCTATCTACAAGTACAGTCCTTGTGCGCAGGTTGTTTTTTATGAAATAAGTTATGGTGTTGCCGATAATTCTGCACAGGCAAAAACAAATTATTTAAATACACAGACACTTATAAAAGCTAACATCATGAAACTTGCAGATTCTGCGAATACATATTTGTGTCCCGCAGGAGAGGTAATGAGGAATTTGTGGCAAAATAAACCTGCAGATTTTCTTTGGGGTTCTTTTGGCGATATTCATCCCAATGCTTTGGGTTCTTATGCTATTGCTTGTTCGTTTGCTTCAACTATTTTCAAAAAGAGAGTAAAAGGCATAAAGTATTACGCGGGTTTAGATACCACAAAATGTAATTATGCACAGCAATTATCCGATAGTGTTATATTTACAAATACTGCCGATTGGAGGTTTAAGCGATATAAACCATTTGCACATTTTTCTTTTACTACAAGCAGAAACACAGTAACATTTATTAATAACAGTGCTGTGTATGATAGTCTGAAATGGGATTTTGCCAACGGAACAAACAGTAAACTTGTTTCACCAACGCCGGTTACCTATGCTTCTACCGGAACTTACAAGGTAAAACTGGTTACTTATAAAAACGGGTGTACTAATGAATATGATACGACTGTAGTATTAAAGCCCACTAGTTCAGTACAAAGTATTAATAACAATCAATCAACATCCATATATCCTAATCCTGCATTGAATGAAATAAGAATTCATTCATCAAGAAGCGGACCTAGTGTTTTGAAGATATATAATTTTGAAGGTAAACTTGTGAAGGCTGTTAATGATGCAGATAACGATACAGTCATAAATATAGCCGATTTGAAACCTGCAGTTTATGTATATCAGTTGATAGATGAGTTGGGAAAGATTGACAGTGGAAAGCTGATGATTGCTCAATAAAAAACAAAAGCGCCGCACCCATACAGGTGCGGCGCTCTCAAATCAACACATACCAAAACATCCTATCTTCCACGGCCGTGTCCGCCACCATGGCCATTACCGTGGCCTCTGCCACCGCCATGCCCACGTCCGTTATCTCTTCTGTTTATATTGTAATGCCCGTTCGCATTACCATTATTGCCCCTCATATACTTAGGTTCGCGGCTGTCGCGTATCACTACTACATTGCTAGGGCGTCCACGGTAGGTTATATACCTGTCGTGGTACACGGTATGCCTTCTCCACGGGGTCGCATCATTAATCACTATTTTATGTACATGGTACAGGTCTACAGGGCGTGGTAAGGCTCTCCTGCTTACCCATGCACCATTGGCAAATACCATAAACATCCTGCTGTTTACATCGTAGTAAGCATCCGCATCGGGCAGGTAGTAGTAACGTACATAGTCGTAGCCCACAGGGCCCCATGCAGGCTGCATGCCGATGTTCACGTTTACGTTTACCTGTGCGTTGGCAGCAATAGCTGTAGCAACCATCAGTGCCGAAATCATGATTATCTTTTTCATAACATACGTTTTGTAGCTATAATGCCAATACCGTGCCTGTTATGCCATGTTTGCAGTATTTTAACGCTTTAATACTGTGGCTACTGCTTATCTTTAACATATACATCACACTATCGGCAATGAGATTATTAATTACCTCCCTTTTAGTAGCTATTAGTGCTACTGTTTTTGCACAGGCAGATGCCAAACATTGCGAATTTTCTACAGATGGAACGGGAAAATCCCTCGGCTTGAAGGTAAAATTTCAATACCCTTGCGGTTGGGAAAATGAAAAGTCCAAATCGTCTGTAAAAGTATTCCAGACAAAGACCGAAGACGAACTGGCCGTTGTAGAGCAAATAGACATTGCCATACCCAAACAGCCATTAACACCCGAGCGTATAGCGGAGATGATGACTGTGGATGATATGAAAAAGCAAGCATCAAAGGGCGGCAAATTCCTATGGGGCAGGCGTTTGAAGATAGACGGTAAAGATTGTGCAGAGATAGCCACGCAGGAAACCCAATCGGTGATGGGTATCAAACTCATCATATACATCATTACTTATCGCATTCCGTATGATGGCAAGTTGGTAAGCATGTCATTCGCTATCACAGGTCGCGATGAGGCTGCCTGCACAAAGTATTTCAACAACAATAAAGCAATGATGCTAAGTTTGGCATCGGCTACCAAGTTTCTGTAACAATCAGGCAAAAGCCTCATCCATGGTACGTCCGTTGTGCAACATGGCTGCCACTGCAAGATTAGGCACCCAGCACAACCACGATACTATGATGTACGAGGTGGCGCCATCGCCTGTAGCTATACTCAATAGTGGTAGCCATATACGCAGTGTTACCGCTGCAAACGTGCACGCGTAGCTATACACCATCATCTGCCTATGCGCAGCTATGTTTCTTTGCAGTATATGCAGATAAGCCTTCAGTGTGGTATAAAACCAGATGATGCCCAGCGTTATAAAACCGGCCGCTGCTACTACACCACCATTGGCATACCAGCCAATGTATATGCTCGATAAGGCACTCAGCCATACGGCTACCATATACACTTTGCCCATATTGCGGTGCAGCCTTACCCTGCGTTGGCGCAACTTATGGCTGAACTGTGGCCAGCCAGAAATCAAAGCTATACCACCGCCAAGTATGTGTATGTAGAAACATACCTGCCACAGCAGGCTGTTATATATCGCATCGGGTTTTACACTCAGCAGTCCCATCCTGCCACCGAATATGAAATATATAATGGGATAGATACCAATGATGGTAGCCAGTACACACATGATAATCCATATCCATTTATGCTTCATAATCTGCATTTTATGAAGGTAAGACAAACTGCCGCCGCTTTACCCCCATCTGTATCGTTCAATTTTCGTAGCTTTCCGTTGCAATGAAAAATATAAGAATACTATACAACACACTATTGGCTGTATTGTTGCTCACAATATCGGTTAGCACACAGGCGCAGGAAGTAAAAGGCGGGCTTACGTGGTATACAGACATTTATCAGGTGCAAAAGCTGAATGAGAAAACCAAGAAACCGGTATTCGCTTTCTTTACCGGTAGCGACTGGTGTGGCTGGTGCCACAGGCTGGAGGCTGCTGTTTTCAGCAAACCGGGCTTTAAAGAATGGGCAAAGAAAAATGTGATATTGCTGGAGTTGGATTTCCCGCGCAACAAACAACTGCCCGAAAAACTGGCAAGACAAAATGCTGAGCTGCAGCAGTTCTTTCAGGTGCAAGGCTATCCTACCATCTGGATGTTTAACATGGCAAAAGATGCTAAAACAGGTAAGTTCAACATCAGTGGTTTGGGCTCACTAGGTTATCCGCAATCTGAGCGTGGTAAGGAAGAAGAAGCTTTTCTTGCCAATGCCAATAAGATACTGGGCAACAAATAGGACAGTACTACATATACCCAAAAAGCACAGCATCATTGCTGTGCTTTTTTATTTTATAAAGAGTGTTTTATTTCGTAAATTTGTTATTTATAAATTAGCATCTTTTTACCGAAACAAAAATGAAAACCTGTAACCAAATAACAGCGAAAACTGCAACAAACTGCAACATTTTGTACCCGTTTGTAACCACTATTTGTTACAAAAAACATTGATAATCAACAATAGAAAGCGGTTACGAAACAAAAACTGAGCATTTACTATCAAAAACTATCAACAGATATAAAAACTTTTAAATAGTCACAGAAAACTCCGGACACCGCTTTTTCTTTTTTACTTTTACTTTCTGATTTTGCAAGAAGCTATGAGCAATAAGAACAAACCCCGCCCTGATGGGCTCGTATATAGCACCAACAACGATTATTACAACGACTTTCCCGAAGAGGCAGCCGCCGAAACCCTGCCCAAAGACAAGCAGAAACTCCGCGTAAAGCTGGATAGCAAGCAGCGTGCTGGCAAGGTAGTAACGCTTGTAGAGGGCTTCATTGGCACGGCAGACGACTTGGAGGCACTTGGCAAGCAACTGAAGACCAAATGCGGAGCAGGCGGCAGTGCCAAAGACGGCCTCATCCTTATCCAAGGCGATTACAAAGACAAGGTAATAACCTGGCTGAAAGATTGGGGATATACCATGACAAAATAGCCATCCCAATTGCCAACTGAAAAGCTTATTTTTGCGCCTCATATTAGCAATAAATGATACAGGACATCAACATTCTGAATGAAAAAGACACCCGTTCGGGTTTTGGAGAGGGTATAGTAGAGGCTGCACGCCGCAATCCTAATGTGGTAGCACTGACTGCAGACCTTGCGGGCTCGCTGAAGCTGAACCAGTTTATGAAGGAATTCCCTGAGCGCTATGTACAGTGCGGTATTGCAGAGGCTAATATGATAGGCGTTGCTGCAGGTATGACGGTAGGTGGTAAAATACCGTTCACTACTACGTTTGCCAACTTCAGCACCAGCCGTGTATACGACCAGATACGCCAGTCTGTTGCATATAGCAACAAGAATGTGAAGATATGTGCATCGCACGCCGGCCTTACGCTGGGCGAAGATGGTGCAACGCATCAGGTATTGGAAGACATCGGTATGATGAAAATGCTGCCGGGTATGACCGTTATCGTTCCTTGCGATTTCAACCAGACAAAAGCAGCTACCATAGCGGTTGCGGAGTACGAAGGTCCTGTTTACCTGCGTTTCGGCCGTCCGAAATGGGCAAACTTTACAGCACCTGACCAAGAGTTTGTAATTGGTAAAGCACAAGTATTGGCAGAAGGTACAGATGTTACCATCATAGCATGCGGCCACCTTGTATGGACGGCTGTAGAAGCTGCTAAAGAACTGGCTGCAAAAGGTGTGTCTGTAGAGCTTATCAATATGCACACCATCAAACCGCTGGACGAAGCTGCTATCCTGAAGTCTGTACAGAAAACCAAATGTGTGGTTACAGCAGAAGAGCATCAGGCAAATGGTGGCCTGGGTGATAGCGTTGCGCAAGTATTGGCTAAACACTACCCTGCACCACAGGAGTATGTAGCTGTAAACGATACTTTCGGTGAAAGTGGTACGCCTACAGACTTGCTGGAGAAATACGGCTTGGGTAAAAGCGATGTAATAGCTGCTGTAGAGAAAGTAATGAAGCGTAAATAAGCACAAACGTGATTACAAATACTATTTATAGAAAAGCGCTTAATGCCATTGCCGGCTTAAGCGCTCTTTTTTTGGCATCATGTGCCAGCCCGCAAGATCTTGTTTATCAGGATGTTAAGAACTTTCGTGTCAGTAAAATAAGTCTGAACCCGGAAGTGGGTATGGATGTACAGTTCTACAATCCCAACAAGTATGGCATGACGCTGAAAGATGCTGATATAGACCTGTATATAAACGGCAAGCTTGTTGGTCATGCCATGCTCGATAAGAAGTTTAGCGTGCCCGCATCCAGCACCTTCCTGCTGCCCGTAACGCTGATTGCAGATCTGAAAAGTGTATTGCCAAATGCAGTCTCTCTGATGTCTAACGACGAAGTAAACATACGGCTGAAAGGTAGTGTGAAAGCGGGAAGAGGGGTATTGATAAACATACCCATCAATTACGAAGGCAAGAAAAAGCTCAACCTGTTTTAAATAATAAAGCCCCTGAATTTCAGGGGCTTTAGTTTTATAGAAGGGGTATGAATTATTCCAGTACCAGTTTCTGAGTGGCTTTGATACCATCTGCCGCAACCTCTACAAAATATACGCCACGTGTGTATTTAGCTACATCTACATCTCTAGTAAACATGCCACCATTGTGCTTATATGTTTGCTGCATCAGTTTTTGACCGGTAACGCTTGTGATGGTAACTGTTACCTCTTTAGCATTATATGCACCGCTAAATTGCAGTTTGCATTTGTCTTTAGCGGGGTTTGGATAAACGCCTAAATCATTCATACTCGACACGTTGCTGATACCAGCCGGAAACTTCCTGTTGATGACTACCATCAAGTCTTCAGTTTCGCCCGATGTATATGGACCACAAGCCTGATCAGAAGCAGTATTAGGTCCGACGTCATTATTCAGTATCACACGCATACCGGTTGGCACACCTGTTATAGCTTTGTTGGGTATAGTAATATTATCTACAATCGTAAAGCTAGTAACATTCGTAAAGCCTGTATACACTCTTTCTTCAGGTATATCGTACTCTTTATCATTATTATAGTCAATAAACACAGTCACTTTTGCATCAGCATGTATGTCTGTGCGTTGGGTATGATAGACTGTGAGCATATAAGTACTGTCAATATCCAACTGGATAGGCGTTTCATTCGTATAGTCGGTACGTTTTTCTTGTGCAGCACTGTTCAACAGATGGGCACCACCGGAGTTTGTATTGAAAGTGTTGAAAATGATACCACCAATATCGCTGCTGTCTCTGTATATAAAACCGCCAGATTTAGGATTGCCGCCTATTGCCTGACTATAGCAGTAGCATTTATACGCGTCTCTTGCATCTACTTTCAATACCGGAGTATAGGTTGTGTCTTTTGTAGGAACACATACAGACATTGATTTATAGTACAAAGGTTGACCGCTGAATATACGCATCAACGTGTCTTTGTTTATACTGTTTGCTACTGTATTCCATGTAATATTATCTGCAGAAACAATCCAGCTTCTGTTAATATCAGACTTTAATGCCTCATATCCGCTGTTTTGTGTAATATAATCATAACCTGTACAAAGTGAAGTAGATGTAGACGATAAGGTACCCGGATTAGCAGGTCCTTTACACGGTTCGTAGCGCATGTCTACAAGATAGTCTTCTACCTCTCCCTGTCCCATTGCAAAGCCGCAAGAGTCAATAGCGCCGTTGCTTACTATGACACGAAGACCTGTAAGCCCTATCTGTGTAGTGTGTGGTATGGTGAAAACATCATTTGTAGTTTGCGGTATCAGATTGCCGCCGTTAATAACGCCACTGTACACCCTTTCTCCGGGATCAAATGTACCATTACGATCCAGATCAATGAATGCAGCAACATTACCGTTTGTGTAAGTAGCCAACGAGTTGATTTGTGTTACAAACATGCGGTAGGTAGAGTCTCTGTACAAAACCACCTGTGGATTTGGTGGGTATTGGAAGTTTGTATAAGACCTGTTTGCAGACGTATTACTAAGCAACGGGTTAGAGTTACCGTTGTTTAATAGAGTATCCTGTGTATTGTTACGTACGATGGTTACATTGCCTATGTCCAGCCCGGTAGTAGTTGCAGTACCGTTATCACAATAGCAATAGTAGAACGATGCAATATCAACTTTGAATACAGGGGTAGTATAGTTGAGGCTAGTGTTTGCATTACAAACAATATTGCAACGATACCAGCGTGGAGCAGTGATATTATCAGTAATTGCAGCTGAATAAGTGCCAACTACTGCAGGGTGTGGTTTCCATGTAACACCATCGTCTGAATATTCCCAAGTATATGTGGCATCTGCATAGAATTTATCAATGTCTACAGTAAAGTTTTTGCCCGGACAAACAGGCGTTTGTGCTTTTATGTTTGCGGTAGGTGTACTGGTACATGGGTATCCGTAGAAGAACTCAACCGTAAATGTAGTAGTAGGTGCGCCACAGTCCTGAAAGCCCCAAGCACCGTAGTTTGATCCGCAAGTGGTGCAACCACCACGTATTGAGTGACCCGGAGTAGTACATGTGTTAACGTTTTGGTTCATACACAGTTCGGCACCCGTACCACACACACCAACACGCCAGGTATTGCCTGCCCATACCCAGCTTAGGGTTGGGCTTGTAGGGGTAAAAGTACGTAATGCAGCAGCTATAGCTTGTACAGTAGCAGGGTCTGTAACAGAGTCTGCATTGGTTGTAGTGCCTGAAACAGCAGTCACTTTCATTTTGCTATAAGGAAGGGACGCAACCAATGTTAGACGAAATGCATTCCAGCTGGCAATTTGCGCTGCGGAGGATGTACCGTTTACATAAGTGGTAGTCCATACCAATTGTGCAGATGCCTTGGTTGCCGATAATAACGATGTTGCCAAAAATATGACACCAAGCAAAAGGGTATGAAGTCTTTTCATAATAAAAATATTAATATATTGGTGCGGTGTTATAAATTATCACATGTAATAATAGATAAATCGATCAAAAGATTGCATTAAAAACAAATTAATTCTTTTGATAATTCACGAAATATATTGCTGTCAATTGTAATGCATATACTTAAATGTTGAATAAATCGTAATGGTTTAACGCTTACCTTTATCAACGTACTATTTGTACGATAGATTTTATGAAGTACTTACCAATTCCATCAAAGCTTTTTACCCAAAACAGGGAACGCTTTATTAAGAAAATGAAACCTAACAGCGTTGCAATCTTCCCGGGCAACCCTGTATTGCCTACTAATGGTGATGCTGTATATACCTACCGTCCTAATGCCGATGTAGTATGGCTGTCCGGTGTGGTGCAGGAAAAATCGATGGTTATCCTGTATCCGGATAATCCTGATAAAAATGCCCGTGAGGTACTGGTGCTGATACGCCCGAACGAGCATCTGGAAAAATGGGAAGGCCATAAACTGCGCAAAGATGAAGCAACAGCCATATCGGGCATCAAAAACGTGCAATGGCTGGATGGTATAGATGCCATGCTACAGGTAATGATGCACCACGCAGATAATGTGTACCTGAATACAAACGAAAACGATAGGTTGGATACATCACTCTTCCGCCCCGATTTGCTATTTGTACACGATTTCATGAAGCGTTTCCCGCTGCACGAATATGAGCGTAGCGCACCTATCATGAAGGAGCTGCGCGCTATAAAAACCAAAGAAGAAGTTGCCGTAACACAAGAGGCTGTAAATATTACCCACAAAGCATTTGAAAGGGTGATGAAGTTTATAAAACCGGGTGTATGGGAACATGAAATTGAGGCTGAAATAACACATGAGTTTCTGCGCAACCGTGCCAGCCGTCATGCATACGATTGCATCATAGCATCGGGCGACAGAGCGCGTGTACTACACTATGTAGAAAACAACCAACAGTGTAAAGATGGTGAACTGATACTGATGGATTTTGGTGCTGAGTATGGTAACTATTGTGCCGACCTGACACGTACCATACCGGTGAATGGTAAATTCAGCAAACGCCAGAAGGAAGTGTATAATGCTGTATTAGATGTACACAACTTTGCCAAGAAGATATTGAAGCCCGGTATTTCTATTATAGACTACACAACAAAAGTGTGTGGTGAAATGGAAAAGCAATTGCTGAAAATAGGCTTGATAACGAAGAACGATATCAAAAACCAAGACCCTGAAAATCCGGCATATCGTAAATACTTCTACCACGGTGTTACGCATCATTTGGGTATAGATGTGCACGATTTGGGTACGCGTGTACTACCTGTAAAAGAAGGTATGCTCTTTACCATTGAGCCGGGCATCTACATAGAAGAAGAGCAAATGGGCATACGCATTGAGAACAATGTATGGCTTACAAAAACAGGCAGTACAGACCTTTTCAAAAACATACCAATAACGGTAGAAGAAATAGAAGCTGCGATGAAACGTAAATAACAATTGAAATTTGATGATTGAATAAGCCGTGCTTTTTTTGAGCCGGCTTATTTAATTTATGAGAATTATCTTTACAAAAATTATCCTCTCTGATGAAAAAATACCTTGTCGTTACCCTAGTATTGACTATGTGCAGCTTAGCGTCTGATGCACAAACCACGAAAACCAAAACGTCTGAAAAAAAAGGCTTCTTTCTGCGGGTAGGTTTGGGCTATAATGCACCAACTTCAGCCTCATATACTGCATATGGCACGCCGCTGAACGGAAGCCTTTTTTACAATAATAACGGGCTTACAAATTATGATTTGAAGAAGGCTTCATTCAATGCAGGGCTGCAGGCCAGTCTTGCAATCGGCATCATGCTTAATAAACATGTTGGTTTGGAACTGAACAACGTTGTAGGGTTATTGCCTGTTAAGTATACAGCAAATGTAGCTTATCCTGATAACGGATATAATGTGACGGAGCAGTACAATAAACGAGCAAACGGGACGTTTTTCACCATCCCTTCATTAATACTGCAATATGGAAATAAAGCACAGTTATATACGCGTGTGGGAGCTGTGTTACCGGTTATTTCAACCATAGAAAATGCGTTTGCATATAATGCTACTTTCAATACTACAACACAATACTACAAGGGCAAAGAAACGTTAAGCCATAAATTTAATATAGGTATGTCTGCTGCAATAGGTGTGAAGGGCAAAATAGCAAAAGGCGTAAACGGATGGGCTGAGATGAATTATATGTCTTTAGTATTGAGTGTCAGAAAATCGGAGCTGACGGAGTATTTTGTAAATGGTCAAAATGTCCTCAACAGAGTTGCAAGTACTACAAGACAATATACTACAAGCACTACAAACTCAGGAACATCATTACCTACCAGAACTAATCCTTTTGGAAGTGTGGGTTTACACTTAGGTATATCATTTACATTTTAGATAATAAAAAAAGGGGAACTGCAAATGTTCCCCTTTTTTATGTTGTATTGTTATGTACTAAGATACTTTTGCACCCTGTACTATCGGCATGCCGTCAACATCTTTTATTTTGCCAAAGCCACCCAGTACATTGCGCAGGTTGTGATACCCCTGACGCTTGAGCAGCGATGCCGCAATAACTGAACGGTACCCACCTGCACAGTGTATGTACAGATTGTTTTCTGTATCTATCATAGCTACATTCATCGGATCCATCAGCGTGTCAAGCGGTGCGTTTTGCGCGCCTTTTACATGTGCTGTTTCAAACTCAGATGGTTTGCGTACATCTATTACTTCCAATTTGCTATCGTGTGGTATATCCATGGCCAGTTCTTCCGGCTCTATGTCTATCACCATATCAATCTTTTCGTTAGCATCTCTCCATGCTTCAAAGCCACCTTGCAGATAGCCCTGTACATTGTCTATACCTACGCGCGAAAGGCGGATGGCACTTTCTTTTTCTTTGCCGGCTTCTGTAACCAGTACAAGTGGCTGGTCGAATGGCAGTAGGCTGCCAGCCCACTCTGCAAAGCGGCCTTCAAGGCCTATGCTGATGGAATCCGGAATAAAACCTTCTGTAAATACTGTAGCATGGCGTGTATCCAGTATCCAGGCGCCGTCATTTACTTTTTGTTTGAAGTCGGCGATAGACAGTGCTGTCATGGCATTACTCATTACATCGTCCATACTTGCATATCCTTCTTTATTGATGCGTGCATTAATAGGGAAGTATGCAGGTGGTGTGCTGAGGCCTTCCGTCACCACTTTCACAAAATCTTCTTTGCTCATATCCTGCAGTGCATAATTGCTATCCAGTTGCTCGCCAATGGTGCTGAATGTATTTGGCCCCAGGTTTTTGCCACAAGAGCTGCCCGGTCCGTGTGCAGGATATACAATTACATCTTCGGGCAGTGTTTTGATTTTGCGTTGCAGCGAATCGTACATAAAGCCTGCTAATTCTTCCTTGCTCATATTGCCGCTGAAGAGATCCGGACGGCCAACATCGCCTACAAACAAGGTATCGCCTGTGAATATGCAATAAGGATTGCCGGCATCGTTATACAACAGATAGCACGTACTTTCCAGCGTGTGCCCTGGTGTATGCAGTGCTTTTATTTTCAGATTGCCGATGCTGAACTCTTCGCCGTCTTTTGCAAGATGAATATCGAATTTCGCATTCGTCTGAGGACCGTAAACGATTGGTGCGCCTGTTTTCTTTGAAAGCTCCAAGTGGCCGCTAACAAAGTCGGCATGAAAATGGGTTTCAAAAATGTATTTAATCTTCACACCCATCTCTGCTGCTTTCTGAATGTACACATCCACATCGCGCAGTGGGTCTATCACTGCTGCCTCGCCATTGTCTGCAATGAAATAGGCAGCTTCGCTCAGGCAGTTTGTATATAATTGTTCTACTATCATTGGCTTGTATTTGGTCCGTCAAGATACGGTTAATCGTCGTTTCTGCGGTTTAAGAAAATCATAATAAAATAGATAAGATTGGCTACAGATGCAATAGCAGCTACCACATAGGTACGTGCCGCCCATTTCAGGGCATCGGCAGCCTGGTCGTGTTCACCACGGTTTGTTAGGTGTGTCTGCTCCATCCACTTCAGTGCGCGTGCACTGGCATCATACTCTACAGGTAGGGTTATCAGCGAAAACAGTGTAGATATGGCAAAGAGTGCAATACCTATCAGCAGTATGGTCTGGTTGCCACCGCCAAAGCCCATGAAACCGACACCCGCAGCTATCACCCATTGAGAGAGCGTAGAGCTAATCTGCACCATTGGTACAAGCTTGCTACGCATTTGCAGCATGCTATATGCTGTGGCGTGTTGCACAGCGTGGCCACATTCGTGCGCAGCTACAGCAGCAGCAGATATACTGCGCCCGCTATATACGTCGGGGCTCAGGTTGACGGTTTTATCTGCAGGGTTGTAGTGGTCTGAAAGGAAGCCCGGTGTAGAGATAACCTGCACATCATATATGCCATTTTCGTGCAGCATACGTTCTGCCACTTCTTTACCGCTCAGCCCTTCGCTCAGCGGTACTTCTGAATACTCCTGAAATTTTCGTTTCAGTTGATTGCTCACCATCATACCCACCAGGAACATGATACCCGCAATCAGGTAATATCCTATCATTACTCGTTTATTTTTATACTATGTATCCATCAAATTGCCTACCAATCCTTATGTCGGCAATTTTGGCATGTAAAAATAGGCTTTTATATGCCAAATGGGCTTTAAAGCCTGTCTATACAGGTATAACAGAAAAGAAAACGCCGGGCAAGTGCCCGGCGCTATCAATCAAAAAAACACGCAATTGTGTTAGAATTTCAGCGTTAGCCCCAACATGTAGTTGGTACCTGCCTGCGGGAAGTAACGATTGTCTACCACATTTTGCCCTGCAGTTTGGTACACATACCACACATAGCCATTGCTTTCGTACTTGCGGTTGAAGATATTGTTAACAGCAAATGTTGCCAGTACTTCTTTAAAAGGTTTCACCTTGATGCCATAACGTAGGCGAACATCGCACAATGTATAATCGTTCAACATACGGTTTTTATCGCCCGAATTATCGAGGTATTGTTTGCCTACAAATTTGCCCAGTACATCAAGCTCCAGCATTTGCTCGTGCTGCATGTAGCGGAATGGTGCAAGTGTGATGCCACCACCTGCAATGGTTGAAGGAGATAATGCAATGGGTGTGTTGTTGTGTGTAACAGCTACCTGTGCATAGTTAGGGTCATCCCAGTTGTCTATGTATTCTGTAAACTTCTTGATGCGGTTATCAGAGAATGTTACGTTGGCGTTCAGTTTCAACCAATAGGTTGGCAGATAAGCACCCTGCAATTCGATACCTGCACGATAGCTTTCTGCTACGTTTGTACGGCTGTATGCACCTACATCGTTTATCTGTCCTGTAAACACCAACTGGTCGCGGTACATCATGTAATACAGGTTGGCGCCGATGCTCCAACTCTTTTTGTTTATTTCATAACCAGCTTCTACATCGTACAGGCGTTCTGCCAGTGGTTGTTTGGTTGGTGATGCTTCAAAGTCGTCGCGGTTAGGCTCTTTGTTAGCTACTGCAAATGATGCGTATAGTTTCTGCCTTTGCAAGCCTGTGTTGCGTAATAGGTAAGTAACACCGGCTTTCGGGTTGAAGAAATTGTAATTATTGACAGGACGCAACGTCTGGTTTTTGCGGAAGCCATTGATGATGTAAGCCACGTTGCGGTATTGCAGGTCGCCAAACAGTATCAGTTTTTCGCCAACGGTATGCTGTGCTTTTACATACAGGTTTAGATCATTTTTCTGAGAGTTCAGCAAGTACCAGCGGTAGTTGTCGGCTACATTGTATTGCGCCCATTTGATATAGCCATAGTGGTCGCCAAGATATTGTGTCCAGCCACCGCCGAATGATAATTGTGTTTTCTTACGCTCATACATCAGCGAGAATACAGAACCGTAATAATGGTTATCTAACCATAGCTGACGGATGAGGTCTGTGCGTGTGATGGTATCATTTCCAGACGGGGTAATGAAGTTTGGCAAACCATAGCTGCTGAATTTTTCGCCTGCCTTGTATTCTTCATAATAACCACGGCCGCGAGTCATAAACGCTGCAAGATGCGCTGTCAGGTATTTGCCGAATTTATGGTCTGCAAAAAGCTGATAGTAATCTTGCTGATAGTTATCCGTTTGGTTGTTGTAATAACTGCCGTTGGATTTTTGGCCCAGTTCGTTGAAAGTGCGGTTTGTTTTCAGCGAATCGCCCGATACGCCATTCCACGCCTGTCCTGTTTTCTCCTTACCTGTCATCACCATAAAGCGCAGCGATGTACGTTTGTTTATCTTCCAACCACCAATCAGTTGTATAGATTTCAAATCGCTGGCAGAACGGTCTATGAAACCATCGGATGATATTTTAGAAAGACGGACATCAAACTGAAAACCGTTTTTCATCAATCCTGTTCCACCACGCACTGTGTTTTTCCATGTATTGAAAGACCCGTAGCTGTTGCTTATTTCGGCACCTGCTTTGTCCATCTGCATCATATTGCTGATGCTCATAGTAGCGCCAAATGCGCCTGCACCGTTTGTAGATGTACCCACACCGCGCTGCAACTGGATAGAGCCTGTAGAAGAGGCAATATCAGGGAAGTTGACAAAGAAAGTACCCTGCGATTCTGCGTCATTTACCGGAATACCATTCAGCGTTACGTTCATACGTACGCCATCTGTACCACGTACGCGTACACCTGTGTAGCCAACACCTGTACCTGCATCGCTCGTTACCACAGCCGATGGTGTGTACTGCAAGAGGTAAGGCAGGTCTTGCCCCAGGTTTGCTTTTTCAATGTCTTTGGATGTTACCTCTGTAGTAACAAAAGGCGCATTGCTACCTGCACGTAGTGAGCGCACCTCTACAGGTTGTAGAGCCTGTTTGGTTTTGGCGGTGTCTTCCTGCGCGTTGGTTTGTGTAGCAGCCAATAGTGCTGCAACGATTAAAATTGATTTGTTGAAATGCTGCATGGCATAAAAATTTCATTTGTTTAACAATGAAGGGGCGCCATGCGTGTTACCAATTATAGTGTGCAGAAACGTTCAGACAGGTATATACGTACGGCCGTTACGTATTGGTATCCAAACGGTTAGCAACATAATAATATGGTAGCTGAATTTGCTATTCCCTAACCGGCATTACCCGGTCCAGGTTCAGCGGGTATAATCTCAGCCCTTGTATTAAGGCACCCCGTGTCATCACCAGATGACGGCGCAAAGATAATAGCTTAACAGAATTGTCATGGAATTTTAATTGAAATTTAATAAAGGAATATTCCGTATCTTCGGAATCCTTAAAAACAAATGTGATGAACAAATTTATTACACTATTAAGTGCGTCTGTATTAGGGCTGGGCCTTAGTGCTAATGCACAAGTTGTTCTGCAGGAGAATTTCAATGGTACATCTGGTACTGCACTTCCCGGAGGCTGGACACAAATAACTAAAGCAACTACAGGTTGGAAAACGAACACAGGTTCTCTTACTTTTACAGCAGGCTGGGCTGTACCTGCAGGTACAGGCAGATACGCTGTAGTTGATGAATGGAATAACAACGAAGACAATGACACTACACGTTTGGTTACACCCATAATCAACCTTACAGGTATATCAGGCGCTTATCTTACTTACAACTCTTACTTTGTAAAAGCTACGTATACAAGTGGTTCTCCTACTGAAGATGCTTATGTATGTGCTTCTACAGATGGTGGTACTACATGGACGGTGATAGATACTGTAAATGCTGATCCTAAAGATTGGAAATTAAATGCTGTAAGCCTGAATGCTTACAATAACACACCTAATCTGAAGTTGGCTTTTACATACCACGATGGTAAGGGCGGTACCGCAAACAAGCTGATAGGTTTTGCAGTAGATGATGTAAAAGTATTCGTACCTTCTTCAAACGACGTTACTGTACAAAGCCTTACATTGCCTGTACTTACTGCAACACAAAATGCAGCGGGTAACGGTACAACTGTTAAGTTTGACGTGCTGAACGTGAGTCCGGCGGTTGTTACATCAATAGAAGCACAATATGCAGTTGATGGTGGTACACCGATATTGCAAACATTTACAGGTCTGAGCATAGCACAATTTGCTACCAGTACATTAACGTTTACAACAGCACTAAGCGGTATATCTGCAGGGCCACACAGCATTGTAGTAACTGCTACAAAAGTAAACACGGTTGTTGATCCTAATCCGACAGATAACAATGTAACAGGCAACTTCCTGGGTGTATCAAACCAAGTACAACGTAACTGTCTGATAGAAGAATTCACATCTTCTACTTGTGCACCATGCGCTAGTTTCAACTCTACATTCGATCCGTTTATTGCTTCTATCAACGTAAACACGCAAGCATCTAATTTTAATATCATTAAGTATCAGATGAACTGGCCTTCGCCTGGTAACGATGCCAGCTACAATGCACATGGTAATGTAAGGAGAGGTTATTATGGTGTATCAGGTATTCCTGATCACTATACAAATGGTATGCCTGGTGCAGGTGGAGACCAAGCAGAGGTTGATAACTGTAAAGGTGGTAGCGCATTTGTTGATATCACAGGTACATACATTACAAGCAATGACTCTATCTGGGCTCATATCGATGTGAAACCATTCTTCAGCCTGAGCCAAAATCTGGTAGTACGTGTTGCTGTAGTTGAAAATGATTATTACAACAGCAAGGCTACAACATCTCAATTGCACTACATTCATGTAATGAGGTTAATGCTGCCTGATGCTGCAGGTTCTACAGTATCAAACTGGGTAGATAACGCAAGCCAGGTTTATGACTTCAAGAAAAAAGTAACTGTGGGTAATGTTACTCAAAACAGCTACAATCTGTGGACACACCCTAAGAATACAAATCTGGTAATATTTGTACAAGACGATGCGTCTAAACAAATTCTGCAATCTAAAGTTATACCTGCACAATGGCCTACAGGTATCAACAATGTAGCAGGTGGTGTAAATAATCTGGCAGTATATCCTAACCCTGCTGCACAACAAACTACTGCAGGTTTCAACATGAATACTGCGGGTGATGTTACTATCAGTGTTACAGATGCACTGGGCCGTGTAGTATATACTTCAAGCAAAAATCTGCCTGCAGGTTTCAACGAAGTAACAATACCTACATCTTCACTGGCTAAAGGTGTATATGTAGTAAAAGTACAAACTGATAAAGCTGCTGAAACACAACGTCTGACAATTGCAGACTAATATCTGAGCATCTTACAAAATATAAACGCCCCGCATTTGCGGGGCGTTTTGTTTGCGATTAATGTTCAAAATACTCAATGATACATTCCTTCAATATGCGTTCCTGCGTTTGCAGGCCTTCTGCGGTTACAGGTTTTAGCTGGTCATAGTGAGGCCATCCATCGCCATCGCGCCCTTTGAATTCGTAATATCCCCTTCGGCTCAGCAGGCTGCATACAGCCACGTGCATCAGGTCTTGTTTCTGTTCTTTCGAGTATTTTTTGGCAGGTAGTTTATCCAGCTCATTTACACCAATCAAAAACAGGATGCTTTCCATATCGGGCACTTTCGCAAAGCGCTCACGCAGAAAGAATTCAACCTGTATCCAGCGTTCTTCAAAATTTTCCATGTGGCTGCAAAGCTAAGGGGATTGGTTGATTTGTTGAATAGTTGACTTGTTGATAAGTTAATTGGCTGAAAGTCTCCTTCAGGGGGAGAGGTTTGTTTAACGCAGTTTTAACAGCGAGAAAATAACCCACTTAATATTTTTGAGATGTAATATATTGCCAATAATTAGCGGAATATGGAACCAACTACAACATCTGTTGACGTAAGAGAACTGAACGAACGCATCCACCAGCAAAGTGCTTTTATAGAGTTGCTGCAAATGGAACTGAATAAGGCACTGGTAGGCCAGAAACACATGGTAGAACGCCTGCTGATAGGTCTGCTGGCAAATGGCCACGTGCTGCTGGAAGGTGTGCCGGGGCTTGCAAAAACATTAGCTATCAAATCGCTGGCATCGGCTATACACGCACGTTTTGCACGTATACAGTTTACCCCCGATTTGCTACCTGCAGACGTATTGGGTACGATGGTATACAACCCGCAGGCGCATGAGTTTGCGGTGCGTAAAGGGCCGATATTTGCCAACTTTATATTGGCAGATGAGATAAACCGTGCCCCGGCAAAAGTGCAGAGTGCGCTACTGGAAGCCATGCAGGAACGTCAAGTAACCATAGGCGACAATACCTACAAGCTGGAAGAACCCTTTTTGGTACTGGCTACACAAAACCCGATAGAGCAGGAAGGTACGTATGAACTGCCCGAAGCGCAGGTAGATCGTTTCATGCTGAAAGTGGTTATCACCTATCCTAAAAAAGAAGAGGAGCGCCACATCATTCGTCAGAATCTGAACCCCGCAGGTGCTGCAAAAATCAACCCTGTAGTATCTCCTGAAGAAATACTGAAAGCTCGCCAACTAGTACGCGAGGTATATATGGACGAGAAGATTGAGCAGTACATACTGGATATCGTTTTCGCAACACGCTTCCCTGAAGAGTATAAACTGAACAAGCTGAAACCACTGATAAGCTACGGTGCATCGCCACGTGCCAGCATTAGCCTTGCATTGGCTGCCAAGGCATACGCGTTCATCAAGCGTCGCGGCTATGTAATACCTGAAGATATACGTGCGGTGTGCCACGATGTAATGCGCCACCGCATAGGCATAAGCTACGAAGCTGAAGCAGAGAACATAACAAGCGAACACATACTGAACGAAATACTGAATGCGGTAGAAGTGCCATAGTTCAGGCGATAGCTGTAAGGCATTAGCCGTTAGTGAATGATTTTATAACCCGCCTGTGGCGGGTTTTTTATTTAAGTTATATTTGCGCCACAATTAATATACTATGCTGCCGATACAATTATTCAGGCAAAATAAAGAGCTTGTACTGGAAGGACTTAAAAAGAGGAATTTTAAAGAAACCGAACTGGTAGACCAAATCATTGCAATAGACGAAAAGCGTCGCCAATTGCAGGTAGAAAATGATAATCTGGCTGCATCCATCAATGCAGCATCCAAGAATATAGGCCAGCTGATGGCACAAGGCAAAAAAGACGAAGCAGAAGCGATAAAAGCCGAAGTTGCCAGCCACAAAGAACAAACCAAAGAACTGGCTGCAAAGCTGGCAGAGATGGAGCAGGAACAATACGACCTCATCATCCGCCTGCCGAATATACCGCACAGCAGTGTGCCTTTTGGCAAAACACCTGAAGACAACGAAGTAGTAAGACAGGCAGGCACACGCCCCGACCTGAGTGCGCAGAAACTGCCGCACTGGGAGCTGACAGAGAAATATAACCTCATCAACTTTGAGCTGGGTACCAAGCTAACGGGTAGCGGCTTTCCTGTGTACATAGGACAAGGCGCAAAACTGCAACGCGCGCTCATCAGCTACTTCCTCAACTACAATATAGATGCAGGGTATATGGAAATATATCCGCCGTATATGGTGAACGAAGACTCTGCACGTGGCACAGGCCAACTGCCTGATAAAGAAGGACAGATGTACCATGCAGTAGCAGACAATTACTACCTGATACCAACAGCAGAAGTACCTGTTACCAACGTGTATAGGGATGAGATAGTGAAGGAAAGTGATTTGCCAATCAAGATGACTGCATATACACCATGTTTCCGCCGAGAGGCAGGTTCTTATGGTAAAGATGTACGCGGACTGAACCGCCTGCACCAGTTTGACAAAGTAGAGATAGTGCAACTGATACAGCCTGAAAAAAGCTATGAAGCACTGGAAGGCATGGTGAGCCACGTAGAAAAGCTGCTGCAATCGCTTGAATTGGAATACCGCATACTGCGCTTGTGTGGTGGGGATATGGGCTTTACATCGGCACTTACGTACGATTTTGAGGTATATAGTGCTGCACAGGAACGCTGGTTGGAAGTAAGCTCAACATCGAACTTCGAGAACTTCCAGACCAACAGGCTGAAAGCAAGATATAAGGATGCAAATGGTAAAACAAACCTGCTGCACTCGCTGAATGGTAGCTCACTGGCATTGCCACGCATCGTTGCATGTCTGCTTGAAAACCACCAAACACTTGATGGCATCAGGATCCCAAAAGCACTGCAAGCCTACTTTGGTGCAGAGATGATTAAATAAAACCCCTAAATCCCCTAAAGGGGACTTTAGGATTTAGTAATTAGTTTTTAGAAATTTAGATTATGATACAACGTATTCAATCTGTATGGCTGTTGCTGGCGGCGCTTTGTTGCCTCAGCCTGTTTTTCTTCGATGTTTATCATGCCAACATTATGGTGAATGGTGCTGCTGTAACACAATACATTCGTGTGAACGATCATTATCCGTCGTTGCTGATAGCTATACTCGTTACGATAATGCCATTGGGTGCTATTTTCTTGTACAAAGACCGTAAGCGCCAGCGTTCTATCTCCATATTTGCTATTGTGGCTATTATCGGGTTTATAACAATGACACTTTCCAGGGTTACAAAATTCAACACTGAAAACCCTACCGCTACAGATGCCAGCTATTGGATTGGTGCAGTAATGCCTGCTATTGCTATCATCTTTTTGATATTGGCTATACGCGGTATCAATAAGGATGAGAAACTGGTGAAGTCGCTGGATAGATTGCGATAATCTTTATATTATCCTTTTCAGTGGCAAAGAGGCCAAAAAAAATGCCCGAAACACTTAGATTTCTGGCTTTATAAAATTATATTTGAGACATATCTATTCACGATTATGAGATATTTGCAAGCATTTTGTCTGGGTGCGGCAATGACATTGGCGTCTGTTTCCAATGCGGTTGCACAAGGTGAGTCTGATCCTGGCTTTACCCAAGTTGGCGCTATGCGCTGGGGTTCAGGTGCCATCATTACCGAAGACGAATATGAATTTCAACGTGCACAATTCAGCGTAGGTCATACATTTTCGATGGGTGAAAAGGATGTGAAATACCACATTCCGCAATTGGAAGTGCGTGTACCCGTGATGGAAACAGGCTATATTGACGTACGCCTGCCTATCGTATCTGCATCGGGCGATTTGTTTAAAAAATGGGGTATGGGCGACCTTACAGTTGCATACACGCATGTTATAAAAGCAGACCCGTATGCATGGACACTGCAAGGTACAGGTGGTGTAATGTTTGGCATGACTACTGCAAACGGTACTGATAATGCAACACGTCCGTTGCCTATGTCTTACCAAAGTGGTTTGGGAAGTACAGATGTAATGCTGGGATTCAGTGCACAGTTTAAAGAATACCTGAACATTGCAGTAGGTTATCAGCAACCAATCTTCCGCTACAACGAAAACGACTATTTCCGTTCTTCATACATCAACGATCCTGTTTATAACAACAGTGATTATGTAATATCAAGGAAGCTGTATCGCAATGGCGATGTGATGATGCGTCTGGAAGGCCGCTATGCTACAAACCGTGTAGGTTTCAGCGCAGGTCCTTTGGCTATCTATCACTTGGCAAATGATCTGTATCAAGACCGTATGGGCTACTGGAATACTATTGAAGGTACGCAAGGCTTTACACTGAGTGGTGTTGGTAATGTGTTCCTGCGTTTTGGCCGTTATGGCTCATTCAAGCTGGATGTAACAGGTAGCCTTCCATTCATTAAGCGCGATGTACGTGCTGATGGTCTGGAACGCCAATACACTATCATGCCAAGGTTTACATTCTTCTTCAATCAAAGGACACTGTTGTTCTAATACTAAGAAGAACTACATAACTATAAAGGGTGGCTACTGCCACCCTTTATTATTTTAATCAACTTTGATGCGTTTGATGTCTGCGCCCAGTGCTATCAGGCGCTCGTCTATGCGCTCGTAGCCGCGGTCTATCTGGTCGCTGTTTTGTATAGTGCTTTTGCCTTTGGCAGAAAGTGCCGCAATCAGCAATGCTACCCCCGCACGAATATCGGGCGATGACATGGTGATACCACGCAACGGCATCTGCCTGTCGAGCCCTATTACTACGGCACGGTGCGGATCGCACAATACAATCTGCGCGCCCATCTCTATCAATTTATCTACAAAGAATAGGCGGCTTTCAAACATCTTCTGGTGTACAAGCACAGTGCCTTTAGACTGTGTAGCTGTTACCAGAATGATGCTCAGCAAATCGGGTGTGAAACCCGGCCACGGATGGTCATATACTGTAAGGATAGAACCATCTATAAATTTCTGTATGCGGTAGTGCTCCTGTTTGGGGATGAAGATATCGTCGCCGTTTATTTGCAGTTCGATACCCAAGCGTTGAAAGACATCAGGTATCACACCCAAGTGTGCAACGTCTGCATTGCGGATGGTAAGCTCGCTCTGTGTCATGGCAGCCATACCTATGAAAGAGCCCACCTCTATCATATCTGCCAGCATACGGTGGCTACAACCTTTCAGCTTGGTTACGCCTTTAATAGTCAGCAAATTTGAGCCGATGCCTGTGATGTTTGCACCCATGCTGTTGAGCATATTGCAAAGCTGCTGCACATAGGGTTCGCACGCGGCATTGTAGATGGTTGTAGTACCCTCTGCCATTACTGCTGCCATCACAATATTTGCAGTGCCGGTAACAGATGGTTCTTCCATCAGGATGTATGCACCATGCAGATTGCTGCCATCTAAAGAGAAGAGGCTTTGTTCTGCATCATAATCAAATATCACACCCAGTTTTTCAAAGCCACGTATGTGTGTATCCAACCTGCGGCGGCCTATCTTATCGCCGCCGGGTTGTGGTATATGCGCTTTGCGAAAGCGAGCCAGCATAGGCCCAGCCAGCATAACCGCACCACGCAGCTTGCCCGATTTCTTTTTAAAATTCTTGTCGGTAAAATATTCGGTATTGATGTCTGTAGCCTGTAGTACAACTGTATTGGCAGCCGGGCGCGATACTTTTACACCCATATCGCCCAGTACCTCTATCAGCATGTTTACATCCAGAATATCGGGCACGTTGGTAAACGTAACAGGCTCGTCTGTAAGCAGTGCCGCACAGAGTACCTGCAATGCCTCGTTTTTTGCACCCTGTGGTGTAATGATACCACTCAGCGTATTGCCGCCGCGTATTTCGAAAGCACCCATTTTATACAAAAATTATTTATTCTTGTTTTTATTGAATTTACGGTTTTTGTTGTAACCGTTATTATTATTACCATAACCACCGCTACCACCGCGATTGTTGTTATTATTATTGTTGCGGTTATTGTTGTTATTACGGTTGCGGTTGTTATTATTGTTATTGTTGTTTTTGAAATTGGTACGTGTATCGAAGTATACACGATAGCCACCCTGCTCGTATTGCAGCTCTCCGTTGGTCAGTTCTGCCAGTTCAGAGCGTATCATATCATCGTGTACAGGCTCTTTGTGCCAGTTGGTATAGGCCAGCTTCATGTAGTAGCCTATTATTTGCGTAAAGCCCTGTTTTTTTTCAGGGTCAGTTTCTTCCAATGCCTTCTTAATCAGCGAATCCATATTCCTACCAAAGTGGCGGTGTTTGATGTTGGTTTGCGGGTATGGTATTACTTCCGGTTTTTTGAAAACCTGTTCGCGCGTCGGGGCAGGGTATGGTGCATCCACATCCAGTTTGAAATCTGTCATCTGATGCAGGTGGTCCCATAGCTTGTGCTGATAGTCTTCCATCTGTTTCAGATGCGGGTTCAGCGTACCCATCAGCTCAACGATAGCTTCTGCATTGCGTAGTCTTTTAGCACGGTCTTCAATCGTCATCAGGTATTCTACCATGCGTTGCACATTACGCCCGTATTCAGGCATCAGCATTTTGCTGCGTATAGTATTGTATTCCATTAATTTCTTTAAAAAACTTTTTGAACAAATAATGATATTGCCGGGTGTATGTGCCGACTATGCGAGATTGTAAAAACAGTACACAGCTATGTGTGTTGCCCGCTGTTACGATATCTGGTGGTACGTCTTAATCCGAAAAAGAGAAGCGATTAATATTACCGTAGGAGTTGCATTACAAATATAGGGTTTATTATTTACCTATGTTGTGTAGCAGCTTTTTAGATAGCGACGCCAGTAAAAGTGTCTTTACGGCAGTCTCGTTAATATTCATTGAATTGGCAGCCAGGCTCATCAGCGAAGATTCCTGTATATCTACATCAAAATCTACTACTGCTACATCTGCCAACAGCGATAAAGTAGCCATATGCAGTTCTTGCGGTATCTGTCTTACCATGATGTTGCATATTTCAGCAAAGCCCTTGTCTTGAAAACGTGTTTGGTATTCGCGGTGTAGTGCCATGATATCGTGTTCGGCATATTCCTGAAACACATTTTTCATGGTAATGACTTCAATCAGTTCGGTATCGTTGAATTTGCCATCGGCTTCGGCCATGGCAAACATCAGGCATAGGATGGCCTGCTTGTAAAATTCGTTTTCCATTGCTACTAATATACAATGGTATCGGCAGGTAGTAAATGGTATAGACATAAAAAAGCCCCGGAATACCGAGGCTTTTATTTTTAAAGCTTTTAAGCTGACAATTAGTGAGCAGCAGGAGCTGGAGCAGCAGCAGTATCAGCAGCTGGAGCAGCAGCAGTTGTATCAGCAGGAGCCGGAGCTGGAGCTGGTTCTGCAACTGGAGCAGCAGCAGCTGTATCTTCAGCTGGAGCTTCAGCTTCGTTGTTACCGCAAGATGCGATGAAAAGACCCATTGTCAGAGCGAAGATGCTTAATTTTACGAATTTCATGACTTAAATTTTAAGATGTTTCACATTTATACCCCAAACAGAAAAAGGTAACCCAAGAAACGGGGGAAAATTTGAAGATTTTTTTCTTTAATCTGATTTCAGGTATCAAGTTGCTCATTAATAAATTGAAAATCAATTGGTTAATAGTTTAAAGAATTATTATTAATTGCCTACCAAATCTTGTGATTATCTTTATAAACAGATAGTATTAATATTTTAATACGAAATTTTTCAAACACCTCAGGGTTACTTTTTACCAAAAGCAGGATTAATAAGTGCAAGGTTCGCAACAATTGGAAGAATATTTGTTGGCTCAACTGGCAGCAGGTGAGCGTACGGCTACGGAGCAGATATATAAGCAGCATTATCCTGTAGTTACCAAATGGATAATGCATAATGGTGGTAGTGAGGCAGATGCGGCTGATGTTTATCAGGAGGCTATAGTTGTTCTTTATGAGAAATCGCAGGACGAGGCCTTCAGGCTTAGTTGCAAAATAGGTACTTACCTGTTTGCCATCAGTAAGCATCTATGGTACAAGAAGGCTAACAAAAGGCAGCAAGACCCTGTATCGCTACCCGATGATGACAGGCAAGAATGGGCGTATGAAGATGATGTGAATGCACACAGAGAGCGAGAGAACTACTACGCACAACTGAATGCAGCACTGGAACAGATAGGAGAGCCTTGCAAATCGCTGTTGAAAGCTTTTTATCATGAGGATAAAAGCATGCAGGAAATAGCATCAGGGTTTGGGTATACCAATACCGACAATGCTAAGACACAGAAATATAAGTGCCTGACACGGCTAAGGAAGATATTCCATAACGTACAGGTAAAATAATAGAAGTGAATATGATGACTGAGCATAGTATGATGGAAGTGGCCGAGAGGTATATAGCCGGTTCTCTGTCTCAGGACGAACTGAATACTTTGAAGGACAGGCTGGCAACAGACACATCATTCGCCAATGAGTTTGGTGAATGTGTAAATATGCTGCGTGGCTTGCAAAGCGGCGGTGCACAAAAACGCTTCAGCAATATGCTGAAGGATATAGCAGCACAGGAAGCTAAGCCTGCCACTAAAGGACGCACTATTACGCTGCGTGCATTTTATGTACGCACAGCGGGTATTGCAGCGGGTATTGCCATGCTTACATCGCTTACTACCTATTGGGCTATACAACATAGCAACAAAAAGATTGCATCTCAGTATAGTCTGCTGAAGCGTGACCTGGAAAAATACCAACGCTCACAAAATCAGCTCATCAGCAATATAAAAGAACAACAAACTGCGCCACAGGCAGAGGTGAGGTACACAGGTACAGGTTTTGCACTTAGCAATGATGGCTATCTGGTAACCAACTATCACGTAACAGCCGGTGCAGATTCTGTATATATACAAAATCGTGAAGGCCGCTATTTTAAAGCTTATACAGTAGGGTACGATCAGCAGGCAGATATAGCCATCCTGAAAGTTGAGGACAAAATGTTCCGCTTTGGGAAAGGTGAGGTGCCGTACACATTTGCACCTAACAAACGCAAGTTGGGTACTAAAGTATACACGCTGGGCTTTCCGCAGGATGAGATTGTATATAACGAAGGTTATATCAGTGCCATCAATGGCTATCAGGGAGACTCTTCTCAATACAGGTTGGAAATATCGGCATACCCCGGTCAGAGCGGAGCACCTATAATGGATGCAAACGGTAATATACTGGCTATGATAACAGGTAAGGAAGAAGAAAGTGATGGTACTACATTTGCTGTCAGCTCTAAAGCGCTGGCACGTTTGGTG
This sequence comes from Bacteroidetes bacterium UBA4414, assembly GCA_002389765.1. Taxonomy (GTDB): domain Bacteria; phylum Bacteroidota; class Bacteroidia; order Chitinophagales; family Chitinophagaceae; genus Polluticoccus. Next base: position 134,995 of record DGQM01000023.1, on the reverse strand, counting down.
CAATCATTGCCTAAAGATGCCAATCTGCGCCTGCCAAAGAGTAATAAATTGAACCATCTATCGCTGGAACAACAGATAGAGAAGTTGGAATACTATACATGCTCTATAAAAGTGTATAAGAAATAAGTAACACAGATATTATAAGATGGCGGCTATATGCCGCCATTATTATTATATATACCACATCAAAAGCTATTAATAAGCATATTTGTATAAATTTGCGCCCTAACGTAAAGACTGCCGGTGAGTTTCATTGATAATTTCTTTAAGAAAAGACAAAAGTCTGCCAATGCGGAAATGGCTTTTGTTGACCATATAGAAGAGTTGCGGTGGCACATTATACGTTCTCTGGCAGTTATTCTGATTTTCTCCATTCTTGCGTTTTTTAAAATAGAATGGATATGGGATAACATTATTCTTGGCCCGGCACATACAGATTTTATTGCCTACCGCGTGCTTTGCCAGTTTGGTAACAAAATAGGCATCAGCGCACTATGCCTGCAGGATATAAACCTTGAGTTTCAGAATACCGAGCTTTCAGGCCAGTTTATGCTCAGCTTCTCTACCTCATTCATGGTAGGGGTTGTGGTGGCATTTCCGTATGTATTCTGGGAATTCTGGCGTTTTATAAAACCTGCGCTGAAGAAAGAAGAGCTGCGCTATGCACGTGGTATCGTATTCTGGTCTTCGTTGCTGTTTTTCTTTGGTGTAATGTTTGCCTACTACGTAGTAGCACCATTTACCATCAACTTTTTTGCCAATTATCAGTTGAGCCCATCGTTCAAGAACATCATTACAATGGCCAACTATTACGATACCATGAGCGACCTGATATTGGGTATGGGTGTGGTGTTCGAATTGCCTGTAGTGGTATTCTTCCTATCGAAGATAGGCCTGCTGACACCGAAGCTGATGCGCGATAAACGCAGGTATGCCATTCTTATTATCTTTGTACTGGCAGCTATTGTTACCCCGCCCGATTGGTTTAGTATATGGCTGGTAGCAATACCATTGCTGATACTGTATGAAGCAAGTATAGCCATCAGCGATAGGGCCAACAAACAAAGAAAACGTAAAGAACTTCAAAAATATTAGAGCTATGTTACCAACTGTTTTCAACCAACAACTGCCACTGGCACTGGGCTGCGACCACGCAGGCTTTGAACTGAAAGAAGCTGTAAAAAAACTGTTGCAGGACAATGGCTGGACAGTTGAAGACAAAGGCACATATAGTGCAGATAGTACAGACTATCCCGACTATGCACATCCGGTAGCAGATATGGTATCTACAGGTGCAGCATCGGTAGGTGTACTGATATGCGGCAGTGGTAACGGTGTTTGTATGACTGCCAACAAGCACAAAGATGTACGCGCTGCACTTTGCTGGAACGAAGAGATTGCAGCATTGGCTCGCCAACATAATAATGCAAACATCATCTGCATACCAGCACGTTTCGTATCTCAGGAGCAAGCATTCAGCATGCTGGATACCTTTCTGAGCATTGCCTTTGAAGGTGGCAGGCACGAACGCCGCGTTGCTAAGATGGCATTATAGCACATTCACAGATTTTTTTATTGAAACCCCGATACAGTATTTGCCCTGCGTATTAATACGCAGGGCAAATACCTTTAATACGGTATAGCATCTTTGTAGAATTACTTCTAATTTTGCATTAATTATTTTTTGAATAAGGCAGTGTTTTCGGCACAGTTAAAAGAAAGGAAACACAATAGTTTTCACTGTTCCGAAAGTTTTTCGTTGCTTTGCAGCGCCAAAAGCAAGTGAAATATATTTTTTGCTAATGTTTTTGGCTTGGCACAATATGTGTTAAGAAGAGAATAAAATTTCGAAGAATCAAATACCACTATATGAAAAAGTTTACACTAGGATTAGTATTGGCTGCTACATTGCCGGTAGCTGCTAATGCACAAAGGTATCTTGGGGTGGCTACCAGCAACTGGAGCGGAACCAACAGCCTTTATCTGAACCCGGCAAATCTGGCAGATTCGCGCCACAAGTTTACAATCGACCTGTTTTCATTGAACGTAGGTGCCGATAACAGCTTGGCGAAATTCAATGCAAGCGATGTGTTCAACGGTATCCTTGACGGTGATAAACTTTCGAGCATGCTGAAGTACAACAACACGAAAGACAAATTCAGCATTATGCTGCCGTATTCAGAAGTGCGTGGCCCGGGCTTTATGATGAGCATCGGCCGCAAACACGGTATAGCACTGACTACGCGTGTACGTGGTATGGCGCAGGTTCATAACATGAACCAAAATCTGTATCGTAACATTACAGACTCTACTTTTAGTACCAGCAACGTATCTGTACAGGCTGATAAATTCAACTTTACCGCACACGCTTGGTCTGAAATAGGCCTTAGCTACGGTGGCATTATCTGGGAGAAAAAGAAACACCAGATTAAAGGTGGTATCACAGGCCGCTACCTGATGGGTATTGGTACGGTAAGTATGGTGAGCCGTAACCTGAATGCAACTTTCGTAAGCGCATCAAGCACACAAGCTAAGTTTGATGTAACTAATACAGACATCAGCTATGCACAAGCAGGTGCTAACATTGGTAGTGGTAATGATGCATTCAGCGATTTCTTAGGTAGCGCAGGTAAAGGCTTTGGCTTGGATTTGGGCGTTACGTATGAATTCCGCCCTAAGTATCAGAGCTACAAATATGATATGGATGGTAAAACTGGTATTACTGACAATAGCAAAAACCAATACTTATTGCGTTTCTCTGCTGCGGTAACAGATATCGGATCTATCAAATATTCAGACAACAGCAAACAAGCTAAATTCAGCGGTAGCGCTAATGGCCTTGTTGGTGATGAAATCGGCAATAAGATAAATGACTTTGATTCGCTGGCTGCATACCTGCAAAGCAAAAACCTGAACCTGAGCAAAAATACAGAAGCTACAAAAGTAGGCCTGCCTACTATGTTGGTTGTTGGTGTTGACTATCATGCAGTAGGTGGCTTGTACATCAATGCTACATACATGGGCAACATTGCAGATCGTTTGCGCTATGGTAATACAAACTACAGCCAAGTAACGCTGACTCCACGTTTCGATACACGCGTATTCAGCTTCGGTTTGCCTGTAACATATAGTACGCTGACACAGAATATTAAAATGGGTGCCGGCATCCGTGTAGCAGGTTTCTTCTTTGGTAGCGATGACATGCTTTCTTTCTTTGGGGATGGCAATGGTATGAACATGTACTTCGGTGCTTATGTTCCTTTCAACAAAAAGAAACCACGTGATAGCGATGGTGACCTGGTATCAAACCGCAAAGACAAGTGTAAGAACGAGAAAGGTGTTTGGGAAATGAGGGGTTGTCCTAATCCTGATAAAGATGGTGACGGCATACTGGATAAAGATGATAAATGTCCGGATGTTGCAGGTTCTAAAACAGCTGCAGGTTGTCCTGATGCTGATCTGGATGGTGTTGCTGATGCTGAAGATCGTTGCCCGCAAGAAGCTGGTCTGCCTGCAATGCAAGGTTGCCCTGACCGCGATAACGATGGTATAGCTGATATTGATGATGCTTGTCCTGATCAACCTGGTTTGGCTCAATACAAAGGTTGCCCTGATACAGATGGTGACGGTATCGCTGATAACGTGGATAAATGTCCTACAGCTGCCGGTCCGATAGCTAACGAAGGTTGCCCTGATACAGATAACGATGGTGTTGCTGATAATGTAGATAAATGCCCTACAGTACCTGGTACAGTAGCAAACCAAGGTTGCCCTGAAGTAAGTGTACAGGTTAAGAAACGCCTTGCATTTGCTGCAACTGCAATACAGTTTGACTTGGGTAAAGCAACTATCAAGAAAACATCTTACAAACTGCTGGATGAAGTAGTTAAGATACTGAACGACTATCCTGATTATCAAATGACCATTGATGGCCATACTGATAACACAGGCAAACCAGAGAAAAACCTGCAACTGTCTAAAGACCGTGCAGCTTCAGTAAAAGCTTACTTTGTAGGTAAAGGTATATCTGCAGACAGGCTGACTGACAATGGTTATGGTGATACTAAACCGGTAGCAAGCAACAAAACTGCTGCAGGCCGTGCTAAGAACCGCCGTGTTGCGATGGATCTGAAACTGAAAGACTAATACTTAGTACAATCAGTATAAATAAAGCGGGAGGCAAACAGCCTCCCGCTTTTGTGTTTAATGATATGATAGCATGAAAATAATAGTGGGGTAATGATGTGCTTACAAAGTGGTATTAGTTTTATGCCATACTCTATATGTTATGGTTATTATGTACAGCCAGTTGACGCAGGAAGTGCGTATAGTGCTACACAGCCCAACCCATGAACATGTCACTTATCAAATAACTACAACTGACGGACAACTGATACGCAAAGGCAAGCTAATGCCCGGAGCCAATAGCTATAATGTAAGCACCAAAGGATTGCCATCGGGCAAATACTTATTTACTACAGACAACTGCACACAGCCTTTCGAAAAGCGTGGTATGTTTGATATCTGAGCTATCTATAAATCATCTATCTCAACATCATCTGCGGGGCGTATCAACTCGTAGCGTTTTGCAAAATTGCACCAGTTACATTCTTCTTTGCCGCAGCCTTTATCAAATTCATGATTCATAATGCCGGCATAGGCATTCTTCATTTGTTGCTTTACTATCTCTTCCTGCTGGCCAATGAATGGTATGGTAATGCGTTTGTACTGATTTGTTTTGCGGCCTTTTTCTATATAGTCAAACATGCCTTCTTTTACCTGCCACTGTCTGTCGGGGTTATTCTCTATCAGTAGTTTGTAGAAAAGCATCTGACGCCAATAGTCGCCACCATTGGGTTCTTTATCGTTTGGTGGTGCGGTATATGTGCCCGAAGACCTGTCGGGGTCGCCTGTTTTATAATCTATCACTTTGCAACCATCATCGTCAAACTGTATCAGGTCTATCTTGCCCGTTACAGGTACGCCATCCAGTATGTAGCGTTGTACTTTATATTCAATCTCTACTTTGGTTGGGAAGCTTGGTAAGTATTCGTTGTAGTATTCTGTAAGGATGGTATTGCCCTGCTCCATCCTTCTATCGAATTGTATATTATTAAACGATTCGCGCTCGCGATACATTTCAGATTTGAAGGAAGCCAGCACATCTTCCAGCGGCGGAAAGATATTGTTGTTATCTTTCATCAGCTTATACATTCTTTCCAGCGCATAGTGCACCGCACTACCAAATGCCAGTGCATCGCTCTTCAGGTATGGTACACGCAGTATATGCTCGTAATAGAATGTAAGCGGGCAACGCAGGTATTTAGAGAGCGTTGTATAGCTCATCGTAAACTGCTGCAGAATGTAATCTATCCATTGCCCGTTAGCGAGTTTAATGCGCACATCCGGAACAGGCTGCAATGCCCATGCTATGTGCTGCATAATAGCTTCTGTTGGTACAGATTGATTGATGCGTTCTTCCGGCAGGCTTATCTCATCTATAAAGAGAGAGTTTTCCAGTGGCTTGCCATTATTATCGCTGATGGCATAAGATACATGCAGGTGTTTTTTAGCACGTGTTAGTGCTACGAAAAACAGGCGGCGTGCTACTTCGGTTTTGTATGTTTTGTCGGCATCGTCTTTTGTATTGGTAATGCCTTCGGGTAGTTTGTATTCATTACCACCGCCTCGCTTTTCTTCCCAAAAGTTTTTAGTACACCCTACTAAGAATACATGCTCAAACTCATTGCCCTTAGCACCGTGCGCGGTGTAGAAGCGTACACCGTTTTCATTTTGAACTACCTTCTGTATTGGTATTGTGATGTTCTCGTCTTGCATGCGCTCTATCATGCGTAGCAGTTCGGGTACTTTCAGGTTGGCATCACGGTCATAACATTCTTTTATAAAATCGAAGAAGGTATTGATGACTTGTACATTCCAAACATGGTCTGCCTTTTTCAATAGGTATGCCATCATGCCGCTTTCGTAAATTACTTTTTCGAGTAGCAATGGTAGTGGCAATGTTTGCTGTTCCTGCAACCAGTTATCAAGACACCTGCCGAGGCGTGTTATATTTTTAGCTGTTGAAAGGTTCATCGTTTCGAGCAATAGTGTATTGTTCAAAACCAATCGCCAAACACCAAGGCTTTTATCTTTCGATTTGTTGTTGCTGATATGCAGGGATAGTGTAGCAATATCTACGGGTGCTATCTCGTAATAGGGTGCATGCATTATTTCGAACAGGCGTGCCTCGCTACTGAATGCTTCTTTGCGTTCTTCTTCAAGATAGTATAGTATGTTGATGACCTGCTGAATGAGTGGTAGTTCCAGTACATTCACAGGTTTCTTCACCGTGTATGGGATGCCCTTGCGCTCCATCAGGCTGATGATATTATCTGCCTGTTTGTGTTGTGCATACAGCACGGCCACATTGTTGAGCGCTATGCCTTGTTTTTGCAGTTCTTCTATCTGCATTACTACATCTGCTTCTTCTTGCAGTATGTTGTTGTATACTTTTACAACAGGGTCGATGCTATCATTACCATTTTGGAATCTCGATGCTGCAGCTACTATGTTTTTATTCAGTGCAAGCTCGTCCAGTTGTTTAATAAGGCGCTGCTCGTTATTGTCAATCGTTGCCATTGCCTTATCTAATATCAGCTGCGAGGAGCGATAGTTTTGCGGCAACACAATGACTTTGATTGTTTCTTTGTAGCGTTGATAGAAATCAAGAATGTTACGGATCCTCGCACCCTGAAATTCATAGATAGACTGGTCGTCATCGCCCACCACAAATATGTTAGGGTCTTCCCAGAAATCAGTAAGCATGTGCAGCAAATCGCTCTGTGCACCGTTGGTATCCTGAAACTCATCTACCAATATAAACTGGTGGCGCTCTTGATAACTAAGCAGCAATGCTTCATTTTTCTTGAAAGCATCCAACACCCAGATAATCATGTCGTTGAAATCATACCGCCCCTTCTGCTTCATCTTTTCACTATATACATCAAATAGTTGTGCAGCCGCTTTGGTCTGGTTCAGTTTGCGGGTGTCTTCATCTATCTGGCTTTGTTTCAAGTCTCCTTTCTGATATCCTTTGCCGCTCTTTTTATATACGTACGCCTCGTTATTCGGCATGTCTGCTATCTGCATGTCTATCGCATCGGCAATAGTCTGCGCAGTTATATTTTCACGCTTCATCATATCGAACAGGCGGTTCAGCCTACCTGAATCGAAATAGATATTACCACTCAACTTGCGCAGCGGGTGCCCGCTTGGTAATTCTTCCAGCATTTCGTACAGTAGCTCTGTACGCTCCAAGTCTGTAATGGGCTGTAGTGTACGCAGGCTGAAGTAGTCGTTATTGTTCTGAATAACGTTATTGCAAAACGCATGAAATGTGCAGATATTAATCCTGTGCGCAGCCGTACCAATAATTTGCAGCAACCTGCGACGCATAGAATTAGTGGCCTCGTCGGTATAGGTGAGGCAAAGAATTTCCTGTGGCTGTACCTGTGCCTCGCTGCGTAGCAGGTTGGCAATGCGTACAGATAATACCTCTGTTTTGCCCGTGCCGGGACCTGCAATTACCATTACAGGCCCATAGATGGTATCTACGGCCTCGCGTTGTGCGGTGTTCAGGTTGTTATATCTGCTCTGGAATAATTCTTCGTTTACTAACATATTATGTACTATACCGAGCTATGAAGTTAACAAACCTATGTGTACCTGAAAAAGAAGACTTCCTTACATTTGTAGATAAACGAAAAACAGGATATGAAATTGAAGTATATACTTTTTATTCTATTAGCATGTTTTACAGGCGTTGTAAATGCGCAGACAGAACCACGTGGTATGGCAGTGTCAGATACCCTGCCGCCGTATCTGAGATATCCGGAATTGCCGGCATTTAAGATACAAATGATGGATAGTGTGTCTTCATTTAACACCTATAACATAAAACCCGGAAAGAAAACAGTACTGATGCTTTTTGGTCCTGATTGTGAACATTGTCAACACATGGCTGATTCTATCAGAGCGCACATGGACGAACTAAAAAATGTTAATCTATACATGTTCTCTTTTGCGGAGCTGAAAGACGTGAGAAAATTTGCTGAAAAGTACAAATTGAACAAAGAAAAGAATATCACATTTGGCAAAGACACAGATTTTTTCTTTGCAGGTTATTATAGGTTAACTGCTGTGCCGGGTATAGCTATTTATGACGAGAAGAAGAAGTTTATAAAGCTCTTCAATGGTGGTGCAAAAATCACAGACATTACGAGTGTTGTAAATAACAAATAACTACAAAAGAAAAAGCCCCGATGTTCGGGGCTTTTTCTTTTGTTAAGCATCTGCTTCTTTACTATTGTCTGCTACAAGTCCTTCGGGGTTTTCTGCAACTTGTTTGCGTGCATCTTCCAGCTTGGCTTGCTTGTGCTGAATTTTATTTTCAGTCTGGCTTATCAGTTTTTCCAGATGCTGGCGCAGTTCTTCTGCTTTGCGTCCAGGTGTTATATTCTGTATGCTGTTTCTAAAATCTTCCAACCTTTCTTTTTCTTCCTGTATTTCTTCTTCCAGTTGTTTTACAAATTCATGAGCGCGCTCTACACGTTGTAGCTTATGCTTTTCGGCATGTTGCTTGCGCTGTTCGCGGTTAGCATCTTTACGCTCAAAGAAGCGTTTGCGTGCTTTGTTAAACTGTTCCCAGATTTCGTTATTGTGCTCGCGGGGTACAGGGCCTATTTTCTTCCATTCTTCCATCAGTTCTATCAACTCATCTGTAGCCTCGCGCCATTGGGTAGAATGCTGTAAAGCCTCTGCACGTTTTACCAATGCCAGTTTCTGTGCGTAGTTGTCTTGCAGGGTTACTTTCAGCGTTTCGGTATGTTGCTTCTTAGCGTTGAAGAATTGCTCTTTTGCACCAATGAAACGATTCCATATTTCGTCTGCTTTGTCAAGCGGTACGCGGCCTATCTTTTTCCACTCGTCCATCAACTCTGTAAAAGCCTGTGCAGTAACGTTCCACTCTGTGCTATCTTTCAGTGCTTCTGCTTTTTCTACCAATGCAGATTTTGCCTGTAGGTTTGCTTCCTGTTCAGTTTGTATAACGTCGAAGTGGGCTTTCTTCTTTTCGAAGAAAGTGTTTTTGGCTGTGATGAAACGATGCCACAGTTCTTCGTTTTTATCGTGGATAGTACGTCCTGTTTTCTTCCATTCTTCCATCAGGTTATGAAAGGCTTCAGTCGTTTCTTTCCAAGAATCTGATGCTGCCAGCTTTTCGGCTTTTTCTACCATTTCCATTTTCAGGTCCAGGTTTTGCAGCAATTCTTTATTTACATCTTCGTGGTTCTGGCGCTTGCGATCGTAGAATTTGTTTTTTGCAGCTTCTATCCTGTTCCACAATTCATCGTTGCGATGTTTGTCTACAAAGCCTATCTGTTTCCACTTATCAGCAATGTCTTTGAAAGCTTGTGTGGTTTCTTTCCATGCATTGCTGTCTGCCAGTGTTTCAGCTTCTTTAGCAATTACTTCTTTCAGTTTGAAGTTTTCTTCTGTCAGTGCAGACAGTGAAGACTCCATATTGCCAAGCGATTTTACAAGGTCTTGCAACATGCCTACTGCTGCTGTGTGCTGCAGATAGTCTTTCATGCGCTCTACTTTGCCAAGTAGTTTCAGCTTATCGTCTGATGCTTCCCACTCCGTAAGTAGTTCTTTGTATTTGTTTTCTACCTCGGCAAATTTGTCTTTCAGGGCTTTGAGTGTTATCTCTGCCGTGTCTATGCTAAGGGCATTTACCACGCGCTCTTTCAGAGAGCCGATAGCATTTTGAATCAGTTGGCCATCTTCGCAGATAGTATAGTTTTCCTTGCCGGGAAAGCTAACGGATTGCCACCATGATTGCAGTGTAGGTTGTACAGGTTGTTCCTGCGGTTGCGTCATCTCTTCCATAATAAAATGTAGTACAGTGTGAAGACTAAGGTTAAAATGTAATTAGTGATTATTTAGAACCAAATACTTTTTTCAATAAATCTGTAACCCTTGATGCAGGGTCTATGCGTATTTTATTTTCCTCATCAGCAATGGTAACAAACAGGCCGTTCAGTGCGCGCTCTGTTACATAGCCTGCCAGGTCGGGGTTTACTTTGTTGCGTACTGTTGGTAGGCGATTGTAGATGTTTACAATGTCTGCCCAATAGCGTGTAGCGCCAACCTTATTCAGTGAGTTTTGTATCACAGGGCGAAACTCTGAAGTGAGTGCCGCTGTAGTTCTGTTTTTCAGGAAGTTAGTAGCAGCACCTTGTCCGCCTTGCAGTATGCTCAGGCCATCCTGGATAGACATACTTGTGATGGCATTTACAAATATTGGTACTGCTTTGCCCGATGCATCTTCCGCAGCGCGGTTCATAGATAAGATAGCTTTATCTACCTGCGCACCCATACCCAGCGAACGCAACGTGCTTTCTATCTGACGTGCTTCCGGTGGCATCAATACTTTGATGAGTGCATTGCCAAAAAAACCATTGGTAACATTCAGCCTACCCGATGCATTCTTAGTGCCTATTTCCAGTGCCTGCCTGAGTGCAGATACTATTTCATTGTTGCTAAGATTGCTGCCAATACCACCGTTGTTGTTGCCGCTGGTAGTTGTTGTAGAATTATTTCCGCTACCACCATTCACAACTGTGTTTGCTTTGTTTACCCAGTCTTTCAGTGTTTGCGCATTAGCTACAGTTGTGCTGCCTGCTACTGTACCCATCAACAATAGGGCTTTTACTATTTGTTTCATTCAATATGTTTTAAATAGTGTTACCAAATATAATACCAATTATTAACTACCGGAAGATTGAGGTGCGCTTGGACCGCCTTCTCCACCGCCACCGCCTTCGTCTGTCTTCAGATTGTCGCGTTCTTTTGTTTGTTGTCCTTTCTGGTCTTTACCGCCACGGCGGTTGTTTCCGCCCATAGTCTTAGGCTCTCTGCTACTGCTTTCAGACCTGCCAAAGCGATATGTGAAACTTATGTTACCAATTCTTGTCTCCCTATCGCGGTAGGTGGTTTGTGTGTAAGACGGGTAATCGTACACCGTAGTGTATTTGCGTGTATTCAATATGTCCGATACGTTTACAGTAAGCGTAGCCTTGTTCTTCAGCAGGTTTTTGCGTACGGCAATATCCAGCCAGTATACTTCCTTCAGCGTACCTTGTGCAGCTACTTTTGGTGCCTCATAATTGCCGTTTATCTGTACAGAAAAATCTTTAGGCAGTTTGATGTTGGTATTCAGTTTGCTGAACCAGCTGAAACCACTATTGTTCAATACAGGGTCTATGTTAGCACCACGCACTTCGTTTTGGAAAAAGTTGAAGCTAAGTGTTGCATCCCATTTTGGCATCAGCTGCATTTTACCTATCAGTTCCAAACCATAGGTAAGACCTGTATTCAGGTTTTGAGGCTGCGTAAATGTTGTACCATCGCTGTAGAATTTGCGATAGCGCTCTATCATATTTTCTGTGTACTGATAGTATGCACTGGCAGTAATGTTATGTCCTTTTTTGAAAGACTTGCTATAGTTCAGTTCACTGTTGTTGATGAATTCCGGTTTCAGGTTGGGGTTACCCATATTGGTATCCTGCGGGTTCGATAAATCGATGTATGGCATCAATTGCATAAAGCCGGGACGATTGGTACGGCGGCTATAGCTAAGGAAGATGTTCTGATCCTTTGGCAGCTTGTACGATACATACGCTGTAGGGAACAGGTTGATGAAGTTGGTGCTGTAAGCCTGGTATGATCTGGTTTGTGTAGAACCATCGTAGCTGAAATATTCCAGTCGCAAACCTGCCTGATAGCCCCAGTTGCCACGCTGGCCACCGTAGTTGGTATATGCAGCGTGTGTTTGCTGTGTGTAGTTAAAATTATTCAGCAATGTGTAGTCTGTCTTCGCACCATTGCCGGAATCTATTGTTGGTGTGTTTTTGCTTTCAAACCATACAAGTTGTGTTTTCAGTCCCGCATCCAGTTTGTCTGTTTTGTTGAGTGGGGTTGTAAAATCTACCTGTGCATTCAGGCTGGCATTACTGCCGCTGCCCGGTGCTTTCTGATATACGGTATGGTTGCGTTGCATACCATCACTGTTCAGTATGGCAGTTTCATATTCCTGATTGCGTTCTACCCAAGTTTTAGCATAGGTAGCGTTGGCAGTCAGCTCTCTTTTTTCTTTTTTGAATTTATGTTTATAATCAAGCGATGTGGATGAAGATACCGGGCCACCGAGACTATAAGAGCTGCGACGCTGTGTAGAATCTATAGTACCGTTTGTATAAATTTTGTAGTTAGAAACACCATCGCCACCCCACTGCATTTTGTTGATGTTTTGTGTGAGGGTGATGCTATTGTTTTTGTTGATGGTATATTCTGCACCCAGTGAATTGAAGAAGCCATTAAACTTACGGATGTTATCATCATAACTACTGAAGAATGCATCACTGCCTACGTTGGTACGCTCGTTGGTAGTGCGGTTGTAGTTGCGGTTCAGGCGCATGCTGCTGTTCAGAAAGATGTTCCATTTTTCATTCTTCACATTCAGGTTCAGGCTGCCGTTATACTTATCGCGTGTGCCTGCACCTATAGTTACAGAACCGTTGAAACCGAATTTCTTATCGCGCTTGGTAATGATGTTGATGATACCCGCAGTACCCTGTGCATCATATTTTGATGATGGATTTGTAATCACCTCTACACTCTGAATACTGGCAGACGGAAGGCTTTGCAGCGCGCTCGTAACATCGCCACCAAACATAGTAGCAGGTTTGCCATCTATCAATATAGTGCTGGCCTTGCCACGCAGCGATACACTGCCATCTACATCTACAGATACAGATGGTATGTTTTGCAACACGTCTGTAGCACTACCGCCTGTAGCGGTAATATTCTTTTCTACATTGAAAGTCTTTTTATCAATGCTCATTTCCATAGCAGCTTTTTCTGCTGTTACGGTTACGCTTTTTAGCTTCTGTGCACTATTACCTGTTTTGATAGTGCCCAGATTCTTCTCGGCTGCTTGTTGTGTAATGCTGATATTGCCAACATACTTTGTCTCTGAGCCGATGCCAGAAATACGCAGTATGAAGTTGCCAATACCCGTAGGTGCTATGTTGAATGTACCGTCTTCTTTTGTGAGGTCTCCGTTTACTACGGTAGAATCCTGTTTGAGCAGTGTAACGGTTGCATAGCCTATGCCCTTGTTTTGGTCATCTGCTATTTTACCAAATACCCTGCCTGTAGCAGGTGCTTGTTGTGCATATAAAAATGAACTCCCTGTGCTAAAGAACAAAACCGCGGCTAAAGCCTTTGTATAAAAACGCATCTTAAAAATTTGCAAAAGGCAAATTTGGCTGAAATTATTGATATGAGGCTTCCGTTAACAAAATAAAGTATTGTTAAGGTTTCATCCACGGTTGCAGTGCATCTGCAAGGGTACGGTCATTGCTCAGGCGGGGTACTTTGTTTTGTCCGCCCAGTTTGCCGATAGATTTCATGTATTCTATAAAGGCATGGCTTTGCATCGGCCTTATTTTCAGTGGTTGCAAAATATTGCCTTTTATAAGGTCGTCGTAGTAGATGTTCTTTTTACGCAGGTTGTCGTCTACAGCCTTGCTGAAGGTTGCTAAATCAGCAGGTGTTTCTTCAAACGATACAAACCATTCGTGGTAGGGCAGCTCGCCCGTAGTTTGTATCATAGGTGCTACGGTAAATTCTACTATGCGTGCATGGTGCGCAGTAGCAGCTTGTAATATGGCATGCTCTACTTCTTCACCGATTACGTGCTCTCCAAAGGCAGATATATAATGTTTAATACGACCTGTTACTACTATCCTATATGGGTCGGTACTTACAAAGCGTACGGTATCGCCGATGTTGTAACCCCAGAGGCCTGCATTGCTGTTTATTATCAGTGCATAGTTTTCGCCCACTTTCACATCTGCTAAAGAGAGACGTGTAGGGTTATCATTAAATACTTCTCCCGCAGGTATAAACTCGAAGAAGATGCCGGAATTGGTATTGAGCAACAAGCCTTCATTATCCAGCGTATCCTGAAAAGCAAAGAAACCTTCAGACGCAGGGAATGTTTCTATAGTATCTATGGGCCCGCCCAGGCTTTCAAACAGCTTGGCTTTGTATGGCTCAAAGTTTACCCCGCCATGCACCAATACCTGCAGGTTGGGGAATAGCTCCTTTATCTTCTTGCCGCTTTTTTCAGACAACCAGTCAAAATACATCTGCATCCACGGTGGTATACCGCTGATGAGGGTCATGTCTTTATCAAAGGTTTCGGCAACAATCTTGCCCAGCTTTTCTTCCCAGTCTTCTATACAGTTGGTTTCGTAGGATGGTAACTGATTGCCGCGCAGGTAGCCCGGTATAAAGTGGTTTACAATACCACTGAGCCTGCCTGTAGGTATGCCGCCCACACGCTCCAGCACCGGAGAGCCCGAGAGGAATATCATCCTGCCATCTGCAAAAGCTGTATTGCCACTTTCTGCCATGTAGCAAAGCAGGGCATTGCGTGCAGTATCTATATGATTATGTATGGAATCTTTACTGATGGGGATATACTTTACCCCACTGGTAGTGCCCGATGTTTTGGCAAAATACATAGGCTTACCTTTCCACAATACGTTTTGCTGGCCGGCCTTTATTTGTTCTATATATGGTTTGAAAGCCTCGTAGTCGCGTATGGGAACTGCGGCTTTGTATTCGTCGTAGGTTTTCACCTCAGCAAGCTTATGATCTTTGCCAAACGCGGTGCGGCTACCTACCTTCAGCAATTGCTGGAAAATATTCTGCTGATCGGCAACAGCGGTGGCCATACCTTTTCTTATGCGGTTATGAATGATAGCTGCATAAGGCCTGGCAAGGAATGATTTAAGCTTCATCGTACAATCTTGGAAAACAAAAGTACCAATTATGATGACGTTATTACATGTATTATAATACCTTAATTATAACCGTTTTCCGTGGTGGATATTGCAGGAAACTACAAATTATAAAAAAATATTTGTGGATAACAGGAAAATAATGTTACCTTTGCGCGAAATATTTTAGGAGCGTCATGTTTGCGATAGTTAATATAGCAGGTCAACAATTCAAAGTGAAGAAAGATGATGAATTGTTTGTTCACCGCCTGTCAGGAAATGTAGGTGAAAGCGTAGAGTTCTCAGAAGTTCTGATGACTTCAAACGGTGGTAACATCAAATTTACTGATTCAGTAAAGGTAAAAGCTGAAATCGTTGATCATCTGAAAGGTGATAAAGTGATCGTTTTCAAGAAAAAACGTCGTAAAGGTTACCAAAAAAGTAATGGTCACCGTCAATATCTTACAAAGATTAAGATAAAAGATATTGCTTAATTTAATTTTTTTGTAAATTCGTAAAGTCAAGAATAGAAGATGGCACACAAAAAAGGTGAAGGTAGTGTAAAGAATAACCGTGACTCCCAAAGTAAAAGACTGGGTGTAAAGATATACGGTGGTCAACCAGCAATATCTGGTAACATCATCGTTCGTCAGCGTGGTACTGTTTATCACCCTGGCACAAACGTAGGTCTTGGTAAAGACTTTACCATTTTCGCATTGAAAGATGGTATCGTTGAGTTCCGCAAAACTCGTACTAAGACACTGATATCAGTTAAGGAATTTTCAGCTACAGCCGAGGCATAATGCTCTCGGCTGTTGCCATATATAAGGTTTTTGTTTAACCCTTAAATTCACACAGTTATGGCAACAGCAAAAAAAGCAGCTCCTAAAAAAGCTGCAGCCAAAAAAGCAGCTCCTAAAAAAGCAGCTGCGAAAAAAGCGGCTCCTAAAAAAGCTGCAGTAAAAAAAGCGGCTCCTAAGAAAGCTGCTGCAAAAAAAGCGGCTCCTAAGAAAGCTGCAGTAAAAAAAGCGGCTCCTAAGAAAGCTGCTGCAAAAAAAGCGGCTCCTAAAAAAGCAGCTCCAAAAGCAAACGCAGCCCCTAAAAAGGCAGCCGCTAAGAAAAAATAATTTGAACTTAGCGAATCCAAAAAAGAGACTGTTTTGTACAGTCTCTTTTTCTTTTATACCCTATCCTGAATATTTCGTTAAAATGCCTCCCGTCTTTATGGATTGCTGCGATTTTTGCTTCTCTTATATTAAAGGCAGAATTATAGGCAAATGCTGATGTTCTCCAATAATATTAAACTAATTTTGCACCTCAATTAATAAGAAAAGGATATGAACTTTGAAGAGCGCAATGAGAGCAGTTCGGCATACTCTGCCTTCAGGGCTACCATGCACATCGGCATGGGTGTTTTTTACCTGATTATCAGCTTTTTGTTGTTTTATCTGCAGGCATTTGGTGCTATGGAATTGCCTAAGGGTATGGCTTATACATTAGGAGCGCTGATGTTGTTTTATGGCCTGTTCCGCATATGGAGAGGTGTTACAGATATCAGGCTCAGAAAGCGCAGCAGGCAATAATTTACACTGTGCTGACAGTGCTGTTAAATTAATGTTACAACATAAAGAGTATCCATACGTTTTTTTAGAATATTGAGTAAAATTGCAGTCCATGATAAATGCTTTGAAGAATATAGTGCTCTGTGCAGGTTTAGCTGTTTTCGCTGCTTCTTGTGGCGAGGATAAAACTAAGCAACCAACAGATACACTAAGCAGCGGTACTATTGATATTTCTGTAGATGAAACCTACAAGCCGATAGTAGAGCAACAGATGCGCGTATTCGACAGCAGCTTCCCTGATGCACATGTAAATGTGCACTACAAGCCCGAGGCAGAGTGTATCAAAGATTTTCTGAACGATAAGGCAAAACTGATATTGGTAACACGTGAGCTAACGACGGATGAGAAGAAGATGCTGGAAGATAAGAAGGTGGTACCTACATCGCTTGCGGTAGCAAAAGATGCGGTTGCTGTAATATTCAACAATGCATCTGCTGATACTATACTGAGCGAAAGCCAATTAAAAGGCATACTGACAGGCGTATATAAAAACAAATACACCGTAGTGTTTGATAATCAGGGTTCCAGCACATTGCGTTATGTTACAGACTCGCTGATACCGGGACAGAAACTGGGTGCAAACGTATTTGCGGCAAAGGGTAATGATAGTGTTATAAAATACGTGGCTAATAACCCGAATGCGATAGGCTTTGTAGGTGTAAGCTATGTGAGCGACTATAACGACCCTGAAGGACTAGCTTTTATAAAAGATGTGAAAGTGGCAGCCATGTACCATGATAGTCTGCAAAAAGAGTACAAACCTTATCAGGCATATATAGCGCCTGATTGGTATCCGCTGACACGCAATCTGTACTTCATTCACCGCGAAACATATCCGGGCTTGGCTACAGGTGTTGCGAACTTCTTGGCGAAAGAACGTGGTCAGTTGATATTTAAACAAGCAAGACTGTTTCCGCTCAGGAGCAATATAATCTTCAGAGAGGCTCAGGTAAACAACAGTAAATAATCTGAACGAATAATAAATATTGTAACTACTGTACAATAAATAGTACAAAAATGAAAATGAAACATTCGATAGTAATAATGGCTGCTGCAGTAACACTTACTGCAAGTGTAAAGGCACAGACACTGGAAGAGGGTATTAAGATGTATAACTACGAGCGTTACCAGACAGCAAAGAAAACGCTTGAGCCGCTGGCAGGTACCAATCCGTTGGCAAACTACTACTTGGGCCTTGCAGAATTGCAGATGGGAAATAAAGATGCTGCACGCAATATATTTCTGAAACAACCAAACAGCTATGCAAATACAAGCGGCCTTGCCCGTGTGTTGTTTGCTGAAGGTAAGGCTGAAGAAGGCATGAAAGCAGTGAACGAGCTTGCAGCAAAAGCTAAAAAGAAAGAATGGGAGCAACTGAAATATGCGGCTGATGCCATTACTTATACCAATGGTGGCGATGCACAGCAAGCTATTACATGGTACAAAGCTGCATTAGCAAACTATGATAATGTAGATATGCGTATCTCTATGGCCGATGCATACCAAAAACTACCAAGCGGTGGTGGTGGCGAAGCCATGACCAACTATGAAAAAGTTGTAGAAAAAGATCCTAAAAACTCACTGGCTTTTTCTCGTATAGGTAAGCTATGGTATGATGCTAAAACATACAAACTGGCTTTGGAAAACTGGGAAAAAGCGAAAGAAGCAGATCCTGCAAATCCATTGCCGTATCGTGATTTGGCAAATGCATATACGTATGTTGGTAAATATGATTTGGCTAAAAAGCATATTGAAGAGTACGTAAAACTGGCAGATCCTTCTCCGATAGTTACAGAAAAATATATGGATGTTCTGTATCTGTCTAAAGACTATAAAAATGCAGCAGCTAAGGCACAAGAGCTTATCAATGCAAAACCTGAAACACGTTTCTATGGTATTCTTGCATTTAGCCAATACGAATTGAAAGATTCTGTAAATGCGCTGAAGAATGCCCGCACATACTTTGAAAAGCAAGACGCTACTAAAAACCGCCCCGGCGATTATAGGATGTTTGCAAAAATATTATTGCAAAACAGCCTGGCATCAGAAGCAGATATGTACCTGCAAAAAGCGGTAGATGCTGATACAGCTACAAATAAACTGGTGCCTTATCGTGAAAACGGTGAAGCGCTGAGAGAAGGTAAAGAATGGATGGCAGCATCTAAGTGGTACGACAAGATTATAAATGAATTACCTGCTTCTGCTACTGTAACAGACTATTTCTATTCGGGCTTTACTAAGTACTTCGGCAGAGATTACGAAAATGCGCTGAAGAGCTTTAATGCAATGACTACGAAATTCCCTGCAGAACCTTCAGGACATTACTGGAGTGGACGTGCAGCTGCTGCAACAGATAATGATGCAACACAAGGTTTGGCAGTACCATACTATACTAAATGGTTGGAAATGGAAGTGCCATCTACCTACACGCGCAAGCCAAACGATCTGATGCAGGCATACCAGTATCTGGCTATCTATAATTACAACAAGAAAGACAAGGTTAAAACAATAGACCTTGTACAGAAGATAGAAGCAATAGATGCTACAAACAGCACTGCAAAAGAAATACGCAAAGGCCTTAATATGCCTGCCGCTAAATAATAATATATTTTCATATAATAGCCCTGTAATGATTTGCAGGGCTGTTTTATGCAAAAAAACACAAACTTATTTGGCAGGGTAAAATTTAACCGTTACCTTTGCAATCCTTAATTTTTAAAAATGTGATGCCTGCGTGTGCAGGACTTTAAAGTATAGATTATGAAACGTACGTATCAACCAAGCCGCCGCCGTCGTAAATCAGTACATGGTTTCCGCAAGCGTATGGAAACTGCTAATGGTCGCAAAGTATTGGCTTCTCGCCGTGCAAAAGGTCGCCATAAACTGACAGTTTCTGACGAGCGCCGCGTTAAGTAATAACAGTTAAAAAAACTCAACTGCCATTCGTAATACTTTAAAAGCATACGAGCGGCTGAAGCGCGAGCAACATATTGATACGCTTTTCCGTACCGGGAAAGCGTATTCTTTTTTTCCGGTAAAGTTTATTTACACCATGGTGCCGCGCAGCGCCGCAGAAACATCGCCCGTGCTGGCGGGGTTTTCTGTACCGAAGAAGAAATTCAGAAAATCGGTACATAGGCATCGTATTGCCCGCCTGATGCGCGAGGCATGGAGGCTTAATAAGCATAGCCTGTACACTGCCATCCCTGCAGATATGCAGCTGCACGTATTCCTGATACATACTGGCACAGAAATGCCCGAGTTTGCTACCATACAAGAGGTAGTGATAAAAGGCATTGCCGCTCTGCAGGAAACAGCCACAAAACAGGTATTACCATAGTATTTGGATTTCCCTTCTTATTTTTGATTTATCAGACGTTTATTCTCTATACTGTTCATCTGGCTCATCAGGTTCTATCAGGCCTTTATTTCGCCGCTATTGGGGTCTAAATGCCGATATACACCTACCTGTAGTGCCTACGGACTGGAAGCCATCAAAAAATACGGCCCGTGGAAGGGTGGACGTATGGCATTCAAACGCTTTTTGTCTTGCCACCCCTGGGGCAAGAGCGGATATGATCCTGTACCGTAATTACTTCTTAATGTTTGTTTTCCGAATATTGTTGACGTAATTAGTGTAGGGTTTACTATTTGAGTCTGATAATTGCTCCAACTCGTATTTTTCTAATACTTTTTTGGGTGCATCGATATAGTTATTAAATACATCTATACCGGTAATTGTCTGATTACCTTTATAAATGGTTTTCCGTCTACTCATTTTAAATCCTGATGAAAGGATTATTTCAATAATTTCTCGGATTGAATCACTAAAGTCAAATTGTGCCGAAAAGGTAAGGTCATCAACATATCTAGTGTACTTAATATTGAGTTTTTGACATAATTCAATCAATCTTTTATCGGTTTTTAAAAACGATATGTTCGCAATTTGGGTACTTGTTGGTGTGCCTTGAGGTAATTCATTTTTCCAAGTGGTTAGTTTCGTAAGCATATTAGCTATATAATTAGAATACCCTAATTCTAGAAAAGTAGCATAAACTAACTTATTATTTACGCTAGGGTAGAAGTCCTGCAAATCTGTAGTAAACTGATATTTATTGCCTTTATGTGCTTTGCCATTAGTAATATTGCTATGTTTTTTTATTCCGCCATGAATATTGTTAGGCAGAATGATTTTTGCAAGAATATTTGTATGAATTGATTTTTGTATACTTTTTAATTCTCTTAAAGAAGGCCTTATTATTCTCTTTTTGATTGTGCCATCTAAGTAGGTTTTGGGCATTCCGCTTTTTTTGTCAATCTTCTCTTCTATCCATTCGTTATAATATGACCCAATATTGTTGAGCACGAGATTGAGTACATCTGTATTTATCTTTAGTAGAGCACATAGGTACTTAGTTTGCGATTTTTCATATTCCCAAGTTTTCATGTACTAGTTGTTTTATATGGGTATTGATTTCGTTGAAAAATTCTCTTTTTTCAGGTGCTACGTCATCTTCACTAGTAGATAAGAACATAAGGACGCTTATAGGTATACCGAGAGTTTCTGCTATTTTGGATAAAGTAGACAGGTTAGGTTCTTTAAGATTATTCTCAATTTGAGATAGGTAGTTTTGTGAAATACCACAAGATGTAGCAAACCCTTCTTGAGTTAAACCTTTATTTTTTCTAAGACTCTTTATTGTAGACCCAATATCCATATGAAAAAATTTAAGAGAGTGTTCAGACTATGATACTAATTGCAACTGCTTCATTATTTGAAATATTCAGATAAAAGTTCAACAACTTTGATTGTAGCATTTACAATCTCTTTGTTCGTCTTACCTTTCTTCTTCTTCAAAATCTGAAGTTGAGCAATTGTCTCATTCAGTGAACTATGTTCACTATCTGAAAGAGAACACCGGTCCTCTAGGATAGAATTAATGCATTGAATAATCCTATCAATGTTTTGACTTTGTTTTAATCTTGACATATAAAATATGTTTTAGTAACCAGGCAATATTGCCCTGCTCATTACAAGATTTCCCTGTTACTAATGCGTAAGCGATGTTCTCGTACACTCACTTAATTTTCCTGCTCTATTCTAAAAAAAGAAAAAAAGAAAAGAATAGAACAACTGATACAACGACTTTATCGAATTACGATTTACATAATTTCTAAGGCGCAGCATTAGACCCATATAAGGGTTGCCAAGTAGGCTATAAAGTGAACTCCATTAGTACACAAGGGCCAAAACATTTTTCAAAGAACTGTAAGCAAATATAAATA
Organism: Bacteroidetes bacterium UBA4414; assembly: GCA_002389765.1. Classification (GTDB taxonomy): domain Bacteria; phylum Bacteroidota; class Bacteroidia; order Chitinophagales; family Chitinophagaceae; genus Polluticoccus. The sequence goes on along the minus strand of DGQM01000023.1, from coordinate 113,172 downwards.
CAATATCCCTATTGTCGATATTTTATTTATCCACATTCATTTATTTTTTTGTATAACCTTACTTTTGAATCATGTTCTATTCATTCAAAGGTTTCGTACCTGTTGTTCACCCAAGTGCTTATGTGCATCCGCAGGCGGCTGTTACGGGCAATGTCATTATTGGTAAAGACGTGTATATAGGCCCCGGTGCTGCCCTGCGTGGCGATTGGGGAGGCATTGTGATAGAAGACGGCTGCAACGTGCAGGAAAACTGTACGATACACATGTTTCCCGGTGTTACGGTGCTGCTGAAGGAAGGTGCGCATATAGGACATGGGGCTATTATACATGGTGCTACTATTGGCAAAAACGTGCTGGTGGGTATGAACAGTGTTATTATGGACGAGGTAGAGATTGGCGACGAGTGCATCATTGGTGCATTGTCTTTTATAGCGGCCAATACCAAAATACCCCGCCGTAGCCTTGTAGTGGGTAATCCCGGCAAGATAATTAAAGAAGTGAGCGATGATATGATTGGCTGGAAGACTAAAGGCACACAGCTCTATCAGAGCTTGCCGAAGGATCTGTACGAAACCCTGCAACCCTGCGAACCGTTGACAGAAATGCCGGCCAACCGTCCTACACAGGAAAGCCTGTACGATACCTGGAATAAGATAAAGAATAGTTGATTGATTGACTTATTGATTCGTCAACCTTCGTTTCATAGCATTAAAAAAGCCCCGATAATTATCGGGGCTTTTTATTTTTAACTTGTGGTTAAAACTACGCTTCTTCAGCGTTAACCAGTTCATTTACAAACTTAGCTACGTGAGCTATGCGAGTATGGTTCAGTGCGTAGTGGATGAATTTACCATCACGCTCAGTGATAACGATATTAGCACGACGCAGGATAGCGAGGTGTTGTGATGCTACAGACTGCTCCAAGCGCAGTTTTACGTAAATATCAGTAACATTCATACGTCTGTTTTCTTCCAGCAATTTTACGATTTGCTGACGCAATTTGTGGTTGATGGCCCTCAGGGTCATTGCTGCACTCTTAACCGCTAAATAATCCAACTTAATCTGTTCGTTCGAACCTTCATCTTTGCGAATAACCAGCGTGTTAGCTGACATAGTCGTTTCCATTTACAAATTGATTTTATGTATAAAAAAAGAGTAACTAAGTAATTTGATGGCCTCTATTTACCACCATTTTTACGGGGTGCAAACATACACCATTCTGCTATATGAACCAAAAGCATATTTGAGAAATCTGTTAAACCACCGTTAAAAAGTTATTTAAATTTTGAATATGTGGTTTTAATCAATTGATATTCTTTGGTTTATGCGTATAAACTTGTTTTAAATAGAAGGGTTCTGCATTGGCTAAATTGACAAAACCATTACAATCATATTGTTCCTTTGCATAAACTGCCCATGTAGCAGCATCTACGTGATTATCTTCCTGATAATCAAATTGTTGAGTGCCGATTATAGCTTTCAGCCCATCATTGATATCTCCGCATACAAGCTTTTTGCCCGAGAGCTTACTAAAAACCATTTTCAGGTCTGTAGCCAATGCATGCTGAGGCTCGTTTATTGTATTTTTTTCGCTGTTATATGACGCAAAATAGTATTCTCCCTCTCTCGCGTTCAGGATAGCGACATAATGCTCATATTCGTTTTTATATGTATAAATACTCTTCAGCGCAAGTAGCTCCAGTTTATGGTGCATCATCATCGGCTTATCCAACAGGTAGCAAATGCCCTTTGCAGTAGCCAGTCCTATCCGCAAGCCTGTATAAGAACCCGGGCCGCCGCATACAGCAACAGCATCTAATTGCGCCATGGTAATGCCGCTATCCTGCAGGGCTTTTTCTATATGCAGGTTGATGTTCGCAGCATGGTTGCGGGTATCTGCATTTTCAAGTTGTGCAGTTACTACGCCATCCTTGCTGATGGCTACGATGCCCGCATTGCCCGATGTGTCTATGTGTAAGATGTATGCCATTAAAATCGCTGCAAATGTAAGGAGTGTATTACATTTACAGCATGGAAAAGAAAATCATTCGTACAGATAATGCACCGGCGCCCATCGGGCCATATAATCAGGCTGTTCAGTTTGGCAATATGCTGTTCGTATCAGGGCAGATAGCTATCGACCCTAAAACGGGTGAGCTATATACAGGCGATATACAAACAGAAACAAAACTGGTAATGGAAAATCTGAAAGCCATCCTTACAGAAGCGGGTATGGATTTCAACAATGTGCTGAAAAGCACCATCTTCCTGATGGATATGGGCCAGTTTGCACAGGTAAACGAAGTATATGGCAGCTATTTCACAGAAAACCCGCCTGCGCGTGAAACTGTACAGGTAGCTGGCCTGCCAAAAGGTGTTAAAGTAGAGATAAGTGTGGTGGCAGCTAAGTAGAAAACCCTCCCAACCTCTCTAAAAGAGAGGAGAAAAGCTTTTATAAAAACGCCCCGCAATCTGCGAGGCGTTTTACTTTTTTTATATCAGTCCGAATTGTTTGAAATGGTGTGTAAAATGCTTGCCGTGGAAGATAATCCATTCATCGTGCTTTAGTGCGCCCAGTCTTGGTTGCACGTGCGTAGCACTTGGGTTGGCAGCATAGTAGTTTTCAAAATGTTGTAGTTCCGTCTGCAATTCGCCGATGGCATCTCGCAGGCTTGCATTTACATAGGGTGGCAGCCCTTCGCCCATCAGTGCGTTTTTCACACCTTGTTTTATCTGCATATCGCTATAGATAAGTGCCTGCTTTGCAGCAGCAGCTTCTTCGGGTGTGCTGGTCTGCTCAAGGTTCATCTTTCCGCTCGATGCACCAATCGTTACAGTCAGGTGTTCTACCATGTGCTGCGGTGTCATACCACCCCATAGCGGTGTAGTATCTGCACTCAATTTATTCAGCGTAGCAATTGTTTCTTCTATGTTGTCTATACGTACCATGAGTATATATTTTTTTATAAAAAGTCCCCTTTAGGGCCTGCCTACCGCAGGCAGGGATTTAGGGGTTTTATCCTTTCTTAGCTTCTTTCGCCCATGTATCTTTCAATCCTACTGTGCGGTTGAATATCAGTTTGTCAGGCGAGCTTTCTTTATCTACACAGAAATAACCTTTGCGCAAAAATTGGAAGTGTTCGCCTTCCTTCGCATTGGCAAGTGCTGGTTCTATGTACACACTCGGTAGTATGTGCAGCGAGTTTTCGTTGATGTAATCTTTAAAGTCACCTTCTTCGCTCGATGGGTCTTCTACTTTAAACAGGCGGTCGTACAGGCGCACTTCTGCTGTTTTTGCAGTAGCCACATTCACCCAATGGATGGTGCCCTTTACATGTATGCCGCTGGTATCGCTGCCGCTCTTGCTTTCAGGTATGTAGGTACAGTGTATCTCTGTTACATTGCCCGTATCATCTTTTTTAAAGCCTTCGCATTTTACAATGTATGCACCCTTCAGGCGCACCATCAAACCAGGGCCCAGACGGAAGAATTTCTTTGGTGGTTCTTCCATAAAGTCTTCACGCTCTATCCACACCTCGCGGCTGAAAGGCATTTTGCGTGTACCGCCGTTCGGGTCTTCAGGATTGTTTTCTGCATCCAGTTCTTCTGTCTGTCCTTCGGGATAGTTGGTAATTACCAGCTTCACAGGGTCCAGCACCGCCATCACACGGTTGGCAGTTTTATTCAGTTGTTCGCGCACATGAAATTCAAGCACACTTATGTCTACAATGTTTTCGCGTTTGGCAATACCTATTGTATCGCAAAAATTGACGATAGACTGTGCAGGATAACCACGGCGGCGCATACCACTGATGGTAGGCATACGCGGGTCGTCCCAACCTGTTACATGGTTTTCATTTACCAACTGCAGCAGTTTGCGTTTGCTCATTACTGTATAGGTAAGGTTGCGACGTGCAAACTCGTACTGATGAGAAGGGAAGATGCCCAGCTTCTCTATAAACCAATCGTACAGCGGACGGTGGTGTATAAACTCAAGCGTACAAATACTGTGTGTAATGTTCTCAATACTATCGCTCTGTCCGTGTGCAAAATCGTACATCGGGTACAGGCACCAATTATCGCCGGTGCGGTGGTGGTGTGCATGTTTGATGCGATACATAATAGGATCGCGGAGCAACAGGTTAGGATGCGCCATATCTATTTTGGCACGCAATACTTTTTCACCATCTGCATATTTGCCTGCTTTCATATCGGCAAACAGTTGCAGGTTTTCCTGCACACTTCTATCCCTGTACGGGCTGTTGATGCCGGGCTTTACAGTATCTCCTTTCGTAGCGGCTATTTCTTCGGCAGTGCTGTCATCTACATACGCATATCCTTTTTCAATCAACTGCACAGCGTAGCCATACAGCGTATCGAAATAGTCTGATGCATATAGTTCGTTATCCCATGTTTTGCCAATGGCATCACTCAGCCATTTTATATCGTATTTGATGCTATCAACGTATTCGGTATCTTCTGTTACGGGGTTGGTATCGTCAAAGCGCAGGTTGACCTTGCCATTATACTTCTTTGCAAGCCCGAAGTTGAGGCATATAGACGAAGCATGGCCTATATGCAGGTAGCCATTCGGCTCCGGCGGAAAACGGGTATGTATTTCTTTGTATTTTCCTTCTGCAAGGTGTTGCTCAATAATCTCTTCTAAAAAATTAAGGCTTTTTTCTTCGCTCATAAGGGTGCAAAGATAGTTTAAAAGGTATTCATTAAATTTGTATAAAGCCTGAAATATGACGAAAAGTGAATTGCGGGAAAAGTTGCACGAATACATAAATATTGCTGATGATCGGCATTTGGAGGCGATATATATACTGCTCGAAAAAGAGATAAACAGTGGCTATGTGTTGGATGAAAAAATTGTTCAGGAATTAAACAGACGAGAACAAGAGTATCTTGATGGTGCAGGTGAATCTTATGCAGCGGAGGAATCTGTAGAGATGATAAGGAAAAATTTAAAGAAAGATTAGTGTACAAACTTATCATCAGGAAGCAGGCACAGCATGAAGCAGAAGCTGCTGCATTATATTATGAGTCTGTTAAGGAAGGATTGGGGTTGCGTTTTCTTGATAGGTTGAAAGAACGCTATGATATGCTTGCTCTTCATCCTCAATTATTCGGTTTTATTACAGATTCATTCAGGGCAGTAAAAATTGATGACTTCCCTTACCTGCTAATATTCAAAATTTACAAGAATAAAGTTATAGTGTATATGGCCCACAATACACATAAGAAACCTGTATATAAATAATAGTCTTATGAGTTTTTACGGTTAAGGTATTATGAATAGATTGTTTCATCCATACCTCCCCCGAAAAAGACATAGTAAAATCCCCGCCATTTATTACTTTTACCCGCTTTTTAATTGGAATATGACAGATAGTTTGAAGCGTCCGGTACGTGTATTAGTAGCCAAAGTGGGCCTTGATGGTCACGACCGCGGCGCGAAAGTAATAGCCACCGCACTGCGCGATGCAGGTATGGAAGTGATATATACCGGCCTGCGCCAAACCCCCGAAATGGTTGTCAACACTGCATTGCAGGAAGATGTAGATGCTATCGGCATTAGCATCCTCAGCGGTGCACACAATACCGTTTTCCCCAAAGTAATGGACCTGATGAAGGCAAACGGACTGGAAAACGTATTGCTTACAGGTGGTGGCATCATACCCGAAGAGGATATGGAAGGCCTGTACAAACTGGGCGTAGGCAAGCTTTTTGCCCCCGGCGCACCAACACACGAAATAGCAGATTATATAACAGGCTGGGTGAAAGAACACCGCGCCGAACTTTTCTAATAAACGAGACAGATTTAAACTTTTCAGCACATTATTATTTTATGTACCAAACATTATTGACAGACCTGCAAGACGGCACACTGGTTATTACTATCAACCGCCCAGACAAAATGAACGCTCTGAACAAAGACGTAATTGAAGAACTGGGCAAAGTACTGGATGAGGTATATAGCAACCCCGATATTAAAAGTGCAATACTGACAGGTGCAGGTGAAAAAGCATTTGTGGCAGGTGCGGATATTACAGAGTTTACAAGCCTGGATGCTGCAGGTGGTGCGGCTTTGGCTAAAAAAGGACAGGATAATGTTTTTGATAAAATAGAAAACAGCCCTAAGCCTATAGTTGCTGCGGTTAACGGTTTTTCGCTGGGTGGTGGTTGCGAGCTGGCAATGGCTTGTCACTTCCGTATAGCTAGTGAAAATGCAAAATTCGGTCAGCCGGAAGTAAATCTGGGCCTGATACCGGGTTATGGTGGTACACAACGCCTTACACAGCTGATAGGTAAAGGCAAATCTATGGAGCTGATGATGACGGCAGATATGATTGGTGCAGACGAGGCAAAAGCACTGGGTCTGGTAAATCATGTAACCCCATTGGCTGAACTTTTGGGCAAAACCAAGGAGATATTACAAAAAATTCATACAAAAGCGCCTGTTGCCGTAGCAAAAGTTATAGCTTGTGTTAACGATGCTGCAAAGGGCGAAACTGCCGGATTTGCCAATGAAATCAAGCGTTTCGGCGAATGTTTTGCTACCGAAGACATGAAAGAAGGTACCGGAGCATTCTTAGAAAAAAGAAAAGCTATTTTTAAAGGAAAATAATTTTATTATCTTCATCGCTAAAACCAGAGTAAAATGCGGAAGAAACTTATCCGTAGCCTTTTAGCCGTTTGCGTTAGCGCTGCCTCACTTTCTGCTATTGCACAGCCTGCAATACCTAGAGAGTATGTAGAACATCCGGGTTTTTCCATCGGAACAAACTTTGGTATGGCTGACCTTTGGGGCGATGTAGGTACGCTTAAAGTATTAGACCATTATAATAACGGTAAATATTTCAATCACCCTACTTTTATGGGTGGTATGTTTGGCCGTTATACTGCGCATCCTATGCTGGCTATGCGTTTGGGCGTTAACTACGGTACGCTCTACGCTACAGATGCATGGAATGAGAAGAAGGCAAAAACTGCCTCTTCTGTAGAGGCTGATGCGTTTCAACGCTACCTGCGCAATCAGGATGTGAAGTCAAATATCTGGGAAGGTACTTTCCAGATAGAGTTCTTCCCATTCCGCAGCAATTCAGAAACACATTCTGCTACGCGTCGTTGGCAGCCATATCTGACAGCGGGTGTTGGTGTATTCCACTATAAGCCATACAGTACCTATATAGATAGGACTACAGGTGCTCAGAAATGGGTATATGTAGGCGATTTGCACCTGGAAGGTGAAGGCTTTGAATATGAAAAAGCTACACCAACCTATGCAATGAAGACAAAATTCTGGCAAATGAACGTGCCGGTAGGTTTGGGTCTGCGTTTCGATATCAACGAAAAAATGTCTTGGGGTATAGAATACCTGTACCGCTTCACATTTACAGACAGGTTGGATAACGTAAGCGGCGACTATGTAAGTGATTCTTACCTTGAAACTTATTTGAGCCCCGAAAAAGCTGCAGTTGCTAAAGAAATGTACGATAAGTCTTGGGCAATACAGCCAGGTGCAAAGCAAAAATCTTGGACACCGCGTGGCAATAAAGAAAACAAAGACAGCTATTCTACCGTATCATTAATGTTGATATATAAATTCAACAGCAATAAAATACCTTGGTGGTTCTAGTGTCAAGTTATATACTTAATTTACAGAGCGGTGTGTATTGCATACCGCTCTTTTTTTAAAATATTTACACCCCACTGAAAGTCAACTATGTACGCTTATATAGAAGGCGATATAGCTTACAAATCTCCCTCGCTGCTGCACATTGCAGTGCATGGTATTGGTTATGAAGTGAATATAACCTTGCAAACGTATTCCAAAATTCAATCGTTAGATAAGTGCAGGCTATTTACACACCTGCAAGTGCGCGAAGATGCGTGGGTGCTTTATGGCTTTGCCGACGAAACAGAAAGAGCCACATTCAGAATGCTACTCAGTATCAGCGGTGTTGGTGCTACAACTGCCCGTATCATACTTTCATCACTAACACCTGCAGAGCTGGAACGTATCATAGCCACTGAAGACAGTAAGAGCCTGGAGAAAGTAAAAGGTATTGGTGCAAAAACTGCCCAGCGCATTATTCTGGAGTTAAAGGGCAAACTGCAAATTGACAAAAATAGTACTGTATTACAGGCTACTACACACAATACTATAGCGGAAGATGCGTTATTTGCATTGGTAAACTTAGGTATTAACAAAGCAGTTGCAGAGGCAGCATTGAAAAAGGTAAATAATGCCGGTGAGCAAACGGTGGAAGAATTGATAAAACAAGCACTGCGCGTGCTATAAACCTAAAGAAAACGAAGGTTGAAGCGGAAGAGCAATTTAGGATACAGGTTAATATTTTTCATATCGCTGGCAGTAGCAATAGCGAATGCATCAGCGCGTGGCTATGCAATAGATATAGATTACGAAGAGCCGGAGCCTGCCGAGGATACTACAGGCAAGCAAAAATCGGCCAGAGATACCAGCCTCAAATTTCCGATATACGACAAGTCTCCTCAATTGGGAGATAAAACGCCTTCCAGTATAGACCTGAAAGCGCCTGAAAATGTAAAAGAATCGGTAGACTACAATCCGGAAGATAACACCTATCAGTTTAACGATAAGCTGGGCGATAAATATTTGGGTAGCCCCAGATTCATGACTTTTGATGAGTACATGAAGTATCAGGCAAAAAAAGACGAAGAAGCCTACTGGAAGCGCAGGATGGATGCCTTGTCGCTGTTCAATAAAAAGCCGCAATTGCCAACTATGTACCGTGAAGGTCTTTTTGACCGCATATTTGGTGGTAATACTATCTCAGTTCGTCCGCAGGGTAATGTTGATATCACTTTCGGGGGCAATTGGCAGAATATCAAAAACCCTACACTACCACAGCGAGCACAGAAGTATGGCATCTTCGATTTCGATATGCAGATGAACATCAACCTGTTGGCTACCGTGGGTGATAAGTTGAAACTGAACATAAGTAACAATACTAAAGCAACGTTCGATTATCAAAACATACAAAGGCTTGAGTATACCGGCAAGGAAGATGAGATAATTAAGAAAATAGAAGCAGGTAACATTAGTTTTCCGCTGCGCAGTACACTCATCAGCGGTGTGCAATCTCTATTTGGTTTAAAAGCACAGTTGCAATTTGGTAAGCTTTGGGTGACGGGTGTGGTATCGCAACAGCGCTCAAAACGCCAAAGCCTTACTATACAAGGCGGCGCGCAAACACAACAATTCTCTATCAAAGCAGATGACTATGAAGAGAACAAACACTTCCTGCTATCGCAATATTTTTATCATAATTACAATAAAGCCCTGCAAAATTATCCCATCATCAATTCGCAGGTTACTATTAATAAAATAGAAGTGTGGGTAACCAACCGTACAGGTGCTGTAGAGGGTGTGCGCACTGTATATGGTTTTATGGACCTTGGTGAAAGCAATCCGTATCAAACATTCCTGCTGCCCGGGCCAAAGCCTGCGCCATATGGCTTGCCGGATAATAATACCAACGGGCTCTACTCTCAGCTACAGCAAAACCCTGCTGCACGTACACCAAGCGGTGCAAGTACGGCAATAAAAGGTATAGGTCTGGCACAGGCAAAAGACTTTACAGATCTTGTTGCCCGCAAATTGAATAGTTCAGAATATTCATTCAATCCGCAACTGGGTTATATATCACTTAACACTACACTGAACCCCGACGATGTATTAGCTGTAGCCTTCCGATATACTTATAATGGTAAAGTGTATCAGGTGGGTGAGTTTGCCGAAGATCTTCCACCACTGCCTAATAATCAGAATAATGTTTCTGACCAGCGTGTACTGTTCCTGAAATTGCTGAAAGGAACATCTAATGCACCTACATTGCCTATCTGGAACCTGATGATGAAAAACGTGTATGCACTGGGTGGGCTGGGTGTTTCAAAAGATGAGTTTAAGCTGAATGTGTTGTATCAAGACCCGGGTGGTGGCGAAAAACGCTACATACCTGAAGGTGATAAAGCAGGTACGCCATTGATATCTATCCTGAATCTGGATCGTCTGAACTCTCAGAACGACCCTGTACCGGATGGTATTTTCGATTTTGTAGAGGGTATCACAATCAATACACAACAAGGTAAAATCATATTCCCTGTACTGAAGCCATTTGGCGAGGATATGAAACCTGCTATTGGCAGCAATTCTCAACTGCAACGCAAATACCTTTATACTATTCTATACGATAGTACAAAGACCATTGCGCGCCAGTTTCAGCAAAACAATCGCTATGTTATCAAAGGTTCTTACAAGTCTTCATCTTCTTCAGAAATCTTCCTAGGAGGTTTTAATATACCACAGGGTTCTGTATCTGTAACAGCAGGCGGACAAAAACTTGTAGAAAATACAGACTATCAGATAGACTATGGTTTGGGTAGGCTGAAGATATTGAATACAGGTATCCTTAATTCGGGTATCCCTATCAATGTGCAGTACGAAGACAACGCAACGTTCGGTTTTCAGCAGCAAAATTTCACAGGTTTACGCTTCGATTATTTTGTAAACAACAGGCTAACGATTGGTAGTACTTTCATGCGTTTGTCCGAAAGGCCATTTACACAAAAAACTACTTTTGGCGAAGATCCTATCAAGAATACAGTGATAGGTCTCGATGCCAATTATCAAGGCGAAGCACCGGGATTGACACGCATGTTGGATAAGTTGCCTATTTATTCTACAACTGCACCATCGCTTATCTCCGTTACCGGTGAGGTAGCAGGTTTGTTACCGGGCCATGCCAAGCAAATCAATGCATTGGATCCGGAAGGAAGTGTGTATATAGACGATTTTGAAGGCACACGTGGTTCTTACGATTTGAAGTTTCCGGCAAACTCGTGGGCGCTTGCCAGCACACCTTTTGGTGCTACGGATAAAAGCGGTAAAATACTTTTCCCTGAAGCAGAAGATAATGATAAACTGAGCTATGGACGTAACCGTGCACGCCTGGCTTGGTATATGATAGAGCCTACACTGGCAGAGCCAAGTACAGGTATTCCTGATTGGATAAAGAAAGATCCTAACCAACACTATATAAGGTTGGTACAACAACAGGATGTGTTCCCTAACAAAAATACAACAGCATTACAAGGGGCATTATCTACATTAGATCTTGGCTATTACCCGCGCGAACGTGGCCAGTATAACTTTGATGCAAGTATGCTGGATGCAGATGGTCGTTTCAAAAACCCTAAAGATAAGTGGGGCGGTATTATGCGTGCCATAGACAACAGCGATTTTGAACAGGCTAATATCGAATTCATTGAATTCTGGGTAATGGATCCGTTCATCAACAATCCGAGTGCCGAGGGGGGTAATCTGTTTATCAACCTTGGTAGTATCTCTGAAGATGTATTGAAAGATTCTCGCCGCTTCTTCGAAAACGGTTTGGCATATCCTAAAAACGTAACACAGTTGTATAAATCTGTATGGGGCTATTCTCCGCAGCTTACACAACAGGTTACACGATCTTTTGATAATGATGTACAAGCACGTGCTGTGCAGGATGTCGGGTACGACGGTCTTGATAATGAGGAAGAAAAAGGATTCTTCGCACAGTATCTGCAAGCAGTAGCATCTACTGTTACAGCCAATCCTGCATTTGTAAACAATGTCAATACAGACCCTTCCGGCGACGACTATAAATACTTCCGCGATGAGCAGTACGACAAAGATGTGACGGGTATTCTGGGTAGGTATAAAAAATTCAACAACCCGCATGGTAACTCTCCTGTTAGTGCAGGTAACTCTACTTATTCAAACGCAGGTACAACCATACCGGAGTCTGAAGATTTGAATCGTGATAATACGCTGAATACAAGCGAGGACTATTATCAGTATCGTATAGAGTTTAAGCCCAACATGCAGGTTGGTACGGGCTACCTTATTAATAAGCAGGTAAGTAATGTAAAACTGCCTAATGGTAATATTGAGCCTGAAACATGGTATCAGTTTAAAGTGCCTATCAGAGAGTTTACCAATAAAGTAGGTAATATCTCAGACTTCCGAGCTATACGTTTCATGCGTATGTTCCTAAGTGGCTTTCAGGACAGTGTGATATTCCGTTTCGGCCGTTTGGAGCTTGGCCGCAACAACTGGCGCAGATATATGTTCTCGCTGCAAGACCCTGGTGTATATATTCCGGAGGATGATCAGGATAAATCAGACTTTGCAGTAACGTCTGTGAGCTATGAAGAAAATGGTGATCGTCAGCCGGTGCCATACGTAATACCACCAGGTGTAAACCGTCAGGTGGCCAATGTAGGTACCGGGCAGAGTGTGCAGCTAAACGAACAGGCACTATCGCTGCAGATATGCAACCTTAAAGACGGAGATACACGTGCTGTGTTTAAAGAAGTAGGTGTAGATATGCGTCAGTTCAAAGGACTACGTATGTTTATGCACGCAGAGTCGCGCGTGGGGCAACAACCTTTGAAAGACGGAGACCTCCGTGCGCTGATTCGTATTGGTAGCGACTTTACCAATAACTATTATGAATACCAGGTGCCTCTGAAGATAACGCCACCGGGTAGCAACTCTACAGATGATGTATGGCCTACTGCCAATAGGTTGGATTTGGTATTGGACGATCTGGTAAATACAAAAACAGAACGCAACAGCAAAGGCATCGCTGCATTTATACCATATACAGTTACTACCAAAGAGGGTAATTATATAACCGTAGTAGGTAACCCTAATATAGGCGATTCTAAAACCATGCTATTGGGTATTACCAATCCGAAGAAAACCAACCAGACACCATCTGATGATGGCTTGGCAAAATGTACAGAAGTTTGGTTTAATGAGCTGCGCATGATAGGGCTTAATGAAAGCGCCGGTTATGCAGCATCCGGCAAGGTAGCAATACAATTGGCAGATTTAGGTACAGTTAACCTTGGTGGTAGCATGCATACTGCCGGCTACGGAAATATAGACCAGAAACTCAACCAACGTTTCCGCGACAACTATTACCAGTACAATGCATCTACCAATCTGAATATGGGTAAGCTGATGCCTCGCAAATGGGGTGTACAATTGCCAGTGTTTGTTGGCTATTCAGAAAACATCAGCAATCCGCAATACGATCCTTATGATTTGGATGTTAAGTATAAGGACAAATTAAACTCTGCCCGAGATGGTGCTCAACGCGACTCTATGCGCAAAGTAGCACAAGACTATACATCAATTACAAGTTTCAACTTGTCTAATGTTCGTGTATTAGGCAATCCTGAAAAACAAGCAGCACAGCCAATGCCGTGGAGTGTTAAAAACTTCGATGTGAGCTATGCATACAACAGGCAATTCAAACGCAATCCTATTATTCAGTCAGATGAATTAGTAAACCACAGAATAGGTTTAGGCTATACATATAATATCAAGTCCCGACCAATAGAGCCATTTAAGCGCATGATAAAATCAAGGTCTAAATGGTGGGCATTGCTTAAGGACTTCAACATTAACTTGTTGCCATCCAACTTTACATTCCGTACAGATCTGAATAAGATAATGGACGAAACATTGGTGCGTAATGTATCTTCAGACGGGCCTGTTAGTGTACAACCAACGTACTACAAAAACTTTACTTGGTCTCGCGTATACGAAACAAGGTGGGAACTTACACGTTCATTATCATTCAGCTACAGAGCTACCAACAATTCGCGTATCGATGAGCCGTATGGTCGTATAGACAATAGTGAAAAGCGCGACTCATTATGGAACAGGATATGGTCATTCGGTCGCAATACATACTATTCGCAGGATTTCTCAGCATCTTACAATGTGCCATTGCAAAAACTGCCATTGGTAGACTGGACAAATCTGCGCCTGCAATACGGTGCTACCTATTCATGGACAGCCGCATCTCGCCTGGCACAAAATCTTGGTAATACATTAGGTAATACACAAAGCAAAACAGCCAATCTGGAGTTACAGTTCTCTCAGCTGTATAACAAGAACAAATGGCTACGTACCGTAAACCAACCTAATCCTGCAAAAATGCCGCAGGATAAAAATGACAAGGATAAAAATGAATTAAAAGACTTGCGTGCAGGTGCAGGTGAAAAAGATTTGACTAAGAAACCCAAAGTAAAAGGGAAACCTGTTGCTAATGCGGATAGTGCATCTAAACAAAAAGACGCAGGCATTGCAGAAAGTGCGTCTAAAATGACGGATAAGCAACTGGACTCGCTGCATAAAGTACAAAAGGCAGAAGCACTTGCCAAAGCGAAGGCAGATAAAGAGAAGAAGAAAAAAGACCGTAAGCTGGAGAGGCTAAAACGCAAAAATGCACCGCTTGAAGTGACCGATATGGAACGCTTTGCGGGCAGGCTGCTGACGATGATAAAACGTACTACTGTAAACTTTACAGAAAGTGCAGGCTCTACATTGCCTGGTTATATGGATAGCACTCGCTTCTTTGGTATGAATACATCGAGCGGTGCACCGGGCTTGGATTATATATATGGTATGCAGCCAACACGCAGCTGGCTGGAACAGCAAGCCGCAGCAGGGCGCATCAGTCGCGATAGCCTTTTCAATGGGCAGTTCCAGCAGCAGTATTCGCAAACGTTGAATATCACTACTACGTTGGAGCCCATAAAAGACTTCCGTGTAGATGTAACAATCAACAGGTCTTTCAGCAAATCACTTTCAGAAGTGTTTAAGGATACCACACTTTCAGGTACCGGAACCTTCACGCATAATAATCCTTACGAAACGGGTTCATTCAGCTCTTCTTTCATAGGGTTAAAAACTTTGTTCAAATCATCTGATGTTGAACAAGGTGCGTTCAAACAATTCAGAGACAACAGACCACAAATTTCAACAAGGCTTAGCGATCGCAACCCTTATAGTAATGGTGTAGCAGATCCTAACGACCCTACCTATAAGAAAGGTTATACAGCCTACTCACAAGATGTGTTAGTGCCGTCTTTCCTGGCTGCGTATACAGGTAAGAGTGCAGATAAAATTGGCTTGGTAGAGGCATCCAGCAGCAATATGCGCAACAATCCTTTCCGCAACTATTTGCCAATGCCAAACTGGCGTGTAGCGTACACAGGCTTGAATAAAATACCATTCATTGCCAGGGCTATGAATAACCTGGTTATTAACCATGCATACACAGGTACAATGTCTATGAATAGTTTTGTATCTACACTCTACTATCAGGATTTATTCAGTATGGGTTTCCCGTCGTTCATAGATTCTAACTCGGGCAATTTTGTACCATTCTATCAGGTACCGAATATTACAATATCAGAGTCTTTAAATCCGTTGTTCGGTTTTGAAGGTGCTTTCCGCAACGGTATGTCGCTCAGCTTCAACTATCGCAAAACACGTACTGCCAGCCTTAGTATGATTGACTATCAGGTGAGCGAAACCAAGAGTACTGAGTATACTATTGGCGCAGGTTATCGTGTACGTGGTCTTGTACTACCTTTCGAGGTGTTTGGCGTAAGAAAATTGAAGAACGATCTGAACATAAAAGTAGATATAGGTCTGCGCGATGATAAGAGTACAAACAACTATCTGGCACAAAACCAGAGTATCGTAACACGCGGGCAGAAGGTGATAACCATATCGCCGTCTATCAACTACATAGTAAGCGATAAATTAACGCTCATTTTCTTCTACGATCGCAGGCAAAGTATTCCATACATTTCTACCTCGTACCCGATAACCACTACGCGTGCCGGGGTAACATTGAGGTTCATATTTGCACAGTAACGATATAAGCAGGGGGTAAACATCTTTACCCCCTATTTGTTATCTTTGTAATCTTAAAATTTTTAATAAATGACGGTGCATTCTTTTCAGGAGCATTTCGATGCCAAGATAGATAATGAGGTGATGATAGAACCGCGCGACTGGATGCCTGATGACTATCGCAAAACACTCATCCGCCAGATATCACAACATGCGCATAGCGAGATTGTAGGTATGCTGCCGGAAGGTAACTGGATAACCCGTGCCCCAAGCCTGCGCCGCAAAGCTGTACTGCTGGCAAAAGTGCAGGATGAAGGTGGTCATGGCCTGTATCTCTACAGTGCAGCAGAAACGCTGGGCATTACCCGCGATGAAATGTTTGACCAACTGCATACCGGGAAAGCTAAATACTCTTCTATATTCAACTATCCAACGCTAACATGGGCTGATATCGGCGCAATAGGCTGGTTGGTAGACGGTGCCGCTATCATGAATCAGGTGCCGCTGTGCCGTACATCATACGGTCCGTATGCGCGTGCAATGGTGCGTGTGTGCAAGGAAGAAAGCTTCCACCAACGCCAGGGTTTTGAAATCATGATGACACTGGCTAATGGTACCGATGTGCAGAAGAAAATGGCACAAGACGCACTCAACCGTTGGTGGTGGCCATCTATCATGATGTTTGGCCCTAACGATGCAGATAGCCCGCATACGGCACAAAGCATGCGTTGGAGGATTAAACGTTTTACAAACGACGAACTGCGCCAGAAGTTTATTGACGTAACAGTAGAGCAGGCAAGGCTTATAGGTCTTACAGTACCTGATCCGGATTTGAAATGGAACGAAGAGCGTGGACACTACGACTTTGGTCCTATCAATTGGGACGAGTTCTGGAACGTAGTAAAAGGTAACGGGCCTTGCAACAAGGAGCGCCTGGATGCACGTAAAAAAGCGTGGGAAGAAGGTGCATGGGTGCGTGAGGCTGCATTGGCACATTCAGAAAAGCGCAAAGCACGCAAAGAAAACAAAGAAGTAAAAGCTGCTTAATAACAGCATCACAAAAACAACAGAATGAATCAATTCATAAATAAAAACCTCTACGGAGACTACGGCGATAAAGAACAGGCAACAGGTGCAAGTGGCACACACAACACAGCAGGCGAATGGCCGTTGTGGGAAGTGTTTATCCGTAGCAAAGCAGGTCTGGATCATAAACATGCAGGCAGCCTGCATGCGGCAGATGCGCAGATGGCAATAGAGAATGCACGCGATGTATATACCCGCCGTATGGAAGGCGTAAGCATCTGGGTAGTGGAAAGCAAAAATATACACGCATCAGACCCATACGAGGCGGCATCAATGTACGAACCGGCAAACGATAAAGTGTATCGTCACCCGACGTTCTACAACCTGCCGGATGAACTGAAACATATGTAACAGTTTAGTTGATTTGTTGACCTGTTGATTAGTTGATTTGAGCGAAAACAAACCATATCAGAGTTTTACGGAGTTAACAGTGTGGCAGGCAGCAAGAACATTGAAGAACGAGGTATATGAATTAGTGAAAAAATTGCCATCAGATGAACGTTTCAGATTAGCAGACCAGTTGATAAGAGCATCGAGGTCTATATGTGCGAACATCGCGGAAGGACATGGAAGGTTCACATACAAAGAACAACTGCATTTTTGTATTCAGGCAAGAGGTTCATTGAGTGAAGTTCAAAATCATCTGATAGATGTGTTGGACTGTAAATATTTATCAAAAGAAGATATCAGTAGTTTAGAAAGTAAAATCACGGATACCGGCAAATTATTGAATGGGTATATTACTTTCTTACGAAGCAATTTAAATAATTAGGAATGACAAATCAACAAGTCAACCAATCAACTAGCCAACTACTATACACATTACAGATAGCAGATAATGCATTGATTATCGGACACCGCATCAGCGAATGGTGTGGTCATGGCCCGATACTGGAGCAGGATATTGCTATTACCAATACATCGCTCGATCATCTTGGTCAGGCACGTTCACTGTATCAACATGCGGCTGATATGTTTAATGCATTGCCTGCTGAACAGAAGAACACATTGTTTACTTCTACTGCATTGCAAACCAAAATAAACAAGGGCGAAAACATAGACGAAGATGATCTTGCATACCTGCGCGACTCTTGGGATTTCCGCAATGTATTGCTTACAGAACAACCTAATAAAGACTGGGCATACACGATAGTTCGCTCATTCTTCTACGATGCTTTCAACTACTATTTCTATACTGAGCTGCAAAAAAGCAAAGACACTGTTTTCGCTGCTGTTGCAGAAAAATCGCTGAAAGAAGTAACCTACCACCTGCGCTGGAGCAGCGAATGGATGATACGCTTGGGTGATGGCACAGATGAAAGTAAAGCACGTATGCAGGAAGCATTAGATAATCGCTGGGCATACACAGGCGAGATGTTTGAAGCTACGGAAGCCGATAAAGCAATGCTTGCAGAAGGTATTGGTGTAGACCTTGCAGCCATCAAAACTAAATGGATGCAACACGTTACTACCGTAATAGAAGAAGCAACACTTACACTACCTGCCAACAACTGGATGCATAGCGGTGGTAAAGAATGTCGACACAGCGAAAACCTCGGCTTTGTATTGGCAGAAATGCAGTTTATGCAACGTGCATATCCTGATATGGAGTGGTAGTATGAAGTATTGGTTATTAATATTACTGTTATTAAATAGTGCTGTATATGCACAAACTAATGATAGTAATACTAAACTGTATGCTTACCAAATAAAAGACGCATATCCTGAATACAGTATCAAAGAATATTTGAAGACTAAACTTGTTTATCCTGCTTTTGCAAAGGCAAACAACATTCAGGGAAATGTAAGCGTGAAATTTGTAGTAACTGAAAAAGGTAGAATAGATAGTGTAACCATTGTGCAAGGCTTAAGTTCAGATTGTGATAGCGAAGCTATCAGAGTTGTAAAAAGCATGCCTGATTGGGTGCCGGCTAAGGTAAGACGTAGTGACTTAAAAAAATGGATTAAAGTACCAATGCGTTATACTCAGCCCATCACTTTCATATTGACAAATTAGTAGCTTCATCTTAAATGCCTGCAATAACAACTACACAAGTATACGACTGGCTGCAACAGGTTACAGATCCTGAGGTGCCGGTACTTACCATACTCGATCTGGGTATTGTAAGAGATGTACGTATTGCAGATGATGAAGTAACGGTAGCTATTACGCCTACCTACAGCGGCTGCCCTGCAATGGATGTGATTGGTATTAACATCCGTATGGCATTGATGAGCAGGGGTTTCAAGAAAGTGCACATAGAGCAGCAGCTTAGCCCTGCATGGACAACCGATTGGATGACTGAAGATGGTAAACGCAAGCTGAAGGAATACGGCATTGCGCCGCCTGTTCGCAAAACATCAGACAATCCGCTCGCATTGTTCGAGGATGATAATATACCATGCCCGCGTTGCAATAGCGAACATACAGAGCTGGTAAGCCGCTTCGGGCCTACATCCTGCAAGTCGCTATACAAGTGTCTTGATTGCAAAGAGCCGTTTGAGCATTTCAAGTGCCACTAAGATTTTTTCTTTTTCAGTTTTTCTTTTTACTTTTTCTGTATGTACGAGAAGAAACATCAAAAGCTGGCGCCTGTTTCCGTGTTTTATGGTAGAATGATGCGCAGTGTTGTGTTTGCTTCGGTAATACTTGGCATCTGCCTGCTGATTGGTATTTTAGGCTACCACTACACAGCCGATATTGCCTGGATAGACTCGCTGCACAATGCCAGCATGATATTGAGCGGCATGGGCCCTGTGGTAGAAATTAAAACCACTGCGGGCAAATTGTTTTCTTCATTCTATGCACTGTTCAGCGGTGTAGTATTCATTACCAATATTGGCATTATACTGGCACCTGCAGCACATAGGTTATTCCACAAGCTGCACGTGGGGGAGGATTAAAATTATTTTGAGAATCTAACTGCCCTTTACGCCCAGCAGCTCCAATGCTTTTTGTGCTGCGACCTGGCCTGCTTCTTTTTTGTTGAAGCCTGTACCTGTAGCTACCTGTTCACCACTCAATACAATAGCAATGGTAAACACCTTGCGCGTACCTTCTACTTTTTCATCTATACTTTCAAATGCAAGCTCTTTGCCATTGCGTTGTGCCCAGCTCAGCAGTTTGTTTTTGTAGTTGGTATCGGTGCTTTCCATTACCTCAATATCTATGTATGGTTTTATAACCTGATTGAGGATAAAAGTACGTGTACGGGAGAAACCCTGATCCAGATAAACCGCACCTATCAAGGCTTCCAGCGCATTGCCAAAGATGTGGCTGCGGCTCAGCCCACGGTCGTTCTGGTTATACTGCACCATTTTGTGCAGGCCCATGCGCAGTGCTACATTATTCATTGTTTCGCGGCGCACAATACGGCTGCGAAGCTCTGTAAGGTAGCCTTCGGGTTGGGTAGGATATTTTTTGAAAAGATACTCTGCAACAATAGAGCCCAGTATGGCATCACCCAGAAACTCCAGTCTTTCATTGTTTTGCTGCAGCTCTTCAATCTTGCTGCGGTGCATTAATGCAAGCTGGTAGTATGGCAAATGCTTAGGGGTATAACCCAGCAAGTGCTCCAGTTGTCGCACCAACTCTTTGTTGGGAGAAAAGAAATGTAAGATTCGTGCCGTGAACCTGCGCACGCGCTATTCTTCGTATTTTTTGAAGATAATAGACGCATTGTGACCACCAAAGCCGAATGTGTTGCTCAGCGCTGCACGTACGGTACGTTTCTGCGCATTGTGCAATGTGAAATTCAGTCTCGGGTCGAATGCAGGGTCTGTAGTCTTGTGGTTGATGGTAGGTGGTACCATATCATTAACTACAGATAATATAGCGGCAATCGCTTCTATACCACCGGCAGCACCCAGCAGGTGGCCTGTCATAGATTTGGTAGAGCTTATATTTAAGTTATAAGCATGCTCGCCAAATACTTTTTGTATAGCAATGATTTCGGCTATATCGCCCAACGGTGTAGATGTACCGTGCACGTTAATGTAATCAATATCCTCAGGCTTCATACCGGCATCGTTCAATGCATTGTTCATTACGTTGATAACACCCAAGCCTTCCGGATGCGGAGCAGTCAGGTGATAAGCATCGGCACTCATGCCGCCGCCTGCAACCTCTGCATAAATGGTAGCACCGCGTGCTTTTGCGTGCTCCAATTCTTCCAGAATAATGGCACCGGCACCTTCACCCAGTACAAACCCGTCGCGGTCCAAATCAAATGGACGGCTAGCTGTCTTCGGGTCGTCATTGCGTTCGCTCAATGCTTTCATGGCATTGAAACCACCAATACCCGATTGGGTAACTACAGCCTCAGAACCACCTGTTACTATCGCATCGGCTTTGCCAAGGCGTATATAAGTAAAGGCGTCTATCAGGCCGTTGGTAGCAGATGCACAGGCACTAACGGTAGCAAAGTTCGGACCACGGAAGCTGTAGCGCATAGAGATATGGCCTGCAGCAATGTCCAGAATCAGCTTAGGAATGAAGAATGGGTTGAAACGTGGTGTACCATCACCTGCGTTGAACGCAGTCATCTCTTCGATGAAGGTAATCATACCGCCGATACCCGAAGCCCATATTACACCAATGCGGTCTTTATTAAGGCTTGGGTCATCCAGTTTAGCATTTTTTACCGCTTCGTCTGCAGCTACAATAGCTACTTGGGCAAAACGGTCAAGTTTGCGTGCTTCTTTCTTTTCCAGAAAGTCTTCGGGATTAAATCCTTTCAATTCGCATGCAAACCTTGTTTTAAACTTGCTCGCATCAAAATTGGTAATGAAATCAGCGCCCGAAACGCCATTGATAAGGCCTTCCCAATATGCGGGAGCAGTATTACCTATGGGCGTAAGGGCGCCGATACCCGTAACGACAACTCGTCTGAACGGTGAATTCATTGAAACAATTTCAGTTACTGAATAGCTTGATTGATTACTTTACGTGTTCTTCCAGATAAGAAACAGCCTGTCCTACAGTTGTTATAGTTTCAGCTTGTTCATCAGGAATAGAGATGTTGAATTCTTTTTCGAATTCCATGATCAGTTCTACAGTATCCAGAGAGTCAGCTCCCAGATCGTTTGTAAAACTAGCCTCAGTTGTTACTTCAGATTCGTCAACACCAAGTTTATCAACGATAATCTTTTTAACGCGATTTGCAATTTCAGACATGGCTAATGCATTTATTTTATGGTGCAAAAATATACTTTTTGACTAAAACACGAAGAAAGCCCACAAATTCTTTAAAACTTAACCTGTTAAAACTATTGATATAGTTATTTTAAGTATTTGTAAAAAGCCCTCTATCACTTGTCAGGCTTATATCTTACCATCTTTCATGGTCAGTGTCCTATCCGTCATTCCTGCCAGCTCTTCATTGTGGGTTATCATCACAAAAGTCTGCCCCAGCTTGTTTCGGAGGTCTATAAACAGCTGATGGATGGATTGAGCGTTGGCGCTATCCAGGTTGCCGGTAGGTTCATCGGCCATAATAATGCTCGGTTTATTTACCAATGCGCGCGCTATGGCTACGCGTTGTTGTTCACCGCCCGATAATTCAGATGGTTTATTATCCAGCTTATTACCAAGCCCTACAATGTCCAGTATAGCTGCCGCATTATCCATTGCTTGCTTCCTGCCTTGTCCTGCTATCCACAGTGGTACAGATACATTTTCTACCGCGCTGAACTCGGGCAGCAAGTGGTGAAACTGAAATACAAAGCCAATATGTTTGTTGCGAAAGGCAGCTTGCTTTTTGGCAGGGAGCTTAAATATATCAGTACCGTCTATCAATACGCTTCCGCTGTCGGGCTTATCCAGTGCGCCGAGCAAGTGCAGCAGTGTGCTCTTGCCTGCACCCGATTGCCCTACTACAGATACAACCTCTCCTTTGCCTATGCTGAGGCTTACACCATTTACAACCGTGAGGCTTCCGTATTTTTTTACCAGATTTTCAGCAACAAGCATAGCACTATTATATGTACAACCCCATCGGGCAATACCATGTTTTTAGATAATGATACAATACAAATAAACGATAATAAGCTAAGAAATAAACAAACCGCTTTCAGCGTTCGTTTTTGAATGGATGCGTAACCCGGTTAAACCATACAATATGGCTGATGTTATAAAACATAGGATAACCTTAAGAATAGAAAATTTGTTATTGTTAATTGAAAACTTACATTTGCGAAAACAGGTAATAAAAATAAATAATTTATAATATGTTTTGGACGTTAGAACTAGCATCGCACTTAGAAGACGCACCATGGCCTGCAACCAAAGACGAATTGATTGACTATGCAATTCGTTCGGGCGCACCATTGGAAGTTGTTGAGAACCTGCAAGAGCTGGATGACGAAGGCGAAATCTACGAAGGCATCGAAGATATCTGGCCTGATTATCCTACGCAGGAAGACTTCTTCTTCAACGAAGACGAGTATTAAAACAGTAACACATTCATTTACAATCCGCTGCAATCGTAGCGGATTTTTTTGTGCCATGTTTGCATTGCCAGGGTATAAGTTTCAGTATATTTAATTGAATTCAACCAAATGCTAACAACATGAAAAAACTAGCCTTCTTTATAGTACTAAGTACTTTTACTGCATGCAATAAAGCATCCGTTTACCATTGCCAATGTACTATTACAACGGCTGTTGGTTCGGGTACTTATATTGGCTCCAACAGCGTAAGGGCAAAAGCAGAGGCTGATTGCAGTGATAAGATGGCAGAAGTGCAAGCAGATGGGCAAACTGCCAGTTGTGATGTTAAGGAAAATATAGATTGAACTGCTTATTTTCACATACATCTAAACACCCCCGATAAAACATGCTTATGAAAAAACTTATTGTACTCTCCCTATTAGCGATTAGTGTTAGTTCTTGCGAAAAATTTGCGCTGAACTATTATTGCTCATGTACTACACACTATAGCCACGGTGGTGTTGGTACTTACACAGGAGCTAAAGACACAAAAGGAAATGCTGAGGTTGACTGCAAGGAAAAGAAGACCGGCGCTGAGATGAATGGTCACACAATAGACTGCGAGATATTGCAGGAGAAGTAATCTTTGTATAAAAACTTATTATTCAAAAGCTATCTTTTAAGATGGCTTTTTTATTGTATTTTTGCATTAATAAAAACTACCACTATGAACCTTCGCCACGAAACATTTATTCAGGAAATGATTGCGCATGGCAATCGCAGAGAAGCATACCTCAAAGCCTACCCGCAATCTTCACATGCTGCTGCCTACAACAATGCTTGCCGACTTTTAGCCATTCCATACATCCGCAACAAAATACAGGAAGCATATACTGCTACAGAAAATACAGTACTGCAACAATTGCAGCAAGACTATGGTGCAGAGCTGGCAGATGTATATGATAAGCGTATGCTTTTGGCACGCATCATCAAAACAGCTCTGCAACAAAACGAAACAAATACAACCAAAACTGAAACAAAAACTGCTACACTGGCAACAAAACGTAACCGTTCTGTAACCAATTCGCAACAACCTACCATCTCACAAGTATTGAGAGCCATTGTGTTAGATACCAAACTGGAATATGGGTGGAAACGAAAACTTTGAAAACCGTGTAAATACTATCAAAAACTATCAACAGATAGCACAATTCATTATATCATTCGGCTTTATTCATGTATAGACATTAGTTGATTTTTTTCTATACTATATATGCCTAACTTTACTACATGATGAGCAGAAGAAAATTCATAAAAGGTTCGGCAATATTGGGTGCATCGGTAGCAGCACCGTCTCTGTTACTGGGGCAAAGTGGTATGTATAGCAACAAGCGCAACCGTCAGGTATATCGCGTGCTGGATGCTGATGCTACGATGGTAGGTACCCTCCCTGTGATGCGTGCATTTGCAGGCAATCACAACGACTATGTGTCGCCTTTTGTTTTCTTCGATGAGTTTGGCCCTGTAGAGCTGAAGCCCGGCAGCACTGCCCTGAAAGTACCAGCCCACCCACACGCAGGGGTGATACCTACTACCTACTTTCTGTCGGGTAGTGGCCATCACAAAGACAGTCTTAATTACGATTTCCAGATAGAGACGGGAGAGTACATGATGTTCAACTCTGGTCGCGGTGCCATACATATGGAGGAAAGCGGTGAGCAGTTGAAGAAGGAAGGTGGCAAGATTCACGGCTTCCAGATATGGCTCAATATACCATCTGCGCACAAGCACGATGCGCCGAGCACTACCGTGTATCGTGGCGAGAACATGCCTGTAATCATGAATAAAGACTACACAGCACGTGTGGTACTGGGTGAATTATACGGAGAGAAATCGAGTGTGAAGACATACAGCCCTACGTTTTACTTCTACCTGAAGCTGAATAAAGGAGCAAGGCTGGATATACCTGTAGATGCTGCTCACAATGCATTTATCTATGTGGTAAATGGGGCACTGGAAGTAGAGGGACAACATGCCATCAAACCCAATCAATTGGTGCTCTATAAGCGCGATGCAGAGAACATCAACATCTATAGCGAAACGGGTGCAGAGATATTCCTGCTTGGTGGTCAACCACTCAACGAGGTAGTATATTCTTACGGTCCGTTTGTGATGAACACGGAAGCGCAAATCATACAGTGCATCAATGACTACAATGCCGGCAAAATGGGCAACCCCGATGTGGTAAATATGTAGTAGTGTACGTGCTGGTACGTATCATAAAATACCAGAAATAGTGTAAGCAGCGGCAATAAGCTCCGTGGTAGTTTTGTGTAACACAAACGGGGTTATAAATGAAAGCAAAACTTCTACTATTATCGCTTGCATGCGCAATATCAGCTCATGGACAAAAGGCCTTTGTTGACGGTACTTTAATGACCGTATGCAATAGCAATACACATACTGTAACAGGCAGCATTGGTCATGCAGGTAATTTTGACGGTATGGAGCTATCTGCAGACGGCAGCAAGCTGATGGCATACAATGAAACAATCAATAGGATGTATATCATCAATGCAGCTACCAATGCGTTGATAGATTCTTTCAGTTTTACCAAATACATTGGCAATATAGTGCTTGGCCCGGGCAGTACATTCTACTACTCAGAAAACCCTACCAATCGTATTTATAAAGGCGACTGGGCAACAAAGGCCTTGGTAGATTCTTCTACCGTCTTTACTAGCGGTACTGCATTTATGCGCAATCGCCCGGGTACATCTGATGTATGGCTGGCAATAGATAACAAGCTCTATAGCTTTACCCATAGCAGCATGGCGCTTACAAGCATACCAAGCAGGGTGTCTTCTTCTTCATACATTGCCAACAACAGCCTTGTGTTCAATGCATCGGGTAGTACATTCTACTACATGGGCAGCCCCAATGCAGGTAAAGGCAAGCTATACAAGATGGATGCTGCAACGAAGGCTATACAAGACTCTTTGCAGACAAGCGATTGGTATGGTACAGTTAAGAATCTTACCATCAGCAACGATACCAATATGTACATCACCTATTTTGGTGCGTGGCCAAACGAACCATCAAAGATATACAGGGCAAAAGCTAACAGCATGAATACAGGCTTTACAGACTCTGTAAATACACCATACAAGCCATTTGCAATGGTAGAAAAACCAGGTTCAAATGAATTGTGGGTGGTATATCATTACAACAAAAAAATAGGGATACTCGATAAGGCAAACAACCTTTCGGCAATAGATAGCATTACCGTTGGCAGCAGTCCCAAAGATGTTGTATTCTCCAACTTATCGGTAGGTATTAGTAATACAATTGCCCTTACAAGTGCGGTAGTATATCCTAATCCCGGCAATGGACTGTATTACATCAATAGTAAACTGCATGAAGCTAAGTACAGGGTGATGGATATAGCAGGCAGAACGGTAACTACAGGTAGTTTTGAAGGCAATTGCAAATTAGATATTAGTAATGCACAGTCCGGTGTTTACTATCTGCACATAGCTGCAGATGATAATGCACAAGTAGTTAAACTCACCAAACTATAAGACAGTGATTTTGAATATAGCAGGCCGCACAACCTTATGGTTGTGTGGCTTTATTTTATCCGTTATTCAGGCCTAGCTTTTCAATACGCGATAACCACTTTGCACGATAGCTGTCTTTCGATAATCTAATAGGGCCTATGCGTATTGTCTTTACAGGTTTGATACCGCAAAACTCCAATGTCAACTTCTTCAGCGCATTGATGCTTGGACTTTTATAAACCAGCCAATAGTACCATGCGGGTTGGTCCATAGTACAGATGATGGTAGCTGTTCTGCCCTTCAGCAGCTTGTCCCACCAAACAGAGCCGTCCCTTTTTTTGAAGGCAAAGCCCGGTAATAGCACACGGTCCAGAAAGCCCTTCATGATGGCAGGGTAAGAACCCCACCACAGCGGGTGTATGAATACAATATGCTCTGCCCAAAGTATCTTCTGTTGCGCATCCAGCAGGTCGGGTTCCAGTTCGGTGCGTTGTCTGTAGCCATATTGCAGATTGGGGTTGAAGTTGAGTGTGCCAATATGTATTACCTCAATTACTGCGCCTGATTCAATTGCACCTTTTACATAAGCATCAGTAAGAGCATGGTTAAAGCTTTCCGCATCGGGGTGGCCATTGATGACCAATATCTTCTTGCCTGTCATGTTTGTCTTTTATACAAAAGCAAAGTTGAACAGGCGCTGTGAGATTGCATTTGATATATATCAAATTCCGTACTTGGGGTTGCGTATACGGCTGAGTGTTTCCAGTGTAATACCCAAATGAGATGCAATATGGGTGAGGGGTACACGCTGTGTAATATCAGGCTGATATGCCAGCAGGTTTTGATAACGGTTGTGTGCATTTTCAAACAAGAGCCCTTCCATACGGTACTGTAGCTTTAGTAGTGTCTGAACCACTACTTGCTTTTGCAGGGTTTCAAAGTTGTGAAATGCCTCGCTTAGTTGTTGAGCGCTGTCGCGGCTTATCTCCAGCAGCAGGCTGTCTTCCAGCACTTCTATGTAGTGCGGGCTGGGCACATTGTTGAAGAAGCTATGGATAGAACAGACAAACTCATTCTCGAAAGCAAACCAGTCTGTAATCTCCTTGCCATCCTTTACATAGTAGGCACGCACACAGCCTTTTACGATATAGTAAGTCTTGTCGGCATATTGCCCTTCTTTTACCAGTTTGGTTTCTTTGCCCACCTGCATAGGGCGAAAGTGTTGCGGCAGCGCAGCAATGCAGTCTGGTTGCAGTTTGCAGTATCTGCTTTCTATGGCAGCTATTACATGGTTAAAATCAAACGAGGTATCCATATCTCTTTGTGCTATTGTAAAAATAAGGGA
Source organism: Bacteroidetes bacterium UBA4414 (assembly GCA_002389765.1). Taxonomy (GTDB): domain Bacteria; phylum Bacteroidota; class Bacteroidia; order Chitinophagales; family Chitinophagaceae; genus Polluticoccus. Next base: position 84,992 of record DGQM01000023.1, on the reverse strand, counting down.
TACGCGGCTATCGGTTTCTGAAACATAACAATGCACCGTTGCTATCCTACACATAAAAATGTAGCTTTATATAAGGCTTAATACTACTGTTATGTTCGTAGCATCATTGTACAATCTGAAGGGCGGTGTGGGTAAGACGGCATCTTGTGTCAACTTTGCGTATATGGCTGCCAAAGACGGCTATAAAACCTTGCTGTGGGACTTGGACCCGCAGGGTGCTGCCAGCTTTTATTACAAAGCACAGCCCAAAGAAAAAGGTGCTGCTAAAAAGCTGATAGAGCACAGCATGACGATAGATGAAGCCATCATGGGTACCGACTACGATGGGCTGGATATCATACCCGCAGACCTTTCTGCCCGCAAGCTCGATTTGCTGCTGGATGATAAACACTCTAAAAAACAACTGCGCAACCTGCTGAAGGGTTTGGAGCATGATTATGATTTTGTGTTTATCGACTGCCCCCCGGGCTTCTCTCATCTGGCAGATAATATCTTCTATGCTTCAGATGCCGTATTGATGCCTGTGATACCTACTACGCTTTCGGTACGAACCTACGATATTGTAAAAAGCTATTTTGAAGAAAAGACAGGTGAGCTGGAAAAGCTGATGTGCTTCTTTACCATGGTAGACATCCGTAAGAATATGCACAAAGACGTAATGGCACAGCTTTACAAAGACAAGCGCTTCTTTGAATACTATGTGCCCTACCTGTCTGATATTGAAAGGATGGGCATTAAAAACGCACCTGTAGAGGCATTTGCCCCAAGTAGTTTTGCGGCAACCTGCTACCGCGCTTTGTGGAATGAGATAAAAGAAGGGGTGTTGGAGTAGCTTGTTATACTAAACCCCGCTTCTGAGGGGCAATACTTATACATAAATCTTATTATTCTTAATGGGATGGGCATTCTGTTTTGCAAATCCCCGCTATCCCGCTAACTTTGCATTTCTTTATAATCTTTAAGGAGTTCTAAGTTATTATTATGAATTTGTTTTCCCTTCAAAATCAGGAGTTCGAAGGTCGCCATATTGGCCCTAACGAACACGATACCAGGCAGATGCTGGCAACTATTGGTGTAGCAGATATGGAAGAGTTGGTTGGACGAACGGTGCCTTCGGCCATCCGCATGAACAAAGCATTGAACATACCTGATGCCATCAGCGAAGCGGAATACCTGCGTATATCGAAAGAGATATCGTCTAAAAACAAGCTTTACAAAAACTACATAGGACAGGGCTATTACGATACCCTGACACCAAGCGTTATCCTGCGCAACATCTTCGAAAACCCGGGATGGTATACGCAGTACACACCATATCAGGCAGAGATTTCTCAAGGCCGTCTGGAAAGCCTGCTGAACTATCAAACAATGGTAAGCGACCTGACAGCACTGCCTATTGCCAACGCATCGTTGCTGGATGAAGCAACTGCAGCAGCGGAAGCAATGCATATGTTCCTTGCTACGCTGAACAAAGACCACGACAATCTGGAGCGTGCTAAATTCTTCGTAGACGAAAACATCTTCCCGCAAACACTGGATGTTGTTATAACACGTGCTACACCACTGGGGGCTACTGTTGTTGTGGGCGATTACAAGACAGCTACTATTGACAATACTTACTTCGGTGCACTGGTACAATATCCTAACGATAAGGGTAATGTAGAAGACTACCGTGGCTTTATAGAAAAAGTACATGCTGCCGGTGCTTATGTGGCTATGGCTACAGACCTGCTGGCTCTTACATTGCTGACACCTCCGGGTGAATTGGGTGCTGACGTAGCACTGGGTAGTGCACAGCGCTTTGGTGTACCACTGGGTTATGGTGGTCCGCACGCAGCATTTTTCTCTTGTACAGATGATTTTAAGCGTGCTATCCCAGGTCGTATCATTGGTGTAAGTATCGATGCTAATGGCAACCGTGCACTGCGTATGGCACTGCAAACACGTGAGCAGCACATCAAACGCGAGAAGGCAACATCAAACATCTGTACTGCACAGGCATTGCTGGCAAACATGGCAGCTATGTATGCAGTGTATCATGGTCCTGATGGGCTGATAAACATTGCTAAGCGTGTAAGTGTACTGACACACACACTGGCAAGCCAACTGAAAGCACATGGTGCTAACATTGTTTCTTCATCTTACTTCGATACCATCGTGGTGAAAGTGGCAGATACAAGTGCTATCAAAGCAAAAGCAGAAGCTGCACAAATCAACTTCCGCTATTTTGCAGATAATACATTGGTAGGTATCTCTTTGGATGAAACAACGACACCATCAGATCTGTTCAATATCATTTCGGTATTCGACAATACAGATGCGCCTGTTAGTTTTGAAATCAACCACGACGAAGTACTGACAAACATTGGTACATCACTTACGCGTACATCCTCATTCCTTACACACCCGGTATTCAACACGCATCACAGCGAATCGCAAATGATGCGCTACATCAAAATGCTGGAGAACAAGGATCTGAGCCTGAATACAAGTATGATATCGCTTGGTTCTTGCACCATGAAGCTGAATGCTGCAACAGAAATGATGCCGCTTAGCTGGGCACACTGGAGCAAGATGCATCCGTTTGCACCAAAAGACCAGGCAGCAGGGTACCTGCAAATGGCAAAAGAACTGTCTGACTATCTGTGCGAAATCACAGGGTTTGACGCATGCAGCCTGCAACCAAACAGTGGTGCGCAAGGTGAGTACGCTGGTTTGCTGACCATCAGATCTTACCACGAAAGCCGCGGCGACAAGCACCGCAACGTAATGCTGATACCAATATCTGCACACGGTACCAACCCTGCATCTGCTGTAATGGTAGGCTACAAAGTAGTAGTGGTAAAAGCACTGGAAAACGGTTATATAGATGTAGAAGACCTGAAGGCAAAAGCTGCGCAGCATGCTGCAAACCTGGCAGGTATCATGGTTACATACCCATCTACATACGGTGTGTACGAAGAGACAATCAAAGACATTACAGACATCGTTCACCAACATGGCGGACAGGTGTATATGGATGGTGCAAACATGAACGCGCAGGTAGGTCTTACAGCACCGGGCCTGATAGGCGCAGACGTTTGTCACCTGAACCTGCATAAAACATTTGCTATACCACACGGTGGTGGTGGTCCTGGTATGGGCCCTATCTGTGTGAAGGCACACCTTGCACCACACCTGCCATCGCACGTGGTAGATACAGACGGTAAAGCCGCTAATGCGGTATCTGCTGCACCATTCGGCTCTGCAAGCATATTGCTGATATCTTATGCATACATCCGTATGCTGGGCTCTGCAGGTGTACGCAAAGCAACAGAATATGCTATCCTGAATGCCAACTACATGCGTGCACGTTTGAAGAACGACTTTGACATTCTGTACACAGGTACAGGTGGTACATGTGCGCACGAATTCATCGTAGATTTGCGTCCGTTTAAAAAGACAGCAGAGATAGAAGCAGAAGACGTTGCAAAACGTTTGATGGACTATGGCTTCCACGCACCTACACTTAGCTTCCCTGTACCGGGTACTATTATGATAGAACCAACGGAGAGTGAAGACAAAGGAGAACTGGATCGCTTCTGCGATGCACTGTTGGGTATTCGTGCAGAGATACGCGAAATAGAAGAAGGCAAAGCTGATAAGAAAGACAACGTACTGAAGCATGCACCGCATACACAGTTTGTAGTAACTGCTGATGAATGGAACCGCCCTTACAGCCGCCAAACGGCAGCATACCCGCTGGAATGGGTGAAGAACAACAAATTCTGGCCAAGCATTGCCCGTGTAAACAATACATATGGCGATCGTAACTTGATTTGTACTTGCGAGCCTGTTTCTTCTTACATGGAAGCTGAAGCGTAATACTTTAGTAACAACAATATAATAAGCCCCTGCTGTTTGCAGGGGCTTTGTTTTTGGACTAAGCTATAAGAATACGATACAGTGTATTATTTTAGCAGCCACAATAACACTACCCTCAATGAGACTAATAACCTCCATTCTGCTATTCTTTGTATTATTTATTGCACAAGCATCAGCCCAAGACAGTACACTCATCATCAGCCAGCCGGTGGAAATTAGTAATGATGGCTGGAACAAAGTATTGCAGCTGAGCAATGGTAATACTATGCTGTTTCACTTTGAAAACAGAAAGTTGATACGCATATTCATATTTGATAAATCGGGTAAGCAAATAGCAGCTACAAAACCCGAGTTGAAATCATTTGATGTAAACGCATTGGACAAGTCTTATTTTGATGCGTTGTTTGAATGCGATGGTAATGCCGTATTGTTTGCTACCCAACAAGTGAGCAATGCGGAAACAATGATGCGTATAATATTTGACGGTAATACAGGTGTGTTGCGGTCTGAAACAGCTGCAGTAGAATCTGCCAGCTTTTCTGACGAAATGCATGCATACGTTTTACGTGTGCCTAAAATTACTGGGTATAGTATAGTATGCTTTAATAATGAAACTAAGAATGATTCTGTAAAAACTTACATCAAACGATTTGATGATAAGCATACGTTGATAGAAGAAGTAAAGTATTTTGTACCTAGGGCAGGGTATGATTTTGTTTTCTTTACCGGGGCAAGAATGGCAGCAGATGGCTCTGTATTTATAGCATTGAAAACTGAAAAGATTGTGCAGTTTAAAAAGCAGCACAATGTGGCTATGAGATTTATATACATACGCCCCGATATGCATACTCCCGTAGCAAATACCGTTAATCTACCGGACAATACCAATGTTACTGGTATCAGCTTCAGCAAAAACGAATTTGTAAACAACCTGAACATCGTGTTGCATACCAAAGTGGCATTTCTTGCTCAGATTGGGCTGGAAAAGAAAGTAGTAACAGCTAGAGAACAGATGCAACTAGTATTGCCTGAAGACTTGTCGGGTATTACAGAAGCGCCATTTGAATATGCAAAGGCCAAAGAATATATGAAACAACAATTACCGGACAAGACTATAAATTTTAAATCCCCTACACTATTGTCTTACTATACAAACAGTAATGGTGTTACTACAGCAGTGCATCAGGAGGTTCATTATGAAAAAGTAACAAACGGTGCTTTGACAGAAGAGTATGGCATGTATATCCTTACAAAGTATGACGATAATGGCAAAGAAATGTGGGGTACTGTATTGCCAAATTCGCACTTTGCAATTACTTACAATAAATTAGGTACTCCTGTTTTTCGTAGTCGTTTGTCTAAGACATCTTTAAATGATGATATTGTAATAACAGATAAAGGGAATACATACATCGTTCGAAATGATGTACGTAATAATTTTGATAAAAAAATTGCAGATTCAGTTGCATCACTATACTTATATGACTCAACGGATGCTATGTATTATCATGTAGGACGTAAGAACTTAATAGCAAGCAGATATTTCTTTAATGCACCTGTAGAAGGTGAGTATAAACAGCTATTTCCGGGTAGTGAGCACTATGATGATAAATCAAAAAGAATGGCTGTATTGATGCGCAAGAAAAAAGGCAAAGAAGAGACATACCACCTTGCATGGCGCAGGCTTGAAGACTAGTACTTACTTATTATGTGCTTCAATAGCATCGCTGACAGATAATTGCAACTCGTAAGGAATAGCTTTTGCTTCATCGCCTGTTACATCAAATCTTTCTAATGCGCTCCATTTCATAAAGAAGCGTGGAAAGCCTGCAATGTTTACTTCGTAATACATACCGTCTTTGCGTAGTTGCGGTACTATTATAGCCAGTACTGCATTACCATTATATGTTACGCGTTGTGTAAAATTTCCTGCCATCGCGCAAATGTAAGTGATTGTATTTTACACATTCAATATTATCATAGCAGGGTATAGAGATTATAATCTTTCTCTATGAGTTAAAGTTTTTTTGCAATGCTACCAACCTTTTTCATTTGGTTGTCGTCTTATTTATCAGAAGCAACCAAATACAAAAACCTATGAATATTGGATTAGCAATCAGGTCGATAAGGAGACAGCTGGACATAACTCAGTATGAGTTGGCAGATAAATGCAATATCTCGCAAACGTCGCTGTCGCAGATTGAAAACGGTGTAAAACGCCCGAGCACACGCACCATAAAGAAGGTGTGCGAAGTGTTAGATGTGCCTGAATCAATCATTTACATATTAGGAATGCAAGACACAGATGTGCCTGATAGCCGAAAGGAAGTGTACGAGATGCTTTTCCCGTCTATCAAGAACCTAGCGCTGCAAATTGTTAGCGAAGAGCACAAGCAATTGATAGAACATGCGGAAACCGCAGCATAATATTTTGATTTTGAGATGTTTAGCTATGGCTGCTCCTGACAAGGTGCAGCCATATTGCTTTTAGTACACCTATATTGCTCTTGTATGTGATGTGTTTGGCAACAGCGGGCGGTTCTTGTGTACTGATACGTACTGCCTGTGCACCGTCTTTATATCCGCGTTTCACATCTTCCCAGTCCAATATCAATATGGTGGTTATGTATAGCAGCAAAGACCATAGCAGCGACTGCGCTATAAATCTTGAATGTTTTAAAACAATGCTCTTCATATCCTGCAAGAAATGATGTTATAATATAATTACTTGCGTGTGACGTTTGCCTGCTAACCCGTTTAGGGGGATTTCCGCACCGAATGGCTAACTTTAAGTGTTCAAGTAAACAGATAGATGATTTACCGAGTTTGGCTATTGTTTTGCATATTAATGACTGTACAGGTGTACGGGCAGGAAATAAGCTGTAGCCATTACAAGTCTGCTGTAAACCAAGCATTTAACAAAGCAACAGTACTGGTACCGGAGGAGGAATATTATGATGTAAAATACGTGAAGCTGGATTTGGTGATGAATGATACAGGGGTAAACATAAGCGGTAGTGCAACAACAAAAGCAATGGTAACAGCGAATGTTATGGACGCCTATGTTTTTGAATTGTCGCAAGCCTTGACGATCGATTCTGTTTTTATAAATGGTATTGCACAAACAATAATATCCAAAGGTGATTTGCGGAGAATACAACTTTCACCCTTATTTGTGCAGAATGATATGTTTACTGCACAGGTATATTATCATGGTACACCCGAAAAAGGGAATGGTTTTTTCACCCGTCTCGGGTTAAATCAGTATAAAGCAGACCCGGCAGGCATCAACGTGACATATACCCTTAGCGAGCCGTATATGAGCATAGACTGGTGGCCCTGCAAACAAAGCCTGCAAGACAAAATAGATAGTGCCGCTATATGGCTTACTGTGCCCGATAGCACCAAAGCAGGTAGCAACGGATTGCTGAAAAAAATAACCCCAATGCCCGGAGGTATGCTGCGCTACGAATGGCATACGCAATATCCCATTGCTTACTATCTGCTTAGTGCGGCGGTAGCTAAGTATAAGGACTACAGCTACAAAGTAGCATTGCCCGGTGTTGCAGACAGTATGCAAGTGCAGAACTTTATTTACGATATACCCGATGCAATGACATTGTACAAAGCAGGGCTTGATAGCACCGTGCAAATGCTGCAATACTTTTCTGAAGTATTTGGTATATATCCTTTCTATAAAGAGAAGTACGGGCATTGTATAGCACCGCTGTTTGGGGGTATGGAACACCAAACAATGAGTACCTGTGGCAATGCAGGCCCGGGGTTGATTGCGCATGAACTGGCACACCAATGGTTTGGAGATAATGTAACCTGTGGCACATGGCGAGATATTTGGCTGAATGAAGGTTTTGCATCGTACGCAGAATATCTTTTTTATGAGCGCTACAGAGGGCAACAAGTAGCAGATGCACGTATGAATAGTTTTCATAGCAATGTGTTGGATAAAGAAGATGGAAATGGTACTGTGTATGGAGATGACACTACGAATGTAGACAGGATATTCAGCGGACGCTTGTCTTACAACAAACCTGCGGCAGTGCTGCACATGCTGCGGTACGAGATAGCGAATGACAGTTTATTTTTTGCTGTGTTGAAAACATATCAGAAGACATATGCAAACAAAACAGCCATCACGAACGAGTTTCTGCAAGTGCTGAATACCGTTACTAAAAAAGACTGGACTTATTTCATAGACCAATGGATATATAAGCAAGGTGCACCTGCATACGCAGTTGAATGGAATCAGCTGGGGGATGCAGTATTTCTGCGATTGAAACAACGCGCTACACATCCTGCATCTGTAAGTCTGTTTACTACATCGGTAGATATAAAACTTATTGGCGATGGTGTGGATACTACTGTTAGGGTGTTCAATAATACTACAATACAAGACTACAAATTTGGTTGGGGCAAGCCTGTAAAAGCAATAATTGTAGACCCGAAAAATAGTATTCTGAATCTGGTAGATAGGATAGATAAAACACCTGAATTAGGTGCAAATACATTAATTTCAAAAGACGTAATTGTATTCCCGAATCCTACGGCAGATAAGTGGGTTGTGGTAGGAGTGCCGAAAGGTGCATCTGTATATGTAGCGGATATTGCGGGGCGTGTAGTGCTAAGTGGTATGGCAGGTAGTAATATGCCATTTACAATAGATGGTAGTATGCTTGCAAAAGGTACCTACATGCTGCAGGTAAGAAATGGGAAAGACAAGATTGCGGGTTTAAAACTTATTAAACAATAGTATGCTTTACAAATACATAACAGTGTTGGTGATGGTATGTGCGGGCACGCTAACATATGCACATAAACAGGATGCAGGAAGTACCTGTGCAGAACATCGCATTGCCGGCGGTGGCGCAGCTGCCAAAACAACAGTAGCTGCCAGCGAGGAGAATGATTATGATGTAAAGCATCTGAAATTTAATCTCGCGCTTACTAATACATCTACCACCGTCAGTGGGGACGTAACTACTACGGCACAGGTAACGGCTACAACGATGCCGGTTTATGCTTTTGAACTGGACGCTGCCATAACAATAGATTCATTCAAGCTGAATGGTACGTTGATGCCTGTTGCATCTACAGGTGCAGTCAGGAAGGTGACATTATCATCTGCCCTCGCTCAAAATACTGTGTTTACTGCACAGGTGTTTTATCATGGTGCTGCAACAGCGGGGAACGGGCAGTTTTTTAGTGCAGGCTTACATCCTGTTACTGAAAATGGTTTTAAACTGATGTATTCTATCAGTGATGATTTGTTTGCAGATGATTGGTGGCCTGCTAAGCAAAGTCTGCAAGATAAGATAGATAGTGTAGACATGTGGGTGACGGTAGACGACACACTGAAAGTAGGCAGCAATGGTTTGTTGAAAAATACAGTATCGCTTCCGGGTAATAAAAAACGCTATGAATGGAAGACAAAACACCCGATAGAATACTACCTTATTTCAGTAGCAGTGGCTCCATATAACGAGTATAGTTACTACATGCATTACACAGATGGCAGCAACGACTCTATGCTGATACAAAACTATGTATACAATACTCCGGGACATCTCACACCAACAGCAAAAACAGCACTGGATAGTACGGGGCTGATAGTAGACCACTTCTCCAATATATTTGGCAGATATGCTTTTGACGATGAAAAGTATGGGCACTGTATGAGCCCGCTAAGTGGTGGGATGGAACACCAGACCATGACCACAATGGGTACAATAGCATATACCGACGTAGCGCTTATTGCTCACGAACTGGGACACCAATGGTGGGGCAATAATGTGAGTTTTGCAAGCTGGAGGGATGTGTGGTTGAGTGAAGGTATTACATCTTATTGTGAGCAGTTGTTTGTAGAAAAATTCAGGGGTGCGACTGCACAAAAAGCATATCGTACCATGGTGATGAACCAAGCCAGGGTTGGGAGCGGTAGTGTATATGTAGATGATACCACGCAAGTGTGGCGCATATTTGATGGTGCACTTACCTATAAAAAAGGTGCGTCAGTAACACATATGCTGCGTTATCTGGCGCCACAGGATAGTCTTTTCTTCAAAGGGCTGCGCAGGTACAGACAGCAGTTTTATAATGGTGCAGCCTACACAAAAGATCTGCAGCAGGCTATGGAAACTGAATATGGGACAAGCCTTGATACTTTCTTCAATCAATGGATATATGGCGAGGGGTATCCTTCTTACAGTGCAAGATGGGCACAACAGGGTAGCAAGCTTGTAATACAAATAAAACAAACCACTACCAAGGCATCATCGGTACCATGTTTCCATATGCCGATTGAGATAAAACTCATTACAAACAATGGTGCTAAAATCATAAAGCTGTATAACAATGCGAATACGCAAACATTTGTAACAACATGTACTGATGAAGTAACCAATATACAGATAGACCCGGACGACCACATACTGAATGCAGGTGGCCTTGTACAAAAGGACGATGCGATACTGCATGTGGCGGGTGTTGCACTGGATGAATTTATGGTGCAGCCAAACCCTGCCAACGACAACTGGCTGGTAAAAGGCATCCCCCAAGGGGCGCAGTGTATATTGATAGATATGGCAGGCAAGGTTTTGTGGCAACAAACGGCTGATGGTGAGGTGATAGTTCCCGCAAAAGAGTTAGCACCGGGAAGCTATACGCTATCTGTAAGCAAAAAAGGTATCCGTGCTGTACATACCCGCCTTATTAAATATTAAAAAAGCTATGTGGCGTACATATTACTTTAGCCCCTACATTTGCAAGGACACCCCTTGGTAAGAACGTAATGGACTCGATACTACATCTTTTACAACAAATAGCTGATAAGCCCGTACCATCGCTGATGGTGGTGCTAAACCTGATACTGATAGAAAGTCTGCTTTCTGTAGATAATGCCGCTGTGTTGGCAACTATGGTATTAGACCTGCCAAAAGATCAACGCAAAAAAGCGTTGAAATATGGTATCATTGGTGCGTATGTTTTCCGAGGGATATGTTTGCTGTTCGCATCTTTACTGATACAGGTATGGTGGTTTAAGCCTGTAGGAGGTATCTACCTGCTGATATTGGCCATCAAACACTTCGTATCCAAAAAGAAATCGAAAGATGATGAGGAGGAAACACTACAGCAGGAGTTGGAGCATGCCCACAAGAGTTGGTTGTATCGCAAAACGCTTGGTGCTTTCGGGCCGTTTTGGGCTACAGTAATATTGGTAGAACTAATGGATTTAGCATTCTCTATTGATAACGTAATAGCAGCAAATGCCTATACCAAAAACATAGTATTGATATGGGTAGGTGTATTCATTGGTATATTGGCTATGCGTTTTGTAGCACAGGGCTTTGTGAAGCTGATGGAGAAATATCCTTTCCTTGATACCTGCGCCTATATCGTTATTGGCTTGCTCGGTACGAAATTGACGCTTTCGCTGGTAGCACACTTCAATCCATGTTCACCATTTGCTCAGTTTCTGGAAGGTCCGCAATCGTGCTTAGAATCGCAAGGAAAGCATTTGCCGCTTGGGGAGCATCCTGTTATCTGGGGCGATATTATTACATCGTTTACCAGCATAGCTATTTTCATCGTCCCTGTATTGGGTTCGATATTATTCAATTTCCCTAAGCATAAGAGAGAGGAGCAATAAGATTACTGCCAGTCGGTATAAGTATCTTTCCAACCTACTTTGTTGCCAAACTTACCAATGCCGAATAATTGGTTCAACTGCATGTTGAGGCCAATCTCATTGTATGCACCTGCAAGGCTGTAGTATGAACGTGCGTAGTGTACCTGAAACTTATTAAGGTATAAACCTGCACCGAATGAGAAGCCCGCAAGGGCCGGTTTATCTTTCACCAGCATTTCACTGCGGCGTAGGTAGTTGTATGCGGCAGTAACTGTAAGCCGTTTTGCCAATGTAAGCTCTGCGGCAAATATGAAGTGGCGCATCAGCTTTTCACCAAAGTATTTTTTGGTAGCAGTAGTTGTATCAGTACCGCCCAATAGGTTTGTTTGTGCATCTGCAGGGTTGTCATAACGAATATCCCACTCATACAGGTGATGCATGTTTGCCATCAGGCGTAGCGGCATGTGTTTGAAGCGCTTAGATATGCCTATCTGTACATCAAGTGGTAGCGGTTCAGCACTGTTGGTAGTAGTATACCTATCTACCATAAAGCCAATATTTTTGGCAACAATGCCAATATCCCAAAGGCTTGCGGTGTCGTAATAGTTTACACCTACATCTGCAAGTACAGCAGATGCAGTATTTGTATACAGTTTAGAATGCGCCCATTTCAGCGTTGCGCCGTAACGCCAGTGCTGGCCGTATTGACGGCTTGCTGTCAGGTTGATGTTATAATCGTTTGCGCGATAAGTGCCATAGACATTACCGATGTTATCAGTTTCTGTCAACGTACCGTAGTTGATATACTGCACACCTAAAGCAAAAGAAGTATTAATCTTCGGTAGGTGATAGCCATAGAGCAGATTAGAAACACCAATACTTGAATAGTAGAAATTCTGGTTAAGCCCTAATTGGTTGTGCAATCCCGGACGCATCAATGCAGGGTTTTGACCTACGAAAGATATATCCTGATCGGGATTGGCTACGTTGATGCCACCCAACGCACTGATATGTGGCGCATTGGGCAGCCTGAGAAATTCCATTGCGTAGCGGCCACCCGTAACCTGTGCCTGTGTAAAGAAAGTAGATAAAGTAAACAGCAATAAGCCGCTCCATTTAGTCCATTGCATATGCCTTAAACGTATCATGACAGGGAATTATTGCTGTTTACTATATAGAGAAAATGATATTATCCGTTTGCCTGCGCTGCTTTTTCCATTTCTTCGATGATGCTCTGGCTAACACCCGTGTTAGAGAAGCCACCATCGTGGAAGAGGTTTTGCATCGTTACCATCTTGGTATAGTCGCTGAACATTGTGAGACAGTAGTCTGCGCATTGTTCTGCGGTAGCATTACCCAGTGGCGACATTTTATCTGCATAGGTAAAGAACGCATCAAAACCTGATACGCCTGAACCCGCAGTTGTAATAGTAGGAGATTGAGAAATAGTATTCACACGTACTTTCTTCGCAAAGCCATAGTGGTAGCCAAAGCTGCGAGCGATGCTTTCCATCAGTGCTTTTGCCTCAGCCATATCGTTATAGCCGGGGAATGTGCGCTGTGCAGCAATATAGGTAAGTGCTACTACAGAAGACCATTCGTTCAGTGCATCCAGCTTCATAGAAGATTGCAGCACTTTGTGCAGCGACAATGCAGATATGTCAAGCGTCTTCAGGAAGTTGTCGTAGTTGGTATCTGTATAAGGTATTGCCTTGCGTACGTTTGGTGACATACCTATTGAGTGCAGAATGAAATCCATTTTACCACCGAAGTGCTCCATGCTTTTTTGCAGCAGGCTTTCGAGGTCTGCTACGCTGGTAGCATCTGCAGGAATAACAGGGGCATCGTTGCAAAGCTTTGCCAGTTCGTTGATTTTGCCCATACGCAATGCGATAGGTGCATTTGTCAGTACGATTTCTGCGCCTTCTTCTACCGCACGGATAGCAGTTTTCCATGCAATTGAGCGTTCATCGAGCGCGCCGAAGATGATTCCCTTTTTTCCTTTCAGCAGTTGGTGTGCCATATTGTAGTTACAAACTTTTATTGATGGTAAAAGTAGAAAAAAACTACCAAGCTACAGCAGTATATAAATTATGTTAATAAACAATAATTCGCGATGTGTTATCGCCTGATGATGACCTCGACACGGCGGTTAAGGTTTTTGTTCTCGTCCGAATCGTTGGGTGCTATGGGATTGGCTTCGCCCCAGCCTTTGGCTTCAATATTGGTCGGGTCTATGCCCATTTCGCTAACGGCATCTCTTACAAGGTTGGCACGCAGGTAAGAAAGCTCTTCATTCAGCATAGGATTACCCGAATTGTCTGTATAGCCATTGATGAGGAAAGTGATTCCTTTTTCTCCCAACCACGGAGTAATGGCGGCCTGCAAGATAGCTTTTCCTGTATCTGTTATAGCCTTGCTGTTAATAGGGAAAGCGACAATGGCTATCGTGCTATCGTACACAGGTTTTACATAGTCGTTAGGAAGCAACGGGATGCTGTAATGCAGTACTTCAGTATTCTTTTTACCTGTAAGGTCTATAGTACCTGTAATGGCAGAATAGCCGATACGGTCGGCAGAATAGGTGTATACATAACCCGCAGGCAGCGTCATCATATAAGAGCCATCGCCACGGTTGGATGTGTAGTGATACATCGGCTCGCCCGTTTTTGGGTCGTTGATGTAGATGCTTGTCATATTCAACCTTTCATGGTCAAGGCTATCGTAAGTGTAGCCTTTTATCAATGCTACAGCAATAGGTTTTGCTTCCTGTGGCATTTGCATTTCGTACAGGTCGAAGTTGCCTGCCGCACTGTCTCTGTCTGATGCAAAGAAAGCACGTGAGCCATCAAAGCTCAGGTTGATGCTATTCTCATCATAAGCTGTGTTGACAGGATAGCCCATGTTCTGCGGTTTGCCCCATGTAGTATCATTATCCCTGCGGCTGTAGTAGATGTCTTGTCCGCCAAGGCCGGGGAGGCCATTGCTTACATAATAGAGTGTGTTGTTATCTACATGAATGAAAGGAGCAGTTTCATCGTAAGCCGTATTGATTTGCGGGCCCAGATTGCGTGGTGCTTGCCACAGGCCGTCTTTAAATTCGCTCATCCAGATATCCAACCCGCCATAGCCACCTTCGCGATTGCTTACAAAATACAATTGCCTGTTATCGGGCGAAAGGCAAGGCATACCTTCATACGCAGGTGTGTTGATGGTACCGCCGAAGTTTTCGGGTACGCTCCATACACTATCTGCCGTATAGGCCATAAACAAATCGCAACCACCCTGATCCCAGCCTGTTTCGCTGCGGTTTTCGCACTTCATAAAAAACAGGTAGTGGCCGTCGCCCGAAATGCTCTGTGCAGACTCCGGGTGTTTTGAATTGGGTGGGCTCCCCATGTTGCGTGCCTTAAACCAGCCACCACAGCTATCAATATGTGCGGTATAAAAATCTTCGTCCATGCCGTTTACCCTGCGTGTGAAAAACAGGTTTTGCGTATCGGCAGTGATGTAGGGGAATGTTTCTGCATCAGGGCTATTGACACGGAGGCCCATGTTGAATATAGTATCAGTAATGGGGCGAGCAAGTGCCTGCTTCATGTAGTATGCCTGCTCTCTCAATAGCACCCATTGGCTTTTCTCGCGCATGGTACCGTAAGCGGCTACCAACTGTAGTGCTTGGTCGGGGCTGTAGCTATGCAGCAGGCTTTTTGCCAATGGTAGTGCAAAAGCTTTTGCACCGTTTTGGCAGCTTTGCGATGCTTTGATGAAAATATCTGTCGCTTCTTTAAAACGATGGTCTTTGAAATACCATTGCCCCAACATGCTATATACATCGGGGTTTGATGGCTCTTCGCGCAAGGCAGCCTGCATGGTTTCGTAGGCTTTGGCCTTATCTTTCTTAGCCATGTATTCCAATGCCTTTAGATAGCTTTTGCCGGGTGCGGCATTTTGCTGTGCTACGGCAGTGGCACAAAACAGCAGGTAGATGAATATGAACGCGTAGCGAAGGCGCATGAAACGGAAAAGTACATAAAAATAATAAGTGCGGTTCATTCCTGCATATCTCCGAACTTTGTATTTTCCCAATCCATAGCGGTTATTATGAATACAACGATTACATGCCCTAATTGTGCGCACGAATTTGAGCCTACGGATGCCATACGCGACGAGGTACAAAAGGAGCTGCGTGCCAAGATGGTAGACTGGCAACGAACAAAAGAAGAAGAATATAAAAGGAAGGAAGCAGAAACCGTAGCACAGGCAGAGCAACACTTGCGCAGGCAACTTGCAGGAGACTATGAGGTGCAGATGAAAATGCTGCAGCAGGCAAATGCCGATAACGAAGCACGCCTGAAAGAAGCCCGTGCTAAGGAACTGGAATACCTGAAACAACAACAGGAGCTGAAAGCCCGCGAAGAGCAACTGGAAATAGAAGTGCAGCAAAAGCTGATGAACGAGCGCGAGCAATTGAAGACGGTATTGCAACGTGAAGTGGAGGAGATGAACAAGTTGCGCGAGCACGAACACTTCATGAAAGTGAAGGAGCTGGAAAAGCAACTGGAAGACCAGAAGCAACTGACAGAAGAAATGAAGCGCAAGCAGGAGCAGGGGTCTATGCAGCTACAGGGTGAAGTACAGGAGCTGGCATTAGAAGAAATGCTGCGTGCCAGCTTCCCGTTTGATGTGGTGGAAGAAGTAGGCAAGGGTGTACGTGGTGCAGATTGCATACAAACCGTGCGCAATAGCTATGGGCAGGAGTGTGGTAAGATTATCTACGAGAGCAAACGTACCAAAGACTTCAGCAACGAGTGGATAGAAAAGCTGAAAGCGGATATGCGCAATTTGGGTGCAGATATTGCGGTGATAGTAACACAGGCAATGCCGAAAGATATGGATGGCTTTGGAGAGAAAGATGGTGTGTGGATATGCGATTTTATGGAAGCAAAATCTGTAAGTACTATTCTGCGAGAGCTGGTAATAAAAGTATACAACGCTGCCAAGAGCCAGGAGAACAAAGGCGATAAGATGACCTTGCTGTACAACTATCTTATCAGCAGCGAGTTTTCTGAACAATGGAAAGCTATACGTGAAGGCTTTATGAGTATGCGCATGTCTATACAAAAAGAGCGCGAGCAGATGGAGAAGCTTTGGAAGGCACGCGAAAAGCAGCTGGAAAAAGTATTGCTGAATGCCGCACACATCAAGGGTTCTATAGAAGGTATAGCAGGCGATGGCGTAGACCTGAATCTGGAGAGCAGCGATAGCACATACATGATAGAATAAGCATCAACCAATTGATAAAAGAAAAGCCCCGCAATTTGCGGGGCTTTTCTTTTATTGTAGTGTGATTGATTTAATGATTCGGTGACCGCTATCGGTTTGCAGCTTCAGTTGATATACACCTCTTGCAAAGGAAGATGTGTTGACGCTTGCATCAAACATGCCATTTTTAACAGCAGCACTTTGTTTGTAAACAACTGCACCCGTCATATTGGTAATGATGATGGTAGCCGTTTTAGCTTCCATGTCTTCTGCTTTTATATATACCACTTCATTAGCAGGGTTTGGGTATACCTGTACAACTGCATTTTTATTTATGTTTCTGATGCCTACACCTGTTACATCATACGCATTAGAGGTATCGCTACAGCCATTACTATCTACTACATACACGCGGTAGCTGCCATTTTTGGTAGCGGTATAAATACTGTCTGTTGCACCTGCTATTTGTGTGCCATTGTAGAACCATGAGAATGTTCCTTTTGCACCTGTAGCTTTCAGCTTGAAGCCTGTTGGTGTGATGGTAACAACAGGCAATGCATTTACATGTACATAGTTGGTCCATGTTTTGCTGGTAGTGCCAAAGCTATTGGAAGAGAACAATGATACATTGTAAACACCCGGTGTGCTGTAGGTAACAACAGGGTTGTTGGCAGTAGAGCCACTTGGCGTACCACCCGGAAAACTCCATGAATGTGAAGTGGTATTGATAGTACTATCCGAGAACTGTATGGTTTTACCTGCACATACAGCAGTGTCAGAAGAACCAAACTTAACGTATGGCGACATGCTGATGTTTACATTGTCTATGTACAATGCTTGCCCGTACTTGCCTATGTTTTCGAAAGATAGCTGTATGCTGTTGCCCGTATAGCCATTCAGTACAATAGTGTCTGTACGCCATTGTGTAGATGATGGTACGAAGGTAGAACCTGTGTTGGATGGTGCAGTAGCAAGCGTTGTACCTGTTTTTGCATATACAGGTGTAAATGTTTTGCCGCAGTTTGTTGACAACTGAATAACAAGACTATCGGGGTATGCTGTAGAATATGGTGCATATGCAACATCGAAGGTGAGGCGAGCTGCAGATACGTTTGTCAGGTCTATCTTCGGTGTTTGTATAATGGCACGTTTGCCCTGTGCATCTGTATTGAAGTTGTCGAACATGATGCACTTAATACTGGTTCCATATCCGTTTGCTGCAGTAGTTGTAGCCCACTGATAGTTGGTAGTGCCTTGTTGCCAACCAAGCGGCGGATATGCACTGCCTTCAAAGCCTTCTGTTACGTTTGTTTTAGAACCGTAAGAAACATTGATGTATGCAGTCTTTGTATTGTTATTTGTGCCGGCAGTATTTGTAGCAGCGTAGGTTGCATTGTACACACCAGGTGTGTTGTACACTACAAACACAGTGTCTTTGGTTGAGCTTGCAGGGCTACCACCCGGGAAGCTCCATAACTGTGACGTAACGGTGCCATATGATGTCTTTGTAAAACGCACCGTATCGCCCGGGCAAATGAATTGCTTGTTGGCGACAAAGTCTGTAGCAGGTACCAGATTGTTATAGATAGGACATTCCCACACACCGCGGCCATAAGTAGATAACCTTAGTATGCTTGCAGCTGTACCATCATTGTATATCATAAAGTCGCTTACATTGGCAACAGAAGGTAATCCCTGATTGGTGCTATGGTTGGTCCATGTAGTGGTAGTGTTGTCTTTCAGATATACATAACCACCCAGACTAACGAACAATCTCTCGTTTGTAGAGTAATCATCGTGTATTACCCTGCGGATATTGAGGTTAGGTAGATTACCTGTAATGGTTGTCCAGTTAGCTCCTTTGTTGGTACTAACGTATAGTGCATTGTTACAACTCAGGTACACAATGTTCGCATTGTTTTTATTGGTTGCAATGCTTGCCGCGGCACTCGTAGAGCCCGGTGTTGTGAGCATAGTGTAAGTTGGCGTGCCAGACAGTGCATTATCACTTCTGTACAGGTGGTTGGCGTTGGTTACAAAGTAAACAACATTGGTATCTGCCGTACAGGAAACAATATCGCGGATGGTTTCTGTGTTTGGTATAATGTATGTCCAAGTAGGCGAAGATGTATTGATATTGGTGCTGCGCCACAAAGTGTCTTTGCCAAGGAAAGCTACATTAGGCCTCTCTTTCACAAATTCAATATCTGAAGATTGTGTAGCAGTGAACGGAGAATTGTAATTCTGTTCGCCCGCAAGCGGTGCAAGGTTTCTTCTTTTGCCCGATGCCAGATAGTATACAGGTCCGTTAGATGAATAATCTATCATACACTTACTTGTCCAGTCGCCACCGCGATTACATTTCCAGATGCCGTCGTAGAACAGTTCACCATTGTCTTGTGTGCCGATGCTGATTGTTTGTCGCAGTGCAGGGCTTTGTGCAGCGCGGTATATTTCTGTAGCTGCCAAACCATCACTACGTGGCGACCATACTGTTTTCAGCGTATCAGTAGACATCCACACACCACCATCATTTGCATTGAATATTTGTGCGTTGTTGTAGGGATTAAATTCTATCTGGTGCATGTCTGTATGCACTTCATTCCACCAGCTAGTGCGCTTACTCCATGTAGCGCCACCATCAGTTGAACGCCACACATTGTGCGCTACTAATAGCAACTCATTTGCATTCAGCGGATTTGCATTCAGGTCTATGTTATAGTTGCCTTGCGAACCGGATGTAGGATTGGCATCGTAACAAACAAGACATTGGGTAGTGCTGTTGTAAACAGTGGTAAAGTTGCTACCTCCGTCTGTAGATTTCATCACAACACCATTGCTGCCTGTAGTTACCAGATACACCACATTGGTATCTGCCGCACTTACTGCAATGCGCATCCCGCCATTGCCTGATGGTGTGGTAACGCCATTGGTTATTTGTGTCCACGTATCCCCAAAGTCTGTACTTCTGAAAAACTGTGTTGCAGTAACGGCATATAATGTGTTAGTGCTGCCGGGCTTTTGTTTCATATCTCTGAACTGTCCGCCAGATTGTTTGTTCGTCCAACTACCTGCAGCATTGGTAGTCTTCCACATGCCATCTCGTGTAGCAGCAACCAGTGTATTACGGTCGTTAGGATGCATCAATATTTCTACACACATGCGATTGCCAATGCCTGTGTTTGCAGCACTGTACGTAAGTCCTTCATTCGTGCTTTTCCAAACACCATAGTTATTGCCGTAATAATCGGCATCGCCAAGACACAGATAGATAGTAGAGTCGTTTACATTGTCTATACAAACAGCGGAACATGATGTTTGCGGTAGTTGTTCAGAGCCCGGTGTTGGTGCCCATGTAGCACCATTGTTGGTAGTAATGTACAAGCCACCGGATGCACTTACAGCATACATCTTTTGCGGATTGGTATTGTGGAACTTTATCTGGCTTACGCGGCCTATACCGTGCACCTGTCCACTTACGTTTATAGGGAAGTTAACAGGACCGGTATTGGTCCATGTACCCATACCTATTTGTGCATCAGCACCCATTGACGATAGTATGCCAATGCCGCAGAGTAATAATTGTTTTACTGAACGTTTCATAAGCATACTATTGTTTGTTGTTTTGTTTTTTATTGGCCTCCCATATTTTTAATCGTTCCTCCGATGTAAGGATTCGTCCATCGCCTTGTACATAAGGCAATGTCTGCTCGTGCCACCAGTTGTATTTGCGTATAGCCATACGCATTTTGCTTTCTGCTTCTATTTTGCGTTGTTTTCTTCTGGATGGTATTTTTTCTCGTTCCTGATATTCGCCTATAACATCATGCTCACCTTCGGGCTCTTCATGATGCTCCCAATAAATTTTGTAGGCTTTTTCTACTTCAAAGAAATTGGACTTTTCATCTTCCATCATGTCTATCCATAATGGTTGCTTTGCATACAGCTTTTCTTTGTTGACATCGGTTTGTGCAGTAGCGGCAATAGATATTGCGCTAAAACAAACCAGCAAGAGTTTGCGTATCATAGATTATTGCTTCTTAGTTAAATATACAGTTTTTGTACAGGTATAAAAAGCTGGATATAAATAAAAAGCCCGGCAATTAGCCGGGCTTTGAAGAAGAATATGAATATAGCTTATTGCAGTACAATTTGTTTTACGATGTTGCCACCGTCTGCAGCTTGTATTTTAACCTGATAAACGCCTTTTGCCATATTGCTAAGGTCTACAGATGCTACAGAACCGATAGCAGATGCATCGATAGTTTGTGTAGCTACCAGCGAGCCCATTACATTGTAGCATTGTACAGTTACCTTACCATTAATACCTTTCATGTTTACATTAAACACACCAGTTGTAGGGTTCGGGCTGATGATGATGTTATCAGACTTAATCACATCATTAACACCTGTGGCAAAGTACATGTAGTTTGATGTTGCAGAACAACCTGCAGTATTACCTGTACAAGTATAAATACCTGAACCCTCTGATGGATAGTGCTTTTGTGTTGTTGCACCAGGAATTACAACATTATTAAAATACCATACATAGCTATTGCAAAGTGTGCCTGTTGCTACCAATGTGTCGTATTGTTCTTTAATAGCAACTTTTATATTGCCAAGTACAGTTATTGTTTTACATGAAGCAACAGAGCCTGATCGTGAACCCTGATCGCTGAACAGGGTAACATCATAAGTACCACCAACAGACATTGTTTTGTTGTAGTTTGAACTGCCATAAGTTACAGCGTATGAACCTGAAGGAAGGGTAACTACGTTATCGTAAAATATTACAGCAGAGTCGAGGCTGCAACCTAGCATAGAAAGCTTGTTGCCATTCCAGAATGTGCAGAATTCGCTTGTTTGTGCGTTTACGCCCAAATTACCCAAATCTGTACCTGTAGGAGCACCTGTTATAACACCACCTACAAAATTTACTTTAGTAATCTTACGGCTATTTTCGTTGCCTATAAGTGCGTATGTAGTATCGCAATCTGTAATGATAGACAAAGCTCTTGGATTGCTCAATGCATTGCTTGGATTGCCCAAGTCTGTGTGTGTAGGAGCGTTGTTTTTCAAGTTAGCACCAAAATTCCAACGTACCAGTTTATCGCTACCACCAGGCCCACCACCACCGATATTGGTGATAAGTGCATACCATGTACCAGCGTGTTGTTTGAATGCAATATTAATAGGAGCATTCAGAAATCCGCCGGTAGCAGCTATTGTATTAGCAGTAGGTGTTGTAGAAAGACTTGTGCCAAATTCAAGACGAATAATGTTGCTGAACTGTCTGTTTACAACAAATGCTAACCATTCATTGCCTGATTTCTTGAGCGTAATTGAATATGGCCAGAAAAATGAGTTGTTGAAAGGCATCGTATTAACAACAGGCGTACTGCTAAGGTTGCTGCCCCAGTAAAAGTGAACAAGGTTTTTACCGTCTACGCAGAATCCATGCCATTCATTGCTTGCATCTTTTACGATATCAAGTCCAAGCGTGCTATCGCCTAATGCGCCGCCGAAGTTTGTGAGGTCTGTTGTGCTAATTGGCGTAAGCGGTGAGCTGAGTGTTGGGCCGAAATCAAACCTTAGCAAGCCACCATGACGTTGTGTAACAAAGCCATAATAATTGCCATTGTCATATTGTAAAGACACACCAGACGGGAGATACGATGTTTTCCCTGTCATATTGCTGGCTGCAAGGGTAGAAGCATCGCTTACTACATCGCCAATAGCCCAAGCATAGCTTTGAGCAGTGGTTGTTGTAGAAAATGTAACGTTAGCATTCAAACACACCGTGTCCGGACTACTTATTTGTGAATAGCCTATTAAAGATGATAAACCTAATAAAAGAGTTAAGTAGGCTTTTTTCATATTTTACCTGATTTTAGAAATTGTAATATAAGCATTAATTTCAGAAACGGAATGGATTTTTTGCTGTTTCAGTGAATTCAGACCAGATTTCGGCCACAATATTAGCTGCGGGTTTAATATCCTTAATAATGCTGCTAACCTGCCCTATTTCCAGCTCGCCTTCTGTCATGTCGCCCTCAAACATGCCTTTCTTGGCTCTTGCCCTGCCAAGCAGTTCTTCCATTTGTTCTTTAGTAGCGCAGTTTTCTTCTGCCGCTGCAACCCGATTATAGAAGTCGTTTTTGATAAGGCGAACGGGTGTCAGTTCTTTCAGTGTCAGTACCGTATCACCCTCGTTAGCTGCAACAACGGCATCTTTAAAAGCCTGATGGCTGGAAGCCTCCGGTGTGCATACAAAACGGCTGCCTATCTGTACACCCTCTGCACCCATTGCCATCATAGCATACATGGCACGGCCTGTAGCTATGCCACCCGCAGCTATCAGCGGTATGCCGATGCTCTGGCGTACGTTTGGTATCAGGCAGAGTGTTGTTGTCTCTTCACGGCCATTGTGCCCGCCTGCTTCAAAGCCCTCAGCTACTACAGCATCTACACCCGCTTCTTCGCACTTCTTCGCAAATTTGGCACTTGATACTACGTGTACCACCGTAATGCCGTTTTCTTTCAGCTTCGCTGTCCATGTTTTAGGATTGCCTGCAGATGTGAAAACGATAGGTACTTTTTCCTCTATTATAATAGCGATGTGTTTATCAATATCAGGATACAACAGCGGCAGGTTTACGCCGAATGGCTTGCTGGTAGATGCTTTGCATTGTTGTATATGTTCGCGCAATACTTCCGGGTACATGCTGCCCGCACCTATCAGGCCAAGACCACCTGCATTGCTTACAGCAGATGCCAGTTTCCAACCCGATGCCCATATCATACCAGCTTGTATGATGGGGTATTGTATTCCGAATAGTTTTGTAATACGGTTGTCGAAACCGTTGTCTGTAATTTTTCCTTCAAAAAGCATGATGGTTACTGCGCTTTTCTTTTATAAAATAATGTGTTGCTGTTTTCTTTTATGAATACTTCCTGTGCTGTTTGTTGCAACATGGCAGTGGTAACGGTATTGTAATTGTCCCACTCTTTGTTGATGAGGTTTGCATCGCCCAGCAGCTCGTAAAACGCAAGGTTATTGGCACGCGATAGGATGGTCATGTCTTCAAACGTTATCATGGCCTCTATCTTGTTTTTCGCTTTCTGCAATTCGGCTTCCGTTACACCACCACTTACCAGTTTCTCAATTTCTGCTTCTACAGCGGCATTGGCATCTTCAATGCTTTTACCTTCTACTATCTTGCCTTCTATTACCAGCAAGCCGGGGTCTGTACTGCCTGTGTGGTAGCAACTGATATTGCTGAATAATTGCAATTCCTTTACAAGGCGCAGGTGCAGACGAGATGCAACGCCATTCCCCATGATTTCGGTAATCAAATCGGCAGTGTAGTAAGACGGAGACATACGCCCTCCTATATGCCATGCTTTGTACAATGCATCGAGTGGTACATTTGCTTCAACAGTAGCTACACGTGCTTCTGTTTGCTGCGGTTCTTGTGGCAGGTTGCGATTGTATTTATCGCCTGTAGGTATGCCGCCAAACCATTTTTCTGCCAGTTGCCTTACCTGTTCAGTAGTTACATTGCCTGCAACAGACAGTATAGCATTAACGGGACGGTAGTGTTTATAGAAGAAAGATTTTACATCGTCCAGATGTGCTTCTTCAATATGCTTCAGCTCTTTACCAATCGTCATCCATTGATATGGGTGCTGCTTGTATGCTAGCTTTCGCATGTTTTCCCAAGCATCGCCATACGGCTTGTTGATGTAATGTTCTTTAAACTCTTCGCTCACTACTTTGCGTTGCACATCCAGACTCTTCTCGCTGAAGGCAAGCGCATTCATACGGTCGCTTTCCAGCCAGAAGGCTGTTTCAATATTCTGCAATGGCAGTTGTATGTAGTAGTTGGTTATATCGTTGGTTGTGTATGCATTATTCTCGCCGCCTGCCATTTGCAATGGCTCGTCGTACGATGGTATGTTTTCGCTGCCGCCAAACATCAGGTGCTCAAAAAGGTGCGCAAAACCTGTACGTTCAGGGTTTTCATCTCTTGCTCCTACGTCATACAATACATTCACAGCTACCATAGGGGTAGTAGTGTCTTTGTGTACTATTACGCGAAGGCCGTTATCTAAAGTAAATCGTTCAAACTGTAACATATCTCTTTCTCTGTGAGGCGCTAAAGTTAAGCTGTTTGTATGTCGATAAAAAATGCACACCCTGAAGTGTGCATTGGTATTATTTATTCTTCCAGTTTCAGGGAAGTGCTGTTTTCTTTTTCCTTTTCTATCCGCCCGCGGCGCATCGGGTTGGCAGTGTAGGTAGCATATTCGGCACGTTGCCTTACAAGGTCTATTGCCTGAAACAATGCCTCCTGAAATGATGAAGGGTCTGCAATGCCCTGTCCTGCAATATCGAATGCTGTGCCATGGTCTGGCGATGTGCGTACTACAGGCAAGCCTGCAGTATAGTTTACACCCTCGCCGTGTGCCAGTGTTTTAAATGGTATCAAGCCCTGATCGTGATACATAGCCAGTACCGCATCAAAGTTTACATAGCTACTGCGTGCAAAGAATGCATCGGCGCTATATGGTCCATAAACTAGATGTCCTGATTGCTGCATGTTGTCAATAGCAGGTTTGATGACATTCAGGTCTTCGTTGCCTATTTGTCCGCCATCGCCTGCATGTGGGTTGAGCCCAAGCACTGCAATCTTTGGTTTGTCTATGCCGAAGTCTTTTATCAGCGTATCGCGCAGTATATTCAGTTTGCTTAGCAACAGTTCTTTAGTAATGGTTTCTGCTACTTTAGCAACAGGTATGTGCTCTGTAGCCAATGCAACGCGCAGGTTGTGGCTGTAGAGTATCATCACAACATCCTTTGCGCCGAATTTATCTTTCAGGAAAGGTGTGTGTCCTGTAAACGGAAAATCGTTGCTCTGTGTATTATTCTTATGAATAGGCGCTGTAACAATAGCATCCAATTGGCCATCCTTCAGGCACTGTGTAGCTACTTGTAGCGAACGGATGGCATATTTGCCCGCAGCATCTGTAAGCTGCCCCGGTTGCAGCGGCACTTCTTCTTCCCAGCAGTTGAAAATGTTTACCTGCTTGGGATGCAGCTTGGTAAGGTCTTTCGTGCTGCTGAAATTCATAGCATGTTCTACCGTAACAAGTTTTTTATAAAAATTAATAACCTTGTTAGAGGCAAAAACCACCGGTGTACACAAATCGAGTACCCTGTTGTCCGACAAAGTTTTGATGATTACTTCCGGGCCAATACCGTTCAGGTCGCCTGTAGTAATGCCAATTATCGGTTTTTCTATATTATTAGGTTGCATGAGCAAACGGCTTCTTATTGTTGAATAATGATTATGCTTTTCCGTAGTGCATCAGGAAATCGAGCAGCATACGTATACCGTATCCTGTGCCACCTGCCGGCATATAGCTACGCTTGCTGATGCTGTGCGAAACGCCTGCAATATCGAAGTGCATCCACGGATATTCTATAAAATGCTCTAGGAATTTACCTGCAGTGATAGCGCCGCCAGACGGGCCACCAACGTTTTTCAGGTCGGCAATATCAGATTTTATCTGGTCGCCATATTCATCCCACAGCGGGTATTCTACCAGTCTTTCGTATTGGCGGAAACCACTGTTTTTGAATGCTGCTTTTGTGTTGTCGTCAGCAGTACCCATGCATACTATGCCATGCTCGCCAACAGCTACGGATGCAGCACCTGTCAGTGTTGCGAAATCTACTACCAGTTCAGGCTTGTAGCGTTTTGCCCAATGCAATGCATCTGCCAGTACAAGGCGACCTTCAGCATCTGTATTCAATACTTCTACTGTAGTACCATCGTACATCGTGATAACATCGCCCGGGGTATAGGCGTTCTCGCCGGGACGGTTTTCTGTAGCAGGTACCAATGCTATTACATGCAGTGGCAATTGCATTTTGCTGAGTGCGTACATAGAAGCACTTACCAATGCAGCACCGCTCATATCGCTCTTCATACGGTCCATCGAAGCCAATGTAGGCTTCAGGCTCAGGCCACCTGTATCATACACAATACCTTTGCCCACCAGTACTATCGGTTTCTTGTTGATAGCTTTTTTAGGCTTGTATTCCATGATGGTGAATGTTGGCGGCAGAATACTACCACGGTTCACTGCAAGGATACCCCCCATTTTCTCTTTGGTAATCTGTGCTTTATTCAGCACACGCACGGTAAAGCCTGCTTCTTTACCCAGTTGTTGTATTTCTTTAGAGAGTTGTTCTGCTGTCAGGTAGTTCAGTGGTTCGTTTACCAATGTACGTGCACGATATACAGCTTCGTTGATGATGCTCAGTTGGTTTACCTCTTTCAGCGTGATGCTTTCTTTGGTAAATGATATTGTCTTCAGCGATTGAGTGATTTTCTTAGCATCGCTGCGATATTTCAGAAACTGATAAGCAGCCAGTGCCATGCCCTCTGCCAATATATAAGCGGCATTTGCCTGCTTGCTGAGGTTGGTAATAGTAATATCTGCCAGTTTTTGCTTGTTGCAAATCGCTTGCCATTCAGCGCCAGCTTTGCGCAATGTTTCAGTTGTTTGCCAATCTGTTTTTTTAGCCTTCAGGTTGTATATAAATACCAGTGTACCGTATTGATTGATGGTAACAGAGGTTTGCTCGCCTGTAATAGCCTCTGTGGCATATTTTTGTTCCTTATCGCTGAGCGATGCAATGTTTTTTACAGCCTTAACATCGTCTATTATATACAAATGATTCTTGCCCGATGGCTTTTGCAGTATCTTAAATTCCATGAATACTAAACAGATTAGGCTGCAAAGTTATACTTCGGTGCGATAGTTTGATAAGTTTAAAACTAACTTTGCAGTCTTATTGCTTATATAACACGAATCGTAATACATTGTCTCAGCCATATACATTAAAGAAAAGCCTCGGCCAGCACTTTCTGCACGACGAGAATATGTGCCGTAAAATAGTTGACCAACTGCATGTATCTGCAGGTCTGCAACTGGCAGAAGTAGGTCCGGGTGGCGGTGCCATCACCAAATACCTGATAGAGCTGCCCGACGTACAATACAAGGCTATAGAGATAGACGACGAAAAGGTGGAATACCTGAAAAAGACCTATCCTGTGTTGCAGGATAAGATTATACATAAGGATATATTGAAGGCAGATGCCCCTTTCGAGGGTGCTTTTAGCGTGATAGGCAACTTTCCGTACAATATTTCTTCGCCCATATTATTTAAAGTGCTGGACTGGGAGCCGAATGTAGCAGAGGTGATAGGCATGTTTCAGAAAGAAGTGGCGCAGCGTGTGGCTTGCAAAGAGGGTAGCAAGACCTATGGCATTCTGAGTGTGCTGATGCAGGCCTTCTTTAAAGTAGAGTACCTGTTTGATGTACATGAAAACTGCTTTACCCCACCACCAAAGGTGAAAAGCGGGGTGATAAGGCTCACTAATCTGCACAACCCGCACGGTATTACCGATGTTAAGAAGTTCAAGCAGCTGGTAAAAGCAGCCTTCAACCAACGCCGCAAAACCCTGCGTAACGGACTGAAGGGTACATTGCCACCAGAGGCATTGGTGGATAAGATATTTGATAAACGCGCAGAGCAGTTGTCTGTAGCAGACTTTGTTGCCTTGCACAAGCAATACCAGCAATCATGAAGAAAGTACTGATTGCAGCACCTGTACACCATGTACTGACGGATGGCCTGCAAGCAGCTGGCTTTGAATGCCTGATGCATGAAAAGATAAGCCAGCAGCAAGCTTTTGAGCTGGTAAAGGATGTAACAGGTGTCATCACATCTACCCGACTGCAATTGGACAAAGCCCTGATAGATGCTGCCCCACAACTGCAGTGGATAGGTCGTATGGGCAGTGGTATGGAGGTAATAGATGTGCCCTATGCTGAAAGCAAGGGAGTAAAATGCTTTGGCAGCCCTGACGGTAATGCTAACGCAGTGGCAGAACATGCACTGGGCATGCTTTTAAGCCTGAATAAGCGCATTATACAGAGCAATAATGAGGTGAAGCAAGGGCTGTGGCTGCGAGATGAAAACCGTGGTACAGAACTGGAGGGCAAAACCATCGGGTTGGTAGGTTTTGGGCATACCGGCCGGGCTTTTGCAAAGAAATTGATGGGTTTTGACATGCAAATACTTGCTTATGATAAGTACAATAAGCGGGATTTTCCACCTTATGTTACACAATGCGAAATATTAGCTCCCATTTTTGAGCAAGCAGATATTATAAGTTTTCATGTTCCGTTGCAAGCAGATACGACTCATTATTTCGACGAAAACTTTTTGAGAAGTGTTAGAAAACCATTCATATTAG
Source organism: Bacteroidetes bacterium UBA4414 (assembly GCA_002389765.1). GTDB lineage: Bacteria > Bacteroidota > Bacteroidia > Chitinophagales > Chitinophagaceae > Polluticoccus. The sequence goes on along the minus strand of DGQM01000023.1, from coordinate 55,886 downwards.
TAAATACTTCAAGGGGTGTGGTGGTAAATAATGAAGTTTTGCTGCGTGGTATGCAAGAAAAACTAATTTGTGGAGCATGTATTGACGTTTGGGAAGAAGAACCGCTACATGCCATGAGTGAGAAGCAACGTGCATTGCTTGCGCAAGTTGCAAACCTGCCAAACGCAGTGCTGACGCCACATATAGCGGGTTACAGTTTTGAAGCTGTGTATAAAATGAGCCATATTTTGCTTCAAAAAATTGTCAATATTTTGTAAGATGTATGGGTGTTTACGATAATGTAACGAAAACCGACATAAATCTGACAAAAAATCTAAACTGCCGTAGTACTTTTAACAGAAGTTTTTATCTTTACCGTTCATTTGGTTAATAATTTATTAATGCAGGATATGACACGTTCACTACGTTATTTATTCCTTTTACTGTTTGTAGGCGTTACCGGAGTAGCGATGGCCCAAGTGGGTGGTATTACCGGTAGGGTATTAGACGACACTAAGGAACCTCTCATCGGCGCATTCGTGGAAATAAGCGAGGGCGGTGTTAAAAAGCTAACAGTAGTTACTGACGAAGAAGGTAGCTATATGGCCAAACCATTGAACCCTGGTCGTTATGATGTAACCATCAAAATGTCGGGTTTCAATACTAATCTTACACGTGGCGTTATCGTAAGCCCTGATAAAAATACGCTGTTGAACATCAACATGCAGTTGGATAAAAAGCAACTGCAGGATGTAATAGTAGTAGATTATAAGGTACCACTGGTAGACCCTACAAGTGAAAAAACAACTATTACGTCTGAGCAGATTGAAAAAATGCCTACACGTAATACGCAGAACATCGTAGCGCAATCTGCAGGTGTATACAAGGCAAGTGATAGGAGTAACGACCTGAACATTGGTGGTTCTCGTTCTGATGCTGCTGTATATATAATAGATGGTGTTAGGGTTAGGGGTAATGCTGGTACAAACATTGCTCAAGGTGCGATAGATCAGGTAGAAGTTATGCAATCTGGTGTGTCTGCAAAATATGGTGATGCGATTGGTGGTATCATCAACATCACTACAAAAGGTGTATCTAAACAAATGACCGGTGGTGTATTGTTGGAAAAATCAGTAGATGGCTACGGTCACAATCTTTTGAACTTCAACTTGTCCGGACCACTGTTCAGCAAAAAAATTGACAGTGTAAATAAGAAGCCTGTTGTAGGTTTCAGGTTGGATGGTGACTTGTATTATGATAAAGACAGAACACCATGGTGGACACGTACATACGTAGCAAATGACGATGCACTCCAAAGAGTTACTGATAATCCGCTGACTGCAACACCTACTCCTACCGGGGGTAAAGTATTTAACTATTCTACAGAATTTTTACGTCTTAGCGATTTCCATACAGTAAAGGCACGCCCTAATGCATTAACAAAAGAAGGCAGGCTGAATGGTCGCTTAGACTTCCAACTAGATGATAATCTGAACGTTCAGGTAGGTGGTACATTCAGTTATATAAATCAGCCAAGCTATGACAGGGCATTTGTACTATTTGCTAATGACGCAATCCCGGTATTAAATAGCTACACTGGTCGTGCATACGCTCGTTTAACTCAGCGCTTCGCGACTGCGGCTACTGCTCCTGGTGAGAAAAAACCGGTAATATCTAATGCATATTACCAAGTACAAGCAGACTATCAGAAAGAATATAACTCACTGAAAAACCCAACATTTGGTGAGGATTTATTTAAATATTATTACGTAGGTAAATTTACCACAAACTACACGCCAATATATGCTGCCGGTGTTGATGATAGCACTGGTATCACAGGTATTCGTTTGTTGGTAGATAGAAACCCTAACGGTGTAACATACGAAAGGTCAGATCTGAACCCTACATTGGCAAACTACACTACTCAATTCTTTAAAGAGTCTGGTACACAGCCACTGTCTATGAATGACATCTTGGCTAAGCACTATCTTACAAATGGTTATGCACCAAATGTAGTTTATGGTAGGTATTATAATCTTGGTAATACGTTAGGTTATTACCAAAAAACTTCTGTAGACCAGTTTGCGGTTAGCGTTGATGCGTCTTTTGACCTGCAACCGGGCAAAATTCGCCACCAGATAGAGTTTGGTTTGTATTACCAACAACAAGTAGACCGTAGCTATGCTGCGAACAGCTTTGCCGGTAGTACGAACTTGTGGCAATATTCAAGGCAATTGAGCAATAGCCACATCAGCCTTGATTATTCAAATCCTATATTTATAGTTAATGGTCAGCAGTATACCAGAGATCAAGTAAATGCAGGTGTGGTATCTCCATCTCCTTATGATACTATTATATATGCTCGTAAAGTAGATACTATTTCAACATTTGGTCAAAACCTGAGAAATAAACTTGGTCTTAAAGCTTCTGATTATGTAGATGTAGATAATTACGATCCATCTATGTATTCACTTAACATGTTCTCTGCCGATGAGCTTTTGAATAGTGGTAACCCATTTGTATTCTACCGTGGTTACGACTATACTGGTAAAAGATTGTCTGGCCAGGTAAACTTTAATGACTATTTCACTAAGAAAGATGCTAATGGCAATTATACGCGTGAAGTAGGTGCATTCAGGCCAAACTACATAGCGGGTTATATTCTTGACAAGTTTTCTTATAAAGACCTCAACTTTAACTTAGGTGTTCGTATTGACCGTTTTGATGCAAATACCAAAGTGTTGAAAGATCCATACTCTTTGTATGAAACATACAATGCTAAAGACGTATCGTCAGGCGTTGCAAACACATCATCAAGGACTATTACAAATACATTGAATGGTGGTGTACGCCCTGCTAATATTGGTGATGACTATGTTGTATACGTAAATAACAACCAATCTAGCTCTGCAAATGTTATCGGTTATCGTAATGGTGATGATTGGTATGACTATTCAGGTAAATTGATTGAAGATCCGAACGTATTGAAAAACTACAGCGGTGGTCGTGACCCTCAGCCATTGTTAGTAAATGCTACTGACAATATTAAGAGTGCGACATTCAACCCTGAAAAATCTTTCACAGACTACAAACCACAGGTTAATGTTGCGCCACGTATCTCATTCAGTTTCCCTATAGCTGATCAGGCTTTGTTTTATGCACACTATGATGTAATGGTACAAAGGCCTACTGAGCGCATTTTTACACCAGCTTCTGATTATTATTTCCTGACAAATAACACGCAGGATATCATTAATAATCCAAATTTGAAATCTCAGAAACTGATTGACTACGAAGTAGGTTTTAAACAAGCACTGACTAAACAAACAGCTATTACTATCACTGCTTTCTACAAAGAACGTAGAGATATGATTCAGGTTCGCCCTTATCTGTTTGCATGGCCTGTTACATACTTCACTTATGGTAATAGAGACTTTTCTACTTCAAAAGGTTTCACTCTGACATATGATATGCGCAGGATAGGTAATCTGCGTATGAACGTAGCTTACACATTACAATTTGCTGAAGGTACAGGTTCAAACTCTCAGACATCAGCTCGCAACGGTAACTTCGGTAGCGGTATCTTGAATAACTTCATATCTGCAGGTTTACCAAACATGCGTATGACTAACGTTCTTGACTACGATTCAAGGCATAACATTGTTACTAACATTGATTATCGCTACGACAAAAACCAAGGTCCGGTTGTAGGTGGCGTACACATTTTTGAAAATGCAGGTATCAACATCATAGCTAGGGCACGTAGTGGTGAGCCTTATACTAAATACAGGAAACCTACTGCAGTTACCAATGAAATTGATGGTGGTGTAAACGGTTCGCGTTTAGGTTGGCACTTTGGTCTTGATGCAAGGTTGGATAAAGATTTCGAGCTGAATAAACTGTTCACGGGTAAATCTTCATCTGAAACTCCTGGCAAACGCCCGCTGATGTTGAATGCTTATGTATTTGTTACAAACGTATTCAATATCAAGGATATCATAAGTGTTGACGGTTTCACAGGTCGTCCTGATGATGATGGTTATCTTGCTTCACCTCAAGGTACATTGAATGCGCAAACGCAGGTAAACAAACTTTCTTACATAGACTATTATAACATGTCTTTGTGGAATAATAACAGGATAAACCTTCCAAGGCGTATAAACCTAGGTTTGCAGCTTAATTTTTAATAAAACAATTGTTTGATATAATAACTTAAAAGGAGTTATGATGTTTAAGGATAGAAAAATAATTGCAGCAGTCGCAGCGTTTGCACTTTCAGGAGTGTTTAGCAGCGCGTTGGCGCGTCCAAACATTGACAATAATGGTCAATTGAAGACAACCGGAGGCCAACTGAAGACGACTGCCAGCACGTGTAAGCCCGCAGAAGCCAAAATAGACCTTGATATCAATAACGTACGTGCGCGTTTGATGACAGGCGGTGATATGTGGTGGGACAATGGTACTGCTGAAGCACGTTATGAAATACCAAAGGGAAGCCGTAAGAACTCTTTATTTGCCGGTTCTGTATGGATAGGTGGTAGAGATGCTCAAGGACAGCTGAAAGTAGCTGCACAAACCTACAGGCAAGATGGTAATGACTACTGGCCTGGTCCTCTGGATAATCAAGCAAGTATTAAAGATGCAGATTGTGCTGAGTGGGATAGATTTTGGAAAGTAAATAAGTCTGACATTCTGAAATTCAGATCATTGGCAGACCCTACTGCTGCAAAAGGTGACGCTGCTTACGAAGCCATTACACAATGGCCCGCTAAAGGTAATAAAGAAGCCGTTGGTAACAGAGGTAATGATTTGAACTTAGCTACGGCTACAAGAGATTATGCACCATTTGTTGATGTTGATAAAAACGGTTTATATGAATATGCACAAGGTGACTATCCCGATATTACGGGTGATCAGTTTATCTGGTGGGTATTCAATGATAAGGGTAATACCAAACAGCAGTCTCAGACTGAAGGTATTGGTATAGAAGTACAAGCAAGTGCTTTTGCGTACTCTACAAAAGATTACTTGAATGATGCCTCTTTCTATAATTATAGATTAGTGAATCGTAGTAATCTGCAATTGGATAGTACTTACATAGCAACTTGGACCGATGCCGATTTGGGTTATTATCGTGATGACTATATAGGTTGTGATACTACTCGTGGTTTAGGTATTCTGTATAACGGTGCCAGCACAGACGGTGCTGGTCAGATAAACAGCTATGGTACTAAAATCCCGATGGTGGGTGTAGACTTCTTCAAAGGGCCTAGAAAACCAGTTGATACTATGATAAATGGTGTTCCAGGTATTACTTACAAACAACTTGGAATGGAGTCATTCACGTACTACAATAATGACAATAGTAATATCGGTAACCCTGACAATGGTGTACAGATATATAACTATATGACAGGGTCTATCAGGAATGGTCAACGTTTCAGTAACGACTTTCAGGGACCTGGCATCAACTCAAAAGGTTATGGTACAAACACTACTACAAGATTTGTATTCTTTGGCGATCCGGAGGTGAAAACTGAATGGTCTGAGTGTTCTTGTTTAAACCCGGTAGGTGACAGACGTTTTGTACACTCATCTGGTCCTTTCAAATTAGAGCCTGGTGTTGTTAATGATATCACAATCGGTGCTGTTTGGGTAGCTGATGTAGGAGGTTGTCCTACAACAAGCTTCAGAAAAATTCGCGTTGCGGATGATGCTGCACAAGCATTATTTGATAATGGTTTCAGAACAATTGAAGGCCCTGAAGCTCCGCGTCTTGTGGCAAGGGAAATGGACAGGAAGATTGTATTCTATCTGGTAAACGATTATGGTAGCAATAACTTCAGGGAACGTTATGGCCGTAGTACCGATCGTAAATATCAGGTGGCATCTCCAAAAGCTACTAAGTTCACTACAAAGGGCGACTCTCTATACAAATTTGAAGGTTATCGAGTTTTCCAATTGAAGAACTCTTTGACACAACCATCTCAGATATACAATACTGNNTGTTGCGGCAGAAGTATTTAGTTGTGATATCAAAAATGGTATTACGCGTATCATTAATTGGGAGAAAAAGACTGATATTGGAGATTCTGTATATGTTCCATTAGTAAAAGTAAGTGGTAATGATAGTGGTATTAAACATAGCTTTGAAATCACTACAGATAAATTTGCTGCTACAGATGACATTAAGCTAGTAAACTATCGCAACTATTACTATGTTGCTGTTGCATATGCACATAACGATTTCGCTTCATTCAGTCCTAAAAATGCAGAAATTACACAAGATATCTGCTACATAGAAAGTTCTCACGGAGCAGGTGGTATTCCTATACCTGTAGTTGTGGCTATGCCAAACCCGGCAAATGGTGATATGGGTACAGTTTTGAATGCTGACTATGGTACAGGTGTTATTATTAAGCGTTTGGAAGGTACAGGTAATGGTCACAATGAGTTGAGGCTTACAGAGGAATCTGAAAATGAGGCACTGTTTGGTNNTGGCAATAATCAATCTGTATATCCTACATATCAACCAGGTTTCGGTCCTGTAAATATTAAGGTTGTTGATCCTAGAAAGGTTCAACCTGCAAACTGGGAACTATTTATAGATTCGGTTACACAATCTCCTACAAGTACTATCATCAATCAGTATAATGGTTGGAGGCTTGTAAACACATCTAACGGAGAGATTATATACAGTGAGGGTAATAAAGGTATTGTTGAGCCAGATGAGCAAATCATTGAAAAATATGGTCTGTCTGTATCTATACAACAAACACTTCGTCCTGGTGAAGATCAAGCTGGTTCTAATGGTCTCATCTCTTCTTCAATAACATTTGATGACCCTGCAAGACAGTGGTTAATAGGTGTTCAAGATGAAGAAGCAAGATCGCTGAATAACTGGATCAGGAGTGGTCATACATCTGATACATACGGACGTTGTGATTTCAATGATCGTACAGGTAACGGTTATGATACTTCTGCACAGATTTATGAAAATCTGTTCCCTCTCAGTCCGCTACACAAAGGTACATGGGCTCCATATGGTTTGGCTTCAGATGAAGACAGATATACTTGTGGCTTCGGTGTTATTAAGAAAGGTACTGNNGACGTTGTAATTACATCTGATAAGTCTAAGTGGACAAGGTGTGCGGTACTGGAATTGCAAGACGCTTCTGCTCTATCTGAAGGTAAAGTAGCTAAGTTCTCTATCAGAAGCCATAAGAGCTGGAATCTGGATGTTGACGATAATGGACGTCCTACATACTCTACTGTAGCAGGTGATACTGGTATGTCTTGGTTCCCTGGTTATGCAATTAATATCGAAACAGGTGAGCGTCTGAATATTGCATTCGGTGAAGACTCTTGGTTGAAGCAATATGGTGGTACAGATATGATCTGGAATCCAACAAGCGATAACATATCTGCATTTGGTAGTGTTATTAACGGTGGTAAACATTATATATATGTAATGAATACTCGTTATGACTCTTGTACTTGGTTCAAACAACAAGTTGCTCAGTCTACAATCCAGCAGAACGCTGCATTGAAAACTATACAGTGGGTTGGTTTGCCATTGCTGAATGAAGGTTATCAATACAAATCAATTAAAGATGGTTTGATACCAAACAATGTACGTATAAGGTTCAGGGTAGATCGTCCGTATGCTAAATACAGATCTCCATTACAAAGTGGTGCTACAAGAAATGCTGATGCTCCTTTATATAGCTTCAACACTAATGATCTTGCACCAACGCCATTGGATCAGCAATCAAATGACCAACGTGATGCATTGCTGAAGAAAATCATGGCTGTTCCTAACCCGTACTATGCATACTCTGGTTTTGAAAATAACAGGTTAGATACTCGCGTAAGGATAATTAATCTGCCTAAACGTGCAACTATCAGCATCTATTCTCTGGATGGTTCTTTGATTCGCAGGTTGGAAAAAGATAATCCTAACGTATCGTATGTTGATTGGGATATCAGAAATGCTAAAGGCTTACCAATAGCTAGTGGTATGTATCTGTTCCACATCAATGCAGAAGGTATAGGTGAAACGGTTGTTAAATGGTTCGGTGCAATGCGTCCGATAGATATTATCAGCTATTAATAGAATATAATTAAGGGCCGGTTGCGGCCGGCCCACAATTTTAAATAACATAAGATTCTTATGAAAAAAATATCTACTGGAGTTCTTGTTGCAGCTATTGCATTGGGTACTACTACGCAGGTGTTAGCAGGTAACAAAGATCGTACTGGTCAGGCAGGGGCTTCTGAATTGCTTATAAACCCTTGGGGGCAGAGCACAGGCGTATTTGGTATGAATACTGCACAGGTAAGAGGTGTGGATGCAATGAAAACAAACATTGCAGGTCTTGCTTTTGTAAATAAAACTGAACTTGGTGCTTCATACAGCCTTTTCCTTAGAGGTAGCAACATAGGTGTTAATAATCTTGGGTTTGCTCAGAAAATGGGTAAAAACTCCGGTACACTTGGTGTTAATATCATGGCATTGAGCATGGGTGAGATTACTATCACGGATTATAATAATCCAACTGGTACATCCGGTGTGTATAAGCCACAATTGTTTAATATGCAAGTTGGCTACGCTAAGTCTTTCTCTAAGACAATACACGCTGGTGTTGGCGCTACATTTGTTTCTGAGCAGATATCAAACGTTAAAGCCAGTGGTTTAGCATTTGAAGCCGGCATACAGTATGTAACAGGTAAAAGGGATAACTTCCACTTTGGTATTACGTTGCGTAATATTGGTACTAACATGCGTTTTGCAGGTAGTGGTTTTAGTACAGAAAATATTGCTGCACAGGGTGAGTATCCTATGAATACTTTGGTTCCTGCAGAGAAGTTTGAAATGCCTACATATCTGAACTTCGGTGTAGCTTATGATTTTTATCTGGATGAAACAAATCAACCTGCTACAGATGCGCAAGCTACAGATGCTGCTGCGGCAATACCAAAGCACAGAGTAACGCCAATGGCAAACTTTACATCTAACTCGTTCAATAATGATTTTCTGGGCTTAGGTGTTGAATACTCTTACAAAGAGATGTTTATGCTGCGCGGTGCTTATCGTTATGAAAAGAATATAGGTACTGCAAACAGCACTACTATGTATACTGGTATAAGCGCAGGCGCTACAGTACAAACTCGTATTGGTGAAACTGGTCCTATGTTGGCTATAGATTATTCATTCCGTCCGACTCAGCGTCCGGCAACAGGTGTACACGTATTTTCACTACGTTTCATCCGTTAATCGAAAATTCCTTATTTTTGAATACACAACGCTTCTGCTAAAAACAGAAGCGTTGTATTTTTTTCAGATTTCAATTAATAATGTAAAGTTTACCGCGCATGGCAGGAGTAAATTATGTTACCAAAGAGACTTTGGAACAAATGAGGGAAGAACTGACGCAACTGAAGACTGTAGGACGAGCTGAAATAGCGCGTGCTATTGCAGATGCACGCGAAAAAGGCGACTTGAAGGAAAATGCTGAGTATGATGCCGCTAAGGAAGCACAGGGCTATCACGAGGCTAAAATTGCCCAGCTTGAGAATGCAATTGCTACAGCAAGGATTATTGATGCCAAAGACCTTGATATGAGTAAGGTATCTATCCTTAGTAGGGTAAAGCTTACAAACATGGGTACTAAAAAAGTTGTTGAATATCAACTTGTATCTGAAACAGAAGCCGACCTGAAAGCGGGTAAAATATCTATTACTTCGCCAATTGGTAAAGGCTTATTGGGCAAGAAGGTGGGCGAAGTAGCCGAAATATCTGTACCAAGTGGTATGCTCAAGTTTAAAGTAGAAAACATCTCTGCATAATGGCCACTATATTCAGCAAGATAATAGCAGGTGAAATACCATCTTACAAGATAGCAGAAGATGATATGTTCTTTGCATTTCTCGACATCTTCCCGATGGCTGAAGGGCACGTATTGGTAGTGCCAAAAGTAGAAATAGATAAAGTATTTGATGTAAGCGACGAATATCTTGCTAAATGGTTACTGTTTGCAAAACCAATAGCTAAGGCTATCGAAAAGTCTTTTGATTGCAACAGGTGTGGTATCAGTGTTATTGGCCTTGAAGTGCCACATGCGCATATGCATCTTGTGCCGATCAATAATGCAGATGATTTGAACTTTACGCGTGATAAACTGAAATTGAACGAAGAACAGTTCAAACAAATTCAGCAAACAATCATCGACAATATGTAAAAGAAAACGGGGCTAATCGGCCCCGTTTTCTTATTCTATAATCATACGTTGATTTACACTCCAAGCCTGTGGCTTATCGGCAAATAATGCTTTGGTACGCGACCATGTATCTTTAAAAAGCTCCGAAAAGCGATAGTGATTCAGATGCTCTTCACTATCCCACATACTGTAGGTGAAGAATACATTAGATGCATGTGCATCTTGCCATAGTTCCAAATGTTTGCAACCTTCAAAGTGGCGAATGAGTTGTTTGCGTTCCTCAAACAATGCAAGAAAATCTCCCACATTACTTGGCTCAAATGTCATTTGTACGATGCGTACTATCATTCAAAATCTATTTTAATAGTTGTGTATAGCAAGTGCTTTTCTTTATCCAGCTTCAACCCAAGCATACTGGCAGCCTTGCCTCGATTGATGGCTATTTCCAAATGCCCCGTACTGTTGAACCAGCATAATATATCATCCATTCGCACATCGGCATAAGCATTGCTAATTTCTGTAACGGTATGGCGTGCAAACTGTATGCGGAAATTGCGGCCACGCCTGCTGTTTTCAAATGTTTCTTTCGTCAGGTTTAGGATTACGTTCTCAAACCTGTCAATATGCATCACATGGCATTCAAGCGTATTGCCAACAAGTGTTGGCTGCCAATGTACCAGCTTGTTGCTCATGGTATGTGGCTCATAGTCTAGCGCATTGATGTCTGATGCCTCACTAACGCGTTTAATGACCTCGGCAGCCTCTACTATCCAGTCGTTAATATTGTGGCCTTCTGCCATGTCATAACAGCGCCATGCAGCATCGTATTTGTTGAAAAATGCCAACGGAACAATACCATTGTCCGGCGTCAGGAAATAGTGCCCGTCTTTCATGCAGAGTACCATCGTAGGTTTGGCTACATGGTACACATCACACAGCACGACATGGAAGCTTCCCTTAGGGAAATTACCATAAGCCATTTTGAGCAGGTAGCTTGCCTGCTGCATGTGATAGGGCTCTGCCATATGCGATATATCGAACACAGGCAATGCAGGGGCATGTTGAAACAGCAAGCCTTTAACAGACGCCACAGCGGCATCTTGCAGGCCAAAGTCTGATAACAACGTGATACATGCCATACAAAGGGCAAAAGTAATGGCTGGATGCGGCAAAGCAAAGCTGAATGTTTAAAATAAATGATGGATATTTACGTTCATAGATTTAGCAAATCCTGATAATACCAGATGAATAGATTTACGGCCGGCATCATTCTGCTCTTTGTAGCATTGATGACCGTTTTTAATACATCGTGCAAAAAAGAGAAGTTCCTGAATACAGGTGGTGAGCTACGGTTTTCGGTTGATACCCTCAATTTTGATACCGTGTTTACTACGATGGGTAGCTATACTGCACAGGTAAAGATTTACAATCCGCAAGACCAGAAGGTAAACATCAGCAATATCAAACTGCAAACAGGTAGTAGTTCTTACTTTAAGCTGAATGTGAATGGTATACCTGGTAATGATGTATCGAACGTAGAGCTGGCAGCAAAGGATAGCATGTATGTGTTTGCCACTGTCAATATTAATCCGAACGATAGTACTATTCCATTTGTAGTACATGATAAGCTGGTTGCTACGATGAATGGTAAAGCGTTTTCCATTCCGTTTATGGCTTACGGACAGAATGCATACTATATACGCGACAGTGTGATGAAGACGCAAACGTGGAAAACGGATAAGCCTTATGTCATCATCAATAACGCACTGATTGATGCTGGAGAAACACTGACAATACCTGCAGGTTGCAGAATATATGTACATGCAGACAGCCGCTTGCTGATATGGGGGACACTAAATGCAGTTGGTACGAAGAAAGATAGTATCGTCTTTCAGGGAGACAGATTGGACAGGAAATATTTTGGCAACGTAGGCTACCCCGGTGAGTGGGGTGGTTTATACTTCAATAAAACCAGTCACGATAACCTGATGAACTATGTGATACTGCGCAACTGCGGCAACAGTACCAAATTGGGTAGTGGTGTATTCTCTCCCGCCGCTATACAAATCAATCAGGATACAATTAATGACTCAAAAGCTATGCTCACAATGCGCAATTGTATTGTTGAGAATTCTATAGGCTATGGTATACTTGCATTTGGTAGTACGTTGGTAGCAGAAAACTGCTTGATTAATGCATGTGGTGCGCAGACATTGGCAACATTTGAAGGCGGGGGGTACTATCTACGTCATTGTGATTTGATTACCTATAGCAGTAATAAAATTAGCCACATAGATAATCCGGTATTGGCATTGATAAACTACAGAGATATTGATGATGTAAGCTATGTATCGGGCGATTTGATTGCTCAGTTAGATAACTGCATTATCTGGGGCTCTTTAGAAAATGAATGTTTCATCAAAAAGCGTGGTAATAATACATTCAATGTAAGCCTGAATAATTGCCTGATAAAAAATGCAGAAGCATTATCGTCTGATGCTGTTGTGACTAATTGTATACTGAATCAGGATCCGCAGTTCGAGAATTATCAGGCATTCAATTTCAGACTCAAATCAGGCTCACCTGCCATTGCTAAGGGGTTGCCATTAACACCCGCTGTAACAAGCGATTTGGACGGTAAACCACGTGACCCGTCTACACCTGATATTGGTTGTTACGAAAACTAAGCAGTAAGTATTTTATCTACAGCCAGCTTTGCCGAACGCAGGCAGAGAGGTATGCCCCCACCGGGGTGTACACTTCCACCTGCAAAGTACAATCCTTTGTATTGAGATGATACATTGCTGTGGCGTTTGAATGCAGCCATCTTATTGTTGGATGCAGTACCATATAATGCCCCCAGATAGCTATTGGTACGGCTTTGTATAGATGTTGGTGTAAGTGTATGTTCTGTAGCGATATACGGCGTAATATCCTCACCCAGCAGGCGACTTAGCTTAACAATCGTGTGTTTACGTATCTCAGCTGTTACTTTGTCTTCATCTGCCTCTATAATGGCAGGCTTGTTTACAAATACAAACCAATTTTCGCAACCTGCAGGTGCATGCTGAGACTCCATTTTTGATGTAATGTTGATGTAGATAGTTGAGTCGTGATATGGCTTTTTCAACTTACATATATGGTCGAACTCCTCACGATAATTATCGGAGAAGAAGAGGTTGTGCAAATCAAGCTGTGGGTATTCCTTATTAATGCCCCAATAAAAAATCATAGCACTGGTGCTACGTTCCATTTTGCCAATATCAGTGCCTTTTTCTTTGTCTTGCAGCAAATCGTTGTAGCTATAAAATACATCGCTGTTTGTAACTACGATATCTGCACGGTGCTCTTTACCATTTGTAACAATGCCTTTTGCTTTGCCATCTTCCAATATGATGCGCTCAACTTTGCTGTTGAAATGAAACTGTACGCCCAAGTCGTTGCATAGTTTGTACACAGCATTTGGTATACTTATCATGCCACCTTCGGGATAGTAAGCACCATCGTTCATTTCAAGATGTGCTATCATGCTCAGCATAGCAGGTGCTTCAAATGGATTAGAACCATTGTAGGTAGAAAACCTATCGAACATCTGCACCAGTTTAGGATGCTGTAGTTTTTGCTCGTGATAATCGTGCATAGATTTCAGCAGGTATTGCCACTTAAGCGTTTTTAGTGCTTTGGGTATGCGAGCTGTTGTCCATGTTTGCAGGTCGTGTATATGCTCGTCCAGAAATATCTTGCCGATATCATTATACATACGCTCCGCTTCCAGCAGGTAGCTTTCAAGGCGCGATGTATCTATCTGCAATTTTTCACGTATCTCTGCCACAAACTTTTCTTTGCCTTTGTAGGCATGTATGACTGTGCCGTCGTTGAAGAAATTGTGTGTATTAACCGTAAGATTCTTGTATCTGAAATAATCGCTGAATTTTTTGCCACAGAAATTGAATAGGTCCTCCAGTACAAAAGGTTGTGTAAAAATGGAAGGCCCCATATCAAATGCATAGCCATCTTGCACGTGCAGTGCCAGCTTGCCGCCGAAGAAATCGTTTTTCTCAAACACATGTACATCATAGCCTCGCGATGCCAATCTTGCAGCACTTGCAAGACCCGCTATTCCCGAACCTATGATGATGGCTTTCTTGGAAGGTGTACTCAAAATAATCAGGCAGCTTTTTCTTGTTGTGTAAGGTAGTCTATAAAACGTGGTACTGCAAGATGGAACCATGCAGTAAATGCTTGTGGCTCTTTCTTCATCCAGCTTAATAGTTCTTCAATACCTACAAACTTTGCATCTTTAGCTTCGCTGCTATTCAACTTTGCTGTGCCGTTGTGGTAACCTATAAAGATGTGGTCGTATTCGTTTTCAATCAGCCCGTTTCCTACGTCTGATTTATAGCGGAGTTCGAATATTTTTTCAATATCGCAGTCGAAGCCCATTTCTTCCTGCAGCCTTCTGTGTGCTGCTGCTGTAGTGCTTTCTCCCGGTGCAGGGTGAGAACAACATGTGTTGCTCCACAAGCCGCCAGAGTGGTATTTATCCTCTGCGCGTTGTTGCAACAACAATTCATTTTTATCATTCACTACGAATACGGAAAAGGCTCTGTGCAGTACACCTTCTTTATGAGCTTGAAGTTTTTCCATAGAGCCCAACCATTCGTCTTTCTCGTTTACAACTATCACGTTGTTTTTGTCGTACAACATACTCCTCAGTTTTATATCATATTCAGGCGGTTGTTGAGGCTCGCCGAAAAGATGATGAATGCTTTTTGATAATCGGGTACACGAACACGCTGCTGTAATACACGTGCAGGTTGCATGCCCTTTATTTTTTCGAACAGCGCATAATAGTATCTATATGCAGTATAGACACCAAAGCGTGCTTTCCACGGTAGTTTACGTATGCCTTCCAGCGCAGCTGCAAAGTCTTTTTCTATATCTTCTTCTATACGTTGTTTTGTATGTTGATCAAAACGATAGAAGTCAAAGTCTGGAAAGTACGTGCGGTTCAGATTGTTGAAATCTGCCTGTATATCTCGGAGGAAGTTTATCTTCTGAAACGCTGCGCCTAAGCTTCTTGCTTCTCCTTTCAGTGCTTCGTATTGTTGCATGTCGCCTTCGCAAAACACACACAAGCACATCAGTCCTACCACCTCTGCAGAACCATATACATATTCGTTCAGTTCGTGTACAGTTTTATAATCTGTCTTGTTCAGATCCAGACGCATACTGTGCAGGAATGCTACTATTAAATCATGCGGTATATTGTATTTGCGCACTACATGCTGAAAACTGTGCAGTATAGGATTAAGGCTGATACCTGTATTGATAGCCTTCCATGTTTCTGCCTCAAAATCATTCAATAGTGTTTCCTTGTCATAATCATGAAAAGTGTCAACTATCTCGTCTGCAAACCTTACGAAACCATATATATCGAATATAGGTGCGCGCAAGTCTTTATGCAGCAGTTTGATAGCACTGGAAAACGAAGTGCTGTATCGCTTCGTTACCGCCTCACTACACTCATGGCACACTTGATGAAACAGTGATATCATAGTCAGGTAGTTTTTTGTTTTAGTTGATGCAATAATTGATTGGCCACCACCTCGCCCGAAATAAGTGATGGAGGAACGCCTGGCCCGGGAACAGTAAGCTGCCCGGTATAGTACAGGTTAATGAGTTTCTTGTTTTTGATAGATGGCTTCAAAATAGCCGTCTGCATCAGTGTATTGGCAAGGCCGTAAGCATTGCCTTTGAATGCGTTGTAGTCTGCCACAAAATCGTTGTGGGCATAGCTGCGCTTGTACACTATTGCATCCTGTATATTAGTACCCAGCCTTTTTTCAAGCCTGCGCATGATTATTTTGTAATAGTGCTCTTTAATATCTTCATTGTCTTCCATACCCGGTGCTACAGGTATCAGTACAAAAAGATTCTCGCTATCCTCAGGTGCTACTGTAGCATCTGTCTTTGACGGGCAACATACATACATCAATGGATTTTCAGGCCACTTTGGAGTAGTATATAGCTCTGCCGCATGTTTCTCAAATGGTGCATCGAAAAACAGGTTGTGGTGCAATAAGCCATCTATTTTTTTGTTTACACCCAAATAGTACAACAGGCAAGATGGTGCCATGCTGCGCTTATCCCAATAGTCTTCGGTATAGTTTTTAAATTCATCAGCCAGCAGTTCGCTATCAGCATGATGATAATCGCATGCTACTACTACTGCATCGCTGCGATACACACCATAGTCTGTAGTAACGCCTGTAGCCTCAGTGCCCCATGCATTTATTTTTTGTACAGGTTCGTTGAATTTGAATTGCACACCCAGACTTTGTGCCAGTTCATACATACCGTCTACAATCTTGCCCATGCCACCATCAGGGTACCATGTACCCAGTTTCATATCGGCATAGTTCATGAGGCTGTAGAGGGCAGGTGTGTTTTGTGGCAGCGCACCCAGAAAGAGTATTGGGAACTCTGCCAGTTGCAACAGTTTCGGATGTTTGAAGAAACTACGCACATGCGTGTGCATAGAGGTAAACATGTCTATCTTGAATAGGGAACTTAATACATCCCAGTTCATGAATTCGAATATAGACAGTCCAGGCTTGTGTACAAACTTGTTGATACCCGCATCGTATTTGTAGGCTGCCTCTTTCATAAAGGCTTCCAGCTTTTGTCCTGCACCTGCTTCTTTAGATTCGAAGAATGCCTGCAACTCGTTAAAGCTTGCAGGTATATCGGCTACTTCATCATCCCAGAAAACACGGTAAGATGGGTCGAGCCTTTTAAGTGTATAATAGTCTTTGGCAGACTTACCAAACTGATTGAAAAAGCGTTCAAAAATATCGGGCATCCAGTACCAGCTAGGGCCCATATCGAACGTAAAACCATTCTTCCTGAAAACCCTTGCCCTGCCGCCCGGCTGTTCGTTCTTTTCCACAACTGTAACGTCTGCACCCTGTTGGGCCAGAAAACACGCTGCGGATAAACCGGCAAAACCACTTCCTATTACAATTATCTTTTCCAATACAGGGTACTGACTAAATTTAAGAAATATTACCTGTCCAATTTTGACATTAACATTTTGCGGGCAAAATGTATGCGGCTCTTGATAGTGCCAAGCGGCTCGTTCAGCAAGTCTGCAATTTCCTGATACTTATATCCGGTATAGTGCAGCTCGAAAGAAAGACGGAATACCTGCGGCAGGTCATCAACAGCTTTCTTCACTTCACTAAGCCTTACATTGTTCCAGCCTTCGTTGTACGCAGTTTTGTCTGCATTATACATCACATTTTCAGAAGGTGCATCACCCGATACTTTGGTGAATTTCTTATTGCGCCTGTAATTGTTGATGAAGATGTTGCGCATGATGGTATATAACCAAGCTTTCAGGTTGGTACCAAACTGATACTTCTCCCTGTTTAGCAATGCGCGCATCATAGTTTCCTGAAACAAATCTTTTGCATCTTCATTGTCGTGCGTCAGCGATACTGCATAAGGTCTTAAAAAGTCGCTATGACGTACTACCATCGAATTAAAATCTGCCGTTGTCATATTGTTTAACTTTTACGTGTACGAAGTTAAACACGAACACATTCCAACGAAATAGATTTTGTTTATCCTTTCATGGTCTTTTCTTAAACAAAATGGAATCCATTGAAAATCAGGCTTGTATAAAAAAAACAGGCTGAAAATTAATTTTCAGCCTGCTAGATAATTAGTTAGATATTTTAATTTAAAGCTATAAGAAGGTCTCTTACTTGTTGTAGCGTGTACATGAATTGCACATTCTTTACAGGTATTTGCTTGGTTACGTTCAACAGGCTACCTGATACCAGAATTTTACTTTCGGGGAAGATGTTGTGTAGCTTTTGTACATATTTGTTTACATCAAAGTCTGATGCTACAGATGTAAGGTGAACATAGAGGTAGTTAGGATGTTTGGCTTCAACAACCATCTTCACGTCTTTGATGGGTGAGTTAGCGCCGAGATATATCGGGTTTTTACCGTATTTGTGTAGCAGATAATTTACATACATCAAACCTATATCGTGTATTTCACCTTCGGGCAAAAACAACAGTACGGATGGGCTAGCGTCTGCTTCTTTTGGTGGTAAACCTTCTATAGCAACTGCCAGTTTGCGATATACTACATTACTCACCATGTGTTCCTGAGCAGGGAAAAGCCTGTCTGTCATCCACATCAAACCAATCTTCTCCAAAAAGTTGAACACAAGCTGCTCTATTGTTTGCTCAATACCATATTTACGCAAGTATTCATTTACAAGTCTTTCAAACTTGTCTATATCCATAGCCAATGTGGCTTCCAGCAGTTCATTTACCAGTACTTGCAGCTTGAAGTCCTTGTCATTAATCTTCTGAATGAGGGAGTTCATCTCCTCATCACTCATTTCATGAATGCGCGAAATCTTGTAGCCGTAATTGTTCAGGAGCGATATGCGTAGCGCCGTTTTCAGATCCAACGCATCATAGTAGCGTATATTGGTAGGTGTACGCTTTGGTTGCAAAATACCATAGCGTTGCTCCCAAATGCGTATAGTATGCGCTTTGATACCTGTGAGGTTTTCAATATCCTTAATGCTGAACCTATTCATTTCTGCAGTATCCACAGTACCTTATTTTGCTTGTAAAACAATAACAGTTTGTAAAAGTTTATTTATTGAAACGTTTTTCTATCTGTTGGTACCGATAGTCAAATATATCCCGTAATTGTTTCTTTACGAAGAGTGCGTGTGCAATATTGCCAAGAATACCCAATGGCAAGCGATAATGCACAATATCGGTCATCATAATACCCTTATCAGTCTGCTCGAACAGGTGCTGGTGATGCCACATTTTGTAAGGGCCTACCCGCTGCTCGTCCACAAAACGCTTATTGCGCTCCACATGGGTTATTTCCGTCATCCAATAAAGCGGTATGCCAAGTAGTGGCGACACTTTGTAAGTAATAACCTGCCCTGCATATACATCACCTTCAGGTATATCGCAGGTTACGATGAAATTCATATAATCGGGTGTGATGGCAGACAGATTGCTTGCATCTGCAAAGAATGCCCAGAGGGTATCCATATCGCACCTGATGAGTTGCTTACGTTCCAGCTTAAAGACAGACATGCTACAACAACAGTATAGGTTGGTGATTGTTCAAAATGCGCAGTATCAATGTTTGTATCGATAAATGCAATTAGCAGCAGAAGCTTTAAAGGCTGTAACTTCATGTCAGGATGAAAGGATTTGTATTTACGCAATTCAGGGAGGAAGATAACAGGTCGCCGTTTCAGAAACTGTTCGATTTGTTTATGGAGCTGCTGCAATACACGAGCGGTGATGCTACAGAGGCACTGGACTGGCTTACACAGTTGGATAGGAAGTATGGGCTAACCAATAACGACTATAGCATAGGTGATTTTATAGATGAACTGAAAGAACAGGGCTATCTAAAGGAGAATGAAAGCGATGGTGCTTATAAGATAACTGCAAAGTCTGAACAGACTATCCGCAAGCGCTCATTGAACGAGATATTCGGTAAGCTGAAGAAAACGAAGCAGGGCAATCACCACACATTCCGCAGCGGGCAGGGGGATGAACTGAACCCTGAAACAAGGCCGTATGAATTTGGTGATGCACTGGAGGCGATAGACTTTACAGGTAGTCTGCGCAATTCATTCGTGAATCATGGTGTAGAGAGCTTTAAGATGCAACAGGACGATCTTGAAATTCATGAAATGGATTTCAAAACACAGACATCTACGGTGTTGATGATAGATATCTCTCACTCTATGATACTATACGGTGAAGACCGTATAACACCTGCCAAACGTGTGGCTATGGCATTGAGCGAACTGATAACAACACGCTATCCTAAAGACACGCTTGATATAGTGGTATTTGGTAATGATGCATGGCAGATAGAAATGAAGGACCTGCCTTACCTGCAAGTAGGGCCATACCATACTAATACTGTTGCAGGGCTTGAGCTATCGATGGATATACTGCGCAGACGCAAGAATCCCAATAAGCAGATATTTATGATAACCGATGGCAAACCTACTTGCCTGAAAGTTGGTAATAAGTATTACAAAAACAGCTTTGGCATAGATACCAAAATACTGAACCGTACACTGAACCTTGCGGGACAGCTGCGTAGATTGAAGATACCTGTGATAACATTTATGATAGCCAACGATCCGTACCTGCAATCTTTTGTGCGCGAGTTTACAGAGGTGAATAACGGCAAGGCCTTTTATTCATCGCTCGATGGATTGGGACAGTTTATATTTGAAGATTATGAGCGCAACAAGCGCAAACGTGTACGCTGATTAGCTAACCAGTGTACCGATATTTTTACCCTCAACTACTTTTTGCAGGTTGCCTGTCGTGTTCATATCAAACACAATGATAGGCAACTTGTTTTCCTGGCAAAGTGTGAAGGCAGTCATATCCATCACTTTCAGGTTCTGGCTGATGACTTCTGAGAAAGACAACTTCTCGTACCTTGTTGCAGTAGGGTCTTTCTCCGGGTCTGCAGTGTAGATACCATCTACACGTGTACCTTTCAGTATCACATCTGCATTTATTTCTACAGCCCTCAGCGAGCCTGCAGTATCTGTTGTAAAGTATGGGTTACCTGTACCGGCACCGAAGATAACAACACGGCCTTTTTCCAAGTGGCGAATAGCGCGGCGGCGGATGTAAGGTTCTGCAACCTGCTCCATTTTAATCGCCGTCAACAAACGTGTTTTAACGCCTGTTTTCTCTAATGCAGACTGCAAAGCCATACCATTGATAACAGTTGCCAGCATGCCCATATAGTCGCCCTGTGCACGTTCTATACCTGTTTCTGCTTCGTTCATACCACGGTATATGTTACCACCACCAATTACTATAGCTACCTGTACCCCTAGGTCTGTAATAGTTTTGATATCGTTAGAATACTGCTCCAGCATTTTCGGGTCGAGGCCAAAGCTGCGGTCGCCCATTAAAGATTCACCGGAAAGTTTCAGCAGTATTCTGTTGTATTTTGGAAGCATATACCTAATGTTAATATTAACGGGGCTATTTCGCTTGCAAAGAAATGAAAAACTTACGGCTTTTAGAAGTGCCGCAACTTATTCATTAAAAGACCATACCTGCAGATTGTCAATCATCAGCAGCTTATTGCTTCCGGGGTTCCATAAATACACTTCTGCGCGCTCCACACCATCAGGCATTTGCAGGTCTATATGCAATGACTTTAACTCATTATCATTCAAAAACCTATGCAGTCGTATCATGCTAGTCTTGATATTATCGCCCTTGCTATTGAATAGTTTTACTGTGAATTGCGTCATGTTCCATACATTCCACTCTTTGTTTGTACATTTCACCATAACCTGTGCGCGAAGCCATTTTTTATCTGTATGTAATGGGAAGCGCGCAGTAGCACTGAATTCTAATCCTTCTTTAATGTATGCAGACTTATTGCCCTCAATTGCCAGCATAGGCATTTCGTGGATAGAGGTGTCGTTTTCGTAATTGTCGCTGTATTCCAGCTTTTGATCTTTCAGTTTGCCAGTGAAAATATGGTCAGTGTCTTTCAGTTTTTCTGCTTCATCTTTATCTGTAATATGCCAGCGGCCTACTACATGCCAGTAATATGCCTTGCTCATGGTTTCCGCGTCAAACAGGCTGGTGCCATTGTGTGCCTGTATAGTAGTCCATAAGCTTACATAAGCAAAAGCAAGCATTACAGGTGTCAATAACAACAACATCCATTTACGCCTGAAAGCCTCTGTGAGCAAATAGCCAAATGGTATGAACAGTATTGGGTAGCTCTGTATCATTGCCCTGCCGCCTATACCACTGTACCACCAAATATCCCAAGCGCTTACTATATATAGCGTAGCCAGCATAAAAACAGTTATAGCTACACGGCCTTTCCCTTTTCTGATGAGTGGTATAAATCCCAACCATGCCAGCATCACTATCGGGTTGAAAATAAACCAACCACTGCGGTAGCTAAAAAGATATTTGTAAGTATGTGGGTGGCCAAAACTAAAAGACTGACCTTGCCCTTGGTAGCTATAAAATAGCCAGTGGCCTGAGCTATATTTCCAGTATATCAGTTGTATGCTGCCTATAGCAAGCACAACAGCTATTGATAACGCAATATGAGATAGGTGTTGCTTTAAGAACTGCAGGTGTTTTCTTATATCCGGTAATGATAAACTATTTAGCCCCCATAGTAATGGAATGAGTATAGACGTCATTTCTGATGGGCGGGCTAATATAGCAATGCCACAGAGTGCTCCGATCCTTATGGCATATTTATAACTTGGTGTAAGATAGAATTGACGTGTATTCAGCAAAAGAAATACATATAACACAAAGAGCCAGTTGTGCGATTGCGGGCTGTCTATAGATGTAAAGTTGAGATAGTTGGTGCCCAGTGCCATTAACAACAACAATACAGCAACTACTTTGTCTTCGAAGTAATAAAGCAGGAAACGTCTGTAATACCATAAGCCTATAAGCCCTATCAGCATGCTGCCCACTTGCAGAGCAAACTGGTATGGTGGCGAAAAGCCATCTGCAGGATAGCCAAGCATTGGTGCTGCTATATGTGCTACAGTAAATAAGGGCAGGTACATAACCGCCATACCTGCAGAGTAGCTCATTACATTGCCATCACCATCTTTGTTTGGGGTAAACTGTTGCAGCTCAGGGGTAGGCTGGTATTTTTTAAGAATACTATCGGCAAAATATTGTTGCTTCAGATCTTTGTAAATAAACACCGAGGGTAGATACCAGTAGTAGCCGCTCACGTCCCACCCAATAGCAGCCTCTCCCTGTTTAAGATTCCATTTAGGATAAAAAAACAGACATCCGTAAGCAATTATAAGCGTGCAAATAAAATAGGATATACGAGATAGCATTGTTCGTATGTTGTTTTACAATTTAAATATAATAGTAAATGGCCACTAATGTTATGGCCATTTACTGAATAAATCTGTTATGTCGCAAGTGGTTTAATGCCATGCTAAGTGCCGCTATTTGTTAGTAATACCTAGCATTTTTTTTGCGGGTATTAATTTTTTATTAATTTAAGATTGCTTACCTTATTAGAGGATTCTATCTTTAAGAAATAAATACCCTTAGGATATTTTTTAAGGTCGATAACAAGCTTATTATCTTGATTTACAAGAGGAAGCTCACCAACCAATGAATAATAAGCATCAAACAATAATACCCTTTTATAATCAGGACTATACTCTAAATAACTTACCCCATTAGTAGGGTTAGGGTAGATATCAATGGAATTATTTTTACTATCGTATAATGGATTCCCTGCAGAACTTTCAGGATTGTTGAAATATTGATTAGATCTGTTATGCATATACGTATGTGTCTGTTGTCCAGTTGTAGTTTTCGAAATTTGAGTTGTTGTTCCGTCATTGCAGTCAAGATTGACCTCACAAAGTGCGTAATTCAAAGCTCTCAAATAACTGTCTTTATCAACATAGAAAATATTGTCGTTATTGGACTCTATACATGCAATATAGTTACTGTTGAATTTACTATTATAGGAGTTATACATGGTGGTATTCCAATTATTGTTTAACCAACCATGTGACCATATCCCCGTTAGATCTTTTTCGAAATATTGAAGCCTGCCATCAAATCCATTATAGATTACACGTTGTCTTAAAGCATCCCAAGAAATGTTCCCTTTTGCAAAATCCGCATTTGCATACCCTAATAAAGGGCTGCCATATGGATATGGTATAAGTTCATGTTTCCAGGACTGTGTTGCATTATCCCAATAAAAATCATGAATCTTATTATCTGCTCCAATATAAAATACACGGTCTGCTGTATATGCTTGTTCTGCCCATACAATAGCTCCCGGATTACTAGATAAATAGTTATCAGGGTTTGAATAAGCAGACGAAACAATATCGTCTATTTGAACACAAATTCTATTTCCAGTACTTGGGTCTAGCCAGATGCCCATCAGTGTATTATTAACTGATTTGTAAAATAACTTATCGTATGTTTCGCCAACCTGAATATCTCCTCTTACGTAGTCAGAAGAAGTACTATAGTTGCCAAGTGTTTGATGTTTCCAGCTATTTGTAGCATTATCATAGTATAATCTTTGAATTTTATTGTCTGCACCATGATATATGACATCCCCACTAGATGTAGTGATCCCTATGCTGTATGGTGTGTTTACAATACCTGGTATTGTAGCAGGAGGAATAGGGTTAATTTGTGACCAGTTACCATTTTGATTGTGATTTAGGCACCTTATGTAGCCACTGGAAGATCTGTAAAATACCTTATCAAACACATGGTTATATGCTAAGTAACCATCAATTTCATCTCCTGGAACATTATTATAACCGTAGTCATAAGATATCCATGTTTTTGTCCATGGATCACCATTTAAATTTTTGGTTGCTTTGAATATTTGGTTATTAATATCCCTATAGTATACTACATCATTATTTGACAGGTCTTTACTAATGCCGGCATTGTAATGTACGTCAAATTTATTTCCTGTGCCTGCTTCGTATGCTTGTATATTAACCCATTCTTGTGTGGATTTATAAGGAGTCAGACTATAAAGACTTGCTGAATTATTTGTAATGGGATCATAACCTGTAGGTTTATAAACCCGTACGTATTCTACGTCCATATGGTATGATTTTATCTCAGTTGTACTCAAGCCTGCAATACCTTCGTGCATTTCCAAACTAAGTATAAAACGAAGAGGGCTGTATGTAAAGCTTATTTCTGAAGATAATATTGTATTAACCTCAACACCATTAAAGAAAAAAGTGATTTTATCTGGTGTCCATACAGCAGTATAGGTATTGAATGTATTGGTCAGATCTATTGTATTGCTATATGCCTTTGTCATCCCACAAACACTGTTTGGGATATAGGTTGATGCAGTATAATAGTAATGATTAAAGATAACTACATCTCCTGTATTATAGCTTTTTGAACCCTGATAAGTATCCCCGTTTGTTGTACTATTACCCTTGATCCAAGCCGTTCCTTTTGGGTAGCCTGGGAAACTACCCCAGTCAAGTACATTTTGCATTAAAATATTATTTGTGTTATCTATGGTTTCGTCAACAATGTCAATTTCAGAAAACACACCGATTAGCCAAAGAGCTGGCCAAGTATCCCATACGCCAGCTGGGCCTGAAGGAAATTTGGCACGTACTTCAAACATTCCATAAGCATACCCCCGATCATTATTTGGGTTGGGGTTTGGTCCAGGATCAAAAGGAAGTGCATTACCATTTATACTTGTACCATTAAGATCATCTTTAAATGTTAGCATCCCTGATTTGTACCATTTAGTTTTCCCTCCATAAGTTCCAAATGGGAGTAAATTACCACTTGCATCTTTAGCCGATGTTTGTGTTGCCGTAAGTCTTAATAAATGACCGCCTCCACCATCCGGTACTAACGAAATTTGACTAGGGTCATAATATTCTGAGCCCCAGCCATCTAATGACGGTGTACTTTCTTTTATACCTCTCCATGGGCTGAAATAGCCAAGTAGATTATTAACACTGCCGCTATAGCTGTCAAAGTCTTCATTAAAGACTAGGGTCCAATTTGATTTGTCTAATCTACATTGTGCACTTGAATTGATAGTAAAACAAAGTAAAAGCAGTATCGTTCCTAAAGGAATAATTTTCATATAATATTGGTTATAGTTTAAAATGATTAGTGATGTTACAAACTATGCAAATGGTATTTTCACCACTTTAGCTTTCAATGCTTTATCGCGAACGGCAACAAATACTTCTGTACCCTCTGCTGCGTTTTCTTTGGTTACATAAGCCATGCCTATAGCTTTGCCAAGGCTTGGTGCTTGTGTACCAGAAGTAACGAAACCAATCTCGTTGCCATTAGCATCCTGCACTTTGTAGTGGTGGCGAGGAATACCTTTGTCTACCATTTCGATACCTACCAGTTTGCGCTTCAGGCCTTCTGCTTTCTGTGCTTCGAATATGCTGCGTGAAGTGAAGTCTTTCGTGAATTTTGTAATCCAGCCCAAACCTGCTTCCAGCGGAGATGTAGTATCGTCTATATCATTGCCATACAAACAGAAGCCCATTTCAAGACGCAGTGTATCGCGTGCAGCAAGGCCTATCGGCTTCATGCCACCTGTAGCACCTGCTTCAAATATCTTGTTCCAGATTACCTCTGCATTGTTGTCTTTATCCTCGAAGTAGATTTCAACACCACCTGCACCTGTATATCCTGTAGCGCTTACCAGTACGTTTTCAATACCTGCAAATGTGCCTTTTGTAAAGGTGTAGTACTTCAGGTTGGTGATGTCCATATCTGTAAGCGTTTGCATGTACTGCACAGCCTTAGGGCCTTGCACAGCTAACAGGCCTGTTTTGTCAGATATATTGTGCATCTCAACACCTTTTGTATTGTGTTGGCTTATCCAGTTCCAGTCTTTTTCTATGTTCGATGCATTTACAACCAGCATGTATACATTGTTGGTTTCAACACAGTATACCAGCAAATCGTCTACAATACCGCCTTCGTTATTTGGCAGGCAAGAGTATTGTGCTTTGCCATCTGTCAGTTTAGATGCGTCGTTGGTAGTAACACGCTGAATCAGATCCAATGCATCAGGCCCTTTCAGGATGAATTCGCCCATATGGCTTACATCAAATACACCTGCATTGTTGCGTACTGTCTGGTGCTCTTCGTTAATGCCCGAATAAGATATAGGCATGTTATAACCTGCAAATTCGGCCATTTTAGCACCGAGGTCGATGTGTTTTTGAGTAAATGGAGTATTCTTCATTTTCCTGAATGTATTAAGATTTGATTGGGTGCAAAGATAAGTTATTGCTTGGTTAGTTAATATGTTTGTTTGTTTTAATGTGATGGTGTGTTTCAGGTAAAATGGTTACAAACGGTTACGGATTTTCTGTAACTGCTATTTTGGTTACAGATTGCCGGTTAGTGAACGGGAATACTGATATTTGTTGAAAATCGCATCATCATTTTACTACTGCAAAAATACAACTATTATTTGTTAAAGCATATTTATGGCAAAGAGCATTACCAAAGCCGTATACCACGAACATCTTTCTAAAGACAAGAAGCTGCAAAAGCTGGTAGCAGCATTCCCCGATCTGGAATTGAAGAAACGAAAGAATATATGCCTGCGTTTGTGTGCATCCATCATGAGCCAGCAACTAAGTACCAAGGTGGCAGATGTGATATTCAAGCGTTTTCTGCTGTTGTTTGATGGTAAGGAGCCCACACCGCAACAGATAGCAGATATGCCGCATGAAACACTGCGGGCAATTGGCTTATCGAACGCGAAAGTGACCTATGTACAAAACGTAGCGCGCTATGCGCTGGAACATGGCATGGAGGACAAGAAGCTGTATAAGATGAGTAACGAAGAGGTGATGGATTTTCTGCTGCCCATAAAGGGTGTGGGGAAATGGACGGTTGAGATGCTGCTGATGTTTACGCTAGGTAGAGAAGATGTGTTTGCAGTAGATGACTTGGGTATTCAACAGGGCATGGCCAAAGTGTATGGTATAGATATGACAGATAAGAAAGCGATGAAAGAAAAAATGCTGAAGCTATCTGCCAAATGGAGCCCTTACAGAACCTATGCATGCCTGATGCTATGGCGATGGAAAGACGATAAATAAAAAGAGGCGCAATCTGCGCCTCTTTTTATTTTACTTTATAACCCATCAACGTGATGCTGAGAACACTATCGGGCTTGTATGCGCGCATCAGATAGTTTACATATATACTATCCCTACGGAACCATATTTTAGTTATATCATAACCCGGATTCGGAGCTATATATTCGCTCATCACACCTCTGCTTTCTACAAAATGCAGTCCACGAAGGTTGAAAGCACCAACGCCATTTTCAATATTGATTTTTACAGTTTCGGTATGGTTGATACTATGTTTGAATTTGTTATCAATTTGCTGATATGCTTCTATACCAACAAAGTGAATACTATCATACATTCTGTATGTACCATTTATCTGATCGTAGGTAATTTCATTATCGTTATAACCCTGATTCAAATTCTCCGGATACGTTACCACTGTACCCTTATTGCAGGAATAAACAAAGATTGTAAAAATTGCTATTGCTAGCAGCGAGATATACTGTTTCATATTTTTGAAATATTTTGGCCTCTCTACCTTCTATATCTCTGCTGCAAAGATAACAAATACCTGTAATCTTTAGTTAAGCGCCGGTTAACGTTTGTCGATTTTGAATGTTTGAGGCTATCTGTCAAAAGCTATTTTATGAAAGCTGGTATAAGATTATAGGAAATTGCTATTTATTAGTCTTTTAAAAGCTTTTTAACCTGTACTTCCTCACCTTGCAAATAGCGCATCATATATACACCTTGGCTTAAGGTGCTGATATTGATAGCATTAGTGCCTGTATGTACTTCTGTAGCCAATACAGTCTTGCCACTCATATTTGCAATCAGCAATAGGAAAGGAGTATTATTGTTTTTAATGTACAATATATCTTTTGCCGGATTCGGGTAAATGCTTATTTCATTACCTGCAGCGATATTGTTAACTCCTACCGACCATGGAGTAAAGAACGATTGCATAGCCCATGCAGAGTACACGCTGCTGCCGCAACTGGTGCGTGCAAAAGCATAATAAGTTTTAGCAGGCTTCAAACCTTTTATACGCACTGTGTTTGTATTAATGGGTGTACCGGATGTAGGTGTGGTACTTACAGTATCTACATAATATTGATAATTAGCTCCTGGGCTTACAGCAGTCCAGGTTATATCTGCGCTATCTGCTTTTGCATTTGTTACGCTTATAGTGCCAGGGGCGCCGCATGGAGTAGAGAAACTGAGTGATGTCCATGGCGTGAACAAACTTGCGCCGCAGTAAGTGCGATGCCATGCTTTGTAAGCAACACCCGGTGCAAGGCCGCCAACGCCTGCTGTAACCAGTGATGTAGATGTGCCTGTAGTGGGTGCAGCAGTACTGGCAGGCAATACAGCATATTCATAAACGCCCGCACCTGCAAATGCCCACGCTATACTTACGCTGTCTGATTGTATATGTATAAGGGATGGTGTTGCAGCAGGGCATTGAGCCGACGCATTAAACCCCGACAACATCAGCAAACAAACAATAGCATAAATACAAGTGCGCATCTTACAATAATTCTTTGCCTTAAAGATACATAGAAATAGAAGAGTGCTTCTCATAAATAGCGTATCTATCTACAAATGCCCTGAAATTTTATGTGTGGGTTAATAAGCTTAATCTGAAAGGCTTATGCATTTAACAGGATGAATGTAAAAACTACGGTTATGAAGCATTATTTTTATAAAGAGGCATGAATCATTTACCACATCTTATACAAGACCTTGCGCTGATACTGATAGTGGCAGGTATTACCACATTGCTGTTTAAAAAACTGAAGCAACCTGTGGTGCTTGGCTATATACTGGCAGGACTGCTGGTGAGTCCCAACTTCAAACTATTTCCTACGGTAACGGACATAGAGAATGTGCGTGCATGGGCAGATATAGGTGTTATATTTTTATTGTTTACGCTCGGGTTGGAATTCAGTTTTAAGAAACTGATGCATGTAGGCGGTACATCGTCCATCACAGCATTGATAGAAGTATCTGCTATGTTGGGCATTGGATTCATACTGGGTAAGCTGCTAGGCTGGCCACTAATGGATTGCATATTTCTGGGTGGTATCATGAGTATAGCATCCACAACGATTATTCTCCGCTCTTTCGATGAGATGGGACTGAAGGGACGCAAGTTTGCAGAGTTGGTATTTGGGGTATTGATAATTGAAGACCTTGTGGCTGTTGTGTTGATGGTATTGCTATCTACCATTGCAGTGAGTCGCGAATTTGCCGGTACACAGATGCTGACATCTATCCTAACACTGGCATTCTTTCTGATACTCTGGTTTATGGCAGGTATCTTTTTTATTCCGTCGTTCCTAAGTCGAGTACAGAAACACTTGAATAACGAGACGTTGTTGGTACTGGCAATAGGTATGTGCCTTGGCATGGTGATGCTTTCGTCGCTTGCAGGGTTTTCTCCTGCATTGGGTGCGTTTGTAATGGGTTCTATACTGGCAGAAACAACACAGGCAGAAAGGATAGAACACATCGTACAGCCTGTTAAGGATTTATTTGGGGCGGTGTTCTTTGTATCGGTAGGTATGCTGATAGACCCTAAAGTATTGGTGGACTATTCAGGGCCGATACTTATTATAACATTGACGTTGATTGTGGGTAAAGTGCTGCACGTAATAGCAGGTGCATTGATTGCCGGCCAACCACTGAAACGTGCTATACATGCAGGTATGAGCATGGGGCAGATAGGTGAGTTCTCTTTTATTATTGCTACACTGGGTGTTACATTAGGTGTTACAAGTAGCTTCCTGTACCCCATTGCTGTGGCAGTATCGGCAGTTACTACATTCTCCACACCTTACCTAATAAAACTTGCTGGGCCTACTTATGAGTTGGCAGATAAATTGCTGCCTGTAAAATGGAGAAAAGCACTGGATAGGTATAGTACTGGTG
This sequence comes from Bacteroidetes bacterium UBA4414, assembly GCA_002389765.1. Taxonomy (GTDB): domain Bacteria; phylum Bacteroidota; class Bacteroidia; order Chitinophagales; family Chitinophagaceae; genus Polluticoccus. Next base: position 25,045 of record DGQM01000023.1, on the reverse strand, counting down.
CGCAGTCTATAACCACTGCCAGTGATTGGCGAAAGGTGATACAGGCAACACTGGTAATTATTATTGTATTCTCGTTGGTCATCATTGGTATCATCTTCCTGTTTGCAAAATATGTATTGTGGTGGGTAGATGATTATGTAAAGTCTGATGTGTGGACGCATATCATAACAGCTGTATTGTGCCTAGCAGCCATGTCGCCATTTTTGTGGGCATTGGTATTGCGCAAGGTTGCGCCGGAATCTACTGCATTGTTGTGGAGCAACAGACGGTACAGAGCACCATTGCTATTTTTGCGGCTGGTAAGGGCAGGTATTTCTATTGTCTATATCAGCTTGTTCATGCTTAGCTTTTTCCCTGTAATAGTGGCTATTGGTGGTGCGATAATATTGGTAAGCTTTGCGGCAATATTCTCTAAGCGCATACATAAATTCTACATCAAGCTCGAGAACAGGTTTATGTTCAATTTCTATCATCGTGAGCTACAAGAGGCGAAGGCAAGTATGCGGGAATTGGCACCGTGGGATGCGCATATTGCACGTATTACTTTCCCTGCAGGTGCTGTATGTACGGGTAACACATTGGAAGAAATGCAGATACGCGAACGCTTTGGCATCAACATAGCCATGATAAAGCGTGGGGAGCTGCATACGATACCCGCACCGGGTAGGTATGAGCGCCTGTACCCGGGAGATAAACTGTTTGTGATAGGTACAGATGAACAATTGGAGGCATTTAAGAAATACATAGAACCTGAAAACGGGCAAAGCCTTGCCGCGCAGGAAACACGGGAGGTAGTGCTGAAAAAATTGGTATTGAATGAAAACTCCCCACTGTTAGGACAAACCATTCGCGATAGTGGCATACGCGAAAAAACTAACGGACTGATAGTAGGTATAGAGCGTGATGGCAAACGCATCCTGAATCCGGAATCGAATACTATGTTTGAGGATGGAGATAAAGTATGGATAGTTGGTGACAGCCAATTAATAGGAGAGCTGGTAGCTGCTAAATAACAGCTATTTTCTGTAGCCTTTTAATACTTTGCTTTCGTACATATGGCCGCCCAGATATCGAGAATAGCTGATAAAAACAGAATCGTTGGTTAGGGTTATTTTATCACAATCGTTGGGGTTGGAAAAATACTTGTAATACCCTGCATACGCCGGGTATTTATTGTTGTAGCTAAATGTATCCTTCCCGGCTAAAATATAGTTTGCAGCAGTATCGAAAGATATAGTCAATTGTCTGTTTAGCGGGTGGTGTGTGATTTCTGTAATATCGCCTGAGGCGTTTGATGTCCAAGTGTAAACACTATCGAAAATTGCATAATTGCCTGAAAAAGTACCTGGCGGTCTTGTGGTGTTAGTATTGTTTGCAACACTGTTTTGGTTGTCTTTTTTGCACGCGGAAATTACTACTATCAGCAAAAGTGCTATTGAAATAAGTCTCATAGGTTATTGAGTATAATTAAAGTTACTAAAAAAACAAACCCCGACCATCTGGTCGGGGTTTTATAATTCAGAGCGGTTAAAACTCAATTAAGCGTTCTCCATCACTTTTGGTGCAGCAGCCATGATTTCTTCATTAGCCTGTGCAGCATATTTGCTGAAGTTGTTGACGAACAGTTGTGCCAGTTCGTTAGCTTTCTTATCGTATGCTTCTTTATCTGCCCATGTATCGCGTGGATTCAGGATTTCTGCAGGTGCACCCGGTACGCTTTGTGGTACCAGTACGCCAAATGTAGGATGCGCTTTGTATTCTACATTGTTCAGTTCACCATTCATAGCAGCAGTAATCATAGCACGTGTGTAGCTCAGCTTCATACGGCTACCTGTACCGTAAGCACCACCGCTCCAACCTGTGTTGATGAGCCATACGTTTACGTCTGAGTGCTCTTCCAGTTTCTTACCCAGCAACTCAGCATATTTAGTTGGGTGCAAAGGCAGGAACACACGGCCGAAACATGCAGAGAACGTAGTTTGTGGTTCTGTAACACCAACTTCAGTACCTGCAACTTTTGCTGTATAACCGCTGATGAAGTGGTACATAGCCTGGCCTTTAGTCAGTTTGCTGATTGGAGGCAGGATACCGAACGCATCACAAGTAAGGAAGAATATGTTTTTAGGATCGCCACCGTAAGATGGTTCTTTTGCATTCTCGATGTGGTAGATTGGATATGCAGCACGTGTATTTTCAGTGATGCTGCCATCTGCATAATCTACTGTTTTAGTGCCTGCTACAAACTTGATGTTTTCCAACAGCGCGTTTGGCTTGATAGCGTTGAAGATCTGTGGTTCTTTTTCAGCGCTCAGGTCTATACATTTTGCATAGCAACCGCCTTCAAAGTTAAATACAGAACCATCTGCCCAGCCGTGTTCGTCGTCACCAATCAATGCGCGGTTAGGATCTGCAGACAGGGTAGTTTTACCGGTACCGCTCAAACCGAAGAACAGGGCAACATCGCCATCTTTACCTTCGTTTGCAGAGCAGTGCATGCTCAGTACTTTATGATCGTGCGGCAGTACAAAGTTCAGTACGCCGAAGATGCCTTTCTTCATTTCGCCTGTGTAAGCAGAACCACCTATCAGGATAACTTTACGGGTAAAATTTACGATAGTGAAGTTTGCCTGACGTGTACCATCTACAGCAGGATCTGCCTGGAAACTAGGTGCCTGAATGATGTGCCAATCAGGAGTCTGTGTTTCTATTTCCTGAGCAGAAGGGCGCAGGAACAGGTCGTTACAGAACAGGTTAGCCCATGGTGTTTCGTTTACCACGCGGATGTTCAGACGGTATTTAGGATCAGCACAAGCATACGCATCGCGAACCCATACTTCTTTACCACCCAGATACGCTACTACTTTATCGTACAGTTTGTCGAAAGCCTCCGGAGAGAAAGCGATGTTTACATCACCCCAATCAACACTGTGTTCAGTGATAGCGTCCTTAACCGTGAATTTGTCTTTAGGAGAGCGGCCCGTGAATTTTCCGGTGCTTACACACAATGCGCCTGTATCGTTCAGTTCGCCTTGTCCCAGTTCTAATGTCTTTTGAGTCAGCTCTTCAGGAGAGAGATTCCAGTGAGCAACGGCAACATTCAGCCCTATGTTACTAAGATTAGCTGAAGGGTTCTTTTTACCAAATTCCTGCATAGAATTATCTTTTTGTTATAAAAAGTTGAGGCGGCAAAAATACTACATAAAAAATTGAACCACTATTAAATTTCGGCCGATTGCTACAAAATTTACAAACAATAACAAGCGGCTAACGAGACAATTAATATAGAAATAATATATCTGTAAGCTGTTGAAGTGGCAAAATCGGCTACAGTTGATGAAAAACCTGCATTTGAGGCTTTGAAATTTAACAAAAGACCTCGCAAAGCTGTGTCTGAAAAGGGTACGTATTTTATAAAAAAACAAATCGCCCTTTTTTTTGAACGAATAACCCGTATCTTTGCGCAAATTTTCAGGGCAGAATAATGAGATCCGGACGTTTATTTTCCTTACTGGCATTGACTTTCGCGCTATCGAGCGCACCTGTTTTTTCGTATGCGCAACATGAAGAAAATCATGAGGCAGCCCCTGTTGCAGTGGCTGAAGCAGCACATGAAGGACACCACGAAGAAAAAAAGGAGGGTTTTAACGCTTCTGAAGTAATCTTTGGCCACATTGGCGATTCTCACTATTGGCACTTCTTCGATGTTAATGAACATCCGGTAAGCTTGTCTTTGCCTGTTATTATATACCATCCTGAAAAAGGGTTGGAAGTTTTCTCTTCATCAAAGTTCCACCACGGTCATGAGAGTTATAACGGCTATAAGATAGACCCGAACAGCAAGATGAAAGAAAAAATCATCTCTGAAGATGGTGCTAAAATCATTGATCTGTCCATAACTAAGAACGTTCTTTCTATGATTATATCAGTAGTACTGCTGCTGACTATCATGCTGAACGTAGCTAAGAAATATAAAAAGAACGGTGCTATGGTAGCGCCAAGTGGTTTCCAAAATGCATTGGAACCGGTTATCACTTTCGTTCGTGACGAGGTGGCAAAGCCAAATCTGGGTAACAAGTACATGCGCTTTATGCCATTGTTACTGACAGTGTTCTTCTTTATATGGATTAATAACTTGTTAGGTCTGTTACCTGGTGGTGCCAACTTTACAGGCAATATCGCAGTAACTGCTTGTTTGGCTATTGTATCATTCCTTGTAATGATCTTCAGCGGTAACAAACATTTCTGGGGTCACTTGTTCAACCCTCCTGGTGTACCACTGGGCGTTAAATTCCTGCTAGTGCCTATCGAGATCATTTCTCTGTTTATTAAACCAATAGCGCTGATGATACGTCTTTTTGCCAACATACTGGCAGGACACATCGTTATCCTGAGCGTTATTTCAATGATATTCATTTTTGCAGGATTGAGTAAAGTTGCAGGCTGGGGCTTTGCACCTGTATCTATGGCGTTTACCATCTTCATGTTCTTCCTGGAGTTGTTGGTAGCTGCTATACAGGCGTTTATCTTCACCAACCTGACAGCTGTATTTATAGGACAGGCAGTAGAAGAAGGTCACGGACATGATGAGCATCATGCAGAAGCTGCGCACCACTAATACAAATTCAGTAAGCAAAAGGAATAAAGTAATTAATTAGTTTTTTAATCAAAATCCATAATAACATGTCTCTGTTAAACACAGTTTTGTTAGCAATTGACGGTACAGCTGCCGCTGGTGGTGCTATCGGCGCAGGTATTGCAGTATTAGGTGCTGGTCTTGGTATCGGCCAAATCGGTAAAGGTGCAGTAGAAGCTATCTCTCGCCAACCGGAAGCTGCTGGTGACATCCGTGCGAACATGATCCTGACAGCTGCCTTCGTTGAGGGTGTTGCGCTGTTCGGCGTTATCGCTGGTCTGTTGGCTGTAGTACTGTAATTGTACTAAAAGAATTAACTGCACTCAACGCACAGGGCAGCGAGTGCAGTTATTTTAGATTTTGATTAGACAACCCATATTGTTTTCAGGTACACTGATATGATGGTTGTAAAAATGAAAAACCTGATAATAAAGAGCATCATAAATCAATAGATAACATGGATTTGTTGACCCCGGAACTCGGTTTATTTGTATGGACGCTGCTTGCGTTCCTCATCGTTTTCTTCATACTGCGCAAGTTTGCGTGGAAACCAATACTGAACTCGCTACATGAGCGTGAAACTGGTATTGCGGATTCTATTGCAGCTGCAGAACGCGTGAAAAAAGAAATGAGCCAAATGCAGGCTGATAACGAGAAGCTGATGATGGAAGCACGTGCACAAAGCGCACAAATGCTGAAAGAAGCAAAAGAAATGAAGGACAGCATCATCAACAAAGCAAAAGAAGAAACGAAAGTTGTGGCTGATAAGATGATTGCTGATGCACAAATGCAGATTCAGCAACAGAAAATGGCTGCACTTACCGAAGTGAAAAACGAAATCGGTAAACTGGCTGTAGAAGTAGCTGAAAAAGTAATCCGTAAGCAATTGGCAACAGCCGATAGCCAAAACGATTATGCACAGATGCTGGCAGAAGAAATTAAAATGAACTAATAACTGAAGTAACAGAACAGATATGCCAAATCCACGTCTCGCTTCACGTTATGCCAAAGCTCTGCTGGACCTTGCTGTAGAACAGAACGCTGTTGACAGCACGCTGCAGGACATCCGCTTGCTGGATGCTGTAAGCAAACAAAGCCGCGAGTTTACTAACATGCTGCGCAGCCCGATTATAAACGCTGCTAAAAAACAGGAAGTAGTTGCTGCTGTATTAAGTGGTAAGATGAGTGCCCTGACAGAAGGCTTCATTAAACTGCTGGTAAGCAAAGGCCGCGAGGCTAACCTGCCTGAAATAGCTGAGTCTTTCATGACACAGTATAAGGTGATGAAAAACATCAAAACTGTAAAGCTGACAACGGCTACGCCGCTCAGCGATGCAGTAAAGCAAAATATTATTAAGAATGTAGTAGCTGCTGTACACAACGGCGAAATTGAAGTGACAGAAGTAGTAGATCCTAAAATTATCGGTGGCTTCATTCTGCAAATGGATGATAAACTGGTAGATGCAAGCGTTCGTCGCGATTTGAACGACGTAAAGGCTCAGTTCCAGAAGAACATCTACATAAGTACTATATTCAATTAATACTAGAGAAACAGTTTTTATTATTTATAAAATAAAAAGTCATGGTTGAGATTAAACCGGATGAAATATCGGCGATACTTCGCCAGCAGTTGACAAACTTCAACGCTTCTGCCAATCTGGAAGAAGTAGGTACCGTACTGCAAGTAGGTGACGGTATTGCCCGCGTATATGGCCTGAATGGCGTGCGTCAGGGTGAGCTTGTAGAATTTGAAAACGGCGTAAAAGCAATAGCGCTGAACCTTGAAGAAGACAATGTGGGTGTGGTATTGATGGGTGATGGCGGCGAAATTAAAGAAGGTGCACAAGTAAAACGTACCGGTCAGATTGCCTCTATCAAAGTTGGTGAAGGTATGGTAGGCCGTGTTGTAAATACACTGGGCGAACCAATAGATGGTAAAGGACCAATACAAGGTGAACTGTATGAAATGCCGATTGAGCGTAAAGCACCGGGCGTTATCTTCCGTGAGCCGGTAAAAGAACCACTGCAAACAGGTATCAAGTCTATCGATGCGATGATTCCTATCGGCCGTGGTCAGCGTGAGCTGGTAATCGGTGACCGTCAGACAGGTAAAACTGCTATCTGTATCGATACCATCATCAACCAAAAAGAATTTTACGATGCAGGCAAGCCTGTATACTGTATATATGTGGCGATAGGCCAGAAAGCATCTACTATTGCCGGTGTTATGAAAACACTGGAAGAAAATGGTGCAATGGCATACACAACTATCGTTGCTGCTCCTGCTGCTGACCCTGCTCCGCTGCAGTTCTACGCTCCGTTTGCGGGTGCTGCCATAGGTGAGTTCTTCCGCGATACAGGACGTCCTGCATTGGTAGTTTATGATGATTTGTCTAAACAAGCTGTGGCATACCGTGAGGTATCTCTGCTGTTGCGTCGTCCGCCGGGTCGCGAAGCTTATCCTGGTGACGTATTCTATCTGCATAGCCGCTTGTTGGAACGTGCTGCAAAAGTTATCAATAACGATGCTATCGCTAAAACAATGAACGACTTGCCAGAGAGCATCAAACACCTGGTAAAAGGTGGTGGTTCTCTAACAGCATTGCCAATCATTGAAACACAAGCTGGTGACGTATCTGCATACATTCCTACAAACGTAATCTCGATCACTGACGGTCAGATATTCCTGGAATCAAACCTGTTCCTTGCAGGTATCCGTCCGGCTATCAACGTAGGTATCTCTGTAAGCCGTGTGGGTGGTAGTGCGCAGATCAAATCAATGAAAAAAGTTGCCGGTACACTGAAACTTGACCAAGCACTTTATCGTGAGATGGAAGCGTTCTCAAAATTCGGTGGTGATCTGGATGCTGCTACAAAAGTAGTATTGGATAAAGGTAGCCGTAACGTGGAAATCCTGAAGCAAAACCAATACTCTCCATATAGCGTAGAAAAGCAAGTTGCTATCATCTACTTGGGTACAAACAACCTGATTCGCGAAGTGCCTGTTAAGAATGTAAAAGCATTCGAAGAAGCATTCCTGCGCGAACTGGAACTGAAAATGCCGGAATTGCTGGCTGACTTCAAAAAGGGTAATCTGCCTGAAGACGGCATCGCTAAGATGGTGAAAATGGCTCAGGATATGATTCCTCAGTTCAAAAACTAATCATCAACTCCCGAAAGGGATGATATAAAGTAAAAGCCCCGCATTAGCGGGGCTTTTACTATTAACAGGTAGTAAGGCTGTATTTAACCAAAATGGATTAATAAAATTCCGGACAGATAGTACGGCTTTTTTCTTTGTTAGGATTGTTTATAAGCCCGGTTTTTACAATGCTGATTTCGTAACCACCTTGCATGTTGCTGGCGGCACGTAGTTTTGAAGCATTAAGATCGTATGAGCAAGTAAAAGCAAGGTCTTTGAAACGTAACTTCAACGTAGGGATAATTGCATCATTGTATCGATAGAATACACCGCCAAAGAGTACAAATAATAAACCATCGTTAGGCCCATATTTATGCCAGCCTATCAAGCCGCCTCCTATTATTTCGCTGTATGTTCCTTGTTTGCTGTAATTGAAGTGGGCTTGGAAACTGAATCGCTGATTGAGTTGTTTGCTTATAGCAAAATTGCCATTCCAACGCGTCATGAGGCGCGCATCGCTACTGTTATAGAATGATGTTTTAGGTCTCATAACATGGTATGCTCCGGCACCAATTACATAGTTTAAAGCGTTTTCCTCTCCATTTGCTGAGCTGCTAAATGTTACACCCGCGCCCATATCCCAATAATTGATAGTTGGGTTGCCCATATTCTCTCCGCTTGGATTAGAAGCGCTGAAAGAATTGTTCATGTACTGATTATTGAACGTAGCGCGTGTAGGATCAAAGCTGCGTTGTATATAACCTGCGGTAAAGCCAACGGACAGATATGAGTTATGCCCGTCTTCCAGCGATTTGTTGTAGTTGATAGCAGGATATACAGATGTAGTTTTGAGGTTAATGCTGCCAGCTTTATCGTAATAGCCTAATACACCAATGCTGATATAGTCGTTTACTTCATTGATTGGTATACGTGCTTCAACATTTGCCAATGCTGTTTGGAAAGGTTTGCTGATACTGCTCCACTGATTGCGATATACAACACCGACTTTGTAGTCTCCTGTGAAAAGCCCTGTCAGTGAAGGGTTTCGCAGAATAGAAGTTTCGTAAAACTGTGAAAAATGGATATCCTGTGCTGTGGCTTGTTGAAAGCCAAATGCTGTAATGCCGGCCAATAATATATGCTTCAGTCTGTTGTTCATAAATTCTATCTTATGAGGGTTACGTCGCCTTTAATTGTCATTATTTCTCCGCTTTCGCAAAGCGCTTCTACCACATATATAAATACATCCGGTGGCAATGTTGCTCCTTTATAAGTACCATCCCACGCTTGTGCGGCGTCATTCAGTGGCATGCCGGTTCTTTCAAATACTACTTCGCCCCAGCGATTGTAAATACGGAATGAACGAACCTTATCAAGACCTGTGCCGCGTGGATAGAAAACATCGTTTTGTCCATCTCCGTTAGGTGTAAATGTATTTGGTATGTACAATTGACTTTCATCACAGAGTACTTTTACCGTTACTTTGTCAGAGTCTACACATCCAAAGTCTGTATATACTTTTATGGTATATTCTGTTGTTTTCTTTGGCGATGCTGTTGGGTCCGGACAATCGCTACAGTTAAGGCTTTCGGCAGGTTCCCATGCAAATCGTTTTATGAGATTCCCATTTGCATTCAGTGTAGTTGAGTTGCCTGCAATGATAGTCGCAGCACCACTTGCTGTTACATCTGGTAGCGGGAAGATTTTGATGTTTACAAAATCGGTATCCGGTATGCATCGTCCTTCGTAGGTTATTACCTTATACTTAGTAGTAGATGCTGGGGACGCTATTGGTGTGCGTGATGTAGGATTGTCTAATCCGTTGACAGGCGACCATACATATGTTTTGCCTCCGTTGACAAATAGCTGTGCAGTATCCTTAAGGCACATATCCTTATCTGGTCCTACTGTAGCAACTACTTTTGTTTTTATCTTAACAACTACAGTATCAATATTTACACAATTATTGATGTCAGTACCTTTTACTACAAATGAGAAATAGTCTTTTGGAGACGCCATTGGCGATGCACAATTAAGGCAGCTTAAATATGGTGTAGTATTCCAGATATAAGAAAGACCGCCATTAGCATTGAGCTGTGCAGTATCTCCAAGACAAATAGTGGTATCAGGACCTGCGTTGATATTTGGCAATGGGAAAATCTCCAAATCTTGTGTAACGCTATCAATACAACCTCTGCTATTTCTTACAACTAATTTTACAGGATATTTACCTGAAGGGCCATAAAAATGAGTTGGGGTTTTAGTTGCAATTGTTGTGCCATCATCAAAAGTCCATTTCCAATAATTAATTACAGAAAAATAGCTGTATGAAGTATCAATCAATGTAACATTTGAATATTGACATGGTGCATCTGCCTTGAATCCGGGTAACACGGCATCTACCCTAATAGTATCCAAACCATTACTAAGACTTTTACACCCTTTAGCATCTTCAAATATTACGCGCGGTACATATGCGCCCGGTCTATCATATCGATGCGATATGGTTGATGATGTTGAGTTTACAACGGTTCCATCATCAAAGTCCCATGCAAGTTTTGCAACGTTTGAAATAATCGCATTGAAGTTTACATCTAGTGGTTTACAGCCAATTAGTGGTGTATAGTCGAACGCACCATCGTAGCCCAGCATGCGTACATAGCTGATAGCTGAGTCTTTACAGCCATGGGCGTCTGTTGCTACAAGTACAATTCTGAATTTACCTCTGGTTGTATAATATTCTGAAGGTGTTGCAGATGTGGATGTATTACCCAACCCCATGCTCCAGTAAAGCTGAGATGCATTAGTTGAGGTGCTTGTAAACTTAACCAATAACGGAGGACACACAGCTACAGAGTCTGACATTGTAAACGATGGGTATGGTTTTGTTATGTTTACTGCTTTTGTTTTTAGCAATGTATCTCTGCAACCCAAAGTGTCTGTAACAATTAACCTTACATCATAACTACCGGCAGCTGCATATGCATGTTGCGGGCTGGATAGTGTAGATGTACCTCCATCACCGAATGTCCATGCTGTGGATGTGAAATTCGACGTAGTATTAACAAAAGAGAGCATTTCGTTGATACATGCAGTGTCTTTGTGGTTGAATGCAGCTGTAGGTTTAGATGCAAGCACATATTGTGTTTTGGTCTGCGTATCTGTACAGCCTACATTGTCTACAACAATAAGCTTCACATCAAAGTAGCCACGTGTGTTGTAGTTGTAAGATGTTGATGTGCCGGTAACTGTTGTATTACCACCTACACCATAGTTCCAAATACGGCTAACAATGTTAGCACCAGATGTAACGGTTGAATTGTCTGAGAAGTTTGTTGTAAATGGTATACAGCCTTTTAGCGGACTGCCGCCAAAAGATGCTACAGGTTTTGATACAAATATCCAATTGTTTTTGACTATAGAATCGCTACAGCCGAATATGTCTATAGCAATCATTTTCATTTTATGAAAGCCAGTGCCACTGACAGGATATCGAATACTACCCATTGAAGTACCTATATATACATTATCAAGGTAAAACTCATAGGCTAAAGCTGTTCTGCCAATCATATTGGCAGTGTAGGTAACGGAATCTCCGTTACAGACGGCAGTATCATTTGCCGTTAATGTCATTGTTCTGTTATTAATTTCTACAGGCACGGTAGATGTATCTGAACAGCCGCTTCTACTGCTGAATGTTACAAGCTTAACATTGTAAGTGCCTGAATTCGGGTATCTGAAAATAGGATCGTTGTCGTTGGTAGAAGAACTGTTTGCCGGGTCTCCAAAGAGCCATTTGTAAGAAGTATGTCCGAAAGATGTATTATGGAAACGGATCTTTAAAGGTGAATCGCAAAAGCGTTCTACTGTAAATAATGATTTAGGGGAGTCGACAAGAATGTAGTCCTTCTTAGTAAGTGAACCTGAACACCCTTTATATGTTGCAATGAGCGTCACATCCATCGTATCTGGCCACAAGTATTGAAATTTCGGGTCTTTGGCAGCAGATTCACTACCTTCTCCAAACTTCCACTTCCAAGTGTCTACCGGTCCTGTAGTGAGGTTTGTAAATTGTACATATCCTCTGATGCATATATGCAGTGGTGATGCTGTAAAGTCTACTACAGGAGGCATACCAACCCGTACTACTACAGTATCGCGTGCAATGCATCCTTTAGTAGTAGTAACTGTTAGTACTACTTTGAAGGTACCGGTGTCGGTAAAAGTATGAGACATAGTTTGCAAAGTGCCGTGTGGGGTATTGTCTCCCCAATTCCAGTCGTACGATTGTATAGGATTTGGATATTTTCTGGTTATTGCGCCCGGTATGTTGGTAAATGTAGTATCAGTAAACTTATAAGTAAGTGGTTTGCAACCTTCAAGTTTAGCACGGTCAACCATATCTGGTCCATTGTATACGCTTATGACAGTAAACATATCATGTACCTTAATCGCATCGGTTTTGTAGACAGTGTCTGCACAGCCTGCAGCAGTAGAAACGGCTAACATTGGGGCAAAATAACCGTTGGAAGAGTAGGTGAAAGTAGGGCTGGATGATGTACTTGTAACAGGAGGCGCAGCACCATTATTCCAATAGTAAGATGCATAGCTGCCATTTGGAACAAGTTGTACTGTTACAGGTGCTGGACACAACGTATCCGGATTTACGGTAAAGTCTGCAACAGGTTTTGGATTTACAACAACTTGTTTGGTAGCGGTCACCACACATCCTCTGTAGTTATAAGTAACTACAACATTATACGTTCCTGCTGTATTGTATTTATATGCAGGGGAAGCGGCATTCGATGTACCTAAACCATCACCAAAATCCCAAGACATAGAACCACCAAGCGGCGTATATGTACCATTGAACGTAATGTAAGATTTTTGACAAACAGTAGAGGGAGAAGAAATGCTCACTGTAGGGTAATGAATATTAATATAATTAGGACGTGTCAAAGAGTCTTTACAGCCATTAGCATCGGTTACAATAAGTTTTGGAGACCATGTATTAGGAGGTGCATTATATGTGTGTGTAGTAGATGAGCCTGAACCCGGTGTGCCGCCATCGCCATATTGCCATACATATGTAAAAGGGCTGTTGCCTGTAGCGCTGCCTGTGAAAGACGTACTTGCTGGCGAGGAACAAAAGTCTACAGGCGATGCTGTAAATGATGGTACAGGTCTTGGCCTCACATTAATAAAAGCAGTTTTAGTAAGCAAAGCACTACAGCCATAGCTGTTTGTAACTGTTAAGGTAACATCTTGTGTTCCTGCATTAGTAAAAGTAGCTGTAGGCGTTGTGCCGGATGCACCTGATCCCCAAAACCAACTATATGTGCCGCTACCAGGAGCGTTTAGTGTACTTGCATCTTGAAAACTAACAGTAAGTGGCGAACATCCTGTAGTTGGAGTATTAGCATTGAAGTTTACAGTAGGGTTTGGATATACAGTCAGGTAGTTGATTTTTGTTTCAACAGCGCTGGATGACCCTTTGTAAACAGTAAGCTTGACGGTATAAGAACCGGGGGTGTTGATTGTATATGATATAGTTGGGGTAGTAGTAGTGGTTGTCCAAGAGCCTATTTGCCATTGGTAACTTGTGGGGCTACCGGTAGATGTACTATTTAATGTTACAGCAAACGGACCACAATCAGCGGTTTTTGTTGCTACAAAATTGGCACTGAGTTGTGCAAACGCCAACATCGGTAGGATAAGTATTGGTAGAAAAATGTATAAGATTTTTTTCATAAGAGGCATAACAGGATTGCAGATTGATTGTACTTTTAAAGTTAAACAATACTTAAAAGGTTGACTATTAAAATTGAGTATTCGATGCTGTTTTCATAGTATTTTAATGAGATATTGAAATATTATTAATTCGTAGTTAAAGCCTTATTGAATTCAGAAAATCAGTCTATTAACTGACAGTAAAAGAAGTGTCTGAAAGGCATGATTAATTGTCTGTAATCTGAGCGCTGCTTTTCATACCTTTGCAATCCTTTTTTAATAAATATGTCTTATTCACTCAGTAAAGAACAATTGATAAGTGTGGCCAATGAATTTGGCACACCGGTATATGTGTACCATGCGGAAAAAATTGCTGAACAGTATAATAAGCTGAAGGATGCATTCAAGAGCCATCCTACGCGTTTTTTCTATGCATGCAAGGCCCTTACAAACATCAATGTGCTGAAGTATATGAAGAGCCTTGGTGCTTCTATAGACTGTGTGAGCATTAACGAGGTGAAACTGGCGCTGAAAGCCGGTTTTGAACCCAGTGAAATACTATATACACCAAACTGTGTAGACTTTAGTGAGATTGTAGACGCACAGCAATTGGGTGTAAACATCAATATCGATAATATATCGATACTGGAGCAGTTTGGTAATAAATTCGGCAATGGTTACCCTGTTTGTATCCGCATCAACCCGCATATAGAAGCAGGAGGTAACTATAAAATATCTACAGGTCATATAGACAGTAAGTTTGGTATATCTGTACACCAACTGCGCCATATAGAGCGCGTGGTGAAAACAACCAAACTGCACGTAAAAGGCCTGCACATGCACACCGGTAGCGAGATTAAAGACGTAGATGTGTTTTTGCGCGGGCTGGAAGTGATGTTTGAAATCGCACGCCATTTCGATGCACTGGAGTTCATTGATATGGGTAGTGGCTTTAAAGTACCATACAAAGAAGGCGATAAAGGAACAGATGTAGCATTGCTCGGCGAAAAGCTGACGGCTGCAGTGAAAGAGTTTGAAGCAGAGTATAACCGCACACTGGAAGTATGGTTTGAACCCGGTAAATATCTGGTAAGTGAATGCGGCTACTTCGTAGTAAAAGCAAATGTCATCAAACAAACGCCTGCAACAGTTTTTGTTGGTGTCAATTCAGGTTTCAACCACCTGATACGCCCTATGTTCTACGATGCATACCACCGTATTGAAAATATATCGAACCCAAGTGGTGCAGAGCGTATCTATACTATAGTTGGTAATATTTGCGAGACAGATACATTTGCATGGGACAGGGTGATGAACGAAGTGCGTGAGGGCGACTTCCTTGTATTCTACAACGCAGGTGCATATGGCTTTGAAATGAGCAGCAATTTCAACTCCAGACTGAAACCTGCTGAGGTGATGGTGAAAGATGGTAAAGCCTTCCTGATACGTGAACGTGATGAGTTTGATGACCTGTTGAGAAACCAGATAGAAGTACTTTAAATACAAGCTCCCATATATAGGGAGCTTTTTTATTGATACTATAATGCGGTGATTGTATGGTTTCATCGTATTTTTAAGAAGTAATCATTTCAGCCTATGAAAAACATCGTTGTCTTTTGCGGTTCTAAAGAAGGATATAATGAAGCCTATAGAGAAACAGCCTACGCGTTGGGTGCTATATTAGCAGAACGTGGCATAGGTCTTGTGTATGGTGGTGGCAAAGTAGGGCTTATGGGGGCTGTGGCAGATGGTGTATTGGATAATGGTGGCAACGTAACAGGCGTAATTCCCGACTTTTTGGAAACGAAAGAAGTAGCGCACGAAGGTGTTACAGAAATGATTGTGACAGACAGTATGCACAGCCGCAAGGTAAAAATGCATGAGCTTAGCGACGGCGTAATAGTGCTGCCAGGTGGCTGGGGAACCATGGACGAAATGTTTGAAATGCTGACATGGGGGCAACTGGGACTGCATAAAAAACCAATCGCATTATTAAACATCAACGGTTATTACGATAGCTTGAAAGTGTTGGTGAATAACATGATACAGGAAGGCTTCTTGGAAGAGTGTACAGCAGAGATACTGATGACGAGTGAATCGGTAGAAGAGCTGCTGAGTATGATGGATCAATTTGAAGCACCTAGTGTGGAACAGGTGATGGATCACAAATCAGATACTTAGATTATTACCTGCTAAGTTTTATCTTCATAGCCATAATTATTAATACAGATGGCACTTAGCAGGATATGGGCAGCATTTATTATCATAGCTATTACTGTGGCAGGATACAAGGCTTTCTTCGCATCAGATAAGGCTATCTTCAGCCGTATGGTGACGGGCAAAGCTGATGATGCTTATGATACGGTCTATTATCAAAAGCTGGGTTCACCTGTTAACGAGGGTTTTGTATCAGACGAAAGCTTTACCAAATACATTGCAGGTTACGGATACAAAGAAGCAGATTCGCTACATACTGCAACTATTACCATTGCTGATAATCAAACGCTGGCTACTGCAAAAGCATCTTTCAACGGCCAGGCATATACTTACAAAAGCATACAAGCTAAGCTGACTAAGAAAGCAGATGGCATTATAGAAACCTGCAAGAGTGCAGTAAACATCTGCATCGGTTTGATAGGCATCATGGCGCTGTTTATGGGCTTCATGAGCATTGCAGAAAAAGCAGGTGGTATCAATTTGCTATCGCGCATCATAGGTCCGTTCTTCTCAAAGCTATTTCCTGAACTGCCGAAAGGGCACCCTGCCATGGGGCATATGATGATGAACTTTTCGGCTAATCTGTTAGGGCTTGATAATGCAGCTACACCTTTTGGTATAAAAGCCATGGAAAGCCTGCAGGAAATAAACCCCGATAAAAAGACAGCCAGCAATGCACAGATAATGTTTCTGTGCCTGCATGCATCGGGTCTTACATTAATACCTGTCAGCATCATTGCAGCACGTGCTGCGGTAAAAGCCACTAATCCTACAGATATATTTGTACCATGTATGATAGCCACTTTTGCAGCTACGATGGTAGCTATGTTTATCGTGGCTATGAAGCAAAAGATAAACCTGTTGCAGCCCGTAATACTAGCTTGGGTAGGTGGGCTTTCTGCAGTGATAGCTTGTATAGTAGTGTACCTGCGCAGCCTCAATATGGACGGTATGCAATCCTTCTCCTCTTTGCTAAGTAATGGTTTAATACTACTGATATTTATATTGATAGTATTGGGTGGGCTTTACAAACGCATCAATATCTTCGACGCATTTGTAGATGGTGCAAAAGGTGGTTTTGAAACAGCGGTAAAGATTATTCCTTACTTGGTGGGTATGTTGGTAGCCATCAGTATGCTGCGTACCAGTGGCACGTTTGATGTGGTGATAGTGGGTATGAAATCTTTGTTTGGTGCTATAGGTACAGATACCCGTTTTGTAGATGGCTTGCCTACAGCACTGATAAAACCATTGAGCGGCAGTGGTGCCAGAGGTATGATGATAGATACGATGAAAAACTTTGGCCCTGATTCTTTTGCAGGCAGGCTTTCTTGTATCCTGCAGGGCTCATCAGATACTACTTTCTATGTAATAGCGGTGTACTTTGGTGCTGTAGCGGTTAAGAATACACGCTATACCATTGGTGCTATGCTGTTGGCCGATTTGGTAGGTATTATTACCGCAATAGTCTTGTGTTATATGTTCTTCGGGGCATCTGTATAAAACAATAAAGGGCTGCATTTGCAGCCCTTTATTGTTAGTAGTTATATTGATTACTTGCTAGTAGTATCGTTTGCAGGTGCAGCAACTGCTGTATCGGGTTGTGCTACAGGTTCTTCTTCCTGTTCTTCATTCAAAAAGTCATCATTTTTAGTGAAGTTTACTAACCATTTATCATTTTGCTTAATGAGGTTAAGTTTCTTTTCATCTTTCATTTCAGATGTTTTGTAGAAAACTACAGCCTTGTCACCATTTTCCTCCACTTTTGTAATTTCTACCGTTACTTTCTGCGCTTTTTTTACTTCGCTGTCAGGCAGGCGAACTGCCATTGTTTCCAGCATTTCCAGCATTTGTTTTGTAGCGTCTGTAGATACAGTTTTAGCCTCTTTATAGTTCATGTGCCAGAAGCTGGTAAGGAACTTTTCAGCTACCGGTTTAGGTGAATTAGAATTACATCCTGTCGCGACGATAGCAACTATAAATGCTAATCCTAAAAGCGCTTTTTTCATATTCTTATTTTTCAAATTTCGGCAAAGGTATTTATTTAAACCTAACCTGACAAATCCAATCGCAATAGCTGTTTTGGGTAATGTCATCAATGGCTACATAGGTATATCCCAGCCTTTTAGTAGGTTGTATAACAGCTTTTCTCAGGCTTTTGTTGATGGCCTGATAGAGTAATTCTGCACAATACAGTTTGTCATCATTATTTATATCAAACTGCATATCGAATTTCTTGTGTTGGTTGTAATAGCTGTGGGTAATGGCTGCCAGGCTATCTACCTGTGCAGGCGTGAAGCGGTAACGTAAAATGCCGATGCCGCTATTGTGGAGTGGCGATGCCCAAGTACGCATATTATCTCGACGCAGTACCTCGTCTGGATTATCCTCGCCACCAATACTGTGGTAGATGTACGGTTGTCCGTCCTCTATCAGTACAATGCCGCAATGAGAATAGGTTTTGTCTTTGCTATTGGCTTCGCGAAACATCTCACTAGTCATATCAATGCCTGTACGTACTACAATATCTCCGTTTTGCAACAGGCTTTTGCAGGAGTCTATCAGGTGCAGGTTGTATGGGTTGGCTGCCATGGCTTCAATTGTATTTTTATAAGCCTTGCCTGTAGCTTGGTAATACCAAAATCCTATACCTGCTATCAGCATGGCTGCTGACGCTGTAAGTAAAACGGTATGTTTTGCCTTTGGTATCAATGTATTGCAAAATTAGCCAATAGTTTAGGTACTACAGCCTTAACTTTGCGTGGCGCAATGAACGATATGGAAGCGTATTTGTTATAATTGTGCAATTGGTATTATGGCATATAAATCATTAAGGGCATTTGTAGATGCACTGGATAAAGCAGGCGAACTGGTAAGGATTAAAACTTTTGTAGATCCTGTGTTAGAAATAGCAGAAATAACGGACAGGATATCAAAGACGCCTGAATGGAACAAAGCACTTTTGTTTGAGAATACAGGCACAGGGTTCCCATTGCTGATAAACAGTATGGGCAACGAACGCCGTATGTGTATGGCGCTGGGTGTAGATGATCTGGATGATGTGGCAAGAGATATAGAAAGCTTGCTGAAAACAATCACTGCACCTAAAAACGGTTTGCTGGAAAAGCTGGCAATGCTGCCGCAACTGGGCAAGTTCGCATCTTGGATGCCCAAAGTGGTAAGTGGACGTGGAGAGTGTCAGCAGGTGGTGATGGATAAACCTGATTTATCGAAACTGCCGATACTGAAATGCTGGCCCAAAGATGGTGGCAGGTTTGTAACGCTGCCCGCTATCCATACCAGAGATTTACTGAATGGTACACGCAATATAGGTATGTACCGCATGCAGGTATTTACCGAAACCATGACAGGTATGCACTGGCACAAACATAAAGTAAGTGCGCGCCACTATAACGAATATAAGAAACAGGGTAAAATAATGCCTGTAGCCGTAGCACTGGGTGGCGACCCTGTATATACTTATTCTGCCACTGCACCACTGCCTGAAAATGTAGATGAATACATGTTGGCGGGCTTCCTGCGCAAAAAGCGTGTGGAACTGGTGAAGTGTATAACACAACCTGAAATAGAAGTGCCTGCAGATGCAGACATCATAATAGAAGGCTATGTAGACCCGAATGAAGAACTGATATGGGAAGGTCCGTTTGGCGACCATACTGGTTATTATTCACTGCCCGATTTCTATCCGCGTTTTCATGTTACAGCCATCACACACAAGAAAGATGCGATATACCCTGCAACCATTGTAGGTATACCACCACAGGAAGATGCATGGATAGGTAAGGCTACAGAACGCATATTCCTGGCGCCTATCAAAATGACGATGGTGCCGGAGATAAAGGATATGAATATGCCGGTAGAGGGTGTGTTTCACAATCTGGTCATCACAACCATAGATAAAGAGTATGCAGGGCAAGGACAGAAAGTAATGAATGCCATGTGGGGGGCAGGGCAGATGATGTTTAACAAGATACTGGTACTGGCAGATGGCAAAGTGAAGATTGATGATTATAAAGCACTGGCGAAATATGTGTTTGATAATGTGAACCCTGCTACGGATATATACTTCAGCCAGGGGCCGATGGATGTGCTGGACCATAGCTGCAGCAAGCTGGGCTTTGGTGGCAAGATGTGTATAGACGGTACAGCTAAATGGGAAGAGGAAATGACTGCACCGCTTACGCCATTCAAACTGAATAGTGCATTTAATGCGGCAGCAATACAAAAACAATATCCTGAAATAGCATCGCTGAATGATAAACTGGTGCGCGAATGGGAAATACCTGTATTGTTTGTTGCAATGGACAAACAACGCAAAGGGCATGTAGAAGAATTGCATGCTGCATTGTGTAAAGAACAAGGTTTACAAGGCATCAAAATGATACTGTATGTAGAGCATACAGTAGATGCTAATGATATAGCAGATGTATTGTGGAGATTCTGCAATAATCTGGACCCTCGTCGCGACCATTTTTATGGTGGTGCAGACAAGGCTATACTGGGGCTGGATGGTACCAGAAAAACAAAAGCACTGGATGGTTTTGAGCGTCCGTGGCCGAATGTTATAGCTGCTGATGCAAAAACAATACAGGTGGTTGATGCTAAGTGGAGCGAGCTTAATCTCGGAACACTGATAAAATCGCCATCGCTGAAATATCAACACCAGATGTATGGTGAAGAAGCACAGGTGATGGAATAAATTGCCAAAGAGATAACTTAAAATACCTGTCAAAATCGGCAGGTATTTTTTTATTAGTACAATACTATCTGCATATTTGTGTTATATAAACATAGCAATATGAGCAACGAACAAAAGAAACGCGTAACAGGTATAGGTGGCATATTTGTGAAAAGTAATGACCCCGAACACCTGCGCAATTGGTATAACAAACATCTGGGCTTTAATGCCAACCAATACGGTGCAACTTTTGAATGGCTGAACGTAGAAAAGCCTGAAGAGAAAGGCACGACTGTGTGGAGCACGTTCAAAAATAACTCGGATTATTTTACGCCTTCACAGAAAGAGTATATGATAAACCTGCGTGTAGATGACCTTGAATGGCTACTTACAGAACTACGCAAAGAAGGTATAGAACAGATAGGCGAAATGCAGGTGTATGATTACGGCAAGTTTGCACACATAGTAGACCCTGAAGGTACTAAAATAGAGCTGTGGGAGCCGATTGATGAGAAGCTGTAATGCTTTGATAATAATATGATATTGGGGTGCTTAAAAAGCATTTCTCGAAATTGCCGTATTTTCACACCCGAAAGCAAAAACATTAATTGTGAAAGCTATTATTCCGGTTGCCGGTGCAGGTACCAAACTCCGCCCGCTTACATATACCCAGCCCAAAGCATTGATACCGATTGCCGGTAAAACAATCCTTAGTGTAATAGTAGACCAACTGCTGGAAGCAGGTGTTACGGAGTTTGTGTTTGTAATAGGCTACCTCGGCGAAAAGATTCAACGATATATTGCTAAAACATACCCTAATCTTTCTTACACCATCGTAACACAGGAAGATAGGCGTGGTACGGGCCATGCCATATGGCTTACCAAAGATGCGGTGAAGGATGAAGAAGTGATAATAGTGTTGGGCGATACGGTGTGCGATTATAATGTAAAAGACATACTGAATCATAGCACATCGCAAATAGGTGTAAAGAAAGTAGATGACCCACGCAGCTTTGGTGTGGTGGAGCTGGATAATAAGGACACGGTACTGAAAGCGGTAGAAAAACCATTGATTCCAAAATCGAATATGGCAATGGTGGGTATTTACTGCATCAAAGAAACCAAAGCGTTGTATGCCGCCCTTGAAAAGCATGTTGGTAGTAAGTTGGATGAAGAGGGTGAATACCATCTTACCAATGCATTACAGTATATGATAGAAGGCGGTATTAAGTTTGAAGCCTTCAGGGTAAATAACTGGTTTGACTGTGGTAAGAAAGAAACGCTGCTATCTACGAATGCAACCTTGCTGAAGGAGATAAGCGAAGAGCGTGGCGAAGATCAGAAGCCTTACAATCATGGTACGAGCGTCATAATACCTCCTGTTAGTATCGCGGAGGGTTGCAATCTTCACAATTCCATCATTGGCCCGAATGTAACGATAGGTGAGTATACCAATGTACAGTCTTCCATCATCAAAGATTCCATCATTGGTTCTTATGCCGAGCTGGAAGAAGTAGTACTGCATTCATCCATCATAGGTAGCGATGCTTTTGTGCGTGGTCTTAGCCAGAGCCTTAACATAGGTGATAATACAGAAATAGACTTGGGTTAAAGATTGTACACGTCTTTCGCTATGCGATAGGTGTTGCAATGTGCTGTCACGATGTGTTTTACATCGGGCGAATAGCCGCCACCCATGGCCGCTGTAACAGGTATGTTGTGTTTTTTACAAAGACTGTAAACTACATAATCCCGTTCTGCACATTCATCTATAGATAATCCTAGCTTACCGAATTTGTCTGTATCCAACACATCAACGCCGGAGAGGTAAAATACAATATCAGGCCTTACAGTATCAATCAGTTTTGGTAAAGTATCATTTAGGATGCTGAGGTATTCGCTACCTGTAGTCCCATCTTTAAGTCCGATATCAAGATGGCTTTGTTCTTTGTGAAAAGGATAGTTGTGCTGCCCGTGTATACTGAAGGTATATACATCTTCTCTGCCATTAAATAATGCTGCTGTGCCATTGCCCTGATGCACATCTAGGTCTACTATCAGTATTTTCTTTACTAACTTCTTATGTAAGATATAGTTTGCAGATACGGCAAAATCATTCAGCAGGCAGAAGCCTTCACCTTTGTTTGCAAATGCATGGTGCGTACCACCTGCCACATTCAGTGATGCACCGTATTGCAAAGCATATTCTGCACACATAATGCTGCCTTTACAGATGCGTATTTCGCGTTCTACCAGCTGCGCAGAGAGTGGGAAGCCGATGGCACGCATTTCCCTGTCGGTTAGTTGCAGGGTTTTCATACGGTACCAATAGTCAGCATCGTGTGTCAGCAGGATGGTTTCTTCATCCAGCGGCTCAGGGGCAAAGAGGTTTTCCGGTGTTATTATACCTTCATACAATAGTTGTGCAGGTATCAACTCGTACTTTTCCATAGGGAAGCGATGCCCGGCAGGTAGCGGGTGTGCATATAATGTATTGTAGGCAATTTTGAGCATTGTCAATGGGACTGCCAATTTAACAATATAAAGCGGCGGTTGTTTCGTATCTTTGCAATAGTTCTTTGAAAAAAGACCCGGGGCCGACTGGTTTTGACAGCATAGGGCAGGGTAAGTAAGCATGTCGTGCGTTGGATAATTAGCACGTAAATCTGAATATTCAACTTTTGACTGGCGAATCTAATTACGCCATGGCTGCCTAATTAATTTAGCGCAACCATTATGGCCGCGGCTGGCTTTGGCCTGTTGACGTCACCGCCGCCTAACTCAACTCTCAATAGGATTGCACTCGTAGTGCTGCTATGCAGGTGCAATATTCAGCAGATAGGAAGCTTGTAGGTTTGTCCCGTTCCGGCACTCTTCCGAAATCAAATTCAGGAATACACATGTAGAAAGCTTATTGGGCATATGTTTGGACGCGGGTTCGAATCCCGCCGGTTCCACTTTACAAAATTTGTCGAACCTTGGAACGTTGCTATTTTAGCGATATTCCAAGGTTCGCTTTTTTTGGAGTTTCTATTCTTATTTATAAATGCTTTAAAATTACTGTTTGAGAGTTTACATCCAATTGATTTGGGTATTACTCTACAATGGGTTATTTATTAGCCCATATGCTGGTTTTCAGTAATTAAATAACGTCACAATAATTTCATAAAAATGAGATAGTCGTCTGGGCGACAATTTTGTCAGTATAGTCTTTTAATGTTTGTCAAAACAAATAGATTTCATGAAAAAAGGCATATTGTTCTTGTTTTGTGTGATGGCCTCAGCCAATATAATGGCACAAGGTTGTGCTGACGCAGGTTTTTGCACAGCTGGAGCGTTAAAAACTGGTAATCATACTAATGCAGTAGAAGATTATGGTAGTATCGGAATGTCGGGAACTGTAGGCTATGGCGAACAAGGGACCGTTGTATTTATACCACAATTGGAAATTGGTAAAAACTTATCTGCTAATAGTTCGGTCGAAATAAAATTGCCATATTACATAGCTACTGGAAATCTTGGTACAACTTCTGGAATAGGTGATATTATAGCTACGTATACGCAAAGTATTTACATACAAAAAGACAAATGGGATATTAAAGGTACAGTCGGTGGAAGGGTAAGTCTCGGCAAATCAAATCTCAACGGTAAAAATGGTCTACCTCTACCTATGCCATATCAACCCAATTTAGGTACAACAGATGTAATAGGGGGTCTAAACATCAGATATAAAAAGCATTATGTCTTTACTGTTGGCTTGCAACAACCTATAGTTAACTATAATGATAACCAGTATTACTCAGGTGTCTACTTCAGTGCAGATACTTCTTACCAACAATACTTTTCTTCACGCAAACTGGAAAGAAGGGGAGATGCCCTTTTACGCCTTGAATATGACAAAGACTGGAAACAGGATGGCATTGCTGCCAGCACTTTGTTTATATATCATTTAGGGAATGATATAATAACTACACCGTCTGGAAATAAAGTAGATGCAAGAGGTAGTGCGGGTCTCACCCTTAATCTTACTTTTAATTATTATCGGAATTACAAAAAATGGCGTTTTGAAGCTGGTATTGGAGCTCCTGTTATTGTCCGTGAATACAGACCCGACGGTCTGACACGCGCTTTCGTTGTTACACCACGAGCTACTTACTTCTTTAGAAAGAAGAGATAAACTAAACAAAAAACTACTAATTAAATGAGAAAGATTGCACTGATAGCTGTAGCTGTCATAAGTCAATATGTAACCACAGGTCAGGTTACTAAAAACGTAATTGTAGAGCATTTTACTAATACCTACTGTAGTATCTGTGCATCCAGGAATCCTGGTTTTTATACAAACAGGATACAATTTCCGCAGGTTATTCATATTGCCTACCATCCAAGTGCTCCGTATGTTGCTTGTCCATTAAATCAGCATAACAAACCGGAGAATGATGACAGAACTAATTACTATGGCATTTACGGAGCTACGCCAAGATTAGTAATACAGGGTAAGGTTATTGCCTCAAGTACTAGTTATAACGATGCCTCCATTTTTCAATCGGAGCTGGGACAAACCAGTGCTTTTGATGTTGAGGTCAAGCTAACTCCATCAGGTGGTAGTAACGTTACCGTTTCT
>DGQM01000017.1 GCA_002389765.1 Bacteroidetes bacterium UBA4414 | reverse complement strand
TGCAGATGAGGTGGTGGCTACAAAACTGTTAGGCCCTGTCCAGGTATAGGCTACGCCTATACTGCTGCTGCCGGCATTCAGTATTAGTGTATTATCTGTACATACAGGGCTGTTGCTGCCGATGCTGCGGTTTGTTGCCTGTGGTTTTACATCTATCGTTACCGTATCGCGGATGGTGCAGCCTGTGTAGTAGGCAGTAAACACATAGTCGCCGCTCATGGCCGGTACACTGTTGGCACGAAGGGTGTCTTTGCTCGCTGATGTAAAGCCGGGGCCACTCCAACTGTAGCTGTTCGCTACCGTGCCTACGGTGGCATTCAGATACAGTGTATCGCGCTCGCAGATAGGGCTGCTGCCGGTAGCATTAACTGTTGATACCGAAGCATTCGCTACTACAACACTGGTTGTGTCTTTGGCAAGGCAGCCAAATAAACGTGCGGTCACTATATAATCGCCGCTATTGGCGGTGGTAACACTGCTGATGCTCGGGTTTTGCACCGTACTGCTGAAACTTGCAGGGCCACTCCATTTATAACTCACACCTGTGGTAGTGCTCGTAGCACTCAGGTTCAATTGTTGACCCGTACATATCGGGCTATTACTACTATTGCTCACATTCGGACGCGTAACGCCGATACTGATATCGCGCTGATTAGCGGCTGAACTGTCTACCAGATTGGTTGAACGGATGCGAATGCGGTAATTGTTGCCGGGAGTTATTGTAGTGGGCACTGCGCAGGTGATACTGCCTCCGGTAGTTGCCGTACGTGTACCAATGGTAGTAGTACCGCTGGCAAATGAACCGCTGGCATTGCTCAACTGTACGCTGAATACATTGCCCGTATTGAAGTTATTTGCATTGTTAACTGTATATGGTACCTGAAACGTATCACCGGCACATATCAAACTATCGGCATACAAATTATTGATACCACTCGCCAACTTCACTACTACTGAATCAATGTAGTAATAAGCATAATTACCTGTACTAACATTACTTGTAGTAAGCCCCGTTGATGGGTTGAACCTGCCGATAACAATATTATCGTATGCAGAGTCTGCTACAAAAGTTGTTGTTAACCTTACCCAGTTTTGTGTATCGGTAACAACTGTAGGATATAATGCTTGTGGTGTTACCGTAAGCGTTGAAGTCAAACTTGAAATGGTTGTTGTCGGACCATTATCATAAAACCACGCGCCGAGGCCATTACAACCATAGCCCGACGCATTAGACAATGAAACAGACATAGAAACCTCGTAAGTAGCTCCTATAGTAAGTGCTGTAATCGGTGCGGCAATATATTCGGTGTAGAAATTAATATTTGATAAAGATGTAAATGCGTATCCTCCGGCATAAGCATTGCCACTTGCAGCATTCTGCCATCCGAAAGTGTTGGAAGGAATGCCAACAAATCCGGTTGTACAGGTATTAAAATAGTCTGAGCTACCTGCATGGTAAGCCCGCCACGGCGGGCAGCTGGTTGTTTGGCTATATGTTGTGGGACAGCTGGTATATGTTTCAAAATTGCCATTCGGAACCATATTCTGAGCCATCGCTCTGCTACAAATACCCGATAATATTATAACGAAGAGTAAAAGGTTTCGTACCATTTGATGTACAACTTGAAAAAATTAGAGAAAAAACGGTGCATGATGCGGCTAAACGCACACATAACATACTGGCAAATATTACAAATAATATATGCCAGATATATTAAAATCTCATTAAGATAGAAGGTTATTAACTAAAAGGAAAAAATTATAGCTGCTTTACAAATGCCTCTATAGTATCTGAAATAACTTTTTTAAATGTTGCAGTCAAGTTTTCAGACAAGATGCCTGTTTCTGCTTTATGTGCTTCCAGCATTTTTACCCCATCACTTGTCAGGTCACTATCCAGTATCTGCAATACCTTCATCAAGTCTTCAAATGAAGGCTTTTCACCTTTAATAGCGGTGACATTTTTTATATCCAGCAAAAAACTTGCTGCGACACTATAGCACTTTTGTTTAAAGAGCTCTATTAGCGTGTCTTCACTTTTCATAAACGGATAGCATTTGTTTTAATAAAAAACAATACACCCTTTTACCCCCCTATTGATATATGAAATATCAGTAAATAAACACACCTGAAATCCGGGCTTGTATTTTCTGTTTTGTTGCAATCAACCCGGCAATGTCCTCTATTTGTTTGCTTGCATAAAACAGGTATGTACTAAAGATATTCAATTGCCATGAGATTAGCAAGTGCACGCAACATGCTTATAATAAAACAGCCGCTGCACTACTATATCCGTTGCAGCAAACAATTCCTATAGACAAATACTTAGTCGAGTGATATGAGCAAATCCGGATTAGCAGTAATGTAAGAAAGGTGTGCACTAAGATCTCTGCAAACCACATTATTACTTTTATCTCTGCCTATCAATATTACATCATATGTATCTCCGGTATAAAAACTAATAGCTTGCTCTGCGTTTTGGTATCGCTGATAATATTTGGCAAAAGCCCATTTATCAAGCTTTCCGTAAGGGCATATCACTACTGCTTCAATAGTACCTAGCTCGCGATACTCCCCGCAAAATAACCGGCCAACAAGGTTTTGATATTCATTACAAATATCTTTAGCTTCTTCTAGTGTTAAGGTGTTCTCTTTCATGTGGCAATCTTATACAGGATTCAAATGTATCGAAAAATACACTATACAACATTAACCCGGATCAATATTTATTCTCACATTATACACAATTTAATATTACGATTTTGGCATTCACTAATAGTTAAAATGAGCTTACTGTAATTTTTAGGCATGATTTTTCGTGTATCTTAGTAACATATTACGACTAAACAGCCCTGCAGAAACATATTAGAAGTATGAAAAAACAAGTTTTGATGGCAGCGTTTGCTGCAATGACAGGCTACTGCGCGACAGCACAAACAGGCATCACAAAATTAGACATCAATATAGGTTCAGGTTCTTCTTACCCTATACATATTACACCATTCGGCAGCGGAGTAGCTTGCTATGCGAATAATGGCAGCAGAGGATGGGAAATGCATACTACGGACGGTACTAGTGCACCTGCAATGATAGGCGACCTGAATCCCCTTGCAGGCAGTACAATAGGTCAGTTCTTCAATCGTCCGACGGCAGTTATCAATTCCAAACTATACTTCACAGGCGATAACGGTACTTCAGGCTACGAGCTTTTTAAATACAACGGTACAGGCAGCCCAAACATTATAGACATAGAGCTGGGGGCAGGCAGCAGCTCTCCCGACGACTATATGGTATTCAATAATATACTGTACTTCCGCGCCAGTACTAGCACAGAGGGCTATGAGCTATGGAGCTATGACCCCAATGTTATTATGCCTGTGCGCCTTACAGATATACGTACAGGCACAGACAGTAGTGTAACGGGCAATATCATTGCTTACAAAAACAAAGTATACTTTACCGCAGATAACGATGGCAACAACAACGAACTGTGGGTATACGACCCTGTGCTGCAAACTACCAATATGGTGGTAGACCTCAACGGCTCTGGCTCTTCAAACCCCATGCACCTGACGGTAATCAACGATAAACTTTACTTTTCGGCAGACGATGGCAACTATGGCCGCGAATTATATAATTATGATGTTACTGGCAATGTAATAACAAGGCTGACAGATGTTGCCCCTGGGTCTTTCGATGGTATGCCCGATGTAAAAGCACCGCTAATAGTACCCTTCAATAACAAGATATATTTTGTTGGCAGCAATACCAGCCTCGAAAAACAGCTTTACGTTTATGACGAGGCTACAGGGAATACCACAATGGCTGCAAGTACCAACGGTACTAACTCTTCTGAACCATCATGGCTGACACGCTACAACAATAAAATATACTTTGTAGCCAACAACAATAATACAGGTATAGAAATGTGGTCTTATGATGGCGTTAATACGCCTGTTAAGGCAATAGAGATGTGCACCGGTGCTGCAAACAGCAACCCGCAACAACTGACAGTAGTTGGCGACAACCTATACTTCCGCGCGGTAGATTGTGGCGGTGTGGGCGATGAGCTTTTCCGCTTCAACTACAAAGAAGTGAGTGTTACTAATATCAGCTTTGATGGCAAAGCAACACTATACCCTAACCCTGCAACCACTACGGCTACCCTGCAACTGCAACTGAACAAAGCAGAGAGCATAATGGTGAGCATAACCGATATGCAGGGCAGAGTTGTTTATACAACAGGTATGCAAAACATGCCGGCGGGCGAAACCAATATAGCACTGCCAACAGCAAAATTGAATGCAGGCATCTATAACTGTACCGTAACAAACAACACAGGCAGCAAATACTATAGCACACAGTTGGTAGTGAAATAATTTTTCGCACTACGTGTGATGTTTTACCATACACGGCTACTAATAATTGTATATTATTGGTAGCCGTATTTTTTATGCAGTCAAATCTTCAACAGGCATTTGCAACACTGATACAACAGCACGAAAAGCTAGTGTATAAAGTGTGCCATCTGTACGCGGCAGATGATGAGGACATTCGCGACCTGTTTCAGGAAATAGTATTGCAGGCATGGAATGGCTATGCACGCTATCGTGGCGATGCGGCGGTAAGTACCTGGCTATATCGTGTAGCACTGAATACCGCCATTACCCATCAACGCAGGCAACGCAATGCTATTACCACTACCACACAACTACCCATTATAGATGTAGCAGACGATGGACATGTACCGTATGCAGAAGAATACCGCATTATGCACAAACTGATTGGTGAATTGCCACCGCTGGATAAAGCACTGGTGCTCCTGTACTTCGAAGACAGGACACATGCTGAAATTGCTGAGATACTAGGCATCAGCACCAGCAATGTAGGCACCAAGCTAAACAGGATAAAAGACAGATTGCGGAAACAGGCACAACCATTGTTGAACAATTAAAAAACATTTGCTTTATGGAACTGGACGATATGAAGGCCATGTGGCAGCAGTACGATAAAACACTGCAGGAAAATAAAATACTGAACGAACAGCTCATCAACCTGATGCTGGAAAATAAATCGCGCAGTGCGGTAAAGAATATACTGATATACGAATATATGGGGCTTGCACTTTGCATACTGCTCACCGTTGTATACATCCTGTTGTTCGGCACTATATTCAACAACACATTGCTCACTGCATCTTATTTCGTGTCGTTTACATTTATCATTGGCAGCATGTTTATGTTTTATGTAAAGTACAAGATGCTTGCTGCCATAGACCCAAGCAAAAACAGCGTGAGTGAAACCGCACAAACCACAGAACGCTTCAGGCTGCTGGTAAGCAAAGAAAGATTGTGGACCATCATACTATCGCCACTCATCATCAGCAGCACGCTTGTAGTAATGGCAAAGTGGGTAAAAGACATAGACGTGACAGACATGCCCGATGTTTTTTTGCCGCGCATACTGATAGGCATTGTTGCAATTGTAGTATCGCTGCTATTGGTTTACAAACTGCTATACTTCAAAAACATCAGAACTATTAAGGACAATCTGGAAGAGATAAAAAAATTCAGAGCATAAATAAAGGGAGCAAAATTGCTCCCTTTATCAATACGATTAGCAACACATTATTTTACAGTTACTATCTGCTCCTTAGCCTCGCTGCACAAATATGTTTTGGTGGGTGCTATTTTGCTCTTGTTGGCTACATTGCTATGTATGAATGTAAAACGGTACTGTCCGCCTTTGGTTAATTCATATTCAAAAAACGGATCGTCTGCAAAACGATACTCGTAGGTTTCTCCGGGGTCAATACGCACATACTCACTATGGTCAAAGCGCTTTACAAAATCTATGCGACGCAGGCGTTTCACCGGTTTTCCAAAATAGTCTGCCACACCAAAGCGAAAGGCATATGAATACACAAACACTTCCGACTTACAGTTGTTCTTGAATGTAAATGAATAATTGATGTAATCTTCGTAGTTGATGGTATCCTGCCCTTTTATCTTCAACTCTACACAGCCGCAAAATCCTTCTTTGGTTTTTTCCTTTACCGTATCTTTTACTGCTTTTACATCTGCAATAGCTACAGGTGTTGTAGGTGCTTTTGCTTTATCTTCCGCACCGGGTTGATTTTCCTCTGGCTTTGGTTTCTTTACATACTTCACCGTATCATACACTATCTGCACATTTTTTTTGCGTCCTGTATCTTTCTTCGGTATGGTTATTACCTCTTCTTTTACAGACAGCAGCGAGCCACTGTTATCAATCTGCTTTTTAGATTGCTTGGCCGGCACTGTTTCGTAAATGATCTCTACCGTATCTTTCTTTGGCAGCCTTACAGGTGTGCGCTCTATTAAATCCACAGCGGGTTGTGCTTTGGGTTTCACCGCTTGTTTAGCAGGCTTTTTTCTTTGTGCGTAGCTTTGTAAACAGCAACAGGCAGTCACAAAAACCAACAATGATATTTTAGCCAGCCTATTCAACCTCGGTATCTTTCTGTTGATTGTTGCACAATGTAAAAACGGGCTGCGGCAACTCGGGGTCGAAGTTGAAATAGTGTTTTTTGCCGTTGGCTGTTGTAATCTCTATATAGTCTTCTACTTCCATGCTATTGGCAGCAGTGTGCACAATGAAGTTGGTAACCCTGCAAAGCGATACATTTATCCTTGCCTTGCGGCTATATGCATCCAGATATTTAGGTATCAGTACCTCTCCTGCAGCTTTGGTCTTGCCCTCACTATACTCAAAAGCATACAGATTGTAATAGTTAAGTATGGCGGTATCTCTGCCGGTTATCTTCACATTAATGCTCTTTTCTAATGGAATGGAAGCCGTCAGTTTCGGCAAGTCGGTAACATCGGCATCCTCCTGCGCATGCGTAGCAGTAGTAAGACAAAGTAATAAGAGCAGAAAACGTAGGTACAAGCGCAATCCTATAGCTTTAAAACATTAAATATAATGTTTTAAAAAAGTAAATCCTATACAGGATGTTTACGAAGCTTATTTAGCCCCCAGTGCCTTCAGCCTGATTTTAGCAGCTTCAAAATCTTCTGCAAAAACAAGTGTTTGCTGATACTCTCTGATAGCATCTTGTTTCTTGCCCATCTTTTCGTAAGCAAGGCCTTTGTTAAAATAACCCTCGGGATTGGTTTGGTCCAGTTGCGTTATCAGTTCGTATTGACGCAGTGCTTTTTCAAAAGAATCTTGCTGCATATATACATAACCCATGTTGAAGTAGGCATCCAGATACATTCTGTTGTGCAATATGGTATTGCGGTATTCTTCTTTTGCCAGTTCGTATTCCTTCCTATCCTGATAGTATACACCGCGGGCAAATAGCGGAAACACATCTGTAGTATCGCTTTTGAATGCATTGTTATAATAACTGAGCGCCAACGGGTCTCCTTTCGAACTGAATATCTGACCCAACTGCACAAAAGCATCTGCATATTGCGCATCTACTTGCACCGCCGTACGGAAACTGGATATAGCCCTCGTAGTATCTTTCAGGTCTTTGTATATCATCCCTTTCAGAAAATAGCCTTCTGCCGCAAACACATCCTGCCTTAGTACAGTATTAATAGCGCTGAATGCTTTTGAATATTCTTTGATGTATACAAACATTTTAGCCAGCTTCAGCTGCGCTACTTTGTCTTCGGGGTTTAGCTTTAGTGCTTTTTCTATATAGGTAACACTGCCACTGATGTCTTTATGCTCAAACAGCACTTCACCTATGGCGCTGTAATAAGTAGCCTTCGTACTATCCAGCGATATCGCTTTTTTGAAATCAACAATTGCCAGTGAGTCTTCTTCCAGTTTATACAGTTTGTTACCACGCTCAAAATACAGTGCTGCATTATCGGGTTCCTGTGCTATTTTATCACTTATTTCTTTCAGCTTAGGGTCTTGAAACACCGGATTATTATCTACCGCTTGTTTCTTTTCACCGTTTTTGCAGGCAGCCAATGCTATAAATAATGCAACAAATCCGTACAGTACCTTTTTCATGGCTGCAAACTTAAATAATTAGCCCGTCAAAAAAGCAATGGAAATATCAATATTTGCTTCGTGAACCAAACCTGTAGTACAATACCAGATACACGCTAGGATTCAGCATATGCCCCCGTAGTTTAGGGCGCAGGTTGTAGAGATTGTATTGATCATCTACAACGGCTATACGCCAAGTGGTCTGTCTTTCAAAATAGTAGCTATACAAAAGCTGTACGCCAATGCCCAGATACACGGGCGCTTGTGATGTTACAGGCAATACATACTCAGCATTCAGTGCCACTTGCGGAGATATAACTTGTATATAATCGGCAGAGTCCTCAATAACGGTTATATAACTGTTCTGATTACCGCTCAGGCTCACACTTCTGCCCTTCATATAGGTTGCACCTATTCCTAAACCGTAGTACAATTCTTTATTATTGTTCAGCACTTTCCTTGCCCTGCCATATAGCATGGCGTTCAGGGTAAAGAAATTCATGTTCAGCACCCTGTCTGTACTACCCAGCTTTGTAATGGGTAGTATATACGGAGATGCCTCTACCGCCAGTGTAGGCACAAACGTTGCATTTTGCGGCTGATAGGTAAACTGTACTTTAGCCCCAGGCACGCCTGATGAATGATGATAACTACCTACATTGGAATTGAAGGACATCGGGAAACCAAACGATGGCCCTATCCCTGCATCTACCTGTGCCTTTGCCGCAATACCGCCTAACATCAGTGCCGCAAGCACCGTTATTGTCCTGAACATAGCCGCAATTTACGGCTATACAAGCACTTACAGGGCAATGCTTATTGCCATAATATCAATTAATATGTATCTTGTTGCTCACAAACACAGGCTTATGAAAAAAGGTATCCTGCTGTGCCTGCTGGCACTACAATATCTGGTTGCAACCGCGCAATCTCCATGTACAGACAAACACCGCATTTTTAATGTCCCAAAAGATAAAACACCTGCAGTTATCACAAAGCTGGGGGTATCACCGCAATTTGTACCGCTGCGCCATGTGACGGATAAGAATGTTTACTTCAAAAACCTGAAAGCACTGGCAAACGATGCTAAGTATAAGGACGAAATAAACGCACTCTTCACAGCTATTGGCTACAAAGGCGTGAGTGATCCCGCATTTACTATCGACAGGCTGGAAAGCACTACCCTGCCATTCGGCGCTATAGGTATGCTGGGCGATGGTAAACACAATTACATATACAGCCTGCTGGCACTTACCAATCAGCGCAATATACCTTGTTGGGTAGTACGCCCTGCTACAAAGGGTTGTACACTATATATAATGAATGAGTGTGGTAATGCATTCTACTATGCTAATCCGAACACGGAAACCATTACGTATGTAGAACGTTGTAACGGTACTGCAAAACTGAAAGTAAAAGTATATGCGCGCTACTACAGCAAAGAAGACTGTGAGTGCAACGACTGCGAAGGCACTACTTATGTAAAAGAAATAGACGAGAGCGCACTGCTGGCTACAGAAAAAGTGGAGAACATCCCTGTATTGCCTGCAAAAGCATCATACCCTGTTAAGAAGATTTATATCGATGTAGACAAAGCTACCTTCAAGCGCATCAAAGAGTACGACATCAACGGCAAGTACTCAAAACACACGTGCGATGAAGCTTGCGGCAGCGAATGTGGCGAAAGCTGCGGTAGCGAATGCGCCGATAGTTGTCACAAATAATACCAACAGAAATTTCAGGCCTTTTTCTTTAGAGGCTTCGGCATCTCCCGTATATGGTTCCATACCATGTACGGGATTTTGTTTTTCGTAGTTTTCCATTATCCGTTACGCTTGTTTACCATCCGTAGTTTACAAATGTGAACAATCCCATTCCTATCTGCAAGCAAAACCAACTGATTAACAGCCCGTTAGCGCGGCGTTAACATCTCATTAAAAGCAATACCTATCATTACTGGTTATCAGCCACTTGCGGCAAATTGCAGATATTTGTAAAAAAAATTCGGAAAGGCGTAGGGGTAATTGTTCTATTGGTTGTCATACTTCAAATGGCAACGGCAGAAGCGGTTATCTTTGCACCCCGATACCACACAGGCTGCATGGAAATAACGAGCGGTAATGCCACCGTAAGTATGGCAAGTACCGAAATATTGTTTGAGGAAGTGTTCAAGTCTCACTATAAGAGGCTGCACGCCTACGCATGCACTATACTGAACGATGAGGATGATGCAGAGGAAATAGTACAGAATGTATTTGTAAAGCTGTGGGAAAAGAAAGAAAAGATACATGAACTGCAATCGCTGAATGCCTATCTGTACCGCGCTGTGTACAACGACTGCATCAATTTCGTGAAGCACGAAAAAGTGAAACAGTCGTACCGAAACTACGCCGTGCATACCAATAGCGAGATGGACAATAACAATACACAACACAGCAAAGTGCTGCAACTGGAAGAAAGGCTGCGACAGGCATTGGCAGAACTGCCCGAACAATGCCGCACCATTTTTCAGATGAGCAGGTTTGAGGATATGAAGTACCGTGAGATAGCCGAGCAATTGGGATTGTCTGTAAAAACAGTAGAGAACCAAATGGGCAAGGCGCTGAAACTGATGAGGATTAAACTGGCAGACTTGCTGCCTGTATTGTGGATTTTTTTGCTAAACATGTAACGACAACAAAACATTGAACACGAACAACAGCCATATGAACGATAACCTGCTGGTGAAATACCTGCTCGGCGAGGCTACGCCCGAAGAGCAGCAGCAAGTGCAGCAATGGGAGGCAGCAGATGCCGCCAATGCCAAGCACCTGCAACACCTGCACTATATATGGCAGGAAAGCAAAAAGCTGGAAGCCAAAAGCACGGTAGATGAAAATGCCGCGTGGGAACGCTTCAAACAGCGGGTAGCCGCAAAACCTGCAACACCTAAAACCATACCACTCGGCAGGCGCACCAACTGGATGCGCGTAGCCGCGGCACTCATTATGATGATGGGCGGTAGCTACACTGCTTACTATTACCTGTACAGCGGACGCATGATAACACTGGCATCTGAAAACGCAGTACTATCTGAAACACTACCCGATGGCACTGTTGTAACGCTGAATAAACATGCTTCTATCAAATACCCAAAAAACTTTAGCGGTGATACACGCGAGGTAACACTGGATGGCGAAGCATTCTTTAACGTAACACCCAACAAAAGCAAGCCGTTCATTATACATGCCAATGAGGCCGATGTGCAGGTGGTAGGTACTTCTTTCAACGTTAAGAGCAGCACTGCAGAAACAGAGGTGATTGTAGAAACAGGCGTAGTACAGGTAAGCAAAAAACAACTGGGCGTTATACTGAAGCCGAAAGAAAAAGCAACGGTAAAGCAAAATCTGCAGCAACCCATCAAAGAGCAATCGGACGATGAACTGCACATGTACTACCGCACCAAAGAGTTTGTGTGCAACAATACACCACTCAGCCGCTTGGTGCCTGTGCTCAACGATGCGTATGACGCCAACATTGTGATTGCCAACGACAAGCTGAACGACCTGCGCCTGACAACCACATTCCACAATCAGTCGTTGGATAATATCATAGACGTAATTGCCAATACATTCAACATAAGTGTAGAAAGAACGGACGGACAGATAGTTTTAAAATAAGATTCACCCCGCATGAAGTCTTTATTATACAAGCTCACGCTCATTATACTATTCATCACAGCGCCATTGCTTTCAATGGCGCAACAGTTTTTGAATAAACAGGTAAGCATCAACGCAAAAAACAAACCTGTAGGCGAAGTACTGAAAACCATCAGCAAACAAGGTGGGTTTTATTTTTCTTACAATAGCGAACTCATCAAAGACGATAGTCTGGTAACTGTATCTGCCAACAACAAAACTGTGAGGCAGATATTGGGTATGCTATTCGATAAAAACTTTGAATACACTGAAACGAACACGCATATCATTATACAGCCATCAGCAGCTATGTATTGGTATGCCACAGGATATGTAAAGGATGAGCTGACAGGCGAAGGCATTGCCTATGCCAGTGTGTACGAAAAAACACAATTTGTAAGCACACTTACCAACGAGCTTGGCTACTTCCGTCTAAGGCTAAGAGACAGAAACAAAACAGCGACTATATCCGTAAGCAAATCCTGGTATGCAGATACCGCAATTGTAGTCTCTCCGTCTGCCAAGCAAGATGTAAAAGTGGGCATCAAGCCCAAAAACTTCGAGCTGGATACTTTTGTTGTAACCAAGAAAACAGGTGTGGAGGGCAATTGGCTCAGCCGCATGTTCCTATCATCCAAACAGCGTATGCAGGGCATGAACCTCGGCAAGTTCTTTGCAAACAAACCCTACCAGACATCACTCATCCCCGGCCTCAGCACACACGGCAGCATGAGCAGCCAGTCTGTCAACAAGTTTTCTTTCAATCTATTGGGTGGCTACACTGGTGGTGTAAATGGTTTTGAAATGGCAGGTGTCTTCAACATCAACAAAACAGATGTTCGCGGCGCGCAAATAGGCGGTGTGTTCAACATGGCAGATGGCAAAGTAAGTGGCCTGCAGGTTGCAGGGCTTTATAACCACGTAATGCACGCATCAGAAGGATGGCAGTTTGCCGGCTTTGCCAATCTGGTAAATGCAGAGCTTACAGGCATACAGATTGGTGGTGCATACAACCATGTATGGGGCAATATAACGGGCGTGCAGATTGGTGGCTTTGCCAACCTTGCCAAAGGCAGTGTAGAAGGTGCGCAGATAAGCGGCGCAGTTAACTATGCAGACAGTACTGTAAACGGAACACAGATAGCAGGTTTTGTAAACGTAGCCATGGAAAACACGGAAGGCGTGCAAATAGCAGGCGCTGCCAACTATGCCAACGATACACTTGACGGCACACAGATAGCGGGTTTTGTAAACGTAGCACGTACACAAATGGAAGGCACACAGGTATCGGGGTTCTTCAACTATGCAAAGCATGTAAAGGGTGTGCAGGTAGGCATAATCAATATAGCGGACACATCATCAGGTGTCAGCATTGGCTTTATCAACTTTGTAGTAAAGGGTTATCATAAACTCACTATATCGTCTAACGAGCTTACGAACATTCATGTATCCGGCAAGCTGGGTACACGCAATATGTACACCATACTGTCATTTGGCATTAATGCAGGTAGTGGCACGGCCATAACAGCAGGCTATGGCTTAGGCAGGCAATTCAACATCAGCAAGCGTTTTTCCATCAATCCTGAAGTAACAGTGAACCAACTGTACCTCGGCGATTTTGATTA
The DNA here is from genome assembly GCA_002389765.1 of Bacteroidetes bacterium UBA4414. GTDB lineage: Bacteria > Bacteroidota > Bacteroidia > Chitinophagales > Chitinophagaceae > Polluticoccus. The sequence continues at coordinate 180,732 of DGQM01000017.1, read as the reverse complement.
CACCAACGGCATATTTCGTTTCGATCTGGGGCTGAATTATAAATTCAACAAATACCTATCTGCATTCGTAGCACCATCATATAGCTATTGCTACAAAGACCAGACAGATATACCCAATGGCTATCGCAGGGATATTCCCAACATTGGCTTTGGCGGCACACAACACAGCAAAGACTGGAGCAGTTGGGTTGGATGGAGTGTTGGGGTAAATATTTTCTGATTACTGCATAGGGGTACGAATCATAGTAGTTGTCATACTACCAAATAAGGAACAAATATGACAACGAAAATAGCAGGGATATTAGCCGCTTTATTTTTATCATCAACTATTAATGCACAACCTCGCAAATTTGCGGCGGCACACATAGGCTTAGTATATCCGCTCAGCACAAACAGCACTACAGCGAAAGAATATACCAATGGTTTTTCATTACATGCAATAGGTGGTTTATCGTACAACGAAACCTCACTGTGTGCATCGGGCGTTAGCAGTTATGTATTTCACAATGCTGATGGCGTGATGCTGGCAGGCTTCTCTAACCATGTACGCAATGAAATGAACGGCGGGCAGCTTGCGGGTTTTATGAACACAGTTCGACACCATACACGCGGCTTGCAGGCAGCGGGTTTTATGAACCTTGCAGGCAGTGTAAACGGAGCACAGCTTGGTGGCTTTGCCAACATCGTGTTCGAATACTCAGAAGGCATACAAGGTGCGGGTTTCATAAACCTTGCAGTGAAAGATTTTCGTGGTATGCAGGTAGCAGGGTTTATGAACAGTGCCAATAATGTTGACGGCTTGCAGATGAGTGGTTTCATCAACCAGGCAAAAGATGCAGATGCACAGATAGCGGGCTTCATCAATATTGCAAAAGAAGTACGTGGTGTGCAGGTAGCAGGCTTTATTAATATTGCCGATAGCTGCGATTATCCCATAGCACCTATCAACATCCTGAAGAAAGGACAAAAATCTTTGGGCATAACGGTGTATGACGGCACAACAACAATGGCAACTTTCCGCAGTGGTGGCAGGGTGATGTATGGTGTTGTGGGCGCAGGTTATCACCACTATTCTAAAATACCACTATATGCGGGCGAGGTTGGCATAGGTGCACACATCAATATTGCAAAAGGGTTCCGCATCAATCTGGAAGGCAGTGCAACCAGCTACACAGATTTTACAAACGAGATATACCTGAAATCATCATTCCGTATAATGCCTGCTGTAAGCTTTGGCAAAAAACTGGAAGTGTTTGCAGGCCCGAGCCTGAACCACGTAAACGGTGATGACCGCAACGGAGATGAAATAAGTAAGCACTATGTATGGAGCAATTATGACTGGGGTACTTTCAACGGTTTATACTTCGGTTTCGTAGGTGGATTGCATTATCATTTGTAATTAACCTTATTCTCCGACAATCAACAGCCACTCACCTACAAGCAAGCTGCATCTGCCGATGCTGTATTCCTGCAAACACTTGTCTGTATTTGTTTTGCACCGCAATCAGCTGAACGCATTATCAATAAACGCATTAACAAAGCTTTAAGAAAACAAAAACGCATCTACCCATAGGGGTAAAACAATCACTCATTGTCATTAGATAAACCAACAAGAAAAAATGTCACAGTTTAAGAATTGGATATTAGCATCAGGACTGGCAATCGCTGCAGGTAATGCAACGTATGCACAGAATGCTGTATCTGAAAACGGAAAAACCAAGACCATCACACAAAGCGTACACGGCATTGTAACAGATGGCGCATCAAAACAACCATTGGCAGGTGTAGTCGTAATACTGCAATCAAATAAAGATATCAATGCTATAACAGACGAAAACGGCGCATTCACACTCAGCAATATACCTGTAGGACGTCAGACGTTTATTTTCAAACTGGTGGGTTTTGACGACTATGCAATATCAGAAACACCCGTAATCAGCGGCAAGCAACTGGAGCTGAATATATCGATGAACGAAAAGCTGACAAAGCTGCAAGATGTTGTAGTAAAAGCAGCGGGCAAAGACCGCATCAAACCCATGAACGAATTTGCTGCCGTTAGTGCTCGTGCCTTTTCTGTAGAGGAAACACGCCGCTATGCTGCAGCGTTTGCAGACCCTGCACGTATGGTGCAAAACTTTCCCGGTGTCAGCAATGCGGGCGATATGGATAACAGCATTGTAGTACGCGGCAACTCTCCCAAAGGTGTATTGTGGCGTATGGAAGGTATTGAGATTCCAAACCCTAACCACTTTACATCGCAAGGTGCAAGCGGTGGCGCTATCAGCATGCTGAATGCAAACACACTGGGCAATTCTGATTTCTACACAGGTGCATTTGTGCCTGAAATCGGTAACGCATTATCAGGCGCTTTTGATCTGAACCTGCGCACCGGCAACAACCAACGGGCAGAACATACCGTATCTATAGGTACGCTTGGCGTAGAGCTGGCAACAGAAGGCCCGTTCAGCAAAAAAAGCAAAGCATCTTACCTTGTCAACTACCGCTACTCTACCCTAGCACTACTTGAAAAATTCTTAGACCTCGGCGGCACTATTCCCAACTATCAGGATGGTTCTTTCAAAGTGAACCTACCTACAAAAAAAGCAGGCACATTCACCCTGTGGGGACTGGGCGGCTACAACGTAGCAACTAACACACCTGAAAAAGACAGCAGCAAGTGGGACACAGACCATCAGAATATAAAATTCGACAGTAAGAATCACATGTACACAGGCGGCATATCTCATCAATACTTCCTGAATAAAGATGGCTATATCAAAACCATCATAGCAGCATCGCAAGACAAAGCAGGCAATGATGCAGATACACTGAACCCCGGCAATAGTTACGAAGCCGTTGCGGTACAAAAAAGCAGCATGACCAATAATGCACTACGCGCATCTGTGATGTACAATCAGAAACTGAGTGCAAAAAATACTTTCCGTGTAGGCGTAATAGGTCAATACTGGTCTTACAACATGAACCAGCGCTATTTTGACATCCCTGAAAACAGATGGAAAAACATGCTGGAAGGCGATGGCAACACGCAGTTTTATCAGGGATATATACAATGGAAAACACGCCTTTCTCAACGCCTGAGTGTAATAGGTGGTGTGCATGGTTCTTATCTGGCACTGAATGGCAAATCGAGCATTGAGCCGCGCGCATCTGTTACCTATCAAGTAAATAAAAACAAACTAACACTGGCTGCAGGCCTGCATTCTAAGCCCGAACACCTTTCTACCTATCTCTTCCAGAATGCAGCACTCGGACAATCGGTTACACACCCTAATAAAAACCTCGACCTGCAACGCGCATTTCATGGTGTATTGGGTTACGAAACATCGCTGCCGCTTAAAACAAGACTGAAAGTAGAACTCTATTATCAGTACCTGTATAATATACCTGTAGAAAAAGACAGCACATCGGGCTTCTCTATCATCAATGCACTGGACGTGTACTCGCTGCTGGACACAAAACCACTGGTTAGCGAAGGTACAGGCAAGAACTATGGTGTAGACATCAGCCTTGAGCGTCCGTTTGCAAATAACTTCTATGTATTGGCTACTGGATCAATTTTTAAAAGTACTTACACAACTTATGGGGGTAAAGAATACAATACGCGTTTTAACAGAGGATATACGTTCAATATAGTAGGTGGTAAAGAATTCAAGTTGAATCATAGTGGCAGAAAAGTAATAGGATTGAATGGTAAAGTACTGACCAATGGCGGTTCTCGTGAGTCGGTTATTGATATGGCGCAGTCAATGGCTACGGGAAAAGAAAAATATATACAAGATCAGTATTTCACCAAACAGGTTCCGGCATACTTCCGTGTAGATGGTGGCATATATTATAAAGTAAACAACAAACGTGCTACGCACACTATACAGTTGGATGTACAGAACATCACCAACCGCAAAAACTTCTACTTCTCTTACTACGACTACAAATCGGCTACGGTTAAGACAGTTAATCAACTTGGCTTTTTCCCTAACCTCAGCTACCGTATTGAATTTCATTAATAACAAACATCAATCATAAGCAATCGCAGAAAAATTAAAAATCAGAAAGACATGAAAAACTTATTTGTATTTGCCGCATTATCTGTTTTAACATTTACATCGTGCAGCAAGCACCGTTTGAAAGGTGAAGGCTCTATAGTGAGCGAAACACGCAGTGTATCAGGCTTCTCTAACATCAGCCTGAATGGTAGCGAAGATGTAGAAATCATCCCATCAAAAGAAAACAAAGTAGTAGTAAGTGGTTATCAGAATCTGGTACCTTCTTACAAAACAAAGGTATCGGGCAGCACGTTGAATCTTGAATTTGAAAGAAACTATTACAATGTTCGCAACAACAACATTAAAGTAACAATCTATACTACAGGTATTTCTAAAATAGAAATGAATGGTTCGGGCAATATATCGTTGAGAGATAGTTTGAAGACAGACAGGCTGAGGATGGAAATAAATGGCTCGGGCAATATCTATACCTACAACAACTATATAGAGAATGTAGAGCTTGACATCAACGGTTCGGGCAACATCAATGCTCGCAACACAACAGGCCGTTATGTATATGCAGAAATTTCAGGTTCGGGAGATATTGAAATAACAGTGCAGGAAAAACTGGAAGCAAAAATTTCAGGTTCGGGAGAGATAAAATATTGGGGTAATCCTGCAATAGTTAATACCGATGTATCAGGCTCGGGCAAAGTAAGGAAACAATAAAGAGCAGTCAATTGGGGTGATTGACCATAACCAACCGGCGCCGTACGGCAATCATGGCGTCAGGTTGGTTATTATTTTTGTATACAATAGCTCGGGGTCAAATGGCTTTGTGATGAAATCATTCATACCCACTTCTTTGGCTCGTGTACGCGCCTCATCATAGGCATCAGCCGTAAAGGCTATCACAGGCGTCACCTTATCATACTCGCGCAGCTTTATGGTAGCCTGATAACCATCCATTATCGGCATGTGCAAGTCCATCAGTACGATATCATACTTTTTACTACGCATCATCTCCAATGATTCTGCACCGTTCTTTGCCACATCTACTGCAGCCTTCAGATTATCCAATATCTTCTTGGCTACAAGTATATTCAGTTTATTATCCTCTACCAGCAGCACTTTTATACCAGACAGGTCGTGCGTTTCTATAAAGCGTTGCTCCGCATCTTTTATCTCTGTAGTAAGTCCCAGTGCTACTTCAAAAAAGAAAGTTGCCCCTACCCCCTCTTCGCTATCTACATGCAGCGTGGTCTTCATCAGCTTCAGTAATCTTTTAGATATGGCAAGCCCAAGCCCCATACCATCGTAGCTGCGGGTTATGCTGCTATCCAGTTGGTTGAACACATCAAAGATATTCTGCAAACGCTCCCGGCTAATACCGATACCCGTATCTGCTACTTTAAATGTGACATAACACTTCTTATTATCTGCATGGTTCATTTTCACCAGCAAAAACACCTCTCCCTTTTTCGTGAATTTGATGGCATTGCTCAGCAAGTTGTGTAGCACCAATACCAGCTTTTCATAATCGCCCAATACAAACTGCGGTATGCGGTCGTCAAAATCAAAACGCAGTTCTATATTTTTCTTCGCTGCTTCCAGTACAAAACTATCTACCGCGTTGTGGCATAGTTTGCGTATGTCAAATGGGCGTTCTTCCACATCTAGCTTACCTGTTTCCAGCACATTATAATACAGCACATTATCTATCAGCGATTTCAGTTGTTGTGCCGAATAGTGTAGTATCTGTACATCACGATTCAGTGCATCAGGCACGCCTTTTTCTTTCAGCAGGTGTGTCATCCCCAGTATACCATTGGCAGGTGTGCGTATCTCATGGCTCATGATGGAAAGAAAGCGGTTCTTCTCCTTCAGCGATTGCTCGGCGGTTTCTTTCGCATCGGCAAGCGCTTCTTCCATCTTATAGTTGTTGCGCGCTACTGTGCGCACCAATAACAAGCTGCATATAATTGCAACAACCAGGTGAAAAGCACGCATGGCTATTACGACAGATTCGCTGGAGTAATAGGCCATTCCCAATCGGGGGGTAAGGGTTGTAAAATTCACAAGCACCAGACACAACAGTGTAACACCAATTACCAGCGCCCTGAGTGCCTTGTCTTTATACTCGGTAACCACATAGCTAAACATCAGCAAGGGCAAATACATCACCACCGCATTATTGTGGTTATCTCTGTAGCCTGCATCAAATATCAGCACCAGTATATCGCTGTATATAATGCTCAGTATGCCAACTGCTTTGGTCTTGTTTCTGCTTATCAGGTATATATTAAAGCCAAATGCCAATGCCGCCAACGCAAAGTATATGGCATGCGCATCCTTGCCTACTATGTAGTAGATATACGAGAAGAAGGTAATTGAAATGAGAACAGCTATAATGTTGAGGTGCAACAGTATTCTGCTCTGCTTATTATTTTTCATAGCAGTGCTTTGAGGCCGCCGGCCGTTAATAATAGAGTAGCTACAGGTAGTGTGTGTTTATTTCGTTGTCTCTTCTTGCACCCGTAACAAATATAACAAATCATATAGCCAATTCAAATTATATTATACTGAATGTGTCGGGGGCTGATATTTATTTACCTTTGCACCATCGAAAAAAACAACTCATTTATGCCGATTATAGCGCCTTCAATCCTTTCTGCAGATTTTCTGAACCTGGGACGCGATATTGAAATGGTTAATAATAGTGAAGCCGACTGGTTTCACCTGGATGTAATGGACGGGCGCTTTGTTCCCAACATCAGTTATGGTATGTCTATCATCGCCCAGATGAAGAAAAAAGCTACCAAAACAATGGATGTACACCTGATGATTGTAGAGCCTGAGAAATATTTTGAAGAGTTCAAAAAAGCAGGTGCAGATATACTGACGGTACACTACGAAGCCAGCACACACCTGCACCGCAGCCTGCAAGCCATCAAGGCATTGGGTATGAAGGCAGGCGTATCGCTCAATCCGCACACACCTGTTAGCGTATTGGAAGATGTAATAACAGATATAGACCTGGTGCTGATAATGAGCGTGAACCCTGGCTTTGGCGGACAGAAGTTTATCCCACAGGCAATCAATAAAATCAGCAAGCTGAAGGCGATGATTACCGCAACGGGCAGCAATGCACTGATAGAGGTAGATGGTGGCGTAACACTGGAAAACGCCAGTGCATTGGTAGCTGCGGGTGCAGATGCACTGGTGGCTGGCAATACCGTATTTTCTTCGCCAGACCCTGCTGATACTATAAAAAAGCTGAAGCAGGCAGGAAAATAAACGTAACTTTTAAACGTTATTTATCCAATATGTTCCCAAAACAGATTGTTTTATCGGCCATTTTCACCCTGGCCTCTATATATACCTATGCCCAAACGGCTACCCTGCAAGGCAGGGTAATGAACGAGCGTGGCAGGGCGCTGGATGCTGCCACCGTAGCTGTAGAAGGCACTACAACAGGCATCACAACCAATGAAAAAGGCCAGTACACCCTACAAGTACAGGCAGGTACACCTATTAAAGTAGTATTCTCTTACAGTGGCTTTATTACAGAAAAGAAAGAAATAACCCTAACAGAAGGCGAAACAAAAACATTGGACATCCGCCTGAAAAAAGTAGATAAAGAATTGACGGGTGTTACCGTAAAAGGTGAGCGCCAGAATGATATAGGTTCTGTAAAGCTGGATGCTACAAAATCGGGGCTATTGCCAACAGTTGGTTTTGGCGATGGTATCAATGCCATGATTAAAACCATGGTGGGTACCAACAACGAGCTTACATCTCAATACAACGTACGTGGTGGCAACTATGACGAGAACCTCGTGTATGTAAACGACTTCGAAATCTATCGCCCGTTCCTTACCCGTAGTGGCCAGCAGGAAGGTATGAGCTTTGTAAATGCAGACCTTGTATCGGGTGTCAACTTTTCGGTTGGTGGTTTTCAGAGCAAGTATGGCGATAAGATGAGCAGTGTGCTGGATGTTACCTACAAGCGCCCCAAACAATTTGGTGGACGCGCGGTTGCAAGCCTTTTAGGAGCAAGCCTTTCGCTGGAAGGTGCCAGTAAAAACGAAAAGCTAACCTACCTGATAGGTTTGCGCCACAAGAGCAATCAATACCTGCTCAAGTCTCAACCTACAAAAGGTATATACAACCCATCATTTACAGACGTACAGTTTTTGCTCAACTACCGTTTCAATCAGAAATGGGATATCGAAGCCATCGGCAACTATGCACGCAATCGCTTTAGTTTTATACCGGAAGAATCTACCAGTAGCTTTGGTTTAATAAACAAAGCCTACCAGTTGCGCATGTTCTACAACGGTAGCGAGATAGATCAGTTCGACTCTCGTTTCGGTGGCCTTTCTACCACCTTCCGCCCCAACGACAAGCTGAAACTGAAGCTGCTTGCATCGGGCTTTCAGACAAACGAAAAAGAAACCTACGATATAAATGGCGAGTATCTGCTGGGCGAGCTGGAAACAGACCTTGGCAAAGAAAGCTTCGGACAGGTAAAAACATATCTGGGTACGGGCATCATACACAACTATGCACGCAATTACCTGAAGGTGAATGTAGGCAATCTGGCGCACCGGGGCTCTTACAGCGGCAATCTGCACTTTATACAATGGGGTGTTGATGCCAACCTTACCAATATTGAAGACAAGCTGTACGAATGGGAACGCCGCGACTCTGCAGGTTTCACCCAACCATACAACCCAAACAAACTGGAGTTAACACGTTTCTACCGTTCAGGTGCCACGTTCGATTATATGCGCTACAGCGGTTTCCTCCAAGACAACTTCCGTTTCAACGACTCGCTCGACTTGACGATATCGCTCGGTGTGCGCTTCAACTACAGCACGCTGAACAATGAGTTTTTGGCAAGCCCGCGCATGCAGGTTTCTTACAAGCCTAAATGGCGTACCAATATGGTATTCAAGATGGCAGGTGGTTTGTATCAGCAGCCCAACTTCTACCGCGAAATGCGCGACCTGAACGGCAATGTAAATACCAACCTGAAAGCGCAAAAATCATATCATGCAGTCGTAGGTCTGGACTACAACTTCCAGGCTTGGGCTCGCCCTTTCAAAATGACGACAGAGGTTTATTACAAAGGCCTGTGGGACCTTGTACCATACGAATATGATAATGTACGTATACGCTACTTTGGCAAAAACGACTCTAAAGGTTATGCCGTAGGTGGCGAGGTGCGCTTGTACGGCGACCTTGTAAAAAATGCTACATCATGGATAAGCCTAGGCATCATGAAAACGATGGAGGATATACAAGACGATTCTGTTGTTTCAAAAACCAATGGTATCACAACAGGCGTTACCTATCCCGGATATGTGCCACGCCCTGCCGACCAGCGCTTTATGCTGGGCATGTATTTTGAAGATTATTTTCCTAAATGGAAAAATTTTAAAATGCACCTGAACCTGATGTATGCAACGGGGCTTCCATTCGGCCCGCCCGATGCCAATCGTTACGGCGACACCCTGCGCCTGCCCGACTATAAGCGTGTAGATATAGGCTTTAGTACGCTATTGCTGAATGGCGCAAAACACAAAAGCAAAGTGCTGAGCAGCGTTAAGAATAGCTGGTTGAGCCTTGAAGTGTTTAACCTGCTGGGCATACAAAACACTCTTTCTTACACATGGGTGCAAGACCAGACAAGCGGCAAAACATTTGCCGTTCCTAATCGCCTCACATCGCGCTTGGTCAACGTCAAATTAATAGTCGATTTTTAGATACTAAAACTATATACATAAATACTCATGCAGAAAGGTGGTTTACTAAAACCACCTTTCTTGCTGTATAGCTGTGTCCGATATTGGCTTTACAAAAATCATCGAGCTTATGAAAAAATTAATCCTTAGCATCACAACAGCCATGTTGTGCAGTTCTGTGCTTCCTGCATTTGCACAAAACGCCGTAAAACACATAGACAATGCAGAAAACAAAAATCTGGACTACAACTCGCCTGCCGATTTGTATGCACTTTCGGGTAATACATACCCTGCTACTATTGGCGGACTTTCTAATGTTGGACCATTTGCAGGCAACCTGTCTAAAATACAACTGCAAATATTGGACAATGCACTAAACACACAATGGTTCAAAACCTATGCAACTGCAGATGAAGTGAACGCTGTGCTGGATGGCAGTTGCCCGCACCTCACTACTTACTTCACAACAGGCGATGCTAAAACTACGAGTGATGGTGGTTACATCATTTGCGGACGCGTACGTGTTGACCCTGAAACATCAGGCTGTCCCGGTCCAACATACGATCATCTTTTCCTTTTGAAAACGGATGCTAACGGTGGCGTACAATGGTATAAAAGATACTACGACCCTAATATGCAATTTGGTATGCTCAATAGTGTAATAGAAACCAATAAGGGTAATTATATTACGTGCGGCTACGAAAACTATGGTAGCCAGCAATTCCCGACTATCATCAGTGTAGATGCAGCAGGCAATCTTATGTGGACACGTTATGCTCAACCACCGGCATATTGGGATCCAAGCATTGTAATGCCTGGCAATTATTACGAAGTAACAAAATACCGCGACTACTATGCACTGGTTGGTGTAGACAATACTTTTGGCGAAGTATGGGGCGGTACAATGGTAACAGTTGTAGATGATGCAGGCAACCAGATTGCCAGTAATGTAATAGATAACGAAAACTGGGGCTATGTATTGGTAGGCCGTGGCATTAACGATGCTTATGATGGCGATGTTGCCATCACAGGTTGGGGCGGTGCGCCATGCCAAACAGGCTCTCAGGCTATGGTTATGAAGCTGGATCCTATCAGTATGGCAGTTAACTTCCTCAGAATATACTCTTACAACAACACAAACGACGTGTCTTGGGGCAATAGCATTGTACCTGTAGGCGACAGATTTTGTGTAACAGGCCGCGACGAAACAAACAGTGGAGAAATGTATCTGGAAACTGACTATAATGGCAACCTGATGAGGTATAATGTACAAGCTGACGGTGATGCATCTGTGGGCAATTCTATTGTATTCAATAACAATGCGGGCTATCCTGCATACGCCGGTAGATATTTCCCTGGTTTGGAAGCTACATTCATAGTACAAAACAACACTGGCAAAGATTGTAAAGACGATATCTATATGCCTGAATACAAAACACCTTACGAAATCTTCGACTGCCCACTTAAAAAAGTTGCATTCAAACAAGTGGATGATAAAGCGATAGATTTCAAAATGGAATACAAAGAATACTATGTTTGTGGCCAGCCTAAAAATGGCACTACATCTGTAGCAAAAATACCTGAGGGTAAAAACATGGGCTTGTATCCAAACCCTGCCAGCAATATGCTCAATGTATCTGTAAGCAACAACTTTGGCAAGGGCGTACTGAAAGTATATGACATGACAGGCAAAGAGCTGATGAGCCATACCATCAGCAATGCGGCAACAGCTATAAACATAACTGCGCTGCCTGCAGGCAACTATATACTGAAAGCAACTAATACGCAAGGCCTTTCAGAAAGAGCAACATTCACTAAAGAATAATACGGAACAAACACAGATTTTAAAAAACCAGTGGAAACACTGGTTTTTTTGTTAATGCCGTGCACAATCATTGACATATCATACAAACACTCTATTTTACATACAATTGCAATTACCCCCTTAGCAATTTTCATCAGCACCAATTTCATCATGAAACGACTATCCATCTTCTTATGTGTAACTGATGGCCACAAACGTGGCTCGCCATGACTATTCCATTACAAACAACCTAATACATCAGATATGAGAGAAGCCATAAAAACAATCATCGTAGGAAACAGACGACCCGAAGCGGGGCGGCTACACAACATTTTATCATTACACTGCCCGCAGGTGGCAGTAAGCGGCGTGGCTTTTTCTGCCGCAGAGGCAGAGCAACTGGTATCGCGCACCAGCCCGGGGTTGGCATTTATGGAAATGGATTTCCATGATAAAGACAGCAGGCTGTTGACCAAACTCTCTGCGCTAGACTGTAATATCATCTTCACTGCCCCTGAGCAACAATACACGCTGAACCAAGTACCGGAACTGGCCATTGATTGTTTGCATTACCATGCAGACATAAAAGACATTACCAATGCTGTAAGCAGGGCACTGCAAATGCAGTGGCTGAAACAACAGGTTCAAAAACTGAACCCTCACCAACAACTACAAACAATAGCCCTCAGCAACCTGAACGAAATACAATTTGTACCTCCTCACAACATCGTCAGGCTGGAGGCTAGTAACAACTATACCAATTTCTTTCTGGATGATGGCAGTAAGATAACCGTAAGCCATACACTAAAGCATTATGAGACCACACTCACAGCGCATGGCTTTATCCGTGTGCACCAATCGCACATCATCAACATCAATAAGATTCGCAAATATGTAAAAGGCAAAGGCGGATATGTAATAATGCAAGACGGAGAATGTATAAATATATCGCCCAACAGAAAAGAGTCCCTATTCAAATCTTTAAATATAACATAAGAAGACAGCCCCTGAAACTATTACCAGAAAAGCCTCCCACCCAAAGCACAGCCCCCGCTGTGCTTTTTTATTTCTTAATGGTTGGTTAACGCTTAACAAAGGAAGTCGTTAACTGCTTCTAAACGACCGGTTAAGTAGGTCGTTTTTTTTGGCAACCCCTTGTTTGTGGTTGCATATTTGCATTGTCAAACGGAAACAAACACTGACAAACAAAACAAAAAACACAGCCTTTTAAACCAAACTTTAAAAAACACACACAATGCAAAAGATTACAATGTTCATAGCTATACTGGGTTGCATAGTAGCTGCAGTAAACATCTAAGCAAAGTGAACACAAAACAAAAACTAAAAAACACCTGAAAAAGGGAACAAACAAAACAAACACATTATCAAACATCAAAACAAACAGAAAATGAAATCGCTATTACTTGCTCCAATCGGTCTGCTGCTTCGCTGTTATCTGGGCTTTGCCTTTGTGATGGTATTTCTGCAAAAACAGAAAGCAAAACGTGTAGAGAAAAGAATTGCGATGGCATCTATGAAAGATGCGCGCCAACTGGGTGTATAGCATCCTGTTTGTTGAAATCATTATAAGTGAGAGAGCCATTTGTAGTTATTACACGATAACAACACATGTCACAAAAAATCCCCCGATGCTTATCGGGGGATTTTCTTTTACACTCAATATTTAAAAAACGGCGTTCCTAACGTAATACAGCAAACTGTTTTACATTTTCAAGCTCTCCGCATTTGGCATGCAGTATATACGTACCTGCAGACAGGTCTGCTACAGGTATTGCATATTTACCATTCGCTTGTGTTTTTACTACCATGCGTCTTACCAATCTGCCATCTGTGCTATACACTTCAAAGGCAGTCTCGTTTTCTTTACCATTGCTGATGTCAATATTCAGCATGGCATTTGCAGGCACAGGGTATAAAGTACATTGTAATTGCTGCGCAGGAGTTTTATCTACACCTGCTATGTTCGAATAATAGTAGTAGCGTTGTGTATCTACAGTAGGTGCTATCCAAGAAGCTGAGGCACTATCCCAATTTTTCTGTACATACTTTTCAACCAGATTCAGGCTGTTATACGTAAACTCGTGTCTGTCATGATATGCAGTATCTGTAAAGCCTGTGGAACGAACATGCAGCGACAGCATATTATGATTTGCATCATAACTCATGTAGAAGCACATGCGGCTTGTAAGTGTATCAGGCACACCACCTGTATACGGCCAGTAATCCGATAGGATAATATCTCCATTGCTGTTATAATGATACGTATACTTAGATAATGGGCTAGCTACACCTTTATTAATTACAGTCGTCGAATCTTGTATTGGCAAACCCGCAATATTGAATTTAGTATCGTTTCGATAACCATAATTCATTGAATTAAAATCTTCTCTATAGCTTACAATATTGGTACCACTATACGTATAGTATCTTTTAGAGTACATGTCATACACACTATCCAACAAATTTCCTGTGAAGAAAAAATCGGTAGCCCATGCCAATCCTCCGCCCTTGTATTTGTAAACATGCACCAGCATGCCACCGGTATTATATGCAAAGCTATCTACGTCTAGTGTAATTGTGGCACCTACCACATCTTGATACTCTACAAGCTTTTTCAGCAGATTTCCTGTAGTTGTGTACGTATAGCTTGTCACCACTTTTCTTGTACCCGGCTGCAAAGGCTGATACCAGTAAAAGTTAGTATCTACAAACTGTTCGTGCTTTTCCGGCAAGCCTGCAGATGTGTACGTTTTTGTTTCTTTATAAAACGGAACAGTCCCTTGCAGCATATTTGTCTTATGATTTTGTGCATGAGAAAACTCCAGATTTGTAAGATTTACAATGCCCCTGTAGTTAACAGGTCGGTTATATAAATAATCCGGGGAAAGCTGTCTAATAAAAAAAGCATCTACAAATGGCACGCCCCCATGCGTAGAAAAATAAGAATACTTTACTGTATCTAATACGTTAGTAGTGCTGCCGCTTTGCACCTTTACACTGAATGCTGATAAACGAGCGGGCGACTGTGCTAAAGAATTGATCCCTACAACTGACGCAAGCAATAAGGGTAGGATTTTGAATTTCATACTTTTAGTTTTTAGGTAGTTGTAAGAATAGACTACTAAACCAAAGAAAAGGTTGGAAAAAAAATAATGCCCTGTGCTATACACAGGGCATTACGCATTCATTACAATAATATTTACTTTTTAATATATGCTATATTACTTTCCACCCAAAAGCCTTCAATGGCATAAGACTTTATATTGTTTACACATTTAGTATCGTTATCGCCGCACTTTACTTTTGTGTATCTGTTATCACCTTCATAAATATCGGTAAAACGTATAGTTCTGTTGATGGCTGGTAAGAACACTACCCAGTCGTTGCCATAAGAAATACCCTGCAAGCTGCCTGATGTTATAGTATAATTGCCAAGCCACGAGGTATCGGGCTTGCTACCCACTGTAACGGGCGTGTTGTTTACTAACTGTGCAGAGTCCAGTGCTTTTATTTTCTCTTTATCGCCGGGAGTATATCTTTTTAATATTACTGTTCTTATACTGCTTCTGTCAAAGCCTGTAAAAGCAATTTTCAGTTGCTCGTTGCTGCAAAATGTTCTTTTCTTGCAACAAGAAGGTAATACCAAGACTGCTGCTACTATCAGCAATGCATTAATTATTCTACCTGTCATCTTCATTTTTGAATGGCGCAAATGTACATTTTATTGATTGGCAATGATTAACAGTTTTGTCATTTCTTCACTACCTGTTGCTACCCTTAGCAAATATTGCCCGCTTTGCAACCCTTGCAATTGCAGGGTGTAGCTATCGTCTGCGTTTTCCTGCCACATGCACACCAGCCTGCCCTGCATATCGTGCAGATGTATTGCTACCGGTTTTTCAGGCCTGTTATGTAGCCGCAGGTTTACACTGCCTGTAGCGGGGTTGGGATATACATCTGCCAATATTGTTGCAGGCGATGCTGCTATGTTATTATACTTTTCGTAGTAGTATAGTATCTGGCTATTATTGCTCTTTTCGGGCAACCATGTATTCCACAAGTCGCTCCATACATAATCGCGCTTTATGGTAGGCAGCCCGCTGCTGTTATACAACCAGCTGGTAGTAGCATAGTTCTTAAATATCGGATAGTCGAACTGCTTTTCTATGATATCGGTAATATTGAAAGACAAATCGTAATAGTAGTATGTTTTGCTTAGCGGCCCCCACATCCCTGCAAACAAATCCCAATAGTTTTTCACTTCTACATCTATATCACCGTGGCTGTTGTAGCTGTAGTAAAACTCATTAATGCCTTGCCAGCTTTGCGATACGGTAAACCAGTAATACGTCCATTTTCCCGCTATTCGTTGGGCAGCATCGTATACATATACTTCTTTCCTTTCCGGCTTTAGCAATCGTGTAGGGATATCAATGGTATATCGTTCATACGTGTCTGCTTTGCCTATTGCGTCATAGTGATAGGTTTCCAACTGCCATCTGTCCCACTGGCTCAATGTATCGTTCCACACATCCAGCGTATGTTTGGTAAGCAGTGTATCTGTATATACATAGGCATCCACAGCTTCTATAGTCCAACTGCTACCGGCAGGCTTCAGCCAGTATATACTGTCTATATGCCCGGCAGCGTATTTGTATTTGTAAATGCGCCTCGTATTCCATACCGCATTGGCAGTATCCCAGCTATTCAGCCATACCGTATCATATTGGTTACCCGACAGATATTTGTAGAGAAACTGTTGACTGTTGCGCCAGCCGGCACCTTTGTACAGCTGTGTTGTAGCACCTGTTACTCTGTTTACGGCATCATATACCTGCATATTGCGCACGTACGGGGCTCTGGATAGTGTTACCCAATGCGATGCCGTATCAAACATATGTTGCCCTGTCTTCATATTACTGGTGCGCCCGCTACTATATATGTAGCTGGTACTATCAGATAACGTGTAATTGACAGAATCGTTAGCATATACCGCTTCTGCTAGCAGCCTCATAGCCCCTTGCCCATGTGTTGCAGTATTGCATAGCAACTGCAACAACACCATCAGTGCCACCCCTGCAACCATATTTATGGTACATCTTGCCTTCATACCTTATAAATTTCACATTATTTCCGTATTTATACGAAACTTTTTTAGGGCAGACTATTTTATAAAACCCAAACTAATTATATCTTTAAACATTATGCGTACAAAACATATACTTTTCGTTTTACTTCTAGGCATTGTTGCGGTTAGCTGTCGCAGAAAAAATGAAGAAATAATACCGCCTGCTGCACCTGTTGCAGGCAAAGGTGGTAAGGCACAGTTGAGGGTTACTACCAAGCAGTATGAAAGAATAATAGATACCGGAACAGTATACATCCGTTATAATTCCGCTATCACAATGCAGGATCCTCGCTTTGATGATTCCAGCAATATCAAGTTCCAGAATGGCAATTTCATGGTTGTATTTGATAGCCTGAAAAGAGGCAACTATTACTTCTTTGTAAAAGGTCGCGACTTCAGGTATGTTACACCAAACGATAGTCTGTACGGCTACGGTAGCTTCTTGGTTGTAGATAGTTTTCCGCAAACGTATAACATAGATATCAGCGTACGCAACTTTGGCAATTATTACCAACCATAGTTTATAACAATTTTGTTTTTAAATAGAACCATCTGCTTGCAGGTGGTTTTTTTATTTAATAATTAATATCTTTTACATCACTGCTATTAAAATATGATTAAGCTCATTTGCTGTGTTTACTAATGGCATACCTTTGTACAATATTTGAAACATTTCTTTGCCATATTGCTATTAGTATGCCTCTCTTTTCAGTCTGTACTGAAGCTGGGTATAGTGGCGTGGTACGAGGCCAATAAATCCTATGTAGCCAAAGAGCTTTGCGAAAACAAAGCGCGCCCGCAGATGAAGTGTAACGGTAAGTGTTATCTGCGCAAGCAACTGAATAAAACGGAAAACAATCAGCAACAAAATCAACAATCAAAACAATCGCAGGCAGAAGGTGCAGAGTTTCTCCCTGTTGCTACTATCACATTCATACCATGCTTCTGCGAAGAAGCCATTACCTATATCGACATATATACATCACCAAAAGGTTACAATCCTTTAGTCAATATCTTCCACCCGCCGCAGGTTGCATAAACTATCTATGTTTTGTGTTGATGCATCGCAGGATATTCCTGCAGATAGCGTCTATATGTTTATGTAGTTTATCAGATTTTCATGCTTAAAAAACTAGCAAGTATAGCTATGCTGGTAGCCTATGCGTCTGCACATGCGTGCGATGTATGTGGGGCTTCCGGCAGTAGTCAGGGCTTGGGTATATTGCCCCAGTTCTACAAACACTTTGTGGGTGTACAATACCAGTATCGCAGCTTTGGCAGCGAGCATCCGGGGCTTTTTGAAAACCTACCCAAAGAACGCAGTACCGAGTATTACAATACCCTGCAGCTGTGGGGCAAGGCCAATATAGGCAGCCACGTGCAGCTCTTCGGCTTTCTACCCTATCAATACAACAACAGGGCAACAGATACCGGCACAGGCACTTACAAAGGATTGGGCGATGCAAGCATGCTGGCTATGGCTACCATTATACGCACTGGCGATAGTAACAGTCGACGCACCAAGCATATACTACTGGGAGGCGGCGGCATCAAAGCACCCACCGGCAAGCGCACTACAAGTGCCAGTACCGGAGAAATGATGAACATACAAACAGGTAGTGGCAGTTGGGACTTTATACTAAGTGCCAACTATACCATGCGGGGGCGCAATGCGGGCTTTAATACAGACGCCTCGTACACCTTTACTACTACCAATGCGGCCAACTACAAGTATGGCGACAGATTGTCTGTAAGTCTTAATGGCTTCTATTGGTGGCGTGTTAAAAGCTTTGTACTGCAACCGCAAATGGGCATCCGTGCAGACTATGCACTGCATGATTATGACAACTACAGCCGCAAATGGCTGAATTATAATACGGGCGGGTATCTCACGTATATAACAGCTGGCGCACAGATATACTACAAGCGCCTGGGGCTGCAGTGCAGTTATGCCATCCCCGTATTTCAGCACTATGCATCGGGCTATGTAGAGGCAACACAGAAGGTAGAAACAGGACTATTATATTTTTTCTGATTTTTCCATTACAATAGCAATGAAACTTTTTAAACAATTAGCGGTTATAATAGCAGGCAGTATTGCATTTGCAAGTTGTCAAAAGCACGACGACACGCCTGCACAACCCGACAAAGTAACAATTGATATAAACACGTTGCAAGACGGGCAATCTTTTAAAACAGGAGATACGTTAAAAATGCAAGGGCTGATAAGTTATATAACACAACTACACGGCTACGAGATGACGCTGAAAAGCAAATTGACAGGCAAAGAGTTGTTTTATTATTACGAGCATACGCACAGCGATAAAGTAAGCATCAACCAAAGCTGGGTAGATACACTAAGCCATGCAGACACTTTACAGTTTATCCTGACGGCTGAGATAGACCACGATGGCAACCAAAGCACCAAACAGTTTACATTTACCAGCCAACCCTAGTTGGCATAAATATTGTCTATAATTATTAACTAACTTTAATAAAGAAATATAAAAAATGAATACGATAAAATCACTTTCGATAATAGCTGCATTGGCAGTTTCTTTTGCTGCCTGCAATAAAAAGGACGACAACAAAACAACCACTCCTACACCTACCCCAACAGATACTACAACGGTTGGTACAGTTGGCTTTGAATTCAGCCACAAAGCAGGTAGTGCCGATCTGGTAATGACTACAGGCAACTACACCAATGCTGCTGGCGAGTCTTTCACCGTTACAAAATTCAACTACTACATTACCAACATCAAAATGATAAAAGCAGATGGAAGCGAATATGCAGAACCTGAAAGCTACCACTTGCTGCAGGGCGATGTTGCATCTTCACACCATTTTCACCTTAAGAGCGTACCTAAAGGCAGCTACAAAGGTTTTAGCTTCCTGATAGGTGTTGATAGCACACGCAACGTAAGCGGTGCACAAACAGGTGCATTAGACCCCGCAAATGGCATGTTCTGGACATGGAACACAGGCTACATAATGGCAAAACTGGAAGGCACTTGCACTGCATTGACAACTACCGACAAGAAATTTGTACACCATATTGGCGGTTTCGACAGCTTTACAGGCGGCATACGTAAGGTAACTATCAACTTCCCGCAAAATATGGATGTATCGTCGGCTAAAGAACTGAGCGTAATGCTGAATACAGATGTATTGAAATGGTTTTCGCCAAATACAGTATCTATTGCATCCAGCAGTACGGTAATGAGTGTAGGTGCAACATCTGCAAAGATTGCCAACAACTATGCTAATATGATAACACTGGGCTCTGTTGTATCTGAATAAACCACACAAATAAACCTGTTATGTACACAAACAAAGTATTATCTGTAGTTAGCGGCGCAATGCTGATACTGGTATGCAGTGCTTCTTCTTGCAGACGCGATGAACCTGTTGAGGTAGCAGGCAAAGGCGGCAATGCAAGCATCAAAGCTGTACCAAAGCACCATAGTAAATACATTAACAACTGTACAATGTACATCAAGTACAATACCAACGATCTGCCTTCTGCTACATTCAGCCCATCGCAATACGACGACTCGCTGAAGTGTGTGGTGGTAGATGGTATTCCATACTCAACATTTACAGGCCTGAAGAAAGGTAAATACTATGTGTATGGTTTGGGCTACGACAGCACTATACAGCAAACAGTGCAGGCAGGCAAACCTGTTACTATTACTGCCGACCAAACTTATGAGATAACGGTACCTGTAACTGAAGGCGACTGATCATATCACGCTATTGTCATAAAGAAAGCTCCCGAATTCGGGAGCTTATCTGTTTTACATTATTATAACAATTCTATACCAACGGGCACAGAAATTGTATCGTCTTATTTAGTAGAGCTTGATACTGAAGAATCAGATAACGATTAAAAAGATGAGCTATGAATAATTTACTCCACAAATCCCGAAACCTCGCTTTCTCAATCAGGTTGTTCCATTACAAATGGCGATTCAGGCTACGATTTAGTGTTTCATACGTTTAGCGAATGGCGCGTCCTCTCTACAAGGCGCGCCGTTTGCTTTCTATAGCGATGCTATCAGCTCATTTACTTTTTCACGTATCATGTCGCGCACCTCGTTAAACTGTTCAGGCTCCATATTTCTCGGGTCGGGTATCTGCCAGTCTATATGCTGCTTGGCTGGCATCCACGGGCAGGCATCACCACAGCCCATTGTTACCACCGCATCAAACGGTGCAAAGTCTTTCACCTCGTCCAGCGATTTGCTTTTGTGTGTAGTCAAATCATAACCCAGTTCTTGCATGGCAGCAATAGCCTTAGGATTTACAATACCCGATGGTTTTGAACCCGAGCTGTATGCCTCTGCCTTACCACTCATCAACGCAAACGCCTGTGCCATCTGGCTGCGGTTACTGTTTTCTATACAAACAAAAAGTAGTTTTTTCATATCAGTTGGTTGCAGTTACTTTATTATAGTATTTGTTTTTCAGTCTGTAGGCAATGTTTACCATCGTTATCAGCGCAGGCACTTCTACCAAAGGTCCAATAACTCCTGCAAATGCCTGGCCCGAATTGATACCAAACACACCTATCGCCACAGCTATAGCCAATTCAAAATTATTGCCGGATGCTGTGAATGCTATTGCCGCATTTTGAGAATAGTCTGCACCAGCACGTTTTGCTGCAAAGAATGTGATAAGGAACATAATACTGAAAAATATAACCAGCGGTATAGCTACACGCACCACATCCATCGGTATCTGTACTATCATTTGTCCTTTCAGGCTGAACATGACTACAATCGTAAACAACAAGGCTATCAGTGTAATGGGCGATATACGCGGCAGATATTTTGTCTGAAACCACTCCTCACCTTTTACAGCTATCAATCCATATCTGCTGATGACGCCCATAGCAAACGGTATACCCAGATAGATGCCTACCGTCTTTGCAATCTGCCCTATGGTAATATCTATCTCTACACCTTTTACGCCAAACAACGGTGGCATAATAGTGAGGTAGAAATATGCATAGAAGCTAAAGAAGAATACCTGCATCAGGCTATTGACACCTACCAAACCTGCAACGTATTCCCTGTTACCATCCGCCAGTTCATTCCACACTATTACCATGGCTATACATGGTGCAATACCTATCAGTATCAGCCCTGTCATATATTCAGGATAGTCTTTCAGGAATGTAATAGCTAACAAGAACATAATGAACGGACCTATCACCCATGTAATAAACATGGACAAGGAAAACAGCTTCACATTCTTAAATAGCTGCGGTATCTTCTCGTACCTCACTTTTGCCAACGGCGGATACATCATCAGTATCAACCCGATAGCTAATGGGATATTGGTAGTACCATCGCTGAATGAATTAATAAAATCGGCGCTGGAAGGAATAAAATATCCTATTGCCACTCCAAGTAGCATTGCGGCAAAAATCCACAACGTCAGGTACCTGTCAAGGAAACCTAGCTTTTTCCTTCCTGCTGCGGGCGCACAGTTGTTTGCAGACATATTGTTTTGGTTTGTGTTGATTAAGCTTTTTAATTAGCAGCATCCGCCACCGGGTGTGCAACATGCAGCTGGTTTTTGAGCAAATACAGTAATGCTGTAGATACCTGTGCCGCTGTTTTTGAATGCAGCAATATCTTCTGTACTCAGGTATTGGTTCAGTATATCGTCAGGCACTACAATAGCTTTTTCTTTTTGTAGGGTGATGTTAGCAAATCCATTAGCTTGTATCAGCGCCAGATAATCGTCTTTTTGTATAGCTCCGCTGATGCAACCTGCATACATCTCTGCTACATTGCGCAGCTTATCGGGCAGGCTGCCTACCAGTACTACGTCTGATATACTGAAGTGTCCACCGGGCTTCAGCACACGGAATATTTCTTTGAATACACCGTCTTTATTCGGCACCAAATTCAGCACACAGTTACTCACTACTACATCAGCCATGTTTGCCGTCACAGGCATTTTCTCTATATCCCCCTGCCTGAATTCAACATTATTAAAGCCTACCTTCTCTGCATTGGCACGTGCTTTTTCTATCATAGCCTCGGTAAAGTCTATGCCTATCACCTTACCTTTCTCGCCGGTAGCCTTGCGTGCTATAAAACAATCGTTACCTGCACCGCTACCTAAGTCTATGACTGTATCTCCTTCTTTTATTTGTGCAAATTCTGTTGGCAATCCGCAACCCAAACCGAGGTCTGCATCTGCATGATAGCCTTCCATTTTGGTATAGTCATCGCTCATGATGTTGTACACCTCTGTACTGCACCCGCCACTGCCGCAGCAGCTGCTCATGTTGGTTTCTTTATCCTGCAAAGCTATCTCACTGTATTTCTGCTTTACAAGCTCTTTCAATTCCTGCTCTGTTTGCATATTGTTATGTATTTATGATTCATGAAAAATATATAGCCGGGTATCAATACAGACACCCGGCTGTTTTGTTAGCAGCAACCCAAGCCTTCGCAACAATCCGTATTACCGCCGCAGCAGTCGTTTGTTGTGTCGCAGCAGTTGCTTACCTGCATTTGATTTTTCATAACGCTAATTTATTGTGTTATTGCAATATTGCGATGAATAGAAGCAAAAAAATATCAGCAACAAGATTTGTTTTCCGGCAACTCTTTAAAGAACATGGCAAAGAATTCTTTGTACTGCAGCCACGCTTTAGGGTTAATGCAATAGCACACACTGGTACCTTCTATGGTGCCTTGTATCAGCCCTACTTGCTTCAGTTCTTTCAGGTGTTGCGATATGGTGGCTTGCGCCAGTCCCAGTTCGTCAACCAGGCTGCCACATACACATGCATTGGTTTTTACCAGCACCTGTAGTATGGCTATGCGTGCAGGATGCGCCAGCGCTTTGGCCATCGCGGCAAGTTCATTCTGCTTTTTGGTAAACAAGTCTGTTTTTGTAGCTCCCATTTCTTTATCTATTCATTGCAATATTACGATTAATATTTTCAAAGCAACAAATACATCTCGATAAATTTTGCTGATACTTACATTTTTACGAAAACAGAACGCCCTGTACGGCTATTCAGAAAAGTAACTTCTACTATATAGGTAGCCCCCGGCAGGTGCCGGATGTCTATGGTATTCTTCTTGCAGCGAATATCTTTTGCATTTACCATTTCATTGCCAGCCATATCCATCACGCGTATGCAGCACATATCTTCTGCTGCAAATACGTTCAGCTGGTCTCCTGTAGAGATGGGATATACTGTCAGGTTCTTATCCATAAGGCTCTTGCAAATTTGCAAAGCCCATGAGTCCTTTCATATACCCCGAATTGGGTATTTTGTTTAAACCTTTGTGTCCAAGATTATACTTTACTATAACGCTTTATGCCACCATCGCGTAGACTGAGGAAGTAGTAGCAAAGTTTGAAGTCTATATGTGCCAAGCGCGGGTAGTAGGTACCTCGATAATTAACAGTTCCGCCTCCTGTATTTACATCTGATGCGATTGTATATCCTGCTGCACTGCCCATTGGCAGGTGGAAGGTAAAGCCGTAATCTATCAGCCCCACCCCGCGCAGTATGGCATTTATGTTCACACCTGCTACAAGGTTCACCCATTGGCTTTTGTCACCTACATAGCCAATATCGTAGCTTTGAAAGGATGCAGCACCACTAGCACCTCTTACGCCCGTCTTGGACGATACGCCATTGAGTGTATTCCATTCGTAAGAAACGCCCGCCACACCATACACATGGTAGTATGTCTCTCGGTTTTGGGTAGCCAGTTTATAGCCTACCAGCATCGGCACTTCTACAGATATTGTTTCTACTATATCCTTGGCGTAGGCATACACATTATTCGTGTTAGTGCGCTGATAATACGATACAGACTTGTGCATCAGGTTTGCGCCTGTTTGCAATCGCCATCTACCCATTAGCAGATTGGCATCCAACCCTACGTTTGCACCAATCCGTGCTTTAGATACACTAATGCGATTATCCACCTTCGATGCCCCATCCATAAATGGTGTGGTAAGTATGGGGTTTACATGTACGCCAAGGTTCAGCTCCTGTGCTGTGGCAGCAGTAGCAATGCAAATAGCAGATGATATAAGAAACAGCCTCATTTTCAGTCGATTGTCCATACTAAACGGCTGAGGAAGCAATTTATTATCCACACTTAGTTGTCCAGCTTCACTTCAAACAGCTTTGGCCAGTTTTTGCCAGTAATGTATATTTTATTGTTGGCAGCATCGTAGGCTATGCCATTC
Source organism: Bacteroidetes bacterium UBA4414 (assembly GCA_002389765.1). Classification (GTDB taxonomy): domain Bacteria; phylum Bacteroidota; class Bacteroidia; order Chitinophagales; family Chitinophagaceae; genus Polluticoccus. The sequence continues at coordinate 155,784 of DGQM01000017.1, read as the reverse complement.
ATTACCTCGGGCTGCGTTTCGTCTGTAGCCTGCCCCAGTGCCAGGATGCCTGTTTGCTGGCGCAGATTGCGCAGGTCGGCAATACCTACCACATTACCTGTTGCAGGGTCTATTTTATATATCAGGTCGGCCTGCCATTGGTTGGCATAGATATATCCCTTTATATATTCCAGCTCGTTGATGCGGGTTACAGTACCATACTGGTCTTTTACCTGTATGCGCTTCACTTCTTTAAAGCTTACCGGGTCTATAAAGAACAGTTCGTCGGTACCATCGCTGTATATCAGGTTAGTGCCATCGTTGGTCATCCCCCAGCCTTCAGCATTCGGGTAGCTGAATGTCTGTAATTGTTTCAGCGTTTTAGCATCGTAAACAATACCTGTTTTCTCTTTATATGTCAGTTGGTATAGTTTGCCGTTCAGCACAGTGATACCTTCGCCAAAATATTTGGCATCCATAGCTTGTTTTTGAAGCACTTTACCACTTTTCAGCTCTACCCTACGCACGTCTGAAGCACCATATTGTCCTGTACTTTCATACAGCACACCATCTACCATCTGCAACCCTTCGGTAAAGGCAGTAGCATCGTGCGGATATTCTGTAACCAGTGAGAAAGGTATCTGCGCAGGGGCAGGTACGTTAGTTGCAGGCTGTTCTGTAGCAGCGGTATTATCTTCTGCATGCTCATTTTTGTCTTTACAAGCGCTAATAGTCATTGCCAGCATCAGGGCTGCATACAGGCTAATCTTTTTCATCTCAGCTATTTATGCAGCGAATATAAGGATAGGGAGGCACAGATTGAAAAACTACTATAATTAGTGAGAAGCGGCGGCAAACGCCAGGCTACATTTGCATCAGTATCATACACATAGGGGCATATGGGTGTTGACTACTATGGGGGAGGGCATCGAAAGTGCCCTTTTCTGTTTTATAGCACTACTAAAAACTACTATTTATAGTGATGCATACGGGGTACCCGCTGAGCTATTTTTGTAATTGTAAAAGGGATACAAATGATATGAATATGGAGTCAGGATCGCTGCAACTGCTGGTTTTTGCCATCATTATGCTGATACTGATGGTGTTTGTAAAGCTGGTAATGATACTTACCTACAGGCAAAACATTCATTTCTCCAGAAAGTTTGTCAAATCTTTCTTTTACTACGATGTAGAGAAGATAGGCAGGGCACAGGAGTTGAGGCTGAAAAAGTACTATCGCAACAGCAATAAGGTAAACACTATTTTTTACACGGCTGTAGCATCCTTATCGGCATTGAGTGTAGGTGTGTATGTAATAAGCACATTGGGCGAAATGCTAAGATGAAAATAAACGACAAAACAAAATAAGAGCAGAGCATGGGTAAACTGATTTTATCATACGTAGGGGTAGCAGCGGCTATTATTTGCATGTTGTACATACGGCAGATATGGTCCCTGTGTTTACACCTGCTGCATGCGCTGAAGGAACGAGATCGTATAGAAGAAGCATATAAGACTAATAACGCCAATGAAACGATTGATTTAGAAGGCTTTAAACATAAATAAAAAACACAACTTGTTAACCGTTTGTTACCAACAGGCTAAAATGTTATTCCGTTGTTATTCGATTAATAAGGCATGAAAATGTGTTGATATATACAGACCTTTGTATTACAAAAATTTGCTGTAGTATCATGAATGCGAAACCAAAACTATATGCAGTAGGTATACTCGAAGACAATGATGCGCTTCGGAGCAATATCTCGCATTACCTGGAAGCCATGCCCGATTATTTTGTAGTGTTCTCTGAACCATGCTACACTAATATCGAAAACGCGACTATAGACTGTGAACCTGACTTTATCTTGTTGGATATACACCTGAAGGAGACATCCGGTATAGACCTGATTACAGACATTGTAAAAAAGTTTCCGGATACGTCCATCATCATCATGACGGGTGATCAGAGTGAACACCACATCATGAAGGCTTTTGAAAGCGGTGCAAAAGGCTACTTGTACAAGCCATTTACCATGGCCGATACTGTTGCCACCATGCAGGCGCTACTGAGCAACGGCAGCTATATGTCGCCTATTGCAGCTACCAAGCTGATAGGCATACTGAATAAAAAGGAACCGACTGTTTCTATCAAAGAAAGATTCGGCCTTACAGACCGCGAGTACGAGATTGTGCAGCTGATAAAAGAAGGCCTTGCCTATCAGGCAATAGCCGACAAGCTGTTTATATCGTACCACACGGTAAACCACCATCTGAAGAACGTGTACGTAAAGATGAACGTAAAATCACGTTCGGAGTTAATTGCAAACTACCTTACAAACTAAGGCACGGATGGTGATGACAGAGAGCATATTACTGGAAAACCTGCAGGCAGTGTTCAACACACTGGAGTCGGGTATATTAATAGAGAGTGCAGACCGTACTATACTGTCTGTAAACAAGAAGTTCATTGAAATATTCAGCATTCCCGGCAAGCCGGAAGATATGACAGGCTACAACTGTCTGGGTGCTGCACAAGTTGCTAAGGCTTTCTTTAAAGACCCGGAACAGTTTGTACTGGATGTGATAGAGATACCCGAGATAGGCAAAGAAAGGCTTGATGTGATAGAAAGCACAGACGGCAGGCACTTTAAACGCAAATACCATCCCATTAAAAAAGATGGTGTTGTAACATGCCATGTGTGGTACTACGAGCAGATAACTTCTTTGATGCATAAAGAAGTAGAGCTGATAAATCAGCGAAACTTCTACCATACTATCCTCAATGAGTTGCCCGCAGATATTGCCATCTTCTCTGCAGAGCACAGGTATCTGTACCTCAACAAAACTGCCATTAAAAGTGACGAGCTGCGCGCATGGATGATTGGCAAAGACGACTATGAGTATTGTGCATTCAGAGAAAGAGATATAGCCATTGCAGATGAAAGGCGTGCATACTTTACCCGGGCAAAAGAAACAGGCGCAAGCGTACCGTGGATAGATGAAAGTGTGAAGCCTGACGGAACGAAAGACTATGTGCTGCGCATCTTCTACCCTTACTTTGGCGATAACAAAAAGCTGAAGTTTGTGATAGGATATGGTATTAACATTACCGAGCAGAAGGAGCAACAGATAGCCGTTAATGAAGAGAAAGAACGCTTCAAAACACTGATGCAAACGCTGAACGATGGTGTATTCCAGATAAGTTTCGACGGAGACATCATGTTCTACAACAATGCATTCCTGAAGGCGATGAATTTGGAAGGATATGAGATGCCCGACAAGTACAAGTCTGAAATCATGAAGCATGTGCATCCGGAAGATAAGTCTTCTATCTACTATGCTTTCGATCAGCTACGTATACGTAAGCAGCCTCAAAAAGGCATCTTCCGTATTATAGACGAAAACGGTGAGGCAATGCAGTACATTGATTATTATATCTGGTACAGGCATACAGAAAAAGATGGTAATATGGTAGCAGGACGCCTATCAAACGTTACAGAACGTGTGCAGAAAGAGCAGCAGATGGTGAGCCTGATAGAACGCGAAAAAGAGTTGAACAATATGAAGTCAAACTTCATACACATCACCTCTCACGAATTGCGAACGCCGCTATCAGTTATCATGTCATCGGCAGAGATACTGGAGATGTATGAGTCTATGGGCAGCGATGCAGTAGCGATAGACAAGAAGAAGTTCACTACCGGCATTGTGAAGGAAGTAAAACGCATTACCGATATACTGAACGAGCTATTGATAGTAGGACGGATTGAAAACAACAAAGTGAAGTACGAGCCTAAGCATGTAGATGTACGCAACTACATAGGCGAGATAGCACACGAGCAGTTTATGCCGCATGCAGACGGGCGCAATATTGAAATAGAAATAGACGAAGACGTAAAAACAATATTTATAGACAGCAGCCTGATGAGGCATGCGGTGGTAAACATACTGAGCAATGCATTCAAGTATTCTGCCAATCGCCCTGCACCACAACTGCATATTTTCAGAAAAGAAGAAAACATACATATACAAATAACCGACCATGGCATAGGCATACCCGAAACAGAACTGGACAATTTGTTCCACTCATTCTACCGCGCATCAAACGTGGGTAATATTTCGGGCACAGGCATAGGGCTGATGGTTGTACAACACGCAATAAAAACGCACAACGGTAACATAGCAATAGAAAGCAGTTTGGGGAGAGGCTCTGTTTTCAGCATTATAATACCGGATGTACAAACAGACACAAACGATGGCAAATAGTAAAACAGTCCTTGTAATAGAGGACGACAAAGGGATAACAGAAGTGATGAGGACTATCTTCCTCATGCACGGCATCAATACGGTATTCGCAGACAACGGACAAGATGGACTGCGCATGTTGGCAGCAAATGATATAGACCTTATCATCTGCGACTTTATGCTGCCCGACATTAACGGAGATAAAATACTATCTGCTGTTAAAACAAACCCTATTACAGCAACTATACCTTTTATATTCCTCAGCGCATTTGCCGATGCAGATGATATTAATAAAGGGTTGGAATTGGGTGCAGATCTTTACATCACAAAACCATTTTCTGCACCACACCTTATTAATGTAGTGAAAGAAAAACTCACACCGGTTGCATAAGCAACGTATATATTATTAGTGTAAAGCCAGCAAAGGAATATTGATGCTTCTAGCCAATGCCTTTGTATGGCTTTTATGAAATATGCGCTCAAAGAAACTATGCTTGTGCGGCGCTACTATCAGCCAGTCTACATCATTATTATCTACAAAATCCTGAATGGCTGCATCTACATCTTCCCCTTCTGCATAATGGTACACAGGTTTTGCAACTGCTAATGCAGTATGCAATACTTCATTTACCTCAGGCGTGCCGGCATTAAAATGTTCACTGTTATGGTCTACGTTCAGCACATGTAGTGCAGCACCGGTTTGGTGTGCAATGGCAGTTATCATACTCAGCGGCAGTGTACTGGTATCTTTTTTATAATCGCATGCAAAACAAAGTTTGGCTACTTCTTTATAATCGCAGCCGGTAGGCACTGCCAACACAGGGTGATGCAACTCACGCATAATGTCTATGAGATTGCCCGAAAACCAAACGCTGTCCTCATCGTGCAGGCTGTTACCAAGCACTATCATCCATGGGTTCTTTTCATTGGCATAATCTGTCAATACCTCTGTAATATCACCCAACATGGTAACACCATTGATGGCAATATCCGGAAAGGAAACTGTCAACTCATCTACCACTTTTGCTATGCCTTTTTCTGCTACCTCGCGACACTCCTCAATACTCATTACAGGCATCGGTGTTTCACTGATGGCTACGGGTATGGTATAGCTGTGTAGTACAGTAAGCTGCACCTTATGCTTGTTGGCAAGTGTAGCTGCATAGTACAGCGCATGACTGGCTGTGGTAGAAAAATCGGTGGCTGTGATTATTAAAGACATATCCCGTATTTAAGCTACTTAAAGTTACGCCTAAATACGGGATGAAATATGTACTGCTCTGATGATTTAAAGCAGTGTTAACAATGATTATTGATTCTTACCTGCACCCTTCAGCGCCTTGCTGAATACTTGTGCAAACGTGGTAAATATGATGGTAATATCCAACCAGATGCTACGGTTTTTAAGGTAATACACATCCCACTGTATGCGCTTGCGCAATTCGCGTTCTGCAGTTATCTCACCTATAAAACCTTTTATCTGCGCCATACCTGTCATACCTGGTACCGCTTCGTGACGCAGGTTGTAGTATGGTATAAACTGAGAATAGTAGCGTGTATGATACAGCATGTGCGGGCGCGGGCCTACAATGCTCATATCTCCCAACAGTACGTTGAAGAACTGTGGTACTTCGTCCAAGTGTGTTTTGCGGAGGAATTTACCTACCGGTGTAATGCGCTTATCGCCGGTTGTTGCCTGTTTGGTATCAGCATCTGCATTCACGTACATGGTACGGAATTTGAAACAGTCAAACTCTATGCCTTTGTAGCCTGTACGCTTCTGGATGAAGAAAACAGGGCCTTTAGATGTAAGCTTTATGAGTAGTGCAACTATCGGATACACCCAAGACATCACGAGCAAAATGAATGTCATAGATGCGAAAATATCAATAGCACGTTTTACCACTGCGTAGTAGCCCGATGGTTGATAAACCATATAACGTTGGTTTATCTCGCGAAACATTTCGCGGATATCTGCTACGTCCGACTGCGGTGCTACCTGCTTGCGGGCAGGCTGTACTAAAGGTATTTTCCCTACAAAAGGTTGTTCCATTACTTTTATTCTAAATATCTTGCTCTGAATGACTATAAATACACAGCAAAAATCGTGTCAAACTTTACGATTTCATGATATTTTTTGATTTTTTTCACAAATACTAAAATATGTTAATTATAATATTCGTAAACTATTGATTATCATTATTATATTTCAAATTCCAGAATATCATACTATATACCGAATAAAACACAATTCCGGCCTGTGTCTGGAAAATTGCCTCCTGAAACATGAAGAAAAGCATGCTTACATGAAAAACAAAGAATATGTGTCTATATTCCATGCCCCTCAAAGCAAATAAAGGGCTGAAAACCATGATGATATAAAGCAGCAATCCAGGTATACCAATCATCATCAGCACCTGAAAAAACATATTGTGGAGATTGATATTATAGAACTCGCTCCGCTCGTTATCCTGAGCAGCATCTATATCAAAACCATGTTGTTCCAGCTTGTGGTTTTGCAGGTCTACCGCATCTCCATTACCCGCCCCCATCAACCATAGGTTATGCTCCTGCATGTTCTCGTACCCAAAACGCCAAAGCATCAGCCTTAGGGTTACATTGCTGAATGAATCCTGCGGCACTTGGCTGTAGTCTTGCTTCCATGCTATGCTCAGGTCTTTCTGAAACATGTCGTTAAACCTGTTCTTTACAGGATTTTCTGTAGTAAACACAGCAGCACCAACAATAGCAAACAATACAGCGATAACTGCCAGCCTGCCAATACCCCAGCCTTTGTGTTTAAATGCCTTACGTATATAGAACGGAACAAATAAAACAAAGAATAATATTATCAGCAACCTGGATGACAAGAGGATAAAAAACAGCAATTGCCATACTATCAGCACCACCTTTATCCATTTGTACCTGCCGGTAAAAAAATGTTGCCATTGCAGCATCAACAGGCAAGCCAGCGAAAACAAGCAGTAGAGCGCCATGTACACCGCACTGCTGTCAAACCCCTCTACCAGCCTGTGATAAAAGAAAAAAGGCATATATATATATCCTTCTTCGTAGCAGCGAACTACTGAATGGATAATACTTATGAGTGCTACGATAGATAAACTGCTGATAAAGAAAACCAACACCCTTTCAAACAGTTTTTTGCTAATGGGTGCACCTGCGCCGATAACAAATGGCAGCAACAGGATGCTCATTTTAGCGCCGATATCAAACAAAGATTGCCCTTTATTTTCGCTGTAGAAGTAGCTTAGTGCGTTCAGGACATAGTACGCCACCCACGCCCATAGTATCTTATTAGCCTTAAAGCGTTGAAAACTACCTTTAAAATCACCATTCAGTATCCACAAAAGCGATAGCAGTACAATTGCATAAGAGCCAAATATAAATGGGAACGGGATGAGAAACGCGAGTATACACAACGCGTACTGCAGTGCAGTTTGTACCCATGGAGCCCTCAGCATATGATTACAAAAGTAGCTGATTAAATAGTAATTTTACCCGCTCATACCCAAATTAATACACAGCATATTTGTGAAGAACAGCCTATTCAGCAAGCTATTTTCGTCCGGCGTACAGGCTGTTGCCGTTCAGGTATTGGGGGGCATCTTCTTCATCCTTATATCCCTGTATCTGCCCAAGAGCGATTCGGGTAGTATTGCGTGGGCCAATACCGTAGCACTGATACTGGTGATGGCACTCAGCTTCGGGCTCGATCAGATTGTTACCCGCCGCATAGCCAGCTCCAGCCGTTCAGACTGGGCAGCACCTGCCTATTTGTTTCATGCTTCAGTACTATCAACAGTCACATTCCTTATGCTACTGGCTTCGGTATGGCTTTGGGGCGATAGCATGATGTATGGCATGCGCCTTACCCCATGGATGTTTCTGGTACAGGCATTAATATTTACTGCAGGTCCATTAAAATTTTTCCTCAATGCCAAACAACGTTTTACACCCTACGCGGTCATAGCCATCATCAGCAACGTTATTAAGCTGGCACTCGGCATCATTTTGCTGATGACAAAAAACCTGTCTGTAACCACAGCGCTGGCTACACTGGCGGGGTGCGCTGCTTTCGAACTGGTTGCGTTACTTTCTTTCATCATTACCACCAAGCAGTTTTTGTTCCGCTTCAAGTGGATTGCTTACAAAAAGCTATTGAAAGAGGCACTGCCGCAATATATATCTGTCCTGTTCGATTCCAGCCTGGCTCGTGCAGACTTGTTTTTGCTGGGTATTATAAGTACAGATATTGTAACGTCTGAGTACAACCTTGCTTATCGCGCTTACGAAATATCAAAACTACCACTTACCGTTATAGGTCCTATACTGCTGGCGCGCTACGCACGTTTGCTTGCTACGGGCGATAGTCTTGATGCCGATACCTACAGCAATACAAAAAACCTGTACCGTCTGGAGTCTTATTTCTCTATGCTGATACCGCTGGTACTAAACATACTGTGGGCACCTGTATTAGATAATCTGTTCGATAAAAAATTTGGCACCGTCAATGCGCCTGAATTTATGATACTGTCGGTATGCATCCCGCTGCACTTTATAATCAACCTGCTGTGGACACTGGCATTTTCTGCGCGCAGATATAAACAGATAAGCACACTGGTAGGCGCATCAGCAATACTAAATATTGTACTGAATCTGGCACTGATTCCGTTTTTAGATGGCGTAGGGGCGGCAATAGCATTCCTTATTACCACTATCTTCCAACTGATAGCTTATTACAAACTTACAACTAAACACCTGGCTACTTTTGCACTTACGCCATTTCTTGCATTTGCAATGATGGCGGTAATCAGCTACTTAATAACAGGCTTTACGGGTGTTAATATATGGCTGCAGATAGTGATTGCTGTTGTGCTATATACAGTAATGTCGTTTTTCAGCGGCCAACTTAAGAAGGAACATATCACCAATACTATTTCATTCTTTAAACCACACACCTGATAATAACATAAATGCAAAACAGAAGAAACATATTTGCCGATGCTGACTGGGCGTTCCTGCTATTTATAGTGGGCATCACCTACGTAAAGCTATACGTAAAAGTAGCGGCCATCATCTTCTATTTTGTGTATATGGCATACAGGCGTTTCAAAACACCTGCACTTACAGGCTTCAGCAAGTTCTACTTCATCATGCCTGTTGTGGGCACTATCGCCTCTTTATTACACAATTCCTTTGCAACAGACGGATATTGGTTTGGATGGGTGATGTCTGTACTCAACTGGGTACTTGCAGGCATAGCCGTACATTATGTTACCGCAACAGTCTACAATCTTCCAAAGGAAAAAGTAACGGCAACCATCAAAATGTTTTTCCTGATCAACGCCATTTACAGCTTTGGCGAGTTGGGCAAAATGATGATAGATTCAGGACAGTTGGTACCATATTGGTATTGGGAACCTACAGAGTATTATGGCGGCTCTACCGGAGATCATGTAAAGGGCATCATGGGTGCCATATCAGTTACCAATGCAATACTCTGTGCACTCGGCACTTTGTTTTTTATATACAACAGCGATTTCAAATGGGCTGCACTTTGTCTTGTTGTACTGCTACTTTGCACCAGCAACCTGACACTGATTCTGCTATTGGCAGTATTTGCATGCATGTTCATACTCATCAGAAAAAAGAAAGTACGCCTGCACATCCTATCTGCGCTAGCAGTGATAGGCATTATCTATCCTGCACTTAGTTTCAATAACATTCAATACATAACGGCTGTATATGATAGAGAAACAGAGAAAACAGAAACAAAAACGCAAGCACCATCAATAGCAAAAAAAGAATCTGACAAACCTTACTATGAGCAGACTTTAACCATCAAACAACAATACGAATCTGACAAGGGCACCTTCTATCGCATGCACAAAAGCGATACAGAATTATTGAGCTACAAAGATGAGCTTAAATACATTCAGCAATTCGGCACAGCCAAATCTAAGAACAATACCAACCTTAGAATGGAACCCGGAGTTTTGAAGTACATCATAGAAAAATGGTATGGTGTAGCATATGCAAAAACCCCACTGGCAGTAAGGGGTAGCGGACTCATCAAAATATATACACACGAGCAAACACTGTACTACCTGTTGAGCAGAAAACGAAACTTGTTATTCGGCGCCGGTATTGGCAACTTCTCATCCAAACAGGCAATAAAATCTACAGGGCTGGGTATGCAGGGCGATTACCCCACCCAATACATTTATATCAATGACGATTTTCTGCTAACGCACCTGTATAGCTTGTTGTATGTATTCTCGCTGCCTATCGGCGAGCACTCTATCATCAATATGCCCAATAGCATATACAACCAGGTGGCAGGCGAATATGGCCTGATAGGCATACTCTGCTTCCTGATATTCTATATAGGATTCCCACTGAAAAACTTTAAACACCTGAAAGCCACCAGATACATTGCACCGTTATTCCTTTTGTTTCTTGGATTTGAATACTGGTTCGAGATGATTACCGTAACTGTAATTTTCGAGCTATTTGTTTTAATGGATATTCACTACGAAAATGATGAGCAGCGAGCGTAAAATACCCCTTAGTATCATAATGCCTGCCTACAATGCAGAAGCGTATGTAGCAGAGGCTATTGAAAGTGTATTGCAACAGAGCTTTACAGACTTTGAATTTATCATTGTCAACGATGGATCTAAAGACAATACACTGGCTGTAATAAAACAATACAACGACCCACGCATAAAACTGATAGACCAGCCCAACAAAGGGCTGATAGATACGCTGAATGATTGCATACTGATGGCCAATGCAGACATCATTGCGCGCATGGATGCAGATGACATCAACCTGCCGGGACGCTTGCAGATAGAGTTCGACTTTCTGCAACAGCATCCCGACTACGTGATGGTAGGCAGCGAGGCAGACATTATAGACCGCGATGGCAACTACCTGACACCATTGGTACCAATAGGCCATACGCACGAAGAAATTATTGAGCGCATAGACCGCAAATGTCCTTTCATTCACCCCTGTGTTATGTTTCGTAAAGATGCAGTAATAGCAGCGGGCTTATACCCTAAAAACGCACTGACATTTGAAGATCACCTACTGTGGAAGAAACTGTTGTCTCAAGGTAAGGTGTGCAACCTGAGGCAGTCGCTGATGAAAGTCCGCTTCAATCCCGAATCTGTAACCATAGATGAAAAATGGCGCGGACAATCGTTTATAGACATTCGCCGCAGCGCCATACACAACGGCTTTGTAAGCGATGAAGACGCTATAAAACTAAAGGAACTGATAAGCAGCCAAAACCTGAGCGCCTACAAGATTGCATCTTACCACGCAATGGTTGGAAAAAAATACTTGTGGGATAATCCGAATGGTTCGCTGGCAAGACAACACATTGCACAAGCCATCAAACACTATCCGGGCAATTTTGCTTCATATATATTATACATGTTTTCGTTCTTGCCTGCTGCACTACGCAAGGGCTTGTATAAAACACTCAAAAAACATTAAGCCATTCAATGAAAGTAGCTTTCATATCAAGGGCAACATTATACTCTTCTCCCGGTGGTGATACCAAACAACTAGAGGAAACAGCCGCAGGGCTGCGCAACATGGGCGTTACGGTCGATGTGTATCTGACTAACCAACAGATAGACTATACCCAATACGACCTGCTACATTTTTTCAATATCATCCGCCCGGCAGATGTTATTGCACACATGCGTCGCAGTGGCAAACCTTGTCTGGTATCTACCATATTTGTAGAATATGGCGCGGTAAAAGAAGAAGGACGTGGCGGCATAGTTGGAACCATCAAAAAACTGATACCCGAAAGCACTTTTGAATATATAAAGACAGTAGCACGTGCGGTAAAGAATGGCGAGAAGATAGTGAGCAAAGAATACCTGCTGTGGGGGCATACAAAATCGACCATGTATGTTGCTAAGCATGCAAAAATGCTGTTACCAAATTCTGAAAGTGAATACCGCAGGTTTGTAGCAAAATATCCTGTGGCTACTCCCTACCATGTAGTGCCCAACGGCATCAACACAAAAAACCTTGAAAACCACTACCCCGAAAATGCAGATTACAAAAATGCCATCATCTGCATGGGGCGTATAGAAAGCCGCAAGAATCAGCTAAACCTGATACGCGCGCTCAACAATACACAATACAAACTATACATACACGGCAAGCCATCGCCCAATAACATGGCTTACTTTGAGCAGTGTAAACAGGAAGCCGCAGCCAACATACATATAGCCGGGCATCTGGATGAAGACATGCTCTACACGGCATACAGTAATGCCAAAGTGCATATACTCCCAAGCTATTTTGAAACTACGGGCCTGTCATCGCTGGAAGCTGCGGTGATGGGATGTAATATAGTGATAACGGACAAAGGTGATACGCGCGACTACTTCCAGAACGATGCATGGTATTGTGAGCCTGATGATGTGGCATCTATCAAGGATGCTATAGACAAGGCCTTCAACGCACCGTATAGCCAAGCATTCAAAAAACGTATACTGGATAGCTACACATGGCAGCGCGCTGCGGAAGAAACTTATAAAGCCTATGCGAATGTTTTAAAACTTTGATGTTCTTTTGCAGTCTGAAATGAAGAAGTCGCTGAAAATAGGAATACTTGGTACACGCGGCATACCCAACAGGTATGGCGGGTTTGAACAGTGCGCAGAATATCTGGCATTGGGCCTTACCCAACGCGGGCATCAGGTGTGGGTATACAATTCTCATTCTCACGAGTATCAACAAAGCGAATGGCAGGGGGTGCATATAGTACACTGCAACGACCCTGAAGATAAACTAGGCACTGCAGGCCAATTCATCTACGACCTCAACTGCATTAACGATGCACGCAAGCGTGGCTTTGATGTGCTGCTGCAACTGGGCTACACCAGCAATAGTGTATGGTACTGGCGCTGGCCATCTTACTGTCCTAATGTGGTAAACATGGACGGGCTGGAATGGAAGCGTAGCAAATACAGCAAAAAAGTGCAATGGTTTCTGAAGCATGCTGAACGCTGGGCTGCAAAGCATGGCGATGTATTGATTGCAGACTCCATTGGTATTCAACAATACCTGAAAGAAACCTACAATAAAGATTCTCACTTCATAGCATACGGCGCAGATATATTCGATAAGCCGGATGCAAGTGTACTACAACCATACAACATGCAGCCATACAACTACTATATGCTGATGGCACGCATGGAACCGGAGAATAATATAGAGCTGATACTACAAGGCTATGTAGAAAGCGGTTCTGAAAATCCGCTGCTGGTAGTTGGCAAAACAAACAACGAGTTTGGCACTATGCTTGTAAACAAATACGGGCAGCACAAGGGCATCAAATTCCTCGGTGGTATTTACGACATTAACGCAGTGAATAATCTGCGCTATTATTCAAGCATCTACTTCCACGGACACTCTGTTGGTGGCACCAACCCATCGCTGCTGGAAGCGATGAGCAGCAATGCACTGATAGCCGCGCACGATAATGTGTTTAATAAAACCGTACTGGAGCGCGATGCTTTCTACTTCTCTACCCCTGTACATATTGCAGACATCATCCGCAACAACAGCGATAAAGAAGCCTACAAAACACTGTTGCAAAACAACCTAAATAAAATACGCACCCAGTATAGTTGGGCGCGTATCACAGATATGTACGAGCAAGTGTTGCTCGATACAGTCAAGTAATCTTATTTATTACTCGCTTCGTTTTTAGCTTTGAATTTGTTGATGGCATTGCGCGTAAAATCGCTCAGTACCAAACGGCCGCTGATGCCTGCACGTTCTGTAAGCAAAGTATCCCAATTCTCCGTACCCTGCCAGAAGATTTTTTTCAACTGCGCCATAGCATCGGGGCTGCTGTTGGCAAGCCTTTCAGCCAATGCCTGTATAGCATCATCCATTTCAGCTACGTTTGAGTACAGCTCTGCATACAAGCCATGTTTTTTAGCCCACTCTGCACTGCGCCATTCCGTAGCATCTATTGCCAGTTGGCTAAAACAAGATACACCTACTTTGCGCTCTACCGCAGGGCCTACCACAAACGGCCCAATACCTACTGCCAGTTCGCTCAGCTTTACAGATGCTTCTTCTGTAGCTATTGCATAGTCTACAGCAGCGGCAAGGCCTACGCCACCACCTACTGCTTTACCTTGTATACGGCCTATTATCAGTTTATGGCATTTGCGCATAGCGTTTATCACTTTGGCAAAACCACTGAAAAATTCTTTACCCTGTGCCTCGCTGCTGATAGCAACCAGTTCATCGAAAGATGCACCTGCGCAGAAAGCTTTTTCACCCGCACTCTTCAGGATGATAACCTTCACATTCTGGTCGATGCCTATATCGTTAATTGTCTTAGCGAGATCGTTCAGTATAACACCCGGTAATGAGTTGCTGCTCGGGTGGAAAAATTCAATCGTAGCAATGCCGTGTTCTATTTCACTGCGTACGTAGCCTTCAGCGTGTTGCATAATTCTAAATTTTGAGGATACAAATATCCTACAAATTTATCATTTGCCCACTACCAGCTTTTTAGCTTGTGGTATTTCATTATTATCAAACCACACCACATAATTGCCTGCAGACTCGTTTCTACAGTCCCAATTAAAAATGTGGTGCCCTTTTTCGTAGTAATTATTAACAATCCTGTAGGTTTTCCGGCTATCAACATTAAATACCTCCAACAATACATTCGTACCCATTTGCAGGTTTATTTCAATACGCACATTATCGCTCGCCGGGTTGGGCGATATCTCCATTTCATTCAATACCTGACGCTTAGTTACAGCATTTGAGACATTATCATATTGTACACTGCGTCCGTATTTGTACGTTAAAACCCCTCCTGCAAAAATATGGCTGCTATCTATTACAAACATCCTGTTTACCTGATAACCAAAGTTCACATAGTTCCATGTCTTGCCACTATCTACGGTTTCAAATATACCTCTGTAATATCCCCCAAGCCACCCTTTGGCAGGTGTCGAAAAACCTATTCCTTGTGTGCCAACAGCAGGCGAAACGGTAGACTTGATACTGCCTGCAGCAATTATTTTCCAAGTATTGCCATAGTCTTCAGAACGTATCATACACACGGTATCTTTAAAGAAACGTGGTTCTATAGAGCCAAACATATAGTTGTCCATTACTTGTATTTTCCATATCCGCCCACCTATCACACTATCAACAAATACACGCCTCCATGTTGTACCTCCATCAGTTGTTTTGGCCACTGCAGACCAGTTTTTGTATGCCCCTGTTATGAAGCCCGTGTCTGCAGATGTAAACACTACATCTACCAGATTTCTGATAACATTCGTATCAACGTACGTCATTGTCCAGCTTGCACCTTTGTCCATACTTTTATAAAACCTGCCTGTATCGCTTCCCCAGTGGCCAACGCCATAGAATATATCACCATAATGAGCCAACCCGCAAATATTACGCTTCATTGTTCTGGAAGAATCGTGGATAAGCGTGTCTATACTTACCCATGTTTCACCTGAATCTGTTGTTCTTAACACCGTCCCTTGTGCCCCAAGCGAGCCTACAATGCCGTATTGGCCACCGTTTAGAAATTCTACACTTCTAAATGGTGCTACAGTATTGAATTTTAATGTATCATTCTTAACACTCCAGCTATCACATCCATTAGTTGTTTTCAACAACATACCAAATATTGAAACAGCGTATCCTGTATTAGTATCTGAGAAATAAACATCTTCTACTCTAAAGTTGGAATCCTGTGACCGTGAGCCCTTATAAAATCCTTTATTAGGCAGGTTCATCCATTTGTTTTGTGCAATTGAAGAGCTACAGATATTTATGAGCAGGAGTAATGTAAAGAGTTTTTTCATAGGTATAATTTTCAACAAAACTAGTTATACATATTGTTAATTAATAGTAGCAAAAGTCAAACAAACGCCATATAATAGTCATGAAAAAGTCCGGCAACATTGCTGCTGCCGGACTTTACTATCATAGTCCAATATTAATCTTGGTTTCTTTTCTTCACCATCGTAAGGATGGTTGCTATGGCAACAGTTTCCCCTGTTTCGTCATACACATCTACCAGCCATTTTACAATACCTTTTGCTATATCTTCCGCATCGCGTTTTTCCTGATCTACCCTTTCTTTCACCGTCAGTTTCACACCTATCGTCATACCCGGATATACAGGCTTGGTGAAGCGCGCTTCGTCAATACCATAGTTCAGCAATACCGGTCCTTTCTTCGCATCTACAAACAAGCCTGCCGCTTTCGAAAGCACAAAATAACCATGCGCTACACGCCCTGTAAAGATGGTACCTTCCAGCGATGTTGCATCCATGTGTGCATAGAAGTTATCGCCGCTCACGTTGGCAAAGTTGGTGATGTCTGCTTCTGTTACAGTATGTTTTGCTGTTATCAGCGTATCGCCCACTTTCAGGTCTTCAAAGTATTGACGGAACGGATGCACTACTGTTTCATTTTGCTTACCACCTTGCTGATATACATTCGTGATGCGGCTGATGGTTGTTGGCGAGCCTTGTATAGCTGTGCGTTGCAGGTAATGCAGCACACCGCGCTTACCGCCCATTTCCTCACCACCACCTGCGCGACCCGGGCCACCATGTACCAGCAACGGCATTGGCGAACCATGACCTGTACTTTCCTTAGCACAGTCTGCATTCAGCACCAATATACGGCCGTGCATGCTTGCAGCCCCCAGTACAAATTCTGTAGCCACGTCATCATCTGCCGTGATGATAGAACACACCAGTGAGCCCTTACCCAGTTTAGATAATGCAATCGCATCATCTATTGTGCTGTATGGCATGATGGTACTTACAGGGCCAAATGCCTCTATATTGTGGCAGTCTGTTTTTGTAAACGGACTATCGTTGAAGAATACTATCGGAGAAAGGAATGCGCCTTTTTCTTTATCTGCACCTACTACATCAAATTTCTCCAGGTCGCCGATGATGATTTGCTGGCTTTGTGCAAGCTGCATTACTTTTTCGCGCACCTCTTTACGCTGCGATTGTCCTGCTAATGGCCCCATGCGCACACCTTCCACACCCGGGTCACCGATTGTAGTACCTTTCAGACGTTTGCCAAGTGCTATCTGCACATCTTCTACCATATTTGCAGGCACCATGATACGGCGCACTGCCGTACACTTCTGCCCTGCTTTAGTAGTTATCTCGCGCGTTACTTCTTTAATGAAAATATCAAACTCAGGCATTGATGTTGTAACATCAGGACCCAGTACGCAACAGTTCAGCGAGTCGGCTTCCAGATTGAAAGACACTGCTTCTGATACTATACGTGGGTGCGACTTCAGTTGCTGCCCTGTAGATGCACTACCTGTAAAGGTTACAACGTCTTGTGTTTCGATGGTATCAAGAATACCACGTGCACTACCGCATATCAATTGCAGCGAGCCTTCAGGCAGTATGTTCGATTTGATGATTTCTTCAAACACCGCTTCTGTAAGGAAAGATGTAAGCGTTGCAGGCTTTACGATAGCAGGCACACCTGCCAGCAGGTTTACCGCAATCTTTTCCAGCATACCCCATACCGGGAAGTTGAACGCGTTGATGTGTATCGCAACACCCTCGCGCGGCACCATAATGTGGTGGCCTATGAACGTACCGTTTTTAGAAAGCTTCGCAGCATCTCCATCTACGTAAAAACGCTCGTCGGGAAACTGACGGCGCAGGCTTGCATTGGCAAACAGGTTGCCTATACCACCTTCTATATCTACCCAGCTATCTACACGTGTAGCACCTGTGTACGAGCTTATTTTATAGAAATACTCTTTCTTTTCCAGCAGATGGAAGGCCAGCGCCTTCAGCATACGCCCACGCTGATGAAAGGTGAGCTTGCGCAATGCAGGGCCGCCTACTTTGCGGGCATAGTTCATCATGGCGCCAAAGTCAAGCCCTTCGCTGCTGGCAGTATATATTGCTTCGCCTGTTACTGCATTGTAGAGTGCATCACCGTCTTTGGCAGCTACCCATTTGCCTTCGGCATAGTTTTTCAGTTGTGTTACCGACATATCAGTATCATACGTTTTGAGGCTGCAATTTACAACTAACTTATTTATATGACTACTATCACATTAATTGTTTCCTTAACTTTATAACACCTGCTATGAAAAGACTTATACCTTTTATTCTCATACTTAGTATCTTTTCTTTACAGTACAGTTACGGGCAAAAGATTCGATTTACAGACACAAGTAATGTTTGGATTGAGAGTATAAGTCACCCAGACTATACATACACCAACAAATATTACAATGGTGACGACACTATTATCAATGGGATTAGATATGTGAAAGGTTACGGCTTTTACAGAGAAGACACAGTACAAAATAAAGTGTACTTGAAACACAGTAACAGCAAAGACACTAGCGAACACTTACTATATGACTATAACCTTATAACAGGCGATAGCTTTATCAGCATCAACTATACTAATCGAATACCGACAGATACTTTTATTTATGTAGTTACACAATTAGACTCAGTACTAATAAACAGTACTTTACATCGAGTATGGACATTCACATATAAATATGCAAGTCTTTCATTCTACTATTATCCTCCCTATACTGTCATCGAAGGAATTGGATGTACATCAGGACTCAGTAGGCCTTTAATGCCTGGAATATTTGAGAATGCCAAACATTTGATTTGCTTTGAAAATAATGGCAACATCATTACTGTACCTATCCCAACTGGCGGCTATTATCTAAGCCCTCAAACTTGTGCATTATCTATAACTAGCAATGTTTGCAATAAAAATATGGTTACCACATATCCCAACCCTGCCAACCAGTACTCCAAAATCACATTCCCATACACTATACTATCAGGCAGTTTAATCATTACAGATATACATGGCAAAACCATCTGCAGCAAGGACATCAATAATAAAAAAGAAATGATAGTTGGTGACTTACCTGCAAGTGGTCTTTACTTCTACAAGCTTACAGACCTTACCAATAACCAATCCTATACCGGCAAATTTATTTACGAATAAAAACCGCATATTTGCCCGTTATTTAAAACCGTATGTCCCGATTATCAACATTACTGATACGCTTGCAATTAGTAGTATCTGCTACAGCAGTTGCTCAAACCCATACCCACAAATTTGAATTAAAGACTGCTCCCGCAGCTACCAATGCAGCTATTACACACATACACGTTATAGACAACAGGCAAACAAAAGACCATTTTGGCTATATCAAAGACAATAGCACCCGAAAACTAAAACTGGTAACAGATAGTTCTTTTCAAACTTCGCTGGATATCTTTCTGAATCGTCATTTTGTTAATGCAAACAGCAATGCAGATACTTTGCTATTTGTAATAAGGAACCTGTACATAGAACACAAGCCTGCCAATACCGACCTAGGCACTATCTACATACATGCCGATTTTTACAGAGGGCGCAACGACAAATACTATCCGTTGCATCATATCGACTCCTTTTACCAACTGGAAGGGCGCACATCCATAGGCTTGCTCTCCAAGCTGGATGAACGCTTATGTGCATATACCAACCATGCACTTGCAGATTCTATATATAATACTTCGGCAACTCCTATCAGCAGCCAAGCCGCTACCTCTATTGTAGCAGACACCAAAAGTAAATACCCGCTATACACTACAGAAACATACAAAAGAGGGGTGTATATGAATTGGCAGGAGATGTTGATGCAAACACCTGCTGTTACAGACTTCAAAATGGTATACGACGACGCATTAGACAATGCAACGCCTGGCCCCTATCTATTAAATAAGAAAGGCGAAAGAGGTGAACGCATAAAACCCAACAACTACTATGCGGTGTATGACGGACGTAAATGGCACAAATCTGCACCGTATGGTTTTGCAACTATATCTTACATCAAGGGCGACTTCTATATTGATGCGCACTTAGGGCAAAAGCAAACCGATGAAGAGAGAATGATTATCATGCTATTCGGCATTACAGGATATTTTGTTTACAAGGTAACAGGAGCAGACAAAAACCAACAAAGCGATTTAATATATGGCAAGCTCCTTATGAAAATCGACTATAGCACCGGCAAAATGATACCTGTAAAGATGATACCATAATAATACCCCATGCAGGTTCGTTTATCAATAACTATCTTGCAATATCTATGCGCACTGCTTTCAGGGAAGAAAAACTATACAAATGGTTGGCATTTGCTGCCATTGCAGCAGGTGTAGCTATACGTGTAGTGGTATATCTGCAAAACCGCAACCTGATGATAGACGAGGCCAATGTAGCCCGCAATATCTATGAGCGTGGTTTTGTACAACTATGGTCGCCCCTTACTTACGAGCAATATGCCCCGCCCGTGTGGCTGTGGTTGGTAAAAGCAGCTACCCTGCTCATTAATATGGGCGAACATGCATTGAGGCTCACCTCTTTGCTATCGGCAATAGGCTCTTTGTTACTACTCTATCTGATACTGCAACAACTAAACCTGCTCAGGTCTGCGTGGTATGCACTCATACTTTTCGCATCGGGTTACATATATATACGTTATGGTACAGAGT
Organism: Bacteroidetes bacterium UBA4414; assembly: GCA_002389765.1. GTDB lineage: Bacteria > Bacteroidota > Bacteroidia > Chitinophagales > Chitinophagaceae > Polluticoccus. The sequence continues at coordinate 134,938 of DGQM01000017.1, read as the reverse complement.
TGAAACAGTACATGACCGATGTATTTGTTGCACTGGCGCTCATACTTGCATCGCTCCGCATCAATATTACAGATACAAAACCTCCAAAGTTTTTCTTGATTTGGCTCATTGCCGGTAGCATAGCCGTATGGCTCAGCATGCCATCTGTATTTGTACTGGCAGGTGTTGGTTGCTATTACTTACTATGCTACCATCAGGCAAACAGATTGAAGCAGGCATGGCCAATAGTAGCTGCCGGTTGCGTATGGGCTATGCAGTTTGCACTATACTATTTGCTGATTCTTAAAGATCAGGCAAACAGCAGCTACCTGCAAAATTTTCACAAAGATTATTTTTTAAAAGTACTTCCTATTTCATCAAAAGAATTAGACCAAAACATAGAGCTGCTAGGACATATATTAGGAGATGCCACAGGCTTTACCTTTCTTGCAAAAGCTATGCACACAGGTTTTATGATATGGTCTTGCCTGTTGCTGGGCCGTAAAGACAAACAATTGTTTGCACTGTTAGTGTTGCCCTTAGTATGTGTATTGATGGCAGCAGCAGCCAATCAATTTACCCTCATTAGCCGCGTAGTATTATTTATGATGCCGATGCTGCTGATACTTATTGCCATGGGGCTGGATAAAGTGCTACGGTCGGAAAAATGGTATGTAAAGCTACCAACCCTTGCAGCATGTACTATCTGTATTGTTAATGTACAGGCATTTCGCTTTTTCATCACCCCAATGGAGTCTGAACAGCTAACAGATGGCATGGAGTTGTGCAAGAAACACAGCATAAAAGGTAATGCATTGTATATACACAGTGGCGCAGTACCACCTTTTATTTATTACACCACCATACACCCTGAAAAACAACGCTGGAAAAACATAGCAGATGCGCACAAGCTAAAATGGGATGCAGACTATACAACAATAGCCCGATCAGCTTCTAAACCATGTGCTTTTATCTTTACCAGTATCTACGAGGCCGACCTGCAAAAGATCAACAACCTATTGCGGCAGGAACTGAAAGAAACATACAAGATTGAAAAGCAAGGTTGTTACACCTACATCTATACCGATAAATAATTATTTAAAGACGCTTTACTTACACTTCATTAATAATATAAAATAATAAAGGCCGCTTTGCAGCGGCCTTTATTATTTATGAAGAACAGTAGCATTATCTGCTAAGCTGTACCTTAATTACACCTTTCTTACCGCTTTCTTCTTTCACTACTATCTGGTAAGCACCATTAGCCAGTTCAGACAGATTCAGCACTTTCATAGAGCTGTTTTTCATGTCTTCGTGCATTACTATCTGGCCCAGTTGATTGTAAACTGAAATGTCTACATTCACATTCTTACCTTTCCAGTCAAGTGTCAGTAAACCCGATGTAGGATTAGGATATACACTCAATCCTTTCAGGTCTACAGTTTCAACATCCAGCAGTGTTATTATCAGAATGTTTGAAGGTTTTGACCAACAACCCAGATTGTCAGTTACCGCATAGTAAGGACCAACTGCAGTAGGGTGATATGAAAGACTTGTACCACTCGCCAGTTGTCCGCCCGGACCAAACCATACAAACGAGCCTTTACGATCTACATATATCATATTACCTATCAGGTGGATGATTGGCGGATCGAGCGTAATAGAACGCAGCATTGTATCCGGTGCAGAGAACAATGTATCAGGTATATAACATTGTCCGTCTGTTTGGTTTGCACGTACATATACGATATCACCTGTCAGCAAAGATGTAGAGCTGTATACAGCACCTATACCTGCCGGGAAACCATTTACGAACCATTGATAATTTACGCTATTACCCAAGTTTACAGTACTTGCAGTAAATTCTACCAAAGAGTCAATACAACCAGGGTCTTTACCTTGTGTTATGTTTACAGCAAGTGTAGGCCTAGCACTTGGTTTGGTTACAACAGTCAGCTCGTTTGATGTATCTGTAGGATTCAATACACATGGATCAGTAGCAATGAATATTACATGTACTTTGTCACCATTCACCAACGGAGTAGTGAAGTTAGGACCTGTTGGTGCACCAACTGCCGTACCATTCACAAACCATTGATACAATGGATTGTTACCGCTATTTATTGTTGTAGCAGAGAAGGTTACATCTTTACCATCGCAAGAAGGACTAGGTGTTACCTGTGCTATAGAAACATCTGCAGTAATCTGTGTATGTGTTACTGTAATTGTATTTGAATTGGCTGTTGTCGGAGATGCACACAAAGAGTTTGATGTCAATACACACCTTACCTGATCACCATTAGCACGCACGCCACTAAAGGTAGCAGTCGTAATACCCGTTTGCAGCACATTATTAACATACCAAGCATATGTAGGTGCAGTACCACCGGTAGTAGGCGTAGCCGTAAAGCCCAGTGTTTGTCCCGCACAACCAGGGTTAGTACCCGTTGTCAATGCTACATTAACAGTAGGTGCTTTCTGGTTGAATGTCATTGTAAATGCATTAGAATTAGCCGTACTAGGTATAGCACATGGAGCACCTGCAGAAGATGTCATTACAACACGTATTTGTGTATTGGCTGTTTTACCCCATGCTTTGTAAGTAGTACCTGTAGCACCTGCAATGTTAGAGAAAACTACAGCCGGCGGCACCATTTGCTGCCATTGATATGTAGGCGCACCACCTGGGTTCACATTGCCTGTTACTTGGAAAGTAACTGTATCATCTATACAACCGGGAATAGAACCACTCAGTATACCGATTGTTACTGTTGGTGCAATAGTAGTAGAACGAATAACCGTTACTACGCTAGACTCAACACTATCAGTACCACATGGGCTGGTAAAGAACATACGAACTTTTACCTGATCGTTGTTTGCAAATATGGTACTTGCAAATGTATCAGTAGTTTGTCCTGCTTGTACTACATTGTTTCTCAACCATTTATAACCGGTGATAGTAATACCTGTACTAGGCACAGCATAAAACTTAAGAGATGTACCTGTACATGAAGGGTTACCACCTATAGGAGGGTTGCTGATAGCAACTGATGCTGCAGACGCGCCGCCCGCACCAACAATATATACAGAATAATCTTCTGCTTGGCCAAAGTTGTATGGGCCACAAGCAGGCAGTGTCGGGTTACCGTTACCACCATCTACTATTACACGCATACGCAGTGGCGCACAATATACAACACCTGTAGTAGGCACCGTGAATGATACGCTTTTCAACCCGGGGCCAGCGGCACTTACTGCCATTACTTGCTCAGTAGTAGTATTGAATGTACCATCATTGTTATAATCTATAAATACCCTGGCACGAGATGTAGTACTAGAACTACCCACATTTACATTCATTCTGTAGCCCGTACCAGCAGTCAGTGTAAGCCTGTGTGTGCAAGTATGATTAATATAACCTACGCTACCATCGCCCAGATAGCCCGAAGATGCAACGTGCATCAGCGTATCTGCTCCCGGAGAAAGGTAGTTACCCGTTGTTACCACAACATCAAAAACACCCAGGTTGAATGAGTTAGCATTTGTTGCAGGTGTACAAGCAGTAGGTATCGATGTGCTAGGCGGTGCCGTTGCACCCAGCGATGTAATGAATGTAGACCTGTTAGTCAAATTCTTCAAACTAAACATCATACGCAGCAACTGGCCTGCAGTAAATCTGTCCTGACAGTTTGAATAATCCATCATATTATGAGTAGTAGTACCATCATTTGCTACACCATTACAAGTAAGCGTTGATGTACCCGGGCAAGAGAATGCAGAAGATGCAATTGGTTGTGTATCACAAACCTCATCACCGGTAGTAGTACAGTTGGTAGCTGATGGGCAACCTGTAGTAGCAGGGAATGGATCAAAAACGTGCTTCAGGTTGAAGGCATGCCCCAATTCGTGCGGCAAGGTAATATTGCCCGGACCACCAGATGGCCAATAGTTAGCATCATTAATATTCGTGTTTTGATATACTGTAGATGCTAATATTACAGCACCATCAACGTGAACATTGGTTGCAGTAGGCATATAGGCATATCCAGCAGTATATGCTACTGTACTGGTATAACCATCCTGACCTTCAATTTTGTTTACTATATATATATTATAATAAACTGAGGGCCTCCAGCGGCTTACTGTTTTTAGTGTAGAATCGTATACGCCAACAGGACCAGCTTTGTCTGTTTTAATACCTTCTGCCAAATAATTACTGAAAGTATTAGTGGCATTTACACGTACTATACCGGTAGCACTATTACAGTTAGTATCACGTTTTGCCAGTACAAACTTTATAGGCACACGCGTACCGCCCGTAGTAGGCGTTGGGTAGCCGGTATAGTTTGCAGCAAAAGCTGCATTTGTATAGTCCAGATATGCCTGTATCTGTGCATTTGATGGATTGTACCTTCCGCCTAATACATGCTGACCGGTATCTGCACCGCGCAGTACGTGTACTACTACGGGTATCTCAAATACCGTATCAGGGCCGCTGCCCACAAGTGCTTTCAACGCTTGGGGGTTATTACCATAAGCAGACATGAATGCTGCCCATTGAGCCCTGAAGGCTGCCTCTTGTGCAGCATAAGACGGGTCTGATGCCATTAATTGCTGACGTACAATATCAGAACCACACTTTCCCTGAGAAAATGCAGATAGCTGTACGTACAGCATAGCCAGGAATAACAACGTAATTTTACGTATCATCTGTTACTATGATTTTTTACTGTATGGGTAAAAATAACATTTTCGTTAATAAAAAACTAAAAGATTTAGAAATAAAACATATTGTCATGAAAATTATGTAACCATGATTAACAAGGGGTTAAACGGGCTTTTATTATTTATATTAAATCCTATCTTTGCCCACTCTGTTTTAAAAATTATAATAAGTATTAATCGACAAAACCTATGCAATTAAAAGGGTTGGTAAAATTTTTTACCGCAGCGCTTATCCTTATCTCTTTGTACCAGTTGTCATTCACGTATGTGGTACGAAACGTAGAGAAAAAGGCGCGCGCGAAGGCTGAACAACAAGCTAAACTGGCTAATCCAACGGCTACAGGACAGGACTTGGAAAAACTGATTGAAGAACGCTTTGGTGAAATCACCGACAGTATGCAGGGCGCTACTGTTATGAACATTCCGCTACTGAAAAAGTACACACTGATGGAGGCTAAAGAACAGGAACTGAACCTGGGTCTTGACCTGCAAGGCGGTATGAACGTAACACTGGAAGTAAGCCTTGACGAACTGGTACGTTCTATGTCAAACAATCCGAAAGATCCGGCGTTGAACAAAGCGATTGCTGATGCAAACAAAGCTAAAGCAAACAGCCAGGCAAATTTTGTAACACTGTTTGGCGAAGCATTTGCTAAAAACAACCCAAGTGCTAAACTGGCTTACCTTTTCACCAAACCATCTGAAAAAGAAATCACCCTGCAATCTACAAACGAGCAGGTGCTGGCTAAAATAGGTAAAGAAGCTAAAGACGCCATCAAACGTACATACAATGTATTGCTGACGCGTATCGATAAATTCGGTGTGGCTTCTCCAAACATCAACCTGGATGACAACAAAGGTATCATCACGGTAGAGCTGGCAGGTGTTCGCGATCCGGAACGTGTTCGTAACTATCTGCAATCAACAGCAAAACTGCAATTCTTCGAAACATACAGCAATCAGGAAATCATCAACGCAATTCAACCTGCTAACGATGCATTGGCTTCTTACCTGTCTGGTGCTAAAGAAGAAGATACTGCTGTTGTAAAAGAAGATACAGCCATCGTAGCAAGCAACAATGGTGTAGTTGACTCTGTAAAACCTGCTGCAGACGCGGCTAAAGATACTGCAAGCCTTTCTTCGCTGCTAGCCGGCAGCAAAGATGGCACTGCTACTACCGGTGTTACAGATACTGCTTCTAAAGCACAGAAAGATGCTCAGAAAAAGAACCCGCTGTTTGCTGTTTGGTATCCGAACATCACACAACAAGGCAACGTAAACCAAGGCCCTGTAGTAGGTCTGGTTGCTAAAAAAGATACTGCAAAATTGAATCGCTATCTGGCACTGGATGTTGTTAAGAACAAGTTCCCTAATAACGTAAAATTTGTTTACGGTGCAGAAGATAAAAAAGAAGCTCGCAACCCTAACTCTCCATTGATGCTGTATGCGCTGAAAACTGCGCCGGGCGAAAATGAAGCTAAACTGGAAGGCGACCACGTAACAGAAGCACGCATGGACTATAACCCACTGAATGGTAAACCTGAAGTGGCTATGGCTATGGATGTGATAGGTACACGTGTATGGAGAAAAATGACGGGTGACAACACAGGCCGCTACGTAGCAGTTGTGTTGGATGACAAAGTTTATTCTGCTCCGCTTGTAAATGGTGAAATCCCGAATGGTAATACTTCTATCAGTGGCAACTTCACTGTAGAGCAAGCAACTGACCTTGCAAACATCCTGAAATCCGGTAAACTGCCTGCACCTGCACGCATCGTACAAGAGCAGGTTGTAGGTCCTACACTTGGTGCTGAGTCTATTGCTGCCGGTATGAATTCATTGATTATCTCTTTCCTGGTAATCTTTGTACTGATGCTGGTTTACTACAACACAGGTGGTATCGTTGCTAACATATCGCTGATACTGAACGTACTGTTCACAATCGGTATCCTGTCTGCATTGCACGCTACACTTACAATGCCTGGTATAGCTGGTCTGGTACTGGGTATCGGTATGGCTGTGGATACAAACGTTATCATCTTTGAGCGCATCAAAGAAGAGCTTGCCGGTGGCAGCAGCTATGATGAGGCTATTAAGAAAGGTTACAACAACTCACTTGCTCCGGTATTAGATGGTCACGTTACTATCCTTATTACATCGGTTATCCTGTTTGCATTTGGTCTTGGCCCTGTACTTGGTTTCGCTACTACACAAATCATCAGTATCCTGTTGTCTTTGTTCTGCGGTATCCTGGTATCTCGCCTTGTTACAGACATGTATACAAAACGCGAACGCCACTTCAACTATTTCACAGGTCTTTCAAAAGCTATCTTCCGCAAAGCACACTTCAACTTTGTTGGTGCTCGTAAAATAGCATACGTAATATCTGTAATCGTACTGTTGGGTGGTATCGGTTCATTCTTCAATGGTTTCGACTATGGTGTTGAATTTGATGGTGGACGTAGCTATACAGTTAAATTCGACCAGAAACATACTGTTGCTGAAGTACGCGAAAAACTGAAAGATTATTTTGATGGTGAATACCCTGTTGTTAAAACAATAGGTCAGGACAACCACCTGAACATTACTACTGCATATCTGATTAAAGAACCGGGACAGGAAATAGAAGCGAAAGTACAAGGCAAACTGTATGAAGGTCTGAAAGCGGGCAACTTCATCCCTGCTACTACAGACGAGGCTACATTTGCTTCTAAATACATCCAAAGCTCTCAGACAGTATTGCCAACAATATCTGATGACTTGAAAGCAGGTGCTATCCAAGCTACATTGTTCTCGCTGCTGGCTATCTTCGTATACATCCTCATCCGCTTCCGCAAATGGCAGTACTCTCTGGGTACTATCGTAGCCCTATTGCACGACGTTTGTATTACCCTTGCAGTGTTCTCTTTCTTCCGTGGTGTGGTTCCTTTCGCACTGGAAATTGACCAGCACTTCATCGCTGCGGTACTGACAGTTATCGGTTTCTCTATGAACGATACCGTTATCGTATTCGACCGTATTCGTGAATACTTCCGTAAGAATCCGAAAGAAGGTAAACACAGCGTTATCAACCGCGCTATCAACGATACTATGAGCCGTACTATCATGACATCACTTACGGTGTTCCTGTCTGTACTGATACTGTTCATCTTTGGTGGTGAGGTAACACGCGGTTTCGCATTCGCGATGCTGATAGGTGTTATCACTGGTACTTACTCTTCTATCTTCGTTGCGGCTCCTATCCTGGTAGATATGGATAAGAGCGATAAACTTTCTCAGGAAGTAGATCGTGATGCACAAATTGAAGAGCTGAAAAAACTGGCTTAATACTTAGCATAATTTTAAAACGACAAGAGTCCCCGCCCGCTAGGCGGGGATTTTTGTTAAATGCCTGTTGCAAAAGCTTAGCTAACAAGCATTTCAGCCACCAAAATCCGTTACATTTGCAACGTATGCTCACACAGTTTTTAGAACATCTGGGTAAGATTACCATCATGCTGAAGGAATCTGTAGGCAGGCCCGAAAACACCCGTGTTTACTGGAAAGAATTTATGGAACAATGCAACGATATAGGCATCCGTTCTTTGCCAATTGTTGTTGTTATATCCTTCTTCCTGGGTGCGGTTCTTACCATACAAACCGCTTACCAGCTCATCAGCCCGCTGGTTGCAAAACCTGTAATTGCACAAATCATTCGCGACTCTACTATTCTCGAACTTTCGCCTACGGTTATCTGTATTGTACTGGCAGGTGTAGTGGGTTCTAAAATAGCATCAGAACTCGGCAATATGCGCGTTAGCGAGCAGATAGATGCACTGGAGATAATGGGTATCAATACCAAAACATACCTGATACTGCCAAAGATTATTGCGGCTATGATAATGGTTCCAAGCCTTATCGTACTATCTATCGCTATTTGTATATGGGGGGGGTATATAGCCGGTATGTTCTCCAGCATCATTACCGAAGAGCAGTTTATACAAGGTCTTACACAAGGCTTTCTACCCTATAATCTGTTCTTTGCTATGGCAAAGGCCTTTACATTTTCTTTGATTATTTCCATCATCCCTGCTTACTATGGTTATTATGTGCAGGGCGGTGCGCTGGAGATAGGACGCGCTTCTACAACATCTGTAGTTGTTAGTTGTATTCTTATTCTTTTGGCAGACTACGTACTATCTGCATTGTTGCTGTAACAGACTACAATGCTCAGTATAAAAAATAAATAAGGCGCGATTCTCATCGCGCCTTATTTATTTACCTGCATACAGCAGTACTTTATCAAAAAGGTCTTTGGGGTCAAATGGTTTGGATATATAATCCTGCATACCTGCTTCTATACACTTATCAGCCTCACCCTTCATGGCATCTGCTGTCATGGCTATGATGGGTATGTTATTCTTCATATCATTGCGTATATAGCCCGTTGCCTGATATCCGTCCATTTCAGGCATTTGCAGATCCATCAGTATCAGGTCATACGGTGCTGCTTGCAGCAGCTCTACCGCTTCTTTACCATTACCTGCAACCGTAGCTTCTGCCCCTTGGTTTTTCAAGGTATATACTACTACCTTCTGATTGATTAGGTTATCTTCTGCTATCAGTATGCGCAATCCCTGCAGCATACCATTCTTCACTTCCTGTGCTTTGGCTTCTTTCTTCACTACCTGCGCCTTCACTTTGTATGGTATATGCAGTGTGAATACAGAACCCTTACCAACCTCGCTGCTTACCGTTACTGTACCTTGTTGCAGCTCTGCCAGTTGCTTTACGATTGCAAGGCCCAACCCTGTGCCACCATACACGCGCGATGTGTTTTTATCGCTCTGCGTATATAGTTCAAACACCCTGTCCAGTTTATCGGCAGCTATACCAATACCGGTATCTGCTACATCAATACCCAGCATCACATCTTCTCCCTGTTGCGATACAGGATATAGTTTTATGTTGATACTACCCTCTTTCGTAAACTTAACCGCATTTGCCGTCAAGTTGATAATCATTTGCTGCAAGCGCAGTGCATCGCCCATTACCGTTTCGGGCACGTTAGTATCTATCAGACAGTTCAGTACAAGGTTCTTTTCCTGTGCTTTTACTTGCAGCGGGTAGATGGCTTTGCGCACTGTGTCTGCCAGGTTGAAGTCGGCATTATCTATATGGAACTTGCCCGATTTTATTTTCGAGAAGTCCAGCAAATCATTAATGATACTCAACAAGTTTTCCGCCGACTCTTTGATAGACTGTACATATTCTTTCTGCGATTCATTCAGCGGGCTTTCCAGCAACAGATTGCTCATACCCATTACACCATTCATTGGTGTGCGTATTTCGTGGCTCATGTTAGCCAGGAAGTTTTCCTGCGCTTCTTTTGCTTGTAGTGCTTCTTCTCTTGCATCACGCATTTCCAGCTCGGCACGTTTCAGTTCTGTAATATCTACAGATACGCCACATACATATTCTACCTTGCCATCAACACCCGAAATCGGGAATTTCATTACATACAAATGGCGCTGTCCGCTAGGGTGATTAAACGCCTCTTCCAGCGATATGGTTTCACCATTTTCCACCACCCTTCTGTCATACTCTCTGTATTGTTGCAAACGCGCATCATTACCAGAAAACACATTCGTATCCTTTATTGCACTTACATCTGCATCCAGTGGTATGCCCAGCAACTGCTTCATCTTCCTGTTGATGAGCAGATAGTCGCCATGCAGGTTTTTAATGTATATCAGGTTGGGGTTATTATCTACAACAGCCTGCAGCAATACCTGCTCTCTTTTGCGTGCTTCTTCCAGCACTTTCATCTCCAACTCCATCTGCTTGGCAGTGTTGTTATTCCATATCATAAACTGCAATTCCTTCACCACACCCATCTCATCTTTTACAGGATACAATCGGCAGCCTACCCAAATATCGATGCGTTGTTTGGTAAATACCTGCACTTCAATGGTTTCATCAAGCGGCTCGTTGCGGCGCGCTTTTTCTATCAGTCTTTCAACATCCTGCCTGAAGGCGCGGGGCATCCCTTTTATCAGGCTGATGCCATCCATCTCTTTGGGTGTATAACCCGAAAGGCGTTCTATATTAGCACTTACAAATTTGATGGTCCCGTTTACATCCGTATTGACGATGGTAATGCCCGAGTCTTCTATCATGGTACGATAGCGCTTTTCAAACAGTATAGAATACTGTTCGCTGCGCAGCCTGCGCAGTACTATTTTGCGCACCATATACAGTGCATACACCAGTGCGGTGCAAAATATAATGGGCAATGCTACAGAAAAGCTGAGAAACCACCCCTCTGCCGCTACCTGCGGATTGTTATGAACATATACCGCGAAACCTGCTGTAAGGCATAAGAATATCCCAATGCCAAACAGTATTATCTGACGCAAATTCATTTTGAGAAAACGCTTAAATAAAAATCCCTTGTAACGTTCAAATAGAAGATGATGGCAAGTTAATCAATACTCTTTAGAAATTCTTACTACCTGTATTAAATAACAGAAGCAGGCTTTCGCCCGCTTCTGTTCAACATTATACTATATGAAAATCTATCTTTATTAGTGTTGCAGCATCTCTTCTGTTATGTAAGCGATACCTATTTCAACAGCGTTCTGCTCTATGGCTTTGTATTGTTTAGACAGGCCATTTTCCTGTATCAGGCACAATCCTTTTTCTAGCAGTTCAGCAAATTTATCCCTGCTCAGGATGGCCTTGTATTTCGATTCGTACAGCGTATTCGCTATTTCCTGTTTCATAAGCACTATTTTATGGGGAGAGATGATGAATGATTGATAATGGGTGGCTTGTTGCTTACAGCTGTGTTGCAGTATATACTACATCTACAGTATAAGTACCTGCAGGATAAGCGAAACCAGGTGTTGCATTGTACTGGATGCTGAATGTTTGGTTGCCACCGTTGTTACAGTTGCTCAACAGGTTTTGTGCAGTTGCACTCAGGTCAGCATAGCTAGATGCACTGAACGGAGAAGCGATAGTACCACCAGTTGCATTTGCAGGAACACGCAGGTCAAGAACACCAGAAACAGGCATTACAGGAGCAGGTGTTGTAGTACCTGTATATGAGAAGTTAGCAGCGTTTGTTTTTACTGTTACGCCGAATTTTTTGTTTGAACGTACTTTCAATTCTTGGTTTGAAGAGCTAACACCGTTTGCATAATCATTAACTGTATTGAAAGCCAAGTTAACAGCAGCACCTGTAGCGGTAGTAGATCCTGTGAAAGTCAACTCGATTGCGTTGCTCAGGTTCAGGTTAACTGTTTGAGTAGCTGTAGATGCAACTTGTGCTTTAACTGCTACTGTGATGCAAGAAAGAATGGCGGCGAATAATACTATCTTTTTCATTGTTGTTGTTTTTATGCGTTTGTTTGATTGTTTGTTGTTTGTTCGCCTGCCTACCGTCAGGCAGGTTTGTTGATACAAAGATGGCACCACAAACACCTGATAATCAAAAAAACACCTCTTGTTAACGCTGGTTTTGCAATCGGTTAACGACCAATTAACAAGCTAGGGCATAAAACGCCCTTACTAAAAACATAAACAATTGAAAATCAACAATTAGTGAGACACGTTAATCTGTGGCTTTCTGGCCCTGCTACCATACTTACGGTAGGCTGTCGCTGTCCGTTTAACGTAGTTAAGGAAAGTGTACTCATTCATAGCGCGTAGCTGTGTATAGGTAGGGCGGAACATTTGCTTATACCTCGTGAGGCTATCTCCCGTAAGGCCTGTGAGAGAGGCTATCAGGTTATCGTTGAATGTGTAGTCAATAAATTTCTGCTCCTGAAAGCGGGCATATTCTACCTGAAATGCCCATACCTGCCTGTTTTTTTTGCTCATAGCAGAGAATGGATGCTGTATGGCTTCAACAGTCGTCATCCGTGGCTTATTCAGCTCATTTTTGTAAAGGAGTGCATATTTCAGGCTGTCTGTCTTGTAATCAGGCGCAGCCATATTATCAAACTGCGGTATAGCAGGGTCGTACTGCTGCATACTCATTTTAAAGTAAGGGAAAGATTTGCTTTGCGGCAGGCGCAGGCGATATACTTTGTAGCCTTCTTTTTTAAACTCTATCAGTTGCCCGCTTGCGGCTTCAATAGAAAAGCGGCCATCTTTACCCGATAGGACACGCTTATCCAGATGCACGTTGGTTATCAGTACGTCGTCTACAGGCTTGCCTGTTTCAACGTCCAGCGTTACACCTTCTATTACCTGTGCCACCAATGCTTCGGGGAGTGTACATCCCAGCAACAAAGCCAGCACAAAAAACCGAGTCAATACGCGCCCCATATAATTCGGGTTAAAGATACATTATACATCCGCTGCCAGTACGGTATAAAATGTTAAAAAACATACAAGTATCATGCCTTATCTTTGCACCCGCATGTACGGTATTATTCGCAAAGTCTTATTCAGTATAGAGCCCGAAAAAGTGCACTATATAGTAATGCGCCGCCTGCAATGGGCTTACAACATAGCCCCGCTGCGCAGCATAATGAAAAAAATGTTCGTAACCACCCACCCGAGCCTTGAAAGAAAGCTCTGGGGCATTACCTTCCCCAATCCGGTAGGCCTGGCAGCAGGTTTCGACAAAGACGCCAAATACACCGATGCACTGGCAGCACTTGGCTTTGGCTTTGTAGAGATAGGTACACTAACCCCTCGCCCGCAGCCCGGCAATCCGCAGCCACGACTGTTCAGGCTGCCTGCAGACAAGGCGCTCATCAACCGTATGGGCTTCAACAATGGTGGCTCTAAAGAGGCTGCAGAACGCTTGCGAAATCGCAAAGAAAAACTGATAATAGGCGGCAACATCGGCAAAAACAAAGACACACCCAATGAAGACGCCATCAAAGATTACGAGGCCAGCTTTCGCGATCTGTATGATGTGGTAGACTACTTTGTGGTAAATGTAAGCAGCCCCAACACACCCGGACTGCGTGCATTGCAGGATAAAGAGCCACTGATGCACATCCTCAATACACTGATGGCGCTCAACAAATCACTGGGCAATCCTAAGCCATTGTTGCTGAAGATAGCACCCGACCTTACCAACGAGCAGCTGGACGATATTGTAGAAATAGTACAAACCACCGGCATACAAGGCTTGGTAGCTACCAACACTACCATAGACCGCAGCAACCTGAAAACTACCAAAGGATTGGTAGAAGCCATAGGCGCAGGCGGCCTCAGCGGCATGCCCGTGCGCGAAAGGGCTACAGAGGTTATCAGCTACATCAGCAAAAAGAGTGGTGGCAAAATACCCATCATAGCAGTAGGCGGTATCTTTACCGCTGCCGATGCCAAAGAAAAACTGGACGCAGGCGCTGCACTGGTACAGGTATACACAGGCTTTGTGTACGAAGGCCCCGCTATGGTATCTAATATTTGTAAAGGACTTATCGCTTAATAAACAACAATGAACGAGTTATTCACGGTCGATGGACTTATAAGCCTGCTTACCCTTGCGGTACTGGAGGTAATACTGGGTATAGACAACGTAATATTTGTATCCATCATCATGGGCCGCTTGCCCAAAGAAAAGCAGCTATCTGCACGCCGCATCTGGATGTTTGGTGGCATTGGCGTACGTGTAATACTGCTGATGGCACTTAGCTGGCTGGTACAACAAAAAGGCAAACCTTTGTTTACCATCTACGATAAAGGCTTCGATCTGGCAAGCCTTGTGATGCTTGGTGGCGGCCTTTTTCTGCTATACAAAACAGTAAAGGAAATACACGGCAAGCTGGAAGGTGACGAAGAAGAGCACGGTGGCGGAGGCGATGGTAAGTCTACCGGCTTTGCCAGAGCCATTGGCGAAATGCTGCTGGTAGATATGATTTTCTCCTTCGATAGTATGATAACTGCCGTAGGTATAGCCAAGCACGTAGAGGTAATGATTGTTGCCGTGGTGATAGCCATGTTTATTATGTTCCTCTTCAGTCACAAAATTGCAGCATTTATACATAAACACCCTACCCTCAAAATGCTGGCACTTTCCTTCCTGGTACTGGTAGGTGTGGTATTGATAATAGAAGGTTGGGACAGCGAACGCGCACACGAAATGGGACTGAAAAACTATGTGTACTTCGCCATGGCATTCTCATTCACCGTAGAGCTGCTGAATATGCGCATGCTGCGCAAATCAAAATCTAAACCTGTGCAGCTGCACGAGCCCGACCCTGATAAAATAGACATCAAAGACGGTTTGTAATACACCGCCAAACATAAAACAGTAAAGCCCCGTAGAAACGGGGCTTTTTACATATAGAGGATAAGAGAGAACTGTGTAAAAAAAAGAGCAATCGGGGCTACGCGGAACATCATCGCTAAAACCGGCAGCGCCCGATTTATACTCCTTAGAAATTCACCGCCAGCACCACGCACGTAACGATAGATACGAACAACATAATTTTCTTAGAAATTTCTGCTTTGTTGATGATAGCTGTGTTTTTCATAACTGTGTTTTTTATTAGTGTGTTTTGTTTTGAAATTGTGTTTTTGTGTTTGTGTTTTTTGCTTTGATGAAACAAAGATGCATCACACAGCACCCCCTCTCCAAATAATAAAGCCTACTTAACGAGGGCTTTAAAACTGGTTAACGAAAAAACTGACAAGCGCTTAACACGCTGTTTACAAACCACTTGTTAACCAACCACAAAACCTAATACAGGCAATACTTTCAGGCATTTATCACAAAACTGTAAAAGCGTTGTCATCTATTTGCAATACGCATCACAGCGACTTGCAACAACATAAAAAGACGTATAGTTTTACATCACCTTATTTCTTTAACTACCTAAAAGAACCTTTATGAGACTAAACCGACTTCTCACAGCGCTTATCATTTTCGTTACATTCAGCAACACCCTTTTTGCGCAACAATACAGACTGAAAAAAATTGAGAGTTATAAATTAACGCCCTATTCAAACCCAGACTTTCAAAAAACAGACTCATCTGTCTTTTATTACAGCAGCAACAGAGGTGGTTATTATACTGCAGAATTGCTTTCTCAATACATCAAAAAATCCTTGAATAGCAACGAATACTTTTACACATCTAACAATATCATAAAATGCGACAGTATTGATAGGAGCAATTGGAGGGATGGCAACGGGTTACTAACCAACAACAAAATTGTTCAGCAATTTGACAATTTGAACAATGCCATTTATTACCACAACAATTGGAAAAGTCCCTCACTAAGCATGTTGGTAGATTCCGCTGTTTACAAATACAAAGGCAGTTGGATTACACAATCTTACAGTAAGAGCAACGGCACTTACAATTATGTTTATAATATGTCGAGACAGCTTGACAGTATCATATCCGATAACGGAAAACCATACATGACCTATACCTACAATAGTAATTTTTCACTACAAGAATCTACCACATTCAATTCAGTTGGGTTAGTTAGGGGTAAAAAACGCTATTACTACAATAGCGCTAACATGCCAGACTCTGTAACAGAACAATATTATGACGGACTCAAATGGCACGATGGAAGCGTTACTATATACACATATACCACGTCTCCAAACACTATTACAGAAGACTTTTCAGCATCTTCTGCACCGGGTTCTCCTATAACAAAACTGACACGCATTATAAACTTTTACAACACAAGCGACAGATTAGACTCATTCTATTTACAAACATATAACGGTAGTAACTATAGCAACTTTAGGCGCTACCGTTATTACTATAATACCGCAAACCTGCTTGATAGTTTTGTTGCCGATAGATGGAATGGATCTCAGTGGGCCAGTTTTGCCGATGCAACAGGCATTGATTGTCACAAACATTATTTCACCTACGAGCCCTACTTTCCTACAAGCATCGCTACAGCACAAAACATACAAATAGACCTTGCCACCTATCCCAACCCAGCTACAGACATCATTCACCTGCATGCCGAGCTACCTGCACAGGCCGCCGTTACAGTAGGCATATATGATGCGCAAGGCAGGCTGTTAAGACAACAATACGCACCTGCAGCTAAAGAGTTGCGCATGCAAATGGTGGTGGCAGATCTGCCATCGGGCATGTATATACTGCGGGTGGATGGCAAAGACATTGCCGGCTCGCAGCAATTCATCATATCGAGATAAAAAATTAAAAAGCCCCTGGAAAGGGGCTTTGTTACATATAGAGGATAAGAGAGAACTGTGTAAGTAAGAGAATAACCAGGGCTGCACGGAACATCATCGCTAAAACCGACAGCACCCGGTTCATCTCTTTTTAGAAATTCACCGCAAGCACTACGCACGTAACGATTGATACGAACAACATAATTTTCTTAGAAACTTCTGTCTTGTTGATGCGAGCTGTGTTTTTCATAATTGTGTGTTTTTTATTCGTGTTTTGTTTTGAAAGGTGTTTTTCTTTGTGTGTTTTTTGCTTTGATGAAACAAAGATGCATCACGCAGCACCCCCTCTCCAAATAATAAAGCCCACTTAACGAGGGCTTTAAAACTGGTTAACGAAAAAACTGACAAGCGATTAACACTCAGTTTACAAACTACTTGTTAACCAACCTTGAAACCCAATACAGGCAACGCGTTCAGCTCAGCAACTCATTCATATACACTTTCAACACATCTGTATTATTTTTAAGTACATTTACAAAAACCTTCATTATGCACAGGTCAATCACAGTATTATTATTCCTCTTAATAACTTTGGGCTATACGCACGCATCGGCACAGCAAGCAGAAAAAATAAATACCCAACAAACAACTGAAGCAAATAAGCTGAAGCTATACCCCAACCCGGCAAAAACCTATGTCAATATTTATGTAGACTGGCAAACGGCTCAACCCTTCAGCATATTTATATACGATATGCAGTACAATACACAGCTCAATGAAGTAAAAGTAGGTGCACGCAAAAGCTACCAATATGCACTGGATGTTACCCAGCTTCCTGCCGGCAAATACAAGATTAAAATCGTTGGCACTTCGCAGATGGAAGAAATATTGACGGTTGCCAGATAGGGGTGCTGAAGCACTTAATTGTCATATTATTGCCCTCAATTGTAAGCTGCGTGTCAAAATTTTGTCATAGAAGTAAAATATGACAATTCGTATTAGAAAAACATGCCTATATTTAGGGTAGAAGAAGGGTGATAATAATCATTTTTTAACGCTGCCAAAAGCTATAGTTATGAGAAAAATCTTACTGTACCTATCTGCATTGGTTTGTTGCAGCACAAATGTGCTGGCAATAGAAGGAGCGCAGTCTATGACGACAGGTATCGTCATAGGTGGTGGTAATTTCCCTCATTTCACCCCTCAGGCAGGCAATGACAAATGGGTAGCCTACAAAAACTACAGGCTGGTTGCTAAAACATATACGGAATATAGCGGCACTTGGTTTCAGCCGGTAGACTCTGTTTTTTATAGATACAGCAACGGACGTGGCGGGCAGATATCTGTAGAACAACCCAACTACGACGAATCTGTATTATTTGACGATGCTACTACGTATTTCTATAATGCCGGTGTAGCTGCATACGACAATAAGCTATTCAGAAAACAGATATTTAACGATAGCAACAACGTAATATCGCTTACATACGCTACATGGCGCTTGTCTGCCGGTGCATGGAAAGATTCTGCAAGATACCAGTATACCTATGTAGCAGGCACGCAGAAGATTAAAGAATCTATGTTTCAGTTGTGGGTTGGCGGTACATGGGCACACGATGTGCCATCTGTCCTCACCTACGATGGCAATAATGTTATAGATGTAAGCTCTAACAGCTATAGCGCCAGCTACGTATACGATAACAATAACAACATCATTTCTGTAACAGACAAAGTTGCACAACATGGCACGGGTACACTCAGTTACAACGAGCGCAAAACCTATACCTATAATACAGATAATGAAGTAGCCACCTACATACTAGAAAGGTGGAACAGCATTACAAACAACTGGGATAAAACAGAACGCTACGAATACACATATACCAGCGGCAACCTTACACAAAGCATTAAGTACACTTGGAACAACAATCGTTGGGAAACATACAATAAACAACTATTCACCTACAACACCAATGATGATAAAACATCAGAAATTACAATGTTGTGGAGTGCCGTAACCAGTAGTTTTGTGAATGCAGCCAGAGAGAATTATACATACAATACAATAGGTCTGCTGGAGTCTGTAACTACTCAAAAATGGGATCTTGCCGGCTATTGGAAATATGCTGAAGGCAATACCCAGATCAGATACTATTACGAATACTACTATACTACAAGTATTAACGCAGTGGCATCTGCACAGCCCGTGAATATATACCCTATACCTGCCAACAACCAACTGAACATTGCACTTGGCAATACACAAAACCAAACATCAACCATTACTATTCATAATATGAATGGTGCAGCAGTAAAACAGTGGAATACTAAAGACAATACCACAACTGCCGATGTAAGCAACTTGCCGAATGGTACCTATGCGCTTTATGTAAAAAATGAAGATGGCGCGCTGAGAGCAAGTAAATTTACCATTTCGAGATAGCAATCAATAAATATCAATTTTGTTAAAACTACCACCTCGATGTGGTAGTTTTTTTATATAAACGTGCTATTTAGCGCATATTTTATATTTTTAAATTGAAAATACCCCCAGACGTGAAGTTTGTAATTAATATTATATGCTTAATGATGGTTTCATTCACCTGTTTTTCGCAGGTAGATGAAGATGCGCTGACCGTAAGGGTACTGGCCATGGATACAAGTGTAGATATAGCACGCCGTTTTTGCGAAAAAATTGCCGAACTGGCGCCTGGTTACAACATTGCTTTTATAGACAATGAGACCAGATACTTGGTACGCTACGTATATAAAAACGAAAAAAACGAGTCGTTGAGAATGGACTATGGCTTTGATATGGTAAGCGATGAAGAAGGTAAAAAGCCCAAAAGAGCTGTTGTCAACTATCAACGCATCAGTGCAGACCTGCCCGTGATGACAAAAATTTACAATTTTCTATTTAATGCCAATGTAACCCCCGAAACCATCATGGCCATCAGCACACAGGGAAGCCCTGTGAACTTTAAAGGAAAAACCTACGAATACACGCTTTTGCCCGATGATTATGATCCCGGATATTGGGTTCTGATGTTCAGACACTAATCTATGTATCAACATCAATAATACACTACAACAGCTAACTAATTGATAATCCTATTATTACGTCAATTAAAATAGAATTTTTGAAAAAAACCTAACGAATAGTGGTTTTTTTTGTATTGAATTCTACCTTTGTAATAGAAACATCCCTGTTATTTCAACAGGTAAAATCATATTAGCAGGCCCGCCTGCATACCTTGTTTGTTTTGTTTGATAAAAAGAATGCCACCATTCCTGGTGGCTTCTTGCTTTTAATACCATATGTATAATACTTACAACGCTATCCGCAACCGTTATGGGCGTCGATCAATTGTGTCAAAAAACATAGCTGCTTTATTATCGACCAAGTTGTAAAATACCACCTGCGAACCCTTCAGCATGTACACATCGTTCTGTTGCCAGCGTTTGGCACCAAAATCTGTTGTACCGGCATTAAGACTAAACCTTATCAATGGTTTTAGAGCTAAATCACTGCTTTGTATTCTTGACATTATAATACCAAACTGATTTGCTAACGTAGGATTATCTATTTTAATAAATATCGCCTCGGTTTCGTGTCTGGCTGTGTCAGTACCTTTAGTACACACATAATATCCGTCCTGAAATTGTGTTATAAAACGTGTATTTACCAGTTTGTTTCTGTTCAGCCAATTTACAGTACCATACACATCTGTATTTGTAGGTGCTCCTTTCATCGCAATATCTATATGCGGTGCTTTTTCTGCCAACGCAAGCTTTTGCAGTTCGCCTTCTTTGTTTATTCCCAAAGTCATCAAATCAGATACCGTAATCTTAGACTCAGCCTGCTTTGCATCTTTAATTGTCTTGCCTACCAGCTCAGCTACAACATAGTACATATCCTGTTGTTGATCGTTAATAGCGAACTCCAGATTCAATACGCTGTTTGTAGCCATAGCAGATATTACTGCATCAGGCAAAAACTTACCTAGCTGTTGTGCATCGCAAAATACCGACTTATTAATATTACCATCTGGCAGCATTTCAAATATTGCAATACCTGTCGGCAGCCCTTGTACATATTTGCCATCTTTATAGCATAGGCCTGCAACCAATATTTGTCCGTCCTTTTCGCTTAGTGTGCCGGCATAGCAGTAGTTATTATTTTTGTCTTTAAGTTCAGTAATTACAGATTCTCCATGTCGCATGGGGCTTAATATCTGCAATGAGTGGCTATACTTTTGTTGCTTTGCATCCATCAACTCTCTACGAAGCACAAATATATCTTCAGGGCCTACTTGTTTGATGTCTAGCAGTTCAAGTGTGCTGTTCTTTGCATCAAAACGCTCAGTCCACAACTCTTTCATATCGCCATCATATGCAATTATAGCATAGCCTTGTTTTTTGGCTTTCGGTGTTATCAGCATAAAGCCCTCAGGCATTACTGGCAGCAGGCGCAAATCATTATCCCAACTCATTTGCTCAGCAGGCAATCCTTCTATCGTTGTACGCGTAGATACCCTACCTCCAAAATCTACAGAAAATAAAGAACAAGACTTAGTAGCTGTGTTGTAGGTTAAAAAAGCAACAGCCATTTGAGAAGCAGTAGTACTTAATACTACCGTATTTTTTTCTACCTCTACCGCAAAACTGCGAGGCTCTTGCTGTCCCGCACTTCCCAATTTTATTACAAGCGATGCGTTTTTAGACCTTGGTTCAGATTTTATGAAGTAGGTATACACTTCGTTAACATCGCCCACCCTGTATATTCTTCCAACATTAGTTCTGTCTACAGAGTCTATAAATAACGGCTGCGCCATGCCGGCTACAGCAGCAAATACAAATGCTGTACTAAATAATATTTTTTTGAACATGCAGTCTGTTTTTTTAGGCTACTAATATACAGAATCCCATCACAGCAAAATCTTAATATTTGGCGGAAACAGGACATGAAAAAGACGTAGCGGCTTGCTACGTCTTGGTACTATATTTCTAAAACACTTGATTATTGTTGAGTAGCCGTAAATATTACGTCTGTAGTATACGTACCTGCCGGAAACGCGAAACCGGGTGTTACTTTATATACCAGTGTAAAGTTTTGGTTGCCACCGTTTGTACCACCGTACAAAAATGTCCAGTTGTATTGGTCTATATAATCATACCTGTTGTTTACCCAGCTCCAGCCACCTGTATTGTTTTGTGTCATTTTAAAGTACAGCACACTGCCTATATACATCTGCGGAGCTGGCGTTGCAGAACCTGAATAGTTAAAATATGTGCCGCTCGATTTTACAGATAGGTTGAACGCTTTGTTTGAACGTACTTTCATTTGTATTGGTGCACTTTCCAATCCGTTTGCGTAATCGTTCACTGTATTGAAGTTGAAGTTTAAGGCTGCACCGGTTGCACTGTTGTTGGCAACAAACGATAGCTCGATGGCATTGGTAAGGTTCAGGTTGGTAGTCTGGCTGGCAGCACTCTCCGGAGCCTGTGCCTTACTGATGGTAGCAATACCTAGCAGCAGTGCGGTGAACAATATTATTTTCTTCATGTTTGTTTTGTTTATTGTTTGTTTGTTTGATGATACAAATATCATTCACCATATTAGTATTTGCATATTTCCATCCCCTACTTAACGCCGGTTTTACAAACGGTTAACCAGCGATTAACAACTTTTGGTTTATAAAACCGAAACACATTAGTAAACACACAAACCATTAGTTACAACAAGCATTAAACAGCCATTAAAAAGAGGATAGGGACAATTTTACATCCCTTTTTAGGCGTAGTTTAATGCTTAAATATTAGTATATTTATATTACTAAACAAAATAATATAGACGTTGAGACAAAGACTTTTACCTAATCGTACTATTTTACTTATTACAGCTCTATGTGCAAGTTTAGGAGGCAGTGCAAAATCTGCATCTGCACCCTCAGACATGCAGCTTTCCAACACGCTCTTCATTGAAAACAAAGGCCAGCTTGCCGACCAATATGGGCATTATAGAAAGGATATAGACTATACCGTTAATGCAGCTGCCAATTTTAGAATGTTTGTAGGCAATGGTAAAATACAATACCAATGGTCGCATATAGAAAATGCACCGAAACCCGGGCAAAAGATGCCCCCGTTGTTTAATACTTCATACTATGTAATGAATGTATCGCTGGTAGGTGCCAACCCTAATGCATCTCTGGTACCTGCAGACAAACAACCATACTACGAGCGCTATTATATCAATAATCAAAATGGCGTTAGCGCAGGCAGTTATAAAAAAATAATCTACAAAAACGTTTATAAAAATATAGACTGGGTTCTTTACTCTTCCAACAATGGCAAAGGTGTTAAGTACGATTTCATTGTTCACCCCGGTGGTAATCCTGATGATATCCGCATCAAATACGACGGGGCTACATCGCTGCGCATAGAAAACGGTGCACTGGTTGCAAGTACACCTATGGGTAGTATTACAGAAGAGGCTCCTATTAGCTTTGGCGAAAACAAGGAACCTGTAAACAGCAAGTACAAACTGACAGATAATATACTTGGCTTTGAAACTGCAAAGCATAAGGGTAAGCTAACCATAGATCCTGTTTTGAAATGGGGTACCTACTACGGTGGCGATAGCTATACACTCGGCAGCAACCTTGCAACAGACACTTTCGGTAGTGTTTTCCTCTGCGGAACTACACAATCTATAACAGCTATTGCTACTACTACAGGCATGTACCAAACAAGCTATGGCGGTGGCAATTTTGATGGTTATCTGGTAAAGTTCAATCCCGATGGTACGCGTGCATGGGCTACTTACTATGGTGCTGCCGGCACAGACATTGTAAACGCTGCTGCTTGCGATAAGCTGGGTAATATTATCATTACAGGCCATACAAGCAGCTCTAGCGGCTTATCTACATCCGGCGCACAGCAATCATTAAATGCCAGCCAGGTACTTGTTGGCGTCTACGATCTTGATGCTTTTGTGGCAAAATTTGCATCCAACGGTGCTATCGTCTTTGGCACTTTCATGGGTGGCTTATACTCTGAAGAATCTTATGCAATTGCAACAGACCAACAAAACAATATATACATCGGCGGCATTACACTCAGCGCCAACAATATTGCAACATCAGGCGCATTTCTCACTACACCGGCTGCCGGATTTTTAGTTAAGTATGATGCCTCCGGCGCCCGTCAATGGGGTACTTATGTTCGCGGCAAAGTGAATAACATAACAACAGACCTTGCAAACAATATATACATCTGCGGCTTCACGCAAGATACCGTAAGCACTACAGGTGGCATAGCAGTTGCAGGTGCACATCAACCACTGATAGGTGGCGGCTTTGGCGATGGGTTCTTCATGAAGTTCAACTCCTCGGGCTCAAAACTATTGGGTAGCTACTATGGTGGCTATAACAATGACGAGATAAAATCAATTGCTGTTGACCCTTTTAATAACATATTTGTAGGTGGCAGAACACTAAGCCCTACGGGCATAGCTACCAGCAATGGCGCACAGCCCAATTACATGGGGGCTACCCCGCAAGCAGTTTACGATGGTTTTGTAGTAAAATTCAATGCAAATGGCCAGCGCCAATGGGGCACATATGTTGGCGACTCGCTGGGCAATGACAATATTTCAAGCATGAATTTTTCTACCGATGGTAATTTATGGCTGTTTGGTAGTGCAGGTAGCCGATCGCTTATTGCAACCCCCAACGGATACCAGACAACAAATGCAGGCCCTCCTCCAAGTCCCACGCCCGTTCCGCTACAGTATACCGAATGTGATGGTTTTGCGATGAAGTGGACGACAGACGGTGTAAAAAAATGGGGTACTTACTATGGCGGCAGCGATTGGGAATATGATGTAAAAGGTGTTTTCTCCAGAAATAAAATATATCTGTGCGGCTCTACACTCAGCACATCAAATATTGCTGTCAATGGCCATCAGAATACTTTTACAGGCCCTACGACAGACACCAGAGCATTTTTGGTACAGTTTCAATCAGACACAAACGTTGCCATTGCAATGCCATTTGTAGATACCAATCTGTGTGCGGGAGACAGTTTGTATGTGAAGTACTATACCATCTCAGACTTTGCCCGCACTATCATGGGTATGAGCCTGAACGATTTTATCATTCAGTTATCAGACAGTGCAGGCAACTTCACCTCAGCTGTCACCATTGGTTCTGTAAACTCTTTTTCCAGTGGCTATGTGCCGTGTAAAATACCGGCTACGGCATATGAAGCCAAAAAGTACCGTATACGTATTATAGCAACAAATCCGAAGGATACTTTCTACCACATAGGGCCAAACATCAGCATCTGGCGATATCACAAACCACTGGCAGGCATCTTTGCTACCAGAGATACAATTTGCGAAAACACAGCCATCCTGCTCGACGACTTTAATTCGTTCACTTGGCCGTACAATTATTCATGGACAGGGCCCAATGGCTTTACCAGCAACTTACACAACCCTATAATACCCGCAGCTTCGGTAAACTATACATACATGGGCAATTATATAGTAGAAGCAGACAATCACGGTTGTAAAATGAAAGACACCTTGTTTGTAACAATTGGCATGAGCCCGAGCGCACCAAAGATATTGGGCGATACAAGCATCTGTCTGGGCGATACAATTAAACTTAACGGATTCTGCGATACACCGGGCGTATCTTACGTATGGCAAGACCCTACGTTGATGTCTCCGAGCCAAACAGCTAACCTCACCATACCCAATGCTAAAATGACAGACGACGGTGAATACAGGCTAACGGCTGTATCAGCACTGGGTTGCCCAAGCCCTACTATCAAACGCAGGGTAAACATACGCCCGCTTCCAAATCCATCTATCAGCAATGTAGATCCGCTATGTTCGGGCGATAGTATTAAACTGAATGTAGATGACACAGCAGCACTCACTACCTATTCGTGGAATGGTCCGGGCAGCTTCAGCAGCACATCAAAATCGCCTGTTATACCAAATGCAACAGTACCGCTAAGTGGTAAATATACCGTTGTAAACACAAATAAATATGGTTGCAAGGCAGCAGATACTGTTGATGTAACGGTGAAGCCATTACCTAATCAGGTTGATGCTACTAACAACGGACCTATCTGTAGTACCAACAATTTGCAATTGAATGTCAACAATCCTACTACAGGTGCTACCTATGCATGGACAGGACCTAACAGCTATACCAGCAATTCGCAAAACCCTGTAATAACAGGCGCGGCAACAGCAGCATCAGGTATCTACAGAGTAGTAGTAGACCTGAACGGATGTACGAAAGAGGACACTACACGTGTTACTGTTTACCAAACACCTGATAAACCGGTAATAACAGGCAACACACCGCTATATGTAGGTGAAATACTTCGACTCAAAGTAGAAAACCCACAATCCGGTACAGACTATTTGTGGTTGGGGCCTAATAACTTCAGCGCGCCTACACTTACACCTTCGGTAAATAGTGTATTGAAATCGATGAGTGGGTACTACAAGGTAACTGCTACTATAGGCACATGCTCATCCAGCGACAGTATATTGGTAGATGTATTGGAAAAGCCGGAACAGGCAGGCAAAGTACTGTTTGCTTTCCCTAACCCGAACAAAGGTACCTTTACAATTGTTGCATCTGTATCAAGCGATAAAGATGTAGAAATAGGCATTTTTGATACAGGTGGCAAACTGGTACACACAGAAAAAGCAACACCTAAGAATAAGAAACTGGAACACACTGTGTACACCTATGGCAAACTGGCAAGCGGTGTATACAGAGTAAATGTTCTGATAGATGGTAAAGTAGAAACCATCTCGCTAACAGTGCAATTGTAATTTTAAATAGTAAAACCGCAAAAAGCCACCCTGATGGGTGGCTTTTTTTATGGCATGCAAGCAAACAAGCTATAATAAATAGTTATCTTCAAGTAACTAAACATAAATAGTTTATGCTTTCCGACATCGAAATTTCGAGAGCTGCCAAGCTGAAGCCTATCAGCGAAATAGCTACCAATATAGGCATCAACCCCGACGACATCATCCCTTACGGTCGCACAAAAGCAAAAATTCCGCTCAGCTATCTGAACGAAGACAAAATCAAAAACTGCAACCTGATTCTTGTTACTGCCATCACCCCCAACAAAGCCGGTGTGGGCAAAACAGTAACCAGTGTATCAGCATCGCTTGGTCTTAACTATATAGGCAAGAAAGCGGCCGTTGCCCTGCGCGAACCAAGCCTCGGCCCATGCTTCGGTATGAAGGGCGGTGCTGCGGGTGGTGGCTATGCACAAGTATTGCCGATGGAAGATATCAACCTGCACTTCACGGGCGATTTCCACGCTATTACTTGCGCCAACAACATGATAAGCGCACTCTTAGATAATTATCAGTTTCAGAATAGTGGTACCGACAAAGTACTCGACCGTCTGGTATGGCGCCGTGTACTGGATGTCAACGACCGTTCGCTACGCAATATCGTAACAGGCCTCGGTGGCAATGCAAATGGCATTCCTCAAGAAGCAGGGTTTGACATTACACCCGCATCAGAAATCATGGCGCTGCTGTGCCTAGCTACCAGCCTCGATGATTTGCAGGCGCGTATAGAGCGCATCGTACTCGGCTTCCGTTACGATAAAACACCTTTCACCGTAAAAGACCTTGGTGTGGCAGAAGCTATTACGGTGCTGCTGAAAGATGCCATACTGCCCAATCTGGTGCAGACTACAGAAAACACACCTGCCTTTATACATGGCGGCCCGTTTGCCAACATAGCACACGGTTGCAACTCTATACTGGCTACCAAAATGGCGATGAGTTGTAATGATTATGTAGTTACAGAATCGGGCTTTGGTAGTGATTTGGGTGCAGAGAAATTCCTTGATATTAAATGCCGTGTAAGCGGGCTACGTCCGAAGGCAACAATCATAGTTGTTACCACACAGGCGTTGAAACTACATGGCGGTGTACCTGCGGCAGAGATATCGAAACCAAATCTGGATGCAATGATTGCAGGCTTGCCAAACCTGCAACGCCATATAGAGAATATGAAAAACTTCGGGCAGAGTGTGGTGGTGTCTTTCAACAAATTCCACTTCGATACCGAAGAAGAAATAAGCTATCTGCGCAATTGGTGCAACGAACAGGGTGTGGCATTTGCCATCAACAATGCCTTTACAAAAGGTGGTGAGGGTGCTGCAGAACTGGCAGAAAAGCTGGTTGATATCATCGAAAACAATCCGTCTAAAGACATCAATTTCACCTACGACCTCGAAGACAGCATACAAACCAAAATAGAAAAGATAGCAACGAAGATATACCGTGCTGCCAAAGTAACATTTGGTTCTGCCGCCGAAACAAAAATGAAATCGTTTGCTAAACGCGGGTGGGACAAGCTGCCTATCTGCATTGCAAAAACACAGTATTCATTTACAGACGACCAAACACGCATCAACGCACCTGAAGGTTTTACCATCAACATCCGCGACCTCGTTATCAACGCAGGCGCAGGCTTCATTGTAGCCGTTGCGGGAGACATTATGCGTATGCCGGGCCTTCCAGAAGATCCACAGGCATTCCGCATCAAATTAGTGAATGGTGAGATTGATGGATTGAGTTAAGTAATATCGAACTTCAATTATAAAGCCTGCGAATTGCAGGCTTTATTTATATACTCCATATAATACTACTAATTGATAGCAGCACAACACCTAAGATTATTCACTCTGAAAGCAACTTAGCACGTAGAGATACTTATCAAAATCAATTTTCAAATCAGTTTTCATACTATCCTGAATCTTCATTAATTGTTCATAAGTAAGCTCATAGTCACCGTATAGTTCATCTTCGTTATCTTGTTCATCAGGCTCAATACCCGCAGATATAAGATTTGCCGGGGCTAAATTCACACTAATTTCTCTGATTGTGGGATAAGGATCTTCTCTAACTATTTCATAAATAACCCTATCTACTTTGTATCTCATGATATAATAAGCCAAAACTAATAAATGTCATCTGTATATAGTTCAATAACTCTGCATATTCCATTGCTCGACGTAGTCTCCAACTACGTCGAAAAGGATGCAAATCTCTGATTTGCGATACATCCACACCATTGTCAGAACACCTCTGCAACCAAACAGGAATCACTGCCTTTTCCCCTCTCAAAAAACCTTAATATTTTTATTTTTCAACATATTCATAATAAATGCCGACCTTTGTAGTAAATCAAATATTAATTCATGGGTCAGGAAACCTTCGGTAAAAAAGAAAGAGAAAAGAAAAAACAAAAAAAGAAGCAAGACAAAGAAGAGAAAAAAACCGAAAGGAAGAACAATAACGACAAGGGTAAAAGCCTTGACGATATGATGGTGTATATAGATGAAAACGGCAATTTCACAGATACACCACCCGACCCTAAGAAAAAAAGAGAAATAGACGCATCATCTATTCAAATAGGCATTCCTAAACTGGAAGACAGAGAAGTGGTAAGTGCCGTAAGAAAAGGTGTGGTTAAGTTTTTTGATACTGCAAAGGGCTACGGCTTCATCAACGATATTGCTACCAACGAAAGTGTTTTTGTACACATGAACAACTTGTCTGCACCCGTTAATCAGGGCGATAAAGTGACGTTTGAAATAGAGCACACACAGCGAGGCCTTAGCGCCATCAAAGTGGCGAAGGCAGGACAATAGTTTTTTACACATTTTTTAAAACATACAGGTATGGAAAAAGTGAAGACGAAAGACATCGGTCAGGTACGTATCGAATTATCAAAGATGAACTGCAGAGTGCATCTCAAGCTCCCTTCCATCACCCGTGTAGGCGATGAACTGGTTTATGCTACTTGTTGCGATGCCTTTAAATCGATACTGGAAAAACGATTTGTAGAAATACTGAATGAACCACCCGCAAAAAGGGTTTCATTAAGATAATATAACAGATAAGCCTTGCATACCGCAAGGCTTCTTTATTTTAAATCATAATACAATACTGCCCTTATCGCAATTTCCTAACACGCCGGCACACACCAAGGTTTCTATATTTTAGTATATTTAAACCCATGCAGGAACAGCAATCCAACCAAAACACTTGTGCATCGTGCGGCGCAGCACTTCACGGCAAGTTTTGCAGCCAGTGTGGCGAAAAGAAACTGAATGAGAAAGATAAAAGTGTCGCACACTTTTTCGAAGAGTTTATACATATCCTTACCCATGCAGACAGCAAATTTCTGAAATCATTGAAATACCTGATTACCAAACCGGGCTTTCTAACATCAGAGCATCTGGCAGGCCGCAGAAAAATGTACACCAGCCCGTTGTCGCTGTTCTTCATAGGCAACTTGATATACCTGCTCATTATGCCCATAGATGCGCTCAACTCTAATTATGTATCTCAAACCAAAGGCCAGCCCTACTCTGCATCTATAGTAAAAAAAGTAGAGAAGAAAATGGCTGCCAAAAAATGGGATGAAGAAAAGATGAAGGAAATGTACAACAATAAAACATCCAAGGTTTCGAAGATGATGTTGTTTGTACTGATATTCATTTTCTCTGCCCCGCTTTCTGTATTGCTCTACAAGCGCGGCAAGTATTATTTCGACCACGTCGTCTTTGCAACAGAGTACGTCAACTTTCTGGTATTTATCGTATTACTGATAGCCCCATACCTGCTATGGTTAGTGTTGCTGATACTTGTCAACATCTTTAAGTTTAAGCCATCATTAAACATTATCTCTTGGGAGGTAATGACACCTGTATTAGCAGCAATAGGCCTGTATCTTATTACCGCCATCAGAAGAGTATATAAAAACTCATGGCTATACAGCATCATTGCAGGCATACTTATGTTAGCATTTTCCATACTCGGGATAGTGCTATATCGCTATATACTGTTTCAGGTTACAATGTTCTTGTTGTAATAAGGTTATTCTATTATAAAAAGCGCCCCTCTGATGAGGGGCGCTTTTAGTTTACATAGCATACAATCCTGCCTCTATTTCGTGCAGTACGTTCTCTAGGCCGTTTTCTGCTACAATAGCCTCTCCCATCCTCTTTACGTTCGTTCTTATCGTTTCGTTATCTGCGGCAGCAATAGCTGTTTGTAATCTTTCAAAAGTCAGTTGCTTATATGGTACATGTGCGCCCAATTGTTTCTTAACAGCTATCTTTCCCCATGTGGGTTGGTCTGTGTAAAACGACACTATTACCACTGGCAGTCCGTGCCTCAGCATGGCTGCAAACGTACCCGCACCACCATGAAATACACCTACAATACAACGGGGAAATACCTGCTCGTGGTTTACGTACCTTGCTACATACAGGCGTTTGTGCTGTGGTATATTATCGTACACCGCCCATCCTGTGCAAAACAAAACCCTGTAATTGGTTTCTTGCAAAATGCGCTCTATTATGGCAATTACTTTCGCTGCATCGCCAACCGCATTGCTGCCAAAGCCTATGTAAACGGGCGCATCGCCTTCAGCCAGCCAAGCTTTCAAATCCTCAGGCAGCTGCTCTTGCATATGCCCGTTGCTATGTGTTTGTTCTACACTTACAAACCCTGTTATTTTGTGATGGCTTTGCCAGTCTGCAGGTTGCGGTATCAGATGTTTGCTGATGCAATACAAGTCAGGTGTACATTTACTGTCCAGTTCTTTTATCAGGTTTGTGTGTAGCGGTTCCAATCCCTGCTCTGTCCTGTACTCATTCACGTCATCTTTTATGTATTTCCAAAACATGCTTTGTGCCAGTCTGTAGGTAAGCCTGTTGTACCAGCCAAAGTTCAGAAAATCGAAATCACTAATAGGGTATGCAGCAGTTTCTACCACTGGCGGCATAAAATAGGTTAGTACCAGTTTCTTATTATACTTCTCTGCCAGCACACTTGTTATGGGTATGGTCATAGCATTGGCAACTATACCATCTACCTTGCCGAACACTTCTTCGTAGCTCTTGCGCAATGGCTGTCTTATATCATGCAGAAACCTGAAATAATACTTCATCAGTTGCAGCTGATTGCCCGATTGCAGAATGGCTTTAGCTTCATCCGTGTTCATCATCTGCTCGGCTTCTCCATATAGCGGATGGAATGAAATACCATACCCCTCAACCAATTGCCTGAAGTCTGCCGCAGCTGCAATCATTACTTCATTGCCTCGTTTCATCAGCCCCAATGCAATAGCTATATATGGCTGCAAATCGCCGCGCGTGCCATAGGTAAATATCCCTATTCTCATAGCACAAAACAACTAAACAAAATGCCGGTATTTTTTAGCCTGTGCTAAATCATTTATACTTTCTCACCCTGCTGAGGGTTACCTGATTCATACCCAGATAAGAAGCTATATAGCCGAGCGGAACGCGTTGTATCAGGTTTGGGTATGTTTGCAAAAAACGTTGATACCTCTCTTTGGCAGCATATAGTTGTATGCTGTCTATTTTGTTTTGCAAATGCAGCATCGATTGAATAGCTATCAGCCTGCCCATTCGTTCTATTTCATGGTATTGGGCATAAAGCATTTCAAGGTCGGCAAAAGATACAGATACCGTTGTAGTATCCTCCAGCAGCACTACTGTATGCTTGGTTTCCTTTACAGGAAAATTGCGCATAATAGGGCCTATTACCATACCCTCCATACCAAACCAGTCTGTTATTTCTTTTTCCTGATGCGTAAAGTAGGCTCTTGCCAGTCCGGAGTGTATAAAATACAACCGTTGACACTTCGCAAGGTCGCTTATCAAAACATCGCCCTTAGCAAAAGACTCTTTTACAGCCACTGCATTTATTGCCTGTTGTGCCGCATAGCTCAGCGGGCTGATGGCAGACAAATATGTAAGAAACCTATCCAAGTGTATTTATTATATCAGGATTATGCAGCTTTTGTTTTCTTGCCCATTACGAGCTTGCGGTGTTGCAGTCCCCATTCTACCATCACCTCCAGCACATCGCCTATAGAATAGCCCGACTTTGTCAACTCGTACTCTACCGCCACGGGTATGGTATTGCGCACCGTACGCGATATAATACCATTCACTTCCAGCTCTTTCAACTCTTTGGATAGCATACGCGGATTGATTTTCGGAATGCTGTTTTCAATCTCTGTAAAGCGCTTCTTGCCATCCAGCAAAGAACCCATTATATGCAGCTTCCATTTACCACTCAGTACATTCAATGTATCATTCAGCGCCAGCATGAATGTAGCGTTACACCTTTCAGACAATTTGCTTGCTTTAATATCTGCCATGTTATGTGTTTTATACCTCACTATACAACAGTATAGCACTATACAATAGTATAGGACTTACTATTGTATAGCAAAGGTAGGTAGTTTTGCATTACAAACAATCTCGGTAAGAGATTCAATTATTTACACAAAAACAAAGACAATGATTTTAGTAACAGGTGCAAACGGACATTTCGGTAGCGCGGCTATCAATTTCCTGATTGAGAAAGGATATAACAAAGCAGACATCGCGGCAATGGTTCGCAGCGAAGAAAAAGGACAGGAGCTGAAAGCAAAAGGCATCAACATCCGCATTGGCGACTATGATAATTACGATAGCCTTGTTGCTGCATTTCAGGGTATTGATAAGCTGTTGCTCGTATCGGGCACAGATTTGCAAAACAGAACGCAGCAGCAATTGAATGCTGTAAAAGCAGCCAAGCAGGCAGGTGTAAAACACATTATATATACCAGCTTCGAGCGTAAGAATGAAACAGACAGCTCTCCTATTGCCATGTTGGGTTCTTCTCATGTGCAAACAGAAGTGGCTATTAAGCAAAGCGGTATTGCTTATACAATATTGCGCAACAATCTGTATCTGGATTTTCTGCCAATGGTATTGGGCGAAAAAGTTTTTGAAACAGGCGTATTCTATCCGGCGGGTAATGGCAGGTTTACCCCGGCTGCTCGTACAGACATGGCAGAGATTGCAGCCAACATCCTGACGGGCAAAGGGCATGAGAATAAGGACTATTACATATCGGGCACAGAGAGCATTTCTTTTGCAGAAGTAGCAGCAGAGCTGAGTACTATTGCAGGCAAAGAGATAGCTTATATAAGCCCCGACACTACAACCTACATCGGCGCACTAACGGGCGCGGGCGTACCGGAAATATATGCAGGGTTGTTTGCAGGCTTTGCACAGGCAATAGAGCAAGGGGAGTTGCTACCTGCAACCAACGACACCGAAAAGCTACTTGGCAGAAAACCCGAAACAATGAAAGAATACTTAACAAAGCTGTATAGTAAGAACTAATAAACACTACTGATAAAAAGCCGCCTGCATAACAGGCGGCTTTACTTTTTAATACCCATCAATAAACAATAAAATAACGTATATTTGTATTGATAAATTTGCTAGCAAAAAAAATCTGTAACCGCTATGTTCCTCCATCCGATAAACCGTAACCAAACAGCAACAATCTGCAACAAGCAGCTATTGATTATCAATACCATTCTGTAACAAAAGATTGAAAACTATGCAAACACTATCAAAAACTATCAACAAATATGAAAATCCTTAAATTAGCACCATGCATACCACCAACTACTTCGATACCTTCATTGCTGTAGCAGAAGACTGCCCTACAGACAAAGCGGAAGTACCTGCCGTAAAAGGAGATAAGAAAACAGTTGCCAATCTGCAGTTCGATATGCTTATCGACCATCCGTACAAGTACACTTCAGACGATGTACTTTTCAAAATACATGCCCTGCGCAATGGCATTGGCACATCAGAACAGAAAGCAGCACGAGAAGCTTTCTTTAGCAAGGGACAGGCATGTATGCGCGCATCTCCGCTTACCAAGCGCTATGGTTGGGGCGTCCATTACGACGAGAAAGGCCGCATGGCACTTTATGCAGTAGATAGCCCCAAATACAAGAAGCTATTGGCAGATAAAAAACTTGCTCATACAAAAGGGATGCGTTCTAAAAGAGCATAAAGGCCTGCTGTATGACTACTTTCTGGCAACTGCTACAATTGCCAATAGCCCGGCCAACAAACTAACACATGCTGCAAAAGCAAAAAAGTGCAAAAACTCAACTATCCCAATTCCTATATATGCAATACCCACAGCATAGATAAAAGGAGCTATGATACTCTTATGTTCTTTCACTTTATTGCTACCTGCCCACAACACCATTATTGACATAGCTAGTACAAAGAACAAGATGAGGCTATATCCGGTAAAATAGTCTGCCTTGCTGCGAAGTGCCCCCATAAAAGGTTCTTTAACCTGCTTCATACCATCTATTACAGTTGCCATTTTGGGAGTCGTAGATTTATCCCAACCCAAATGACCGGCAGTATGGCCCAACAGATGTACACCCAACAACGTAGCGGCAATTCGCAATAATACTTTTGCATTCATAATATAACTGTTTAATCCCTTTGTATTCATATAATAACACAAAAGAACTAACTAAGCATCTGGAAAAATTGTAAAAATCGGAACTACTAGTCCTTGTAGAATATCTTACCAAAGTCGTTCTTCGACTTCATAAAGCGTAACGGAGACACTCCTGCAAAGCGTTTAAACTCTTTAATAAAATGCGCCTGGTCAAAATACAGCTCGTAGAAATCTACCTGATGCAACGTTGTTGAAGATGATGTTATAATGGCATTGTAGCAATACTGAAAGCGCGAAATAGCGCAAAGCTGCTTTGGGCTTATGCCTACACGTTGCTCAAACTTCATATTGAGCCATCTGCTACTATAGCCTGTTTCCTTCTCCAACTGCTTAACAGGAATCGTTCCATTTGTATTATGCACTCTGGCAAGGCAATAGTCAACTATTTTATCCTCATTACTTCGGGTAAGTTGGCGTATCAAAAATTGTTGCAATAGTTTTACTTTACCCACCACGTCGGCACTTTCTGCAATACGTTCTTCCAGTTCAGCAGCCAGCTTACCGTATATATCATCGAAATTGTAGATAGTATTTTTAATGTCTTTATGATTGAGACAAAAAAAACGATATGCACCCAAAGGCATAAACTCTATGCCTATTGTACCCGATGGTGCATCATGCTCTACATCTACTACAGATGGCTGGTCGCAGATACCAATCAAGGTCATCTTGTGTTCTTTAGATAAATGCTGCCATCCTTGCATGGTACCCGATAAACCATTACGAAACGGCACTACCAGTTTTACACGTCCATTGGGAACCACCAGCTTCATATCATCAATCGGCGCACGACCTTCACTTTCAAACACCCACATCTTCTCAATGTAAGGCTGCAACAAAGCAGGTATATTGATGGCTGTTAATCGCATGATTATTCCGAACGAACAAATGTAGTATTAATAATAAAAAGCCCTGCGTAAAAACGCAGGGCGCTACCGTTTATTACTCCCCTTACGGTATTATACTACACTCTTCTTACAGTACGTAGTACTTGTTCTTGTCTTCTTGCTCTGCTTCTTCTGCTATGCTATAGTCTTTCAGCATTTGCTTCAAGTCTTTTTCTATGTTCTTTGATATCAATGTCATGGGCGTATCAGTAGGTTTGTTTTCAAACGGGTCTTGCAAATGGATAGCCATCTTTTCTATCAGCATGAAGGATGCTGCTATCGCTATCACCATCGGCACTTCCATATAGCCAAAAAACTCTATCAGCCCGAATGGTAATAATGCTATAAACAAGTTCACCGCAAAGTGAATATACATGCTGTAGGTAGATGGAAACACCGTGTTCTTAATCCGCTCGCACTTGCCCATAGAGTCGCACAGGCGCGTTACCGTTCTGTCCAGCTCTACCTGCTGATACCTGTTTATCCATCCCTTTTGCAGTGCATAGTTGATGTCCCTACCATGCAATTCCAATATAGATGCAGGTGCGTTTGTGTAGCGCGCTACCATATCCAGTTCTTCCTGTATCATGTGCGTCTTCAGCCCCGTCATTGGTTTTTCTTTACGCAGATGCCTTGCCAGTGCAAAGTTCCAAGCAATCTGCCTGCGGATGAAGCGCTCTCTGAATTGCTGAATGTCTGTACCATTATAGTCATCATCTACAAAAGTCAGTATCTGTCTTGCAAGTGTGCGGCCATCGTTTACAATAGCACCCCATATTATCCTTGCTTCCCACCACCTGTCGTATGCCTGGTTCGAGCGGAAGCCCAGTAACAGCGATATCACCGTACCCAACACCATAGGTACACTCAGCGGTATCGTAATGCGGGTAACATGAAAGCTGTCATACAACACCGCTATCACAATAGCATAGACACTAACAGCTATCAGCCCGCCTTTTATCTTGCCCAGTACATACTTTATAGGTATCTTATTTTGTAATAGCATAGTCCATCCCTCCTTTCAATACACTTAAGTCGTTGCCCTTCAATTGTCCCATTTCCTGATGATGCCTCATAATTCTGTCTGATGATGGCACAATAAGTTTGTTATACTTACAGCGTTTTATCAAAGCCAACATATCTATGCTGTCTTTAGAAGGCTTTGCCAGTTTAATATCCTCTGCATATACAATACAGTCCACCTCTTCACCATCCAGATAGTTGCGCAAATAGGCTGCAGTATCGCCCAAGGCAAACTTTACCTGTATAGACTCAAGCTTCGAGCTGTAGGTGTTCTTCAGCATCTCGCAGGTTTCTTTAAAGTCTTCGTTTACCAGCTTTTGCTGTTCGCTCCGCTGCTTGTTTCTGAATGACGCAAATAGCATACCCCCAATATCTGCAGGGCGCAACATATGCAGCAATGTTATCCTCATCCTATCTGCACCACCCGCTACAGCAGCATGCACTACCTGCAAAGACTGTGTTGTAAAATCTGTCGGAATCACTATGTGCCTCATACCTTATCGCTTTGATGCAAAGATGTAAGCACGGTATTAGAATGCAGTAAGCAACAGTTAAGAAGTATATAAGAATGTGGTAAGAATTTGGTAAGAAACGTTAAGGAAAGACTAATGCCATTCTGCATGTGCCAGTGGCAGCTTCACCTTCACGGTAGTGCCTTTGTTCTCTTCTGAGCGTACATCCAGCTCGCCGTTATGCAGCCTTACAATATTACGCGATAGCGGCAGCCCTATACCATAGCCCTTGAAGCTACCTGTGTTGGATGCACGGAAGAAAGGCTCGTAGATATAGGCTATCTCCTCCTTAGGTATGCCTACACCTTTGTCTTCAATGGTTATTACCAGTTTGGTATCTGTAGCAGCAAGCGATACCAGTACTGGTTTATTCATAGAGTATTTGCAACCATTGATGACAATATTCACCAATGCCAGTTCCAGCAATTGCTGATTGCCTTTTACAACCAATTTCTGTTGGTCTTCCGGCATCAGCGACAGGTCTATTACTACCTTGTTGTTTGGTATGATGTTATCTACTGTTTCCTTCACAGTATATAACACCTCATCCAGGCGCAGCAGCGAGAAGTCTTGCAATGTGCCTGTGTAGCCTGTTTGTGCCAGATGCAGCAGGCTGCCTGTTATACGTTTGAGTCTTTCCGACTCGTTGAGGATTACCCCCATAGAGCGCACATAATCTTCAACGCTACGTTGTTTATTCAGGGCATATTCAGACTCGCCTATGATGGTAGTTAGCGGTGTATTCAGCTCGTGCGATGCATTGCTGATAAAGTTCTTCTGCGTCTCGAAAGTGGTCTCCAACCTGTCAAGCATATTATTGAAGGTCTCTGTCAGTTCAGATATTTCGTCCTTACCATTACCGGCAGGCAAGCGCAGGTGCAATTGGCTTGCGCTGATATCCTGCACTTTGTGGGTAATAACACTGATGGGCTGCAAAATGATTTTAGAAAACCATAGCCCTATCAGCAATGAAAGGATAATGGCAGATATAGTACTAACTACAATAATGGTACGCAGATTGCGCAGGTATGCATCTATAAACTCATTCTTCGCAGCTATTACTACAATGCTGCTTACATCATTATCGTTGTATTTGTAGGCATAGTAGAACATATTGCCTTCTCTTTGTCTGGCAACACCTTTCTGTTCTGCATCTGTGTAAAATGCCACATCCAATGGCAGCTTACTTACCAATGCTTTTTGAGAATCATCATCCAGAAAATACTCTCTCTCATCGGGCAGTGTTTCCAGATGCAGCCTGCGTATTTCATCATAGGTGCTTTTGCTCATGGCCTCTTTTTCAAAGCGGCTCTTAGCGGCAATCACAGCACGTATTTCCAGTCGTTTATAAAAATCCTCAAACGTATTCTGGTTGGCAAAATAATACTCCGTTACGCTTACTATCAGTACAATACTGACGGTGAGCATAGCAAATAATAATGCTATACGGTATTGTATTTTCATTTGCCTATTCTTCTTTCAGTATATAGCCCATACCTACAACAGTATGTATCAGCTTCGCAGTATCATCGCTCTCTATCTTCTTGCGTAGGTAGTTTACGTATACGTCCACCACTTTGGTATTCATGTTAAACTCTATGCCCCATACATTCTCCAGTATATCCATACGCGATAGTAGTCTGCGCTTGTTATCCATCAGGTATTTCAGCAAGCGGTACTCTGTAGCTGTCAGGTCAATTTTACGCCCTGCCCTGTTGGCTGTTTTGTCTTTCATGTTCAGCTCCAGGTCTGCTATCTGCAATACTTCTTCATTCTTCACTTCAGGCTCGGGTGTCATATACCCGCGCCTTATCATTACACGTACACGCGCCAGCAGTTCAGCCAATTTATACGGCTTCACCATATAGTCATCTGCACCATAGTCCAGCCCTGCAACAATATTCTGCGTAGTACCCAGTGCTGTCAACATCAAGATAGGTTTTGTAATGCCCGCCTCGCGTACCTGTCGGCATATCTCTAGGCCATTTACCCCCGGCAGCATTATATCCAGTATCATCAGGCTGTAGTGGCTATGCAAAGCCATATCAAGCCCCGTGTTACCGTCGGGTGCCAGGCTTACTACATAGCCTTCTTCACTAAGGCTGCGTATCAGCAACGATGCTACCGATGCTTCATCTTCTATCAATAATATGGTATTCAAAAGCTGTTGGTTGATGTTAGTACTATCAACGAAAATAGGTGCTGAATACTTCCCCACCTATTATTAAAAACTATTTAATCATTTTTTTAACTCGTTAATCGTTGTGTATCATAGGCCTCAAACAAAAAAAAGAGTGCAGTATGTTGCACTCTTTCATATCGTATCCCAACTGTTATTATCCGTTGTACGCAGCTTCCAAATCTGCAATAATGATTTTCTTCATCTTCATCATAGCCATCGCTACGCGCTGTGCTTTAGCACCGTCTTTATCCGTCATCATGGCTATCATAGCTTCGGGTACTATCTGCCAAGACAGTCCATATTTGTCTTTCAACCAAGCACATGCCTGTTCCTGTCCACCATCGGCAGTCAATGTGTTCCAGTAATGATCTACCTCTGTCTGGTCTTTGCAGTGTACTACAAAAGATACCGCCTCTGTGAATTTAAACATAGGGCCACCATTCAGTGCTGTATACTTTTGTCCGAAGAGCTCAAAACCTACCGTCATAGCTGTGCCTGCGGGCATCGGCATACCTTCGCCATAGCGGCTGATGCTTGTTATTTTGCCGTCTTTAAATGTGTTTACATAAAAGTTTACAGCCTCTTCGGCATTATCGTTGAACCATAGAAACGGTGTTATCTTTTGCATAGTCTTAGTTTTAATGATTTTGATATTGCAAACCTAGCATTGTCTTGTTACATACAAGCTGTGCCGGTGCGACAGAAACAGGGGCATTTGCGGCAACTGTTGTTGCATGATGCAAATCACCCGTTTGCATGCACAATATCAGTTTATTTCTCCATATCTGTGGATAGTTTTGACATTATTATGCGTTTATTCTACAACGGATATCCGCATTTTAAATATCTTTGCGCGCCTTTAAAAAATTAAAAATAAAAATGAACGTATTAACAGGAAAGAAAGCCCCGGCCTTCAACGAAGAAGCAGTAGTAAACGGAAATGAATTTGTAGAAAACTTCTCGTTGGAGCAGTACATAGGTAAAAAGAATGTTGTATTCTTTTTCTATCCGCTCGATTTCACATTTGTATGCCCTACAGAACTGGTAGCATTTCAGGAAAAACTGGCTGAGTTTGAAAAACGCGATACTGTAGTTGTAGCTTGTTCTACAGACTCTAAATATTCTCATTGGGCTTGGCTGAATACGGAACGTAATAAAGGTGGCATCAAAGGTGTAACATACCCTATCGTTGCCGACTACTCTAAAATGATAGCTATCAACTA
The DNA here is from genome assembly GCA_002389765.1 of Bacteroidetes bacterium UBA4414. Lineage (GTDB taxonomy): Bacteria > Bacteroidota > Bacteroidia > Chitinophagales > Chitinophagaceae > Polluticoccus. The sequence continues at coordinate 93,842 of DGQM01000017.1, read as the reverse complement.
CGGTGTGCTGGCAGGCAACTACAGCATGACAGATGGTAACCTTGCTTTTGAAGGAAACCCGGTTGCTTTCCGTGGCCTGTTCCTGATAGATAAACACGGTGTTGTACGCCATCAGGTTATCAACGACCTGCCACTGGGCCGCAGTGTAGATGAAGCCCTGCGTATGGTAGATGCACTGAACTTCCACGAAGAAAACGGTGAAGTATGCCCTGCAAACTGGCACAAAGGCAGCGAAGGCCTGAAGACAACGGCAGAAGATATTGCCAAGTATCTGGAAACACACGCTAACTAATAATTATTCATTGCGTATAATAATTAGGAAGCCACTCTTCGGAGTGGCTTTTATTTTTAACAATTATCATTCGTACACAAAATATTATTGAGCTAATTTCGTTTCATCATAAAAACATCTGTACATGAAATCTACGTTAGTCGCAACGCTGGCTATTGCTACACTGGCAACCGGCTGTGTAAGCTCTAAAAAATACAAGACACTGCAAGGCAAATACGATTCGCTGCAGGCAAGCAATAATAATCTGGCAGTTAAATATCAGGAATGCCAAACTACTGTGGCAACTGCAGCCACAAGAGCACGCAGTGTAGAAGAGCAGCTGCTTTCTGAAAAAAACAACGTGGCATCGCTACAGGCAGCATTAGATAAATGCCTGACTTCAGGCAATCAGGGTAGCATTAATATTGCTAAGCTGGTAGATGAAATCAACGCATCTAACAAATATATTCAGCACTTGGTAAACATGAAGAACAAGAGCGACTCGCTGAACATCGTGCTGACAAACAATCTGACACGCTCGCTGAGCCGCGACGAACTGAAAGATGTAGATGTGAAAGTGCTGAAAGGCGTAGTATATATATCGCTGGCAGATAATATGCTGTACAAAACCGGCGACTATCAGATATCTGAACGCGCAGGCGAAACACTTAGCAAGATTGCAAAAATCATCAAAGACTATAACGATTACGAAGTACTGGTAGAAGGTAATACGGACGACGTGCCTATCTCTCGCCCGAACATTCGTAACAACTGGGATTTGAGTGCGCTGCGTGCATCATCTGTAGTACAGGCACTGCAATATAACTATGGTGTAGATCCTAAACGCCTGACAGCAGGTGGCCGCGGTGAATACAACCCGGTAGCAGACAACAGCAGCGAGGCAGGCAAAACACGCAATCGCCGTACAGAAATCATCGTGACGCCGAAGCTGGACCAGTTTATGGATCTGATAGAAAAAGCGCCTGAAAAGAACTAAACAATATGATCAGCGAAATACTGAACGATAAATCAAAGAAACCAAAAGAGAAAACGGCACTGCTAAGCAGTGCCGTTCTTGATGGTACTATCGGCGTAGATACACTATTGGCATTTGCAGCAACTGCCAAAGATTCACCAAAAGCTACTTGTATAGAAGCACTGGAATTTGCCACACAGCAAAAGCCTGAACTCGTGGACAAAACGGCTTTCAAATTTGTAACCGAAACGCTGAGTGCAAAAGCACCACGTGTAAAATGGGAATCAGCAAAAGTAATAGGCAACACCGCCGCGCTTCATGCAAAGCAACTAGACGATGCCATCAACAAACTCCTGATAAATACCGAGGATAGTGGCACAGTAGTGCGTTGGAGCGCCGCATTTGCACTGGGTGAAATACTGAAGCTGCAAACAAAGCACAACAAAGAACTACTACCTGCTATAGAAAGCATTGTAGCCAGAGAAGAACAAAACAGCATCAAGAAAATATACCTGGCTGCTATAAAAAAACTGAAATGACCGATAATACCGCGTACAGCATACGGCAGTTTACCATGGCAGAAGTAGAAGCTTACAAACGCATACGGCTGGAGGCACTGGCTACCGAGCCCGGGATGTTTGGCAACAGCTATGCTATGGAGGCCGCACTGCCGCAGGAAGATTGGATAAACAGGATATCGCTGCCGGGTAATGCGCGTTTTGGCCTTTATTACAACAACGAGCTGATAGGACTAACTGCCATTATCATCAATGCCGCAAACCCCGCAGAGGCATACATGACGCAATCGTACATTCAGAAAGCGCACAGGGGCAAAGGATTATCAGCCATGCTCTATGATGCCCGCATTGCATGGGCCAGATCCAATGGTGTAACAGTACTCACCATTAGCCATCGCAAAAGCAACCTGGCATCAAAAGCTGCTAACCAACATTACGGCTTTATATACCACCATACAGAGAGCAGAACATGGCCCGATGGCGTAACAGAGGATAATATCTGCTATACACTGAACATTGCCCAACACGTTAAATAGTTTTTACATTTAACGCTTTTCGACGTAATGTCTATACTTGCATGTAAATTATTTATTATCACAACATTAAATTTGCGTTACTTTGCTGTTTTGGCAGCATAACCATGCAAATGAGTTCGGGACGAGGCAATTATTTACGGAATTTGATAAATGAGTGGAAATTACATTTATCCGAAAAATCCTTCAGGTGGAAACTCCTGATAGTACCTGGTCTTTTCCTGATATATTCGGCCATTACCCAACACCTTGGCAACTATATAGAAACACGCAAAGGCGTACAACTGCAAGACAAGTTTCTGCAACTTTTCCCCAGCTACGATTTTTCTACACCTATCTTCTTTTTGCTATACGCATCATTATTTGCACTGATAGTTACACACCTGCACAGGCCTAAAACTATTATGCGCTTGATAGAAATGCATTTTCTGGTGGCAGTAGTAAGGCAGGTATGCATATTGGCATTGGCATTGGAACCACCTGCAGGCATTATTGTGCTAAGGGATGTGTTTCTTGAAAACACGGTTTATCCGCACAATTCTCCACTTACCAAAGACTTATTCTTCAGCGGGCATGTAGCCAGCATTTGGATATACTTTTTGTGCGCGCAACATAAGTTTCTGAAAACATGGATGTTCTTGGCAACATTCATCATGAGTTTTATGGTGCTTAGCATGCGTATACACTATACTTACGATGTGTACGGTGCGCTCTTCTTTACCACACTGATATACTTTGCACCTGCTTGGGTAAAACCATACTATGCTAAAGTGAAAGCGCAATTGCTCTATTCTAAATAGCGGTTTATTCCATTATCAGCAGCATCCCTATTATCACAACATCTTGTACAAAGTGTACTAGCAAGGCTATGCCCATACCCCTGGTTTCTATAACAGACTTGGCAAGCACCCATGCCAAAAAGCCCGCCATTAATACACCTAGCGGGCCACCCGGCGCACCAAAATAATGCACAAGTCCGAACACAGCGGCAGCAACCCACATGATGCGTACTGGTGTCATATAACCATCCAACATACCTACAATAGCAAACCGTGTTATCACCTCCTCGTTAAAAGAATTAGTAAGCGAAAACAATAATATCCACGGCAGCATACTCGGCAGTAAGCTCCATTCAAGTTTATCGCCAAGACCTGCATACATAAATGCTGTAGTAGCAAGCGTTATAACTAGCATATAGGAGAGCCCCGTTTTGTACCAGTTATCACCGTTACGTATACCTAATAGTTTTACAGGCCGTGCAAAGGCAGCCAAATCTCCGAATCGCAAAAAAGCTTTACTCTGTTTTGCAATCTTCAGTGTTATAAATATAGTAATGCTACTAAGCGCAAGACCATACAATTGAAACTGTAACATATGGTTCAACATTTCGTGTTTCAGCCATTGCAGATTCAGTGCTTTCAACCCAAAGTTACCAAGCAGATACAGTACTATCATTACAGATGGTACGCCGACACCGGACAGTATGCGTTTTTGCATATTTGATATTTAGATGCAAATATCTATTGCGTTTTCAGCACAAAACTTGATGTATGGTAATAAACTAAGACGCTGCTTTCTTTTTGATACGACTCAAACTTTCGGGCGATATACCCAGATATGATGCAATATGTTTGCCTGCGGTATTCAGCAATATATCCGGATACTGCTTCAGCAATTGCAGGTAACGTTGTTCTGCCGTCATAGTAAGTAGTTCTATTTGTTGGCTCTGCTTCTGTAAATACAAAAGCTCGGCCACTTTTCTGGCAATCATCTTACCTATATCTGATTGTTCATATAGCATAAACAAATCCTGCCTGTTGATTGCCAATACTTCGGTAGCCTCTAACGCCATCACGTATATCGGGCTTCGCTGTTGCAGCAAATTATTCAACTCGGCATTCCCTTTACTACCCATCAATGTCTGCTGTTGCAACAGGCTATAATAGTCTCCTGCAAACTGTCCGGGATAGCACAAGTCTATGCATATATCATGCCCGTCTTTAGACACAAACAAACCTGCCGACCCCTTTGTGATAATGTAGAGATGTGTTTCCTTTTTATCAGCTGCTTTTATTATCTCGTTCTTTTCAAATTGTCTGATGTGCAAATACTTTGCAAAACCCGACCATACATCTGCAGGTACTTGTATGTATGGCTCAAATAAAGCTTGCAACATTGCGGCTATCATAAAAGGAAGAATTATTGATTTTGCAGCACTGTTTCCAGTTGCCTGAAAACGGGTATTAAAGTTTGTCCTTTTTCTGAAAGGATATATTCCACATGCAGTGGTTTTTGTTTGATGATGGTGCGTATCAGCAAGCCTTGTTCTTCCAGCTCTTTCAAGGCTAGGGAAAGTGTTTGTTTATTTGAGCCTTCAATATCTCTCAATAGTGCATTAAACCGCAAAGGGCCATCCAATGCCAACTTAAACATCTGCATTTTGTATTTGCCCGACAGCATCTTCAACAGCCCCTCTACAGGGCAGCCATTATCGTTCTCTATGTTGGTATTGGTAGTCACTTTTTTCAGACTAATTGTATGGCTGCAACATTGCAGGCAACTTTGTGCTAAGTTAAACATTCAATACTAAATGAACCGATAACCGCTTGTAAACAAATTTCCAAAAAACATGGCAAGCAAATTATTGTTGATGATGATAATGGTTGGCAGCATCAGTTGCCAATCGCAAACAAAAAGAAAAATGAACGACAGCAAGATGAATCCATTATTGTGCGACACTACAACAGGCATATGTGAAGTTCCGGGCAGTACTAACACCGCAACAACAGCAAACATTCAAACAGGTGTAAAACCCATCAAAATCATTTATTACACAGACCCGATATGCTCTTCGTGCTGGGGTATAGAACCACAACTACGCAAGCTGAAACTGGAGTATGGTGAATACATAGACATAGACTACCGCATGGGCGGCCTGCTGCCCGACTGGAGCTACAACAGCGGTGGCATCAGCAAACCGAGCGATGTGGCACACCACTGGAAAGAAGTAAGCAAATATTACGAAATGCCAATTGAAGGTGATGTATGGTTAACAGACCCGTTATCGTCTTCATATCCACCATCTATTGCCATGAAGGCTGCACAAATGCAAGACAAAACAAAAGCCTTGATATTTCTGCGCAAACTACGCGAGCGTGTGTTTCTGGATAATAAAAACATAACGCGCTGGGAAGTGATACAGGAGGCCGCAGAATATGCAAGGCTGGATGTAGCGCAATTGAAAAAAGATTATGAAGGCCCTGCAAAGCAATTGTTTGAGGAAGACCTGAACTACGCACGTACCCTGGGTGTGCGTGGCTTCCCTACATTATTTGTTTCGGCAGCAGATAAACAACCTGTTACCATCTACGGCTTCCGCCCTTACGATGTGTTTGAAGGTGCGGTAAAACAATTACTACCTGATGCTGAGAAAGATAGAATCAGTACTACACCGCTTGCACTCTTCAACCACTACCCTACATTAACAGTAAAAGAATATGCTGTACTGATGGGCACAACGAACAAAGACGCTACTGCATTGCTTGATAAATTGGTTACTGAAGGAAAACTGAAACGCCAAACAGTGACGAGCGGTGCACTGTATTCAAAACCTTAGTAAAATATTACAAGTACATAGTTTAATTTTACCCCGATTCATCGGGGTATTTTTATGATGCCAAAGGTATTATTGCTGGAAGACGACATTAACCTGTCGAAAGAAACGAAGCATCAGCTGAATATAAACGGCTACGATGTGGATACGGTATTTGACGGGAACATAGCCGAGCGCATGATACTGCGCAATCAATACGACATCATCCTGGCAGATATCAACGTACCCGGCAAAAACGGCTACGACCTTGTAAAACACATCCGCAACCAACAGGTTACCACACCTGTTATTATGATTACCGCTTTTGGCGAGATAGACGATAAACTAACAGGATTTGAATCGGGCGCGGACGACTATATCACTAAGCCATTCTATATAAAAGAACTGCTGGCACGTATGCAGGTGTTGCTGAAACGCAATAACAATGCAGGCAAAGGCGATGTGATAAAAGTAGAAGACCTTGAAATAAACATACGCAAGCGGGAAGTGAGCCGCGGCGGCACATTGGTAAAACTAACATCGCGTGAGTATGATATATTACTGTTGCTTGCAGAGGCAGGTGGCGATGTAGTACCGAAAAATGAACTCATCAAGCGCGTATGGGGGTCTTCTATCAGCACCAACAACAATACTATAGAAGTATTCATCAACCTGCTGCGTGGCAAGATTGATAAGAACTTTGACGTGAAACTCATAAAAACCAAAATAGGGTTTGGCTACTACCTTTCGTCCGATACGTAATCTGCCATTGAAGCTGAAACTGGCATGGGGTTACACATTGGTGTTTACCCTGCTTACGGCATTCAGCTTTGTGATGGTATATGTAATATCTGAAGAATACAGGCAGGAAGAGTTTTATCAGCGCCTGAAGGATAAGATGTACACTACCTTCAAAATCCTGACAGAAGTAGACCAGATAGACCACGACCTGCTTCGCATCTTCGACCGTAATACTATCAACAGTCTGTATGACGAGAAGATTCTGATTTTTGACTCAACAGGCACACTTGTCTATTCCAGTATCGATGATACCAAAATCAGCTATCCGCGCAATCTGCTGAACAAGTTGATGAAGGAAGATGTAGAGATGCACCTGAAAGACGGCAATTACGAGATACTGGCGTTGGAGTTCAAACACAATCACAAAATATATTACGGGCTGGCGCAAGCACACGACAGGTTTGGCAAGAGCAAGATTGACTTCTTGAAAAACCTGCTGCTTATCACGTTTATCATCACTACCGCACTGATAGCATTGGCATCGTTTACGTTATCCAAAACCATCATTTACCCTATAACGAAGCTGGCAAAAGATATTGAGGGCATTACACCCGATAACTTATCGAAACGAGTAGAGCAGATACAGACGAAAGATGAACTTGGCATCCTTACATCAAAATTCAACGAACTGCTAACAAGGGTTGAGGGTGCGTTTAAGTTCCAGAACAACTTTATCCATCACGTATCGCACGAGCTGAAGACGCCGCTTACGATTATGATGACCAATGTAGAATCGGCCATTGGCAATAAGGATGAGGAAGCAATAGCACAAAGCCTGCAATTTCAGAAAGACGGGCTGATGGAGCTGGCACAGATCATAAATGCCATGCTCGATATATCGAGAGCAGAAAGTGGCAGCGACCGATTGCTAACCGAAAAAATACGGGTAGATGAATTGCTGTTTGAGTGTATAGAAGAGATTGGCTACATCAACCCCGAAAAGCAGATAGAGTTTCAGATGGATGAATCTATTACTCATAGCGAGGTATTGACCGTAAAGGGCAATTCGCGCATGCTGAAAATGGTGTTCTACAACCTGATAAAAAATGCCATCAACTATTCGCTGCAAGAGCCACCAGTTATATACCTGAAGACAGATAGCGAAAACACCTATATCAGCTTCAGAAACGATGGTGAAGTACTGAATAGCGAAGACCGCGGATTGATGTTTACCCACATTTTCCGTGGCAAGAACAGCAAAAACACGAAGGGCTTCGGGCTGGGTCTTTTCCTCGTTCAGCGCATCATCAGCCTGCACAATGGGCATATCTCCTACAGCGTTACTGAAGAGGGTAAAAACTGTTTTAACATAGATTTACCGCAAGCTTAAGAAATCTTAAGGTGCTTTAAGTTGGTCTTAAGGCGGCTGATTCTACTATTGTGTTATGTTTTTCAGAAACGTAACAATAGCAGCGGCCGTATGTTGTCTGGCAAGCCACCAAAGCCATGCAGCCGATACCTTGTCGGTGAGCATACCGCAGGCCGACAGCATATTTCTAAAAGAAAACCTGCAGCTTATTGCCGCACAATACAATATCAACTACCAGAAAGCACTTGTTATACAATCTAAAGTATATCCAAACCCTACTTTCACGGCAGACTTTAATGCTTACGATCCTAATACGAAACAATACTTCCGTACCGGGCAAACGGGGCAAAAAGCATTTGCACTGGAGCAACTGATATTGCTGGGTGGAAAGCGCAAAGCACAAATAGACATTGCAAAGAAAGAAGCAGACGTAGCAGCGTATGAATTGGAAGACCTGATACGCAACCTGAAATTCACGCTGCACAACAGCTTGTATACCGTGAAGCAACAGGTAAATGTATTGAAGAAATACAATGAACAACTGGCGCTGCTGGATACAATTATTCAGTCTTACGAAATACAAACAGCCAAAGGCAATATAGCTGCCAAAGAAGTAGTAAGGCTGAAAGCTGTATACCTGAAGATAAACAACGAGCGTGCAGACGTACTGGAAAGCTATAACGAAGAAATGGCTACACTACGCTTACTGCTGAATACGAGAGATGTAGTAACGCCGAAGCTTGGCAAACGTGACGATGATAAATTCAGGAAGGTATTGGATGTAGAATCGTTGTATAATACTGCTATGAGTAACAGGCCGGATGTAAAGATGTCTGCACTACAGAGCGATGTTGCAGCCCTGACACTGAAACTGGAAAAGCGCAATGCTATACCCGACTTGGCGTTGAATAGTTCTTACGACCAACGTGGTGGCGCTTTCAACAATCAGGTAAATGTTGGTGTAGCCTTCGACCTGCCGGTATGGAACCGCAATCGTGGCAATATCATGGCAGCGCGTCAGCAGGTAAATATCAGCAATACCAACAAGGCACAACTGGGCGAGATTGTATATAACGATGTGCAGCATGCTGTAGCTATGTACAACAGAAGCGTTGCCGAATACTTTAAAACAAAGGACTTCTACAACAGCGATTTCGACATCGTGTTTAAGGGGCTTTCTGAAAACTTCCAGAAGCGCAATATATCACTGCTGGAGTTTGTAGACTTCCTGGAGTCTTACAATGAATCAATAACCGAACTACAAAGGGTGCAGGCACAAGTGTCTGTAGCAGCAGAAAAAATAAATCAAACTGTTTCTTCCGAAATCTTCTGAGATGAATAATAATATTATCAAGGCCATTGTTGTATGTACGCTGTGGCAAGGGTTGTCTTCCTGCCACAACAAAGAGAAAGTAGATGATGTGAAATTTGCTTTCACCATGAGCGATACCATGATGTCGCGCTGCGCATTTACCAAAGCTTCTGAATCTGATGTAAAGACAGAACTGAAACTGTTTGGTAAAATAGCTGCAGACAATAACAAACAGGCACAGGTATATCCCGTAGTAGGTGGTGTGGTAGAGAAAATAAATGTAGAGCTGGGCGACTATGTACAACAAGGACAAGTATTGGCTGTGGTGCGCAGTAGCGAGGTAGCAGAATTTCAGAAAGAGAAACTGGATGCGCAGAGCGACCTGATACTGGCAGAGAAAAACCTGCGTGTAGCCAAAGACCTGTATGAAGGCAAGCTGAACTCTGAAAGAGACGTACTGGCAGCAGACAAGGAAGTAGAAAAAGCAAGGGCTGCCGTAAACAGGATAAACGAAGTATACCAGATATACAACATTAAGAAGGGTTCTATCTACAACATCACCGCGCCGCTTAGTGGTTTCATCGTGCAGAAAGACATCAACCAGAATGAGCAATTGCGTAGCGACAAATCGGACCTGGTATTTGCCATAGCACAGATAGATGATATATGGGTACTGGCAAACGTAAACGAATCGGACATAGGCAAGATAAAAGAAGGCTATGAAGCAGATATCATGACAGTGAGCTATCCCGACAAACTGTTTACTGGTAAAGTAGATAAGATATTCAACGCTATAGACCCGCAAACTAGGGCTATGAAGGTGAGGATAAAAATTGCCAACCCCGACTTTTTGCTGAAGCCCGAAATGAACGCAACGGTAACGCTGAAGTTTTCCGAAAATAAGAAAATGGTAACCGTGCCTTCATCATCTGTCATCTTTGACAATAGTAGGGCTTATGTAATGGTATTCAAATCTAAATCGGTAATAGAAACAAGGCAGGTAGAAGTGTACAGGCAGCTGAATGATGTAACCTATTTATCGTCGGGTGTTAATGACGGCGAAACGGTTATATCTAAGAACGGACTTTTGATTTATGATGCTTTAAACGACTAATAGAAGATGAACAAGTTTATCAAACGCATCATAGCCTTCTCGCTAAAGAATAAGATGTTTACTTTTTTCTGGGTAGGCATACTTATCATAGCGGGTATTGTAAGCTACAAAAACTTGCCCATAGAGGCTTTTCCGGATGTTACGAATACTCAAATCATCATCGTAACAGAATGGAACGGGCGCAGCGCCGAAGAGGTAGAACGCTTTGTAACAACGCCGATAGAGATAGCCATGAACTCGGTACAGCGCAAAACAAATGTGCGCAGCATTACCATGTTCGGCCTCTCTGTTATCAAAATCATTTTTGAGGACGATGTAGATGATTTCTTTGCTCGCCAACAGGTAAATAACCAGTTGCGCAATGTGCAGCTACCCGAGGAAGTAGAACCCGATGTGCAACCACCGTATGGCCCAACCGGCGAGATATACAGGTATGTACTGAAGAGTGATAAGAAAGATACGCGCGACCTGCTGACGATACAAAACTGGACTATTGACCGCCAGCTGCGTGCAGTACCGGGCATAGCAGATGTGGTAGCATTTGGCGGTAGAGAAAAGATTTATGAAATATCTGTAGATCCTGTTAAACTGCAGTCTTACGACCTGACACCGCTTGAGGTATATACTGCAGTTACCAAAGCCAACCTGAACGTGGGCGGCGATATTATTGAGAAGAACGGACAGGCATATGTGGTACGTGGTTTGGGTTTGCTCAATTCTATAGCAGACATAGAGAATACCATTGTTGCCAATAAAAACGGCAACCCTATTCTTGTCAAGAATATTGCCAATGTACTGGAAAGCAATGCACCACGTGTGGGGCAAGTGGGGCTGAATAATAATGACGACGTAGTAGAAGGCATTGTGGTAATGCGAAAGGGTGAAAACCCTAGCGAGGTATTGGGCAGGCTGAAAGAAAAGATTGCTGAACTGAATACTAAAGTGCTGCCTGCTGATGTGAAGATGGAAGTATTCTACGACCGCGACAACCTGATGCACTACTGCACCAAAACCGTATTGCACAACCTGATAGAAGGTATCGTATTGGTAACAGTGATTGTATTCCTCTTCATGGCCGATTGGCGCACTACGCTTATTGTATCACTCATCATACCACTGGCATTACTATTTGCCTTCATGTGCCTGAAGTTGAAGGGCATGAGCGCCAATCTGCTATCACTGGGTGCGGTAGATTTTGGTATTATTATAGATGGTGCCGTCGTAATGGTGGAAGGGCTCTTTGTGGCACTGGATGGGCTGAGCCATAAGGTAGGAATGGAGAAGTTCAACAAACTATCCAAACTGGGGCTCATCAAGCGTACAGGTACAGAAATGGGTAAAGCGGTTTTCTTTTCAAAACTGATTATCATATCTGCCTTGCTGCCTATCTTCTCATTCCAAAAAGTAGAGGGTAAAATGTTCTCTCCGCTGGCATACACATTAGGCTTTGCATTACTGGGCGCGCTGATATTCACACTTACATTGGTACCGGTACTGTGTTCTATACTGCTGAAGAAAGATGTAAAAGAGAAGCACAACAGGTTTGTAGACTGGATAAACAAAATAGTATCTAGCGGTTTCAACAAAACATTTGCCAACAAACGCAGAAGCTTTATTGTATCTATCGCAATACTCGGTTTGTCTTTGTTATCTACAAAATGGTTGGGTACAGAATTTTTGCCGCAACTGAACGAAGGTGCTTTATGGGTAGAAGCAAAACTACCAATGAGTACATCGCTGAACGAAACAGTGAAAATGGTGAGCGTATTGCGCAAAGAACTGATGACATTCCCCGAAGTGAATGGTGTGCTATCACAAACTGGGCGTAGTAATGATGGTACAGACCCTAGTGGTTTTTACTATGTTCAGATGCAGGTAAACCTGAAACCAAAAGATGAATGGAAGCGCAACATTAGCATGGACGGGCTGGTAGCAGAGATGGATAAAAAGCTAAAAAACTATCAGGGCATTGTCTATAACTACTCGCAGCCTATTATTGACAACGTGGCAGAAGCTGTAGCGGGTATCAACGCATCAAACGCCGTAAAGATATATGGTGAAGACCTGAACACATTGGATAAAATTGCCAACCAGGTGATACAACAGATACAGGATGTGCAGGGCATTAAAGACGTAGGCATCCTGCGCAATATCGGACAGCCTGAAATAAGTGTATTGCTGGACGAGCAAAAGATGGCCATCTATGGCGTGTCTAAAGCAGATGCACAAAGTATGATTGAAATGGCGATAGGCGGTAAAACAGCTACTACCAAATACGAGGGCGAAAAGAAATTTGACATCCGTGTAAGGTACGAGAAAGATTATCGCAAAGATGAAGACGACATCATGCGATTGATGGTACCTACTATCAATGGTGATAAAATACCGTTGAAAGAGATTGCAACTATTCGCAAAATCACAGGGCCTGCATTTATCTACAGGGATAATACCAAACGTTTTATCGGCGTAAAATTCTCTGTACGCGAACGCGACCTTGGCAGCACCATTGCAGATGCACAAAAACGTGTAAAAGCCAACGTACACCTACCTGAAGGCTATAGCATTGGCTGGACGGGTGAGTTTGAAAACCAGGTACGTGCTACAGGACGCCTTGCACAGGTAGTACCTATCAGTCTGGTATTGATATTCGTATTGTTGTTCATCATGTTTGGCAATATACAAGACTCACTACTCGTGTTGGCAAACGTACCATTCGCATTGATAGGTGGTATTGCTGCACTGCACTTAACAGGCATCAACTTTGGTATATCGGCAGGCGTTGGTTTCATTGCCTTGTTTGGCATCTGTGTGCAGAATGGCGTTATCCTGATATCGGAATTCCACAAAAACCTGAAGGCGAAACTGGAATTGACAGATGCCATAAGACATGCGGTGGCTGCACGTACAAGGCCGGTGGTTATGACTGCACTGATGGCTGCAATTGGTCTGTTCCCTGCTGCAATATCTCACGGTATTGGTTCAGAATCACAAAAGCCATTGGCCATCGTCATCATCGGTGGGTTGGTAACGGCTACCATATTTACACTACTGGTATTCCCGATATTCTATTACTGGGGTGTACGCAAAAAACATGTAACGATTTAAAGAAGCATTAATAAGCATAATCAAGGGGTAGTTTTACAGGGGTGTAAAACAAACAGCCCTGCCGTTTCGTCCGGCAGGGCCTATTTTTTATAGCGGGTGCCTATTTTACTTTGGTAAGAAAATCGGTAACAAAACCTTCCAGTGCACTGCAAGCCATAAAGAATGGCTTCTGTGTTATGTGCATCTCTACGGCATCGGGCAGCAGCGTATAGTCTGCACCAATGCTACCCAACATGGTATTCATGGTAAAAGAGCCACCTGTTTCTGTTTCTGTTAGTGTTCCGTTGTTTTTGGCTACCACATGCTTTAGTTTAGATAGCATAGCCTCTGTATTTCCCGAATGTGGTACTTTAAAATCGCACATCTTATTCACTGTTTTTATAACAACGTAAAGTTAGGATTTACTGTACAGAAGACAACCATCAACCAAACAACTATTACATTATTAAAACGCTATTGTATTATTTCCTTCTTCGCCTCTCCACCCTCGTACCGCACAAAAAAGGCTATCCATATAGAGCGCGCCAGGCGTTGCAATAAGGGCTGTATTACTATCAGCAATGTAGTAGCTGTGCCCAAACACCAAAATATGCTGTTATCGTAGTAAGATAAACCCAACAATACTTTCCATGCTACAAAAACCGTTGCCAGTATAGCCACAGAAAGGCCGTAGCTAACAAAGCCGGTACCAAAGTAAAAGCCGGTTTGCAACTCGTAACGTTGTCCGCATACGGGGCAATGCTCCGGCATATTCATAGTCGATTTAAAATCGTAGGGATTGGGATTAGTAAACAATTTGTCTTCTCTGCATCGCGGGCACCTGTTTGTCAACACACTTTTCAGCAAACTTGTTTTACGTTGTTTTTCTGCACACATATTATTTCATTTTATCTACACCTGCTATATTCTGCCTGAATGCCTCTGGTGTTAAACCGGTGTATTGTTTAAAAAATCTGGAAAAATGAGGGCTGTCTGTAAAGCTTAGTTGCATAGCTATATCCGTTATGCTGTATTTAGCATTTACCAGCAATCGCTTGGCTTCTAACAAAATTCTGTCACGTATTATCTGCCCTGCTGATTTTGCTGTCAGTTGTTTGCATATTGCATTGAGGTAATTGGGTGTAATGTGCAACATGGCAGCGTAATCTTTAGGCAATCGCTTTTCAGCAAAGTACCCATCCACAAGATGCTGATAATCCTTTAGTATAGCCTGTTGTTGCAAAGGCATATTACCTGCAGCAATTTTCGTAGTTCTGTTTACTAATACAAATAATGCCAGTAAATAAGCCCTCACAATATCGTTGTATTGTTGCTTGGTATTGCTTACTTCTTTTACAATAAGCTTTATAATACTTATGACTTCTTTGAGCGCATCACCCTCCAGTTGTATAACGCTATCCGCAGCTACACCTCTCAGAAATGGAAAGGAATCAAGAAAATGATTATCGGCAAGAAACCTTGCAAATAAATCCTGAGGAAAATTGATAACGTATCCATCCACTTCCCCTGTAGTAAAGTTCCAGCTATGTACCTGACCTGGCTTCATGAAATACATCTGTCCCGCTGCTACTTTAAATTTTTCAAAATCTATCGTATGTTCTCCTTTTCCTTTTGTAAAAATCACCAGATGAAAGAAAGAGTGGCGATGCGCAACATGCAGCTTAGTGTGTTTTTTGTAGTATGTACCAAATGGTTCTGCAACTACCTCGCCGCTTGTCTTATTATCAGGCAGCAATAGCTGTATATCAAAAACAGGGATTGTATTTTTTACCTTCTTAGCCACATGGCAAAATTAGCAATAGCATGCATATCGCTATTGTATAATTCATTATAGTAATTGTATAATCTACTTATTTTGGCTAATGCAACTAACATCATTCAACCTAGCAGTAGCAGTTAAGGAGTATACTCCTGATTGGTGATATCACAGATTAGATACAATAAAAAAGCCTCGCAAATTGCGAGGCTTTTTGTGATCCCGTTGGGACTCGAACCCAAGACCCATACATTAAAAGTGTATTGCTCTACCAACTGAGCTACGGAATCATTCCCTGATTGGGAGCGCAAAGATACGCAAGGAATTATTCCTGCAAAATCTTTTTCAAAGTTTTTTTTCGACTTTTATTCAAACCCTTTACTGGCCTGCTTATTAAAGCATAGAAATGATTTTCATTTAATGATTTGAATCGGTTTTGTCAATCCCCCCATTGTCATATTAAATTCATTTAATGATAAAAGATTTTTAATTAAACTTTAATGTAAGTATTTTGCTTACTATCAAAAATTTTTCAAACACACGTAGATGAAGAAATCAATTGTTGCTATGGGTTTGGCAGCGCTGGTAAGTACAGGGGCACTGGCGCACAAACACAACTATGGCGTTTCTGTTTACGACGACTACAGCCGTCTGCCTTTTGCGGGCAAGCTGGCAGCGTCTAATAATCAGAAACTGGTACAGTCACTGTTCCCCGGCTTTCATGCCACTACAGACAAGCTGAGCGGTACGCCAAGAGATATTTATGGCAAAACGCTTGCAGTACCCGGCAACTCTCTCACCGAAAAATCGCAGTACCTGCTCAACAATCAGATGAGGCAGTTTGAACTGGTAGCTACAGATTGGAAACAAACCAACATTGTAAATGCACCCCATGCTGATTACGCACACTACAAGCAGTTTATCAATGGCCGCGAAGTAGTGTTTTCTCAAATAAGCTTCCGCTTTACTAAAGATGGTATGCTGCAGCGCGCTGTTATTAAATCATACGGTCAGCCGCAGACAAATGCTATGCCTACCCTAACGCCTGCCGATGTACTCAGCAGCAAGGGTATGAATGCAGACCTGTCTATGATAAACGTGAGCAACAAAACCGTTGGTAATGACTGGGTATGGTTCCCTATACCAACGCAAAATGGCTACGTGCTGCATCCGGCATGGCCGTTTACAGTTACAGGTACAGACAAAGACGATGAAGCTATGCCTGTAGAACTGACAGGCTATGTAGATGCAACAGACGGCACTGTATTATACAGAAGCAATGAAGTAAAAGAAGAGGTAAACCTGAAAGTAGTAGGTAGTGTATACAAAGACAATTTTGTAACACCTGCTACGTTGGAACCGTTGGCTAACCTTGCCATTACAATAGGCAGCGCAACAGACTATACAAACGATACAGGTTTTTATAAAAACAGTGCACTCAACCCATCTCAAACCGCAGCGGTAAAACTGCAGGGACGTTGGGTAAACGTAAAAGCACCCGGAGGTGCTACGCCATCATTCAATCAGGTAATTGCGGCAAATGGCACAACATACACCTATCCTACAACCAGCCCATCGGGCGATCAGTATGTAAATGCTTATTTCCATACCGACAGGATGCACGAGTTCATGGAGAAATTCTACCCGAACTCCACAGGCTTTACGGCACTGGATGTTGCATTGACTGCTAATGTAGACGTTGCCAGTACTACAGGCTGTAATGCCTTCTACAATGGCAACTCTATCAACTTCTATGCAGAGAACAGCAGCTGTAATTCTTTTGCAAAAATCGGCGATATCATCTATCATGAATATGGGCACGGTATCAACGGCAGGTTCTATAGCTTTATTAAAGGCAGCGGCGGCATGACCAATGGTGGCCTGAATGAAGGCTATGCAGACGTATGGGCACTTGGTGTTACCAAAGACCCTATTCTGGGCCGTGGTGCTTTCAAATCAGGCGGTAGTATACGTGTATACAGCGGTACAGCTAAAGTATACCCGTACGACCGTACAAGTGAAGTACACGCAAACGGCGAAATAATAGCAGGTTCGTGGTGGGATTATGGTGTGAACGTAGGTAGTGTAGACACCATGTCTGCATTGTTTGCAAAATCGCTATACGATGTACCGGACGGACCTGAAGGCACAGAAGGTGAGGTTTTTCATGAGGCGCTGATATCTGCTATTGTTAATGACGATGACGATGCGAACCTCGCCAACCTCACTCCGCACTTTAAAGAAATAGTAGCTGCATTTGCAAAGCATGGCATCTTCCTGATGATGGATGCGAAGCTTACACACAAAGAAATTGCACATCAATCTACAGCTAGCACCCCTATAGTTGTGGCTGCAAATATTGTGTTGGCAGAGCCTGCATATTTCAGCAACATGAAGCTCATCTACAAATCTCGCAAAGCAACTACGTGGGATACTTTGACACTTACAAACTCAGGCCCGGGCGTATCCGGCGGTCTTGATTTTGCAGGTACTATACCTGGCCAACCGGCAGGTACAATCATCGACTATTATATACAGACATACGATGCGCTTGGCAATGCTGCTTATTCTTTCCCTACAGGCTACAACCCTGCAGGAACAACCAGCCAGATAACACTGCCTTATCAATTTGCTGTTAATCTGCGTAAAGTAAGCACTACCGATTTTGAAACACCGGCTACGGGTTGGGAAGTAGGCACATCTGGTAGCGAAACCGCTACAGGTGGTAAATGGATACAAGCTGTTCCGGTTGCTTCTTATTGGAGGCCAAGCGGCGTGAGCCCATACATACAACAACCGGGCAATGATAACACTACAGGTTCAGGCTCTTGCCTTGTAACTGGCAACGCCTCATCTGTAACTACGGTGTATACCAATGCAGATGTTGATGCGGGACGCACATATGCAATATCGCCTATCATTAATGTAGAGGGCTTGAATAGCCCTGTCATCGAATTCTACAGGTGGTATAGCAACGATCAGGGCCCTCGCGACAGCAACCCTCGCACAGATGCATGGCAAGTACAGGTAAGAGATAGCAATAGCTTAATATGGAGAAATGTAGACTACACATTCCAGTCAGACTATAGCTGGCGCAGGCGCATTTTCTTCCTGAGAGATTATCTGTCTACAGCGCAAAAAATCCAGGTACGCTTCGTAGCAGCTGATGATATTAATACAGGTGTTACCGCAAACGGCGAAACTGTTGTAGAAGCAGCTGTTGACGATTTCAGCATTTACGACACATATCCTACAGGTGTTAATGCACTTGCTAAAACTACATTCAGCATCCATCCAAACCCTGCAGACCAAACTGTGAATATTACATTCTCAGCACCGGCTGCCGGCAGCGTACAGATGTATGATATCACAGGCCGTCAGGTAGCCGCCATCAGCACCAATGCTAATACCGCTACTTACAGCATCAACACTGCAAACATGCCTTCTGGCACTTACATGCTGATGCTTCAAAACGGAACTACTGTAGAATCTCACAAAGTTGTTATCAACCACTAACAGGCAGATAACTTCAGACATACTTGAAAAAGGCATTTCTCACGAAATGCCTTTTTCTTTTTTATTTAAATACCCCTTTCATCACAATTTTGTCTGACGATGAAATACCACCTGGATTGATGCCGGGTGCTCCCTGAGGTATCGGTTGTTGCAACGCTTTGTAATAATCAACCCACGCATCAAAAAATTGTTTTGTTCCCGGTTGCTTGAACGTCATAGGCTCCAGCTTGAAAAAAGCTTTATTACCATTTGCCTTTTTATACGCATCATAGATTAGCTCAGAACAATAATATTTTCCATTATCATAAAGAAACACATCGTCATAGGGGACACCTTTTTGCGATAGTGCGTATTGCAAAGCTCTTTTGTTTAGCTTCCTGTACGGTGGCTTCAGTACAGCCACATACATAGGATTTGTGGTTCTTGCAGCAAAATCGCTGATGTATGTAAGATGCACATCTTTGCCAATAGCCTCTATTACATATACACTATCATTGCGCCTGTACACAAGCCCTATATGCGAAAAGTCATTTCCTTTATAACCATGTGTCACTTTTTCAATAGCATCGCATAGCGGACCACAATCCAGATTCTGGAACAACAAGTCGCCGTTTTGCAGATCTTTTACATCCAACTGCTGTGCGTGGCAATTGTTTATTGCAAGAAAAGCAGCCGCTGCGGTACTCAAAAGAAATAGCCTCATATTATAGCAAAAATAAATCATCCTGTTTATTAACCACAAACTAATAACACATCGTGCTTTAACAGATGCTGGTAACGTATCACAGTTTTTTTGTAACTTCCTCCTCTCAATTTTTCCGCAAATGAAAAAAATAATCGTGGCCTTGTTGTGTGCGGCAGCTATTGCAAGCTGTAAAAAATCTACCAACGATAATACTGATGTAACCATCGTAAACCGTGTTGATAAGAGTGTAACAGTAAGCATATACCCTACAATGGACGACTACAACAATGCTACAAACGCTGTAGTACGCAAGGTAGTAGGTGCAAATGCCAATGAAGTTATATCCGGCAATATGTTTACCCCGGGCAAAACATACTATATGGATTGGCATACAGATAGCTATTATCAAACCAATTGGTTTAATGATAAGTATCCGCAATCCGGCGCACAGGTGGCAATAACACCTGTAGCGGGCAATAACACGTATTATACAGAACCTTCCTTTACAGGTAATGCACGCACTGTGTACTTGTCAAAAAGTGCATCATCTACCAAATGGCATGCTGTAAATGCATATATGTATAGTCAGAGTACCGGTTACGTATCTTTCTGGAGTAACCTTTCTGTAAACGAACGCTATCATGAAGTAACTATTCATAAAAACTTCATTGCCGATTATAACCACAAAAACAGCAGCGGCACAACACTGACAGATTACTTACCTTTTAAAGTAATGCGTACCGACGAAGCGTTTATTGAGTTTAAAGCATCAGGCGATAGTTCTTTGGGACAAATGGTTAGCGGCACACTGCCTACAGCACCACCACCATCATACAGAAGCAGCTCTAAAGATACCGTAATGGCTTTGCTGCCAAATTCTGATTACTATTTTATGATGGTGAAGGATTAATAATCGGTATGCAAACAAAATTGACACTACGTTTTGCATGCTGCACGGTACTGGCCATATTGCTGATAAATACAGCCTGCAAGCCTGCAAAAAAAGCGAAGCGAACAGCCGTTGCAAAAGCTGCTCCAGTTGCCTTTAGCATAGATACAACTGTAGCTATATACAAAATCTCACCCAAGCCGGGGCATTCGTTGTTTATCAGCAACCTGCAAGTGCATGTTACATCCAACACACAGCCGGGTGTTGGTGTTAAAATACACAGAACAGACAAAGCAAGCTCCAACATGATATTGCCCTATATTGCTAATACCAACCTATACTCTTATGGTGGCAATGTGAATCTGCAAGTAGCCAATGGCGAAGAGCTGATTATAGATGTTGCTGATATTCAAAGTGCAAAACAAATGCAGGGACATATCATCATATCCGGAACAGAACAAAAAGACTGAATATAAAATGAACAGAACTGTATTATATACGTTTATTATCGCAACGCTGCTATCGTCTTGCAGCACATCAAAAAAAGGTACAGATACAGGCACTGCAGAGGTTGCTGCACCCAAAGAAAATCAGGCACGTGTAGAAAAAGTAACAGCACCACCGGCTAATACAAAAGCACAAAAAGCTGAAATTCTGTACGATAAATAAAACAACACTTTACATAATAAATTGACATAGGTTAATACAGCATCAATTTTACAATAAATATTGTATTAGCGGATATTTTGTTATCTTTAGTCCTCAATTAAACAAACAATGCCTCCAAAAGCAAATCATATTAAGAACGTAAAGCCAATACAACTGAAACAAGCGGCAGCTATTTTGATGAAACGCCGTGGTGTGGCTACGAAAGGTGAGATGGCTGAAAAAATAAAAGTAACGCCCTATTACTATTCTAAAGTGATTAATGGTGAAACGCCGCTTACACAAGCATTTCTTGACAAGTTTCTGAAATATGCACGCTCGGGCAGCATTAACGAAATACTTGCCAGCAAAAAGCCACCAAAGAATATGTACGAGGTAATAGCCGAAGGCCTTACCAACTACATGGAGAGCAAAAAAGTAACACAAGCAGAGCTTGCCAAGCATCTGAAAACAGACCAGCAGATACTGAGCCGCATCCTGCACTGCAAAAAGAAACTCTTTAGCCCCGATATGTTGCTGGAGATTCTGAGGCTTATCAAGTACAAAATCTAAACATACTGCATACAAAAATCCCCTTCTAATGAAGGGGATTTTTAATTATATACATATCCGGTATTATTACCTGTTCTTTGCCCGTTCCTGTACTTTCTTATCTACCAGGTGCTTTACGCCTTTGTAGGCAAGTTCTATCGCCTTCCATTTAGCATAGCCAAAGCCTACTTCTTTCAATATCTTCTTCACCAATCCTTTCTCCAGCTGATTACCGGCAAGTTGCAGCAGCGGCATACCTACAGACAACAGCATATCCTTATTGCCAACCGCAGACAATACCGTACTTGCAATGCCCGCTATATCCAATCCACCACTTCCCTCTTCTTCGCCCTCCTTATTGGCAGATTTGCCGGGTATAATATCATCTATAGAGAAGAACCCGTCTGCATCGGCTTTGCGCATTTCGGCGCGTAGCTTTTGCTTTTCCAGTTTCAGCTCGTCAAGGCTGTTCAGTTGTTTGTTGTAGAGTCTCATGGTCGTATTATTTCTTTGCAGCGGGTTGCTCATCATCATCGTCCTCATCATCATCAGTCATTACCCTGATGAAAAGCCCGGTGAACTTTTTGATAAACCGCTTTCTGTAAATGAATAATATACCAAGTGCCAACAGATATAGCCCTGTGATGATAAGATAACCACCACCGCGCGAACCTACCAGATCGGCAAAAAACTCTGCAACCCCTATACCCATAAAGAGTAGTATAGGCAGCACCAACAGGAAGCACACTATCGTAAATGTAAAGAAGCTGAGCACCTGCGATGTACGCTCGATGAAATCGAGCTTTACAAGGCGCACACGCATATCTACGTAGTCGGCCAGCTTATCTTTCCATTTACCTATGAATCCCAGCATCGGTAGTTATTAACCGTTATATATTTCGTGTTCCAAATCTTCCGTTTTCTTAGCCAGTTTATCCTTCAGGCTGTTGAAACGATCTTTGATTTTCGCCATATCTTCCTGGCGCTTGTCTTTGTCTGTAGCCAACAAATAGCCTACCGCTGCGCCTATTGCAGCACCTACCAGCAATGTTGCTACTGTTTTTCCTGTTTTAGCCATGATCCTCGTTAATTTGTGTTAAATATTAATTAGCTCACTGCAAAATTAGCAAATATTGTACCAAGCCTCTAATGATTTGTGGCAGCTTTTTTATAATTTAATAAAATATTGACATATTGCCTCACCATTCTCAAAGCAAGGATTTATGAATAACACAGCGGTAAAACAATTTGTACTGATAGGCATCATATTGGTATTGGCATACGTGCTTGGCGCACAGATGTTTGCCTTCTTCCCGGGCTTGCTGGGTGCTGTTACGCTCTACATCCTGATGCGTGAGTATTTCTTTAAGCTAACGGTGATAAAACAATATAACAAGAGCCTGATAGCTTCGCTGTTTATATTGGCATCTATTGTTGTTATTGTATTGCCCATAGTTGGCATGGTACAAGTAATACTGCCGAAATTTACGGGCATCATTGATAATCAGGCTGCTATCACAACCACGTTGCAGGAACTATCGCAGAAAACAAAGAACCTGCCGCCGTTTATGCGCATCAATCAGCAACAGGTGATGCAGGTGGTACAGAAAATAGCCGCAGAAGTACCGGGCGTATTAGGCGCTACAGCCAATATGCTCACCAATACGGTACTTGCCTTCTTTTTACTATACTTTATGCTGGTAGATGGCCGCAAGATGGAAATGTCTATCAAAAAATACCTGCCGCTGAAAGATACCAACATAGATAATATGTGGACATCTACCCGTACCATGGTTATCTCTAATGCTATTGGCATTCCTGTACTGGCAGGTTGCCAGGCTATCGTGGCCATTATTGGCTATGCCATCTTTGGTATAGATGAGTATATACTTTGGGGTATTTTGACCGGCGTGGCCTCGCTGGTGCCGGTAGTGGGCTGTATGCTGGTATGGGGGCCGCTGTGTATATACCTGTTTGCAACGGCACATCCTGCTGCTGCATTGGGGCTGGCAGCATATTCATTCATTATAACAGGTGGTATAGACAATGTACTGCGCTTCACCATCTTGAAGAAACTGGGCGATGTACACCCTATCATTACCACATTGGGTATTATAGTAGGCCTGCCTATGTTTGGCTTTATGGGGCTGATATTCGGGCCATTATTACTTTCTTACCTGCTGCTGCTGATACAGATATACAGGGTAGAGTTTCCCGAAAGAGCGGAATAATACTAACGAACCAATCAACTACTTATAGTAGCGGTTATTTTCTATGTACTTAGCTACTTCATCGGGCAGCATATAGCGTATGCTTTTGCCTTCTTTTATCTGCTTGCGGATGAAGGTGGATGAGATTTCGAGCAATGGTGCTTGTACACGTGTTAGCTTAGCGCCGTGTGTTTCTGTAATATCAAAACCCGGACGGTCGTACACAATGATATTGTAGTTGGCAATCAGCGTTTCGTAGTTCTTCCAGCGGTGGATATTGCTAAAACTGTCTGAACCCATGATTACGGTAAACTGTTCTAATGGAAACTTCTCTTTCAGATACGTCAGCGTATCGATGGTATAGGATGGCTTTGGCAGGTGAAACTCTACATTGCTGGCGCGAAACTTACTATTGTCTTTTATCGCCAGCTCTACCAGATGCAGCCTGTCATATTCATTCAGTAAAGAATCAGAATCTTTCAGCGGATTGTGCGGCGATAGTACAAACCACACCTTATCTATATCCACATTCTCTACTATATGATTGGCTACAATAAGATGCCCGATATGTATAGGATTAAAACTGCCGAAATACAACCCGATATGCATGGGCGCAAAGGTAAGTAAAACCCCAAACCCCTGAAGGGGCTTAGTTGATATAAATATTAATTAACTGCGAACTGAAAGCTATCTCTACCCCCTTAAAAAAGAAAGTCCCCTTCAGGGGATTTAGGGGTTGGCTTGTTATGAGTTGACCGTCACCCAAATATTCTCCGCGTCCTGCTTGCGGATGCTCAGGTAGTAGCCCGCTATGCTAATCGCCATCGGGTCGCCCATAGGGGCTATCATCTCTATCCATACAGGCTCGCCCGGTATGCAGCCCATTTCCATCAGCGTCAGCTTAAAATCGGTCTGGTCGTGCTCTTTTATCACAGCTTTCGTACCCGTAGGCAGCTCCGAAAGGCGCATTGTCTTTACTTCTGCAACACTCATCGGCACAAAAATACGGCACAATGGCAGCTACACCTAAAAAATATGCGACCTTTGCACAAATTTTAACCATGCCTGCAAGGTTTTACGAACAGGAAGTAAGCTCGAAACTGAAGGACAAGCGCAAACTGAGTGCTTTTCTGGACACACTGGTGCAAAAACACCGCAAAAAGGTACAGCATACACAGCTTACCTATATTTTTTGTGATGATGCGTACCTGCTGCAAATCAACCAGCAGTTTCTGAACCATAATACGTTCACAGACATCATCACCTTCGACCTCAGCGAGGGTGCGGATGAATTGCAGGGTGAAATATATATCAGCATAGAACGCGTGGCAGAAAACGCCGCTAAGTTTGGCAAAACCTATGCCGACGAGCTGCACCGTGTTATCTTTCACGGGGCACTGCACCTTTGTGGCTTTAAAGACAAAACACCGGCCGACCGTGAGGAAATGCGCAAGAAAGAAGACATGTGCCTGAAACAATACTTTAAAGGATAATTATTACATGCAGATAGAAATACTATACCAGGATGATGATATACTGATGGTGAATAAACCGGCAGGCATCCTTGTTATCCCCGACCGTTTTAACAGTGACCTACCATCCCTCAACCGACTGCTGGAGTCTAAACTGGGGCATCGTATATGGGTGGTGCACCGTCTGGACCGTGATACCAGCGGCGTGATGTGCTTTGCCAAAAACGAAGAAATGCACCGCTACCTGTCTCAGTTGTTTGAGGCGCACGATGTTGGCAAGTTTTATGCAGGCATTGTTATGGGCAGGGTATTACCCGAAGAAGGACGCATAGAAGCTGCCATTATAGAGCATCCTACCCAAAAGGGTAAAATGACTACCGCGCGCAAGGGCAAGGCATCTGTTACAGACTATAAAGTGGTGGAGCAATGGGCGCTGCATTCGCTGGTGCAGTTTCAGATACATACAGGCCGCACACACCAGATACGTGTACACATGCAGTCTATAGGCCACCCGATAGTGTGCGATGAGCTATATGGCGATGGTAAACCATTCCTGCTCTCTACCATCAAAAAGAAATTCAAGCTGTCTGAAAAAGAAGAAACAGAACGCCCGCTGATGAGCCGACTGGGGCTGCATGCCTACAGGCTGATGCTGCACAAACCCAATGGCACACTGGTGGATGTAGAGGCGCCACTACCTAAGGACATGGCAGCTTGCGTGAACCAATTGAATAAATGGAGCAAAAGCTGATAAACAATTACCTTTGCTATCCGTTTAAAAAATTATTTAATTACCTAATTATAAAAACAAAATGCCCCTTTAGGGGTTGGGGTTATGAAATCTAACATAAACATACAGGTAGAACTGGACGAGGAAAAAATGCCACACACCATTGAATGGAATGCACCGGGTGGTGGTGTTGACGAAATGCAGGGTGCTAAAGCTATTTTGCTGGGCCTTTGGGATGGTGAAGAGAAATCTGCACTGCGCATAGATTTGTGGACAAAGAAAATGATGGTAGATGAAATGAACGATTTCTTTTACCAGACAATATTCGGCATGGCAGACACGTATGCACGTGCTACCAAAAACGCAGAACTGGCCGCAGAGATGAAAAACTTTGCAAAAGACTTTCTGAAGAAAGCCAGCGATGCACTTGCAGAACAAGAAGGAAACTAAACCCCAACCCCCTGAAGGGGCTTACGGGTTTTACATAAACAATATGAAACCATTTATTCTATAACATTAAAAAACAAAATCCCCCTTTAGGGGGTCTGGGGGTTATGTCACTGGAACAAAAAGTAATGGAAGAAATGAAAGGTGCAATGCGTGCTAAAGACGAAGCCGCACTGCGTACACTGCGTGCCATCAAAGCAGCTATCCTGCTGGAGAAAACATCGGGCAGCGGTACGGAAATAAGCGAAGCAGACGAAACAAAGATGCTGCAAAAAATGGCCAAACAACGCCGCGATTCGCTGGACATATTCGTGCAGCAAAACCGTGAAGACCTTGCAGCAAAAGAACGTGAAGAACTGGCTATTATAGAACGCTTCCTGCCTGCGCAAATGAGTGCAGAAGAATTGCAGGTGGTAATAAAAGAAATCATTGCACAAACAGGCGCATCAACTCCTGCCGATATGGGCAAGGTAATGGGCGTGGCTACCAAACAACTGGCTGGCAAGGCAGATGGCAAGCTGATATCTGAAACAGTAAAACAATTGCTGGCACAAGGATAATACCATGATGCTCGATATCATAGGTATCATACTGCTGATTATATTTTTTGTACGCGGCTACATGAAGGGACTCATCGTAGCCGCGTTTGCAGTTATATCTATCATCGTAGCTATCATTGTATCGCTGAAGCTTTCTGAAAAACTGGCAACCTTGTTGCTGGAAAATAAAATCGTCACATCAGGCTGGGTACAGCCCATCAGCTACATCGCCATCTTCTTTGGTGTGGTACTGCTGATACGCCTGCTGGCAAAAGCATTGGAAACAACACTGGATCTTGCCATGATGGGTTGGGTAAACAAACTATCGGGCGGATTATTGTATAGCTTTATGATTGCTATGGTATGGAGTTCGCTACTTTGGATTACCAATAAAATGCAGCTGGTCAGCGCTGCTACCATTGCGTCGTCTATTACATATCCTTACTTCATCAGGCTTGCCCCGTGGGTATTAAACCATGTTGGTGCATTAATGCCTGTTGCTAAAGATGTATTTGCAGACCTCGAAGTATTTTTCAAAAAAGTAAACGACTATGTGGGTACTGATAGATAACTACGATTCGTTTACATACATATTGCACCACTACCTGCTGCAACTGGGCAATGATTGTGTAGTGTGTCGCAATGATGAGATAACGCTTGATGAACTCATTGCACTCAATCCATCGCGACTTATTATTTCTCCCGGCCCAGAAACCCCTGTGCAGGCAGGTATTACCATGCAGGTGGTAGCACATTTTGCAGATAAGATTCCTGTACTGGGCGTATGCCTCGGGCATCAGGCATTGGGTATGCACTTTGGTGCACAGTTGGTGCATGCACCCTACCCTATGCATGGCAAAACAAGCAGCGTTACGCATACGTCACATCCGTTGTTCGATGGTATCAGCAATCCGTTTACGGTAATGCGCTATCACTCGCTTGCCATCAGTCATCTGGATGGTACAGGATTGCAAAGCATTGCTGTAGCAGACGATGACGGTGCTATCATGGCATTGACACACGAAACACTGCCATGTATCGGCATACAGTTTCACCCCGAGAGCATCGGCACACCGGATGGCTTACAAATATTAAAGAATTGGGCTAAGCTGTTTTAGTACGCCTGCCGCGCATCCATTCCATACCCCATACATTACCAAGCATCAGCAACATACCATACACGGTATCTTCAAAAGGAATAGTATATATACGTATGCCCAGATTTTCGGCATCGTCATACATCACGACAGGCAGCGCCGTCAGGAAACCATTAACAATAAGGAAAGGCAACAGGCTGATGATATAACAGACTACAAATGCAGCCGCATTGAATGTAGGGAACCTATTGCGTAGCACATATAGCAATATCATAGCAAAACCACAGAGGCTAAATGCACTGAATGTATAAGCACGATAGCTGTTCATAAAACCAACAGCCAGTATTACAATACCCAACCACAGCATTACATTCCAGCCCCAGTCTTTCTTTTGCCTGAAGGGAAAATAACAAAGCAAGCACTCGTATATGAAAACGCAGCTATAAGGCACTACCAGAAAAAATGCCCACTCCTCTATCGGCAGCCCAGCCAGTTTAATGCCTGTTATATACTTATCGCTAAAGCCCCACACTCCCATTGCCGTAAACCATACATCCCAAGCAATGAAGACAGCCCCCGTCAGCAGCAAACCCACCCACAGGTTTTTCCATTGCCTATAGAATGCTACTTTTTTATCGAAGCTCAACAGAAATGGGAAGAGTACCGTCAGTACGTCTATCAGTAAATAAGTATAATGGGGATTCATTGGCAAACTGTCTGCATAAATATACACTATGCAGCGCTATGTACCTGCTTTGGCATTACTTGTTGTTGCTGTTGAGATGCCTGACGTGCTTCGTCATGCTTTACTTTTTCCCAATAGCGGATGGGTACTATCAGCAGCCCGAAAGATTCACCACCTTCTTTCTGCCTGTGTTTATGATGCATCTTGTGTGCCCAGCGCATCACTTTTATATAGCGATTATTGCTTTTGCTAAACCATTTGAAGCGTTGATGAATGATAACATCATGCACCAGAAAATAGCACCACCCATAGATGAATATACCAATACCTATAGCTGCCAGCCAATACATCTGGTCCATGAAACCATACATAATACTGAGCCAACTTGGTATCGCAAAGATGAGAAAGAAAGCATCGTTTTTCTGAAAAGGGTGGTAACCTCCATCGTGGTGGTCTTCGTGCAACGACCATAAAAACCCATGCATGATATACTTATGGGCAAACCACGCTACAAACTCCATGAGGAGAAATGCAGCCGCTACTATCAGTATATATACTACCCAGTTCATAATACTATTCTCAGCAAGATGAAGAATACTAACTGTATGATGAACAACCACAGGCTGAAATTGTTCGCAGTAATCTTCATTTTATTTGCCAACAAGGCTATTCGCAGGCTTATCAGAAACCAACACAGGTAATTATACAAAGGTATCACACCACCCTGCCACTGCCAATAACCAAGTTTTACGGCTACTGGCTCCATCACCCAATCGCAGGCAGTAGCTACGGCTGCCGCTATCAGGCTGTGTTGCAATGGTTTATCGCTGAATTTTGAGGCTACGGCTATAGCACCTATCAACACCACTACCCAGTTCATACCTATCAGCAATGGCACTCCTGTTATTTTAGGTCCCAGTACCGTACCATAACTATAATGCCCGAATACCAAACCTGTGTGTACACCCGCCGCCTCTGCCACAAAACCTATCAGGTAGGCGATGGCAGCCCATTTGCCAAATTGCTTTATATCATTGCTGTATGATGCTAATAGCAAGCCCCCCATCAGTAGCAGGTGAAAAGGTGTTGCACTGCTTATCAGCCCGTTGTGCAATATGCCTATACCTACAAAACCAATAATGTGAAATATTACTGCAACTGCTATCAGTATCCGTGTTTTTGTAATGCTGTTCATCAGTAACTATTACAAAATTTCACCAGTGCTTGTTCAGCTTCTTTATAACCAAGGTTGCGTGCTTTGTTCAAATCATGACATGGCATCTGCCCTGCCAGTTGTTTTGCCATACCCCGCCAATACCATGCTTCTGCATTATTGGCATTCTTTTCTATCACCAGGCTAAAGTCGTGTATTGCCGCTTGATTATCATGCATATTCACTTTGGCAATACCGCGCCTTATGTAAAACAGCGGATCGCCATCGCCATATTCTATGGCTTTGTTGTAGCTGGCAATGGCTGTTTCGTAATTGCCGTTTTGTTCCAGACAATTGCCCATGATGAAATGTGCTCTTGCATTCTGTGGTTCTTCAGCCAGTACCTTCTCCACATCCTGCATAGCCTGTAGCGGATGCCCTGCTTGTTGGTGCAGCAATGCGCGAGAGAACAATGCCTTCGGATATTCTTTCAGGGCGATACATTTATCCAAAGCATGTGCTGCTAATGATAATTCACCTTTGCGCAGATGCAGTACACCCTTGTTATACCATGCTTTGTAGTTATTCGCATCCAGCACTACTGCTTTGTCTATATACTGCTCCGCAGTTATGTAATCACCCTCTTTCATAAACACACCGCCAAGGCTGCTTTGTGCTACAGCCGAGTTAGGGAATGTTTCCGTAATAGCCATCCAGAATTGTTTTTCTGATTGCCATATATCATTGCGTTGATAAGTAAGCACTGTAAACACCGCCACCACAACAGTCATCACCACAAGTGGTGTTATTTCTTTCACTTTCAGCCCCAGCCAGTCAAATACATATTGCACCACAGGTATCCACACGCCTATGCAGGCTATGTACATATACCTGTCGGCACGCAGCACATCGCCAAACTGCACAAACTGCAATACCAATGCAATATTTACGGTGTAGAAGGCAATACCACCGCACAATACAAACCATTGCTTTTTGTATGCCAACACCGCTAATGCAGCTATCCCGATTGCTACCAATGTATATATCCACTGTATTGCCCCAAGTTCAGGATATGGATACAACACCGACAACTTAACAGGCACTAACAGTTGTATAATGTATTGCACATACGCATAGCCGGCAAAGCCAATTGTCTGCACAAAACCATGTTCAGGATGTTGGTTCAGAAATTCGCCTGCTGCTTGTGCTTTAATGGCTACTATACCCACTACCAGTGCTATCAGCAGCAAGGGCAGTTTTTCTATCCATACTTTCTTTTGGTTCAGCGGGCGATGCAACCATATATCTATTGCCAGTAGCGACACAGGCAATGCTACAGCCGTAGCTTTCGATAACATTGCCGCCACACCTGCCAGTATTACCAGCAGCAAGGTTGTTTTCTTTTCCTCACCCAGATACTTTGCATACAACCACATGGCTGTGATAAAGAAGAAGCCCGATAGTACATTCTTACGCTCTGCCACCCACGATACACTTTCTGTTTGAACAGGATGTATGGCAAAAAGCAAAGCCACGAAAAATGCTACCCATCTGTTGCCCTGAATATTATTTACAAATGCATACAGCATCAGTGCATTGGCGCAATGCAATATGATGTTGGTAATATGGTATTGCGCAGGTGCCGTGCCACCTATCAAGTAGTCGATGGCGTAAGACACCATCGTTAGCGGATGATAGTTACCTATATAAAAAGAGGAGAACCATTTACCGATATGAGCAAAACTGTGTATGTCGGGATTATTAGCCACATAATCAGCATCGTCCCAACTAATAAAGCCCGCGTTGAAAACATTCAGATAAATACATATTACAGCCACCAATAGTATGGCTATCTGCAATACGATTATGTTTTTAGATTGTTGCTGGGCTTTCATCCTATTACTATGCTATAAAACTAAACCTTTTCGGGCTATTACCATTGCCAGTTTACGATGCCATGTGTGTAGCGTTGCATGCTGCCATCGGTCAGTTGCACCACCAGTTGCCCCTCGGGTGTCACCCCTGTTACAAGTCCTTCCCACGTACCTGTCTCATCGCCAAATGTCTGCATCTGCCCCCTGCGGTACAGGTATTGGTTATACACGCGCAGCATATCATCATCTGCGCTCTTATAAATGTGTTGCAATATATCGTGCCGCAGGTCGAAGC
Organism: Bacteroidetes bacterium UBA4414; assembly: GCA_002389765.1. Classification (GTDB taxonomy): domain Bacteria; phylum Bacteroidota; class Bacteroidia; order Chitinophagales; family Chitinophagaceae; genus Polluticoccus. Next base: position 61,766 of record DGQM01000017.1, on the reverse strand, counting down.
GCAAGGACCTGAGGTCAAAAGGCTGCCTGTTTTCTATAAATAGCGATGTGGCGTAGGGTAGCTCGTCGGGCATGGTTTCCTGCAGCACATTCAGCCCAAGCCCTATAATGCTGTATGCCCATTTGCTGCCGCGTATCACGTTTTCTATCAATATCCCACCTGCCTTTTTGTCATTGACTATTATGTCATTAGGCCACTTGATGCGTACGTCACAGTTTTCACATTTCTTTTGCAATACCTCGGCTATCGCCACCGTTGCTGCTACGTTAAATAAGAATTGACGCTCCAAACCATGTACAGGCTCTACAATAATGCTCATCAGCAGGCTTTGCCCCGCACTATCTTGCCATACCCTGCCGCGCTGCCCCTTGCCCTGGGTTTGCTCTCGGGCGGTGACAGTCAGCCCCGGCTGTGCCGTATCGGCATCTATCAGGCGCATGGCATAGTTATTGGTACTGTCAATGGTATCAAGTTCTATAATCGGGGCATCGGTGATATGCTGTAATAAGTGGAGTGCCAAAAAGATTATTTAATTTTGAATGAATTACGGATATTGCCAACAAAAATAGACTTTTAGCGGTTTGGATAAAATTATAAACGCACTACAAGGCAGGAAAAAACCTGCTACTCGCCTCACAAAAAACAGCAAACTTTTCAAAGCTGTCATCAAAGCCATACAAGAAAAGAAGGGTGAAAATATCGTGTCGCTCGATTTGAGAAAGATTGACGAAGCGGTAGCCGATTTCTTTATCCTTTGCGAAGCACAGTCAAACATACAAATCAATGCTATTGCCGACAGTGTGGATGATATTGTGAGAAAAGAATGCGATGAGCGACCTTATCATATAGAAAAAAGCGACTTGTGGACACTGGTCGATTATGTAAACATCGTGGTACACGTCTTTCAGAAAGACTACCGCAAGTTTTACGACCTGGAAGGCCTATGGGCAGATGCCGAACAAACAGAACATAATAGTTGATAAAACGTTTTATAACAGGAACAATCTAGATTTTTAAAGAACAATGGAAGAGAATAATAAAAGACCCATACCGGGCGGTGATGGAAAAGGACAGCGGAAGGGTCCCCGGTTTAATATATACTGGGTTTATGGTATAATGGTCGCTATCCTGCTCGGCCTGCAGATATTCAGCAGCAATATGTCTACAAGCTCGCAGTCTATCGGCTTTCAGGATTTTAAACGCGACTATCTTGACAAAGGCATCGTGGATGAAGTGGTGATTGTGAACAAGAGCGAAGCCGAAGTATATGTAAAAGAAGCACCAAGCACCAATAAGAAATCTCCGTTTGCCAGCCGTGGCCGCGAACCTAAAGTTCGTTTCAACATTGGTAGCGTTGAGCAGTTTGAAGACAACCTGAAAGATGCACAGGCTAATATCCCTGCAGAGCAACGCGTACGTGTGAAATACGAAGACCACGTTAGCTTCCTGCGCGAGATTGGTGGCTTCTTGGTACCTGCCTTGCTGATGATTGCAGTATGGTTCCTGATTATGCGCAAGATGAGCGGTGGCTCAGGCGGTGGTGGTGGTACAGGTGGTATCTTCAACATCGGCAAATCAAAAGCGCAACTGTTTGAAAAAGGTACACGTGTTAATATCACTTTCAACGATGTAGCAGGGCTGGACGAAGCGAAGGTAGAGGTGATGGAGATTGTTGACTTCCTGAAGAATCCGAAAAAATATACTGCCCTGGGTGGTAAAATACCGAAAGGCGCATTGCTGGTAGGCCCTCCGGGTACAGGTAAAACCCTGCTTGCGAAAGCAATGGCGGGTGAGGCACAGGTTCCTTTCTTCTCTATGTCAGGTTCCGACTTCGTAGAGCTGTTTGTGGGTGTGGGTGCCAGCCGTGTACGCGACCTCTTTAAACAAGCACGCGAAAAAGCACCTTGTATCGTGTTTATAGACGAGATAGATGCCATAGGCCGCGCACGTGGCAAGAACGTGGTAATGAGCAACGACGAGCGCGAAAACACCCTGAACCAACTACTGGTTGAGATGGATGGTTTCGGTGGCGATAGTGGTATCATCATCCTGGCGGCAACTAACCGTCCTGATGTACTGGATACTGCGCTGCTGCGCCCGGGCCGTTTCGACAGGCAGATATCTATCGATATTCCGGATGTAAAAGGCCGTGAGAAAATATTTGAAGTGCACCTGAAGCCTATCAAGCGTTCTAAAGACCTTGATATACACAAGCTGGCAGTACAAACACCGGGCTTTGCCGGTGCAGACATTGCCAACATCTGTAACGAGGCTGCGCTGATAGCTGCCCGCAAAGGCAAAACAGAAGTAGAACTGAGCGACTTTAACGACGCCATAGACCGCGTAATTGGTGGCTTGGAGAAGAAGAACAAAATCATCTCTCCGGAAGAGAAGAAAGTAATAGCCTACCACGAAGCAGGCCACGCAGTTGCGGGCTGGTTCCTGGAGCATGCGCACCCGCTGGTGAAGGTTACCATCGTGCCGCGTGGTGTGGCAGCACTTGGCTATGCACAATACCTGCCAAAGGAAATGTATATACAAAATACCGACCACCTTGCCGATGACATGAGCATGAGCCTTGGTGGCCGCGCGGTGGAAGAACTGGTATTTGGTAAAATAAGCACCGGCGCACTCAGCGACTTGCAGAAGGTAACACGTATGGCTTATGCTATGGTGAGCGTATATGGTATGAACGATAAAATCGGTAACATATCTTTCTACGATCCGCAGAGTGAAAACAACTTCTCTAAGCCATATAGCGAGGAAACAGGCAAGCTGATAGACGAAGAAGTACGCAAACTGGTAGACAGTGTGTATGTAAGAACCAAAGCACTGCTTACAGACAAAACAGAAGCTGTAAGGATAATAGCAGAAGAACTGCTGAAGAAAGAAGTGTTGTACAAAGACGACCTGGTACGCCTGATAGGCCCGCGTCCTTTCCCTGACAACAGCGAAGACGACGAACCGGTTATCATCTCTCCGTCTGTAGAACCAACGGTATAATAATTACAAATTTCCATATTAAAGGGCAGCTGATAGCTGCCCTTTTTGTTTGATATACTAATACGTAAACACGATTTACTCATACTATACATAGCATCACTCATTTCTGCTTGTTGCTCCTTGAATGGCAACGTATATTCATTAACAACCAAATCTTAACCTTTAAAAATTATGCACATGAAAAAGATCTTATTGGGGGCAATCTGTTTTATCCTGCTGGCAATCACTGCCGATGCACAACCTTATCTGAGGGTAGATAACAGAACAAGGTGTAACGTATGGCTGGATTTTTATTGCAGAAACCGCAACACTTGCGCAGGGCCCATTGTACAAAATAATATTAACCCCGTAACGCCGGGCTTAACAACATTTGATGCTACTCTGATAGCAGGCGTACCACTTGGCGCAACACATGGCTGGAAATACGGCCTCATAGGCAACCTTGCCGGCTGTGCACCACAACCACCGGGCGGCGGCTGTGTTGGCAACCATATACAGATATCAAACGGTACATGCGGCGTACCGCTGACACTCTCCGGATGTGTAAACGTAGATGCTACTTGCAATGGCGGATGCGGCACGCTCAACTTCACGGCAACATACTATCCCAATGGCGACTGCGACCTCGTAATCAATTAGCTATGTTTCTTTTACTAATGCAAAAGGGCAGCCAATGGCTGCCCTTTTATTATTATGCAATGTTGCGAATTCTAAATACAATATTGCAATTACTATCTCCAACCCACACAACACATAACCCGTAAAAAACAGCGCACGTAAGTACACTATATTCATAAAAAAAATATCATGAAAAAACTATTCTTCGCCACACTCACAGCGCTGTTTGCATTTGCCGCAAATGCATCTGCACAAACAAACAATATTAATATCGCATCCACTTCGGCATGCGGGCCCTTGTATGTAACACTGTATGCCGTAGAGCCGGGCAACTGCCGCACTATAGCTTCGCTGCCCTTGCAGACAAGCTACAACAAATCGGCACGCTACCGAATGACCGACCGCACGATATGGCCCGGTGGAAATCCCCCAACTGCCAATGCTACAATTGCATACGCAACCGTCAGCTTTTGCACCGGCGTTCCCTATACAGGCATCGGCTCGCCTACTACGGGCTGCCCATTGTTCGATTTTTTGACTGTTGGTGCTAACGCATGCTTCCCTGCCATTCGCACGACAGATTGCTTTGAAGATTCGGGGAGAACGGGCTGTACCTCTTGTGGTATGGGCGATATCATCAATGCCGACTTTATTGCAGGCGGCACTACTGTTGATATTAATATCTACTAATACACGCACCGGCTCCTATGCTCCGCCCCCCAAGGCAGCCCTGCGGCTGCCTTTATTATTTCTTGTCTATCAGTACATCGTATATATGGCGGGGCAGTGTGGCGGCTACATCGCGGATGCGGTGGTGCTGCAGCCAAGTGCGAAAGGCATCGGCATCGGCGGGCTCGTGGTGGATGACCTCGCCACTGCGCAGCGACAGCACAAACACCCCTGCCCCATAGATATAGGCCGACAATTCATCTGCACGGTGCGGAAAACCCTCATAGGTAAACTTCATGGTACGGTGATTTTGGATTGTAAAGGTAGTAAGAAAAAACTATTATCAACATATAAGTTGATGAACTATTTAGTATTGATTTCTACTATTGACATGTGCCAAGTGTAATAAATAAAGCGCAGCAGAAGAGGCTGAAGAAATTAGTCGAACGAATAAAAGAGATTCGTACTGAAAAAGGTATGACCTTGAAAGACCTTGCACACACAATAGGCAAAGACCCTCAATCTATCAGCAGAGTAGAACTAGGCAATAGTAACCCCACCTTTATATACCTCACTGAAATATGTGAAGGTTTAGGCATAGAAGTTAGTGAATTGGTGCAGGGGCTATGATTCCCCTACACCAATATTATTCAGGTATTTTATAGCAGCAGCTTCATTCTCCTCAATAGCAATCTCAACAGCTTTTTTAGCCGCTTCTAAAAGCATCTTACTTTGCTTACGTAGCTTGAAGCTTTCTTGCACTTTTTCTGATATTATAGCTTGAACCTTCTTATCAACTATAGGAATAGGTAACAACTTAAACTCTTCTTTAGTCATTGCAGTTAATATAGTCCCAGAGCATATCTTTTTCATGAAAGCTTGGATAGGCTTAGACTTGAATAATACTAAAGAGGTTTCGGGGTTAATAATATCTGAACTAACAACGTAAAAACCTGTTGAACACAATCCATTATCATACTCGCTGGGTACTAATGCACAGCTTTGAAGTGACCCTTCGATTGACGATACAAGCAATTGATTAGTATGAACTCGACGTCTCGCTCTACTAGGCAATTCAATACCAACAGTTTCTGTACATCCTGTTACATCACCCGAACTACCAATATCTGCTAATTCTATATATTTATATACTACATTATCTTTTGGTTTCACATTAGTATCATGAATTGTGAATACATTTTCCAATACATCCCATCCGTATTTATATTGCTTTAATGAGTATTCAATTTTTGTGTACTTAGGTTGATAGTATTCTGCATCAAATCGTCCGCTATCTTCAAAACTATTTTTTAATGTTTTTACAGCAGTTACTACTTTACCTAAATCCGACCTAGATTCGAACTCTCCAAGTTCTTGTAATAAAATAGTTTCTGTATGAGAATACAACTCTCTAGAAAGATCTATCAAACGATATACGTTAACTGATATATTGCTAATTAGCTTCTCAAAACCACTTGAAAAACGGACAATTTTCAAACTCCTAAAATCAGGTAAGATAAGCCCTGTTTGCCCACCACCTCGAATAAGTCGTTTTATTTGATACTGACCATATTTGCTTGCGAGAAAAACGTGGAGGTATAGTTGTGAAATAGCGTTATTAGTTACTCTTACTATCCCAAGTTTGCAATTTGCGGTTAGTTTTTCAGGGGGATTGACTACAATAGCTGTTTGACCAGTATTTGCTCCAACGATTGTTACTAACACATCATTACAGAAAATATGAGAACGTTTTAGTTTATCATATTCTGCTTGAGGTATAAATACTGAATTAGAATCTGTAAGAAAATCACCCGATATATCCTGACCTCTTAAATATCGCACTCCAGATTCGTCAGCATAACTTTCTGCAATTGTTAAGTGATTACCATCTGTAACTAAACCTAGGCTATGAATATCATCATTATTATTCTTATTAATCAGTGAATATACTTGAATGTACTTTTTCAAGAAATATTCAGAATCAAATCTGTCTTTGTAGTTTACGCTACTAGTTTCAAATATTTCCAGCCCCTTTGACAAAGCATCATATTTTACTTTGTCAAAGGGGCGTTTTAAAAAAAACTTAGCTTCTCTTTAGCAGCAAATTCTATAAATGCTTCGGCTATGCCATCGGGTGTTAGCTGCACAGTTGTTCCATCATCATATTCATTTATAGTTGCAAACAGATCGTGGTACACAATAGGGTGCCCATGCTGGTCTGTTAGTGCATGTTTTTCATCAGTAGTTGTTTCAATACCTATTTTACCATCTATGTAATCTTCCAGCTTAAAGGTTTCTTTCCAGTACAGTTTATCACCACTGTTGTTTTTGCCCTCCATTTGCTGTGTAGCAAAGAAGATATTATAGTCCTCTTTTTTAGGGCATTTTTCATCGTCCCATTTTTGGGCAAACAGTACACTTGTTTTTGTACCTGTATGTGGCTTAAAAGTATTGCCGTGCAGCCCTACTACTGCCAGTATACGGCAATGCTCGGCTATGTATTCGCGTATATATTTATCGCTGCTGTTATTAAACCTACCCTGCGGCAGCACTATTGCCATGCGCCCACCGGGTTTTAAAAAATTCAGGTTGCGTTCTATAAACAATATATCGCGCCCTACAGATTTGGCAGGCTTGCCATTTTTATTGGCAAGTTCATACCTGCTTAGTATCGTTCCTTCTTTTACTTCTCCTGCAAAAGGTGGGTTGGCCATCAGCACATCCATATTAAAGAACATATAGTCTTGTCCTTCTTTACTGTTTTTGCGCCTTAGCCTTTTCATTCGTTTAAAGCCGTCCAGATAATGCTCCCATCTATCCTCATTCACTGTATTATCCCATCTTGCAAAGTCCAGCGTATTCAGGTGCAGCACATTTGTTTGTCCGTCTCCTGCTATCAGGTTCAGCGTGCGCCCTACACGTACAGCTTTTTCATCAAAATCTATAGCAAACAGCTTATCTACCACATAGTCTTTACAAAACTGTGGTTTGTCTTGCGCCGTAAACAAATGGCTTATTTTCTTTCCTTTTTTACGGAACATGTTTTTCCATACATGCATCGCAGCATGCACAGGAAACCCCGAGCTACCCGCAGCTGTATCTATCAGATAATCATCTTCTGTCGGGTTCAGCATTTTTACACACATATCTATCACATAGCGTGGTGTAAAGTATTGCCCCTTTTCGCCTTTACTGCTTTTGTTTATCAGGTATTCAAAAGCTTCATCTACTACATCAAGATTACTGTTAAAGAGTTTCACCTTTTCAAGAGAGCCAACACATACTGCAAGGTGAGTAGGCGTTAGTGTTATCTTCTCGTTTTCATCAAATACACCATCCCATCTATCATTTGCTTTATCAAACAGTTTCTGTATTTTCTCTTTCAGTTCGGGGTCGCTAAGTCCCGTATTTCTAAATTCCAGATTGCGGCTTTCATCATTTGCACTCAGGTACTCATCATACAGCTTAGCAAATATCAGCTTAAACACCTCTTCAAAAACATCTACACCTGCATTTGCCAAAACCTCATCCTCCATTTCTTCTACAAGGTCTCTCAGAGATTTACCCGATTCTTTCAGCTTATCCTCAGCTATCAAGTCAGCCATTTTAAATGGCTTGTTCAGTATGTCTGCAAGTTTCTCGTGTGCTGTAGGTATGCCGGGTATATCTTCAAAAAAGTTGGGGTTCTTACGATGGTGGTAGGTTATTTTTTCACCGTTTGTCCATACCCCCATTGTAGCACCAGAACCATGACAATAGCTTTTCAATTGCTCCCTACCGTCTTTTGCTTTGGGTTTCTTTACCTCTACCATTATATAAGCAACGGTAGGGTCAGTCTTATCCATTACAACAATATCTGCTCGCTTTATCTCTCTACCAAAGTTTACGGCATATTCCATCCGCAAGCGACTTACCGGATAACCATAATGATGTATCAGTTTGTAAGTATACAATTGTCTAACCGCTTCTTCCGGCGTTAGTTTTATTTTCTTATCTCTAACTAAGCATTGTATATAGTACACCTGTCCTTTTTTCCCTTCTTCAGCAGTAATGCTTTTTTCTATTGCTTTAATCTCCTCTGCACTGAATATATCTGTACTGTAATTACTGTCTTTGAGTATTTCAGAAAGTTTCATGTATTGTTATTTGGGTGTTTACCAAATCGTCAGCAAGTTACCAACTCCACCCCACCCGTACAAGGCATAAAAAAAGCAGCCTTACGGGGCTGCTGCATGTGTGCATTGGGCAATCTTTAATAAGGTTCTCTCTTTTTTTATACTACAAAAAACTGCCCGTTGCTGTATTGCACATTCATGCTCGTAGTGCCGTTGTTATAGTTTACATAGCATCCGCCATGTGGCAGGTTGGTGGTTACGGTGCCGTTCTGCCCCGTACCCAGTGCCACATATACCTGTGTTGTATAGCCCGTCAGGCTGTTGCTATTGGTTAGTACGGCTATGGCATTTACAGGGGTGTAGCCTGTTTGCATACCATTTACCACACCTTGCTTTGAAAGGCCCATGGTAGCATGCGGCGCAGGCATGGTACCGTTGTTGGTGAGCATAAACTGGGTACTGCCCAGCGATGGTGCGGGCTGCACCATAAAATTACTGCCCGTCCATATATACTGTTGTTGCGGCTTGGCATCGGCAGCATCCATTACCATTATCACAGCCCCGTTCTGTATCTGTGTGGTGCTTACATATATCTGGTAGTCTTCTGTCCAGTTAATGGTGTTCTGCATCATTGGGCTGAAGGTCAGCCAGGCAACATTCGTACCCGTTTCAGTCATGCTATATATCTGCACCTTGTTGCCGGTCATCATTATCTGGTTCAGGTCTGCAGCGCTGATGCTGATGTTCAAAGAAAATGTCATGGTTCTTGTTGTTTTTATGAGGTTATGTAATAGCCTGCAATATATATACTATCTGCCGTTAAAAAACCAGTGTAAACACTGGATTTTGTATTATCAATACATGAAGCCCGTTCGGCTTCTTTATCTTAATTATTTATTGTATATTTGTGGTTGTAAATAACCCCTTAGCGTCTTTGCGCCTTAGCGGTTCAAATAAAACAAAAAAGCTCCCCTCCTGTTTTTAGGAGGGGATATTGGCAGAGATATGCAAAGCATATTGTTGCCAATCGGGGTGGTTGGCTCGCGCAGGGTATATAACCACCCCGTCCGCCCACCGCACTTGGCTATGCGGACACCCCTCCTAAAAACAGGAGGGGAGCTCTCGGAAGGCCGAAACAAAAACACCAAACCATGAAAAACCGAAACAAACTGAAACAAAATAATCCCGTAACCCTGCCCACAGGCACGCAAACTGAAACCTGCCTGTCCGGCAGGCAGGCAATTTGTAACCATTCCGCCAACAAACAGTATTGATAATCAACAATCAGAATGGTTACGAAACCAAAAACTATACAAACACTATCAAAAACTATCAACAGATAATACAAAGCATAATATAAAAGCCGCCTTCGGGAGATTTAGGGGTTCTAAGCCTTAGTTTTTGCTTTTTACTTTCTACTTTTGGCTTTCATAGCTATGCAGACTTTCAAGACATCCAAAGCAAGAGAAAACATATTGGGCAAAATCCGCAAGGCGCTCAGCAGCGAGCCTGTGCCTATGCCATTCCCCGAGGCCGATAAAGACACTACCACACCTGTGTTTGCAGGCAATAGTGATAGCCCCGAGGAGACTTTTGCCGAGGCGTTCATCAAGCTGGGTGGCAAGTTTGTCTTCTGCGATAACGAGCAGCAGGTACTCGAGGGCATCGCCGACCTGTACGATAACCGCGGCTGGCACCAACTATACTGTGCAGAGCCCCGCCTGATGCAGCTCTTCCAAAACAACAAGATAACCAACGTACATCCTGTTGATATTCAGGACGATAAGGCCAATGCCTGCATTACGGGTTGCGAGTATCTGGTGGCGCGTACGGGCTCTGTGGTGCTCAGCAGCAAGCAGCACATGGGGCGTACGGCTTCGGTCTTCTACCCGGTACACATCATAGTAGCCTATGCCAGCCAGGTAGTACCCGATATTGCCGATGGTTTGGCTATGATAACTAAGAAATACGGCAAAGACCTGCCATCTATGATAAACCTGAACACAGGCCCCAGCCGTACGGCTGATATAGAAAAGACACTGGTAGTGGGCGTTCACGGCCCGGGAGAGGTGTTTTGCTTCCTTGTAAATGCATAAAATGCAAAAACGAGATTCAGAAATACTGGGGGGGGGCGTATTATCTTCTGAATCCCGTTTGGCAAAGATGTTTATAGAGCAAGTAATGGTCTATCAATTAAGGGCACAGAGGGGCTGGTAGCACAAAAATTGATACGATTAATAGTATTAAAACAAGTTCTATTAACTTAATACCGAAGTAAATCAAGTTTTTTCAAACTAATAATAACTATTAAACGAATAGTGGGTTTCATCGGACGAAATGCGACTTTCATCTGACGAAGCAATAACAGGAAGTTAAATATGTAGGCTAATCTTTTGATTTTAAGCCTGCGGTGCGGCTTATCCTTCCGAATTCGTCTATAAACTCGTTGCGGATGCTTTTAGATACGGGTATCTGCATGTTATCGTCCATCACAAGCAGCCCCGAGGTTTCATAACGCTTTACTTTATAAAGGTTTACGATGTAGGAGCGGTGTGCCTGGAAGAAGGTATCGGCATTCAGTATCTTCTTGAACTCCCCAAGGTTGTAAGAGCTCATAATACTGTACTCGTTGGTTACCACCTTGGTATACTTGTTTACACTCTCAAAATAGAGGATGTCTTCAGCATTCAGGTAGTCTACCCCTTTGGCATTGGGAATGCCTATTTTCAGCTTGTTATTCGTGTTATTGTCGGCCTTGCCATTGCTCTTGTTGGCAAGGTTGGTGAGTGCTTTAGTGATGGCAAACGTAAGCTCGTAGTCGTCAATCGGCTTCAGTACATAGCCTGCGGCAGACAGCTTGATGGCCTGTAGGGCAAACTCGCTATGTGCTGTTATAAACACTACCTGAAAAGTATGATCAGGCAGTAGCTTCAGAAAGTCCATACCCGATTTTTCAGGCATTGAGACATCCAGAAAAAGGATGTCAATATCATTGGTGCGGAGCGCGGGAAGCGCATCGTCCCATTTTACAAAACTGTTTACTACATCTGCCTCCGGAAAAAGCAGCTTCAGCCTCGACTTCAGGAGATCAATGGCATTGGGTTCATCGTCTACAATTATACACCTGAAATTACGCTTCATACTTTAGGTTTCTTATGGTTAGTTTCACAATCGTTCCGGTGTGGGGCTCCTGTTTATCTATATACTCCATGCTGATGTTCATATCCTCATACTCGTTGAAGATGTGTATCAGCCTACGTGTCAGTTTGGTACCGTAAGATTTGTACTGCACCGTGTTTTGCTGCTTTATTTCTGCAGCACGTTGCCTGCCCACACCATCATCCTCAATAATACAAATTAGTTCGTCGCTTGATGCACCTTGTACAAAACTAATTATCAACGTACCCTTGCCTTGTTTATGAAACAGGCCGTGATTGATGGCATTCTCTATAAGCGGTTGCAGCAGCAGCGATGGTATCTTTACGTTGTCCGCAGGTATTTTATTCTCTACAACTATATCAAAATCAAAGCGTTCCTCAAATCTTGTCTGTTGCAATTCTATATAATTGCGCAGCATACTTATCTCTTCAGACATGGTTATAAACCTTTCCTGCGATGAGTTGAGATAAGACCTCAGCAATTTAGAAAACTTGCTAACGTGTGTATATGCTTCATCAAATTTCTTCTTGTCGATAAAGAACAATGCAGAGCTGAGGGTATTGAATATAAAGTGTGGATTGATTTGAGAATACACTGCCCTTAGCTCCAAATCAAGTAATCGGCTCTTCTTCTCACTTGCCTGATAGGTGTAGTGACGCGTGATGATGATGATTGCGTATACAAACAATATAAAGCCCAATATACCAGCCACCCAAAACACGCGCACATTTCGTTGTGCCTGCCACCAGTAGGGCTCTTTGTATATGTAGAAGCTATACTCCTTGCTCTCCCAGATAAAGTCCGTTACTCTTACTTTCACTTTATAATACTTCTCGGGGTCCATATCCGGGAAGAATAGCTCTCCGGAAGTATTTGAGCTTATCTTTTTATTATCGATAGTATAAACATACTGCAACTGCCCCTTGCCATATAGATTAATAAAGTCGAATTGAACGGATGTTACATCTCCGTTCAGTATCAGTGTATCATTACTCCTAACATTACGTACAAAAGGCTCCATCAGTAAGAGCTTCATAAAACTACCTTCCCGCACTTTTATAGCAGCGTCAGAGTTCAGCAACCTTGACACCGTATCTGTATACATACCTTTGTCTGTATTAATGTATACCAACCCTTTGTCATCAATATTGAAATCGTACACCTGGTTATAGAATGCATTGGTAAGCTGCGGAATTGCTTTCAGCTCGCCGAATGATGACGGGCCATTTATCTTTCTGAATGCTATACCTGCAGGCCCTATAACAAACAGGTAGTCGTTATAAATACTGAACTGAGCCTCTGCCAGCTGAAACGGTATATCAATTTCTTCTGTGGCAAATGTTGCTATGTTAAAGCAGTATATCCTATTGCGCGTATGCAGATACAGGTTGTTATACTTATCTGAAGCGATGTTTATAATATCTTTGATACCAATTCGATTCAGGAAAGACTCATCGTATTTGTAGTACTTTCCACTTTTATAATCGGCCAGTACAAAATTTTTACTGTTATAGTGTATCGAAAGCCCCAGTTTATCAATCTTGTAATAAGACAGAAAACGGCCCTGATGTATGTCTGATAACACTACCGTATCACCCGTAAACAGTAACTCGTGCACACGGTCGCTGCTAATCATCAGGAACCTGTTACTATCAATCGACACCACACTTCTGGCACCTGAAAACACCTGACTCTTTAAACTATCTGCAATAATAAAACGTGTGGCGCTACCCGCTAAATGTTTTGCAATTTTAAGATACTGCGCACCGTACAGCGAATCGAACACAATAACCCTATTGCGCAGCATGTCTGTTATTGTTTTTGTTACTGTATTATACTTATACAATCCGCTTGTGTACAACAACACCCAATTTTTATCATCGATAGCATTTGTAAAAACAAACTGAGTTGGCGAAGGGAAAGACAGCTTGTAATCTACCCCATTTTGCATAAACACCGGCTTGCCCAGTTTTCGCTGATACCAAAACAGTACGCTACCTTTAATATTATTTCTGAATAGTAAGTTCTCGCCCCCCTCTACCGTTTTGTTTTTAGTCAACAGCATCTGTTTATATGGTATCATGGTACCACCACCGTCCAGCGTACCGTACCACATATTGCCCGCCGCATCTTTATACCTGCTTACCACAAGGGGCGTATCTCCGAATTGTTCAAAATGAACAGTGCGCCTTACAAACTGTGCCTTCTTATTAAAATCATATATCGCTTTGTTTGAAAAGATGTACATGGAATCGGGGAACACATGCATTACACTTATCTCTTCATTTTTATTACCTCCGTATTCTTCCAGCGAATGGTCAATATTTTCGCAGGTTTTCAGGTTGTATAATGAAAAGAATGTAGTGTTGTTCCTGTATGATATCAACATATCATTCATCACCCCTTCGGCTCTTGTATGCAAGCCATTGAAGTGGTTTTTGCACAAGCTGTCTATAAACACAAAACTGCCATTCCGGTACTGCATCCTCACCATCCTGTTGTCTCCATTCATATCCAGATACATATACTTATCCGGCATCAGCAGTTTCAGGGAATACTTATCCAGCGACTTTACCTCCGTTACACTATCATACTTATCAATCAGAATCAGCCTGAAGCGCTCATCCTTATAATAAGACATCGCCATTTTATCATCTACCTCAACCATGTTACCCGGCTTAAAAAGCTTGGCAAAATTGTAATTGATTTTATGGTAGATATCGTCTTTGATATAACCCAATTCGTTTGCATAGCAATGCAACCACTTTCTGCCATATTGATCTTCCTGCACCTTCCATACGTCGCTGCTGGGCAAACCATCTCTTGTGGTAAACACTTTGAATGAATAACCGTTATACTTCACCACCCCACCCTCAGTAGACACCCATATATAACCATCTCTATCCTGTGTAAAACTATATACACGATTGGAAGGCAAGCCGTTATCTAAACTAAATTTCCTGAATGGGATACCCTGTGCATGGCAATACATTACCTGCGATACGAATAGAAGTATGAATAGCGTGAGTATCCGCATGTGAGAATATACACAATTATACGCAATAAATATGACGTTTATCATAGCCTGCCAACACACGACACGTACCTTTGCACAAAGCTTTTCAGATGAATGACATTGCTAACATAGATGACATAAAACTATTGGTAAACAGCTTTTACGACGATGTAAAAAAGGACGAAACCATAGGCTATATATTTCACGACATTATTGGCGAAGACTGGAGCCACCACCTGCCCATCATGTATACTTTCTGGAACACAGTACTGTTTGGTGAGGCTGGCTATACGGGCAATCCGATACGTAAACATGTAGAACTGGATAAGAAATCGCCACTGAAAGCGGAACACTATACACGCTGGTTTGAGCTATGGACTGCAACCGTTGACAGGTTGTTTACCGGAGAGATAGCAGACAGGGCAAAAGAGCGTGCCAAAGCTATGGTGCAGCTGATAGACATGAAAGTGCAATGGGCAAGAGAGGGTAAATCTATCATGTAAATAAGATGACAGATTGATGCGTACTTAGTACTTTTAGGCATGCATTCACTCACCATAACAGGCAGGCTGATAGATGTACACAACAAACGCATCTACCCTGCCAGCATTACCGTAAAAAACGGCATCATTGCTGCAATAGAAGAAAACAGCGATGTTGCAGACCAATATATACTACCGGGCTTTGTAGATGCACACGTGCATATAGAAAGCTCTATGCTGGTACCAACGGCATTTGCACGCATGGCAGTAGTACATGGCACTGTAGCTACCGTGTCCGATCCGCACGAAATTGCCAATGTGTGCGGCGTTGCTGGTGTGCAATACATGATAGACAACAGCAAACAAACGCCGTTCAAAATATTCTTTGGTGCACCGTCTTGCGTGCCTGCCACTTTCTTTGAAACTGCAGGTGCGCACATAGACGCAGCAGCTATAAAGACATTGCTGGATAATCCTGATATATGGTACCTGACGGAGATGATGAACTACACGGGCGTGCTATATAAAGACGAGGAAGTGATGGCGAAGATTGCCGCTGCCAAAGCGGTGAATAAACCCATAGACGGGCATGCACCGGGATTGCGCGGCGAGCAGGCTGCGGCGTATGCAAGTGCAGGCATTACTACCGACCATGAATGCTTTACACTGGAAGAAGCATTGGATAAGATTGCTGCAGGCATGCGCATCATCATACGCGAAGGCAGTGCTGCTAAGAACTTTGAAGCGCTACATACATTACTAAAAACACACCCAGAACGTGTGATGTTTTGCAGTGATGACAAGCATCCTGACGACTTGGTGTTGCATCACATCAACGAACTAGTAAAACGTTCTTTGCAAAAGGGATATGATTTGTTTGATGTATTGAAAGCTGCATGTACCAACCCTGTAGCTCATTACAATATACCTGTGGGACAATTGCGCATTGGCGATGCCGCAGACTTTATTACCATCAACAATACCGAAAGCTTTGATGTGTTGCAAACCTATATTGGTGGCAGGCTGGTGGCAGAGAAGGGACGTTCACTATTGCCCCATGTAGCCGTAACACCTATCAACAATTTTGCAGCTACACATAAAACACCTGCAGACTTTGCTATACCAGCACTGAAAACAGGCAATACCATACGTGTAATAGAAGCCATAGAAGGGCAACTGGTAACTAACGAACTAATAGCTGCCAAGCTAGTAGTAGATGGCAATATTGTAACAGACATAGCAAATGATATATTGAAAGTTGCAGTGGTAAATCGCTACTATCCTGATGCAAATGTGGCGACTGCTTTCATTAAAAACTTTGGTTTGCAGCATGGGGCAATAGCATCTACCGTGGCGCACGACTGCCATAATATAATAGTAGTTGGTGTGGATGATGCATCTATATGCAAAGCGGTAAATGCGCTGATAGATAGCAAAGGTGGCGTGGCTGTATGCGATGGTACGGACACCGATGTAATGCCGCTGCCTATTGCTGGCTTGATGACCGATGGTGATGGCTACGAAGTAGCAGCACAATATGCAGCACTGGATGCTAAAGCCAAAAAACTGGGCACCAAGCTGAAAGCACCATTCATGACACTATCTTTTATGGCACTGCTGGTGATACCTGCTTTGAAGCTAAGCGATAAAGGACTGTTTGACGGTGCAGGCTTTAAGTTTACCGATGTAGAAATATAGACTAACTGATAAAAGAAAAAGCCCCGACTTGTCGGGGCTTTTTTATGATGTGTACTACTAATATTAGTTGTTGTAAGCTTTCAGTGCAGCTTCCAGACAATCCATAGCACCGTTTATATCGTCTGTATTCAGTACATAAGCAAGGCGCACTTCGTTGCGGCCTTTACCCGGTGTAGCGTAGAAACCCGCAGCAGGTGCCATCATAACCGTAGCACCGTTGTGAGAGAATTCTTCCAACAACCACTGACAGAATTTTTCGCTATCGTCAACCGGCAATTGTGCTATTGCATAGAATGCACCACCCGGCATAGGGCACTTAACACCTTCCATTGCCTGCAGGCGCGCTACCAGCAAATCGCGACGCTTGTTGTATTCTGCATGTACTTCGTCAAAATAATCTGTCGGCAAGTCAACCGCAGCTTCACCCAGTATCTGTGCGAATGATGGCGGGCTCAGACGGGCTTGTGCAAACTTCATAGCCGCATCCAACACTTGTTGGTTCTTGGTAACGAAGGCACCAATACGGCCTCCACATGCGCTGTAGCGTTTAGAGATAGTATCCATCAGGATAGCATGGTCTTCCAAACCTTCTATAGACAGTGCTGAGATGTGTTTTTTGCCATCGTAGCAAAACTCACGATATGCTTCATCGCTGAAAAGGAACAGGTCGTGTTTCAGGCATATTGCTTTCAATACCTCTAACTCTTCGCGGCTATACAAATAACCTGTAGGGTTGTTTGGGTTGCATATCATGATGGCTTTAGTGCGTGTAGTTACCGCTCTTTCAAAAGCCTCAATTGGTGGCAGTGCAAAACCATCGTCTATTGTAGATGGGATAGGTACCACCTTTACACCTGCGCTGGTAGCAAAACCATTGTAGTTGGCGTAGAACGGCTCAGGAATGATGATTTCATCGCCCGGGTCCATACAACTCATTATAGCAAACAAGATAGCCTCAGAACCACCTGTAGTTACTATTACCTGATTGTGGTTGATGTTCACATTGTTGCGACCATAATATTCTACCAGTTTCTTGCGATAGCTTTCAAAGCCTGCGCTGTGGCTGTATTCCAACACCTTCATATCTACGTGGCGCACAGCGTCCATGATAGCTTTAGGTGTTTCTATATCTGGTTGTCCAATGTTTAAGTGGTATACTTTAGTGCCACGTTTTTTTGCAGCTTCTGCAAATGGCACCAACTTCCTGATGGGAGAAGGGGGCATCTGTGCCCCGCGATGTGAAATTACCGGCATGGCGCAAAAATAGAAAACGCTAGCCTTATTTGGCACTTTATTACAATAAAATAGCCCCGATGTGCGGGGCTATTTATATAAAATATGATAATCTTATAGATTACTTAGAAGGCTCAGGGTCTTTGGCTGCCACTACTGTACCCTTAATGCGGAGTTCGTAGCGCTCTTTACCACCTTGCCCGCCGGCGTTCGATTTGATATAAATGTACTTGCTGAACGGTGCTACACGGCCTACTGTGTTATACTCAACAGTTATTTTACCTGCTTGTCCCGGCAGAATAGGTTGTTTAGGCCAAGATGGCTTTGTACATCCGCAGTCTGCAGTTGCATCGTAAATGATCAAAGGTTCTTTACCTGTATTTGTAAATTCGAAGTCGTACTTAACTGTCGGACCTTCTTTGATAGTGCCGAAGTCATGCATTTCTCCACTTTTGAACTTGAACTGCGGTCCATTCTGCGCGTTTACCACAAAGGCAGTAAAAGCAAGCATGATTGTTACAAACAACTGTTTCATATCCTGTCTGTTATTTCGTTTATCTTTTTTAAAGATTATTGAGTCTTCATCATAGACTTGTTAGCAGGCACTGAAGATTCAGGTGCTTTTTCAACAGTACCTTTAATAGTCAATACTTTAACACCAGCGTTTGATGTTACAGTGATTGTTTTGTTGAAGCCACCAGGACGGCCTGCACTGTGATAAACAGCTTTGATAATTGATTTTTTACCGGGCAGTACAGGTTCTTTAGACCATTCAGGAGCCGTACAACCGCAAGATGCAGTTACTGCGCTCAGGATAATTGGCTCTTTACCAGTGTTTTTGAATTCAAATTTGAACTCAGCATCAGGACCTTCCGCTACAGTACCGAAGTCGTGCATGTCTGTTTTGAATTCCATGTTTTCAGGCTTCAGAGAAGAAGCCGTGTTAGATGCTTCTTTTGGTGCAACTTGCAAGTCTGCTGTACCGTGGTTGTGGCCAGCATGATTATCTTGTGCCATTGCAAAGCCGCTTGTCAGGGCGATAAGACCGAGAGAAAGTAAAACCTTTTTCATTTTCGATTATTGTTTTAATTGATCAATACAAATTTAATACCATAGACATCCAATAAACATTTAAAGGGTTGTTAATACCCTGTTAAGTATGCTTATTTTTGCCTGATTCCCAAATTTAGGTATTAATCCTGACTTACAATACAGATGGCAGATTTTGAAATAGATATTAAACAATGTATTAAAGCGATAGAAAACGAAGGCACTATCCTATACCCTACAGACACTGTTTGGGGCATAGGCTGCGATGCTACCGATGAAGCTGCTGTAGACAAAGTATTTGCCTTGAAAAACAGGCCGAAAGAGAAAAGCCTTATAGTATTGCTGGCAGAAGCAAAAGATGTGCTGCAATATGTAGCAGCCCCACCACCTGATATTATAGCCATACTCGAGTCTTTTGACCGACCTACAACTGTAATATATGAAGGTGCAATAGGCTTTGCTGAAAATGCGGTGAATGAAAACGGCAGTATTGCCATCCGCGTTACCAATGACCCGTTTTGCAAGGCGCTCATCAAACGTATGCAGCGCCCGCTGGTTTCTACATCTGCTAATGTAAGCGGAGAACCTACGGCCTCTTTCTACAACCAGATAGCACCAGCTATACTAAATGGTGTAGACTATGTGGTACAATACAGGCAGGATGATACGGAACCGAAACAGCCATCGCGACTGGTAAAAATGGATGATGAGGGCAATATGGAAGTGTTACGCCCTTAAATAATAGTTAGCTTTGCCCCCGATAATGGATATTGTTTGCACACCCGAAGAACTGGATTTACTACAACGTATTGCCAATGCCGCAAAGGTAATGGGCGTACCATGCTACCTGATTGGGGGCTTTGTACGCGACAAGCTACTGGGCAGGCCTACTAAAGATGCCGACATCGTATGTGTAGGCAACGGTATAGAATTGGCACATGCGGTGGCAGATACCTACCCGCATAAACCAAGCGTGAACTTCTTTAAAAACTTTGGCACAGCGCAATTCAACCTCAACGGATTTGATGTAGAGTTTGTGGGTGCCCGTAAGGAGTCTTATAGCGAAAACAGCCGTAAACCCGATGTAGAACCAGGCACACTGGAAGACGACCAGAAACGCAGAGACTTTACCATCAATGCGCTGGCCATCAGCCTGAATAAAGATGATTTCGGAAAGTTGGTCGATCCGTTTAACGGTGTTGAAGACCTGAACAATAAACTGATACGTACGCCGCTGGACCCTGATATAACTTTCAGTGACGACCCGCTGCGCATGATGCGCTGTATACGTTTTGCCAACCAACTGAACTTTGAAATACTGCCTGAAACATTTGAAGCTATTGCCCGTAATAAGCAACGCATCAAAATCATTTCGGCAGAGCGTATTGCTGATGAACTGAATAAAATAATGCTCACAGACAAACCGTCTATAGGGCTTGACCTGTTGTATCGCAGTGGTTTGCTGCACGAGTTCTTCAAGCAGTTTACAGACTTGGCAGGCACAGAGATGATTGATGGCAAAGGCCATAAGGACAACTTCTACCACACGCTACAAGTAATAGATAATGTAGCAGCACGTAGCAAAGACCTGTGGTTGCGCTGGGCAGCCCTACTGCACGATATAGGCAAGCCCCCCACCAAGCGCTTTGAAGCAGGACACGGGTGGACGTTTCACGGGCATGATGCAGTGGGCGAAAAAATGGTACCGCGCATATTTAAGCAACTAAAGCTACCGCTAAATGAGAAGATGAAATACGTGGCCAAACTGGTTGCCCTCCACCTGCGTCCCATCAGCCTTACGAAAGAAGATATAACCGACAGCGCTATGCGCCGTTTGCTGTTTGATGCAGGCGAAGACTTGGAAGATTTGATGATACTTTGCGAAAGCGACATCACATCAAAAAACAGACAAAAAGTAAAACGCTACCTCGAAAATTTTGAGCTGGTAAAGAAACGCCTGAAGGAAGTAGAGGAAGCCGACAAGATACGCAACTGGCAACCACCCATCAGCGGCGAAGAAATTATGCAACTCTTCAACCTGCAGCCAAGCCGCGATGTAGGCACATTGAAAACAGCTATACGCGAGGCCATACTGGATGGTGAAATACCCAATAATTATGATGCCGCATACGCATACCTTGTAGCCAAAGCTGCAACAATGGGTCTGCACCCTGCTAAATAATTGCAACTCTTTATACAAGCAAAAAGCCACTCGATTGAGTGGCTTTTTGCTTTCTATGATTATGATTGCAATGACTATTAATATACAGTAACGTTAGGTGTCCAGTTTGTCCAACCTTTTGTCCAGTCTGTACCAGTGATAGCACCCCAGCCATTTGTTGCTGCAGTAGAACCTGCTTTAGGGCTGAAATCAGGAGCAGACAGATTGAATGGATTAACCAGGTTTGCATCAGCAGCATTTGTCAATTTTATGTTGCCTTCGCCTGTTGCTTTAGTTTCAACATCTGTACCTGTCATTACAGTAACATCAGAACCTACTCTGAAAGTGCTTGCAACAGCGTGTACCAAGTTGTTTTTGAATTCAGACAAACCATCTTTGTAAGCTTGTGCAGTAGCATCTGATTCTAAAGAGAAACCACCTTTCTGATAACCTATCAGGATAGATTTTGTAAGAGAGAACCTTACGGCACGGCGCCAGCGGTTTGCAAAGTTGTGGTTTGCAGCTGTACCCGCAGCATTGTTAGGGCCTACCAGTGTAAAGTTTGTAAGCACAGGGCGTGTGTACGGAGTAGCGTTTGTACCGGTACCATCGTTGTCTGCTTCAATACCATTACCTGCATCACCAGCATCTACAAATGAAGGATCGCGCAGAGAGATAGCATTTGTGATAGAACCTGTGAAGCCGAAGTCGAAATCGTAATCGTCATCAGCTGTACCGTAAGCTATCAGGTTTTTACAGTTTACTGTACCACCAAAGAATTCGTAAGCATCATCATTACCATAAGTAACCATGATGTTTTCGATAGTAGTACCCGCACCTACACCACCAAATGTAAGACCATTGATTTCTGAGTTTGGTGCTGCTGCAATACCTGCATATTCTATACGCACATATTTCATAACACCAGAGTTATCGTTAGGATTGTTACCACCATAAGTACGGCTTACACCACCTTCGATAGTAGGAGTTGTAGAACGGTTTGTTGGTGCATCGCCCAGTAGGATGATACCACCCCAGTCACCAGGTTTGCGGCTACCAGCAGCCATACCAGATGTAAATACGATTGGGTTTGTAGCAGTACCTTCTGCCATTATTTTACCGCCTTTTTCAATAATCAGCGCACCTTTTTCAGTAACATCACTTTTAATAATAGTACCAGCGGGAATAGTAAGCGTAGCACCTGCTTTTACGTACACATAACCTTTCAGTGTATACGCTTGTGTGTTTTTCAATGTTCTGTTTGTAGTGATGTCGCCAGACAGTGTGTAGTTTTCATTGTCTACTACAGGGGTTGTTTCTTCATCATCTTTTTTACAAGAAGTAACAGTTGTAGTCAGCGCCAGACTACCAATAAGCATCAGAGATAAGAATTTCTGAAATTTCATACGTGGTTTTAATTTGAAGCAAAAGTAGATGGTCAACATTACGCGTATATTAACACCAGATTAAGCGAATGTTAAGTATTGCACTACTACAAAAAGCATTATAAAATGAAAGCGCGCGGCAAATGCCACGCGCTTCACTATTTGTCTGATTATTATTCAATTATTTGCCACCAAAGCGATAGTTGAAGCCAAGCGTAAGTGTAGTACCCATTTTGTATTGTTGGAATACCTGATCATTACCCTTACCTACTTTGCTGCTACCTGCAGTGTATGCATTTTTGTTATCTGTATTCCAGTAGAAGGTAGTATGTTGGTTCAGCAGGTCGCCTACTGTCAGTTTCACTTCACCTTTGTTTTTCAATACCGTTTTGCTGATTTGCAGATCTATTACATCGCGGCCATTTTCCCATGTTGTAGGTATTGATGCATTACCCACGATAGCAATACGCTGTCCTATCCTATTGTACATAGCACTGAATGCAAGGCCTGTTTTAGGCATATTGTACAATACTGATGCGTTTATAAGATAAGGCGATTGACCTTGCAGCGGACGATCTGTTTTTGTACCAATAGTATTTGTAGTACCGATGATATTGCTTGCATCAACCCTTGAATAGATGTAAGAGAAGTTACCACCAACTATCAGGTTTTCTAACCAACGTGCATCGCTGATGAAAGACATTTTTTTGCGCACATCTACTTCTAAACCGGCAGCATATGCAGACGTTGCATTTTGATAATCAAAAATCAGCAAATCAAGGTTAGATTGCGCGTTCATTGCTACCTCAATCGGGTTTTTAAAGTTTTTGTAGAACACTCCCGCAGTAATAGCCTCCCCTGCACTTGGATAATATTCATACCTGAAATCTACGTTGGTTATATTAGCCCTTGTAAGATTTTCATTACCCTGAATTGTGTACATATTTTCAAAGTCAATAAACTGGAACGGAGCTATCTCTCTGAACTCCGGGCGGTTTACTGTACGAGAAGCAGACAAACGGAATTTAGATTTTTCGGTTGCGCTGTAAGACAGGTTGAATGAAGGAAGCACGTCTGTGAATACATTTTCTTTAGTACGTGTACCACCCCCAGACTTATTCACTTTTAATGTTTGTGCATATGATTCTACACGTACACCCCATGTCAGGCGGATTTTTTCGCTAAAAGAATTATCAAGCATTACGTACCCTGCATTCAGCAAACCGTATGCCTTGTAAGCGTCTTCGTTATTGGTAATCTCGCGTAAGAACAGACCATTTGATGTGCCGATATTTTTATTGTCAAATATTTCGCCAACAGGAGCATGTGCTACTTCAGGAGAAAGTGACAGTCCAACAGGCTCATATTGGAATATCCTAGCGCTGAATTCCCTGCTCTTATATTGATACAGATAACCGGCTTTTACTGCTTGTTTCTGGTTAAACATTTTGAAAGGATAAGTAACATTAGCATTACCACCCAGGTTGTTATCTTTTTGTGTACTGAAGAAACGTCTGCTGTTCCTATCAACTATTTCATAAGGCACTGATTCATCAGCTATAGGTTCATCTGCTGCATTGAAGTTGGCATTGCGTGTATAGAATGCAGTGCGCAGATCTTTCTGTTGTGCATTCAGGCTTGAATAGTTCAGGTTCCAAGTTGCTTTTATATTCCTTTTACCAAAAGCATGCTCACCTTCCAGCTGTGTATTGTAGACTTGACGTTCTGAAGGAATAGAAGAGAATGCTTTTATTTGCTGTAGGTTGCTGGTTGTATAACCTTCGCGCTGATAGTACGTATTGTCGTATATCTTGTTATACAGATTTTTGAAACTGATTTTGCTTTTACCGGTTACATAAGAGAAGTTGGCAAGTGCGGATGCATTTGAAGAATATCTGTATTGCTTCTCTGTAGTAAATGTGTGTATACGTGCAGCTTCGTATTTACCACGTGTGAATTCAGGTATTACCGTCTGATTGTTGCGAATATTTACACCAACAACAGCACCGAATTTGTCGCCGTTTTTGAAATTGATAGCTTTACCAACTGAAGCATTGATAGCTGTATTTGGCAGTGCTGTAGTTGTTACTTCTTTATAGCTATTTGGCAACGACTTGGCTATGTCATATTGTTGTTGCGGGTTTGTGCTGCGTAATCCGTTGTAGTACGCTGCATCCTTACCAAAGCCTGAAGGCAATGCATTGCTATTACCGGGGAATGCCAAGTAAGACATACCTGTACGCTCGTTGCTGATAAATTGCTTACCTGTGCTTTGTGTATTGTAACCTGCATTAATGCCAATGTTTACAAAGTCTTTTTCAGGAACATCTTTTGTAAGCACTGTTACCACACCACCTGCAAAATCGCCCGGCATATCTGCAGACGCTGTTTTGTTGATGATGATATTATCTATAAGGTTCGATGGGATAACATCGAATGAGAAAGCTTTTTTATCAGGTTCTGTGCTTGGCATCAGGGCATTGTTTACCATTGCCAGGTTATACCTGTCGCTAAGTCCACGGATAACAACATATTTACCATCCTTTACGCTTGCACCGCTTACACGTTTCAGTACCTCACCTGTATTTTTGTCCGGTGTGCGCTGAATGATATCTGCAGATATACCGCTTGATACCGCAATGCTATTTTTCTGAATAGAGTATAGTGCATTGATGGATTCTTTCTTCAAAGAAGCTTTCACCACTACCTCTGTCAGTTGTTTTTTAGTGTCTTCTGTAATGGTTGCGTTCATTTCTGTAACGCCACCTTCTTTTACTACAACATCACTTACATTCTTTGCCGCATAGCCTATGTACTTGATTTCAACTACATATTCGCCAGCTGCAACATCTACCATAAAGCGACCGTCTACATCTGTAGCAGACCCTTTGCCTGTACCTTGTACAATGATTGTAGCACCAATAATAGGTTCACCCGTTTTTTCGTCTGTTACTTTACCCGAAATCTTACCACCTGCAATAGCCTGCAACGATAAAAGGAGGACAAACAATAAGGTGTTAATTTTTAACATGTGTGTGTTTATTTGACCGCAAAAGTCGGTCTGCAATGTTACCTGTGCTTTAAGCCAATGTTACGCGCAAATGAACTCTATGTTAAGCGAATATTAATTGTAAACTCAACGCAACTGAATTGTTGTTTTATTATTATTTAATTATTAACCTCCGCCAAGCATCAAAATCAGCTGTTAAGGTTAATTTTGCGGCATGAATACCAGAAGCCTGTTTCTACAACACGTTGCACAAACATCGCCCGCACCCATAGCACTGCATATTACCGATGCTAAAGGATGCTATTTGTATGATGCCGATGGCAACCAATATCTGGATCTGATTGGCGGCATCAGCGTATGCAATGTCGGGCACTGCCACCCGAAGGTGACAGCTGCTATAAAAGAGCAGGCAGACAAGTACCTGCACATTATGGTATATGGCGAGTTGGTACAAAGCCCGCAGGTGCAATATGCCAAAATGATAACAGACCATATGCCTGCCAATCTGGATTGTGTGTACTTCACCAATTCGGGCGCAGAGGCTACAGAGGGAGCCATTAAACTGGCGAGGCGTGTAACAGGTAAGACAGAAATAGTAGCGGCTAACCATAGCTACCATGGTGCTACGCTTGGGGCGCTGAGTGTAATGGGTGATGAATACTGGCGCAATGCCTTTCGCCCGCTGATGCCAGGGGTATGGCATATGGACTATAATACCGATGCTTTTATAGATGCAGTGAATTGTAATACCGCATGTGTAATTATTGAAACTGTACAGGCAGAAGCAGGCATTAAAGAACCAAATATAGCATGGCTGCAAAAACTGCGTGCTAAATGTACGGAAACAGGTGCATTGCTGATATTTGACGAAATACAATGTGGCTTCGGGCGCACGGGCAAGCTATGGGGTTTTGAACATTATGGTGTGATACCTGATATTGTGCTACTTGGCAAAGCACTGGGTGGCGGCATGCCACTAGGGGCTTTCATATCTTCTCACAACAATATGTGGCAGTTGACAGATAAGCCAGTGTTGGGACACATCACCACATTTGGCGGACACCCTGTAAGCTGTGCCGCAGGTATGGCCGGTATGCAGGTATTGGAAGATGAAAACCTGATAGCTACAGTAGCTGAAAAAGAAATGTTATTCCATTCTTTACTGAAACACCCTGCCATTAAAGCCGTACGCAGCAAAGGCCTGTTGATGGCTATAGAATTGGAATCGCCCCAGCACGTATTAGACACATTGGCAGATTGCCTGAAACAAGGACTATTCTCTGACTGGTTCCTGTTTGCACCGCACTGCATACGTATAGCGCCACCACTCACCATCACAAAACAAGAAATAGAAAAAGCATGCAGCACCTTACTGCAATGCCTTAAATAAAAAAAACAGCAGCCTTTAGGCTGCTGTTTCAATATCGTTATGATTGGAGACCATTAGTCCAATAAAACTTCATTTACTACTTCATTAACTGTAAGCGTTGCTTTTCTGTCACAACCAATTGTAGGGCCATAATTAAAAACACGTGGTGCTCCGTTAACCTGTGTCATCTCTACAACACCTTCTTTAGGCCAATCGCAATTAGGATTTACACGCAGATGCTGTTCTATACTAAATGTATAAATAGCACCATTAGAGTGTGTGTAATCTCCATAGCCATCAACATAGTACTCATCATCATACACATCGGCACTGTAATAACCTGTTACGTAACTGCGGGTTTGTGTAGCTTTTCTACCAGTGGTCATTGTACCATCTGCAGATGTTACAGTCACATTGCTATTGATTGAATAATATAAATCTTTAGCATTTTCTACTTTAACAACTGTCAGCAAACCTTTTACAGAATAATCATTTACGTAATAGTTATCGAAGTAGATAGAGCGCACTACGCCTGAATCTGTATATTTTTTGTTTTTAGAATAATCGCAAATAATCTTGCCACGGCGGTAGCGGCTGTCTTTACAAAGGCAATTTTTCAAAGAAAAGTCAATTTCGATCCTGTGTGCCGCTGTATCTACAGATATGGTTGCACAGGTACTGCCTAATGCATTACCACCTTTCAGGTTAAGAAAGCCTGATGCGTATGCCTGATCTACAAAAGTTTCCGTTTCGCTAACTATTTGTTCTATACGGGCATTTTCTTTGCCATAGCTGATGTCCTCTACATTTACAACCTTGTCTGTATTGTCTTTTTTACAGCCGAATGCTCCAATAATTAATGCCAGTGCTGATGCGGATAGAAAAGCGTATAACTTTTTGCCTCTCATAGATTATTATTTTTTAAAATAAATTCCTGTTTTGTGAAATCTAACTGTAATGGTAAGCAAAATTTTCAAAATATGCTAATAT
The DNA here is from genome assembly GCA_002389765.1 of Bacteroidetes bacterium UBA4414. GTDB lineage: Bacteria > Bacteroidota > Bacteroidia > Chitinophagales > Chitinophagaceae > Polluticoccus. The sequence goes on along the minus strand of DGQM01000017.1, from coordinate 33,808 downwards.
GTAGAAGTATTCTAACATATAAAGCCAAAATTATACCTACATTTGCGCAAATTTTTCATAAACAGTCATTATGCAAATAGCTATAGTTGGCACAGGTTATGTTGGTCTGGTTTCGGGTACATGTTTTGCCGAAACAGGTAACAATGTAGTATGTATAGATGTAAACGAAGAAAAGATTGCCATGCTGCGTGCCGGCAAGTCTCCTATCTACGAACCAGGCCTTGATGTACTGCTGGAACGCAACATCAAAGAAAAGCGTATCACTTTTACTACTTCTTTGGCAGAAGGCATCAAGAATGCGCAAATAGTATTTCTTGCACTGCCTACACCGCCGGGCGAAGATGGCGCTGCAGACCTGCGTTATGTATTGGGCGTTGCAGACGACCTGAGCAAAATTATAGACAAATACACCGTAATAGTTAACAAGAGCACTGTACCTGTTGGCACTGCTGAAAAAGTAGCTGCTGTATTGGCTAAAAGGCTTGACAAAGAACTGTATGATGTAGTATCTAATCCTGAATTCCTGCGCGAAGGTGTGGCTGTAGAAGACTTCCTGAAGCCTGACCGCGTGGTAGTGGGTACATCATCAGAAAAAGCTAAGAAACTGATGGAAGAATTATATCAGCCATATGTACGTCAGGGCAACCCGATATACTTTATGGACGAGCGTTCTTCTGAAATGACTAAATATGCTGCTAACTCTTACCTGGCAATGCGTATATCTTTCATGAACGAGATGGCTAACCTGTGCGAAAAAGCAGGTGCTAACGTAGACATGGTGCGTATAGGTATGGGTAGCGATGGCCGTATCGGTAAGCGTTTCCTGTTCCCTGGTGTGGGTTATGGTGGTAGCTGCTTCCCTAAAGACGTACAAGCTCTGGCGCTGACAGCTCGTGAGCTGGAATACGACTTCCGCCTTGTGAACACGGTGATGGAAGTAAACGACAAACAAAAACTGCGTCTTGGCAGGAAAATCCGCGAAGCATTTGGTACAGACCTTACAGGCCGTACGTTTGCAGTTTGGGGCCTTGCCTTCAAACCGGAAACAGACGATATCCGCGAAGCACCGGCATTGGAGCTGATACGCGAAATACTGGAAGCAGGCGGACAGGTACGCACATACGACCCTGAAGCAATGGCTAATGTGAAGAAAATATTCGGCGACAAAGTATACTTTGCTAACGACCAATATGATGCACTGACAGATACAGACGCATTGGTTATCGTTACAGAATGGAGCGAATTCCGCAACCCGGATTTCGATCGAATACAGAAAACATTGAAATTCCCTGCTATCTTCGATGGTCGTAACGTATATAGCCTGGAGAAAATGGAAGAGCTTGGTTTCTACTACGAAAGCATAGGTCGTACCACAGTACATGCATCACTGAGAAGCAAAATAAGTGTGAACAATGGCTCTGCTATCAGAGAGCGCGGCGTACTTGACTAATCGGGACATTCACAACAGACAATAACACATCATACATAAATGAGTACTAAGAAACGCATATTAATAACAGGTGCCGCAGGCTTCCTCGGTTCTCACCTGTGCGACAGGTTTCTGAAAGAAGGATATACTGTAGTTGGTATGGACAACCTGCTGACCGGTAATATCCAGAACATAGAACACCTGTTCCCTAATAAGGACTTTGATTTCTATCATCACGATGTTACCAAGTTTGTACACGTACCCGGCAACATCGATTATATACTGCACTTTGCATCACCTGCCAGCCCGATAGACTATCTGAAGATGCCTATCCAAACGCTGAAAGTAGGTGCAATGGGTACCCACAACCTGTTGGGCCTTGCTAAAGCAAAAGGCGCACGCATACTGGTAGCTTCTACATCTGAAGTGTATGGCGATCCACTGGTGCATCCGCAGACAGAAGAATACTGGGGCAATGTAAATCCGATAGGCCCGCGTGGTGTATATGATGAAGCTAAGCGCTACATGGAAAGCATCACTATGGCTTACCACAACTTCCACGGTGTGGAAACACGCATCATACGTATCTTCAACACATACGGTCCGCGTATGCGCCTCGATGACGGCCGTGCGCTGCCTACATTCATGAGCCAGGCACTGCGTGGCGAAGATGTTACTGTATATGGTGATGGTTCTCAAACACGTTCATTCTGCTATTGCGATGACCTTGTAGAAGGTATTTATCGTTTGTTGCTGAGCGACTACCACATGCCGGTGAACATTGGTAACCCTGTAGAGATAAGCCTGCTGCAATTTGCGGAAGAAGTGATTGCACTAACAGGTTCTAAATCGAAGATAGTGTACGAACCACTGCCACAGGATGACCCTAAACAACGTCAGCCAAACATTACAAAAGCAAAAGAAATACTGGGATGGCAACCAACTGTAGACCGCAGTGAAGGTCTGCGCAGGACGCTGGAGTATTTCAAACAACATATCTAATCGAGAATAAAAAAGCCCCTCAATGAGGGGCTTTTTTATTTTACTAAGTTTCCTTCCAGTTCTAGTACTTTGGTTTCGCTTACTTTCAGGTTGTAGGCAGCTGTAAACAAGCGTTGCAATGCCAGTACGTAGCTATTCTCTGCCTCGCGTGTTTCCAGTGTGTTTGCCACGCCTACGCGAAAACGCGCTTTCTGTATATCCAGATTTTCTTTAGCATAGCCAATATTTTCTTGCTCCAACTTGTAGGCAGCCAGTGCCATTTCATAATTGCCCCATGCGGTGCGGTATTGTCTGCTCAGTTCGGTATGCTGCCAATCGTAGGTAAGCTGCATACGCATAGCTTGCAGCGACGCTACTTTTGCCTGCCTGCGCAGGTTACCACCCTGAAACAATGGAACACTGAGATTAGCGCCACCTGTTGGGCCATAGCTCTGGTTGAACAATGCGAAACCCGCCTGACTCTGTGTACGGTTGTAGGAATATGCCCCGTTTACCGACAATGTTGGCAGCATGAAAGCTTTTGCAATCTTCGCACTCAATTCAGAAGCTTCCGCATTTTGTCTTGCTATCTGCAAAGAAGGGCTCAGGTCTTTCAGCCTGTCTTTGTTTGTTGGTTGCAATGCGGTATTCATTTGCAGCTCGTCATCCAATACATACAGTTTATCTGCTTCTTCACCCATCAGCGCATTCAGCATAGCAAGCGAAGAAATATGTTGCGCTTCTAACGAAAGTGAATCTGATTGGCGTGTGTTATAGTCTACCCTTGCCTGTAGAAAATCTACTTTGGCAGAAGCACCCGTTTCATACTTCACTTGCGATAAGAACATCCTTGTTTTTGCCAATACCAATGCCGTATCTATGGCTACACCCTGCTGCTTTTGCAATACAGCAGCGGCATAGGCTTGTATGGTTTGCGATACGATGGCTTGCACACGTTCCTTTAATTGTGCACTTGCTACTGCTTCTTGTGTGTTCAGTAATTTTTTATTCAGGAACATTCTGCCACCATCAAACAAAGTCCACCCAAGTGATACCGCACCGTTGTAGCCAACAGATGTAGCGTTTGCCACTTCCTGTACACGTCCATCTGCAAATTCTATTCTGGTATTTGCGCTACCTGTGGTAACACCTGCCGTAGCATTTACATTGGGAGAAAAGCCTGCATTGCCCAATGTATTGTTGCGCTCTGCTTGTTGCAGTGCTGTCTTTGCAATGCGTATATCAAAATTATGTTCAAGCGCTTTGGCAATGGCATCGCTCAGCGATAGCCGCTGCTGTGCAGTAGCTACCGTACCAGAAAGGAGTAATATGCCCGCTAATATTTGCTTCATTAATCGTTCAGTTTATCTACCGCAGTAGCCGATTGTGGTTTTCTGCGAGAGAAGAATGTATAAATAACCGGTACTATAAACAGTGACAGCACCAGTGAGAACAGCAAGCCGCCTACTATCACTATACCCAATGGCATACGGCTCTTAGACGCTGCACCAAGCGACAGTGCCAGAGGTAATGCACCAAACATCATAGCAAGGCTTGTCATTAATATAGGACGCAGACGCATAGATGCTGCTTCTATTACCGCATTTACTTTTGATGCTCCCCTGTCGCGAATATGGTTGGCATATTCCACAATCAGGATACCATTTTTGGTAACAAGACCTATCAACATAATCATACCAATCTGCGAGAAGATGTTGAGTGTTTGACCAAACAACCACAGTGATAATACTGCACCTGCAATGGCCAATGGCACCGTTAGCATAATGATGAGTGGATCAATAAAGCTCTCGAACTGTGCTGCCAGAATCAGGTATATCAACACAAGAGCTAGTATGAATGCAAAGAGCGTATTGGAAGAGCTTTCTACATAGTCTTTAGACGCGCCACCAAGTGAAGTTGTAAATGATTCATCTACTACTTTTTCCTTCTTCAGCTTTTCATAAATCTTATCCATTTCAGCAATACCATCACCAATGGTTTTGCCCGGAGCAAGGCCCGATGATATGGTTGCAGACTTGTACCTGTTGTAGTGATATATCTGCGATGGGCTGGTTGTTTCTTCTATCGATACAAAATTATCGATAGACATTACCTGCCCTGTGCTGTTGCGCACATAGAATGTTTTGAGGTCTATCGGCGCTTCGCGGTTTTCGCGAAATACTTGTCCGAGTACCTGATACTGTTTACCGTTTTTGGTAAAGTAACCGAGACGACGGTTACTCAATGCCAATTGCAAAGTCTGTGCTATATCCTGAATAGAAACACCTGCCTGCGATGCTTTTGCACGGTTGATGCTCACAGTCAATTCAGGCTTGTTGAATTTCAAATCGATATCAGCACCCTGAAATACAGGATTCTGATTTACCTCGTCCAGAAACTTAGGCACAACCTGCGCCAGCTTCTCGAAGTTGATATTTTGCAAGATGAATACAACAGGGTATGCACTACCACCACGCTGCACAGATATAGTCTGTTCTTGTATAGCAAATGCACGGCCAAAGTTTTTCTTTTGCAAGTTGCGGTTTACTGCCTGTACTATTTCATCTTGCGAGCGTTTGCGTTTATCCGCGTCGCTGAGGCGCACATTCATAAAGCCTGTGTTTACCGCGCCCGAACCTGTAAAACCAGGAGCTGTAACAGATAGTGCCACTTCCCTTTCAGGCACAGAATCGAGCACTACACCTACCAGTTGCTCCATGTATTTATCCATGGCATCGTAAGACGTACCCTCCGGTGCAGATACCTGCGCACGGAAGCGACCGCGGTCTTCAAGTGGAGCAAGCTCGCTTTGCAAACCTTTACCGATGAAAAATATCAATGCAAAGCTTACTATCACACCCGCAACAGCTACCATTTTGTTACGCATTATCCATACCAACCCTTTCTTGTAGGTCTGCTCCATCCATTGAAAGAATGGTTCAGACTTTACATAGAATTTTGAAGGTTTGTGTTCTTTGCGCGTCATTAGTACGTTCAATACAGGAGTTAATGACAGTGATACAAATGCAGATATCAATACCGCACCTGCCACTACTATCCCAAACTCTCTGAACAACCTACCCGTAAAACCCTGTAAAAAGACAATCGGCAAGAACACAACTGCCAGTGTGATGGACGTAGAGATAACTGCAAAATATATCTCCTCACTACCCTCTCTGGCGGCACGGTGCTTCTCCATGCCCTTTTCTATCTTCTTATATATATTCTCTGTTACAACAATACCATCATCTACCACAAGACCTGTAGCCAGTACAATAGCCAGTAGGGTAAGGATATTGATAGTAAAGCCCATCATGTACATGATGAAGAATGCACCTATCAAACTCACCGGTATGTCTATCAACGGACGGAAGGCAATGAGCCAATCGCGGAAGAAAAGGTAGATAATAATGATAACCAGTGCGAATGCCACAAACAATGTTTCCTCTACCTCGCTGATAGATTTCTTGATGTAAGCAGTGGTATCGAGTGCTATGTTTACTTTAAAGTCGGCAGGGATGTCTTTTTTCAGTGCATCGTAACGTTTGTAAAACTCATCGGCAATAGCTACATAGTTAGAACCCGGCTGTGGCGTAATAGCCAGTGCTATCATCGGCACATTGCTTTCTTTCAGTACGGTTTCTTCATTCTCCGGCCCCAGCACTGCCTCACCTACATCGCGCAAGTGAATATCTGTACCGTTAACATTCTTTATTATCAGGTTATTGAAATCCTCTTCGCTGAATAGCCTGCCGAATGTGCGCACAGAGAGTTCTGTATTAGCACCTGATAGCTTACCGGAAGGCAATTCCACATTTTGTTTTGCCAGCGATTGCTCTACATCCTGAAACGTGATACCATAACCTGCCAGTTTTAGCGGGTCTATCCACAAACGCATGGCATAGCGCTTCTGCCCCCATATTTGTATGCTACTTACACCGGGGATAGTCTGCAAACGCTCTACCAATACGTTCTCTGCATATTCTGTCAATTCCAGTTGATTCTTGGTATCGCTCTGCACCGTCATAGATATGATGGGCTGCGAGTTGGCATCTGCTTTAGACACTACAGGCGGCGCGTCTATATCCTGTGGCAAGTTGCGGATGGCTTGCGATACTTTATCGCGCACGTCATTTGCGGCTGCTTCCAGGTCTACACCCAAATCAAACTCTACGGTAATGTTACTATTACCCTGCGCACTGGTAGATGATATACTCTTGATGCCTGCAATACCATTTACAGATTTTTCCAACGGCTCCGTTATCTGCGATTCTATGATATCAGGATTGGCACCTGCATAAGAGGTACGCACGTTGATAATCGGTGGATCGATAGACGGATAGTCGCGCACACCGAGCGAAGTGAACCCGATGTAACCAAAAACTACTATCAGAATATTGAGAACGATGGCTAATACAGGCCGCCGTAAGGATAACGAAGGAAGACTCATGCGAATAGTTTCGAAATATCATTCAAATATACAGACTATACGCCTGTTTGCTGTATGTACATGAAACGGCAGATTGCCTGTTTGTAGCTACGCTACTACAGCTACAAATGAGCATAAAACCTATTAGTATTGATAATTAGCGGTTAACAAAAACACAAAAGGCTAATAACGCCTACAAGTGCCTATAGCGCTATTTTAAATAACTATTAAAAACGCTCCTCATTTTGGGCTTTCGGCAATGGGGTTTAACTTTGGAGTCCTTTTAAATGTAAAAAACAATAAAACTATGGCACATACACTTCCTGCATTAGGATACGCGTTTGACGCACTGGAACCACACATCGATGCATTGACAATGCAAATACACCACGACAGGCACCATCAGGCTTATGTAGATAACCTGAATAAAGCACTGGCAGGTACAGATGGTGAAGGCAAATCGCTTGAAGAACTGATGGCTAACATCTCTAAATACCCGGCAGCGGTACGCAACAATGGCGGTGGCCATTGGAATCACTCGCTGTTTTGGGAAATTCTGGGACCAAGCGGCAGCCAACCATCAGGTGCATTGGCAGATGCTATCAACAGCGCGTTCGGCTCTTTGGATGCACTGAAAGAAAAAATGAACACAGCAGGTACTACACGCTTTGGTAGCGGCTGGGCTTGGCTGATAGTAAAAGATGGTAAACTGGATGTATGCTCTACACCCAACCAAGACAACCCACTGATGGATATTGCTGAAGTAAAAGGCACACCAATTTTGGGTATCGACGTATGGGAACACGCATATTACCTGAAATATCAAAACAAACGCCCTGACTATCTGGGTGCTATCTGGAATGTTATCAACTGGGATGCGGTAGCTGCTAAATTCGAAGCTGCTAAATAACAATCAGTTAAACATAAATGTTAAAGTGGTTACAATGTTATTGTAACCACTTTTGTTTTACAATGAAGTGAGATAACCTTGTGTATCACTCCAAAACTTACACATATGGCTCACTTATTTCCTGCATTAAAATATGCATTTGATGCACTGGAACCACACATCGATGCTTTGACGATGGAAACCCATTACTATAAGCACCACCAAACCACAGTAGACAATCTGAATAAAGCATTGGCAGGCACAGATGGCGAAACATTATCGCTGCAGGAATTACTTGCCAATATTTCAAACTACCCCGCTGCTCGCAACAGTGCAGGCAGCCATTATAACCACAGCCAATACTGGGAAATACTAAGCCCAAATGGTGACGGAGAGCCTACAGGTGCATTAGCAGAAGCCATCGATACTTGTTTCGGTTCGTTCAACGCAATGAAAGAAAAACTAAATGCAGCAGGGCTTGCACGCTTTGGCAGTGGCTGGGCTTGGCTGATAGTAAAAGATGGTAAACTGGATGTATGCTCTACACCCAATCAGGATAACCCGCTGATGGATATTGCTGAAGTAAGAGGCACGCCGATTTTGGGTATTGATGTTTGGGAACATGCCTATTATATAAAATATCAAAACAGGCGTCCTGACTATCTGCAAGCCATCTGGAATGTGATTAACTGGGATGTAGTAGCCGCTAAGTATAATGCCGCTATAGAATAGCTGATTTCATTGCGACTACAATAATCGCCACACAAATACGTTCTTTGCATAACGGACAAACATTTATGAAAAATATACTACTCGCTGCCGGTATCATATTCATCAGCACCACAGCATTTGCACAAACAAAAAGTTTACAAGTACTGGCAGTTACTGAAGAGCCACAGAACGAGGTTGGTGTGTTTACGCACAATACTATCAGCAACACGAGTGCCAACAATAGGAATGTAAATATGCTGGGCATTCAGTACAGCCACTGGAAAAACGAACGTGTAGGCTACAGAATAATGGCAGGATATGGCAATCACTATTCTGCGGGTGATATATTTCGTAAAACAGTAAATATTGACACTTTTATAGACATGCGCACACGCAGGGTTGCAGACCTTGTAAAGGTTGGCGCTGCCGCACAGATACAAAGGAAATTTTATAAACGGGTATACCTGTTTGCTGCGGTAGAGCTGAATGTGGGATACGGAAAAGGAAAGCAAGACACGCTGGTTGACAAGACGTATATGACGAGTAATTACACATACGAAAACAGTGGCGACTATTTTGGCAGGCCTGCATCAGACCTTACCATGTGGCACGCCAGCCTGTTGCCAAGTGTTGGTGCTAAACTTGTATTTAAGCGTATAACAGCCGGTGTTGAGTTCTTTGGCATCAATGCAACCTATAGTACTATGAAAGTGAATAACAAAAGCAATGGTCTCTTTGACTTTGATATGGGCAATCTTGCACAACGATTTTTCCTGCATTACAGGTTCAAATAATAAAAGGGGATGCAATTGCATCCCCTTTTACTTTATTTAGAAACATAAGAACTAACGCAGTACACCAAATGTAAAACCGAAACCTATCATTAAACCACCGGGAGCCAATACTCTCATTACATCTTTACCCTGTGTTGTCAATTCATAATTGTTCAGGATAGTGTAGTTATCATCATCAAGTCTCATTGAGTAGCCAGCCATAATATCAAAGCGATGACCGTTTCTGCCGAGATTAAAGAATTTATGTACCGCAAAAAATACATTCGTCTTTGAATTCAAATCTAATAGCACCGTAGCATCACCATATGTAGTAGGCAGCGTCATACTTACATTACTCAATCCTGTGTTGTACGTAACGCCTGCACCTAATGCCCAAGAACGGTTGCAATCGCCAAAATAGAAACGGCCTTCACCACCTGCTTTATACCCCCAAGAACTGAGGCCTGCACTACCCGAAAGTGAAAAACGTTGTGTAACAGGCACATCAATGTTAAAACCAACAAGCCCAGCGGGATTTTCGATACCTGCTGTTACACCTATATACAGTTTAGGACATTCATAATTATTTCGTCCACCTTTGCCGCTTTTATATCCTTTATAGCTACGCTGAGCAAAAGAAGTAAGAGATAAGGCAATCAATACTAAAACAAGGATTAGTTTTTTCATTTTCAGTTTATGTAGGTTAAGAATATAAATGTACTATTGAATATCTGCCAGCATGGCTTTTGCTTGCTCATTTTGCGGATGTTTTTTCAGCAGATGCGAGAGATACTTTTTCGCATTGCCATCGTTGCCATTGTTATGATGCCATACTGCAAGGTTGATAAGTGTTTGCTCATAATCAGGATTTAGTTTAAGCGCACGCATCAGGTAGTCGTAAGACATAGTTTTATTTCCCTGCTGCATGTATATGAATCCAAGATTCACATTCGCACTCAGATAGTCGGAGTTCTCGCTCAGTATGTAAGTAAATACATCTTGTGCTTCTTTCACTTTATCGAGCGCCAGCAGGCAATTGCCATACTTATTCTGGAAATCGAGCGACTGTGGCCAGATACTTACAGATTGTGTATACCATGGCAATGCTTTATCGGCCTGCTGCATATTGTAGTAAGACTCCCCAATACGATAACAAGCCCATGCATCTTTAATGTTTTCAGGCTTTAACGACGCTGCATACTGTACTACTTTACCAAAGTCATTCAGTAAGAAATATGCACGTAAATAATCGCGATTTTGTTTTTCAGAAGCTTCTCTGCTTTGTTCTTTATTCAGGTATTTCAGCGCAGAGTCTATCAACCCTTTGTTAGGATTATACCGCTCAAAAAACTCCATGAATGCTCTTGCAGTTGTGATAGCATCAGGATTATCATTATTGAAAGACTTGAGCCCGAGAAATGCAGTGATTTTACTCTTAGTTGCATCGTCCATAGGACGCTTGCGGATGTAATGGTCTGTAACAGCTACGTGCGGAATATCTATACTACCATTGCGTGGCATGTGGCAGGTAATGCAGTCATTGCCTTTTGTCTGGCGCACAGCTTCTTTTTCTGTACACTGTTGCTTGCCCGCACTATGGCAACTGTTGCATGCATTGATGTATTGCGAGTGTTGTGTAAACTTCACGCTCACGTGCGGATTATGACAAGTAATGCAACTCATCTTGCCCGAGCTTACATAGCAATTACTTTTCTTCATCCGCTCTACATGCGATGCCATAATCATCTTATCCTGCGCACCCTCGTATTGTGGCATAAAGACATTCATCACTTCAGACAAATGCATACCAGGGCGGAAATCGAAGAATGTTTTACCATCATTCAGCACAGAGATACCCTGCAAGTGGCAACGCTGACAAATATTGTTTTGCAATTCTGTTGAAAGCCTGCGAGGATTAACGATTGTATAATCAGGTCCTTTTGAAGTATCTACGATATTACCCGCCATCTTTTCCTTTACGTGCATACCACCGGGACCATGACAGCGTTCGCAGTCAATACCAGTTTTGACGGTTACATATTTATTCTGGCTGGTCTTTACAAAATCGGGGTAACCATTGTGACATGTCATACACTCAGACTCTATCAACCTCGTAAAACGGCTGCTGGCACCTTTTTCAAAACCGGGAGCAAGATCCCATTGTTTCTTTTGTGTATAGAATGTAATAGGCGCTTGGTACAGATAACCATTCTTGCTGAAGATATGCGAGTTGGTATGCTGCCCAGAACCGACAATGTAATCTACTTTCTGTAACAGCTTGTGCGTTGTGTCACTACCCTCTGTACGATACTCCATCACATATAGCGAATCGTTTTGCCAGAAAGGTTTGTAGTAAAAATCGAGGTCTTTGTCGTACACAGGTGCGTGGGTAAAATCGGCAGAAGATTTTTGTTTGGTAGCATGGCCAAATGATTGCCCCATACCTGTTTGTATGTACGTGTTGTAGATATCCGCATGGCAGCCTTTGCAGGTTTCCATACCAACATATTGCACAGTAGTATCATACACATTATGCCATGGTGAACCTGCAACAGCCTGCTCTGTTTTTTCATCAGGACTGCCACAATAAAAAGCGGGCAGCGTCACCGCTGCCATCGCCAGTATTATTAGTAAACTCCGTACAATACGTGAAGACATGCGCTTCAAAAATAACTAATCGGGAGCAGTAATTGTTTAGTTGAATATTGCCAGTGTGTAGTTTGCTTTACCTTTTTGTATCAACAGGTATTTATCGTTCAACAACTGTGCAACTGTAAGCTTGTGGTCTATGGCTGTTACTTTTTCTTTGTTGATGCTTACACCACCTGCCTGTACCATTTTGCGCGCTTCGCCTTTTGAAGGGAAGACTTTATTATCTGCCAGGAAACTCAGAAAATCTGCACCTTCGCCAGCCAACGCATCTTTTGTACTTACCACTTGTGGTACACCTTCCATAGCATCCAACAATTGTCTTTCGCTTAGCGAACGCAGTGCCTCTACTGTACTTTGCCCGAACAATATATCAGATGCTTTTTGTGCACCTAGTAAATCTTCTTCGCTATGCACCAATATAGTCAACTCTTCTGCCAATGCTTTTTGCAGTTTACGTAGGTGCGGTGCTTGTTGGTGCTCTGCTATCAGGGCTTTAATTTCTTCTACTATTTTGAAAGAGAAGATAAACGCCATGCGCTCTGCATCAGCATCTGCCAGCTTCAGCCAGAATTGGTAGAACTGATATGGAGATGTTTTTTCAGGGTCGAGCCATACGTTGCCGCTTTCACTCTTGCCAAACTTGCTGCCATCGGCTTTTGTTATCAATGGGCATGTAGCAGCAAAAGCATCAGTGCCACCTTTGCGGCGGATAAGCTCTGTACCTGTAACGATATTGCCCCACTGGTCTGCACCACCCATCTGTAGTTTGATGTTGTGCTGCTTGTTCAGGTGATAATAATCATAGCCTTGTATCAATTGATATGTAAACTCTGTAAAAGAAAGACCCGTTTCCAGCCTTTTCTGTACAGATTCTTTAGACATCATGTAGCTGATGGTAATGTGCTTACCAATCTCGCGAATGAAATCGAGGAAACTGAATTCCTTGAACCAATCATAGTTGTTCAACAATACTGCACCGTTAGGCGAAGTACTGCTGAAGTCAAGGAATTTCTCCAGTTGCTTACGCTGGCCATCTATATTTTTCTGGATAGTTTCCATATCCAGCAGATTGCGTTCTGCCGATTTACCGGAAGGATCGCCTATCATACCTGTAGCGCCGCCCACCAAAGCATAAGGCTTATGGCCGGCACGTTGCAGGCGCATCAGCAGTGTAATAGGCACCAGATTGCCCACATGCAGACTATCAGCTGTAGGGTCGAAGCCGATATAACCCGATGTCATTTCTTTATTCAGTTGCTCCTGTGTGCCGGGCATTATATCCTGAATAAGGCCCCTTTCCTGTAAATCTTTTATTAAATCCATTGTATATATCAATCGAAGTCCGCAAAAATAAGATTTCCAAGCTTAGAACCACGAGATTAAAGACAGATTAAAAAGTAGAACAGCTGGAACAGTTTATTATTAATCAAATATTTATAAATCAATGCCGTAAAGAGATACACACAAATTATAAATAATATAAATATTTATAAGTCTTGTCACGCTTTTGTTTTTCAAAAATTGTTTTTATCTTTCGAGTTGTATACTTAACAAAACTTTTAGGCTTTGAAACGTTTTATACTATCGATAGCTCTGGCATTACCTTTTTTAGCTTCAGCACAGAATCACCACGAGTTTGGTGTATCTGCAGGTGCAGCTAACTATTATGGCGATTTGCAGAACAAACTGTACCCTAATTACGGCTTCAAACCTATGGGCGGTTTGATATATAAATACTTCTTCAATCCGAATCTGGGTGTACGTTTGGGCGCATCTTACACATCTATTACAGCAGCTGATAGCCTGTCTGATGTAGAAGTTAGAAAAGCACGTAACCTGCGTTTTGCAAGTAACATATTCGAAGTACATGGTGGTTTTGAACTGAACCTGTTCCGCATAGAAAAAGAGCGTACTAAGTTTACGCCATATATCTTTGGTGGTTTGGCTTTATTCCACTTCAACCCATACACCGATGGTATGCGTGGTGAAAGGGTTTACCTGCGTTCATTAGCAACAGAAGGTCAAAACATACCTTTATATCCTGACCGTAAAGAATATAAACTGACAAACATTGCATTCCCAATAGGTGGCGGTTTGAAAGTATTGGTAGGTAAAACATTCTTCATCAGTGCAGAGTCCGGCTTCCGTTATACAAACACAGACTATCTGGATGATGTGAGCAAATCTTATGTAAATCTGGATGTACTGAAAGCCTACAAAGGACAACAATCTGTTGATCTTGCATTCCGTGGCGATGAAGTAAACAATGTATTCTCTGCTAACGAACAAGTAAGTGCGTCTCAATCTACTATTCACAATCAGCAATACCCTGATTATAAATATCAACGTGGCGATAGTAAAGCTAACGACTGGTACTACTTTACAAACATTACTGTAACTGTATATCTGGATGCATTTGGTAATGCTAAAAAATATTGGCAATCGCAGTGTCCTGCTTTCCGTCGCTAATACCACGGATAAAACAGCGTAAATAATAAAGCCCCGATGTTCGGGGCTTTATTATTTTATACAAGTACTGATTTTATTACTTCAATAACGCTACTACGGCATTGATATCAAGCAATTGCTGCTCGCCTGTAGTAAAGTTTTTTACGCTTACTTTATTTTGCGCACGTTCGTCATCGCCAGGTAGCAATACATAAGCTATACCGCGCTTGTTAGCGTATTTCATCTGCTTATCAAACTTAGCAGATTCAGGATATATTTCTGCGGCAATATCATTTGCTCGCAACTGTTTCAACAATTGCAATGCATAGGCTTCATTCTCTCCACCAAAGTTGGCAATCATTACATTAGCACCAGTAGCCAGTGTTTGCGGGAACAGGTTGAGCTCTTCCATCACATCGTATATTCTATCTATACCAAAAGACACACCTACGCCGGAAAGATTTTTGAGTCCAAACAAACCTGTAAGATCATCATAACGGCCACCACCACCAATGCTGCCCATCTTTACCGCACGGCATACAACCTCTACAATAACACCTGTATAATAATTAAGCCCACGAGCAAGGCTGATATCTACTTCAATAGCTGCATCCCAATCCAGATTCTTTATTTGCTGATGGTAAGCTAGTGTTTGCCTTAATTCTCTGATACCTTCCAAACCTGTAGCACTGGTTGCCATAATAGCACTCAAGGCTTCCAGCTTTTCTTCATTGCTGCCTGCTACGTTTATTACCTTCTCTATCTGTGTTATACCGGCATCTTCAATGCCTCTTTCTTTCAATTCCTTTACAACACCATCCCAGCCTACTTTATCCAATTTATCCAGCGCGATGGTAATTTCCATCATCAGCTCTGGCGTACCACATATTTCTGCAAGGCCGGCCAATAGTTTACGGCTGTTTATTTTGATGGCTACCTGTGGTAATCCTAATTGCTGAAATGCACGCTGATAAATACAAAGTAATTCTGCTTCGTTGATCAATGAAGTACTGCCTACCACATCGGCATCACATTGCCAGAATTCGCGATAGCGCCCCTTTTGAGGACGATCGGCACGCCAAACAGGTTGCATCTGATAGCGGCGGAAAGGGAAAGCTAACTCGTTTTGGTTCATGACCACATAGCGTGCAAAAGGTATAGTAAGATCATAACGCAAAGCACGCTCCGTAACTACCGGAGAAGAAACTGGCTTATCCAGCAATCTTGCCCATTCTGTATTCAGCTTTTCTTTATCGGCATCTTTCTTCTCGTGCAAGCCGTTGTTCAGTATCTTAAATATCAATCTGTCTCCCTCTTCGCCATACTTGCCCGTCAGTGTAACTAGGTTTTCCATAGCCGGCGTTTCCAATGGCTGAAAACCGTACAACTCGAAAATGCTCCTGAGCGTGCTGAATATATATTGTCGCTTGCGTACTTCCGCAGGCGAAAAATCTCTGGTTCCTTGTGGTATCGATGGTTTCGACATAATTCTTCTTGTTTACGTATACTTTTCTACAATTGCGTTGCAGGTCTGATCTATCAACTCATACACAGGCAGGTATCCATCTTCATTGCCATACCAAGGGTCTGGTACAGATTGGTTGCTACCAGGATGCAGTTCGTTTACAAACAGCATTACTTTACTCATATCCGCACCATATCCGCCTATTTCGGCAATTTCATTGTATACATCCTTTGCCATAGCATATATCTTATCAAAGCGCTCAAAGTCTTTCTTTGTAAACCTACGTGCTCTTTGGGCAGATATATCGATACCATGCTGCAAACATACTTTCTGCGATGAACGGTGCGGCGGCTCGCCTACATGATAAGACTCTGTACCTGCAGAATCTACCTCCCAGTCAAGCCCGTGCTGCTCTATCTTATCCCGCATCAACCCCTCGGCTATCGGCGACCTGCAGATATTACCAAGGCATACCATTAATATACGCATACTGCTAAAGTGTGCAAAAATACCGTATTTAAGGGCTTTTTCAAGCAGTTTGTTAATTGGCTGTTAACCAGTTGCAAAGGCTGGGTTAACAGAGCCTGATTTTTTGGCAATAGGGTGTTTCCCGTTGCATCTTTGCATCATCAAACGAACAAACAAACAACATTCAAATAACTCAAACAAAACACATTTAAAATGAAAAAAGTAATCGCAATCGTAGCTCTGACAATCTCTGGTATCGCAGCAAAAGCACAAGTTGCTTCAACAGCTACTCAAACAGTTAACCTGAACCTGAGCAACGCAATCGAGTTGACTTTCACTGGATCTACTACTGCTACAGGTGCTGCCGTTAACCTGGCTTTCAACACGGTTAATGATTATGCAAACGGTGTTAGCTCTTCAAACCAAGAATTGAAAGTACGTTCAAACAAAAAATTCGGCGTAACAGTAAAAACAAACGCTGCTAACTTCTCATATACAGGTACTACAACACCTGCTCCTGTAATGCCTGTTTCGGGTGTGCTTGACCTGCGTGTTCCTGCAAATGCAACAGGTGGTACTATCGCTTCTCCATTCAGCGCTACTGCTTATGCTGATTTGAGTGCAACTGCACAAAACCTGTTGAGCAACTGTAACAACGGTGGTAACCAAACATTCAGCATCCAGTACAATGCTACTCCTGGTTTTGCTTACCCTGCAGGTACTTACACTGTAGATGTAGTTTACACTGCTACACAACTGTAATATCTATTGGTTGGATAATATAAACTAACGCCCCGCAATTGCGGGGCGTTAGTTATTTAACCATATTTGATAACAATAGCTTCTACCGTATCAACCATATTCTCGCACTTTTCCAGCAGCACTTGCAATATATCGTAATGCTCCATCCATTTGATGATATCTACGACTTCTGTATGGCTCGGAAACAAACCTGTAATAGCCGCATCTATACGATTATCGCAAGTATTAATAATCTTCCTCATTTCGAGGCAGGTAGTTTCCAGTTTTGACAATGAACGCTTATTACTGAGTGCCTTTATTGCATCGCCCAATAAACTTATGAGGCGTTTATATTCGCCCGCAACGTATTGTGTAGTATTTCCCGGTGTAGTGAGACCGTAGTTATTCAGTTGACGAACAGTGCCATAGGTAAGGTCTGCAATATCATCAAGCCCGGAAGCAAGCAGATGTATATCCTCCCTGTCAAAAGGAGTAATGAAATTTCTGCCAAGTTCGTGAAACAGGTGGCGTGTAGAAACGTCTATTGCTTTCTCCAGTTCATCCAGTTTTACAAGGTTTGTCTGCATGATGCCATTACCTGCACATATTGTTTCGTAAAACAGCTTGCTCATTGTCTGCAGATTATCTGCTACCTCATCAAAAAGCCTGTAGAACTTTTGCCCATCCGGCATAAACAACTTTTTCAACGTCGCCATAAACCCATATTTGAGGACAAATGTATTGAGCCTGAAAAGCTTAGTAAATAGCTGTGCAGTGAGTTAATATTAACTTAATACTGTCTTAACATTAAACGAAAAAAGCCTGCAAAATTCGCAGGCTTTCGAAACGTTCTCTCTTAATATTTACTTAATGCTTTTCAACTTAGCTATCATATCCTCGCGGCTTACAAAGCCTACATTGTTCCAAACCAATTGTTTGTTTTTGTAGATAAAAACTGTAGGCAATGCATCTACCTTCATACTTGTAGCCAATGTAGGATTAGCATCTGCATCTATACGAACTACCGATACTGTAGCTGCCATATCTTTTGATATTTCTGCCAGGTATGGTTCCATTTTTTTACAAGGTCCGCACCATGTAGCGTAAAAATCTACCAGTACTATCTTATCGGTATTCAGCAACGCTTCAAAATCTTGTGCTGTCATACCTTTAGTACCACCCTGTGCAGTGGCAGCACCACCTTCTTCCGGCAGCCCTTCAGAACGCCATTTTATCATACCGCCTTTCATCTCATACACCTGCTTGAAGCCCATGCTGCGCATAGCTGCTGCAGCAGAACCACTACGGCCACCTGAAAGACAATACACAAATACAGGCTTTGCTTTATCCAGGTTTGCTACTTCCGCATCAAAGTTTCCACCATTCCAGTCTATATTCGTAGCGCCTGCAAGGTGGCCTTCTGCATATTCTCCCGGTGTGCGTACATCCAACAATACTTTATCGGCAGTAGCTTCCAGCTTTTGTTTAAACTCAGCAACTTTCAATTCGTTGTTGGCAGATGCCTGCTGGCAAGATGTAGCTGTAAGTATAGCAACTACTGCCAGTAGTAATGCGAATGGCTTGAATATCGACTTCTTCATACGTTTAAGATACTGTTGATGCAACTTTAATTTCTGGTGTAAAGATAATCTTTGATTTG
Source organism: Bacteroidetes bacterium UBA4414 (assembly GCA_002389765.1). Classification (GTDB taxonomy): domain Bacteria; phylum Bacteroidota; class Bacteroidia; order Chitinophagales; family Chitinophagaceae; genus Polluticoccus. The sequence continues at coordinate 15,162 of DGQM01000017.1, read as the reverse complement.
ATGGAATTGGAAATAAGGCATGCAGCTTCAGCCTTTTGCAATACACGCATTGCTTTCTCACGGTCTTCTTCGTTTGCTATCACCAGTATTGGGTTTAGCTCTACCTCGCTAATCATGTACTTACCATCCACTACTTCCAGTTTACCTACTCCGTTCGATTCGAATTGCTCATAAGACAATTTTGAATTTTCGGCTATTGCCAGAAATGTTGTCATCAGGCAACTGTTTACGGCTGCTACCAACAGGTGTTCGGGCGACCATTTGTTAGGTATGCCTTTTGCAAACTGTGGTGGTGTTACTACTTCCAGTGTGTTATCAAAATCGGGAGAGCTCATAATGCCCTGCCTGTCTGTCTGCCATTTTACGGCAACTTCATAAAAATGTGCTTCACTCATACAATCTGTTATTGATACTGTTCTATAATCTGCCTCAGTTTGTTAGCCGGCAATACGCCGCTTTGCCTCCATTTCACCTCTCCGTTCTTAAATAGTATCAGTGTAGGCACGCCGGATATATTGTATGCCGCCGCAGCCTGTGGGTTTTTATCTACATCTATCTTTATGATAGTTGCAGCTTCGCCTAAGCCTTGTTTGAGTTCCTGCAATATGGGAGCCATCATTTTACATGGTCCGCACCACTCTGCCGAAAAATCGACAAGTACGGGTTTTTCTGAATTGATGAGCTCTGAAAATTTTGTTGACATGGTTTATTTATTTTACCTCTTCAAATTGAATATCTTCTGTTTTGCCTTTTACTGTATTTCTATCGTAGGTAGGTGCACAGGTTTCGCCACAGCAACCTGTGTTGGTTACCCCTTGATACAGAAAGAATGCTGACATCATACCTACCAGATAATCCTTCATCATAACTGCCTGCACTGCAAACACCACGCCGAATACCAGCCTCAGCACGCGCATGAAATGCCAGCCGCCCGACAGTTTTTGTTTCAGATATGCTATCATTATGCTTTGTATTTTCTCAGGCTCATCCAGCTACCACCATTGTGTACCTCAGCAAAACCACTTGCCTTCAGCATACCACGTGCAGATGCACTACGCATACCAGATGCACAACAAGTAATGATTACTTTATCTTTTTTCAGTGAAGACATTTTAGACTTCAACTGATCTACCGGTATATTGATTGACCCTTTGATATGACCACCTGCATATTCTCCCGGTGTGCGCACGTCCAGTATTACAGCACCGTCATTTATCAGCTGACCTATATCTACCTTTGGACCAAAACCGAATAATTTACTTAAGATACCCATTCTTTAATTAGATTAAGTTGTTTACAATCTGATACTGAACACTCGTCCACGGGCCACCATCTGCTACATTGTTGATGCCTTGCTGCATCAGTATCTGGCGAGCCATACTGCTACGCATACCCGATGCACAACACAACACGATGTCACCGTCAATTGCCTTCAACTTATCGATATTAGCAGGCAATTCATTCAATGGAATGTTCAGAGAATCTACTACGTGACCGCTTGCATATTCTTCACGGCTACGAACATCTACTACAGTCATTTTTTTAGCTGACATAATTATTATCCTTTTTTATTGATTTTCTTTTCTTGTGCAAATATGCTAAAGAATAAGCCTCCCATCACTGCACCATATACACTGCTATTCAACGGTTTTGATGTTATCATACACGTACCACTTGCACAACCAACAAAATACCAATACGCAAACCCACCAATAGCACCCAACACTACTCCTAATATCACCAGCTTATTCTTCAGCAAAACTTGTTTCATTTATTTGTTTTGTATAGTAAACACAGGCAATACTTTACTAAGCATCTTTTTTTGTACGCATACCGAAGATGGTATACAACGGACAAAAACCAATAAGGCTAGTTAGCAAAAACACGACAGCTACAATTGTTAATACCAATCCGAGTGTACCGGGAACTGTACCTGTGAAATACAGTGCGGCAAAGATGACAGCTATTATCACCCTGATAATTCTGTCTGCTGAACTCATGTTTACTTTCATAATTGATTGATTTTATAACACAAATGTCAGCAAGTATCGTTGTACGTACAGCTACTAATGTTACACAAGCAAAATTTTATTTCGGCCCAGCTTTACCATACCCTCTCCTTCCATCTGCTTCAGCAGGCGCGAAACCACTACACGAGAGGTTCCCAGCTCTTCAGAAAGTTCTTGATGCGTGATCGAAATTTCATTTGAGCCAATCAGTTTTTGCTTTTCTTTAAGAAAATGAAGAATCCTGTCGTCCATTTTTTTGAAGGCAACTTCGTTCACAACAGAAAGCAATTCTTCAAAACGTTTATGATATAGACGGAAAATATAATCGAGCCATTCAGAATTGTCTTTAATCAGCATACCTGCTTTTTCGATAGGGATAAACAGTATTTCGACATCTTCCTCTGCCACAGCTTTCACCTTGCTTGTTTCGCTGTGTATACCACCCAAGAATGACATAATACAACTTTCGCCGGGGCGGATGTAATAGAGCAATATTTCTCTGCCTTCCTCATCTACACGCATTACACGTATACTACCTGTTAATACAATTGGGATAGCCCTGATGTATGAATTTTCATTCATAATAATCTCGCCTTCTTTATACAGCTTTATGGTGCCCATTTCATAAAGCTTGTCTTTCATTTGCGTAGAAAGCGAAAGGCTGTTGTTGTCTATTGTATTTGCCATGTTGTTTTAGTCTTTCCTGGTCAGTAAGATATTAATGGATTTACCTTCCTCCAAATGGTCGGTAATTATCTTCAAAATTGCAACAAAAGGAATAAATAATACCATACCTGCCACTCCCCATACAATACCACCTGCAATAATGGCTACCAACGTAGCCCAAGTACTCACATTCAGCTGCGCACCTACAACCTTCGGGAAGATGACATTGGCTTCCAGATACTGAACAAATGAGAAAACACCTATGACAGCCAGCGGGTACCACAGCGAGTCTTTAGTAAGGAACGCAACAGATATAGGCAACATAGCACTGATTATGATGCCTACATATGGCACGATTGTCATAATAGCAGTGAGCATACCAAAAAGTATGGCATGTTTTATACCCAATGCCAGCAACCCGACACTGTTAAGCACACCTACTATAATGTATACCATTACCATACCTTTTATATAGTTGAAATAGGTATGAGTGGTTTCAGAGAGTATTTTATCGATCTGTGCATGTCTTGATGTACCTGCAATACTTTTTATGAACTGTACAAATATGTGCCTGTGGTATAGGAACAACGCCGCGTAAATAGGGATGATAAATAATGAAAACAATGTAGAAACTGTAGCAGAGAAAGAGCCCGCTATATATGCACCTGCACTGTTCTTAACATCTCCGGTTAGTTTATCTATCCATTCTTGTTGTGTATTGTAGGATAAACCCCAATTTTGCATCAGCCAACGCTGCAACTCAGGTAGTTTGGCTGATAATTTATCTGCAATAAAAGGCAAATCCTGTCTGAACATGCTTAACTGCCAGACCAACAACCATATCAACACCAGAAAAAGCGAAACCACTATAGACAAACTAATAGTAATGGCAATACTTTTTGTTATGCCTTTTCTTTCCAACCGCACACATACAGGAAACATAACCATAGCAATAAGCAGCCCCATGAACATAGGAACGAACAAGCTTTTGCCAAAATAGAGCAGTAGGCCACCGCCTAATGTAGCGACTACATATTTGTATATTACATCAATGGATTGTTTACCCTGTTGCATATAAAAGCAAACTATATAAAATCTCTTACTAAGATTGTGACGTAGGTCATTGTTATGAAATTACTCATTTGCTGTGTAACAATCATTACACTTTACTAAGTAAACACATCCTACTTTCGCACTAAACTGAAACTTTGGCTACGATTGCAGGATATCTGAGTGCGATACTGATAGGAATATCACTAGGGCTTATTGGTGGTGGGGGATCTATCCTTACTGTACCTGTACTGGTGTATCTGTTTGGCATATCACCTGCTATTGCTACGTCATATTCCCTTTTTATAGTTGGCAGCAGCAGCCTCGTTGGTGCATACAGAAATTATCAAAAGGGCTGGACAGACATAAAGACTGCATTACTATTTGGCACATCATCTATCACAACTGTATTTCTTACCAGAAAGTTTATTGTGCCTAATATACCATCACAGCTCTTTAGCATTGGCAATGTTGCAGTTACAAAAGCAACAGCCACAATGGTATTGTTCGCTGCATTAATGATACTTGCTTCATCGTCTATGATAAGGAGTAAAAATACCGAACAAAAAGAGGTTGGTAGTAAATCCACCGGACTATTATTGTTATATGGTGTAGGGATAGGTATTGTGACAGGACTCTTAGGTGCAGGTGGTGGCTTTCTGATTATTCCTGCATTAGTATTCTTTGTAGGGCTTGACATGAAGAAAGCAATCGGTACATCTTTACTGATTATTGCATTGAACTCGCTCATTGGCTTTACGGGTGATATTGGCCAATATGATACTGACTGGAAACTGCTTGGCACTGTAACCGTACTTGCAATAGCAGGTATATTCATTGGCGGATATATAGGCAAGTCTATACCAGGTGGCAAACTAAAAAAAGGCTTTGGTTGGTTTGTACTTATAATGGGTATCTATATCATTATAAAAGAAACCATGCTAAAATAATTTAGTTCTGTAATAATTGTTACCGTGCATAGACTTTACGCTTCTCATCTTTGCATTATTACAAGAAAACAACACTTCTTATGAAAATAGAACAAATTTACACAGGGTGCCTGGCACAGGGAGCGTATTACATCGAAAGTAATGGTGAAGCAGCAATCATAGATCCACTGCGTGAGGTGCAGCCATATATAGAGAAAGCCCTGAAGAACAATGCTACTATCAAATATGTATTAGAAACACACTTTCATGCAGACTTTGTATCGGGCCATGTGGACCTTGCCAAGAAAACGGGTGCTACAATCGTTTACGGCCCTACAGCTGCACCAAGTTTTGATGCACATATAGCACAAGACAATGAAGTACTGAAACTGGGCAACATAAGCATAAAAGTCTTGCACACTCCGGGGCACACAATGGAAAGCACTTGCTATCTGGTAATAGATGAAAACGGGAAAGAGGTTGCATGCTTTACAGGCGATACGCTTTTCATAGGTGATGTAGGCAGACCTGACTTAGCGCAGAAAGCAGCACACCTGACACAAGAGGAATTAGCAGGTTTGTTGTTCGACTCGTTGAGAACAAAGATTATGCCGCTGACTGATGATATAACTATCTATCCAGCACACGGAGCAGGTAGTGCTTGTGGCAAAAACATGAGCAAAGAAACCACTGACACACTCAAGCATCAGAAGGAAACCAACTATGCACTGCGCGCCAATATGACGAGGGAAGAGTTCATTAAAGAAGTGACAACAGGGCTGATGCCTCCACCTGCATACTTCCCCGCCAACGTGATGATGAACAAGCAAGGATATGACAGCATAGACACCGTATTAAACAGAGGATTGCAGGCCTTAACCCCAAAAGCATTTGAAGCAGCAGCACACGAAACTGAGGCTTTGGTACTTGACACGCGTGCACCTCAAACTTTTGCAAAGGGATTTATTCCAGGTTCTGTAAACATAGGTATTGACGGTAATTTTGCTCCATGGGTAGGAGCACTGATAACAGACATAAAACAACCCATACTGATAGTAGCCGATAAAGGACGTGAAGAAGAAGTAGTGACAAGGCTGGCACGTGTAGGCTACGATAATACAATAGGCTACTTAGAGGGAAGCTATGAGATGTGGCAGGAAGCAGGCAAAGACACAGACTATATCATATCAGTATCTCCGGAAGATCTGAGCCATTTGATGGCAAATACAGAGGCACATATACTGGATGTACGTAAACAAAGCGAATACTACAGCGAACATATTATTGGAGCAGAGAACGCACCACTGGATTTCATAAACGATTCTATGTCTGTAATAGACAAAAACAAAACATACCATGTGCATTGTGCAGGTGGCTATCGCTCTATGATATTTATATCCATATTGAGGGCGCGCGGATACAATAATCTGATAGATGTAAAGGGTGGATTTAAAGATATAAAGGAAACTGGCAAGTTCAGGATTACAGATTATGTATGCCCGACGACGATGTTGTAATTAATTGGGTGGGTGTGGATATAGAAGCCTTCGGTATACCGAGGGCTTTCTGTATATACAGGAATGCAGTAACTTCACTACTAGAGATATGCAGTATAAAATATATCCTGTTTGTAAAGAGCTGAAACCATGGGTGCGCTACTTCTGGAGCTATGATGCAACGTTGGGAGAAAAACTTACGCTTCACATTAGTTCTTTTGCAGACAGGTTTCCACGATTAATATATCAGGATACTGACAACTATGCTCCTATTTTGGGGCAACAAAATAGCGAAAGCAGGCCTAGATGCTATGTTAGTGGTATAGACACCAAACCTACAGATGCTACATGGCTTGGGTCTTTTTCTCACTTCGGAGTTAGTTTCTTTCCACACGCGCTACCTGCATTTTGGGGTATTGACGCTACAATGCTTACGGATGTAACACCTGACATAACATTGCTCGACAAAACAGACCTTCCTGAAAAACTACGCGCAGCTCATAGTCATAAAGAAAGAGTAAGATATACATCAACATATCTGATAGACAAACTACATATTCGCAAGCAGGATGTACTGTTGAACGATATATTTCACAACACTATCATAGACTACACCGACAAGCATGCATCAATTGATAAACTAGTAAAACAATACAAACTATCTGAAAGGCAATTGCAACGGAGGTTTAAGACTAACGTTGGTGTATCTGCAAAAAAACTGCAACGCATTACCCGTTTCGAAAATGCACTGCAAATACTTAGTAATGCCAACTATGGCATGTTAACAAACATTGCTTATGAATTGGGATATACAGACCAATCACATTTCATTAAAGACTTTACAGCTTTTTCCGGTATGACACCTTATGATTTTGTACAACAACAAAACTTAGGNNTGAGCCAAAGAGACAGATATGATTAAAAAATTATTACCTGCATTATTTTTAACAGCGACGGTCTGTGGGTTTGTTTCCTGCAAAAAATCTGACAACACAACAACGTATACTCCAACCCCTTCTACACCTACACAATCAAGAACAGTTAAGTATGAACTGACAGGGACCTATTCAGGCACTTTGCTTGTTGGTTATACTAATCAGGATGGCACTAATCAACTTGTGGACAAGGTAAAACTTCCGTGGACTATAGAAGTAACAGTAAAAGGAAGTGGTTTTACACCAGTTGCACTAACTGCAGTTTCGGAAGTTGGCGGGTATGGGAAAGGAGGAGAAACACTGACCGGCAAGCTATATGTTGGCAGTGTAGAAAAGAAATCCGCAACTGTCAACTCAACCAGTTCGGGTTATATAGACTTACCTGCACAAGCATATCAGTTGCAGTGATGTCCGGTACAATTGGGAGAAAGCTGAGTAATGTTTGGCTACGTATATGCGTAGCCATCATTCTTTTCATGCACAGCATACCGGGCATGTTATCAGGAGATATTCAATCATTTGGCAGAGATTATCTCGACAAAATAGGCTTTGCACCATTTGGTGTATTTCTGGCATGGTGCATAAAGCTCGCGCATATATTCTGCATTGTTGCATTACTTACTAACATTAGACTAAATATAGCGTCGTCAATTATGATGCTGATACTTGTGTTGGGAATCATTATGGTACACAGACATGAAGGTTGGTATGTAGTAGGTGGCGGTACGAACGGGGTGGAATTTAACTTATTATTGATAGCTGCGTTTATTCAGATAATGGCCGACAATAATCACAGAAATAATGCAAAATGAAATATAATTCCTTTCAAACACTATCAAACAAAAAAACATGAGGGCCTAGTTGTCCTCATTTATTTTTTTACGCAATTACCTCTCGCACTGTTTGCTGCCAAATACACATTATACAAATACCCCACATTACTAGTTGTGATTAAAATAAGTGGTATAAACAAAATAAATACTCCCATAAATAATAGTATTACTATCATTACAAATAGTAACATTACCTTTGGTTTAAATATCTGTTATGTTAGACCAACTAAAGATAGGAATACTTGGCGGGGACCAGCTAGGTACTATGTTGATAAGGCACGCCATAGACTATGGCCTCAATGTCTCGGTAATGGATAAAGACCCAAATTCTCCGGGAGCACGATATACAAGCTCTTTTAAAGTAGGCGACCCGATGAATTATGAAGATGTAATAGACTTTGGGCAAAATTTGGACATCATAACAATAGAGAAAGAGACGGTAAATACACATGCTCTAAAAGATCTTGTAAAAATGGGAGTGAAAGTTTATCCATCACCCGATATAATAGACATCATTCAGGACAGATACATACAGAAGAAATTTCTTGAAACTTACGATATACCTGTAGCATCTCTTGTACCAATTTTAAACAAAAAGGATTTATCAGAAAATATACACATGCTTCCAGGCTGCTTGAAAAAATGCAAAAGTAACCACGATGGCAAAGGGAGTATAATACTTAATACCGTAGAAGATATTGACAGAGCTTTTGATGAACCGTGCTTTCTGGAGGAGTTGATAGACATAAAACACGAAATATCGGTTATCGTATCAAGAAATGAAAAGGGTACGGTTGAATGTTACGACCCGGTAATGATGATATTCAACAAACAACAAATGGTGCTCGACTTTCAGCTATGCCCGGCACATATACCACAAAACAAAGCAATAGAAGCCTGCAACATAGCCATTAAAACAGCAGAGGCGCTCAATCTGGTTGGGATACTTGCAGTAGAAATGTTTCTGACTGCAGACGGCAGATTGCTGGTAAACGAATTGGCACCAAGGCCACATAACAGTGGACACCATACGGTAGAATCCTGCACTACTTCTCAGTACGAGCAACAACTACGCGTAATGCTGGGACTGCCAATGGGCGATACGAGCCTGAAAAACAGCAGTGTGTTAGTAAATGTCTTTGAACCGGCAGCATACAGAAAGAAAAGTATAGAAGACGCACTGAAAGTAATACTCTGCTCTAACGATGTACACATGCATTTGTATGGCAATAGAGAAGGCACTACAGGTAGCAGAATGGGACACATTAATATAACAGAAGATTCAATCGAAAACGCACTTTCAAAAGCTACAATGATTCGCCACATATTAAGAGGCTCATATGGACAACAATAAGATTAAACTGAGTAACTATCACTTTTCAAGTGAACACGATGCTGTCTTCAAAACAGCATTTGTGAAAAACATGATTGGTGCGGTATTAATTGTTGAGGAATACAAATTTAAATATTGAAACGTGAGCGAAGTTATACTTCGCTTTTTTTATGCACTTAAATACACAATAGATATGCAAACAAGCACAATGAACGCAACTGCGAACGCGAAACTTGAGACAACGCCTGTACCTATTACAGTAGCATACGGCGATGGTATTGGCCCAGAAATTATGGAAGCAACATTGCACATTCTGAAAAAAGCAGGTGCAGCACTTGAAATTGAAGAAATAGAAATCGGCGAGAAGGTTTACATGCGAGGCAACTCTGCAGGTATAGACAGCAGCGCTTGGGACTCACTAAGGAAAACGAAAGTATTCCTGAAAGCGCCAATTACAACACCACAAGGCGGCGGATTTAAGAGCCTAAATGTTACAACGCGTAAAGTACTGGGGCTGTATGCAAACGTAAGGCCATGTGTTTCTTACCACCCGTTTGTACAAACCAAACACCCTGTAATGGATGTAGTAATAGTTCGCGAGAATGAAGAAGACCTGTATGCGGGTATAGAGCATCAGCAAACAGATGAAGTAATACAATGTCTGAAACTGATATCAAAACCGGGTACAGAGAAAATAATACGCTATGCCTTTGAATATGCAAAAGCATACGGCCGCAAAAAAGTTACCTGCTTCACAAAAGACAACATCATGAAGATGACAGATGGGTTGTTTCATAAGATGTTTGACGAGGTTGGTGCAGAATATCCTGAAATAGAAAAAGAGCACTGGATAATAGATATAGGCGCCGCAAAACTGGCAGACACACCGGAAGCTTTTGACGTGATTGTGATGCCAAACTTGTATGGCGACATCCTGAGCGACGTTGCTGCACAAATAACAGGATCTGTTGGACTGGCAGGTAGTGCAAACATAGGCGAAGGCTTTGCTATGTTCGAAGCCATACATGGATCTGCACCAAGAATTGCAGGGCAAAACAAAGCCAACCCTTCAGGGCTACTTTTAGGAGCTATCCAAATGCTGGTGCATATCGGGCAGGAGGCAGTAGCAGAAAAAATACAGAACGCATGGCTGAAAACACTGGAAGATGGACATCATACATACGACATCTATAAAGAAGGCACTTCAGTAAAATCGTTGGGAACAAAAGAGTTTGCAGAGGCAGTGATTGAAAGGCTGGGACAAAAACCATCCATCTTAAAAGCTGTAGACTACTCTAAAGCCAGAGCTGGTTTCAACATCAAAGTAACTCCTACTAAACCTGCAATAAAAGAACTTGTAGGCGTGGATGTCTTCTTGCAATACAAAAACAGAGATGCAGAAGAACTGGCAGCAAAAATTAAAGACCTGGAATCAGCAGGGCTGCAACTGAACATGATTACAAACAGAGGCACAAAAGTGTGGCCGAACGGCTTCCCTGAAACATTCTGTACAGACCATTGGAGGTGCAGGTTTAAAAATGACATGAAAAATGGTGTGAGTTATCAGGCAGTGATAGACCTGCTACAAAAAATACAGAACAGAAACCTGGAAATCATAAAAACAGAAAATCTATACCTGATGGACGGGCAACCGGCATTCACAGCAGCACAAGGTCAATAAACTAAAAAAACATATGGACACACTGAAATTAGTAAACGGCAGGTTTGATAAACTACAGGCAGAACGCTTAATCACAAATCTGGTAGATGTGAAAATCGAATTTCACAAAGCAAAAATTGATGGATTACAAAACGAAGAAGACATCAAAAACTCTGAGAGAAGAATAATAGAACTGCAGAATTATAGAAATGAGTTATTGAAAAATGTCCGCTCGTCGAATGGGATGATAGATATAAGTGCAGATATTTCGCTGAAGATGTAGTCTACTAATGCAGATGTTCAAAGGCAGAAAATTAGTGATAGCTACTATGCACGGAAAAGAGCGTGTAGTAGGTCCGCTTTTAGAAAAGGTATTGGGTGTTCAGGTTGTTGTACCAGCTACAAGCAGCTTCAATACAGATATGTTCGGCACATTTTCAGGAGAGGTTGAGCGTACACTTGACCCATTAGCAACAGCAAGACAAAAATGTATAGCTGCCTGCAAGGCTATGAATGAAACCCTCGCTGTAGCAAGCGAGGGCTCATTCGGGCCACATCCGGTACGTATGTTTATACCGGCAGATGAAGAGCTTATTTTGCTGAAAGACACGCAGAACGACATTGAAATAGCTGCACGCATTACTAGTACAAACACCAACTTTGGAGGAGAAGAAATAAACACTTGGGACGCACTGAAAACATTTGCAACAAATGCGGGTTTTCCAGAACATGCATTGATTCTTAGAGATGCAAAAGACAGCAATCAACACATCTATAAAGGAATCACAAGCTGGAGTGAATTAGAAGAAAAATTCAAGAGTCTATTATCAATCAGAAGCAGTGTATTCGTAGAAACAGATATGCGAGCACATCTGAATCCTACAAGAATGAAGATTATAGCACTAGCTATAGAAAAACTAATTGAGAAAATAGATACATGTTGCCCAACATGTGGCTCACCAGGCTTTGACGTTACAGATGTAATAGAAGGTTTGCCATGCAGTGTTTGTATGCTGCCTACCCGAAGCATCAAAAGCCTTATCTATAAATGCAAAAAATGTAGCCACTCATCTGAAAAACTTTATCCGAAAGGCAAAACAAAGGAAGACCCGATGTTTTGCGACAATTGTAATCCATAAACTATGTTAGATACTATTATAGGAACAGACGTATACTTTGCTGCCAACTTATTAGCAAAAGGAAAGACAGTTGCCATACCTACAGAGACTGTTTATGGTCTTGGCTGCAATGCATATTCAGATAGTGCAGTAAGAAATGTATTTACTATAAAAGGCAGACCAACAAACAACCCGCTGATAGTACATTGCTACGATATTAATGCTGTTGGAAATATTGCAGCAGGAGTACCGGATTTAGCATACCGATTATTTGAACGTTTTAGCCCCGGACCATTAAGCATTATTTTACCAAAAGGCAATCATATACCAGACATAGTAACTGGCGGTAATAATACTGTAGCAATACGTATACCCAACCACCCTATTACAAGGCAGTTATTAGAACTTTTACCATTTCCTGTGGCAGCACCAAGCGCCAATAAGTTTATGTCTGTAAGCCCAACGAGTGCGTTGCATGTATATAAGCAACTAAACAGATTAGTACCATATATATTGGATGGCGGAGAAGCTGATAATGGGATAGAATCTACTGTAGTAAAAGTAGAGGGGGGCGTAATAAAAGTATTGAGGCAAGGTTCTGTAACGATAGAAGAACTGTATGAGGTAAGTGAAAACGTAATTTTTGCAAACCCTCAAGAAAAACTTGAATCTCCTGGACTTTTCAAAAAACACTACGCTCCAAACACAAGAGTAATATTATCTACTGATAACATTGTCGATATCGACCACAATAACACTGCACTATTAACATTTGGCTATGCACAGCAATTAAACAAATACAAAGTTGTCCGTAATCTATCGCCAACAGCCAATATGAAAGAGGCCGCCAAAAATCTGTATAAATATTTATACGAGCTTGATGCACTCAACCTGNNAGGATTGGGGATAGCAATCAATGATAGGCTTAAAAGGGCTGCTACTATTTTATAGTTAAATATCAATCGGCGATATATACCGAACATTATAGAAATTCTTTCTAAATACATATTCAGCACTTTTTAGGCAGTAACAAGATTATCTATTTGATTTCCAGCTATAATACAATAAGCAAACATTATACAATACATACAATCAAAAATAATAGTATTACTATCTTTGTGTTAAATAATACTATTATGAAGTATGATTTACTAATAAGTAATCTCACCAACCCTACCCTATTGTTCTTTGTTTTGGGAATTATAGCAACCATTGTAAAAAGCGATCTTGAAATCCCTGCTACTACATCGAAATTCATCTCTCTATACCTTTTATTTTCAATTGGCTTCAAAGGCGGACAAGAGCTCGCCCACAGTGGAGTAAACACAGAAATTCTGACCACATTGTTGTTATCTGTAGTTTTTGCACTTATTGTACCGGTTTACAGTTTTTTTCTGCTAAGGAAGAGAGTTGGTGTGTACAATGCAGGGGCAATTGCAGCTGCGTATGGGTCTGTAAGTGCCGTAACATTCGTTGCGGCAACAGGATTTTTAGAAACCCAAACCATTAGCTACGGTGGCCATATGGTTGCATCAATGGCACTGATGGAAAGCCCTGCGATAATAGTAGGTGTGTTGCTAATGAGAAAGTACGCTAAGGAAGAAAGCAATAAAAGCCTGAAATCGATACTACACGAATCATTTACCAACGGTTCGGTGCTGTTGATACTGGGAAGCCTTGTAATAGGTATCATAACAGATGTAAAGCAAGCGGAGGGAATCAAACCATTCACAACAGATATCTTCAAAGGTTTTCTGGCAATATTTCTGCTGGAAATGGGTATGGTTGCAGCTAAAAGATTCAATTCATTTAAAAGCTATGGCAAGTCTGCAACATTGTTTGCGTTGATTATGCCATTGTTCAACGGCGTACTCTCCATACTTATCAGCTCACAATTTCCTATGCAAGATGGTAACAGACTACTATTGGCAATATTAGCCTCCAGTGCATCTTATATAGCGGTACCCGCCGCCATGCGTCAGGTGGCACCGAAGGCAGACCCGGGCTTGTATATTCCAATGGCTCTTGGTGTTACGTTCCCATTAAATCTTACCTTAGGATTACCGCTTTATTGGTCAATAATCAGTTATTTACAATAACTAATGCTAAAACTGTCAACCACATTACTGCCATTGCTGTTCATTATCAACAGTTTGTATGCACAAAACTATATAGGTATAAAGCATGGAATGAGCCTGTGGCTTACAAAAAGTGGTTACGGGCGTGGTAGCCTATCTTTTTCTGAAAGGCAAACAGCTACGTATGATAAAGGCATAACCACAAGAATTTCACTTTCTCCCAAATTTGTATTGGAAGAAAGTCTGCTATACTATACATACAGTGAAACAGACATCAGCAATGCTGAGGATGTTGTAGAAATCAAAAACAGCCTACAGTACGATGTTACTTATCCGTTACTAGGCTACATGTTCCCAATATTGAAGCATACAAAAACCTATGTAGGACTATCTCTTGCCCCCAGAATACATATGTCAAGAAACAACAACGAAACATCCGGAGCCAGAGAAGCCTTCTATTCATGCTTATTGGGCTTCAGCTATACGCATATTATACCCTTGACAAAGAACATTATTGTTCAATCTCAGTATATATTTGAGATGAAACCATTAGACAATCATAAAGTATATACAGGTAATTTGCCTTTAGACAACAGGCGTATAAGTTGGAATACTTCGTTGATTTTCAAGTTATAATCATAGCAAATGATAGTATAATCACGTTTTATGATAGTTTTACTATCATTTAACATTTTACACCTTATGTTTGCAGTACAAACCAGCCGATGCAAAAGAAGTCGCCAAATACTATTGTTAAGTTTCTGAACCTGTTGAAATTTGAAAGGGCAGAGATATACGCTATATATATCTACGCTATTCTCGCAGGTATCATACAACTGTCGTTGCCATTAGGTATTCAATCAATCATCAGTTTTGTACTAGGTGGCGCTATTTCTACATCTATTGTTATTTTAATAATAGTAGTTATTGCAGGCGTACTTGCTGCTGGTTTATTGAAAGTAAATCAAATGAAGATTATTGAAAAGATCCAGCAACAACTATTCGTACGCTATTCTTTTCAGTATGCTAACAATATCCCTAAACTAAACCTGAAC
>DGQM01000001.1 GCA_002389765.1 Bacteroidetes bacterium UBA4414 | reverse complement strand
AACTATATAGATACCGGCTTGGTTTCTTTTGTTGGTGAGTACTATGTAAATGATGCAAATGGTAATACCCTTGCTACTTACAACAAACGAAGCACTGTAGTTGCATTGTCTTTAATTACGATGGCAAATGCAGGCTTACATTCACATACCAGTTTCTATCCATTCTTAGAGAGTAAAGTGTTTCCATATGGAGACTTTGCACATAGGTTTGTGACATACGCTTTGGCTAAGGAGCCTACCTGGGTATCTGGGTATCTGAGAACTGATCTTAAATTTTATGTTCAAAATGGTGCAGACATATATAACAGATTGATGTACGGTACAAATGCATATTTGGATGATTTGCTTACGTATGATAAATCTATTCCTCCGGGAAGACACCAGATATATTCAGAATCATTAATTGGTGTTGGTTCTGCAGCTGAGTCTTTATTTCTATTAGTATTAGCATACCCTTCCGAAGCACAAAAGCTCGTGGAGCTTTTTGACGAACACATACCAACAGCCAATATGGTTTGGCTTAATAATACATTGTCACACACTCCGATGAGTTATTCTACTAATGCTTCTACATTATTAGGTTCTAGCCTTACAGCAGGTGACATTGCGTCACAGATGATGACAGAAGTAAACAATGCTCCGTCGCCTAATAAGGAGAGTTTTTACAACGCTGTTGTTGATGCCGGTACCATATTTAATTCCAGCAATCTTCGTAATACAACTAGTACAACACAATCTACTTTTGAAAGCTTTTTTGCAGATGCATTGTATAATTACGGTAATACAACTCATATCTTCAATTTCCTTGATCCCTCTGGGGCACCACATTGGGGTCTAAAAGGTACATCATGGCTGAATGCAAATACCACACCGTATGAACGCTTGCGTATAATGTTTAACTATGATAAGCACGCAACCTTTGACGACCTGCTCACAAATGGTACAAACCCTGCAGCAGTTATAGATATGGCTATTGCCTACACCAAGGGGCTTAATGCAATATCTTATGTAAAATGGATGAAGGCACACCCGGTAATGGGCTCTCTTACCAATGTAAACTGGTACACAGGTTCTACGGCCGATACGCTAATACTGGCAGAGCACCATATATATGGTAGCAGCAAGTTGGGCATACAATACTACCCGTTGGCGCAAGATAGCCTGCTGAGTACTTATGACTTGGTAGGTACTGTACCATATACCAGGCTAAACACACCAATGCCATGGTATAGTAAGCAATATGAAGACCTGATAACCCCGGGCGAAACCACACCATGGGGCAATGGCTATACAGATAGCATGAGGATGCAGCGCCGTATAGGCAACCGCTGGTACCATATGACAGACCACTTGGGCAACGTGCTGGCAGCCGTACAAGACCGTAAGAGCGGCCACAAAGCTAATAGTGCCGATTTGGTATATGATTACTGGCAGCCCAACCTGGCAGACATAACAGACTACTACCCATTTGGTATGAAGATGCCGGGCAGGCTGATAGAGGGCGATAGCAACAATTATGGTTTTAACGGTAGGCTTGCTGAAAAAGATATGTACAAAAGCGTAAATGCAGACCTTGGTAAGTATGAGGTACACTACGAGTATAAAGCAAGGGAATATGACCCTAGATTAGGAAGGTTTTGGAGTGTAGATCCATTAACGAAGAGTTTTCCAATGTTAACTCCCTTTCAGTTTGCAGGGAATAGTCCCATAAAGTTTATTGATATTGATGGTCTCGAGCCAGGATTGGTTGAATTTAGTTCACAACCTCTTTTAAAAATGATTACTGACGATCAATTAAGTCAAGAGAGAAAAGAACTTGATGCTTTGGCGGCTAAAATATTTAGTGCTAGTTTTAGTAAAAGTAAAAGTGGAGTAAAGACTGAAGTAGATGCTGAGCTCGGACCCTTGAAAGCTAAAATTGAAGCAAGCTTAGCAGATGGTACAGTTAGCCTCAAGAGTAATGGACAAACAACACAAGCAAATGTTGATGCAACTATAGGTAATGTAGAGATGACGTTAGGATGGAAGGACGCTAAAGCAACAGCTGATGGTCACATCGCAGATGCCAAAGCTAGCTTAGATCTGAATACCGGGGCATATAAAGGTAGTTCGAATATATTTGAGGGAGATTATAGTATCAAAGCTTCTAAGGAGGGTTTTTCAGCTGATAATTCAGGTAACGTTTCTTTCGGAAGTGGAGTGTTTGGTGCTAAATTTAAAGTTGGAGTTAATGTAGTTAATTTGGTGAGATTTGTAGGTAAAGCTGCAAATTATGGTGCACATTCTGCAATAAAGTATTTTAATAACCTATTTAATAGAGGAAACTCCCCTCAACGAAGTGGAACCGTTATACCTGGCGAGTTAAGTAAGGGTTCATTTACTCCACCAAGTGAATAGTTTTTAATTAAATATATATAATATGACTTTTAAAAAGTGTTTTATAATCTTATTTTTTGGGTATTTTTTCTTGGGGTTATTAATAATTATTCCATTTATGTTATTAAACATTGGAGGTTACTTACCAATTACTATTAATAACAAACCTCATTATGGTTGGGTGTCATTATTATTGCCTTTTGTGTATCTACCTTTCATGAGTCTTATATCAGCATTCTTTAATGCTATATTTTTTTGGGTGGGTAGAAAAGTATATCATAGACTTTACAAAAATGAAACAATATGATTAGTTATATAGAATATGCATCTCAAATCATCCGTTAACAATTAACCTCTCAGTGTCTTTGTTACATTCTTCATGTTATAAAATTTCTTAAAATAGAAGCATTCTCATGAAATTTGTCGCAGAAAGAATTCCATATAAATTGCGACAAACTGCAACAATTTCTGAAGTAAGAGGTCTATCAACGATACTTAAGCTGTGTGCATATTTAGGCTGACCTAAATTAATAACCACATAAACTAAATAACAGGTCTAGACACAACGAAACGAATGCGTAATAATCTTGCATTTGGTAGTTGACTTATATAGTTTTTAACCTTTAAATACCAAAAAATGAAACAAAAAATCCTTTCCTTGTGCGCAGCAGCAATGTGTGCATACACTGCAAACGCCCAGATGGCACATTTTTACATCGGTGGCCCAAGGCACGAAGTGGCTCGTTCTGTAAAAGCGCTTGCAGATGGTTCAAGCATCATTGCCGGTTATATTTACGATCTTGATAGCAACAACGATGTAACCAATGCAGACAATCTGATGATGCGGGTATCGCCCACCGGCAACATCCTATGGCAAAAACAATGGGGTACAGACAGTAATGATTTCCTCCGAGAAATGATTATTACCCAAAATGAAGACATTGTAGTAGTAGGTGTTGCTAACCGCGGCAAAGTATATGAGCATAGTACTGCTGCCATTTACCGTTTCGATATCAACGGCAATATGCTCAACCAGAATTTTATCCGCAACATCAACCACAATCAGGGAGGTGAAGAGTTTAACGGTGTCTGCGAAACAGATAATGGCGACCTGGTGGCTGTAGGTATACACAATAATATGCCTGCATCAAGCGATGCATTGTTAGCTGTATTTCAACCCAATCTTACACAGACCTATACTGAAGTAATGCCTATGAGTAAAGGCCAGTCTGATGGGTTTATGAATGTTGTGGCAGATAGCAATAATGTATACATAATAGGCCTTATGTATAGTGGTAGTCCCAATAGTACTACCTATTACGATCAGGTTATAATGAAGTTCAATCCATATTCCGGCCCATTGGGTACAATTTTATGGTCAAACTATTACGATATTGCCTATACTACAGGTAGCGATTCCGGATCAGTAAATACAATTGATAGTGACTGGCCTGTAAAAGTATTCGTCAAGAATAATAAGGTATTAGTTACGTCTCATGTTGCAGATGGTTGGGGCGCAACATCCGGGCAACGCCAGTATCTATTCCGTTGTAATGCTTCAAATGGTGCATTGCCTGAGGTACGTGTTGTAAGCAATGGTACACCCGCAGCATCGCATAGTAATACATCATGTATGATACCCGTATCGCACGACGAAATGTTTATCACAAACGTTCCGGAAAGTTCAACCTACGACTATGAAAAGCCAACATTGGCACCAACAATGCATCATTTTATATCGCATGTTAGCTCGTTTGCAACAGCATCAATACCAACATCTACTTGGTTTGCTCTAAATAATAGTATTTCTGTTCAAAGTCTTGATAGAAATGTGGCAAGTTTTGGTAACCTGAATGGTCACCTATATATGGCGGGTAATGCAGATGTAGGCAATAACGACATATACTTTGGTATCATTAATGCGAGTTTGCAAGATTCTTTATCTAACTGCGATATCGATACTACCAGCAGGTTGGATACAGTGTTAACAAGGCGTATGCCATTTGTAATTCCGCAGGACTCCATATTTATTGATGAACCATTAACAGACAGCTTCTACTTTGTTTCGTTAAACAGCATCTTGCAATGTGGCGACAGTGATTTGCATAATAAATTTGGTACAACAGCTATTAAGCCAATAGCTGTAGAAAATGTAGCTAGCATCAGAATGTCTCCGAATCCTACAACAGGCGTGGTAAATGTTTTTTATGCCATTCCTCAAACATCAGGAATTGTTGAGTTCGTCTTCACAGATTTGACTGGCAAAGTGATACTGCGTAAGCAAATAAAAGCTTCGAGTAGCGGAACAGCAAAAATTGAACTTGATAACAATATAAGTTCTCAAGTATTGCTCTGTACTACTTTCTTAGATGGTAAGGCTGTGAATACACAGAAGTTGATGCTAAATCGTTAATGCGAGGGATATTATTAAAAATGCAAGCCTATTAATAGGCTTGCATTTTTTGTTACTATACAGGTACGTTTTCACTGACAAGCCGCTTAAATTGCAGATAATTACTTTCTGTATCGGAAAGTAAAGATTTGTGAGGAATGCCAACAAGAAATGAAAAACAAGCAGTAGTAATTGATGAAATATATTGCAGTCCAATGGCTTCATAGCAATAGCGAGTACCCCATATATTTTTACAGCGAATTGGATGAAAACAGAATTGAGCTTAGAAAAATAGAGGTGTATAAAGATGATAGCTTCGGATATGCATCAAAAGATGAGTGTTTTGGTGGTACAGAATTGGGGCTAGAACCATTGCCGGAATTAAGTGAAATTGCGGAAGAACCAGAGTTTGTAGTTACTGAAATCCCTTTCTTAGAATTCGATAAGCTTTGGCTCCACTACACGGGATTTTTAGCTCAATAGGTGAATATATTCTGCCTGAAATGATAATATTATATGATTGACAGAATAATTAAGTATGTAAAAATACGCAGTAAGGATAGTATCTTTTATTCAATTCTATTTGTGGGATTAATTGCAATTCTTGTTATGATTTTTAATGGTGAGTTTTATCCTGATGCAATTTTAGTTTTTATTTGAGAGCTAGTAGTATATGTAATATTTAGGCGTATTAAGCCACTAAAATAGAATTGCCAATTTATAAAAATAAAGCCCCGCAATCGCGGGGCTTTATTTATGCTCTTACTTCGTTCAGGAATTCATCAAGATGTTCTACCTCTACATGGTCCATCACTACTATTTTGTACCAGTTGGGGTTGCCATCGTGGGTATCGGGTACCAGACCAAACTGGTGTGCTATGGTAGCAGGTATGTGTTTGGCACGTGTGGTTACAATATTCATGTTCGGATAGCGATAGTAAGAGAAGCCAAGCTCATCCAGTTGTTTGCACAACCAGTCTGTACGATACAATAGCTTGTTTATTTTCTCGAACCAACCGTGTGGGCCGTAAGTCATCAGTATCATCCAGATGGCAACTGCGTTAGCACCGGAGCGGCTACCACTTAGCGTGATGTCCATACCGTTTACATACTGCGCCTCTTTGGTATATACATAGTTTATCAAGCCCTTGCGCGATATGAAGATACCCGTACCATAAGGTGCTTGCAGCATCTTGTGTGCATCCAACGTAACAGATGATACATGCGGGTTGGCAAAGTTTACCGTAGATTCAGGATGTGCAGTAGGGTATATGAAACCACCGAAAGCACCATCCAGGTGCAGCTTGAAAGGTAGGTTGTGTTTTTGCAGGTGCGCTACATACACATCAGGATTATCTACGCTGCCAAACATAGTAGTTGCCATGTTTGATATAACGATGAAGTATTTGATGCCTTCAGCTTTCGCCTGTTCCAGTGTTTTGTCCAGCTCAGCAGGTATTATCTCGCGCGTATTATCATCTACCGATACACTATACCATTTCAGATGCAGTAGGTTAGATGCTTTGGCGATAGAATAGTGCGTGTCTTCAGAACCCAGCAATGCTATTTCGTTGTAGGAAGCATTGTGCTCCTGTTCAAAATAGTTGCGGTATATCCATGCTGCCTGTATGTTGGCTTCTGTACCACCGGCAGCTACATAACCATCGCAGGTATGTGGTTTTGCTTTCAGTACATCTACCGCCAGTAGTTCTATCACCTCGCGTTCCAGTTCTTGTGTGCCTTTAAAAAAATCTTCAGAATCGCCCAGTGTATGACAGCCAATATGGTTGGGGTTTTGTACATAGGTACGCAGCAATGGCGCATCTTTCAGAAAAGGTGCCTGCTCGTAGAAAACGGTTGTATCCAAACGGGATGCAGGTACACCCAGCGATATCTTTTGTTTATAGTCGATATTCTGGCTGAGGGCCTCTGTAATGCGGGCATCCTGTTCTGCAACTGTCAGTTTTTTCCAATACTTCATTTTCATACAAAACCGTTTTTTGTAAAGCGCCGCAAAGTTATGACATTAACAAGTAATAAGACTGATGTACGTCATGTTTTACGGTATATGACGGGTATATTTTTGTGTTTTATGAAGAAGCTTGTCACCTTTTTTGTATTAGCCTATATTATATCGTGGGTTATATGGATGCCATTGTGGTTGCCCGCATTTGGTGTTACCAATTTACCAACCATACCATTCAATCATGCTATTGGTGGCTTCGGCCCAATGATAGCTGCATTTATTGCTACGTATGCTGAAAGAAAAACAGAAGGTTTACAAAGCATGCTGAAAGCAATGTTTTCACCCAAGGCTATCTTGTATATAGCAATAGCATTGCTTAGCCCGTTTCTGATATTGTGGCTTGCAGGCGTTGCAGATTATTTGATAGCAGGTAATAGTTTAGATTGGAAAGGGTTTACAAAATCAAGAGAGTTTCCTGATTTCAGTTTCAGTACATTTCTTATTTACAATCTTGTGTTTTTTGGCTTTGGTGAGGAAGTTGGATGGCGTGGTTATGCGCTACCTAAATTGCAACAAAGATACAAGCCTATACAAGCAGCGTTCGTATTAACTGTGTTTTGGGTAATATGGCACTGGCCATTGTTCCTGTACAGGCCGGGCTATACCGAAATGGGAATAGATGGTATTGTGGGTTGGCTATTCAGTATGCTTACAGGTAGTGTGTTGCTTTCTTGGCTGTTTAATGCATCTGGTGGTAGCATACTTGTTGTAGCCATATTTCATGCTACGATAGATATTGCCTTTACTGCAGATATGGCAAATGCTAATATTGTAAACTATGCAGGAGCAGCAATTACAATTTGGGGCATAGCTATGCTGCTGATTCTTCGTAAACAGAAGGCTGTTAATGCATTGCAGTAATATGCGTATCTTCACCTTGTAAGTGGAATTGAATTACTATGTTTTCTAAGCTGTTTGGTAAGAAGAAGGAAGAAGGTGGATTGAAATATGGCCCTGCCAATCCGAATGGATATGGTAACTGGTCTTTCTTAGGTACAGATATGCATTCGCATATGATACCGGGTATAGACGATGGTGCACAGACTATGGAAGACAGCATTATGCTGATACAGCGCCTGCAGGCTATGGGCTACAGAAGTGCTATTACTACACCACACATCAAGTACGACCATTATCCGAACAATAGCTATAATATCCAAAACGGATTGCATCAGTTGCAACAGGCGTTGCATGAGCGTAATATCAACTTCCCGATACGTGCTGCTGCAGAGTACTATATTGATGACCACTTTATGCAACTGCTGGAAGCGAATGAACTGATGCCGATAGTAGACAACCAGGTATTGGTCGAAATCTCTTTTATGTTTGAACCTATCAGGTTTGATGACATACTGTTCCGTATACAAACAAAAGGCTACAAGCCTATCATGGCGCACCCTGAGCGCTATGCATACTATCATGGCAATCTGGATGCATACAAACAGATGCGTGATAAAGGTTGCTACTTGCAATTAAATGTACTTTCACTATTCGGTTACTATGGCCGCAGTGTAAAAATGGCCGCAGAACAAATACTGGCTGCAGGCCTATATGACTATTGTGGTACAGATATGCACCATATAAAACATGCTGATAATCTGCAAGCTATGTTGCAAAGTGGTGTAATGCCGGTTCTGCAACAATACCCATTCCTCAACAGCCGTTTGCAATTGGCGTAGTGTAAACGAATTGTTATCGGGTTGTTTTCGATGCGTTAATACATTGAAAGTCGCAATTCTGCAAACGTTGGCAGATTATATTTGCTATTCGTATTATAGAAACACCCCAAGTAAAACGTACGTAAATCTATGGCTAAAAAAGTACTGGTAACAGGCGGCGCTGGTTATATCGGCTCTGTGCTGACAAGGCAATTACTCGACAAGGGTTATAATGTCAGGGTTTTTGATAACCTGATGTATGGTGGCGAACCCATTATCGACCTGCTGAATCTTCCCAATTTTGAATTTGTAAAAGGCGATATACGCAACGAAGCAGATGTGCGCATTGCTATGGAAGGCATTGATTGTGTTGCGCATCTGGCATCGATAGTAGGAGACCCTGCATGTGCCAAACATCCTGAGTTGGCACGTACTACCAATTTTGATGGCAGCAAAATGCTGTATACGATAGCCAATGAAATGGGCGTATCGAAATTTGTATTTGCATCTACCTGCAGCAACTATGGAAAGATGGAAGACCCGGAAGCATTTGTAACTGAAGAGTCTGCAACTGCACCGGTATCTCTCTATGCAGAAACAAAAGTAGCGGTAGAAGAATACCTGCTTTCTCAGCCAAAGACAAATACTACGAAACCTACCTGTCTGCGTTTCTCTACCGTGTACGGCCTTTCGCTGCGTCCGCGTTTCGATTTGACGGTGAATGAATTCGCGAAAGAACTGGCACTGGGCAGGGAACTGGTAATATTCGGTGAGCAATTCTGGCGTCCGTATTGCCATGTATATGATTTGGCACGCTCGGTAGTAACGGTTATAGAAGCTGCGCCTGAAAAAGTTGCGTTCGATGTATTTAACGTTGGTGATACATCTGAAAACTATCAGAAGAAAATGATTGTGGAAGAGGTAATGAAGTTTATACCGGATGCGAAAATAAAATACGTGTCTAAAAATGAAGACCCGCGCGACTATCGTGTAAACTTTGATAAGATAAAAAACACACTCGGTTTCGAGCTGATGTTTAAAGTGCCGGATGGTATAGCACAGATCAAAAAAGTGCTGGACGACGGTTTTATCTTAAATCCTGACGATAATAAATACAAAAATGTATAACGATACTATCCGATTCATCAGAGAAACATTCAAAGAGCCGGAGGCCTTTATACCATTGCATGCACCCTATTTTGGCGGCAATGAAAAGAAGTACCTGCTCGATACTATTGATTCTACATTCGTTTCTTCTGTAGGTGCATACGTGAACCGATTTGAAGAAATGATGCAGGAGATAACAGGCGCTAAATACGCTATAGCTACTACCAATGGTACTACAGCACTGCATCTGGCACTGATAGTAGCCGGTGTGAAGCGCGATGAGGAAGTAATAACACAGCCACTAACTTTTGTAGCTACTGCTAATGCTATCACCCATGCGCAGGGTATACCTGTGTTTGTAGATGTAGATAAAGATACCATGGGGCTATCTCCTAAAGCACTAGAAGATTTTCTGGCTGCAAATGCAGAGGTGAAAGATGGTGTATGTATGAATAAGGTAACAGGCAGGCGTATAGCGGCTTGTGTACCAATGCATACATTTGGCTTTCCGTGCAGGATAGATGAGATTGCTGCTATCTGCGAACGCTATCATATTGTAATGGTAGAAGATGCTGCTGAGTCTTTAGGTACATACTATAAAGGAAAGCACACGGGTAATTTTGGTGTGCTGGCAGCATTCAGCTTCAACGGTAATAAGACAGTGACATGTGGCGGTGGCGGTGCTATCATAACCAACGATGAGAAACTGGCACAACATGCAAAACATTTATCTACAACAGCCAAAATACCACACCCGTACGAGTTTGTACATGATGAAGTAGGCTACAACTACCGTATGCCAAACCTGAATGCAGCCGTGGCTTGTGCACAACTGGAACAACTGCAACAGATACTGGATAACAAACATGAACTTGCAAATACTTACAAAAACTATTTTGCAGGTACTGATATACAATTTGTAACAGAAGCAGTAGATGGCAAGGCCAACTATTGGCTGAATACAGTTGTGCTGAAAGACCTTGATGCACGTGATGCATTTCTGAAAGCAACTAATGACAATAAAGTAATGACCCGCCCGATATGGAAGCTGATGAATAAGTTGCTCATGTATCAGCATTGCCAATGCGGGCCGTTAGAAAATTCACTTTGGCTGGAAGACAGGGTAGTCAATATCCCCAGCAGCTACAGGCCATAATTTTTCAAAACGTTTACAAGCAATCCTTGTAAACGTTTTGTTATCAGGATGTTTAAGGCTTGTTATTCCGTTCTGAAAATTTTGTTGCGCCTCTCCCCTCATAGTATCTTTATTACAAACACACCTGCCTCTCTGCACATCGTGCAGCGTAGCAGCTATGCTTTACCTATAGCAGTTATATTTGCTATGGTTACGGCATTGTCATAACAAAAGATAAAACACACACCGATGACTAGCAACATTGAAAGGCACGTCATATTCGGGCATCAATCCGTACGTGATGCCTTTATTAAACTCGAAGGCATGAAGGTCGATCCGATTCTGATTGTCGCAGATGAAAACATGAAGCTCATGGGCTCACTAACGGATGGTGACCTTCGCCGTGGTTTCATTAATGGGTTAACGATTCTTAATCACACGATTAAAGATTATATACTGCCTGACCCGCTTTTCATTTATCAGGACGAATTGTATAAGGCAGACATCAGCTCTTTGAGAAATCTTAATTTCCTGGTAATACCTATTGTAAACAGGGAGATGACGATTGTTGGTGTGCTGAATCTGACACAGATACAGACATTGTTACCAGTAGATGTGGTGATAATGGCAGGCGGGCGCGGACAAAGGCTGATGCCACTGACCGAGCACACGCCCAAACCAATGTTGCCTGTTGGCTTTAAGCCGATACTTGAACATAATGTAGACAGGTTGATAAAATTCGGTATCAAGAATATCTGTATCAGTGTAAATTATCTGGCAGATGCAATCATCAGTTATTTTGGTGATGGTAGCCGAAAAGGGATATCTATCAAGTATGTATTTGAAGATAAGCCTATGGGTACGATGGGCTCTGTAAAGCTCTGCAGCCAGCTGAACCATGATTATATATTGGTCATGAATTCGGACCTGTTAACTACAATAGATTACGAGGCATTCTTTCAGGCTTTTATAAAGAGCGGAGCGGATATGGCAGTTGCCACAACCGGTTATCAGGTAGATATACCTTATGGTGTATTGGAGGTATCGTCGAACAATTTTGTGAATTCGCTGAAAGAGAAACCTCGTTATACTTATTACTCCAATGCAGGCATTTACCTGATGAAAAGGCAATTACTGACATTGGTACCCGATGGCCAGTTTTACAATGTAACAGACCTGATGGATACTTTGTTGAAATACGGTAAATCCATCATATCCTTCCCCATACTTGGTTATTGGTTGGATATTGGCAAACCGGAGGATTATGCCAAGGCACAGGAAGATGTGAAATACATCAATCTGGGATAAATAGTACAAGATTAGAAAGTGATTAATAAACCATGAAAAGTGGCGTCTGAGCTTGCATTTTTGATGAGAATGAGTAACTTTATTACTCGTTCTTGTGTTGAGCCTGTGGCTGACAGTGGCGGAGCCATGTCTTAACAGGTTAAGTTCTTTAGATAGTACCGGTAAAATATGCTGGAAACGTTAATATCATCCCGAACAAGGATAAAGCTTTTGCTCCGGTTGTTCCTCAACCCCGGAACCACTGCTTACCTGCGCGGGCTGGCAGATGAGTTTGAGGAAAGTACCAACTCTATACGTGTAGAATTGAACCGCTTTGAAGATGCAAACATGATAGTATCTGAAAGCAGGGGCAATAAGAAGATGTATAAAGCAAACGACAAGCACCCGTTGTTTGGCGATTTGCGCAACATTCTGATGAAGTACATAGGTATAGACAGAGTGATAGAAGTGGTGATAGACAGGATGGGCAAAGTAGATAAGTTATACCTGACGGGCGATTATGCTAAAGGAAAAGACTCAGGCATAATAGATTTGGTGCTGGTGGGCGATATAGACAAAGAATATGTGGTGAAGATGGTGGCAAAGGCAGAAAAGCTGATTGACAGAAAAGTACGTTTCCTGACATACGAAAGTGAGGAATGGAATAATTACCAACACAGCATGAACGGAGCAGGCAAAGAAAAATACCTGCTATTGTGGGAGAATAAATAGAAAGAAAAGATGCCCTGGTACGTATTGCATACCAAACCGAGGAATGAGAAAAAGCTAACCCGACTGCTGGAGCAGAAAGGTGTAAAAGTATACTGTCCGTTGCGCGAAAGTATAAAGCAGTGGAGCGACAGAAAGAAGAAAGTAGCTGAACCGGTTTTTAAGTCGTACATATTTGTTTTTATGAACGACTACAAAGAAGATAATGTGAATGTGCTCATGACGGCAGGTGCTGTAAGGTTTTTGTGGTGGGTTGGGAAGCCCGGTGTAGTAAGGGAAGAAGAGCTACAGGCTATCAAAGACTTTCTGGAGAATTATAAAAATGCTGAAATAACAGTAGACTTTAAACCGGGTGAGATAGTAGAAGTGATGGAAGGGCCGTTTAAAGAAAATAAAGGTGAGCTGATACAAGTGCGTGGCAATATAGCCGTGATACATATTAAAGCATTGGGCTTTAGCATGAAGGCACAGATACCTGTACAGTCTATAACTAGTGCAAAGTAAAAACAGTATGGAACTAAAGAATTCAAAAGTATTGGTGATTGGCGGAGCAGGCTTTATTGGCGGCTTTGTGGTGAGGGAATTGCTGAAACATGATGTGAAAGAAGTAATCATTTACGACAACTTTACTCGTGGTAAGTACGATAATATTAATGACTGTCTGCAAGACCCGCGCTGCACAGTGTACCCGTTTGGCGGCGATGTACGCGAATTGGATATACTGGACAAAGCGATGGAAGGAGTAGACTATGTATTCCACCTGGCTGCTATGTGGCTGCTGCATTGCATGGATTTTCCGCGTACGGCTTTTGATGTAAACATCGGCGGTACATTCAATGTACTGGAAGCATGTGTGAAGCATAAAGTGAAGAAACTGGTGTACTCTTCATCGGCATCAGTATATGGCGATGCGGTAGAAGTGCCGATGACAGAAAGCCATCCATTCAACAACAAGAATTTTTACGGTGCTACCAAAATATCTGGCGAGGCTATGTGTACGGCCTTCCACGATAGGTATGGACTGAAAGTAGTAGGCTTGCGTTATATGAATGTGTATGGGCCTGGACAGGACCAGCACGCAGTGTATAGCGGTGTAGTGCCTATCATGCTGAATAAGATAGATGCGAATGAACAACCGACTATTAACGGCGACGGTTCGCAAGCGTACGACTTTATATATGTAGAAGATGTGGCGCGTTGCAATGTGCAGACAATCATCAGCGATGTAGATTATGGTTTTTACAACGTAGGCACGGAAGTGCAGACTACCATCAAGCAACTGTGCGATACTATCCTGAAACTGAAAGATTCTAAACTGGAAGTGATATATAAACCATACAGTGCAGACGATGCACGTGCATTGGTACAGAATAGAATAGGCTCTCGCCAGAAAGCTGAAAACGAACTTGGCTTTAAATACAAATACGGATTGGAAGAAGGATTACTGAAGCTGATAGCTTGGAGAGATAAAACAATGACGAAAGCATAAACGAATCATCATGTCTGCAACACAGAAAAGAAATATACCAATATCGCTGCCAAGCATGGGGCAGGAAGAATGGGAAGCCATGAAAGATCCCATCTTCAGCGGATGGATAACACAAGGCCCGAAAGTAGCGCAGTTTGAAAAGCTGTTTGCTGAAAGGCATGGTGTGAAGCATGCGTTGGCAGTATCTAACTGCACAACGGCGTTGCATCTGGCACTGGTAGCATTAGGTGTTGGTCCAGGCGATGAAGTGATAGTACCTGCTTTTACATGGGTATCTACTGCAAATGCGGTGATGTACTGCGGTGCAACACCTGTGTTTATAGATATAGACCCTGTGACGTTTAATATAGACGTCAATCAACTGAGGGCAAAGATTACAGCAAAGACAAAAGCTATTATACCTGTACACCTGTTTGGTTTGTGTGCAGATGTAGATAAGATAAAAGAAATAGCACCTGAACTGAAAATAGTAGAAGATGGTGCGTGTGCCGCAGGTGCTGCGCTGAATGGAACAGCTGCAGGTGCATTGGGTGATATTGGTTGTTTCTCATTCCACCCGCGCAAATCTGTAACAACAGGTGAGGGTGGTATGCTGACAACAAATGATGATGCACTGGCGGAGCGATTGAACTGCCTGCGCAATCATGGCGCATCTATATCTGAAGAGCAAAGACATAAAGGCCCGCGCCCTTACATACTACCAGAGTTTGATATGGTGGGATACAACTATCGTATGACAGACCTGCAAGGTGCGCTTGGTGTGGTGCAGATACAAAAGCTGGATACTTTCATCAATGAAAGGCAGCAGTGGGCGAGCTATTATAACGAACAACTGAAAGATATTGAATGGCTGCGCACACCTGTGTACGATGCTAAGTACAAACACGGATGGCAGTCTTATGTTTTGTTTATAGACGAAAGCAAAGCGCCTATGAGCAGAAACGAGATGATGGAATATTTACAACAGCAAGGTGTTAGTACACGCCCGGGTACACACGCAGTACACATGTTGGGTTATTATGCCAATACATTTGGCATACAACCAGAGGACTATCCCGGTGCGTACGCGGCGAATGAATATTCAATGTCTATTCCTCTACACAATAAAATGACAGCTGCCGATTACGAATACATTGTAACACTGCTGAAAGGACTATAACATGTGCGGCATAGCCGGAGTATATAACCTGAACAGACAACCCGTTGCCAAGCAACATGTGCAACGAATGGCCGATGTGCTGGCACATCGTGGACCGGATAGCGACGGTGTATATGTTGATGAGCAGATAGGACTGGCACATCGAAGGCTGGCAATACTCGATACCTCATCGCTAGGTGCACAGCCTATGGCATCTAAGAATGATGAATGGGTGATTGTATTCAACGGGTGCATCTACAATTTCAAAGAGCTGAGAGAAGAGTTGCAACAACAGGGCTATTCTTTTGTATCGAGAACAGATACGGAAGTAATAGCTGAAGGCCTGAGTGCTTACGGGCCTGATTTCTTCCAGCGACTGAATGGTATGTTTGCCATTGCGGCTTGGAATAAAAAACAGCAGTGCCTGTACATGAGCCGCGACAGGTTTGGCATCAAACCACTGTATTACTGGTTTAATGGCAGGACGCTTGTTTTCGGTTCGGAAATAAAAGCCATCATTACACACCCTGACTACCAGATTGGTGTGGACTATGCGGCACTGAATCAATATTTTTCTTTCCAGAACGTATTTTCTTACAACACATTATTTCAGGGGGTAACGATGTTGCCACCAGCCAATACCGTTGTCATAAATGCAGACAGCACTTATGTAAAACACCACTCCTGGTGGGACTATGATTTTACAAAGGCTGATAATAATATGGGTTTTGAAGATGCTGTGCAGCTTACAAAATCAGCATTCGAAACTTCGGTACACAGACAAATGGTGGCCGATGTACCTGTTGGTAGCTACCTGAGTGGTGGTATGGATTCTGGCTCTGTTACGGCTATTGCATCATCGCATACAGACAGGCTCACCACATTTACCGCAGGCTTTGATATGAGCGAGGTAACAGGAGTGGAAGCCAACTATGATGAACGCCGTGATGCAGAGTTGATGGCCAACTATTTCAAAACCGAGCATTATGAACAAGTTATTAATGCAGGAGATTTAAGCTGGTCGCTGCCGCGCGTTATATACCATCTGGAAGATTTGCGTGTGGGTATGTGTTACCCCAACTACTACATCAGCCGTCTTGCATCCAAGTTTGTAAAAGTATGTTTGCAGGGTACAGGTGGCGATGAATTGTTTGGTGGTTATCCGTGGAGGTATTACAGTGTATATCAGTCGCTGGACCAACAAGCGTTTTTTGATAATTACTACAGCTTCTGGCAAAGGCTGGTGCCTGATAATGATAAGCAGAAACTGTTTACCGCAGATACTTACAGAAAAGTAGATATTGCAGAACCACGTTCTGTTTTTGAACGTGTATTTACCTTCAATGATAAACTACAATACGACACACCTGAACATCATATAGAAAACAGCCTGTACTTCGAGATAAAAACTTTTCTACCGGGCTTGCTTTTAGTTGGCGATAAGCTGTCTATGGCAAATGGATTGGAAGAGCGTTTTCCTTTTATGGACAACGACCTTGTAGACATGGCTATGAAAATACCGGTGAAGCACAAACTGGGCAATCTGGAAATGATGAAGAGGGTGAATGAGAATGACACACTCAATGAAAAGAAACGCGCTTATAAGGAATATGACGATGGCAAGAATGTGTTGCGCAAAGCAATGATGAGCTTCCTGCCTGAGAAAATAATCAACAGAAAAAAACAAGGCTTCTCTGCACCGGACGAAAGCTGGTATCG
Organism: Bacteroidetes bacterium UBA4414; assembly: GCA_002389765.1. GTDB lineage: Bacteria > Bacteroidota > Bacteroidia > Chitinophagales > Chitinophagaceae > Polluticoccus. The sequence continues at coordinate 5,455 of DGQM01000001.1, read as the reverse complement.
TGGTGAGAATGCAGACTACATAAAAGACCTGCTGTTGGGTAAGAAGACAGTGAGTGCAGATTTTATCAATCCATCTTATATAGAACACATCATCAAAGAGCATACAGAAAAAGGTGTGAATCATCGTTTGTTGCTTTGGTCTTTCCTGAGCTTTGAATGGTGGTGCCGTATATACCTCAACAATGAAAAAGTATATTAATACTATACTGAAACGCCTGTTTGCTGCTAAGCGCAACAGGATGAAGAAGCAATATAACCGTGTATTGCCTGTAAACGAACTGTTTACAGACCGTTGGGAAAAAGCAAGGTATCTGGGCTTTGGCGAGGGTACAAGTGTGTATGATAGCTGTACTGTTTTCGGAGATGTGAAAGTGGGTAATGATACATGGATAGGCCCTTATACTATATTGGATGGCACAGGTGGATTATCGATTGGTTCTAACTGTTCTATAAGTGCAGGTGTACATATCTACACACACAATACAGTGAAGTGGGCAGTAAGCGGTGGTAAAGAGAAATATGAATACAGTGCGGTATCAATAGGTGATAGTTGTTTTGTAGGTCCGCAGAGTATGATACAGAATGGTGTAACGATAGGTAAGCATTGTATAGTAGCAGCCAATAGTTTTGTGAACCGCGATGTAAATGATTTTGCAATAGTAGCAGGCAACCCTGCAAAGCAGATAGGAGAAGTGTTGATAGGTGCAGATGGCAAACCTGAATTAAAGTATTATTAAGCATGGCAGAAAAGAAGATTTGCAGTAGGTGTATATACGATGAAACTGTTCCGAACATAGTGTTTGACGAACAGGGCGTATGCAACTATTGCAAAACCATGGACCAACTACAGGAAGAATATAAGACAGGTACACAGGAAGGTATCAACACCTTTCTTGCTATAGTAGAGCAGATAAAGAAAGATGGAGCAGGCAAGCCTTATGACTGTGTGATAGGTGTAAGTGGCGGTACAGACTCTTCGTATATGGTACACATGGCAGTGAAGGAATGGGGGCTGCGCCCGTTGGCAGTACACTATGATAATACATGGAATACCGCGATTGCAACACAGAATATTTTTAAAGTATTGGGTAAACTGAATGTAGACCTAGATACTTATGTAATAGACAATAAAGAATCGAACGATGTATTTAAGGCATTTCTGAAAGCAGGTGTGCCTGAACTGGACGGCCCGACAGATATAGCACTGGCAGAAGTATTGTATCGAGCAGCAAGTAAGTTTGGTATTAAATACGTGCTGGAAGGGCACTCTTACAAAGCAGAAGGCATATCGCCACTCGGCATTATGTATGTAGATGGTAAATACATCAGCAACATACATAAGCGCTTTGGTACAATGAAGATGAAGACATTTCCCAACATGCCACTCACAGCATTTCTGAAATGGATCATCTTTAAGAAGATAAAAAAAATACGCCCGTTTTGGTATATCCCGTACAATAAAGCAGAAGCGCGTGCTATGCTTGAAAAGGAATACAACTGGGAATACTACGGTGGCCACCATCTGGAAAACAGAATGACTGCTTTTCACCACAGTGTGTATCATCCGCAACGTTTCAAATTAGATCAGCGTAACAATAGTCTTTCGGCAGCTGTGCGTTCGGGAGATATGAAGCGTGAAGATGCGCTTGCAGAATATTCAAAACCACCGCATATAGAAGAAGATCTGATCCCGTTCTTTAAGAAAAGACTGGAGCTGAGCGATGCCGAATATGATGCATTGATGACAGCGCCGAAGAAATTCTTCTGGGATTATAAAACATACAAGAAAACATTTGAGCGAATGAGGCCGCTGTTTTACATGCTGTACAAATCGAGCCTTGTACCTAAGAGCTTCTACCTCAAGTATTGTTTTCCGTTGGATATAGAGAAACTGAAAAAGCAACAACAAGCATGATAACGATAGTCAACTACGGCATGGGCAACCTTGCATCTGTACAAAACATGCTGAAACGTATAGGTGCTGCTTGTGAAATAACAGGAGACCTGGAAAAAATTGCCAATGCAAAAAAAATACTGTTGCCTGGCGTTGGTGCATTTGACGCTGCCGTGCAGCAGATAGATGGTGCTGGTATGAGAGCCGTTCTGAATAAAAAAGCACTGGAAGATAAAGTGCCGGTTTTAGGTATATGTTTAGGCATGCAACTGCTTACACAATCGAGCGAGGAAGGTGTGTTGAAGGGGCTGGGTTGGATACCTGCTAAAACAGTGAAGTTTAATTTTCCACAACCCACAGACCTGAAAGTACCACACATGGGCTGGAACGAAATAAGTGTTGTGAACCAATGCGCATTGGTAGATGATCTGCCGGCTGACCCACGTTTCTACTTTGTACACTCTTACCATGCTAAAGCAGAGGACGATAAATATGTAATAGCCCGTACGCATTACGGTTACGATTTCGACTCGATGCTGACGAATGGTGATAATATAATGGGTGCACAGTTTCACCCGGAAAAGAGCCACAAGTTTGGCATGAAGCTACTGACCAATTTTGCTAAGCTGTAATGAGGGTAGCACTCATTGGTAATATGAATAACAATTTCTTCTCGCTGATGCGCTATTTGCGCGATGCAGGTGTAGATGCAGAGTTGTTATTGTTTGCTGATGAGATAAACCATTTCCTCCCAGAGAATGATACGTGGGATATTGAGAAGTGGAAGCCTTACATCAAACAAACGAAAATAAACGGCGGAGCACTTGGGCAGTATTTCAAAATGTCCGCTGCGGATATTCGTAAGGAATTTGAAGGATACGATTACTATATAGGCTGTGGTTTTGCACCTGCATATTTCTACAAAGCAGGTATGAAGCTCGATTTGTTTACACCCTATTGTGTGGGTATAGAATACACGTATCGCATTACCAAAACAAAAGCTGTTCACTACCTGAAAGAAAAAATTGAAGCTTACTATCAGATAAACGGGCTAAAGCATAATACCAAAGTTGTTGGTACGATAGATGAAGAAAGCAGGCTGAAGGCTGAGAAGATTGGTGTAAGGACACAATCACTGCCTTTGCTAATGATATACAACAAAGAGCAGGCGAAAAGTGATGATGAATTGCTTTCTGCAACCGTTAAAAAATTCAATCAACACTATCCTGTAGTTTTCAGCCATGTATCTCATTTCCCAGAAGGGAGCAGAACGTGGGAGATAAAACGAAACGATATACTAATAAAAGGCTTCGCCGATTTTGCGAAGCAGACAGATACTAATCCATTGCTGGTGCTATTTAGTTATGGAGAAGCAGTAGAAGCTTCAAAGCAATTGATTACAGAACTGGGTGTTACTGATAAAGTAATATGGCTGCCAGTGATGAGCCGCAAAAAAATAATGCGGTTGCTGGAACATGTACATTTTGGTGGCGGTGAGTTTGGCGGTGCTGTGTGGGGGGGTACAGGCTGGGAGTTTATGGCTAAGGGGGTGCCGTTCTTTCAATATGTAGATATGCCTGATAGCGTTTTTGAGACTAATACAGGGATGAAAATGCCGCCTTTCTTCAATACCAACAATAGTGAAGAAATTAGTAGGCTTTTACAGGCATACACATCTGATAAAGCCAAACTGGCTGCGAACGGACAAGCACTGAAGGTTTGGTTTGATAAAGAAGCAGGGCAAGAACTGGCAAATAGCTATATAAACATCCTGAAATCTTAGTTAACAACGGGTTATTAAGCTTTCGGGATATAGTATTATTAATATAGCATAACTATCTTTAAAGTTTAGATTATTGCATACATGCAGGATAATATAGAGCCAATGTTTGCCGATAACAGGCAGGCAAATCGTATAAATGTAGAAAGGCTGCTGTCCCGACTTGTGGACTACTGGCCATCTATTGCTATATCTGTGGCTGTGGCATTGATTTTTGCATTTGGCTACCTTAGATACGCCACTCCGCAATATCTAATCAAAGCAAAAGTGCTGATAAAAAGCGAGCAAAGCCAAGGTGTAAATGGTGCACTTTTGGAGGAACTTGGTGTAGGCAACTCTGTAAGCAATATTGAAAATGAGGTAGAGATATTTAAAAGCCGATTATTGATGCAACGGGTAGTTGCACAGATGGATCTAAATATTCAATACTTCATACCCGGGGCTATAAAAACATCTGCCATTTATAATGATGGGCCGTTTTTGTTTAAAACGCTGATACCCGATACCGCGGTAATTGCTTTCTATAGCTACACACTGAAGCCGCTTGGCGGAGACAAGTTTGAACTGTATAATGATAAAAGAACCTGGCAAGGTAAATATGGAGATACTTTACAATTGCCGGTTTCTACTGTAGTAATAGAACGCAACCCGAATGATGCACATATTTATCGTGATGTAGAAGAATATACTATTAATATAACCCCTGTTGAAGACATAACGGAATCTTACCTTTCTTCTTTGGGTGTAGAACTCATCAATAGACAGATAAACATTATCAACTTATCTATCAGAGATGAAATACCGCAAAGAGGGGAAGATATTTTGCAAAAACTGATACAGCAATATCAGGAAACGAATATTGAAGATAAAAACGAAGTTGCAAACGGTACTATCCGCTTTATAGAAGACAGGCTAGGGCTGATGAGCGATGAACTTACATCTGTAGAAAAATCTATTGAAAACTTTAAAAGCCGCAATAGGCTTNNAGAATAGCAGCAACAATACAAGGGTAATGCCTGCTACGCTGATAGCACAAGATGCAACACTTGTAAATATTATCAGTGATTACAACAATCTGCAAACACAGCGTCAAAGATTGCTGATGTCTTTCACAGAAAACAGCCCGCAGGTTAGAAATGTTGATGCACAGCTTGAAGATCTGAGGATAGGTATCAGAAATTATATTACATCTCTAAAGCGCGGTTATCAGATAACAGTAAATGAACTGAAATCTCGTGCAGATGTAATTGATAACAGCATAAGAGCAGTGCCATCAAAAGAAAGAGAGTCGAGAGAATATGCTCGCCAACAAGCAATCAAGCAAGAGTTATACTTATTCTTGTTGAAGAAAAGAGAAGAAGCTGCAATATCTAAATCTGCCACAGTATCTAATCTGAAAGTAATAGATTCTGCAAAGCAATCCGGCAGAGCAGTATTTCCCGTTAAGTCGAAAATTTACCTGATAGCATTGGTAATAGGTTTGCTAGTACCTGGTATCAGGATATTGTTGAAAGAATTGTTTAATAACAGGGTTAAGTCTCGTACTGATGTGGAAGCCGGCACTGCAACCCCAATACTTGGTGAAATTGCATCGGTAACTGAAGAACAGGTAGTGGTAGTAAAGAAAGATGCAAGGACAGTTGTTGCAGAGCAATTCAGAGCACTGCGTACCAATATTCAGTTCATGCTGACAGATGATGCAGAAAAGACTATTCTGATAACATCGAGCATGAGTGGCGAGGGTAAATCATTTATTTCTATCAATCTTTCAAGTACACTAG
>DGQM01000027.1 GCA_002389765.1 Bacteroidetes bacterium UBA4414 | reverse complement strand
AGATAAAAATGGAATGATTGAAGTGCCACTGGTAGGCATAGTTAGTGTTTTGGGCCAAACAACTACAGAAGCAAAGGAAACCATACGTAAAAAGGCTAGTACATACTATGTAAACCCTATCGTAAATGTAAGATTCTTAAATTTTTATATAAATGTTTTAGGCGATGTAACTCGTCCTGGCAAGTATATTGTTAACGATGAAAAAACAAGTATTTTAGATGCCATTGCTATTGCCGGAGATTTAAGTGTAACGGGTAAACGCGACAATGTATTACTGATACGTGAAGAAAATGGACAAAAAAGGTTTATTCGCTTTAATCTGAATTCTACAGAGTTATTCAAATCTCCATATTATTACATGCGGAGCGGAGATGTTTTATACGTAGAACAAGGTAAAGCTAAAGCCAGAACAGGTACTACCGATACATCAAAAGATAGATACATAACATTAACAACATCTGTTCTTTCTCTCTTTGTCGTATTGTATACTTTGTTTAACAACAATAAATAATATCACATTATTTCATGAAAAGAGGCGAGCGTAATTACGCTCGCCTCTTTTCATATATTTTCAGTCTAATTTAATACCCACTTAAACTTTCTGAAATATATCAATAATGCATCGATGCAGACTATAAAAACAAAATAGCTTGGCATATAATACCAAGCTATTTATGTAACTATTTAAAAAGGTTCTGTTTAGTACTTACCTCTATTATATCGTTTGTTTTCGTAGTAGCGGCGGTTGTATTTATTGTAAGTACCATATGCACTACCAGGAATTTTTATGAATGTATAGCGCAAACCAAATGTTACAGGGAATGCCATGATGCTATACTTCAGAGGTTGCGGATTTGTCCATATTTGCGGAGCCCCGGCATCTTTGTAATCGAAATTGTAGTAGCGGAATGCAGCTTCGAGATAGATACCGATGTTTGCAGAAACATTGGCAGCATAGCCCAACTGAGCACCATAAGCTATTCCTCGTCCACCATCAGGGCCATTGTAAGACTCATTTGCATCATATTTATGGGCATTGTTGCGCGCAAAACCTACACCAATAGCACCACCAATATATGCGTAGCTTGCACCACCTTTGAAGTCGAAACGCTTATTTATAACAGCCATGATATTAACTGCATGCTTTGCATATACTAGTTTTTTATCATCGCCACCAATAGAATCTACTAACAGAGCATTGTTAATATAGCCACCATATTTTTTAGACGATTTTGAAGAAAGTTCATGCATATGACCTTCCAACCCAATCTGCCATAGATTTTTGGTAGTATATAAAAGCCTCAGATTGGTAGAGTAGTTCATAACAGATTGGTCTCCTTTGTAGACCATATTATCTGTCGGTTGTCCATTGATACTGAAACCACCACCAACGCCACCTTCCAACTCCTGTGCCTGTGCTTTAATACCTATCAATAGCGTGAATAATAGCAATTTTTTCATACGGCAGATTTTTCAGAATACTATCCTAAATATATTATTTTATAGTTTATAACTTAACGCAAGCGTTAAATTAATCAAATTTCCGGTTTACCTATAGTTTTTAGCCCCATTTTTTACTGCCAATCAAAACAATTATTTCCTAATAGGTAAACATCAACGATAAAAGACTAAAAAAGCCGGGCAAATACCCGGCTTCATATTATAAGTTTCAATTTATTACATTTTCCACTCATCAACACTGGCGCTGTTATCTACACTTTCGCCCATGTCTGTAGTTGCCATTGGTGCGCCTTCTTCATTTTCCTGATCGTGGTTGTAAGCATCGAAGTCAAAATCAGGCATCAGGTCTGTTTTAACGTAGTTTACAGTTTCTGTAAGTGCATTCAGGAATTTGTTGAAATCTTCCTTATACAAGAACATTTTGTGCCTGTCATAACCGTTGTCGTCAAAGCGCTTTTTGCTTTCAGTGATTGTGATAAAATAATCATTGCCACGGGTAGAGCGAACATCAAAGAAATATGTTCTGCGTTTACCTGCTTTTATACGCTTACTGAATAAGCTCTCACTATTACGGTTTTCTCCACCGAAGTTTTTGTTGTCGTACGCCACTGTTCTTGTTTTTAGTTTATTAGTTATTGTACGGAGACAAATATATACAAGATAACGTACTATCCAAATCCCCCTTCTTCAAACTGTTAATAACCAATATAGTTTTCAACATTTTAGCTACTTTGAACCGGTTTCAGGGTATCTATTAAGGCTTTCAGCACATCATTCAGGTTCTTAATCGCCTTGCCCATCTGCCATTTCGATTTATCCCTGGGCTCTGCATAGTTAGAAATTGCACGTATTTGTGCAAACTGCATCCCCTCCTGCAGGCACACATAATGCATGGCAGCTCCTTCCATACTTTCTACATCCGGATTATAACTATCAATAATCCGTCCAATTGTAGCTAAGGTTCCGGATACTGTATTAACCGTCACTCCGTTTACCGTTTTCAGTCCAAGTCCGGCAAACCACCCAGTAGCAGGCGCTTCCAGCCACCCGTCTGTAAATGGCTTTTCGTTTGTCTGCAGCAGTCCTAAATCAAATATGTCTATATAATTGCCATTATCCTCCACCCCCAAGTCGGCAAAGCGCTCCCTCCCGACAAGTACGACATCGCCCAAGGCAATAGAACTGCTGAAAGCCCCGCCAACACCTGCCTGCAATACCATATCATACTGGTCTTTTGCCAGCTCTTTAGTTAGATTATATGCCGTGGCTACCATACCTACACCGGTAATCAGCAACCTGATATTTGCATCACCAAACGTATAATTATGACCATCAGGAGACGTTTTAAAAGGTTCAATATATTCTGTCAATGGGGCTATTTCAGCCTCTGTGGCTGCTATCAGCAGTATCTTCATACTGCAAATAACTACTTTTTGTCCAAACCGTTATCTAAAGCTAATTTTGCAACATATTAATTATTTGAAATGGTTTACCTGACACGTGTGGAGCATTTTAATGCCGCCCACAGGCTTTTCAACGAAAGTTGGAGTGCCGAAAAGAATATCGAAGTATTTGGCAAATGTGCAAACGCTAACTGGCATGGCCACAATTACGAACTGCATGTTACCATAAAAGGCAATCCAAACCCTGATACAGGTTTTGTATTCAATGCCAAAACACTTGGCGAACTTATTAAGGATGTAATTGTTGAAAGAGTTGACCATAAGAATCTGAACTTAGACGTTGACTTTATGCAGGGCAAGTTTACCAGTGCTGAAAATTTTGCCATGGCTATATGGGATGAGTTAAAACCACACATTGAAAAAAATGGCGCTGCTATGCATGCCGTTAAGTTGGTAGAAACACAACGTATCTATGTAGAGTACTTCGGTTAATTATTAACCTCTGAATTGACTACCGTGTCTTACAAAAAAACAGAACATTACGACGAAGACATAACCGCGAAGCTGATAGAGAATTACCGTTCTTCTATAGAGCTGTTGGGTGAGGATGCTGACCGCGAAGGCTTGCTGAAAACACCCGAACGCGTAGCTAAAGCCATGCAATACCTTACACAGGGTTATGAAATGGATGCCAAAGCCATACTGAACTCTGCAAAATTTCAGGAATCTTACAGCGAGATGGTGATCGTTAAAGACATAGAACTATACTCTATGTGCGAACACCATATGCTGCCTTTCTTTGGCAAAGCACATATAGCCTACATACCTAATGGCTATATAACAGGACTAAGTAAGCTGGCACGTGTAGTAGATTGTTTCTCTCGTCGTATGCAAGTACAGGAACGCCTGACACATCAAATACTTGATGCATTGCAAGAAACGCTGAATCCTCTTGGAGTGGCTGTAGTAATTGAAGCAAAACACCTGTGTATGATGATGCGCGGTGTGCAAAAACAAAACAGCACTACTACTACATCAGCATTCAGCGGACAGTTTGAAAAAAACGAAACACGTTCTGAGTTTTTAAGACTGATAGCAGCAGATTTGCACTAATTATGCTAAATATTTTTTCAAACAAAAGGCTACTCAATTGGGTAGCTTTTTTTTGAGGTAATTTTAGACTACCCTCTTCTAAAACAGATACAGTAAATTCGCAACTTAAATTTTATCCGGTAAGTTTTGGGCATCGACAATCAACATAAACTATCTTATTTCGCTGATAGCACTGTCAATAATATAGCCCTGCCGGAAAGGTTTACTTTTCCATTTTACTACGAGCCTCACCCACTTACCAAAATAGCAGCAGCAGAGTTGCAGCATTATCTTGAAACACATACAGACCTTGACCATAATTTTGGCCTTTCTGCTGACAGAGACGATATGGTTATCGGGAAAATGTTCGGTGTATTAGTAGCTGCAGATAATGAAGGTAAAATTGGTTATTTATCTGCTTTTTCGGGCAAGCTTGCCGGCACCAACGATCATCCGAGATTTGTCCCTCCTGTTTTCGATATGCTGACAGAGAATAGTTTTTTTCTGAAAGAGCAGGAAGTAATCAGCGCTGTTAATACGCAAATAGAATCCATCTTGTGTGATGAAAACTACATTAGACTAAAAGAAAATATTGAACAGCTTAGTTTACAATCTGCGGAAGAAATTTCTGCATTCAAAAAACAATTAAAACAAAATAAAGATAGCCGCGCGCTCCTGAGAGCAGAAAAGAAAAGCAAGCTGGATGCAAACGAGTACAAACTATTTGAAGCAGACCTGATTAAGCAAAGCCTATACGACAAATATTTACTAAGAGTACTTACAGAAAAGTGGGAAGAAATACTAGAAGATACCAAGACACAACTTTCACCTTACGAACTACGTATTGAAGCCTTAAAAGATGAGCGCAAAGAGCGATCGGCCATCTTACAAAACCAACTATTTGTGCAATACACATTTCTGAATATTGAAGGCAGACAAAAAAGCTTGCAAGATATTTTTAAGTCTACAGCTTTTGGCAAACCACCGGCAGGCGCGGGCGAATGTGCTACTCCCAAGCTTTTACAATATGCATTTGCCCATGGCTACAAACCTCTTGCCATGGCAGAGTTCTGGTGGGGCAGCTCTCCAAAATCCGAAATCAGGCAACATAAACAATTCTACCCTGCATGCACAGGCAAATGCAAACCAATACTTGCACACATGCTGGAAGGCATAACTGTAGACGAAAATCCGTTTTTACTACCTGCCAAAGACAATATCAGTCTGGATATCATCTATGAAGACGAATCGCTGGTAGTAGTAAATAAACCTGCAGGTTTGCGTTCTGTTCCAGGCATAGATATAGACGACTCTGTATATAGCAGACTAAAAGATGCAATGATTATAGCCGAGCCGCTGATAATTCACAGGCTCGACATGGGCACTTCAGGTCTATTATTAGTTGCCAAAACGCCACAAGCACACAAACAGATTCAAAGGCAATTTCTAAATCGTGCAGTAACCAAAAGATATACAGCGCTGCTCTCAAAAGCTATTAGTGATAGTGAAGGGGAAATAAGGCTACCCTTAATACCCGACTTATACAACAGGCCCATGCAACTTGTTTGTTTTGAAACCGGCAAGAAAAGCATAACCCAATGGAAAGTTATTGAAGTGAAAGACGGTATTACCCGAATTCATTTTTGGCCACTTACCGGCCGCACACACCAGTTACGCGTGCATGCTGCCCATCAACTAGGGCTCAATGCGCCAATAGTTGGCGACGACCTTTACGGCACTTCAGACAAAAGGCTCCACCTGCATGCTGCATATATAGCATTCACCCATCCTGTCTCTAAAAAGCGAATGGAGTTTGAAATAGCTGAAGATTTTTAACAGTAACGATACCTATTGAAAACAAAAAAGCCCAACATTACTGCCGAGCTTTCCGTTTGTCGGGAAGACAAGATTCGAACTTGCGACCCCTTGAACCCCATCCAAGTGCGCTACCGGGCTGCGCTACTTCCCGAACAAGATTTGGGCAGGCAAATATAGCCTGATTTTTAAATTTTTTGTGTGTCTACAAACTACTTATACCAACATGAAAACGATGTGGATATTGCTACGTAATTTTGAGTCATGAAATTAACGCTTGGATTTAGCCCCTGCCCGAATGATACATTCATTTTTGATGCAATGGTAAATGGAAAAATTGATACCAGAGGGTTAACGTTTGACTATGTAATGGAAGATGTAGAAACACTCAATCAGTGGGCAATGGCTGGCAAGCTAGATGTTACCAAACTTAGCTACAATACATTCCTGCATACTGTAGATAAATATGCATTGCTACACAGCGGTAGCGCACTTGGCAAAGGTGTAGGCCCATTGTTGATTGCAAAAGAGGCATTAGACCTTACCAATGCTGCAGATTTCAAAATAGCCATCCCCGGCATTAATACTACGGCCAACCTACTGCTATCACTAGCATTACCCCATGCTAAAAATAAGGCCGAAGTATTGTTCAGTGAAATAGAACAAGCTGTGCTGGATGGCAATTACGATGCCGGTCTGATAATACATGAAAGCCGCTTCACCTACCAACAGAAAGGCTTGGTAAAACTTATAGACTTGGGCGACTGGTGGGAGCAGGAAATGAATGCAGCAATACCACTGGGGGGCATTGTAATAAAAAGAGAATTGGGTAGCGAATTGGCAACCACTGTAGATGCTGTGATAAAAGACAGTCTTGCATACTCTTGGAAGCACTACCCACAGCTATCTTCTTTTGTAGAATGTAATGCGCAGGAAATGGAAGATGCCGTAATGCGCAAACACATAGACCTGTATGTAAACGAATACACAACAGACTTGGGTGACATGGGCCGCGCCGCTATTCAAACAATGTTCAGCAAAGCAAAAGCAGCAGGCATTATCACAACTGATATAGAGAATATTTTCTACTGATTACCGCGGAGCGTATATAAATCAGGCAGATTACGACCCATACCATCGTAATCAAGCCCATAACCTACTACAAAATTATCGGGTATCTCAAAACCTGTATAATCTGGCTGCACATCACACACACGTGCATCAGGCTTTGACAAAAAGCAGGCAATTTTTAATGATGCGGGTTGCTGTTGTAATATTTGTGGCAAGAAGCTATACAATGTACGTCCTGTATCAACTATATCTTCTATAATTACCACATGTCTGCCTGTCAGGTTTTCTTCCAGGCCTATAGCGGTAATAATATTCCCTGTCGATGTTGTGCCTTTATAAGACGCTAGTTTTATAAAAGATATTTCTGCGGGAATGGTGATGCCACGAAACAAATCTGCAGCAAACACGAAAGAGCCATTTAGTATTCCAAGAAATAAGGGGGTCAACCCTGCATAATCTTCATTAAGTTGCACAGCCATTGCAGCTACTCGCTCTGCAATGGCTGTGTGTTGTATATATTTCTCAAACTGTTTATCCAGCACTTGTACTATTGCCATGGTTATGGTTTTACACGTAGCTTTTGCCCTTCCTGTATTGCACCAAAGTTTAGGTTATTCCAATCATTTAGTTGTCTTACAGTAATGCCGTATTTCTTAGCAATAGAAAATCCTGTTTCTCCTTTTTTCACTACATGAAATTTAGCAGGATCGCTTGATGGCTGTATTTGTGTAGCTGTTTCAGACACAGTTTCTGCAGGCTTGGTAATAGCACGCATCGTATCAGGCTTCGGCACTGCAACTATTGTTGGTTGAGATGGTGTTGCAGCTCGTGTATTATCCTTCGCATATACTACTTTATCAAACTTACGTTTCAGCTTGTCTAGCTCGTCTTTAGGTTCTTCTTCTATAACAGGTACTGCTACAGTTTTTGCTGCTACTGCAGCAGGCTTAGCTGTAGGTAATGTAGCTGGTTTATTAACAGAAGCTACAGTCTCCATTTCTACAATGGGTTTGGGTTGCTCTATTACAGCAGGCTCTTCTATCTTTATGCTTTCAACCAGCTTTGGAACTTCTTTTACAACTGTCGTTTCAGCTATTTTTGCTGGTGTACTTACTGCTGCAACTTTGGTTTGTACTTTTTCAATAGCCGGCTTGACAGGCACTTCTGCTTTTATTACTTCAATATTTTCTGCTGCACCAACAGGTTTCTGTTCAGGCATTACACCTACTTCAACATTTGCTTCTTTTACAACTTCTATCGCATTAACAGATTCTACCTTAGCTACTTCTACTGTCGATTCCGGAGAAACTACAACAGGTTTTGCCTGCGTTTTAATCACCTCTTCCTGAACAACGGGCGACTCAACATCTCCTTGTTTTATGGCAGTTTGCGGCTGGATGCTGATTTCAATTGGCTTCTCAGCAACTTTTACTACTTCAGGTTCTTTTATTTCTTCTACTACTTTAATGCGCGAAGGCTGTGATACTTTAGATGTTGGAATTGTTGACGGAGCAACAGATGTTGCAACAGGATATGCAGTAGGTTTTACATAAGCACTTGTTACTTCTTTCTTTTTAAGAACTACTACTGGCTTTACAGTTCTGAACTGTTGCAATTCAAGTATAGTACCCGCAATAGGCTCTTCATTGGGTTCTATCATATTCATATCCATGAGGCTCTTCACCATCATTCCCTCTGCCTGCGCTACACTAAATATTGTTTCCCCTTGCCTAACAGTATGAGTAGCACGTACACCCTTTGTATTTTTACGTTCCAGGTACAAGTACATATCTTGTGGTAATGGGCGTTCGTCAATTTCATTCATCTCTAACAATTTCTGATACCTGATGCTTGTCTTATATGCATATTCAAGTGGAGTATCTCCTTTACGGGCATACACAGCTTTCAATCCGTTCACGCGTACCATTTGCCCATATGCTGGCTTGAAGGCATTGGATGTAGTTTCTGCAGCAGCAGGCATTATAGGTTGTTGAACTACAATTTCTTCAGCTATTAAAGCCTCTGCAGATGGCGTGCTTAGCGGCTTAGAAATTACAGCAGGTGTAGTAACAGCTGATATGGCAACTACCTCTGCCGGTTTAGCAACTTTTACCAGTTGTTCTCTTGCATCTTCTTCAGGCACATAAACACCCGGAGCGCTCGCATAACCTGTGTTAATATCTGTATTATTCAAAGCCGCATAGGTAAACTCCTGCAACTTGTAATCTTCTACCAGCTTTATTAACACTTGTGCATAACGTGGATTGGTTGCATAGCCACAACGCTTAAGACCTACTGCCCAAGAAGCATAATCAGTTACTGACAGCCTAAACAGCTCTGCATAGCGTGGGCTTTTCACCAGATAGTCAGAGTGATCTTTGTAAGACTCTTCTGCCCTACTGTATTTTCTGAAACACTCATTAGGCGCATCGTCTGTATGCGCAAATGTTTCGCCCGTCCACTCCTTTTTGCACTTAATTCCAAAGTGATTATTAGCCATCGTAGCCAACTCACTTGCACCTGCACTTGTTTCATGTATACCTTGTGCCAGTGTTATCGCTGCGGGCACACCACTTCTTTTTTGCTCTGCTACTGCAAGGAATTTATACTGCTCGATATAAGATTTTGCCCTTTCTTCATATCCCGCACCTTGTGCAAAAGAGCACAAAGATGCCATCACAAATACACCACTGAGTAAACCTTTTCTCATACTGTTTCAAATACGTTTATTATCAATTCTTTATTTTTCTTACCATCATTATGCCATCCCTAACAGGTAGCAATACGTGTTCTACACGGCTATCCGCTTTTAC
The DNA here is from genome assembly GCA_002389765.1 of Bacteroidetes bacterium UBA4414. Taxonomy (GTDB): domain Bacteria; phylum Bacteroidota; class Bacteroidia; order Chitinophagales; family Chitinophagaceae; genus Polluticoccus. Next base: position 20,775 of record DGQM01000027.1, on the reverse strand, counting down.
CTTTTCGTTGAATGCATGCATTGCCTTAGCATTCTTGCTCTGCTCTGCATCGGGCAGCACTACCTCTCCGTTGTATAGTACATTATCTGCCAGTATAAAGCCGCCAACAGGTACTTTATCAAATACCATATCGTAGTACAGGTGATAGTTTTGTTTGTCGGCATCAATGAATACAAGGTCAAATTGTTCATTGATGTCAGGTATTATCTCTGCAGCCTTACCTATATGTTGGGTTATTTTATTCTCTAATCCTGCTTTGCAAAAGTAACGAAAACACATGTCTTGCAACTCTTCGTTAATATCTATTGTATGCAAATGCCCATCATCTGCCAATCCCTGTGCCAGACAAATGGCAGAATAACCCGTATAAGTACCAATTTCCAATACTATTCTGGGCTTCAGCATATGGCTTATCATAGATAAAAAACCTCCTTGCAGTTTGCCCGATAACATTACAGGCAGATCTACTTTTATATGTGTTTCTCTATTTAGTGCTGCTAATGCTTCACTTTCTGCCGTAGTGTACTTTTCGGCATACCTGTCTATTTCAATAGGCAATAATACCTGCGTCATCAGAAATTGGGCTGTAATTTGTTGTGCGAATAAAATTCATGCAGATAACTCACCACTTCATCTGCGGTGTCAAATATCTTTATCATGTCAAGATCTCCCGGGCTGATGTACGATTCCTGTTCGTACATTGTTGTCTTCATCCACTCTATCAAACCTTTCCAATAGTCTGACCCCATACATATCATAGGTGTCTGGGTGAATTTTCTGGTTTGTATCAGTGTTGCCACTTCAAAAAACTCATCCATTGTCCCCCATCCTCCCGGCATCATGATAAATCCCTGAGAGTATTTGGCAAACATTACTTTACGAATAAAGAAGTAATCGAAGTTCAGCGATTTGTCTGCATCTATATATTGATTACCGTGCTGCTCAAAAGGCAATTCTATATTCAACCCTACAGATCGGCCGCCGGCCATTTTCGCACCTTTGTTCCCTGCCTCCATAACGCCAGGACCACCTCCGGTGATGATACCAAAGCCTTCTTCTGCCAGTCGTTTTGCTACCTCTACAGTCATCTCATAATACTTATGTCCGGGCTTCGTTCTGGCAGAACCAAATATTGAAATACATGGCCCAATTTTAGCAAGGGTTTCAAAACCCTGTACAAACTCAGCCATTATTTTAAACACCTGCCAACTGCTGTGCGCACGGGTTTCTGTCCAATCACGGAGCTTGATATTCGTCAGTTTATCTTTCATAGTTATGCCTCTTTTAGTACGTTATTACCATTCTTGTTCGAAAACAAAAATAGCAGGCTAAAGGTCAAAGCCGCGTTAATTATCAGCAGTTCTGTACCTATTGCATAGCCCCCAAGCCACTCTTTATCATGTTGCTTTAGCATATAACACAATACAGGTGCTATTATGCATATCAACGGCACACTGGCACTGTGCACACCGCGCTTTGTTAGTATACCGAATGAGAATAGTGCAAGCAACGGACCATATGTATAACCTGCCACTACAAGTAGTATTTGTATCAACGATCCGTTATCTACCTCTCTGAAAAAGAACACACATGCAAGGAATACCACTGCAAATGCATTGTGTACCATCAGCCTTATTTTTGATTGTTGCTGTTCGCTTAAATCTGCTCTGCGTTTGATTCCCAATATATCTATACAGAAAGACGAGGTAAGCGCAGTAAGCGCACCATCTGCACTGGGGAAGAGCGCAGATACCAGGCCTATCATAAAACAAACTGTTATAAAGAACGGAAGTCCGCTCTTCACAGCTATTGTCGGGAAAATATCATCACCTACAGCTGTTATACTATTTGCATCTGCATACAAATAGAGCAAGCCACCTAGTAGCAGGAATATGAAGTTTGCTACCAGCAGTGTGAAGCAGAAAGTAATCATGTTCTTTTGCGAATCTTTCAGGTTGCTTACACTGATGTTTTTCTGCATCATTTCCTGGTCAAGGCCTGTCATGGCAATGGTAATAAATGCACCACCCAATACTTGTTTCAGGAAGAAGTTGGGAGCCATCACATCTGTACCTACCATCTTTGTAAATCCTTTTTCACTCAAAGCATGCCATGTAGCCCCGAAATCCAGATGTAGGGAGTTCATAATGTACACTACACATACCAGCAATGCCAATATCATAAATGTTGTCTGCAAAGTATCTGTCCACACAATTGTTTTAACACCACCTCTGTAGGTATATAGCAGAATCAATGCCAGAATCACAATAGCTGTTACCTCGAAAGATATACCCATGTCTTCCAATACAAATTTCTCCAACACTTTTATCACCAAGTATAGCCTGAGTGTTGCACCTAGTGTCCGTGATATAATAAAAAAAAGTGCGCCGGTTTTATAAGACGTTACCCCCAATCGCTTCTCCAGATAAGTGTAGATAGAAGTAAGCTGCATTTTATAGTAAATAGGCAGCAATACAAATGCTACTGCAAAATAGCCAAGCCAGTAACCCAATACAACCTGAAAATAATCGAAGCCAACTTTACCAACCGTTCCTGGTACAGATATAAAAGTCATCCCTGATAGGGAAGTCCCTATCATACCAAAAGCTACCACCCACCATTTACTGTTGCGGTTGCCTATGAAAAAAGACTCGTTATTTGAATGGCGGGAAGTATAAAATGCTATGCCAAGCAGCAAAGCAAAATAGCCAAGTATAATAGATAGCAGTAACGCAGAACTCATGCCGTGAAAATAGCCAAAAACTGGCTATTTGTTTAGCAATTACGTGTAGTGCCGTCTTGTAGAATTAATTAAAAACCGGCAACTATGCCAAAACGAAACGTCAACCCGCCTCTGTAAGGGCTATTTTTATCTTGTATTACGTCATAAAGCCCTTGAAACAGGATGGAAACTCTATCTGATACAGGTTGACGTATACCTGCCCCTACCAATAATGACGGTGCATTTACTTTCAATTTCACCTCTTCTATCGCCCCCATATATATGGTATTATTGTTGCGATATTCTCGCTGTGTAATGAAGTTATGTTCATACTCGATATGCGCAAAAATATTATTCCACAACACATACCTCATCCATACACTTGGAGAATAAAGACTACCTGTCAATGGTTTGTACACCGGATTATTACTAGCATCTCGCAATTCAGAATAGTTCTTAATTCGCAAATATTGATACCCCATACCTACACCTGCTGAAAACCGATCTGACACCCTATAACCTACAATTGGCGATATGCTGACATTAGTAATGTTACCGAAACCGAAACCAAAGCCACCACCGAATACTATGCGGCTTGCATCAAAGCCTGATTTTTTACGACTTGCTACTTTACCATCTCTAACAGGTTTGCCACTGCTGCTGTACATAGGCACATCATCTTGTGCCAAAGCGGTGTTAACACCCAAAAACAACAATACTGCAAGTGCTATCTGTTTCATAATAATTGATGTATGCTTACGAAGTTAGGCTAAAAACGTAATGAAAACGCCATTTATTGCGGCTACCCCTATTGTAAAATTTATGTCATTCAGCCTGCAAATATCTTACCCGGGTTCAGGATTCCTTTAGGGTCGAAAACCTGTTTGATATCCTTCATTATTTTTAACTGGGTGTTATTGAATGCAATATCCATATAGCTTTTTTGTACCAAACCAATACCATGTTCTCCCGATATAGTGCCTCCCATCCTTACTACTTCTGCAAACAGCTTACGTATCCCTTCTGTCAGCTTATTGTTCCAGTCATCATCACTCATTGCTCCTTTCACTATGTTTACATGCAAGTTACCATCTCCCGCATGGCCATAGCATACCGACTGAAAACCGTATTCCCTACCCAATTGTTTTATAATACTCAGTAGTTCCGGCAGCTCGGCCCTCGGCACTACGGTATCTTCTTCTTTATAGATAGAATTGCTCTTTACAGCCTCTCCAACCTTGCGCCTCAGTGTCCAAAGCATTTGCTTTTGTTCATGGGTATCTGCAAACAGCAACTCATCTACATCATAACGCTGTACTACTTCTGCTATAGCTTCCATTTCTTTATAGAGCAGGTCCATATCATTACCATCCACCTCTATCAGCAGATGTGCTTCTATATCATCGGGCAATGATACACCTATAGCCTGTGTGTATTTCATAGACCATTCCAGTGCATCACGTTCCATAAACTCCATGGCCGATGGCGTATACCCCGCCATAAATATCGCATTAACTGCTTCGCAAGCCTCCACCGCTTTTCTAAAAGGCACAAGCATCAACATATCATGCTTCACTGCAGGTATCAACCTTAAAACTATCTTGGTTATTACGCCCAACGTACCCTCACTGCCTACCAATAATTGGGTAAGGTTATAACCGGTTGCGTTTTTCAGCACGTTGGCTCCTGTCCATATTACTTCGCCATTGGGCAGTACTACTTCCAGATTCAATACATAGTCTTTCACCACACCGTACTTTACGGCGCGCGGCCCACCTGAATTTTCAGATACATTACCTCCAATAAAACATGAGCCTTTACTTGCAGGATCAGGAGGATAAAACAGTCCTGCTTCTTTTACATAATCTTGCAACTCCTGCGTTATCATCCCGGGCTCTACAGTTACTTGCAGATTTCGCTTATCCAGATTGATGATTTTATTAAAGCGCTTCATATCCAGCACTACACCACCAAATACCGGTAGTGCACCACCACTCAAACCCGTACCTGCACCTCGAGGCGTAACAGGTATACTATGCTCATTGCAATAAGCCATTACTGCACTTACTGCTGCAACTGTTTCTGGCTGTATAACAACTTCCGGCAGGTAATGCAGGTCTTCTGTTTCATCGCTGGCACAACTAACAAGTGTTTCTGTATCCGTAAATACACCTTTTATACCTTCAATTGATTGAAAGAACGCAACATCTTCAGGTGTTATCTTTTTGAAATTCATTCGGCAAAGGTCTTATGAATAAGCCAAAAATAAAAAGCTCTCCTGTTTAGGAGAGCTTTTCTTTTTATAATCAGGTAATGATTATGATTTTTTGTCTGTAGACGCTTTTTCGTCTTTCTTAGCAGTTTCGTGCTTGTCGCAAGATTTGCTTTCACCTTTCTTGCAGCATTCTTTCTTTTCACCTTTTTTGCAGCAAGCTTTGTCGCCTTTACCTTTACCGTCGCAAGCAAATGTAGCACCTGCAATAACCAGCGCACCAAGCAGTAATGTGAGTTTTTTCATATCAAATTGTTTTTTTACGCTTTTTTGTAATACTTGAAGTTACGAAATTAGGCAATACTACCCAAAACCGTAACCCCGCCCTTCACATTATCACCAATTTTAACATCTATTTTAGTACCTACAGGGAAGTAAATATCTACCCTTGAGCCGAAACGAATGAAGCCAAACTCTTCATTCTGCTTCACTGGTTGCTCTTCTTTTACGTAATAGCATATCCTACGTGCCAGTGCACCTGCTATCTGGCGCATCAGTATTTCGGTACGTTTATTGGCCAGCACTACGGTAGTACGTTCGTTTTCGGTAGATGATTTCGGGTGCCAAGCCACCAGATACTTGCCGGGATGATATTTCATGTATTTCACAATACCTGCTATCGGATTACGGTTTACATGTACATTCAGCGGCGACATGAAGATTGATACTTGCAACCTCTTGTCTTTAAAGTATTCTGTTTCAGTCGTTTCTTCTATTACTACCACTTTACCATCAGCAGGCGCTATATACAGGTTATCGTTGTAGGTAAAATCCCTTTCAGGCAGACGGAAAAACCAGATAACCCAGAACCACAACAGAAAACAGGCAACATTAACAGGCCAGAATAGTATAGGCCAATCTACCAACAGGTATTTGTAAGTAACAAAACCGATAATAGCCCAGATTACAGATGCTATCAGTATATATTTATACCCCTCGCGATGAATTGTCATGCCGCAAAGATAAGTGTAGAATTGTGAAAAACAGGGTTAACCCATCATAAACAAATATGCATATGCGTATGCAAATGGCGTAGCCACCAACAGCGAATCGAACCTATCGAGCGCACCACCGTGGCCCGGCATCATTGTACCGCTGTCTTTGATATTTGCCATGCGCTTCAGTTTAGATTCAAGCAGATCGCCCGCGGTACCTGCAACAGCAGCACATAATGCGAGCGCCATCCAGTCTACCATATTATAATAGGGCGAGTAATAGCCCCAGATGGCTGCCCCTGCAATAGTAAGGATTGCACCACCAGCAGTACCCTCCCATGTCTTTTTGGGCGAGATGGGCGAAAAAGGTGTTTTGCCTATAAAAGAACCTACTATATAGGCCATCGTATCGTTCATCCATATCATCAGTACTAATGCCAATGGTATAGAAAGATGCGCTGCCCGCAACTGCACAAGCAAAAGCATGGGTAATAATATATACAACATGCCACCCAAAGACTGCATACAGGCCTGCATAGCTGTTTTTTTAGAAAGCGTTGTTGCCAGTAATATGAGTATCGGTAAAAACAACATAGATGGCAGCAGATTTTTATCTCTCAGTGCCGGTGCGGTAAGTAATAACGTAATCGCACTGCCCACTTGTACTAATGCTGGCAACCATGACGGTATATATAGCTCGGTATCTATCAGTTGTATCAGCTTAAAATACTCTCGCAAGCACAATACAAGTATCAGGCTAACCATGGCAAGAAAAGCCCACTCATTCCAGAGTAAACCCGTCATCATAATAGCTGAGAATACAATTGCGCTGCCGAGGCGAGTAAAAAATGTAGGCCAATTCATTGCCATAGCTATATATTCTCGTTTTGTTCCTGCATCTCTTCAGGGGTGAAATTTGCAGACCAGTTTGCAGGCAATGTATTTCTTGTTTTCCAGAAAGCATAGAGCGATACTGCAAACACCACAACGCCAATTGCCAATAAAGTTGGAGGCATGTGGTTTGTCTTGGAAAGTTCTTTTAAAGCTGCATTGTCTTTTGCTGCATAAGACAAGTATATCTGACTACCGTTATAAACCATGTGGGCTATCATGCCTGTAATCAACGAACCACTCCAATAATAAACAAGACATAGTAAAGCACCTGCAATAGCAATGGACACAAGATTATAAGGTGTACCATGTACCGCTGCAAATATTATTGAGCTGATAATAATTGGCAACACCATCCTACCCGCACGCTGATGCCCGAACCTGAGCAACACCCCACGGAAAAACAATTCTTCACCTATACCCGGAATTAATGCCATGACGGTGAGTACCTGCATCAATTGCCCTGCAGATTTAATATCAAGCAGTGCTTCTGTTATTTCTTCAATCTTATTCTGTGCGGCATCATTGGCACTGCCCAGATTGATATTCTTTATCAGTCCTGCTATTTCCAGCAATATCGGCATTGCACCAATCATCATGGTAACTGCAAGTAATATATGCAATGGATTGTTAGGAGCCCTGATACCTAAGTATTGTTTTACCCTTGGGGTACTTAAATATGCAAATATGATTGGCGGAACCATAAACCCGAATACCGACACAATACCCTGCATCCATAAAAAAGCAGCTTTTTGCGTATTTGTACTCTCCTTAGTAATATCCTGAATGACCGTTATTGATAACCCGCTGATTTTAGGAATAAGAGCCTGCACTACAACTGCCGAAAAAGCCGTCATGGTAAAAGCCATCAGTCCGAAAAGTGTAATCTGTAAAACCCAGGGATATTCCCTCCAGTATCGGTTGAACATCAATGAAAAATTAGGGCAAAGGTAACACAGGTTTGGCGCAATAATTGCTTAGTATCTGTACAATCATCAAAACATATTTAAAAAGACTCAACTTTTAGCATCCTTTTCACGTTATAAAAACCAGTCGCATAGCAGATTTTTACCTATTTTTGAACGATTAATCCCACGTTTTCGGTAGATGGAAGAAATAGCAGCAGGCCCATTGCTGAGCCGGATTGAATACCCGGCCGATTTGAGGAAACTGAACAAAACTGATTTACAACAGGTTTGTAATGAACTGAGGCAGTTTATTATAGACTGTGTTAGTGTGCATGGCGGCCACTTTGGGGCCAGCCTCGGCGTGGTAGAACTGAGCGTTGCACTGCACTATGTACTGAATACACCGGACGATCAATTGGTATGGGACGTAGGCCATCAGGCTTACGGTCATAAAATACTTACGGGCCGCCGTAAAATATTCCACACAAACAGGAAATATGGCGGATTGAGCGGATTCCCTAAACGTAGCGAGAGCGAATATGATGCTTTTGGCGTAGGGCACTCATCTACCTCTATATCTGCTGCTTTGGGTATGGCTATTGCTTCTAAGTTGAAAGGTGAAAACCACCGTCAGCACGTAGCTGTGATAGGCGACGGCGCTATGACTGCTGGCCTGCCTTTTGAAGCAATGAACCATGCGGGTGTCAGCAACAGCAATGTGCTGATAATCCTGAACGACAATAACATGTCGATAGACCCGAATGTGGGTGCGCTGAAAGAATACCTGACAGACATTACCACATCACATACCTACAACAAGTTTCGTGACGATGTATGGAAACTGCTGGGCAAACTGCCTGCTGCAGACTTCCAGAAGATAGGTTCTAAGATTGAAGCGAGCCTGAAAGGCATGGTTTCAAAATCGAGCAATCTATTCGAGGCACTCAACCTGCGTTATTTTGGCCCTGTTGACGGTCACAATGTGTTGAAACTGGTTGAAACGCTGGATCACCTGAAAGATATTCCGGGTCCGAAACTGCTGCACATCAAAACGGTGAAAGGGAAAGGCTATGACCTTGCTGAGCAAGACCAAACGCTTTGGCATGCACCGGGCACTTTCGATAAGGTAACGGGCAAAATCAACAAGAAAGTAATAACTACACCAGAACCTCCTAAATATCAGGATGTATTCGGGCATACCATTATAGAACTGGCAGAAAAAAACCCTGCTATTATGGGCATTACCCCGGCAATGCCATCGGGCTGCTCACTGAAGTTTATGATGGATGTTATGCCTGACCGCGCTATAGACGTGGGTATTGCTGAACAACATGCTGTAACGCTAAGTGCAGGCCTTGCTACACAGGGCATGAGGGTATTCTGCAACATCTACAGCTCGTTTATGCAGCGTGCATACGATATGGTGGTGCATGATGTGGCTATACAGAAACTACCTGTTATCTTCTGTCTGGACCGTGCAGGTGTTGTGGGCGATGATGGTCCTACACACCACGGCTGTTACGATATTCCTTATATGCGCTGCATACCAAATATGGTAGTAAGTGCACCAATGAATGAAGCTGAGCTGCGCAACCTGATGTATACCGCGCAGCTTGACGAAAACCAGTTGCCATTCGTTATCCGTTATCCACGCGGACAAGGTGTAATGCCTGAATGGCGCACACCGATGGAGAAAATAGAAATAGGCACCGGCCGCCTGATACAGGATGGTGAAGAAGTAGCAATACTGACAATAGGCCACCCGGGCAATTTTGCAGTGAAAGCATGCCAGCAATTAAAAACAGAAGGCTTTAGCCCTGCGCACTACGACATGCGCTTTGCAAAACCACTGGACGAAAAACTACTGCACCAGATAGCTAGCCGCTTCAACAAAATTATTACTGTTGAGGATGGAACCATAGTTGGTGGGTTGGGTAGTGCTGTGCTTGAATTTATGGCAGAGAATAACTACACACCAGAACTGAAAATGCTTGGCATACCTGACAGGTTGGTAGAACATGGCAAGCCTGAAGAACTACACCACGAATGTGGCTATGATGCCCAAGGTATTGCAGATGCTGTAAAGGAAATAGTAAGTGCTGATAGAAATGTACTAGTATAACAAGAACTATTTTACTATAAAACAAAACACGACCTGATGGGTCGTGTTTTGTTTTTCTAAGCATAAGATAGTCAGTTTGATAAACTAAATATCCCTGTGATTTTCTCTTTATTTAATGGTTTCTGAATATACTGCTTTATCTGTTTGTAGGTCTTTGCACGTTCTGTATCTTCTTCATAAATAGATGAGCTTACCATGAATATAGCAACAGTTCTTAATGCATCATCTGCAAGGGCATTAAATGCTTCCATAAACTCCCAACCATCCATCACGGGCATATTGATATCCAACAATATTATTCGGGGGAGTGGTGCTTTTTTATACAGCAGTTCATTCAGTGCATCTATAGCCAATTTACCATTTGCAAAGACAGAAGTATGCTTAATGGCAGCATGCAAAGACAATTGCTTCTGCGCTGCATAAACATAAATGTGGTCATCATCTATTATCCATATATCCGAATACTCCATTCCTTTAAAACAAATTTGAATATCTACTTACGCAAATACATAACAGATTTAAAGATAGCACCTTAGAAAGACACTACCTATTAACTAAAACAAATAAAATTAACGGTACAATTAGCAATCTTTGTAATTAAGATTGAGACTTGCTATTTCTTACAGGCCTTCTCTCTTCATAACCCCAGTGTAATTTCCATTCGTCAGGTGTAGGCGCATCCGCAACATCAAAATCACCGATTTTGGTTCTGCGCAATTCCTGCAAATAACCACCACACCCCAAAGCAGCGCCAAAGTCGTTGGCTAAAGAACGTATATATGTGCCTGTACTACATGCTACACGAAAATGCACTTCAGGCAATTCTATTTTCAGGATTTCAAACTCATTTATTACGACAGGTCTTGGGTCAAGTTTCACCTCCACACCGGCACGTGCAAGGTCATATGCTCGCTCTCCTTCTTTCTTAATAGCAGAATGGATGGGAGGCACCTGCATAATGTTACCAACAAATTGTTTTACGTTATCGCGTATCTGCTGCTCGGTAAGGTGTGCGTATGGTTTTTCGTTTTCAGGCTTACTTTCCAAATCATACGTAGGCGTTGTAGCGCCTAAATGTATGATGCCCGTATATTCTTTATCCTGCTTCTGGTATTCGCTTATTTTTTTTGTGAATTTGCCTGTGCAACAAATCAACAAACCCGTAGCTAGTGGATCTAAGGTACCTGCGTGACCAATCTTTACTTTCACCAAGCGCTTCACCAGATTCACAGCATCGAAAGACGTCCACTTACGTGGTTTGTCTATCAATATCACAGCACCTTCTTTCAGTTCTTCTTTTGCAGGCAGTTTTTGCATGCCGCAAAGATAACCCTGTATTTTGAATTGGCTCAACCATATCGATTAGCAGTATATTCTAATATAAACGGAAACTAATCAGCTATTCAGCCAAATAATAAATCAACTGCTACCTTTGCAATATGTCATTTTTCAGTAGTCAGAACAAGCCATATATAATAGCCGGGCCATGCAGTGCAGAAACACGTGAACAAGTGCTGGAAGTTGCCACAGGCATTGCCGAGATACCTGTGCAACTGTACCGTGCAGGGGTATGGAAGCCACGTACCCGCCCCGGTAGCTTTGAAGGCAATGGCATGCAGGCACTGGAATGGCTGCAGGAAGTAAAGACTACTTACAACATACCTGTAACAGTAGAAGTGGCAGAACCTGCACACATAGAGCAGGCATTGAAATATGGAATAGATGTACTGTGGCTGGGTGCCAGGACTACGGTAAACCCATTTCAGGTGCAACGTTTGGCAGATGCACTAAAAGGTGTGAATATCCCGGTAATGGTAAAAAACCCTGTAAACCCTGATGTAGACCTATGGCAGGGCGCTATAGAGCGTTTGATGCAAGCCGGCATTACCGATATTGCTGCTATACACAGAGGGTTTTCCAGTTATCAGGCGGTATCAGCCTATCGAAATCAACCTAACTGGCCTATACCAATAGAGCTGAAACGCAGAAACCCTGAACTACCTATTTTCTGCGACCCCAGCCATATTACAGGTAACAGAGAATTGGTAGCAGATGTGGCACAGAAAGCCATGGATATGGGTTTTGAGGGATTGATGATAGAAACACACCCAAACCCACCGGAAGCATGGAGCGATGCCGCCCAACAGATAACTCCCGACAGACTGAAAGAAATACTGAACCAACTGGTAATACGCCAACAACACACTACCGATGCAGGCATAGGACTGACACTGGAACAACTACGCCAGCAAATGGATAGCCTTGATGCAGAGATAATAGACCTGATAGCACGCCGTATGGAACTGAGCGAACGCATAGGCGAGGTGAAAAAAGCTTGTAATATGACCGCCTATCAGCCTGAACGCTGGAGGGATATTGTAGAAACCCGTAGCGCAAGGGGTGCAAAGCACAAATTATCTAAAGAATTCATCGTATCACTATACGAAAAAATACATGATGAGAGCATCAAAAAGCAATTGGAAGTATTGCAGGCACTGATGAATGAAGTAAAAGATTAACTTTACGATTCTCAAAAAAACAGGAATACATTGGCGCTCATTCAGCACAAAGACGATCAGGTAAAATACAACCAGCAGGTAGATAATTCCCGTTCTTACGTTTTGCCGTTTATTGAAGAAACAAAATCGATAGGCAAAGGTGTGAATGTAATGGAAATAGGCTGTGGCGAAGGTGGTGTACTGGTGCCTTTTATGGAAAAGGGAGCCAATTGTGTTGGTGTAGACCTGAACCCGTTGCGCATAGATATTGCCAATAAGTTTTTTGCAGAAGATATTGCAGCGGGCAAAATTGAGTTCCTGTATAAAAACGTATATGACGAAGATTTTCTCCAGCGCTTCAAAGGATTCTTCGATGTCATCATTCTGAAAGATGCTATTGAGCACATTCCGAATCAGGAGAAATTCATCCCTTACCTCAAAAACTTTCTCAGAGAAGGCGGGCAGATATTCTTTGGCTTCCCGCCATGGTATATGCCATTTGGTGGGCACCAACAGATTTGTGAGCATAAAATAGGCATGATGCCCTGGTATCATATTCTGCCAAAGCCTGTCTACAAGGGTATTGTAAAAATGATAGGTGAACCTGAAGGTGTGGTAAATGAATTAATGGATATCTACGACACGCAAATCACTATAGAGCGTTTTGAGAAAATAGTGCGCAATAGTGAGATGAAGTTCATCAACAAAAAACACTTCCTCATTAATCCCATATACAAGTACAAATTCGGCTGGCAGCCGCGTAAACAGTTTGGCTTCATCAGCGCTATACCGTTTGTACGCAATTTCCTTACTACTTGCGTGTATTATACTATCGGTTAGTATTCCATATTTGCCAAGCGGCTTCTGCCTGTAGTATCAACATTTCGTAGCCATTCTTAATGGTTGCCCCCTGCTGCCTACCTTTTTGCAGAAAAAGGGTTTCTTCAGGATTGTATACAAGGTCGTACAGCAGATGTTCTTCACCCAAATATTGATACGGGATATCAGGTGCCTTGTCTATTTCCGGGTACATACCTAGCGGCGTGGTATTGATGATGAGTTTGTATTGCTTCAACACTTGTTCATCTACATCTGCATATTGCATATCTCCGCCAGTTCGCGACACAATTTTATACTCAATGCCTAACTGTTTCAGAGCATATATCACAGCTTTTGCAGCACCTCCTGTTCCTAATACCAATGCATGGGTATGTTGTGCTTGCAATAATGGCCGTAAACTTTCCACAAAACCAATATAGTCCGTATTATACCCAATCAACCTACCATCTCTTATATCAATGCAATTAACAGCACCAATGTCTCTTGCAGCAGTATCAATATCATGCAGCAATGGCACTACCTGCTCTTTGTACGGTATGGTTACGTTCAAACCTTTTAGTAGCGGATGCTCTTTCAACAATGTAGCCAGCTCATCTATTATCGGTATGGCATACGCATCATACCTCGCGTCTATCTTCTCCGAAGCAAACTTATTATTGAAATAAGCAGGAGAAAATGAATGACTGAGCGGATAACCTATCAGACCGTATTGTGCTGTCATACAGTAAAGATACCTGTAGAAACAAAAAGAGGCGTACAATATTGTACGCCTCTGTATAATTTCAACTATTTAGCTTCTTTGTCTTTATCCAGATACAGGAAGAAGGTATCACCCCTCAAACCTACACGCATTGCTTCCAACGGAATAACCTCGTTTGGCGCAATATTGCCCAGATTTACATTAGCACCTAGCAATTCCTGGAAGTAAACCTGTTGTGCTTTTTGCGGAGCTTCCCAGATGATTTTCTCATACGGAATCTGTGTCAGGATTTCCTGCACCAAACCTTCGCGCACCTCGCCACTACCGCGATAGATACCCACATTACCTGCTTCGCGCGCCTCTGCAATAACATAGGTAGACCCTGCATCCAATTCTGCACGCATCAGTTCTATCCATTTATATGGCGGAATGATATGTGCTGCATCTTTAGAGCCTACTTCAGAAAGCACGGTTACATGCTTTGCCAGTTTTTCAATATAACCACACTTTTCAGCATGAGGTATTGTGATAGAGCCATCAGAAACCTCCACGTGCTTCAGGCCAAAATCTTTAACTGTATTCAGATAATCGTCAAACTGGCCGCGTATCAGAAAAGCTTCAAACAACGTACCACCAAAATATACAGGTATGTTGTGAGACTGATATATTTCTATCTTCTCTCTCAGATTGTTGGTAACGAAAGCCGTACCGAAACCAAATTTTACAATATCTACATACGGAGCGGCAACAGATAAGAAATTCTTCACCTCGTCCAGTCCCATGCCTTTATCCATAACCATCGTCAGGCCGTAGCTACGAGGACTTTGGGTGCGTTCAGGCAGGTTTTTCAAATGAAAATTCATGCGCTATATTTTACCTAATTGACAACAAATGTACATCTTTCGTGCCTGTATGTACAAAAATGAATTTTTCACTAGTATATTAGCATAATATTTTTGTCTTATGAAACGCAACGTTCCATTATTAGGTTTTGTAATAGGTGCAATACTACCCCTCATTGGTATATTCATCGTGTACCTGATATTGTTTCGTGGTATAGCCTTCCCTGATTTTGTGAAAGACATGATACACATGCCTACACAAGCTACCAAAGTTATCAGCCTAGGTATTCTTATTAATATTCTTCCATTCATATTCTATAC
This sequence comes from Bacteroidetes bacterium UBA4414, assembly GCA_002389765.1. Classification (GTDB taxonomy): domain Bacteria; phylum Bacteroidota; class Bacteroidia; order Chitinophagales; family Chitinophagaceae; genus Polluticoccus. The sequence continues at coordinate 5,724 of DGQM01000027.1, read as the reverse complement.
CAACAAGCGCCTCGACTTGACAGCAAGAGGTATATTTGTGGCAACAATGCTTTATGCAGTTGTGATGCTGCTTATAAAGTTTGCTTGGAATTAATATGCGTTACTACATTATTGCCGGTGAAGCCAGTGGCGATTTGCACGGCAGCAACCTTATAAAAGCCATCCACAAAAAGGATGTAGATGCTCATATACGTTGCTGGGGCGGCGATAAAATGCAAGCTGCAGGTGCCGAGCTTGTAAAACACTACCGCGACCTTGCTTTTATGGGCTTTGTAGAAGTATTGATGCATCTACGAACAATCCTTAATAATATAGATTTCTGTAAGAAAGACATCACTGCATACAAACCCGATGTATTGGTACTGATAGATTACCCGGGCTTCAATATGCGTATTGCAGAATGGGCAAAGCAGCAGGGCATCAAAGTTGTTTACTACATATCTCCACAGGTATGGGCATGGAAAGAAAACAGAACTAAAAAGCTGAAACGTGATGTAGACAACATGCTGGTGATACTGCCTTTTGAGGTAGACTTCTACAAAAAATGGAATTATGAAGTCAATTATGTAGGCCATCCACTGATACAGGTTGTGGAACAAGAAATGCAAACACCGGCAACCAAACTTGCAAGTAAACCGATTATAGCACTGCTACCAGGTAGCCGTGCGCAGGAGATAAAAGTGAAACTCCCCATTATGCTGCAAGCGGTAAAGCACTATCCCGATTATCAATTTATCATTGCACAGGCTCCATCTCAGCCCGACGAATTATACACTTCCATCATCGGCAATCAGCAAGTACAACTTGCTAAAGGACAAACTTACAATTTGCTAAAACAGGCTACTGCGGCACTCGTTACCAGTGGTACTGCAACGCTTGAAACTGCACTGTTTGGTGTGCCGCAGGTGGTATGCTACAAAGGCAATCCCATATCTTACTGGTTGGCAAAAAAACTGATTAAGGTAAAATACATATCCCTTGTAAACCTGATTATGGATAAGCCTGTAATTACCGAATTGATACAGGCAGACCTTAACGAAGAAATGCTGAAACAGGAACTGGACAAGATTCTTTACAACAAAGACCACATCACCAAACTAAAAGCAGACTATAGCCAGTTATGGCACTTGTTGGGTAATAGGAATGCTTCTGATAACGCAGCAGAGGCTATTATTAGCATGCTGTGCTAACCAAAATCATCGAAATAGTTAGTTTAAAAAATTAGCTTTGCGCCCCTAAGATTTTTTCGGGTATGAAACTTGATGCACAATTAAAACTGAGAAGCGAAAATAAATGTGAACTCTGTGGGTCTGAAACAAACTTGCAGGTATACGAAATACAGCCACAAACCAGCAGCAACGAGGACAACAGCATCTACATCTGCAGCAAATGCACAGCACAAATAGATAAGAAAGAAGACCTCGACGCGAAACATTGGGCATTCCTTACTACAAGTATGTGGAGTGAGGTGCCGGGTGTACAGGTAATAAGCTGGCGTATGCTTAACCGTTTTAGAAATGAAAGCTGGGCATCTGATGCACTGGATATGATGTATCTGGATGATGAAAGGCTGGCTTGGGCAAAAGCTACCGGTGACCATGATAATGATAGTAGTGTTGATCTGCACAGAGATTGCAATGGTGCTACACTAAATGGGGGAGATACGGTAGTACTTATCAAATCGCTGGACGTAAAAGGCACTACACTTAATGCCAAAATGGGCACAGTGGTAAAAAATATTCGCCTGGTAGAAGACAATACGGAACAGATAGAAGGTAAGATAGAAGGGCAGGTGATTGTGATACTGACCAAATACGTTCGTAAACACAACGCATAAAAAAACAAAAGCCGCTCTGTTGAGCGGCTTTTGTTTAAAACATCTATTTAGGTCAGCGGCTGCTTTAATTTCTCAATAACCGGATTATCATTACAATGATGCCCACCAAGAATATGAACAGCGATATTCTGTTCATACCATGCATAAACTTGATGTTTATATTCGACGGTGCATTCGGATCTTTTTTACGTATGTAGAAATACGTCAGAATTTGCCTCCACATAGTACTAATGAGTTGTATTTAAAGGTAACAAGAAATTTGCCAAATGGTTGCAGGAAAGTTATATTTGCAACTTCTCGAACGGGGAATTAGCTCAGCTGGCTAGAGCGCTTGCATGGCATGCAAGAGGTCATCGGTTCGACTCCGTTATTCTCCACAGCTAAAAGCCACCTACTTGGGTGGCTTTTCTATTTTCAACTATTCTCTTTTTATACTGTTATATCTGCATGAAAAGATTTTTGATTGCAGGTGCAAGCTCAGGTATAGGAGCGGCTTTAGCACAAGAATTATCTGCACAATCTAATGAGGTTATCTCTCTATCAAGAAACACGCCTGCTGTTGCAGTAGCCCAACACATCACTTACGATGTAAGAAATACAGAGTTACCTTCTACTATTGATGGAGCTTTAGATGGGCTTGTATATTGCCCGGGCACCATCAATCTGAAACCTTTTAAAAGCCTGAAGCCTTCTGATTTCCAAAACGACTTCGAGGTGAACCTGTTAGGCGCAATTAAAACTATTCAGGCATATCTGCCCAATCTTACAGCAGCAGACAATGCATCAATCGTATTATTCAGTACTGTTGCTGTACAGACAGGCATGCCCTACCATAGCTCTGTAGCTGCGGCGAAAGGTGCTATCGAAGGCTTTGCAAGGGCATTGGCTGCAGAACTGGCACCAAAAATTCGTGTAAACGTCATAGCCCCATCTTTAGTTAAAACACCATTGGCCGCTCGCCTTACAGATAATGAAACTAAGATTGCAGCAGCATCCGAAAGACATCCTTTGAAAAAAATAGGTGAGGCTGAAGATATAGCAGCACTTGCAGCATACCTGCTATCAGACAATGCCAAATGGATGACAGGCCAAATATTGCATATTGATGGTGGTATGTCTTCTCTAAAACTATAAGTATGCACGCACAGCTTACACAAACAGATATAGACAGAATAATAGAAATGGCGTGGGAAGACCGCACGCCATTTGAAGCTATTGAAATTCAGTTTGGATTAAAAGAAGCTGATGTCATCAACCTGATGCGCAAACATTCCAAGGCTTCCAGCTTCCGAATGTGGAGGAAACGCATGAACGGACGAGAGACCAAACACATGCACTTGCGCAGTGGTGATGTTGACCGTTTTAAATGTACACGTCAGCGTGCCATCAGCATGAACAAAATAAGCAAGCGCTGATTATTTTTTCTTATTGAAGAAGTCCCTCAGCTCGCGGCTCATTTCTTCACCACGACGTTTCAGATCTTGCAGTTCTTCTGCCATGTTGCGTTGTATGGTATCAAAATCCATAGGTCTGCCTGTACTCATATACCCCAGATCTTCCATTGTGCGGGCAGCAGGTATTATCATCCATGCCAGTATATATGCTACAAGGCCTATACCCGCAGTCAGGAACAGGACTACCATCACCAGCCTTACTATCACAGGGTCTATATCAAAATAGTTGGCAACGCCGCTACATACACCACCCAGCATTTTATCGTAGGTATTTCTGTACAACCTGCGCGGTTGTGTATAATCGTACTGTTGGCGATTACCTTGTTGCTGATCCTGTTGTTGACCGTACACTGCAGGTAGATAGGTTGTTTTGGTAAAACCTGCGCCTGATGATTCATTCAGCTCACTCGGCGCGCCAAGTGTTTCCATTACTTTCTGCACATCAGCCTTGTCTATGGCCGGTGCACCTGTTTGTAGGCGTATGTGAAACAGCTCTGCAATACGGTTTTCTATATCCTGTATAATCTCATCTTTGCCATCTTCTTTGGCAAATTGCTTACTGAGCGATGCTACATAGTTTTTCAACAATTGATAGGCATCTTCTTCTATGGGGATGATGCGCCCCGCTATATTAATCTGGATGATACGTTGCATAGTATTTTATTTTGTGTTAGTTAAATGATTGACAGATTGGCTCAATTCGTCCCAGCTGTTTTTAAGCTGTTCATACAGCCTTTGCCCATGTGCAGTGAGCGAATAGTATTTGCGTGGTGGGCCCGACGTAGATTCTTCCCAACGGTAAGTAAGCACCTCCGCATTTTTAAGTCTGGTAAGCAGAGGGTAGAGCGTACCCTCCAGTACTACCAGTTTTGCCTGCTTCAGCTGCTCCAATATATCGCTCGGGTAGGCTTCTTTTTCTTTTTGAATGATGCCCAGTATGCATAGCTCCAAGAGCCCTTTCCGCATTTGCGATTCTGTATTCTCTATATTCATCCTCACTAATTATATTGCAAAGCTATGCAAAAACATAGTACTATGCAATACAAAGTACCTTATTTAGCAAAAAGATCAATGATTTATTAACTCTATCCAATTAACCAAGATGATTAAACAGCGTATTTTAGTTAGATTTGTCGACTACTTGCCTGCCAGAAATATTTATTAATGATTGTATATCCGGAGAATAAGAGTGTTTTTAAATATATTAAAGAGGTTGTCAAATTCAGACAATTGCTTTTTTTGCTATCTAAAAAATGGATAAAATTAAAATATGAACACTCCTACATCGGTATCGGATGGATCATTATTAACCCTATAATTACAACGGTAGTTTATACCATTTTCTTCGGGTTGGCATTTGACGTAGATGTAAACAGAGTCAGGTATTTCATTTTTATATATAGCGGAATGTTACCTTGGCTGTTCTTCAGAGATTCGTTTCTGGATATTTTGGAGGTCTTTACCAAAGAGCCCAATACTATTAAAAGAACTAATTTCCCAAGAATAATTGTCCCATTATCATCAATACTACTAAAGTTTGTTGAATTCTGCTTCGGACTTACAGTGTTATTAGTTATGCTGCTTCTAAGTGGGCGAGGCATCAGCCCGGCATTATTTCTGCTACCCATACTAGTGCTCGAGGTTGTACTATTTTCAACAGGCCTTGGTCTTTTGTTTTTGGTGCCCTCATTGGTATATAGGGATATCAAACATATGTTACGCTTTTTGCTGCCACTAGGATTGTACTCATTACCTATTATATACAATATTCGTTACGTACCTCATAGTTGGTTAAAATATTACACACTAAACCCTATGGTATCTGTAATACAATCTTTAAGAGCTATCCTTTTTCACGAAATAGTACCGTGGACTATGTTATACAAGGGCATGACAGTATCTATAATATTATTTACAGCCGGCATCTTGGTATTTAAACATTACGAAAAGAAACTTGCAGACCTTATATAGACAAGAGCAGCATCAATGATAGTACTAAAAAATATCACTAAACAGTATTCTTCAAAAGACAAGAAATACATAGGTATGTATTTCCTTAGAAATATTATGAGTGATATTAAAGAACTAATAGCCGGCAACAGACCCAATAACGGCTTGAAGGTTTTAAAAGATATCACTGTTACAATAAATAAGGGCGAACATGTTGGCCTGATTGGCAGAAACAGAGCAGGAAAATCTACAATGTTACAATTGATGAGTGGCATCTCTTCTCCGGATGGCGGCACGATGTGTATAGAAGGGAAAATAATTCCTGTATTTGGCCAAGGTAATATATCTACGCCGGATATGACCGGAAGAGAGTACATTCGATTTTATGCTACTGCTCTTGGTTTTCTTAAAGATGAGATAAGGCCACTAGAGCAAAAAATTATTGACTTCAGTGAAATCACACAAATAGATACACCTGTCAAG
>DGQM01000022.1 GCA_002389765.1 Bacteroidetes bacterium UBA4414 | reverse complement strand
CAAAGATTCAATAGACAAGAAATACCTAAGCCTACAGCGTATAGAGCTCGATAGCCGTATTAAAGGTATGGAGCATGATGCACAGATAGCGCAAATGAAAAAAACAGATGAATCAAGGACAAAACTACTGTTGCTTGCGTCTGTCGTCGCATTACTTACGGCAATAGTTTCATTTCTGCTGTATAGANNAACTGGAGTGTGGGTAGAAAAAATTATGAATCCCTGAAGAATCTGAATACCTATATAAATACTCAAAAGGAGCAACTAAAACACCTTTTGAAAGATTTAGGCAAGGCAACCAATGAGAAAGACAGGATTTTAAAAGCAGTTTCGCACGATATGCGTAGCCCTGTAAATGCTTCTCTTGCATTAATAGAGCTTATTGAAGCTGATAAAGACCGACTTAATAAAGAGCAACAAGATTATTTACAACTATTAAGAGAGTCAAGTAACAGCGCATTGTCTCTTACCAAAGACCTGTTAGAAGTTGCAACACTCAGTAGCGAAACAATCAGTAAACAACAGACAGAAATAGGTGGGTTAGTTACAGCAGTTACGGGTTTACTGAGGTTTAAGGCAGCAGAAAAACAACAAAAGATAGAATTGCAGATGTTACCTGCATTATTAATCTGTAATGTGGATAAGGAGAAAATAACCAGAGTCATCAACAATCTGGTAAATAACGCAATCAAGTTTAGTCCTCAGGGGGCTACTATCTTTGTTAATCTTGAAAAAAAGAATGATGAAATAGAGCTATCCGTAAAAGATAATGGTATTGGTATACCGGATAGCATTAAAGATAAAGTGTTTGATATTTTTACCGAGGCCAAACGGTTTGGTACATCAGGCGAACAGCCTTATGGTTTAGGCTTGTCTATTTCTAAACAAATAGTGGAAGCGCATGGAGGCAGAATATGGTTCCGCAGCGAAGATGGGGTAGGCACTACTTTTCATGTTGCATTGCCACTGTAGTTATTGCCATTTCAGCGATTTCAGCATGTGCTCTATGTCTTTGCGCAGAAACTCATTAACAGGTCTCAACGAATCAGCATTTGGTGTAACATCAAAGTACAATGCACCACGTAAAAAGTGTTTTTCATAGTCTGTTGCGTAAAACTGATAGGCAGATGCTGCATTGCCACCTACATTATAAAACAGCCCGTAGACTTTATTCTCCTCGTTTTTGAAGTTAATAGGTTCTATATAGTCTGCACGTTTGTTGTGTACGGTTTCAGTCATTTTATACGCGTCATCCATTAGTTTTTCTATTGGCTGACTAGGAGATACAACTTTGTAGCTAAGATATATTCGGCCACCAAGTTGTGGGAAATCCATATTTATCCAATATGGGTTTTCAGGCTTTTCGCCGAAGAAAGCAGTGTCCTTTACAATTTTTCCATACAGCGGATATTCGAAGGAATAGGGGAAGTCCGGGTTGTTAAACTGCTGATACGCATGTTGTGGCAGCTCTATCAGGTAATACCCGCGTGGCTTTGGGGTATAGGATTCCGGTTTGCAGCCTGCAAAAACTAAAAGCATCAGAAAGGGAACCACGTACTTCATAGCCGCCAAAACTATAATAAAATCACTAATTATAAAGATGGTTTTAACCTCTGCCTTTCTTTTGCTAATTTTGCATCTCAATTCTTAAATTATCTTAATAAGATGCAAGACCAACAACAAGCAGAGCCGCAACTGAATATAGAACTGAGCGAAGAAATGGCAGATGGTGAATATTCGAACCTAGTCGTTATTACTCACTCATTTGCAGAGTTCGTATTCGACTTTGTAAATGTGATGCCAAATGTCCCTAAAGCTAAAGTAAAATCGAGGGTTATCATGACTCCGCAGCATGCTAAACGCATGATGCGTGCTTTGGTTGAAAACATCAAACGTTTTGAAGCACAGAATGGTGTTATTAAAGAACAGGAAACTGTAAATATGCCATTTAACTTTGGTGGTACTACAGGGCAGGCATAGTCAATCTTTACAAATCACAAGCATGAATAATAAAATACTGATACTGGATTTTGGTTCGCAATATACGCAGCTTATAGCGCGCAGCATTCGCGAATTGAATGTTTATTGTGAAATACAGCCTTGTACCAAGCCGGTACAGTACGATTCTTCGCTGAAAGGTGTTATCCTTTCAGGTAGTCCGTTTTCGGTAAATGATCCCAATGCTCCAAAGCCGGATATAAAAGCTCTCGCAGACAATTTGCCTGTATTAGCTGTTTGTTATGGTGCACAGCTGTTGGCACAACAGGCCGGCGGCGAAGTGGGTAAATCTACTCATCGCGAATATGGTAGGGCACATTTACAAAACATCGTGCACAATCCATTGCTGACAACTATAAACGAAGGTTCTCAGGTTTGGATGAGCCACAGCGATACCATCAAGCAATTACCAGCAGGTTTCGAGGTGATAGCACAAACAGAAGCTATTCCTGTAGCTGCTTTCAAAGCACCGGAATCTTATTCAAAACACCCGTTGTATGCTATCCAGTTTCACCCGGAAGTAACACATAGTACAGATGGCCGCCAGTTATTGAAAAACTTTGTGCTTGACATATGTGCTTGCGAGGCAGACTGGACTCCGGCTTCTTTTGTTCACGAAACTGTAGAGCGTATCAAGCAGGAAGTTGGTGATAAGAAAGTAATTATGGCGCTAAGTGGTGGTGTAGACTCTACTGTCGCTGCTACACTTATACACAAAGCTATTGGTGATAATTTGTTCTGCATATTTGTAGATAATGGTCTGCTGCGCAAAAACGAGTTTGAACAAGTATTGGAAGGTTACAAGCACTTGGGGCTGAATACAAAAGGTGTAGACGCTAAGAGCCTTTTTTATGGTGAACTGGATGGTGTTACAGATCCGGAGAAGAAACGTAAAATTATTGGTCGTTTATTCATAGAAGTATTCCAGGAAGAAGCTAAGCATTATACAGATGTGTCTTTCCTTGGTCAGGGTACTATCTACCCTGATGTTATCGAGTCTGTATCAGTACATGGTCCATCCGTTACTATCAAGTCGCATCACAATGTTGGTGGCCTGCCGGAGAAGATGAACATGAAACTGGTAGAACCATTGCGTTACCTCTTCAAAGACGAGGTGCGTAAGATTGGTAAGGAGATGGGTATCGACGATATCTTCCTGCAACGCCATCCTTTCCCGGGCCCGGGTTTGGGCATTCGTGTATTGGGTGCAGTATCTCCTGATAAAGTACAGATGCTGCAGGATGCAGATGCTATCTATATACAACACCTTCGCGATTCTGGCCTATATAGTCAGGTATGGCAAGCAGGCGCAATACTGCTGCCGGTACAGAGTGTAGGCGTAATGGGTGATGAGCGTACTTATGAGTATACAGTAGCACTCAGGGCTGTAACATCTGTAGATGGCATGACAGCAGACTGGGCACACCTGCCTTATAGTTTCCTTGCAAAAGTATCTAATGATATTATCAACCACGTAAAGGGTATCAATCGTGTGGTGTATGATATAAGCTCTAAGCCACCTGCTACTATTGAGTGGGAATAAGATTGTATATGCATTATTCAGTAAACAGGTTATTATTAATTGCGCTTCTGTTGATTGGTACATCCGGTCATGCAGATGCGCAATTTTTCAGGCGTTTGTTCGGAGGTGAAAAAAAGCCTGCGAAAAAGACTGAAACACCTGCACCTGTTGTAAAGAAAAAGCCTGTTACAAAACCCAAACCTGCAACCGTAGCTAAAAAGAAAGACCCTGATTACCCTGAAACTAAAATGAAACCGGTATATAGGGTAGATGTGTTTGCACATCTATATCTGGATGAACTGGTAAAAGATGGGAAGCCTGCCTACAAAGGTAAGTTGCCTGAAAAAGCTACAGCAGGTCTGGATTTTTATGAAGGTGTAAAGCTAGCGGTTGATATATTAGACCATCGTGGCTATACCATGGACGTGTACGTACACGATGTAACGTCTCCTAATGAAGCACCAACTGCATTGATTGCTGCTAATAAACTCGATTCTTCAGATCTGATAATTGGTGCTGTCAATACGACATTGGTTCCTGCATTGGCAGACTTTGCCGCTAAAAAGAAAATCAACTTCATATCTGCTCTTTCGCCTTCTGATGCCGGTGTGAAGAATAATCCTTACTTCATATTGTTGCAGCCCGCACTGCAGACGCATTGTGAGTGGATTGCTCAAAAGGTAGCAGTCGAATACAAAAACATTACACCTGTATTGCTTACGCGTACTTCGGTTTCTGTAGATAGTAGTGCCGTTGCGTATCTCAACTTTACCGATGGTGCTGTGAAGAAAGTTTTGTGCAACACTCTGCCATCTAAAGAAAAGCTGCAACCATTATTTGACAGCACACGTAAAAACGTAATAGTAGCTGCGATATTAGATGCCTCTTATGCCGAAAATCTGCTGTCACAGCTTTATACAATGTTTCCTGAATACGACTTTGAAGTATATGGTATGCCATCATGGAAGGGTATGAGTGCGTTAAAGAAAGCAGATGCATTCCCGAACGTGGCAGTATACATTACAGCGCCGTATTATTTTGATATGTCTACAGCCATAGGACAAGCCATTGCCGCTAACTATAAGAAAGATGCAGGGGGTTCTAAACCTGGGGATATGGTATATCGTGGTTATGAAACCATGTACTGGTATGCGTATATGCTGTACAAATACGGTACCATATTTAATGAGAAGTTCAGCGATAACGCTGCTGCTCCCTTCACTCGTTTTGATATCAAATTGAAGAAAGACAGAAACGATAAAGTGTTGTATCAGGAAAATAAACACATCGTTCTCTACCGCTATCAAAGCAGTTCATACACAGTAGAGCAATAATCAGTATTAATTGTGATAAATGCCGGTAGCAGATACTTTGCTGTTACCTATGGCTGGTTTTGATTTTTCTTTCAGCAGGTTAATGCTTTCCATACGTTTTTTGCGCATGAAGTAAAGAACCGCATATAGCCCCATAGAAAGTACAACAATACCCAACATGCCAAGATTGGGGTTGAAGTCTTGCAGTATCAGCGCTACAGTTATTATCAAAACATTAGACAGTATCAGTATAGTTACCGTCATAGAATGTGTAAAGCCAAGATCCAACAGGTAGTGATGTAGGTGTGTGCGATCTGCTTTGAAAGGAGATACACCTCGCATCAGCCTGGTAGTAAATACACGGAATGAATCGAACACTGGCACAAACAGAATAGATAAGCCAACAGTAAGCGCGCCACCTGCATTATGAATCAAGTCGCTTACAGCCCCATGTCCGTTAAATGAGTTTACAAACAGTATACATAGTACAGATATGATATAGCCTATCTGCAATGCCCCTGTATCACCCATGAATATGCGGGCTGGTGAGGTGTTGAACCTCAGGAAGCCAGCTATTGCTCCCATCAAACTGAATGCCATACTCGCACCACCCGGATTGCCCGATACTGCCAGTAAAACACCCAGACAGAAAGAGCATAGTACGCCAATAGAGCCTGCAAGACCATCTATACCATCAATTAAGTTGAAGGCATTGATAACGAATATGATGCCTACTACACTGAATATGATACTGTACCAATAGGTAAGGTCATACACGCCAAATATTCCGTGTAACGATGTAAGGCGAATATCTGCTATACAAACTGTAATAGAGGCAGCTATAAACTGTGCAAAGAATTTCTTAGACGGGCTCAGGGCAATCAGGTCATCCATAATACCCGTAAGGAATAGTATGAGTGACGAGGCAATAATATAATTCCAATTACTAAAGCTATCTGGATTGAGAAATAGGGAGCATGTAGTAATAAAAGCAAAGAAAATAGCCACACCGCCTAAGTTGGGCACTATCCTCAGGTGTATTTTGCGATCATTGTCGGGTACATCGAACAAGCGCTTTTTTGCTGAAATCAGCATTATCTGAGGTATAGACACCAGACTTATTACAAGCGCACCCATGAAGGTGAGCAGATATATAAGATGTGGCGGCAGTTGAGGCATTGATGTTTCTTCTTACAATTGTTAAAGCTAAGTTGAGAACTTAATACTTAATATTAACCTTTTATTACGCTATTAACAATTTGTTTATTTTTAATATATGTGGGCTACATTCTTTTCAATACTGAAATGATGCGTTCTGCAGCTTTCCCATCCCATAGATAAGGTATGTTTCCTTTAGGCTTGGTTTTCAACATATCGCCTATAGCATTTTCAATATCAAACAGTTCTGTGCCTGCCATATTATTTGTCCCTGATTCAATTGTTTCGGGGCATTCGCAATAAGGATATAACGTGAGGGTAGGTGTGGTTAGTACAGCACACTGTTCCTGTATAGTAGTACTATCTGTTATTACCATACGTGCATGTTGCAACAGATATCCTAATTGCCTGAAGCCCAATCGCTTCACTATATGCAAATTATGTGCCTGAATAGACAGCTTTTGTAGAACTTTCTCTGTTTCACTATTTACCACCATTATGATTGGTGTGTTTTTTAGTTGCTTCAACCCTGTTACAAGCAGGTTTTTCAGATTGGCAGGGTAGCCTATATTGTATGGTTTGTTCAATATCAATACTGCATAGCCTTGGTTTTGCAGGTTTAGTGTTTGCCAAAGCTCAGGTGTTGTGTATTGCTTTTTTACTTTGTACACACTGTCTATAAACGTATTGCCTGTAAAGAAGATGTTTTCATTAGGTACACCCACATACAGCAGATTATTATTGGCTATCTGAGATGATGTAAAATAAAAATCAGCTATAGCCTCTGCCAGTATTCTGTTTGTTTCTGCACTGAATTCTCTGCTGTCAGTCCTTACACCTGCATTAACGATAGCAAGCTTTATATCAGGCAGTTTGCGTGCAGCAATAGCACAACCTGTGGTTGTAGCAGTTTTGCCTGTCAATAATACTAAGTCCGGTTTGTTATTGCCAAGTACTTTAGTATATCTGTTTATGGCTGTAGCCATTTGCAGGCTTTCATTGCCCTCGGGTATATCCAAGTAAAGATTGGGGCGGCTGATGTGCAATTGCTCAAAAAGATCCCTGTCAAGGTTGATGTCGATATCGTTACCGGTATATATAAAACGGTATCCGATTCGGGTTCCTTTTTTCTGCTCATTTTGAATAGCTTCCAGTACAGACGCTAATCTCAGTATGTCGGGTCTGTTTCCTGCTATTATATCAACCAGCATGGCTTGTTCGTTATCCTCTCGATTGTAGTAAACACAATGATTGCTTAGTGTAAATATAAGAAAGCAAATCGGGGATATTAAGCGTTGTTTTCCACAAGCTTACTAGTGTACTGGTATAAGTTAAAGTCAGGCGTATTCACAGCTTCCTTCAAGCCCTGCAATAGTTTTACCTTACTGTAGCCCTTCATTTTTTGATGCTGAATGAGTTGCCAGCACTTCTCTGTTAATAACTGTAGTTTCTTTTCGGGGAGGCTGTTATGTGTTTTCAGGTAGCTTTCAATAGTATTTGCCAGTTCAGCAACTCCGTCTTTTTGAGTGGCTATGGTTTTAATAACGGGTGTTTCTTCCTGTCCGTTTGCTTTTTCGTGAGCAAGTATGCGCAGGTTGCGATACAGCGTATCTGCGTTGTCCCTGTCTGCTTTGTTTACCACAAATATGTTGGCAATCTCCATAATGCCTGCCTTCAATGTTTGCACCTCATCGCCTGCTTCAGGTACCAGTGCTACGATAGTACAGTCTGCAAGCCCCGCTATTTCCACTTCGCTTTGCCCCACACCTACGGTTTCTACCAGTATATAGTCAAATGGTCCTTGTTTTACTACATCGGTTATCTCAATGATTTTAGCATGTAGTCCGCCCAGTGCACCACGTGTAGCTAATGAACGGATGTACACTGAAGGGTGATTGTAAAAATCTGCCATGCGGATACGGTCGCCCAACAAAGCACCGTAGTTGAATGGTGAAGAGGGGTCTACAGCTATTACAGCTATTTTCTTTCCTGTGTTTATCCAGTGGTGCAGTAGTGCATTGACCAATGTGCTTTTGCCTGCACCCGGAGGGCCTGTAATACCCACAACCCTTGCAGTATCAGTATTCTTCAACTTATGCAGCATAGATTCATAACCCGGCAAATCGTTTTCTGCCATGGTAATGCCTCTTGCCAGTGCTCTGAAACTGCCTGCTTGTATCTCTGCCAGAAGTTGTATTATCTTGTCCTGCACTAAAAATGATTTACAATCGTTATAGAGTAAGTATATTACCCATTGATGGACAAAAATAATCCTCTTAAGCAAAAACTTTTATCAAAAACCAATATTGCAGTCGTGTTGGCACTCGGCATGCTTGCCGGCTTCCTGTTGGAAAGGGCTTGGTTGTCGTTCTTTGTTTTTGCTTTTGGGGTCAATAGCCTGTGGAATGTGCACCCCAAGCGTTGGTTTAAGGAGAAGTTCTGGATGGTGGGGGTTGCTTGGGTTACCATGTATGCCATTTCTTATCTGTGGTCAGACGATAAATTTGCATGGGAACATCACTACACCGTAAAAGCCCCTGTGTTGTTATTGCCATTAGCTTTTGCCTTGCTGCCTGCGTTTACAGTCAAACAGTTAAGGGTATTTACGCTCTTGGCTACTGCTATTATGCTGTTCGGGGTAGCATACAGCCTGCAATTCTTTATCAAAGACCCTGCATATTATACAGAGCAGTATGTGTACTCGCACGTATTGCCCACACCTGCAGAGTGCGACCATATACGTTTCAGTTTGTCTGTAGTACTGTTCATTATCTGGGCAATATATGCTTGGCCAATGCTCAATGCCCGCTGGCAGCGTTGGTTTATGGGGTTTGCTGTAGTGGTAATGAGTATTTACTTGCACATTTTGGCGGCTCGTACAGGGTTAGCTTTATGGTATCTATTTGTTGTTTGCTGGATAATAAGATATGTTATTAGAAAGAAAGCCATCGTTGGTTTGGGGATGTTAGCAGGCTTACTGTTGGCAACTTTGCTGGCTGTTAATTACATACCAACGCTTGAAAAACGGGTATGGTATATAAAGGAAACAATACAACGTTATAACAGGGGAGAAGTAAAGTCTGATTACAGTGATATGGGCAGGCTCATATCTTACCGTATAGCAGGTGCCAAGATTGCTAAGCATCCTGTATTGGGTGTTGGTAGTGGCGATATGTATACGGAAATGATAGATGGTTACAAAACCATGTACCCGGATGTGCCCGAAGAATACAGGCTATTGCCACACAACCAGTTTTTTATCGTGATGTTGGCAGCAGGTGTCCTGGCACTTATCCTGTTTCTGATATGGGTATTGATGCCATTAGCTTGGCTGAAGGATACCGGACGAACATTCTATATGTTTATTACTTGGCTTTCACTTGCACTTACACTATTAATTGAGCCTGTTTTTGAAGTGCAATTCGGTGTATTTGTATATTTGTTCTTCCTGCTGTGGCAAAAACATGCCCTTCGTACACAGGAAAACAGATTGACACATGACTAATTTTATACCCGTATTTCCTTTAGATATTGTTGTTTTTCCCGAAGAGAAACTAAATCTGCACATTTTTGAGCCGCGCTACAAACAGATGATACAAGAGTGTGTAGCCAACAAAAAGCTATTTGGGTTACCGCCAGTTTTTGACAAAAAGCCTGCGGAATATGGCACGCTGATGGAGATAACAGAAGTGGTAAAAGTGTATGATAATGGCGAAATGGATATTCGAACCAAAGGGGTGAGCGTATTCAAGACGTTGGAGTTTGTGAAGGAAATTCCCGAAAAGCTTTTTAGCGGCGCCATTGTTACCTATCCTGATAATGTGATGGAAAAGGGCGACACACAAATATCAACCCTGCTGCTGAATGAAGTAAAGCGCTTGTATGCTCTTTTGAATCTGGAGCATAAATTTCCGGTTGATAAGACTTCTATGATTTCTTACGAAATAGGACATTTGGTAGGCTTCTCGAAAGAGCAGGAATATGAGATGCTGCAACTGTTCAACGAGTTGCAAAGGCTTGAATACATACGCAGACACCTGAAAGAGATAATCCCGACAATACAGGAATTGGAAGCTATGAAAGCAAGGATTCAACGAAATGGTCATTTCCGTGATCTTACTACCGGAGACCTCAATTTGTAAAAAGATAATATATTTTTATTTCCTGAAGAGGGTGGTTTTTTTGATTGTTTTTACTATTTTGGTTATCCTTTTAATAAAACAACTAGCTTATGTCTGCAAATCTCTGTATCGATTGGGGTAACACCAGGATCAAGGTCGCTATTTTCAATAACGAAGATCAACTTATCGATATGAAGGTCTTTAGCGAAGACGGTATTCGTGAAGGCCTTACGGAAGTATTTGCTGAATATAAACCGGCAAAAGGTATTCTCTGTTCTGTTACAGAAAACTCTGTAGCAATAGAACCATTCCTGAAGGAAAATATGCGTGCTGTTGTTATTATGAACAACAATACACCTGTACCCATTATGAATGCTTACAGTTCTCCCGGTACATTGGGTGCGGACAGAGTAGCTATGGCAGTAGCAGCATATTTTGCCAATCCGGATAAAAATAATCTTGTAATATGTCTGGGTACTTGTATAACCTACAATTTTGTACAAAAGAATAAGGCATTCCGTGGTGGTGCCATATCTCCGGGATTACGTATGCGTCTGCAGGCTATGCATCACTTTACCAGCAAACTGCCTGATGTTAAAGCAGAGGGAGACTTGTTGCTTTTAGGTTATGATACAGAAACTTGTATGCGCAGTGGTGCTGTATATGGAATGGCTGCTGAAATTGATGGAATATTAAGCGAATATGCTTCGCAATACCCTGATTTTAACGCTGTATTAACTGGTGGCGATGTNNCCTTTCTTTGATGGCAAGCTGAAAAGTAAGATATTTGCTGACCCTAATCTGTTAATGATGGGGCTAAATATAATACTGAAGCATAATGCGCCACATATTCGCTAAGCGTTCCTCAATAGCAATTTTATTTTTATATTCTTTATCGGCAAGTGCACAAAACTCTAATAAGGAGAATTCACCTTATTCACGTTTTGGCATTGGGGAAATGCGTAATAGCACAAATGTGATGTTGCGCGGTATGGGTTCTGCATCAATAGCCTACGCTGGCCAGTTCAATGTTAATACTGCCAATCCTGCGTCATATAGTTCTCTGAAGTTGACAACTTACGAGGCAGCAGGCGAAGCTAATACACGCAATATTCAAGCTAATACAGATAAATACAGGACAGGTATGGCTACATTGTCATACATGCAAATTGGTATACCAATGGGTAAATACATGGGTATGGCATTAGGTCTGCGACCTGTATCTAGGGTATATTACCGATTGAATGACACAACTAATATTGATAGCTTTGGCACCGGTATCAAAGGCTACCAGGGAGATGGTTCTTTAAATCAGGGCTTTATTGGCTTTGGTGGTAAGTATAAGGGTATTAGTTTGGGCTTCAACTTCGGTTATATTTTTGGCAATATCGAAAATATCAGTTCTCTTGATCCTTTAACACCTTCAACTAATAAGGTACTTGGCTCAGGATTTCTAACACATACCAGAGTAGGCGGAGTATACTGGGATGCCGGTGCATCTTACGAATATAATATTAAAGAGAAATTAGGGGTACGAGTAGGTGCTACTTTTGCCAACTCCCAAACGCTGATAGCAACCAAAGATCAATATTGGATGGCATACAGGTATCAAACAGATACTGTGAATAAAGTAGAAGGCTTACGTGATAAGATTGTGATGCCGACTAAAATAGGGGTAGGGCTGCAGTTGTTTAATACAGGTAAATGGGCTGTTGGTGCAGACTTTACTACCACTAACTGGGGCCAATACAGAAGCTTTGGGTTAACCGACTCGCTTGCTAATGGTGCGTATAAACTGGCTGTTGGCGGTGAGTATACTCCTGATATAAACGAAACACGCAAATACCTGCAACGTGTTACCTACAGACTAGGGGCATACTACGGTACAGATCCTGTAATGTTGCGCGGTGTTCAGCTCGACTATTATGCTGTTACAGCCGGTATGACATTGCCTTTTAAAAAGAACACTGCACGTATACAAACTGCAATAGAAATAGGCAGGCGTGGTACTACATCAAACGGTCTGCTTCGAGAAAACTTTGTAAAATTTGGTTTGGGAATATCGCTTAACGATAAATGGTTTATTAAGCGCAAGTACGAATAATAGGAATGCTATCTGCTAAACATATAACAAAACTCGCCCGGACATTGCTGCCGGGTATTTTGTTGTTTGCTATGCTCACAGGTTGTAAAAATGACCCGAAAGAAATTAATGCACTTGTTACCAAGGGTGCGCAACAGGAAGATAAAGCGGAAGATGTTACCATTCTTTATAGTGATAATGGGCATGTGAAAATGAAGTTATATGCAAAGGAGTTTGTGAAAAATGATGTTGCAAAGCCTCCTTATACAGAAATGCGAAGAGGCTTAAAAGTTGAATTTTTTGATGATAGCTTGAATGTGGAAAGTACGTTGAATGCCCGCTATGCCCGCTACTACGAAAAACAAAACAACATCCTGATTCGTGATAGTATCGTAGTTGTCAATAAGAAAGGGGAGAAGCTCAACACCGAAGAGTTGGTATGGAACCAGAGCGCTAAAAAGCTCTTTACAGAGAAGTTTGTAAAGATTACCACCCCGACACAGGTTATGTATGGTGACGGATTGGAAGCCAACGAAGACTTTACATGGTACCGTATACTGAACCCCAAGGGTATAGTAGCTGTAGATAAGAAGGAAATACCTGAATAGTGGTATATCTTTATAAATCCCCCTCATAATTACCCCTACATTCTACCGCAGGTTTTACTATTTTTGCGGCTCTCATATTTTATTAAATTCTGATAACACACAACAGATGAAGAAACTACTGTTATCTTTCCTTGCTGCATTCTCACTGATACAGGTGCGTGCAGACGAGGGTATGTGGATACCTATGCTGATAGGCAAGAACTATGACGAAATGGTTCGCAAAGGGTTGAAACTATCTAAAGAAGACCTTTACAGCATCAACCATGCAAGCCTGAAAGATGCTATCGTACAATTTGGAGGTGGTTGCACAGGCGAGATGATATCATCAAGCGGTTTGCTGATTACCAACCACCACTGTGGCTATGGCAATATTGCTGCACTGAGCACTGTAGAGAAAAACTATCTGGATAATGGTTTCTGGGCATATAGTAAAGACCAGGAATTGCCGGCTAAAGATCTGTCTGTAATCTTCCTGGAAAGAGTAGAAGACGTAACTGCACAAATAGACAAAGCTACCCGCAAACTGAAAGGCGATAAGCTGACGAAGAAGATGGACGAAATCCGCAAAGCAATAGAAAAGAAAGCGGAAGAAGATGGTAAGTATGTAGCTAATGTAAGGGAATACTTTAATGGCAACCAATATTTGTTGCTGGTGTATAAGAAGTTTACAGACGTTCGTTTGGTAGGTACGCCTCCAAAATCGCTTGGTAAATTTGGGGGCGATACAGACAACTGGATGTGGCCTCGCCATACTGCTGACTTCTCTATGTTCCGCGTATATGCAAACAAGAGC
This sequence comes from Bacteroidetes bacterium UBA4414, assembly GCA_002389765.1. Classification (GTDB taxonomy): domain Bacteria; phylum Bacteroidota; class Bacteroidia; order Chitinophagales; family Chitinophagaceae; genus Polluticoccus. The sequence continues at coordinate 77,680 of DGQM01000022.1, read as the reverse complement.
AACGAGCCTGCAGAATACTCTAAAGACAACGTTCCTTACAAACCTAAAAAGCACCTGCCTATCAATATAGGTGGTGTGAAGGAAGGCGACTATACAATGATATTCGGTTATCCTGGCCGTACCAACCGCTACGAGGTTTCTGAAGGTGTGAAACTGGCTATCGAAGATGTAAACCCGGCAATCGTTAAAATCCGTACTAAGCGTCTTGGTATCATGAAAGACCATATGGATAAAGACAAATCTGTTTATCTGAAGCTGACTTCATCTTATGCAAGTATTGCAAACTACTGGAAGTATTATATAGGCCAGACAGAACAATTGAAACGCCTGAAAGTTGTAGAGGAAAAAGCTGCTAAAGAGGCTGCATTCAGCAAATGGGCTTATAAAGAAGCGCCTGAATACAAAGGCCTGATGCGTGACTTCGCAAAAGTTTACAACGGTTATGCGCCATATGCCAAACATGCTACTTACTATAGTGAATGTTTCCGTGCACCTGTAATAAGCAAATTGGGTACTTCTGTAGAACTGCTATATAAAGAACTGAAAAAGGACGAACCTAATCAGGATACTATTAAGAAACATGTAGATGACATGAAGAAAGGTCGTAAAGCTATTCTGAAACTGTATGATAAATCTACAGAGCTTGACCTGACTGCGGAAATGCTGAAAATGTTCTACAACGATATTCCTAAAGCACAACATCCTGACGTGTATCAGAATGTGATATTCAAGAAATTTGGTGGTGAGAGTGTTGATAAAACATTCAGCGACTATGCTGCTTATGTGTTGAACAACAACTTCTTTATCGACTCAAACGCTTTCAATGCTTTCTGCAAAGAACCTACGGTTGAGAAGATTGAGAAAGATGCTGCATGCCAACTGGGCATGAGCTTCCTGCACAATTACAAAGACAACTATGAGCCAACAGTTGAGAAATTCAGCAAGACCAAGAAAGAACTGGCTAAGACATATGTACGTGGCCTGATGGAAATGAACGAAGATAAATTGTTCTACCCGGATGCTAACTCTACAATGCGTATCACTTATGGTCAGGTTTTGGGTTATGAGCCACAAGACGCAGTACACTTTGACTATTTCACTACATTGGATGGCTTTGTAGCTAAATACAAACCAAATGATGATGAGTTTGATGCACCAAAAGATCTGCTGGATCTGTACAAGAAGAAAGACTATGGCCAGTATGTGGATAAAGACGGTAGCCTGCATACTTGCTTCATCACGAACAACGACATCACTGGTGGTAACTCAGGTAGCCCTATTATCAATGCTAATGGCGAATGGATTGGTATTGCATTTGATGGCAACTGGGAAGCAATGAGTGGCGATATAGCTTTCGATAAGAACTATAAGCGCACTATCTGTACAGATGCTCGCTTCATCCTGTTCCTGATTGAAAAAATGGGTAAAGCGAATAACTTGATTGAAGAAATGGATATCCGCAAATAAGTTATCTGCATGATAAGAAATAATAAAGCCCCGTATATCGGGGCTTTATTATTATAGTAAGTTTTAAAGATTAAGATAACATATGTTCCAACTCACTAAACATCTCAGCGGGTGGGGTATTGCACCATAGCACTTTATATATGCTACTGGCAATAGGATGCTCTATGTGCAGTGTCTTAGATATTTCATTCATACCCCTTGCTGCAAAATAGCCTTCTGCTACCATGTTCATTTCCAGTTGTGCATTCTTAACGCTGTAGCCCTTGCCAAGCATGTTGCCAAACATGCGGTTGCGGCTGTGTAGGGAGTAGCATGTTACTAGTAAATCGCCCAAATAAGCACTGGTGTGGAAATCCGGTCTCTCATTGGATGGGTGTACTTTATCAAAGTGTGCCTCCAGGAAGCGATACATTTCGCGATAGCAGTTGGTGATGTACACACTCAGGAAGTTATCGCCATAGTCAAGGCCATGTGCCATACCAGCACCTATCGCATATATGTTTTTAAGCACGGCCGCAAACTGTGCTCCCCATATATCATGGTTGTAAGTAGTGAATATGTATGGACTTTTAAATGCCTCAGCAACTGAACTTGTCAGCTCGTCATTAAGCCCCGAGAATGTAAGGTAAGAGAGCCTTTCCTGTGCTACCTCTTCTGCATGGCAAGGGCCTGTAATAGCTACATAATTCTGTAAATCGAACCATTCATATGTAGCCAAGTAGTCATTCAAAAGTAGGTTGCTTTCAGGCAAAATGCCTTTGATGGCAGATATTATCTTTTTGCCTTTCAGCAGATTGATATCAATACTTTCCAGTACAGACTGTGTGTATGCAGACGGTACAGCTACAATAAGTGTATCACAGTTATTAACAACATCCAGCAGATTATCTGTAGGTATGATAGTTTCCGGTAGAAAGCGTACAGAGGTAAGGTATTGCGGATTGTGCTGTCTCGTTTTCAGATGGTTCATGGCGTTTGTATTGCGTACCCACCAATGTATCTGAGTGCCTTTATCCGTTAGTATTTTAGCAAGGGCAGTGCCCCAGCTTCCATTACCAACAATACCTATATTGCCCAATGTATGATTCCCCAATGCAGTGTAGTTTATTTAATAAATATGGTGACAGGTCTGTAGAAAAGCTATGCTTTTATTCTTCTTCCTTCTTGGCTTCAAAGAGCTTTTCCTTGTCTGTCACCGTTACAGAAGATTTGTCTTTCAGCGTGCGAGCTATAGCACCATACGGAGCAATAACAACTTCATCTCCTTCTTTCAGTCCTTCTGTTATCTGTATGTATTCATTATCCTGAATACCTGTTTTTACATCTCTGATTTTTACTTTCTTGTCTTTACTGTCGTACACAAATACTACCTGGCGGATGTCGTTGTCTGAGCCATCAGCTTTTTTCTTGTTCTTTACACTATCATCCCAGTCTCTTGTAGTTACTGCATTCACCGGTACAGATAGTATATTCCTTTCTTTGCGTGTTTGTATTTCTACAGATGCACTCATACCAGGTTTGAAGATGAAGCGTCCTTTCTGCAAGTTAGCAGCAAGATCTGCATAGCTGGATGGCAGTATCAGGATGTGAACCGTATAGTTTGTTACCTGGTCTGTACTTGTAAGCGATGCACCTGATTTGCTGGATACACCTACTTTTGATACTACACCTGTAAACTTGCGGTTGCGATAAGCATCTGCTTCTATAATGGTAGTATCACCAATTTTTACTTTAGCAATATCTGTTTCACTTACATCTACACGTACTTCAATACGGCTCATGTCTGCAATGGTAAGCATTTCGGTACCTGCCATCTGTGCGGTTCCTACTACGCGCTCACCAAGTTTTACATTCAGCGCAGATACAACGCCTGAACGCGGAGCAATGATAGTTGTCTTACGCAGATTCTCCCGAGATTGAGATAAGCCTGCACTTGCGGCGGTAATGCTATACTTACCACCCGATACACTGGCACGAGAAGCTTCGTAGCTTGCTTTTGCACTCAGATAACTTGCTTTTACCTGCTCATATTCCATAGCAGATATAACCTTATCTTCATATAGCTTTTTGTTGCGCTCATAGTTGCTCTTTGCCTGTTCGAAGTTTGCCTTTGCCTGTTCCATCATTTCAGATGAGTTGGCTGCACGTGCACGTGTTTCTTCTACATTAGCCTCAGACTGGGTAACGATGGAACTATAGATAGCAGGGTTGATGCGTACCATCAATTCACCTTTGCTTACACTATCGCCTTCTTCTACATTCAGCTCTATGATTTCACCACTTACTTCAGGGCTAATTTTTACCTCCGTTTCGGGGTATATCTTACCACTGGCTGTAACGGTTTCTGTAATGGTATGCGGAGATGCTTTTTCTATAGCCACTTTAGTACCGTTATCGCTGTTGGCTTTACCAATCATGATAATGATAATCAATAAGGCTATACCGCCACCTATTATCCACCAGAGTGTTTTCTTTTTCATTTGTGATGTTATGATACGTTCGTACGTTTATTACTTCACTTCGCTGCCGTTCATGGCGGCATCTGTAGGTGCTACGAAAATAAGCTTTCCTTCTTCGTTTTGCGCCATCAGTATCATGCCTTTGCTTTCAATGCCTCTCATTTTGCGTGGAGCAAGGTTAGCGACAACTGTTACACGTTTACCTATTATATCTTCCGGGCTGAAGTGCATAGCAATGCCCGAAAGCACAGTGCGTTTTTCGTAACCCAGATCTATTTCCAACTTTAGTAGCTTGTCTGCTTTCTCAACCTTCTCTGCATGGAGGATAGTGCCTGCGCGCAGGTCTATCTTAGCAAAATCGTCAATGGTTATTTCCGGCTTTTGAGCAGGTATAGCAGCTTCTTCTGTTTCAGTTGTTGCGTTTTGTTGCACTTGTGGCTGTTGTGTTTTTACCAGATTAGCATGCAGTTTTTCAACCTGTGCTTTTATTTCATCATCTTCTATCTTGCGGAACAGCAGTTCAGGTGCTTTCAGCGGATAGCCAACATTCAACAGGTTCATTTTACCTGCATTTTCCCATTCCAGCATACGGTCAACAACTTTCATCATACCGCATAGCTTCTTGGCTGTGAAAGGCAGGAAAGGATTAGCCAGTATGGCAAGGTTAGCAGTTAGCTGCAGGCATATATGCAGGCAATTGTCTATTAACTTTTGGTTGTCAGGATTTTCAGCCAGTGTTTTTGCAACTATCCATGGCTCTTTATCCTGCATGTACTTGTTGCCTTTACGGGCAAGGTCTATAACTTCGTACAGTGCATCGCGGAATTTGTAACCTTCAATAGCGCTTTCTACCGCAGCCTTAGATTTCTGTATCTCTTCAATCAAAGCCCTGTCGGCATCGTCCATCACATCTTCGTGCAGCTTTGGTACTTTACCACTACACAGTTTGTGCATCAACACAAATGCGCGGTTGATGAAGTTTCCGAATACAGATACCAGTTCGTTATTGGTTCTGTCTTGGAAATCTTTCCAGGTAAAATCGTTGTCCTTTGTTTCAGGAGCGTTTGCGCACAGTACATAGCGCAGCACATCCTGTTGCTCAGGGAAGTCTTTGATGTATTCGTGTACCCAAACCGCCCAGTTGCGCGATGTGGATACTTTATCACCTTCAATATTCAGGAACTCGTTGGCAGGCACATTATCAGGCAATACAAAACCTCCGTGCGCCTTCAACATAGCAGGGAAGATAATGCAGTGGAACACGATATTGTCCTTGCCAATAAAGTGTACCAGTTTGGTATCTTCTTTCTGCCAGTAGTCGCTCCACATCGGTGTCAGCTCTTTGGTAGCGCTGATATAACCAATAGGTGCATCAAACCATACATACATCACTTTGCCTTCCGCACCTTCTATAGGTACAGGCACACCCCAATTGCTATCGCGCGTCATAGCACGCGGAAACAGACCACTATCCAGCCAGCTTTTACATTGGCCGTATACATTAGCTTTCCATTCATCTTTCTTGCCTTCTACAATCCATTCTTTCAGCCATTGCTCATACTTATTCAGCGGGAAGTACCAGTGTTTGGTGCTGCGCTTAACAGGTGTTGCATTGCTGAGTGCACTGCGTGGGTTTATCAACTGCTCAGGAGAAAGTGATGTACCACATTTTTCGCACTGGTCGCCATAGGCATTGTCATTGCTACATACAGGGCATGTACCCACTATATAACGGTCGGCAAGGAATACCTTTGCTTCCTCGTCGTAGTATTGTTCGCTTTCTTTTTCTTCAAACACACCATCGTCATACAGCTTTTTGAAGAAAGCCTGTGCAGTCTCATGGTGAGTTTTGTTGCTGGTACGCGAATAGATATCGAAAGAAATGCCCATCTGTTCAAAGCTGTCTTTGATGATGGCATGGTATTTATCTACAACCTGTTGTGGTGTGATACCTTCCTTCATGGCACGTATGGTAATAGGCACGCCGTGTTCATCGCTACCGCATACAAACTTTACATCTCTTTTCTGAGCTCTCTGGTAGCGTACATATATATCTGAAGGCAGGAAACAACCCGCCAGATGGCCTATGTGAACAGGGCCATTGGCGTATGGTAATGCTGCCGTAACTAATATCCTTTTATAATCCATTCTTTTGTTCCTGTAAATCAGCCTGCAAGATAAGCCGAATAAGGGATTGATTACACCTTTAACTAAATGAAACAGTGATTATTTAGCTTCTTTTTACAACTTTTCATGTCATGCAGGATTTATCAGTATTTGTTGTCGCGGTTTTGATAGTTCTTTAAACAGTATGTTGTAAATTTTTTTAGTAAACAACATTAATTATATGTATACAATAAAAGTATTAATTATTACCTGTTGGTTAATAAAAATATACATGTAAAATTATATTTGTAATTCTCTCATTAAGTTGATGTTTTACAATGTGTTATTTAGTATTTTTAGATATCGCTTAACCTAAAATAACCGCTTATGAAGAAGAATTTCACATCTCTATTATTGCTATTAGCTGCTAGCTCAACTGCTTTCTCCCAAACAACAGTATCTACCGCAGGAAATAAATATGTACTAGTTGAAGCAACAGGTGCAGCACTTGTGCAATATGAAACAGATAATACCTATTTTTTAGAGACTATTAAATCAACCTATCCCCGAGCAATTGTTGTACAAAATCATATGAAACCGGGTACAGGCTACCCGGATAGCATGGGTACTAACGAGAGTAATATGTGGGCGACTACTCTTAATGTTACAGCTTATCCTACAGGTAGTATAGATAGAACCATCAATCCTGCTGCCGGTTCTACAGTTATTGTTGGCCGAGCTAATTATAATGCTGCTATAACTCAAAGGTTGACAGCCCCTGCAAAGTATGATGTTTCAATGACCTATTATGTAAACAAAGCAACTCGTGTCATCACAGCAAATGTTACGGGTACATCATTAGATACGCTTACAGGAGATTATAATTTCAATGTTTATGTTGTAGAAGACAGCGTTACGGGTACCGGTTCCGGTTATGACCAATTTAACTATTACAATACGGTTACAGGCCATATGTTCTTTGGTGCTGGTAATCCTATTACAGGTTTCAAACATAGGCAAGTGCAACGAGCTATGCTTGGCGGTGCTTGGGGGCAATTTGCTGTTACCAATCCTTTGCCTGCTACTACAGTTACTAAATCATTTACGTACACAGTGCCGGCAGGTTACGATATTAATAAAATATCACTTATAGCATTGGTTCAAAAAGACGGTACATTAACGGGTGACAGAGCAATAATGAACGCAATACAATCACCTAAATTGAGGTATAGTTGCCCACCGCCAGTTATTGCTCCTATTTGTGTTGTGACACGCGATTCTGCCACAAACAAAAACAAAATAGTTTGGGAGAAAACCGGCCTTGGGTATGCTAAGACCTATAAAATATATAGAGAAACATCATCACCGGGTGTGTATACTTTATTGGGTACTCAGGCAGCCAATATTTTCAGCACTTACATAGATGCTACATCTTCGCCGAACACAGCCAGCTATCGATACAAACTGACAGTTGAGGACTCTTGCGGTACAGAAGTGCCTGTAACAGATACAAATGTAAAAGCACATCGTACAGTATTAATTACTTCAACTTTAGGTACCGGTGGCAGTGTAACACTCAACTGGAATTTGTATGAGGGCAGACCATTTACAAATGCCATCCTGATGGAAAGTGTCTCTAGCGGTCCATTTACGCCTGTTGCAACACTCGGTTCAACTGTTACCACGTACACGTTGACACCTTCAGGTACAGGCGTTGCTTATCGCTTAGATATTGTTGTGCCAGGTGGTGGTTGTGCGCCTAGCAAATCAACAGCCTACGATGTTATTTCATCAAACGTAGTATTCCCTTACGCAACAAGTATTAAGAACACGACGGTTGCTAATAGTTATAAAGTATATCCAAACCCTGTTACGGATTATTTAAATATTGATGGTGTTACAAAGGGCAGTGTAGCTGTTTTGTACAACCTGCTAGGCGAAAAACTAAGTCAATGGAATGTATCTTCTGATACTAAAATGACCATTGATATCAGAAGTATTGCAAACGGTATGTACATTCTGAAAATCAGTGATACTGATGGTAAAACTGAAAACATCAGCATACAGAAACAATAATAACTTTGATACTAATAAAAAAGCCGGCAGTATGCCGGCTTTTTTATTAAATAGCATTAAGGTTAGTTTAATGCTATCTTATATGGTATCCCGTTCAGCATAAGGGTATAAATGCCGGTGGATAGCTGTTGCAGATTTATTTGTTTTGGAGTGTTTACGTCTAAATGAAAGTATTTGTCAAGGTATACTGATTGACCAATTGTATTAAGTATTTCGAGTCTGTATGTTTGAGAAGGTGCATTGATGAGATTGATGGTTATGTTACCTGTACTTGGGTTGGGGTATATCTGAATATTTCTCTGATTTTTGATTTCGTCAACGTTGTTTGCAACTATCAGATGTATCGTATTGCTGTATTGAATTTTGTTAATTGCACACCTATCAGCACAGGTCATTTTGCAATATACAGCTGCATTAGGTGTATTTAGTACCGTATTCCAGGTGGCAGTATTTGCACCCGGTACATCTGTTCCGTTAAGTACCCATTGGTATGCCGGACTATCACAAGATTTTGCAACAGCAGTGAATGTTATCGGGTAGTTTTTAATTGCATAGTTCAAGAATGTGGAACTGGCACTAACAGTTGGGTAGCTTGGTGCTTTTTGAACAACAGAGACGATTACTGTATCTGTGCTATTAGCACAATAACTATTGGATGATTTTACTACATAGGTAGTGTTGGTATATGGTGTAACCCAAGGATTCGGGCACTGATCGCAGCTAAGACTACCTGTAGTGCCGTTTAGTACATTCCACTTATAGTTGCCGGCACCTGTAGCTGAGAGTGGTGTTGTTTCGCCTAAGCATATTGTAGTGTCTCCTGTTGCAACTGTAGGTGGTTGATAAGAATTGACAATGACTAGTACTGTGTCTTTATTGATATTAGGGCAGAATGTATTTGACAGGCTGATTACAGCATATCTTGTTGTTGCGGTTGGCGATGCAATAGGGTTAGTACAGTTATTGCAACTAAGGCTGCCGCTTGACCCTCCGGGAAGAACGGTCCATAGATAATTGCCCGCTCCTGATGCACTTAGCATCGTAGTTTCTCCGGCACATATTGCCATATCTTCAGGTGCTTTTGTACGCGGGTGTATATACAGTGGTACAGAATAACTGTTATATAAAATAATTCCCGGAGGCCTGCATGTCGAATCTATTACTGTCAGTGTGAATATTCTTGTTCCAAAATCATTTATGCCGGGAAGCCATGAAAATTTACCTCTTACGGAATCAGATAGTTGATTTATATATGTAATGGTAGCACCGGGTATGTTAAGCGCAAGGTTATCTATTACCCTGAGAATAGCATCCGTATCTGCAGACTTTATGTAAAAACAGAAATCGAGACGTTGGCCTGCGCAACCCTGAATAGGAGAACCGCCTAATGGTGCTGCCGTAGAGCCTGACGGAGTACAGTTGGTGTCAATTGCATTAAATAAATCTGCTGAGATGGTGCTACTTGTCCCTGTTGGGAAAACATAAAAGCAAACATCCCTTGTTATGCTACCAAGCAGTACGCCGTTTCTGTATTCTTTAATTCTATAGGTTACAATATTATATCCGGATTGTGTTGGTGTAAACGAAGTTTGCCCGTTTAGTGTATTGAGTGTAAATGTATTGTTTGTTTGGAATGGGTTGATGGGTATTGATATTGCTGGAGAACCGGAAGTGAGTAATACGTTTGTAGCCGTATCTGTGCATGACGAAACACCTGTTTTAGGAGTGATTACCTCTGTAACAACGGAGTCTCCGTTAGGGTCTACTGCACCGTTATTGAATATAAACGGATTGTTTTGCATCAGCAATGCATACGGCTTTAGAGTAAAGTAAGATGATGAGTTGCCCTGATAGCTGCCGGTATTGTTGAACGTACACTCTGCATATAACCTGCCAGATGATGCATTTTGTATGTTAGTTGCAGCCATCCTATTGCCCGCATAGGTAAATGCTTTCCAAGCATTGCATCGGGAAGGTAAGGTGTATATTATTGCATACCATTGTTCTTTAAAGCCGGGCAATACTGCACCTATGCTGTCGCACGATGTTTTGGTGCTTGAACATCCTACAGCTGTTCCTGAATTCAGTGTGCCACCGTTAGACACAGGGATTCTTGTCATCGTAAGTGTAACGCCACTATTGTTACATGGGTTTTTGATGCACAAAGGCATTGTGAGCGGAGCAGTGTCTCCAGGGCATCCGTAAGTGTGTTTGTAGATAAATCTGTATGTGGAATCTGAAATCCATTCATACAATAGCTCACCACCGAGCACTCCGTTAGCCAATGAACGTGTGTTGAATGCTGCCAGTATTACCGACAACAAAAATAGGTTTAGGTATTTTTTCATAGAAGCGGTATTCGTCTGAAGGTTATAGACGGACTAATAAATATTATGGTTTGGCTAATGGGAATTAATTATCCCATTCTTTTTCAAGTATCTCTTTCATTGTATAGTCGGTAAAGTCAATTTTTACAGGTACTACAGAAGCATAGCCTTCTTCCAATGCCTGAACGTCAGTGTCTTTTCCTTCATCCATATTCAGGAATTTGCCCGTCATCCAGTAGTAGTCCTTGCCGCGCGGGTCGGTACGATGGTCGAACTCCTCATTCCATTTAGCATATGCCTGCCTGCATACTTTAATACCTCTGAAAAGTTCTTTGGGTATTTTGGGGATGTTTACATTCAGCAGCGTATGTATAGGCATTTGCTTTGCGAGCATGCGTTGTGCTACAGTGTGCGCTACTTCTTTGGCCAAAGAGAAATCGGCTTCGTAGCGGAAATCGAGCAATGAAAACCCTACAGATGGAATACCCTCTATAGCTGCTTCCATGGCAGCACTCATGGTACCGCTGTATATAATATTGATAGAGTGATTGGCTCCGTGATTAATGCCGCTTAAGCACAAGTCTGCCTTTCGGTGCAGTATCTTATCTCGTGCCAGTTTTACACAGTCTGCCGGTGTGCCGCTACATTCCCATGCTTCTATATCGCCATACAGGTCTGAACGGTGCAACCTTAGCGGTTCGCCAATTGTTATTGCATGCCCCATGCCCGATTGTGGCTTGTCGGGTGCTACAACAACAACCTGCCCCAGGTCTTTCACAGCTTCTACAAGGCTGCGAATACCCGGGGCAGTTATACCGTCGTCGTTTGTTATCAGTATCAGTGGTCTGTTGTCATTCGTCATGCAACAAATTTACCAATCGCTTTTCATCAAAATCCTGCGACCAATAATATAATATAGTGTTATCCATACAAATGAAACAATGACATAGGCCGTCATAGACGGAGTGTCCTTTATGTTCAGCATTGTCTTAGCCATATCCATCAGCGGGAAGGGTAGTAATTCATCGCTACATTGTAGCGGTAGGTAGTTACCCGCTTTGAAATCGAGCTTCCAGTTGATGAGGCTTTTTAGCAGGGTTTCAATAATCAGGTTGTACATAAAGAATATGCCAATGCTGATGCCGCTGCGCTTAAAGAGTATAGCTGTAAACAAACCCAGGCTATAGTAGTTGAGCGTGAGTACGAATGTATAGAACAGTTTTTCTATATCGCCCGGAAAAGCACTGAAGCCACCGTTAGCACCGCCCAGTATAAGACCCAATAAGAAGACGAACAGCATAGTGCCAAATGTTAGTGCCAATACAACAAACCATTTAGCATGGTAAAACTGCAGGCGGCTCCAGCCATCTATTACGTTTTGTCTATTAGTACGATACTGGTATTCGTTTGTAGTAAGTATTATGATGAGTGTAGATATAAACACAACGAAGAAGCTAGCCCAGAAGCCAACGTTGCCCCATACTTTACTGAATGAATATGCCTGATTGAGGATGTTAACATCACCCGCACCCATTTTCAGAAACCCATCACTGATGCCATAGTTCCAGATAGTCAGCAGGAATGCGAATGATATTGTCAGTATCCAGAAAGTACGATAGCTTTTTACTTTAAGCCATTCTATAGAGAGTAATGATTGCATAGTTTTAGTTGTTTGTCAGTTCCATGAATTTGGTTTCGAGGCTTTTCTTCTTCAGCAGCAGGTGCGATAGGGTAATGCCTTTTTCGGTACAATATCTGTTGATGTCTGCCGTAGTAATATTGCCTTCGGCAGATAAGGTGATGGTATTAATGCTAAGTTTTGCATCTGTAATACCCGGCATTGCTTTGATAACTGCCAACAATTGTTGTACATCATTACTGCCTATCTCTATCTGGTCTTCACTACGCAGCACTTCGTCTACAGGGCCGCTCAACAGCAGATCTCCTTTTTTCAGGATGGCAACGTGTGTGCAGACTTTTTCTACCTCATCGAGCAGGTGGCTGGCCATGATGATGGTATGCCCCTGTGCATTCAGTTGGCGTATCAGTTCCCTGATTTCAGCAATACCTACAGGGTCCAAACCGTTTGTCGGTTCATCAAATACCAATATTTGCGGTTTGCCCATCAGTGCAGATGCAATGGCAAGGCGTTGTTTCATACCCAGTGAATAGGTCTGAAACTTGCTGTCTTTGCGTTGCGTCAGGTTTACCTTCTCCAATACATCCAGCCTGTCGTCAGATGGTAGCTGCTTGATGGCAGCTGCAATTTTCAGATTGTCCATAGCAGACAGGTAGTGATAGAAGTTGGGCGTTTCCAGCAGTGAGCCTATTTTGCGGCGTGCCTCATCGGCATTGTCATAGTTCATCCATTTGTAGCTGCCGCCGTCTGCCTTCAATACATCAAGCAGAATGCCGAGCATGGTGGTTTTACCACTGCCATTAGGCCCCAGTATACCGAATACCGAACCGGGAGGAACATCGAACGATACATTTTTCAGTGCCTGTATCGGCCCGTAGGACTTTGAGATGTTGTTGATTGAGAGGATGGGTTCCAATTTGTATAGTTTTTATCAGTTTAGTCGAGAAATAAGTCTTTTTGCAATTTGCCACCTGGCGTCATGGCATAATCATCGAAGTTGGTGATGCCTGCGGCATGCAACACTTCTTCGTCTATCAGTGTTTGCCCTGTGTAGCTTTCACTTGGTTGGTTGATGATATAGTATGCAGCATCTGCAACAATCTCCGGTTTGCGGCTCATGGCCATCAACACATCGCCGCCCAGCAGGTTTTGCACTGCGGCAGTAGCAATCGTAGTAGCAGGCCATAGCGCATTGGATGCTATTTTATACTTTTTCAATTCAGCACCCCAGCCAACGGCCATCATGCTCATATTGTATTTGGCAATAGTGTAGGCAACATTGTCTTTAAACCACATCGGATTCATATTGAGTGGGGGAGACAGGGTTATGATGTGTGGGTTGTTACCTTTCTTCAGGTGTGGTATGCAGTGTTTTGTAACCAGAAAAGTGCCACGGACATTAATATCGTGCATCAAATCGAAGCGCTTGCTCTCCGTGTTTTCTGTATTAGTAAGTGATATGGCAGATGCATTGTTGATGAGGATGTCTATACCTCCAAAAGCTTCTATAGTTTTATTTATAGCATTTATTATTTGTTCTTCGTCGCGGATATCGCAAGGTATAGCTATTGCTTTACCGCCAGTTGCTTCTATTTCGGAAGCAGCACTATTTATGGTTCCACCCAGTTTAGGGTTTTCCTCTACAGACTTGCCCAGTACAGCAATATTTGCCCCTTCCTTAGCAAGTCGCAAGGCAATGGCTTTGCCAATTCCTCGGCTTGCACCTGTAATAAATACTGTCTTCCCCTGCAGTTTCATAATAGTATATCGTAGTTGTTTAAGAAAAGTTACAATTATTATATTCCATAACGCAACAAAGGGCGCCACAATTGTGACACCCTTTGCATTTATCGCCCCTGATATAATTAAGATGCTTTCACAAACTCCACCGCTGCGTGCAGTTTTACATCATCACTTACAACTAGTCCGCCGGCTTCTGTAACCGCGCTCCAGTGCAAGCCATATTCTTTACGGTTTATCTTGCCCTCTACCACAAAACCTGCGCGGATGTTGCCCCAAGGGTCTTTGATAGTTCCACCATATTCTACATCCAGTACGATAGGCAGGGTAGTAGCGCGGATGGTAAGGTTGCCATGCAGTTTGTAGTTCTCATCATCTACTTTCTTCAACTCAGTGCTTTCAAATTTGATTTGCGGGTGGTTTGCTGCATCAAAGAAATCTTCTGACTTCAAGTGGCCGTCGCGTTGTTCGTTTTTAGTTGTGATAGAATCAACATCTGCTGTGAAGTTGATTTGAGCACTTGCAAAATCGTCACCTTCAGTAGTTACACTTGCATCGAATTTCTGGAATTCACCTGTAACGTTTGAAATCATCATGTGGCGCACTTTGAATTGTATCTCTGAGTGCGAAGCGTCTAATGCCCAATTTGTTGCCATAATTGTATTTTTTTATAGTTATTTAATCTGTTTTTCTAAGTTTTTCAAGCAATTGATTCAGTATTACAGCTTCATCATTATTGATGCCAATTGTTTGTTTGTTGATGGTAGCAAGTGCTTCGTTTGCCGCTTGCAATGTTTTTATGCCTGTATCTGTCAGCGAGATAATGGTTTCACGCTTATCTTCTTTTGATGTGCTACGCATAACCAACTCTTTAGCTACCAGCCTATCCAGTATGCGTGGCACGTTTGAGCTTTTTTCAATCATCCGGCTACCTATATCTTTCACACACATGGCCTCAGGGTGCTTGCCCTTCAGTATGCGCAGAATGTTGAACTGCTCTGAAGTGATGCCGATGTCTTTCATTACACCACTCATATTATCCCTCATCCAGTAGGATGTGTATAATATATTCAGCGTCGCCTTATGTACTTCGTCGTTAAACTTGTTTGTTTTTAATACATCTTCAAGTTTCATGTTGCAAATATATGTATGTACATGCAATTATTCAAAATAGAAATAAATTATTTAAGTATTTAAATAGCAAAAGGGGATGCAAAGCACCCCCCTTTTCCAATGTTTGTTTAATGAAAGATTACTTAATGTTGCAATCTACAGTAATGCCATTCAGCGTGTAGTCACCTTTGTTACAAGCAGCTTCAGCATCTGATTTTTTCATTTTACCAGTAGATGAACCAGAAGTTGTAGTAGTAACACCATTGTAAGTGCTTTTACATTCGCAAGTGTAGTCTTTTTTGCAAGATGTGAAAGATACTGCTAACAAAGCCAGTGCTGCGATTGGGGCGATTTTTTTCATAATTAAGTGTTTGATTTTAAGTATTACAAATTTAATGTTTAGTTTAAATTTTACATATAGATGACAAATATTTTTTCTGCCCTATCTGCAACACAAAGATATTCAACGCTTTCAGGACATATTATACCGTGTAGCTGGTAATTTTACTACGTGCTGGCACGGATATATGTATTCACTTTCGGGTTATTAGGTGCAATAATATATTGTGGTTCGAAAATTTCATAGTATCATTATACGAGCGGTAGTTTTGGTTCTACCAATGGTAATACCTGCCGGATACTGTAGCGTTTTTTATATGTGTCAATTTGCTGTTTTTCTCCACATTTTTTGAAAATTTGGCTCGTTTTCACATTTTTGGAATATTTTTTGCTCATTAAGAATATTCTTTCCTATATTTGCAATCCCAATTTTTGGTTGGGATAAGCACGTGCACTTATTTATTGATCAATTTTATTGTTACAGTTTGAACCTGTACTGTTAGCTAACGCTATACGGTATGGGGATTTTTGTTTTGTAAAAAAGGAGTTTTTAACATACTATGGCTATACCACAAAAACGAACTGCATCCGGCCGCGTTAACTTCGCGAAGATTCATGATGTTGCTGAAACACCTGATCTGCTGGGCATTCAGCTGCAATCGTTCCAGGATTTCTTCCAGCTCGAAACCACGCCTGATAAGCGTGATAATGAGGGCTTGTTCCGTGTGTTTCAGGAAAACTTTCCTATCACGGATACACGCAACATTTTCGTTCTCGAGTTTTTGGATTACTTCATCGACCCGCCACGCTACACTATAGAAGAGTGTATGGAGCGCGGCCTCACGTATTCAGTACCGTTGAAAGCGAAGCTGAAACTGAGCTGTAATGATGAAGAACACGTTGACTTTGAAACTATCGTTCAGGACGTGTTTTTGGGTAATATCCCATACATGACTCCTCGCGGTACTTTCGTTATCAACGGTGCTGAGCGTGTAGTTGTATCTCAGCTGCACCGTTCTCCGGGCGTATTCTTCGGCCAGAGCGTTCACCCGAATGGTACTAAAATCTACAGTGCACGCGTAATACCTTTCAAAGGTGCGTGGATGGAGTTTGCTACAGACATTAACAATGTAATGTATGCTTACATCGATCGTAAGAAAAAATTCCCTGTAACAACATTGCTTCGTGCTATAGGCTTCGAAACAGATAAGGATATCCTTGAACTGTTTGGTATGGCAGACGAAGTGAAGACTGATAAGAAAACACTGGAAGCACACATAGGCCGTCGCCTGGCTGCACGTGTGTTGCGTACATGGACAGAAGACTTCGTAGATGAAGATACAGGTGAGGTTGTAACGATTGAGCGTAACGAAGTTGTACTGGATCGTGATAACATACTGGATGAAGATAACGCTGCTATGATTCAGGAAATGGGTATCCCTACCGTATTCCTGCAGAAAGAAGAGGTGAGCGGCGATTTCTCTATCATCTACAATACATTAAATAAAGATACTTCAAACTCTGAACTGGAAGCCGTTCAGCACATCTACCGCCAATTGCGTGGTTCTGATGCGCCGGATGACGAAACAGCACGTGGTATAATTGAGAAATTGTTCTTCAGTGATAAGCGTTATGATTTGGGTGAAGTAGGCCGTTATAAAATCAACCGTAAACTGGGTCTTGATATCAACCTTGATACCAAAGTATTGAGCAAAGAAGATATCATCTCTATCATTAAATATCTGGTTCGCCTGACGAACGGTAAAGCAGAGATAGATGATATTGACCACTTGAGCAACCGTCGTGTACGTACAGTAGGCGAGCAGTTGTTTGCACAGTTTGGTGTTGGTCTGGCACGTATGGCTCGTACTATCCGCGAACGTATGAACGTTCGTGATAACGAGGTATTCACGCCAATCGACCTGATTAACGCACGTACACTGTCTTCAGTTATCAACTCATTCTTCGGTACATCGCAGCTGTCTCAGTTCCTTGACCAAACCAACCCGCTGTCAGAAATTACGCACAAGCGTCGTATATCTGCCCTCGGTCCCGGTGGTCTTAGCCGTGAGCGTGCAGGCTTCGAGGTTCGTGACGTTCACTACAGCCACTATGGCCGTCTGTGTACTATCGAAACGCCTGAAGGTCCGAACATCGGTCTTATCTCTACGCTTTGCGTACACGCTAAGATTAATGACATGGGCTTTATCGAAACTCCGTACCGCAAGGTAAAAGAAGGTAAGGTTGATCTGAAACATCATCACTACCTGAGTGCGGAAGAAGAAGATGAAGCGAAAATTGCCCAGGCAAACATTCCGTTGGATGATAAAGGCAACTTCGTAGAAGATAAAATCAAATCTCGCCAAACAGGTGACTTCCCGATCCTGGATCGCGAAGAAGTAGAATACATGGACGTGGCACCTAACCAGATTGTTGGTTTGAGTGCGTCACTGATTCCGTTCCTTGAGCATGATGATGCCAACCGTGCGTTGATGGGATCGAACATGCAACGTCAGGCTGTTCCGCTGATTCGTCCGCAAGTGCCTATCGTAGGTACCGGTCTGGAAGCTAAAGCTGCACGCGATGCACGTATACAAATACATGCAGAGGGTACAGGTGTTGTAGAATACGTAGATGCAAACCAAATCCACGTACGTTACGACCGCAGCGAAAACGCTCGTCTGGTATCATTCGAGGATGATCTGAAAGTATATACACTTACTAAGTATAAGAAAACCAACCAAAGCACCAGCATCACACTGAGGCCAAGCGTAAAAGTAGGGCAGAAGGTGAAAGAAGGCGACTTCCTGACAGAAGGCTACGCTACTAAAGATGGTGAACTGGCACTGGGTCGCAACCTGAAAGTTGCGTTCATGCCTTGGAAGGGTTACAACTTCGAGGATGCCATCGTTATCAATGAAAAAGTAGTACGCGAAGATCTGTTCACATCTATCCACATTGATGAGTATGAACTGGAAGTACGTGATACTAAACTGGGTGAAGAAGAGCTGACACCGGATATACCAAACGTATCTGAAGAAGCTACTAAAGACCTGGATGAAAACGGTATCATCCGCATCGGTGCTCACGTAGGTGAGGGCGATATCCTGATAGGTAAAATCACCCCTAAAGGTGAAACTGACCCTACGCCGGAAGAAAAACTGTTGCGCGCTATCTTCGGTGATAAGGCAGGTGATGCTAAAGATGCTTCTCTGAAAGCACCAAGTGGTACAGAAGGTATCGTTATCGATAAACAACTGTTCCAACGTGCGAAGAAAGACAAGAACTCAAAAGTTCGTGAAAAAGCACAACTGGAGAAAATAGAAAAAGTTCACGAGAAGAACCTCGAAGACCTGAAGAACCTGTTGATGGACAAGCTGATGACATTGTTGAAAGACAAGTCTTCTGCAGGTATCACCAACAACTTCGGCGAACTGATTCTGAGCAAAGGCGGCAAGTTCAATTCTAAAACATTGGGCTCTATCGACTTCCAGAATGTGAACCCACTGAACTGGACCGGTGATAAAGCAACGGATGATCTGATTAACCTGTTGTTGCACAACTACAATATCAAATTCAACGAAGAACTGGGTCGTTACAAACGCGAGAAGTTCAACCTGAGTATTGGTGATGAACTGCCTGCAGGCGTTCTGAAACTGGCTAAAGTATACCTGGCTAGCAAGCGTAAGCTGAAAGTGGGTGATAAGATGGCCGGTCGCCACGGTAACAAAGGTATCGTTGCTAAAATAGTTCGTGATGAAGACATGCCGTTCCTGGAAGATGGTACGCCTGTAGACATCGTACTGAACCCGCTTGGTGTACCTTCTCGTATGAATCTTGGACAGATTTACGAAACTATCCTTGGCTGGGCAGGTGAAAAACTGGGTGTGAAGTTTGCAACGCCAATCTTTGACGGTGCCGCTGTAAGCGAAATCGATGAACTGATTCACGAAGCAGGTTTGCCAAACTTTGGCCACACATATCTGTATGATGGTGAAACAGGTGAGCGCTTCCACCAGAAGGCTACCGTTGGTATCATCTACATGATTAAACTGCACCACATGGTTGATGATAAGATGCACGCTCGTTCTATAGGGCCGTACAGTCTCATCACACAACAGCCATTGGGTGGTAAGGCACAGTTTGGTGGTCAGCGTTTTGGTGAGATGGAGGTATGGGCACTTGAAGCATACGGTGCTGCCAACATTCTGCAAGAGCTGTTGACACTGAAATCGGATGACATCATGGGTCGTGCGAAGACTTACGAAGCCATCGTGAAAGGTGACAACGTACCTAAACCTGGTATACCGGAATCATTCAACGTATTGGTGAATGAGCTGCGTGGTCTGGGTCTGGAACTGAAATTTGAATAATACCCTCCCTGCCTCCCTGAAGGGAGGAGGAGGTTAGAGAACTAAATTTTTAAAAAATACTTCTTTCTTAATATGGCTATTAAAAAGGATAACCGTCCAAAAGCGGGATTTGACAAAATCACCATCAGTCTCGCTTCTCCTGATACGATACTTGACCGTTCGTACGGAGAGGTGCTGAAGCCTGAAACAATTAACTATCGTACGTACAAGCCTGAACGTGATGGCTTGTTCTGCGAAAAAATATTCGGACCTGTAAAGGATTACGAATGCTATTGCGGTAAGTATAAGCGTATCCGTTATAAGGGTATTGTGTGCGACCGTTGTGGTGTTGAAGTAACTGAAAAGAAAGTACGTCGTGAGCGTTTGGGCCACATCAAACTGGTAGTGCCTATCGTACACATATGGTACTTCAAGAGCCTGCCAAACAAGATAGGTTATCTGTTGGGTTCCAGCTCTAAAAAACTGGAAAGCATCGTTTATTACGAACGTTATGTAGTAGTACAGGCGGGTGAGGCTGAAGAGCTGATTCGCCAGAAACTGAACCTGAAAGATTCAGAAAATACGTATCTGCAACTGCTGACAGAAGACGAGTATCTGGAAATTCTGGATAGCGTATCTAAAGACAATCAATACCTGCCTGACGAAGATCCTAACAAGTTCATCGCTAAGATGGGTGCAGAAGCTGTGCATACATTACTGAGCCGTATAGACCTTGACCAATTGTCTTACGACCTGCGTAACGCTGCAGCAAACGAAACTTCTCAGCAACGTAAGCAAGAGGCGCTGAAACGCTTGAGCGTAGTAGAAGCATTCCGTGATGCAAATACACGTGTAGAAAACAGGCTGGAATGGACTGTAATGCAGTACATCCCTGTTATTCCACCTGAACTGCGTCCGTTAGTACCACTGGATGGTGGCCGTTTCGCATCATCAGATCTGAACGACCTGTACCGCCGTGTTATTATCCGTAACAACCGTCTGAAGCGTTTGATAGAAATCAAAGCTCCTGAGGTAATCCTGCGTAACGAAAAACGTATGTTGCAGGAAGCGGTAGACTCTCTGTTCGATAACAGCCGTAAATCAAACGCTGTAAAAGCAGAAGGTGGCCGTGCACTGAAATCACTCTCAGACGTACTGAAAGGTAAACAAGGTCGTTTCCGTCAGAATTTGCTTGGTAAACGTGTTGACTATTCAGGTCGTTCGGTTATCGTGGTAGGCCCTGAAATGAAGCTGCACGAGTGTGGTCTTCCTAAAGATATGGCGGCAGAATTGTTCAAGCCGTTCATCATACGCAAACTGATTGAAAGAGGTATCGTAAAAACAGTGAAGAGCGCCAAGAAATTGGTAGAACGCAAAGAATCTGTTGTTTGGGATATCTTGGAAAACGTACTGAAAGGTCACCCAATCTTATTAAACCGTGCCCCAACGCTTCACCGTTTGTCAATCCAGGCATTCCAGCCAAAACTGATTGAAGGTAAAGCTATCCAACTGCACCCGCTCGTGTGTTCTGCGTTCAACGCCGATTTCGATGGTGACCAGATGGCGGTACACGTACCATTGAGCAGCGCGGCTATCCTCGAAGCTCAATTGCTGATGCTGGCTTCTCACAACATTCTGAACCCGCAAAACGGTACGCCGATTACCCTGCCTTCTCAGGACATGGTGCTTGGTCTGTACTACATCAGTAAGGGTAAAAAGAACCTGCCAAACGATCCTGTAAAAGGTGAAGGCATGGCGTTCTACAGCCCTGAAGAAGTTATCATTGCGTATAACGAAGGTCGTGTTGATTTGCACGCATGGATTAAAGTAAAAGTTGACACCCTTAATAAAGAAGGACAGCCTGTAAAACAACTGATTGAAACAACGGTAGGTCGTGTAATGTTCAACCAGTTTGTACCTAAAGAAAGCGGTTATGTAAACGCATTGCTGACTAAAAAGTCTTTGCGTGAAATCATCGGTGATATCCTGAAAAATGCCGGTATCCCTAAAACGGTACAGTTCCTGGATGATATCAAAACACTTGGTTTCCGTACTGCCTTCCGTGGTGGTTTGTCGTTCAACATCAATGACCTTACAGTACCTGATGTGAAGGAAGAACTGATCAACAATGCACAAGCAGAAGTTGATGAAGTTTGGGAAAACTACAACATGGGTCTGATTACGAACAACGAACGTTACAACCAGATTATCGATATCTGGTCTCGTGTAGATACCCACGTTACAGAAACGCTGATACGCGAAATGGCGAGTGATAAACAAGGTTTCAACTCTGTTTACATGATGCTTGATTCGGGTGCGCGTGGTTCTAAACAACAGGTAAAACAGCTGGCCGGTTTGAGGGGTCTGATGGCGAAACCACGTCGTAGTGGTTCTTCAGGTTCAGAAATCATCGAAAACCCGATCCTGTCAAACTTCAAAACAGGTCTGTCGGTATTAGAATACTTCATCTCTACCCACGGTGCGCGTAAAGGTCTTGCCGATACCGCCCTGAAAACAGCCGATGCGGGTTATCTGACTCGTCGTCTGGTAGACGTTGCACAAGACGTTGTTATCAATGAAGAAGATTGTGGTACACTGCGTGGTATTGCAACATCTGCACTGAAAGACAATGAAGAAATAGTAGAACCATTGTATGATCGTATCCTTGGCCGTACATCGCTGCACGATGTGTACGATCCGTTGACAGACGAACTGCTGGTAGCTGCTGGTAGCGAAATAACACAGGACGTTGCACAACGTATTGAAGAAAGCGCTATCGATACAGTTGAAATCCGTTCGGTACTGACATGTGAGGCGCGTCGTGGTGTGTGCTCTAAGTGCTATGGTAAAAACCTTGCAACGGGCTACATGACACAGAAAGGTGATGCTGTAGGTATCATCGCTGCACAGTCTATCGGTGAGCCGGGTACACAGCTTACACTTCGTACCTTCCACGTGGGTGGTGTTGCGGGTTCTTCTGCAATCGAATCTCAATTGCTGGCTAAATTCGACGGTACTATCCAGTTCGATGGTCTGCGTACTACAACATTCACAGACAACGACGGTGAAACTATTAACGTGGTTATCGGCCGTACGGGCGAGGTGCGTATAGTAGACGTAGCTAACGACCGTCTGATGATTACCAACAACATTCCTTATGGTTCTCACCTGAAAGTGAAGAACGGACAGAAAATAACGAAAGGTGATGTGATCTGTACATGGGATCCGTTCAACGCCGTTATCGTATCTGAAGTACCGGGTAAAATCGTACTGGAAAACGTTATCGAGGGTATCACATTCCGCGAAGAGGCCGACGAACAAACAGGTCACCGCGAAAAAGTGGTTATCGAAACAAAAGACAAAACTAAAATCCCAGCTATACTTGTAGAAGGTAGTAAGGAAACTAAATCATACAACCTTCCGGTTGGTTCACACATCATTGTAGCAGACGGCGACGCTGTAAACAGTGGTCAGGTTATCGTTAAGATACCACGTGTGATGGGCCGTAGCCGAGATATCACGGGTGGTCTGCCGCGTGTAACGGAACTGTTTGAAGCACGTAACCCGAGCAATCCTGCTATCGTAGCAGAGATAGACGGTGTGGTAGCATTCGGTAACGTAAAACGTGGTAACCGTGAAATCATCGTAGAGTCTCGCGAAGGTTTGGTGAAGAAATACTTAGTACCACTGACGCGCCACATCATGGTGCAGGATGGTGACTTCGTAAAAGCAGGTACATCACTGTCTGACGGTGCTACAACACCGGGCGACATCCTTTCTATCAAAGGGCCGTTTGCTGTACAGGAATACCTGGTAAACGAAATCCAAGAGGTATATCGTTTGCAGGGTGTGAAGATCAATGATAAACACATCGAGGTGATAGTACGCCAGATGATGCGTAAAGTATCTATCGTTGACCCGGGTGATACTAAATTCCTGGAAGATGATACAGTTGATAAATTCGACTTTATGGTTGAAAACGACTGGATCTTCGACAAGAAAGTAGTAACCGAAGCAGGCGATTCTGATAAACTGCATCCGGGACAGATTGTAACCCTGCGCGAAATACGCGAAGAGAACAGTATGCTGCGTCGTAACGACAGAAAAATAGTAGAATACCGCGATGCGGCACCTGCTACTTCTGCACCGTTGCTGCAAGGTATCACAAAAGCGTCTCTGGGTACACAAAGCTGGATATCTGCAGCTTCATTCCAGGAAACTACCAAGGTACTTTCTCAAGCCGCTATCAACGGTAAGAGCGATAACCTGATGGGCTTGAAAGAAAACGTTATTACAGGTAACCTGATACCGGCAGGTACCGGTATGCGCGACTTCGACGACATCGTAGTAGGTTCTAAAGAAGAGTTTGAACTGCTGATGGCAAACCGCGACGTACTGCAGTTTGACGAAGAAGAATAGTTTTAAGCTAATCTTACATAATAAGCAGAGCCCCTCGTTATTGAGGGGCTTTGTTGTTATAGTGCCTGTTATAGATTACATAAGAAAAACAAATAACAACACATAACACATTACCGCCTCCGTGTTTAAAACATCCGCTTGATTGTAGAAGTAGTCCGTAATGCAAGCACAAGTCTTTTGCCGGATATATTTTTGGCAAAAAACTACTTGAGCAATGGCATTCACAAAGCGTATCATCATATTAGCCTTGATGGTGTTAGCAATATCTGAAAATACACGCGCACAATATTGGGAAGGGGATAGCTGGTATAACAATCCTTTGGGTTTCGAACCTGTAAAGCTGCATACGTCAATGGGCTTCATCATACCCGCAGTAGCTGTTGGCACTTGTTTGTTGCTTACCAAAAGAGATACTGCGTTGGCACGCAGGCTAAGCATCTATAACGAAACTGGCTTTGGTTGGGG
The DNA here is from genome assembly GCA_002389765.1 of Bacteroidetes bacterium UBA4414. Taxonomy (GTDB): domain Bacteria; phylum Bacteroidota; class Bacteroidia; order Chitinophagales; family Chitinophagaceae; genus Polluticoccus. The sequence goes on along the minus strand of DGQM01000022.1, from coordinate 53,178 downwards.
CTATAAATACCCTTACACATTTATGCCGCAGAATAATACAGGTATCAACTTTCAATTGCGCAGGTTTATGTCAATAGGTGTTGAGTTTGATGTTTATATGCCAAGAGATGACTATAATAGAACAGTTGGCTTTGCATTACGTCCTTTTGCAAGGTTCTATGCATTTAACAGAGATAATTGGCGTTTGTATTTTGAATCGGGTGGTGGGTTTGTGTATTTTCCTGTTGAGTTTCCAAAACCAACAACGCACGATAATAGATTGGGCACCCAGTGGAATGGTACTACCAAATACGGTATTGGCTCGGAGATAAACATACTGCCTTCTACATCACTGATGTTTGGCGTACGCCACCTACATGTATCTAATGGCAATACAAAAGGTGTGGAACGCAATCCATCGCACGATAGCAACGGTTTCTTTGTAGGGCTTTCTGCAAAACTATAATACTGTCTCTACACCTTCTCGTGCTTCGGGTCTGCACCGTCTTGTATGGCAGTGTGCAATACATCGGTATCAATATCCTTCAGCGATTTGAATTTGATACAATAACCCGTAATGCTTGCTTTACCTATTTGTTTGCCATAGGTATTGGCAAGATATTTTTTGTCTTCAAGCCCCAGAATGTACACAGAGAAGCCTACGGTATTGGCACTAAGCCCTACTTTAAAGAAGTCTTTCGTTTTGCCATTAGCATACTTCAGTACCTGAAACCCATAACCGATGGTGGGGTTGGTAACCGTCTTGCCCATATCATCCACACCACTGTCGTACCACAGTTTGCAATCGGGGAGTGCCTGTAGTATCAGCTTGTGCAGTGTTTGCATCTCTGCGCGTTTACCTTCGGGTTGGCCGGCTATCAGTGCTTTTATATCTGTTTGTACGCTCATTGAATGTGTGGTCTTGTATCAAATATCGTGATTTTTGTTGTGGTAATAGTTAGTGTACTTGGGTTATGCTCGCGGGCCTTTTGCAGCGCTCATGCCAGCGCTTCCTTTCTTTCTTTTGGCGGCAAAAGAAAGAAAGAAACCTGCCTGCCGGCAGGCAGGGAAAAGCCGCAAAGCATTGATGACATCTGAATGCTTTGTTGACGCTCCGATGTCACCACATTGCTACTGTTGTGCCAAGCTAACAGCCTTGATGGCATATGTAGATATACAAACTTAATGCTGAACTACCTACCATCGCCCAATAGCACCGTCATGTGCGTCAGCACTGACCACGCTTAATGCGTATTCCCCACAATAACAGCGTATAGCTATCCCTAAAACATGCGGAGCATTGGTTTTAGGGTGTCTTTTTCCCTGCCTGCCGGCAGGCAGGTTTCTCTCTTTCTTTTTGGACAAGCAAAAAGAAAGAGAGGCTGAGTACAGCACTGTAGCCCAAAGAGAACGTATAGAATCGCCACACTATACAACACCAATTCCACATCAATATCCACACCTGTTGACAACATCTTTACATCATAATGTTAAAATTATTTGTACATTTGTACAAAATATAATTAATCACCTTTAAAAACTATCTACCATGAAATCCTACGAGGAATTGGAAGAAAACCAAAAGCGTTTTGAAGACGCACGCCGAAAGACAGACGAAGCCCGCGAACGCCAACAAGCAGGCGAAACCTATGTATCAGACTTCCGCTACCTGCTGCCCGAAGTATTTACCAACCTGCCCGCCATCCTCTCCGTATCGCTCGATACACTGCAGGAACAACAAGAGAAAGAAGCCTTTTTGGTAGGTGCGCTCGGTGTGCTCAGCGGATGTATGCCCAATGTATTTGGCTACTACATGGGCGATGCACTGCGCCCCAATCTGTATTGCTATGTATTAGGTCGCTACGGGCTAGGCAAGGGCGTATTGGGATTGTGCCGACACCTGGGCGAACCCATACACCAGTATCGCCGGCAGCAGGCGCAGGATATGCAACGCGCCTACCTGCAACAGAAAGATGTGTACGAACAGCAACGCAAACTGTACGAGCAGGGCAAGCGTGCCGAACCACCCGCACCACCTGCCGAGCCCAAGATGCTGCGCCTCTTCATCCCCGCCAACAGTACCAAAGCCGCACTGATTATGCAGATGGAACAGAACGAGGGCAGGGGCATCATCTTCGAAACCGAGAGCGACTCGCTGGCAGAGATGCTGCGTAGTGGCGACAACAACTTTAGCGACATCCTCCGCAAAGCCTTTCACCACGAAACGGTGAGCCTGGTGCGCAAAACCAACCGCGAGGAGTGCGAAATCAGCAGCCCCGAATTCAGCATTGTACTCAGTGGCACACACGACCAGCTGACAGACCTCATACCATCGGCAGAGAATGGCCTCTTCAGCCGCTTTTGTTACTACATACTACAGGGCACAGACGAGTTTCTCTATCCCTTCCTTGCCATGCGCAACAACCGCAAACCCGTTGTTACCAACATGGGCATACTATGGCTGGCAGTGTACAAGCAGCTGGAACTATTGCAACAACCCATCGAGTTTCGCCTGAGCGATGAACAGCAGAAACGCTTTGCCGCCGCCATGGCCGAACGCAAACGCGATATACGCAACAACATCAGCGATAAGCTGGATGGCACCATACACCGCATGGGCAATATCTTCTTTCGCATAGCCATGATACTGAGTATGCTGCGCCGTATGGACGATGAACAACCCTACGAGGGCGTCATCACCTGCCAGGATAAGGACTTTGAACTGGCGTTTGAACTAAGCGTATGGCTGCTGCAATACAGCCTGAAAGTGTTTGAAGAGGTGGAGCCTGTGCGTATGAATAGCGTACACAAAGAAGACAACGGCAGGTATAGCAGTACCATCAACGAGAAAGAGGAATGTTGTAACCTATGCGAGCGTGGATGGGGTGTAAGGGATATTGCACGTCACCTGTTTGGTGGGAACAAAGTATCTACCGTACACGGATGGATTAAAAATTATTGTCCGTACAGAAAACGTGCATAGTGTTCGGGGTGTTCACCTGTTCAGGTGTTCGGATTGTGAACACCTGAACACCTGAACAAATACTATCTCTCGCGTCATTGCGAGGAGGCACGACGAAGCAACCTCGCGATAACAAGGGTACTGTTCACCTGTTCGAGTTCGAACACCTGAACACCCGAACAAATTGTACCAATAAATCATCACTTAAAAATCAATAATCATGAGAATTGAAAACTACACACTCGTAGAGTGGAATCAGCAACAACAAATATTTCACCTCAACAGGGTAACAAACGGCGTAGCATTTAACGAGCCTAACACATGCGGCTATAAGACAGTATTAAAATGCCTGAACGATGAGGAAGCCTACCCGCTGATAGAATACATAATAACACACATAAAACAGGAAACTACAAGCAGTGCGGGTAAGCACCTTACAACCGCACAGGTAAAGCGCCACCTGAAAGCAGCCATGAAGCTGATAACAGACTTTAAACAAATGGAACTGGAAACACTACATAAAAACTGATAGTGTTCGGGCTGTTCACTGTTCAGGTGTTCGAGTTGTGAACACCTGAACACCCGAACATTTTATTACTCGTGCGTCATTATCTATACTCGCGTCATTGCGAGGAGGCACGACGAAGCAACCTCGCGGAATGAGGGGATTATAGTATGTGAAAGCTATTCATCATCACTTAATTTAGTATCAATATCATGTATTGTTATCTGACCCGTACCCAAATAAGAATTATAATAATCTACTAATATGTCATATCTTCCCATCAAAGACTTTTGTGTATGAACACCCTGTTGATTGTGTCTGTCATAGTCTATCAGTGTAGAGTTTTGTTGGTTCTCCGGTAGTCTTTTGTTTAAGATACGTAAGTCTTCAAATTTTTGTAAAAATTCCTTAAATAGCGAAATTTCAGGTCTATAAGTTTTTATGAAATAATAGTAGACAGGAATCACACCTTTCCCTTTTAAAAGTTGTGATTTATCTTCGAAAACTATTGTTAATGCATATAAAATATCTAATACATTATCAATGTTACTTTGACATTGAATTATTTTATTAGCACGCACAAAGTCGTCTAATACTTTATTTGTCATTGATATTAACTCATTTTTTGAGTCTATAAATACTAATTTTGTTAGTAAGTCTTGATGTTGAAACCTCTTATTTGAAAATTTTACTTTATTTAAAAAGAATGCATTACTTTCTACAATCTCTCTCATAGCAATATTAAATTGCCCTCCTATTGCATTCCTTTTTTCAGCGTTAGTTAATGCTTCTCCACCGTTCAATCTTAAAAACATATCTTCTAATCTGTCTTCTTCGTCAGTAGCAATAAAAATTATATCTAATTTGAATTTTAGAAATTGAGAAGTTAATTCGGAATACTCAGTTTGTATTTCATTAAAAGTTTTGTTTACGATTACTATTTCTTGTTCTGATTGTTGAAGTTTGATATTAAGATTTACAGCTAATTTGTTTGAAACGAAGTCGATTATTGCTTCAAGTCTTTGTTTACCGTCAATTACTGCATACAATTTGTCATACTTATTTAGAGGGTTATTAGTATCAATAAAATAATTAAAATAAAATTTGGGTACATCATATTCATTAAAGATGGTGTCAATTAAAAGTTGTTTTTTATAATTATCCCAAATATTACTATAACGTTGATACACTGGTGAAAAATCAATGTCTTTCATTGATTTAATAATGTCACTAATATTGAACGTGTCTAACTCGCCTATTTTATATACTTTGAACATTTTGCTAAAATTTATGGTTGGAATTCACGTTTAATTTCGGAACCTAAACTATTTAATTCTGGGTATATTGATGTTTCTGTAATGCCAAGTAACACAAGCTGGCGTTTAATAGTATTTATTCTGTTGTGTTCAATAATGATTTTTATTAAGAACTGTTCAGCATCCGGGGTATCTTCTAAATTGAAACTGCCTCTATCTGGGAATAAAGTAAAAGTACCCTTTTGAGCTACAATTCTGTTGCTATTTAATGGACCGGTAAGTGCTAAGGGATAATCTACAGCGTGAACAGCTTCTAAACTATATGCTCCTTCAATTTTGGTTTTTGAACTATCCACATTTATATTAGGTATTCTTTCGCTAGCATCTAACCGAATACGAACTCTTTGTGCATCATTTAGTATTTCCGGCAATAGACACCAAACGACTGCATCATCGTCACCTAAATTGTTATTTCTTAACAAGATTGCAAATGCCAAAGCATATAACGCGCCGGTTGACCAATCTAATAATCTTGTTGGAACATTATGATGCTGCATTAAAAAAAGCCACGACCAATAGTCATCATGTGAGGGTAAGGTATTTAAATATGGTATTGCGCGTGACCTAAATTTCGCATGAAAACTATTCTCACTTCTTGAAGTATAAGGTGCTCTGTATATTGAAGGTGCTAGTGTGTATCTTATTGACTCATGACCTCTAAACCAGACAGAATTATTATGTTCTGATATTTCTTCAATAATTTCTAGAAATCTAGATAGTGATTGGATGCGTTCTTCTCGTATCGGCATTATTATAGATTTTGTAGGATAATATCAAAGATATATGTCTCTGATATACAAAACAATTGCGTAAAACACTGGTTTTTTGGCCAAATTGTTCGGGTGTTCGGGTGTTCACAATCCGAACAGGTGAACAGGCATGTGTTGTCGCGAGGTTGCTTCGTGCCTCGCAATGACGGGAGTGGATATAGCAAATTGTTCGGGTGTTCAGGTGTTCACAATCCGAACAGGTGAACAGTACCCTTGTTATCGCGAGGTTGCTTCGTTCCTCGCAATGACGGGAGTGCGTATAGCAAATTGTTCGGGTGTTCAGGTGTTCACAATCCGAACAGGTGAACAGGTGCAACAACACTTCCCCTCTCAGAGAGGGGTTAGGGGTGTGTCGGCTCGTGATGTGCAAGACCTGCGTGTTGTGAACATACCCCTGTCACCACTACGCTGCGCTTCGTAGCGACATCCCCTTTCAAAAGGGGAATTGTGTATCGTAGCCGGTGTTGCCCCGAAGTTGCTTCGTTCCTCGCAATGACGCAAGAGGGATGTAAGACCATGATGCGTGTACGGGCTGTATGGTTAGTTGTAAGATATTGTGGTATGCATTGGTAAAACCACTACTTTTAATTGTATTGACGCATTGCGTTATATCAGAAAGACCTGAAATGAATAATACAATACAAATGATTTGCCTGTTTCTCTTATTGACCATGAACTTTTCCTGTGTTGAGCATACATCAACAGAAAATGAAACCGACAAGTCTGCATTGGCAGCCAATTCTCATACCGACACTTTACAATTCACTTCAGGTATCAGCGCCATCTTTCAAGACAGCAAAGGGAATTATTGGTTCGGAAGTCTTCGCGAAGGCGTTGCTGTGTATAACGGTAAAACATTCAAGTATTTCAGCCGTAATGACGGGCTTACCGACAACCAAATCCATTCCATTCAGGAAGACAAAGAAGGGGGTATTTGGTTTAATACGCAAACGGGCGTGAGCAGTTATGACGGTACAAGGATTATCAATCACACCGATGCGGCTGCAAAAGCATTGCAAAACAGTTTCCAGATTCAAAGTAAAGAACCCTTGCCGGGTAAGTGGATGAAAGCTGACAACGACCTATGGTTTGAAGCAGGAAACAAAGAAGGGGTTTATAGATTTGACGGGCAAAAATTGAACTATTTGGCATTCCCTCCGCATAAAATCCTTAACCCTAATGATAATCTATTTGCCGTAACCGATATATCAAAAGGCAAAAACAATATGATTTGGTTTGCTACCTATGCAGGTGTCTTTGGGTATAATGGCAGCAATTTTACAATCATTACCGATGAAACATTGGGCTATGACAGGAAGATAGCACCGCTACACATACGTAGTATTTTGGAGGATGCTAAAGGCAGGCTTTGGATAGGGAATAACGGCATTGGTGTATTGCTGAAAGATGGTGATTCTGTCATTAATTTTTCAAAAAAGAACAACCTGATTCACCCCGATAGTAAACATAGAGGAGATAAATCGCCGCAGGGAACAATGGAGCATGTTTTTGCCATCGCAGAAGATAGTAAAGGCAATATTTGGTTTGGAGACAGGGATGCGGGTGTTTGGAAATATGACGGCGTGGCGATGAAAAATTTCACCAAGACAGATGGGCTGACGAGTGATTTTGCAATCTCCATCTACAAAGATAAAAATGGTGAGCTGTGGTTCGGGATGACAGACGGAAGCATATACAGGCTGAACGGAGAACGATTTGAAAAGCAATTTTAATAATAGGAATGCATAAGACCTGTGTGTAGCGAACATACCCTTTCAAAGGGGAATTGTGTATCGTAGTACTTGTGTTGTCTTGAGATTGCTTCGTCGTACCTCCTCGCAATGACGGGAGTGGGTAGTGTCCTAATGAAACTCAACCCTATAAGCAATGTTCGGTATAAAGCCTGTTTGGTACACGGTTTTTACGATGCCGCTGCGTTTGTCGAAGAAGGAGTAGAAATAGTTTTTGCGGTCGAAGATGTTTTGTGCGTCGAACTGGATGCTGTGGGTAGCACGCTTGCGGTTAAATTTCAGGTACACGCTGCCATCTATCCGCTGGTAGGGTTTGCTTTGTGATGTGTATATCTGCCCCGGGTAATACATCGTTTTGCGTTGTGCCACAGAGCTTGCCACGTCTATCACACTCTCGCGCAGTCCGCCGCTGTAGAGGAATTTACCGTTTACACCCAGTGTCGTCTTACCACTTTTATTCAACCTGAATTCTTTACCACCCAATACATTTACCTGATACCCACGATTGAAGAGCGTATTGTATTCCTGCCCCGCATAGGTAGTAAACAGCGAGCGAAACAGCGAACCCGTAGCCAGCAGATAGTAGCCATTGTTCAGCGGGCGTTCTATGCTCATATCTATACCATAGTTGCGGCCAGTGCCTGTGCTTACTAATGGTTTTGTATCCAGCAGCGAATAGGTGTTCTCTGCATTAATGATGGAGAAGCTGCTCGTGCTGTCCGTCTCTACAGGTATATTGTACAGGTACTGATAATACAGCTCTGTTTTGAAACGCATCTTGAAAGGCAATGGCCTGTCGTAGCCAAGTACTACGTGTGTGGCGCGCAGCAGGTCGAGGCTCTTGTTGGGGTAGGTGATGGCTGTGCCTTGTGTGGCATTGCTGTACAGGTAGGTAGATATATGGTCGGGCTTGCTGTGCATACCCGCCGCCAGTGTTACCGTGTTCTTGCCCGCGTTATAACTCAGCGATGCGCGTGGCTCTATGCTATATCGGTTGTTCAGCGCGTAGTAAGATGCATGTACACCGCCTGTGGTAGTCAGGTGTTGGCTCACACGGGTTTTCCATTGCACATAAGCCTGATAGTATTGTGTGCTGCCATTGCTCTTTATCAGTGTCTTCCATACTTTCGCACCCTGGTCAAAGAGATTATCATCAATATCAAAACTTAGCAGCTGCGCTACTACACCCATGCGGAAGGTGTTGCGGCTGTTCAGCTTGTTGTTATACATCACCGTAGCACGCAGGGCCGTGTTGCTCGCTATCGATTTCTGTGTAGGTATCTCTGTGTAGTTGGCAGATGGGTTCAGCGTGTCCACATCGGTCTTGGCATCATCGTAAGAGGCAGATACAATGGTTTTGACATACGCATGTTTGTTGAGGAAGTATTGATGCGCAATACCACCCACCGCCAGCGTACCATAGCCCCGTAGTTTGAAGTTGGGGTTATCATCCGTCCACTCGGTGCTGTCTTGCACAGGGTCTTTGGTAGCCACGTTGTAGCCCCACAATCCGAATGCAGAAAATGTACCTGCTTTCTTGGTAGGGAAATTGAGTTTGAAAGAACCATCCTGATACGTGGGCAGCACACCACCCAAATCAAAATAATCCTTCAGCAGCGTAAGGGTAGAGTAGCGATAGTTGACAAGATAAGAAGCCTTGCCACCTTTCTTAAACGGACCTTCTGTTGCAGCCTCTACACCCAATGTACCTAATTGAAAACTATGCTCGGCACGTTCTGTATTACCATTGCGAAACTGTAAATCGAAAGCACCCGAAAGGGCATTGCCTATCTCGGCAGGGAAAGCCCCTGTGTAGAAATCGCTTGTTCCCAACATGCTTGCACTCAGCATACTCACCGCACCGCCCGATGTACTGAGGCTGGCAAAGTGATTGGGGTTGGGTACTTCAATACCTTCCAAACGCCACAATACACCTTTGGGAGAATTGCCACGCACCACAATACCGTTCTCCATATCGTCGTTGTTAGACACACCCATAAAGTTCTGCGCCATACGTGCAGGGTCTGATACCGATGCTGCAAAGCGTTTTGTTTCCTCTACCGAAAATGAACGTGCGCTCACCGTAGCAAATTCGTTCTGTGCCTTGCTGCGGTCTTTGTTGGCGCTTACGCTTACTTCTTTCAGGTTGGTATAGTTTTCTGTGAGCGATATATTCAGTTCCAGTTCCTTGCCCGATGTTACGAGTACTTCGCTCGCGGTGCGTGTTTCAAACCCCGTCATCATAAACTGAAAGGACTGCCTGCCTACGGGTACGTTTTGCAATACATAGTAGCCATTGCTATCGGTCATGGCGTTTTTCTGCTTATCTGCCAGTAGCAGTATCACCACCCCCTCTATGGGTTTCTTAGATTCTGCATCTACCACCTGCCCGCGTACGCTTTGCAACAGTGCATTTGTTTGTGCTACGGATAGTACAGGTGCCAGTATTATGAATAGTATGAGTATGTATAAACTTCTGTGCATGCAAACGATGTGTAAGCCTTATTAACCAAAAACTTTGCCAAAAATAAGACAATGCATGTGGGAGAAGGTTTAATTTCACTTCGCGAGTATGCTCAGTTCGAGCCTTTTTGCAGCCCGCTTGCCTGCGCTTCCTTTCTTTCTTTTGGCGGCAAAAGAAAGAAACAAAGAAAAGCCGCAAAGCATTGATGACATCTGAATGCTTTGTTGACGCTCCGATGTCACCGCATTACTACTGTTGTGCCAAGCTAACAGCCTTGATGGCTTGTGTATATATATAAGGTATATGACGATGCAACGACCACTGCTCAATAGCGCCGTCATGTGCGTTAGCACTGACCACGCTAAATGCGTATTCCGCGTAATAACAGCGTATAGCTATCCCTAAAACATGCGGAGCATTGGTTTTAGGGGGTCTTTTTTCTTTCTCTCTTTCTTTTTGGACAAGCAAAAAGAAAGAGAAAGCTGAGTGTAGTACGAAAGCTGAAATATGACTTATGTAATTAGGTGGGGGTAAAAAATATTTCCCTAAACATTTGCGCAACTAATTGTTTGCACATATATTTGCAACTGAACGGTTGCGGAATAATATTGTAACCACCATTATAAAGCAAAATGAGAAGAGATATATTTCAAGCCATAGCAGACCCCACACGCAGAGCCATCATAGCACTGATAGCCGTGCAGGCCATGACGCCCAATGCATTGGCAGAGCATTTCAGCATGACGCGGCAGGCGGTATCTAAACACTTACAGATACTGGCAGAGTGCGAGGTGGTGGAGCAAACACAAAAGGGCAGAGAGATTTATTATCAACTGGAAATAAAGAAAATGAAAGAGATAGATAAATGGCTGGAGCAGTTCCGCAAACTGTGGACAGACCGCTACAATCAGCTCGACGAAGTATTATCAACCTTAAAACATAAAAAGAAATGAGCATGAATTTAATGATGGATTTCGTTGTTGATAAAAGCAATAACACCATCACCGTAAAACGAGAATTTGCAGCCGAGCTGCCGCTTGTATGGGATGCATATACCAAGAGCGAAATACTGGACCAATGGTGGGCACCCAAACCGTGGAAGGCACGTACCAAGACGATGGACTTTCGCGAAGGTGGACACTGGCTGTATGCTATGGTAGGCCCTAACGGCGAGGAGCATTGGGCAATAGCACAATACAAACACATAGCACCGCAGCAAAGCTTTGTGGCTGTAGATGCTTTTACAAATGCAGAAGGTGTAATAGAAACCAACATGCCGCAATCTACCTGGAATGCAAGTTTTAAGGCAGAAGGCGAACACAGTGTGGTTACGTTCCTGATAGAATATGGCGACCTTGCACAACTGGAGGCTACCATCAAAATGGGCTTCAAAGAAGGCTTGGCTATGGCTATGGAAAACCTCGACCAGATATTTGCTTCAAAGAAATAAAAACAATCATTATATGGAAAACCAATTCACGAAAGTTGCCATCAGCGCAACGGTAAATGCACCGATAGAAAAAGTGTGGGATAAATGGACTACACCCGCAGACATCATGCAATGGAACACTGCATCGCCAGACTGGCATACTACACGTGCAGAAAACGACCTGCGTGTTGGTGGTTCCTTCCTGTCGCGTATGGAGGCTAAAGATGGTAGCTTCGGTTTCGACTTTGCAGGTGTGTACGATGCCGTAGAGCCACACAAGCATATAGCCTATACCATGGGTGATGGCAGGACGGTGAAGATAGACTTTACCCCTGATGGCAATACCACTAAAATAGACAGCGTGTTTGATGCCGAAAACCAGAACCCGATAGAAATGCAACAAGGCGGCTGGCAGGCTATCCTCGACAACTTTAAGAAATACACCGAGCAGTAATAAAACACTGCAATAAGTATATAAAACACTATAGCACTGTAAGAGGTGTTATGGTGTTTTTTTGTGTTGGCTATAATTTATATTAAAGTAATTTAGCACTAAACACCTTCTACGCCATATGTATATTAAGAAAATTGAACTAATCGATATTAGAAGCTATAAAGAGGCAAGTATTGAATTGTCTCCAGGTATAAATATTATTGTCGGGGCTAACAATTCAGGTAAGAGTACAATTCTTAGAGCATTACAAAGTCTCCAAAATATCAATCTTTATCTAACTAGTGATGACATTAGAAAAGGTAAAACTTTTGGTCAAGTATTTATAAAATTTAGAGTAGAAGAAGATAATGATAGATTAATTTTTAATGAAACTTTATTAAAGACTAGGGAGTTTGACGACGATATTTTAGTACTTTTTGATTATTATAAAGAGAATTTGCATCCTCTCGCTCGAGTATTTCAAAATGGTAAATATTTAAGCTATGAAAAGAGAGAAAGACATTATGAAATAAAAGCGGCTCTAAAAACAGATAAGGAATTCAAAGGTCTACCCAATCGTGAAGATCAGAATAACTTTATGTATTACTTTTTGTCAAAACGTAAAACTGTACACTATTCTTCTCAAGGAGGTAGGGAGAGTACATTTAGTGTCGATGATGACTTGAGAAACTTACCATCTAAGGTTCAGAGAATTAGCAATGGCTCGAGTAAGCACAATAAAAGATTTGTAAAGTATTGTAAAGAAATTTTAGGATTTGAAATAGGTGCTGTACCAAGTGGCGATAATTCTAACTATAACAAGCTTGGTATATATATAGACAACGATATCGTTTACTTAGAATCGATGGGTGAGGGAGTAGCTAATATACTTGGGTTACTTACTGTGTTGTTCAATGCTGAAAAAAAGCTTGTGTTAATTGAAGAGCTAGAAAACGATATACACCCAAATTCATTAAAAAAATTACTTGATTTGATTTTAGAGAAATCTAAAAATTGTCAATTTATCATATCAACTCATTCTAATATTGTATTAAAGTATTTAGCATCTTCAGAAAACACAAAAATATTTTATACTGAATCTAAAATGGAAGAATCCGTCTATGATAGTGATGTTTTTATTCCAACATCTACAATATCAGAAATAGACAATACTCCTGAGAAAAGAATGGAAGTGCTTGAAAAACTTGGGTATGATTTATTGGATTTTGATTTGTATAGTTCTTATATAATTTTTGAAGAATCTTCTGCTGAAAGAATTGTGAGAGATTTTATTATACCAGAGTTTGTGCCAGAACTAAGGTTGAAGGTAAGGACAATTGCTGCAGGTGGGGTTAGTGATTTGGAGCCTCGTTTTAATGATTTCTTGAGATTGTTTGTTTATATTCATAAAAGCCCTGTTTATTCTCACAAAGCATGGGTAATTGCTGATGGTGATGAATCAGGAAAGAGTCATATAAAGAATATAAAAGAAAAATTTAGTGATTGGCCAGAAGAACATTTCTTGAATTTTTCGAAATCTAATTTTGAAGAATACTATCCTGAACCATATAGAAGTAAATATATCGAGCTTCAGGAAGAAAAAAATAGTAATACTTTACGTCAAAAGAAAAAGGTTCTATTAAATGAAGTACTTGATTATATAGCTGAAAATAAAGAGGATGCTGTAATCAAATTTCAATCTTCAGCGAAAGAAGTGATTGATATTTTAAAGGTTATTTCTCAAAAGATTATGTAGTAAATATAAACCCGCTTTATCTTGAGATTGCTTCGTTCCTCGCAATGACGCGAGAGTGTATATTTTTTTAACACCCTCCCTACACGCAATCCCCTGTTTTATCGTTATATTTATAACAACACTCATTACACATGCGCTTGAGGCTAAAACCCATATTATACTTTTCCATCGGCCTGTCTGTAGGCGTTGGTGCTTTTCTGATGCAGTCGTTTCGGGAAACGGGCAAGGACGAGGGTACGGTGCAGGTAAAGGAAGATGGTAAGCTGCAATACAAATGGTATCAGCCAGAGATTCCTAAGAACCTGAGTTTTGCAGGTGAGCGTGTACCATTGGAGCGTTGGGAAGTACGCGAAAGGCTGGAGCGTGAAATGATAATCAACTACTACATGCACGGCACTACGCTGTATATACTGAAGCTGACCACACGTTTCTTCCCCATGATAGAGCAGAAACTGAAAGCCAACGGTGTACCCGACGATTTTAAATACCTCTGTGTGGCAGAGAGTGCTTTACAGAATCAGGTATCGGCAGTGGGTGCATCGGGTTTCTGGCAGTTTATGAAAGATACCGGTCCGCGCTATGGGTTGGAGGTGAATGCAGATGTAGATGAGCGTTATCATCCTGCAAAAGCAACAGATGCGGCAAGTGCATACCTGAAAGAAGCATACGGCAAGTTCTATAGCTGGACGGCTGCTGCGGCATCGTACAACTGTGGTATGGGTGGCTATACCAAGCAGATAGAGTATCAGCAAAAAAGCAATTACTACGATTTGGCTTTCCCTGAAGAAACGAACCGTTATGTATTCCGCATACTTGCATTGAAGATACTGCTGAGCGATGCTAAGTGGTATGGTTATAACATCAATAATCAGGAAGCTTTCAAACCTATCAAGACACGTACCCTGACGGTAGATACTACGGTGAAAGACCTGGCACAGTTTGCCCTCGGCAACGGCAGTAGTTACAAAATGCTGAAACTCCTGAACCCGTGGTTGCGTTCGCACGTACTACCTGCTAAGGCTGGTAAAACTTATGAAATAGAACTTCCCGTAGAGGGACAGTAAACTCTAAATACTAATATCGAAATCCTAAACAATATCTAAGTACTAATTTCTAAATCCTAAAGGGTAATACGCTTTAGGGTTTTTTCATTTGTGGGGGGTAGGCATTAGTATTTCGGATTTTACAATTAGGATTTAGCATTTAGATATTCGGATTTCCATTCCATGTTTTGTAGCTTTAAGTAAAACCAAAGGCTATGCGTAAGGTTATTGCCATATTGCCAATCTTGTTCACCTCTCTGCTGGTGTATTTTCTGGGTAAGCCAATGGGTAGCCTGCCTGCATTAGGCAAGCTCTTAGACCCTGTAACGGGTTGCTGGGCAAGTGCCGAATCTGTCAACAAAGACTTCAACAACAAACTGAAACTGGATGGGCTGAAAGCGGGTGTTACCGTATCTTTCGACGACAGACTGGTACCACACATAAAAGCAGGTAACGATTACGACCTGTATTATACACAGGGTTATCTGCATGCATACTTCCGCCTGTGGCAGATGGATTTGCAGACACGTGCAGCAGGTGGCAGGGTGAGTGAAGTGCTGGGAGATAAGGCACTGAAATTTGACCGTACACAACGCCGCAAGGGTATGGTGTATGGTGCAGAGCAATCGCTGAAGGCAATGGAAGCAGACCCGCGCAGCAAGCAAATGCTGGATGCCTATACAGCAGGCATCAATGCTTATATCAATACTTTAGACTACAAAACATACCCCTTAGAATACAAACTGGCAAGCTTTGAACCCGAACCGTGGACGAACCTGAAAAGTGCATTGCTATTAAAGTATATGGCTGATGACCTGACAGGATATACAGAAGATATTGCCCTGACAGTACTCCGCGATATGCTGAGCCCTGAAGAGTTTGCAGCATTATACCCTGAAAGATTGAATGGTGTGAACCCTGTAATACCACACGATAGCATCAAACAAACAGCAAGTTTATCAGCACCTGCTATACCTGCAGATAGCATAGCATGGGCGCATCTTACTGCTACAGATTTTGAAGTAGAGGAAGAAGGTAAGGGTAGTAATAACTGGGTACTGGGTGGCAGCCGTACTAAGAGTGGTAAGCCTATTCTTTGCAACGACCCGCATCTGGGGCTCAACCTGCCGTCTTTGTGGTACGAGGTACAGATGACAGCACCGGGTGTAAATGTATATGGTGTATCACTGCCGGGTTCTCCGGGTGTTATCATTGGGTTTAACGATAATATATCATGGGGCTTTACCAACAACTATCGAGATGTAAAAGACTTCTATGCCATACAGCCTGCATCTGCCAATAGCTACAAATTTGCAGGTAAGGAATTACAGTATACCAACAGGATAGAGAAGATAAGTATCAAAGGCAAGCCCGATTATTTTGATACGGTAAAGTACACGGTACATGGCCCTGTTATGTATGAAGAAACATTTCACGGCCCGGGTGGGTTGAAGAAACCTATTGCTGTAACATGGATGGCACACCGCCCAAGCAATGAAGTACTGGCGTTATATATGCTCAATCGTAGTGCAGACTATACTGAATACACAAATGCCATACACAACTTTCTGTGTCCTGCACAGAACATGATATATGCAGACAGGCATGGAGATATTGCGCTTTGGGGACAAGGACAGTTCATCAACAAATGGCGTGGACAAGGCAGGTATGTAATGAACGGTGCTGACAGTGCTACGCTGTGGGGGCAAAATATACCTGTGGCAGAAAACCCGCATGCGCACAATCCTGCACAGGGCTATATAGCATCTGCCAACCAAACGGTAACAGACACTACCTACCCGTATTGGTACAATGGTTATTTCTACGAGTTCCGTGCATGGAGGATAAATGAAGTACTGCGCAATACAAAGAACGCAACGGTAGAAGATATGTTTGCCCTGCAAAACGATGTATATAGTGTATTGGCGGCAAATGTGCTGCCCGTTATGCTAACACACATCACCCCCAATGTAGTGACAGATAGAGAACGTAATTATCTGGATTTGTTGGGCAATTGGGACTACAAGCTCACTGCAGAGAGCAAAGCAGCCACCGTATTCCAAGTATGGTGGGCAAACTTCTATGCTACACTCTGGGCAAAACGCTTTGGTAAAATACCTGACCAGTTAAAGCCATCACCTGAACGTACCATGCAATTGCTGAAAGAAGAAAGTCCGTACTTGGGTAATGTAAAAGATGCTGCTATAGCCAGCCTACGGAATAGCATAGATAGTCTTGAGAGACTGAAGAAGGCAGATAAGCTGGAGTGGTACAAAGCAAAGAATACCTCCGTAAAACACCTTACCAAACTGGCACCGTTCAGCTATACAGATTTGAAGATAGGCGGGTGGGGCAATACGGTCAATGCTGCTAAGACAGACCACGGACCATCGTGGCGAATGGTAGTACAACTGGGCGATGAGGTAGAAGCATACGGTGTGTATCCCGGTGGGCAATCGGGCAATGTGGGTAGTAAGTATTATGCTACTTTCCTTGATAAATGGGTGAAGGGCGAATACTACAAGCTGAGTTTTTACACGGCTACTACCAAACCTGCTGCAACCTATACATGGACCATCAACCCTAAAAACAAATAAGATATGAAACAGACATTCATTGTATCGTTAATTATTATTGGGTTAGGTGCCATATTCTCTTTGTTTATGACAGGTATGTGGTTGGCTATTGTCTTACCATCTACCATGATGATTGCCATGCAGATACCCGGTAAGCGTGCATTTGGTGCAGGGTTCTTAGGTGTAGCCTTTTTGTGGCTTGTGTTGATACTTATCAAAGACATTCCCAATCATCACATACTATCGTCTCGTATGGCAGGATTGTTAGGCTTGCCTAATAGTGCAATGTTTATACTCGTAAATGTTTTGTTAGGTGGACTGATAGGCGGACTTTCGGGATGGAGTGGTGCTGTGTTGAATAAGGCGTTCAGGAAACCCTCTTAACCTCCCTGAAGGGAGGAAGTGATTTTAGGAACATCATCATTCATAACAATTATACTATTTTATTCCCCTTTAGGGGAGATAGAGGGGTTTTATTACTTTTGTATCATGCCCATACGTATTCAGCGATATATAGCCATTCTTTCTGTTGTATTATTTATCGGCAAGCTTTGGGCATGGTATCTTACACACTCTGTTACAGTACTTACAGATGCGCTGGAAAGTACGGTGAATGTGATTGCGGGATTCATAGGTTTGTATAGCATTATCCTTGCAGCCAAGCCACGAGATATAGACCATCCCTATGGGCATGCTAAAGCAGAGTTTATATCCAGTGCGGTAGAGGGGGCGCTGATATTTATAGCTGGATTGATGATTATCTACGAGGCTATAGACCAGTTGATACATCCTAAACCACTGCACAAGCTGGATGTAGGTATATACATTGTAGCAGCTACAGGTATTCTCAATTTCTTTATAGGTACGTATGCAGTAGCACAGGGCAAGAAAATGCGCTCGCTGATATTGGAGAGTGCAGGCAAACACCTGCGGGTAGATGCATATTCAACATTTGCCATTGTAGCGGGCTTGACGCTTATCATGTTTACCAAAGTGCAGTGGCTGGATAGTGCTGTTGCTATTGTGATAGCCATCATCATACTGGTAACGGGTTATAAACTGGTACGTCGTAGCTTGTCGGGTATAATGGACGAGGCAGATATGCAATTGCTGAATGATGTAATAGCTTATTTGCAAGCAAACCGTCGTGCACAATGGATAGATCTGCACAACCTGCGTGTAATGCAATATGGTGATATTATGCACCTGGATGCACATATGACGCTGCCGTGGTACTATAGTGTGAAAGATGCAGATGCAGAGATACATGTTCTGGAAGAAATGATAAAACAACACTTCGATAATAAGGTAGAAGTGTTTATACATATAGATGCCTGCCAGCGTTACCAATGCAAGCTATGTGCCGTAGCCGACTGTCCGCAAAGGCAAACACCATTTGCTGCCCAACACGAGTGGACTACAGAAAACGTGTGGTACGATTCTAAACACGGGAAAGAGTAGAACCCGGATTAAACTAAATAACACATGCGTCATTGCGAGCGATAGCGAAGCAACCTCGCGATATTACTGATTTTAATAAATACACATTTCGCGAGGTTGCTTCGTACATATTTGCATTCGCAAATACTTCCTCGCAATGACGTGTTATTTATCCCTACGTAATGTATATATAACCGAATGTGCCATTTCTTCTTTCAGTTCTTCTATTTGCGCATGGGTGGCTTCTGCTGCATGGTTGCGGGTAAAGTTGTTTTTCTCTAATAGGTGAATAGAACTTGCATTGTCTTTGTGGGTAAAAGCACTTATCATGGGCAGGTTCATTACTTCAAATCCATATTTAATGGCTGTCTGCAGGGCTTCGGTCATCAGTCCTTTGTTTTGGTGTTCCGTAAGGATAGCATAGCCAAATTCCCAGCTGTCGTCATTGCCATCCATACTCCACAGGCACAGGCTGCCAACCATCTTGTCTGTTGCTTTATCGGCAATCGTCCATGCAATGCTTTTATTGTCTCTGGCATAAGAAGCCATGCGTTCTAATATAGCCTGTGCTTCTTCGCGTGTTTTAGGGCGAGGATTGGCTATGTATTTATTCATCTCCTCATCTGCACGAATGATGAAGTACGTGTCTATATCATCCAAACTCATTTCGCGCAGCACCAATCTTTCTGTAGTTAGTACAGGAAAAGGATGGAAGTTGAGGTGTATCATAGCTTGGGGGATATAACTATTTCAATATAAGATAAAGAACTATTTCTTTGGTGTAAAACTTGTTACATACTGTTCTTCGTTACTAAAATTGACAGTCAATCCAAATCCATAAAATTCAATTTTATTGGCAACCGTATCATAGTGCAATGAGCTGCCATACCTTGATGGATTACTTGGTTCTAAGCCTAATATCATTGTTGGCTTATTAGGTGACAAGAATTTAGCCCAACGCAAAGTGTCACTAACTGTTGTGTCAGGTGTAATAGCAGTGGTAATAACGGTACTATCGTTTATTGTTTTAATATTCAGGGAAACATTATTATACCATACCGTGTCAAGCATCGTTACAGAAGGTATTTGATAAAAATGTATTCGTCTACCTTCCATTGTATAATTGCCTTGCATCCTATATGCAGGAGCAGCATACGATGAGGTAGGAGTTGTTGTAGTATCGGTCTTATTACAAGAAATAAAGAATACTGAAATGATAAGAGTTGTCAATAGGTATGTTCTCATAAAATATTTATTGTTGAATTATTACTTCAATAATAATGCCATAGTTAATCAAATATCAAGTTCCGCTTTCATACCCTGCATCTACCAACCAGTTACCGCTATCGGCAGCGGCTGTAGCCAGTTCATCGCAGCGGTTGTTCATAGGGTTGTTGGCATGGCCTTTTACCCATACAAATTTTACACGGTGCTTGTTGTGGTACTTCAGGTACTCCTGCCACAGGTCTACATTCTTTACATCTTTCCAGCCCTTCTTTATCCACCCCCATATCCAACCCTTGTCAATGGCATTTACCACATAGCTGCTGTCGCTGTATATCACCACGTCCAGTCCCTCGCGCGTTAGTGTTTTCAGGGCTACTACCACCGCCATCAGTTCCATGCGGTTGTTGGTTGTCTTTCTGAATCCCTGCGAAAACTCTTTACGGGTTTGTCCCCATTGCATTACGATTCCATATCCTCCCGGTCCGGGGTTGCCCCTCGAGGAGCCATCCGTATAAATTATCAGTTGTTGCGACATCAATTGGGTAGCGAGTGCTATCTTTGCGCCCAAATTTAGTCTGTTGAGCGCCAAAATAAAAGTTGCACCGGTAAGTTATTTGAATACCAAGCCTTTGTTGTATGGTATAGAGCGTAGCGAAGTGATGAACAGCATAGAGCTGGTAGCAGACTATCCTGCCAATGTAGCGGGCGCTTTGCAGCGTGGCGATATAGACCTGGCACTGCTGCCTGTAGCAGCCATACCTACCATACCGGGTGCAAATATCGTGAGTGATTATGGCATTGCCGCTGATGGTAATGTAGCCTCAGTGTGTATATTCAGCATGGTACCGATGGAGGAGATAGAAACAGTGTACCTCGACTACCAGAGCCGTACCTCTGTAAGGCTGGCACAACTGCTGCTGGAAAAACTGTGGAAGAAGAAAGTGGAATTCAAACCGGCAACAGAAAACTATATAGACTATATCAACGGTACTACGGCAGGTGTCATCATCGGAGACAGGGCGCTGAAACAGCTTACTAATTTTGACTATATCTACGACCTTGCCAAGGGTTGGAAAGAACTGACAGGGCTACCGTTTGTATTTGCTGCATGGGTAGCTAACAAGCAATTGCCGCAGGATTTCATTACAGCTTTCAATGCTGCCAATGCTGAGGGTTTGAAACATATTGATGAGGTGGTAGCACAAAATCCTTTCCCGTACTACGATCTGAAGATGTACTATACCGAAAAC
This sequence comes from Bacteroidetes bacterium UBA4414, assembly GCA_002389765.1. Classification (GTDB taxonomy): domain Bacteria; phylum Bacteroidota; class Bacteroidia; order Chitinophagales; family Chitinophagaceae; genus Polluticoccus. The sequence continues at coordinate 32,277 of DGQM01000022.1, read as the reverse complement.
ATCCACTACCTGTTGGATGATGAGAAGAAGAAAGGTATGCAACTATTTCTGCAGATGATAGTAGAATAGGCTGTGCTGATAGTATATCCGATATAGTAGTAATATCTTTGCAAATACGTTTAGGTACTTTCGACTAACTACTTATGACTAACGACTCGAAGATTACACTTATAGAATGTCCCCGCGATGCCATGCAGGGTTGGAAACACCATATTCCTACAGAGGTAAAGGTGAAATACCTGAACACACTGCTGCAGGTAGGTTTTGATGTGCTGGATTTTGGTTCGTTCGTATCTGCCAAAGCTATACCACAGCTTGCCGATACTAAGGATGTAATACCACAACTGCAACTGGATGGTGTGAATACCAAGCTGCTTGCCATCATAGCCAATACACGTGGTGCAGAAGAAGCAGTAGGGTATGAGCAGATACATTATCTGGGTTTCCCGTTTTCTATATCAGAAACATTCCAGCTCAGGAATACTAACAAAACCATTGCAGAATCGCTGAAGCAGGTTGAGGAGATACAAAACCTCTGTGTGCAACATGGTAAAGAACTGGTAGTATATATATCTATGGGCTTTGGCAATCCGTATGGAGATGAGTATAGTGCAGAAGTAGCCATCAAATGGGTAGGGCAGCTGGCAGCTATGGGTATCAAAACCATTGCTATGTCTGATACAGTAGGTGTAGCCAAGCCCGATAATATTGAGTATATCTTCAATACACTGGTGCCTGAATTTAAGGATGTACATATAGGTGCACACTTCCACAGCAATGCTGCTACATGGGAAGAAAAGCTGCAGTCAGCCTACAACAGCGGTTGTGTACGTTTTGACAGTGCCATGAAAGGCATAGGTGGCTGCCCGATGGCAGAGGATGAACTGGTAGGTAATATTGCTACAGAAAACATTATACAATGGGCAGATAAGAATAACATTGTATTGCCAATCAATCGCGAAGCTTTCAACAAAGCATGGCTGATGGCAGCTGAGGTGTTTCTATAATACCCCCTAACCCCCTGAAGGGGGTATGTTAAGTAATGTAGTACATTTGTCTTTATTGTTAATTTCCCAAACAACAAATAAGGAAGCCCCTTTAGGGGTTTGGGGTTAGATTCTTTCTATGTCTGTACATAAAGAAATAACGAAGGTTACCACCAATACGCTTCAGGTAATGAAGCAACAGGGTGAGAAAATATCAATGCTTACTGCCTACGATTTTTCGATGGCACGCATTCTGGATGATGCAGGCATAGATGTGTTACTGGTTGGCGATAGTGCATCAAATGTGATGGCAGGCCACGAAACTACACTACCCATTACGCTCGACCAGATGATATACCATGCACAGAGCGTTGTACGTGCCATCAGCCGTTGTCTGGTAGTGGTAGACTTGCCTTTTGGTACTTATCAGGGCAATAGTAAAGAAGCATTGAACTCGGCCATTCGCATTATGAAAGAAACGGGTGCCCATGCTATTAAACTGGAAGGTGGGGAAGAAGTAGTAGATTCTATTAAACGTATTGTGAGTGCAGGTGTACCGGTAATGGGGCACTTAGGGCTTACACCTCAATCTATATATAAATTCGGTACCTATGCTGTGCGAGCTAAGGAAGAAGCTGAAGCCGAAGCATTGGTAAAGAATGCACATCTGCTGCAAGAGGCAGGTTGTTTTTCTATAGTGCTGGAAAAGATACCTGCTGCACTTGGCAAGCGTGTATCGGAAGAAGTGAGCATTCCTATAATAGGTATTGGTGCGGGTATGCATGTAGATGGTCAGGTATTGGTAATGCACGATATGCTGGGTATTAACAAGGACTTTTCTCCTCGTTTCCTGCGTCGTTATCTCAATATGTACGACCAGATAAAAGGTGCTACAGAGCAATATATACAAGACGTAAAGAGCAAAAATTTCCCTAACGAAAAGGAACAATACTAAGCCTGTATGGTGAATGTGGAAGTATGGCAATCGCTTACAAAAGAATTGACGGCTAAAGGGGTAACACTGGTGGCTGTTTCTAAAACCAAACCTGCAAGCGATATTCAGGATTTATACAATCTCGGCCAGCGCGATTTCGGAGAGAACTATGTGCAGGAACTAACGGAGAAGCAACCGGCATTGCCTGCCGATATTCGTTGGCATTATATAGGGCATTTGCAAAGCAATAAAGTAAAATACATTGCACCTTATGTTTATCTGATACATGCAGTTGATAGCTTCAAATTACTTGAAGAAATAAATAAGCAAGCTAAAAAACACAACCGCACAATTAAAGTGTTGCTTCAATTGCATATAGCAGATGAAGACACAAAGCACGGACTGGATGAGCGTGGCATTACCGAATTGATGGAATACTACGAAGCACAACAAGGCAACCTGCAAAACATAGAGATATGTGGCTTGATGGGTATGGCTACATTTACAGAAGATGAGGCACAGGTTCGTTCAGAGTTCCAACGTTTAAACAATTGCTTCAAGCACATTAAGGCTACTTATTTCATTGGTAAACCTCATTTTGATACCTGTAGCATGGGTATGAGTGGCGATTATAACATGGCCATAGAGGAGGGTAGTACAATGATAAGGATAGGAAGTATGTTATTTGGAACGAGAAGTTATCCTGCATAAATCATTCATTTTCAATTGATAATATTTAAGTGGTTCATTACGGACCACTTTTTTATTATACAATATTTTGTGAAACCAAAAGGTTACATATATTTGTGAAACCAAAAGGTTACATGAAATGAGACGAGATGTATTTCAGGCAATAGCAGATCCCACACGCAGACAAATCATCAATATGGTAGCACACCAGTCGTTGAATGTAAATGCAGTGGCTGAGAAGTTTGATGTGAGCAGAACTGCTATATATAAACATATAAAGCTCTTGACAGAATGTGGCTTAATTGAAGTAAAACAGAAAGGCAGAGAGCGTTTTTGTGAGGCTAAGCTGGGTAAGCTGAATGAAGTATCTGATTGGGTGGCACAATACAAACAGTTCTGGGAACAGAAACTGGATTCGCTGGAAAACTATCTGGACGAACTGCAATCTAAAAAAGACAAATAGTCAACTATGGAATACAAGAACAGACCTGCTATCCTCACCACACGTGTTGTAGATGCATCGATATACAAAGTATTCGAAGCGTGGACAAACCCTGCATACTTGTCTCAATGGTGGGGGCCTAATGGCTTTACAAACAGTTTTCTGCAATATGACTTACATCCGGGTGGTATTTGGGATTTCGTAATGCACGCTCCTGATGGCAAAGACTACCCTAACAAATGTGAGTTTATTGCCATAGAAGCGCCATATCATATTGCATGGCACCATCTTACACCACCTCCATTTGATGTAGATGTGCTACTGGAAGAAGTGGGTGATAAGACAAGGGTACTATTCAGAATGTTGTTTGATACAGAGGCAGACAGAGATAAGAAAGCAGTATTTGTAGTACCACTGAATGAAGAGAATATGGACAAACTTGAAGTATTACTTAAAACAATCTAATCAACTAAAACTAAAGCAATATGACAACTGCAACAGACACGTCAAACAGAGAGATTACCAGTGTCAGGTTATTAAATGCACCAAGAGAACTGGTATATGAAGTATGGACAAAGGCAGAACACATACTGAAATGGTGGGGCCCTGAAGGTTTTACGAATAGCAACAAAGAAATGAACGTATCCGTTGGTGGTGTGTGGCGTTTCACAATGCATGGTCCTGATGGCAGGGATTACCCAAACAAAATATTGTTTACTGAGGTAGTACCGAATGAGCGCCTTGTGTATGAGCATAGTGATGATACTGAGGGTAGCTCCCTTCAGTTTCATGTTACCGTAACATTTGAAGCAGAGGGTAATAAAACTCGTCTTACCATGCGTATGGTATTCCCTACGCAGGAAGAACGCGATACTGTGGTACGCGAATACGGTGCATTAGACGGTCAGACACAAACCCTTAACAAGCTGGAAGAGTTCATTGCTGTACACCGTAGTGCAAATCCTCCAGCCGATGCTTTCGTTATTCGTAAAGAATTGAATGCTAAACGGGAAGATGTATTTAACGCATTTACTAATGCAGAGGCATTAACAAAATGGTGGGGACCTGCAGGCTTTGATATTGTGGTGAAGAAATTGGAGTTTAAACCAGGTGGTATATTTCATTACAGCATGACGGCTAATGGTGTTTCAACTTGGGGCAGGTTTATATACAGAGATATACAAGCTCCTGAGCGTATTGTATTTATCAACTCATTCTCTGACGAGGATGGTGGATTGGCACCAGTTCCCTTCAGCCCGACATGGCCAAAGGAAATGCTGAATGTGCTGACGCTGACAGAAGAAGGCGATAAAACCATCCTGACAATAATGGGTGGTCCATTGAACGCAACAGCCGAAGAACATAAAACCTACGAAGAGAACTATGGTAATATGGAGCAAGGGTTCAGTGGCACATTAAAACAACTTGAAGACTATCTGGCAGCCAACAAATAAGACAAGTAATTAACCATATATACAGACGGGATACTTTTGTATCCCGTTTTGTTATTACCTCACTATGTTGTTTATTTGAAATAAATACTATTTTTAAACAAACATCACTTTTTGATCTATGGACCAACAAAAGGTAGACATGTACATCATGTCAAATAGTAAATTCTTTGAAGCTCACCAGATACCAATGCTAAGAGATATGCTGCTGCAAGCAGACGACTCTAAGTTTCTGGCATTGCAAACTGCTAATACCAAAGACCCTACAACAATGATCATTATATCGTTGCTGGCAGGTGGTTTGGGTGTAGACAGGTTTATGCTGGGTGAAACTGGTATGGGTATTGCAAAACTCCTAACCTGTGGTGGCTTTGGTATATGGACTATTATAGACTGGTTTGTAATTATGGGTCGTACGCGCGAATTGAATATGCAAAAAGTACAAATGGCTTTGGTCTAAATTATGACAAGCGTTGGCAGATTTTACCTGTTGACAATTTCATTACTCTCGATAGGATGGATATGGCTGTTGTATAATCAATACAATAGCCATATTGCTAAAGGGCGTACCTTATGTTTTGTCAGGAACATTACAGGATATCCTTGTCCTGCATGTGGCACTACCAATTCGGTAGAAGAAATATTGGGTGGCAGATACCAATCGGCTTTGCACATCAATCCCTTGGGGTATGTGGCAATAGCAGCTTTGGTATTATTACCTCTCATTATTGGCGTAGACATCATATCGGGAAGGAGAATGATGTATAGCATTTATACTAATTTTGACAATACAATGAAGCAACGCCCTGTATTGCTTGTTGCTGTTTTATTATTACTGCTTATAAACTGGATATGGAATTTGTACAAAATGTAGCACCCGAATTTATAGAAACTTACAAGCCTCGTGAGGATGAAATGGAAAAAGCTTCAAATGGGTATTTGATGTCTGTAATGGTAATAATGGCGGGTATGCCTTTGCCTATTATAAATCTTTTGGCTACAACTGCATTTTATCTGTTCAACAGAAAATCTACCTATTACGTACGCTGGCACTGTATGCAGGCATTATTGTCTCAGCTTACAATTATGGTTATCAATTCTATAGCACTTACGTGGACAGTGAGGGTTTTTATGGGCGAACTCACATTTACCAATAAGTACTTTGCTTACATGATTTTGATTATTGTTCTTAATATTTTAGAGATAATACTGAATATTATAGCAGCCATTCGTGTAAGGAAAGGTATACATGTATCCTATTTCTTTTGGAGTGAACTTGCGGATTTCTTTACTGCTAAAAGATAACTTATAACACCTTGTAGATAATTTATGAATAAGATAGTTTTGAAAGGAGCAGTTGTAGTCATTACATTTTTGGCTTTATGGTATGGCCTTAGTATGATGCCATGGGTTAAATGGCTGAAAATGGATCAATTTGTAGAAAAACGTCAGAAGCAGGTAAGTGAACTTTTTTTGAAACTACATAGGTTAGAGAAGAATGAAATACATGACGCTCGTTCTGTACAAATAATACAAGGCCTGAAAAACAGGCTATGTATGGCAAACAATATAGATACTGCCGAAATTCAAATACACCTGTTTAAGGATATGGAGCTGAATGCTTTTGCTATTCCCGGTGGGCATATCATAGTAAACTCTGCGCTGGTAGCTTATTGCGACAGTGCCGATATGCTGGCAGGCGTTGTAGCCCACGAAATAGGCCATATTGAAAGAGGGCATATTGCCANNTTGCCAGAGAAATAGGTTTATCCATAGTTATGATGATAGGTGGTGATAATCTTGGGCTTATTAAGGAGATAATTCATAGGCTTACATCAGGTAAATTTGACAGAGGGCAGGAGAGTGATGCGGATGCTGCTGCCGTACAATATGTACAAAAAGCAGGTATTAACCCATTGCCATTAGCAGGCTTTTTCAATAAAATAGCTCAACTGGATGGTGGCATGTCAAGTTCTATGGAATGGTTATCTACCCACCCGGATTCTAAAGTAAGGGCTAATGCAATATTGAAGCAAAAATTCAATGGTGCTTACACCCCTGCTGTTGATAGTGCAGACTGGGCTTACCTGGTAGAAGCGTGCAATTGATTACCATAGCTATTTATCCATAATCCTTATTTCTACACGTCGGTTCTTGTCATCATTTATTGTTTTACCATCAGGTTCGTAGAATGGTACAGTAGTACCGAAGCCCTTGCAGCTAAGTCTATTCGGATCAATACCATGTTTCATCAGGTATTTCTTAACCTCATAGGCTCTGTTATCAGATAAGGTTTGTTCTACTCTGTCCTGCTCAGCAAGCATGTTCAGGCTATGTTTACTATATGGATACTTGGGTGGTTTTATATTTCCATGATAACAACACACATGTCCTTCTATTCTTATTTTAATATTAGGATTCTCTTTGAGTGTTTTGGTCAATTCCTGTAGTATTGGGTAAGATTTTTCTAGAATTACAGGTGTGCCAGCAAGGAAAATGATATTATTAAGGCTTACTTTTTGCCCTTTTTCTATTGTAGCCAGTTGTTGTATAGATGTAATATCGGTCGATGCTACTATAGCTTTGTTTTTTAATCCTCCGGGTATAATATCTACACGTCTATCTGTAGGGTAGCTATGTTGTGTGTTTCTTTTGATGGCTCCTCTACCGGCTACCAACTCAATATCCGTAGTATCAATTCCCATGTAGTGCAGGTAGTTGGCTACAGCCTTTGCTCTCTCCAGCGATAGGGGATTATTAATAGAGTCTGTGCCTGTATTATCTGCATAGCCTATCAATCCTACTTTTCTTCCCTTTATTAATATGTCATTATACAACAGGCTATCCAATGTTTGTTTGCCATTTGCAGATAGGGTAGATGTTGCTATCGGGAAAAACACGTGAAATGTATCTGCCTTTTGAGCATAGGTATTGTGCATCGCGCTGCAAATCAATAAGATAAATAAGTACCTCATAAGGGTAGGTTTTAGTACATGTAAAATACGTCAAAAATCCAGTGTTTACAAGGGTTGTACGTGTTGAAAGTGTTGTAACTGCTTGATTTACAGTTGTTAACTGCTCGTTAATTGGTTGTGAACCCCGTGTTAACAACGGGCGGAAATTTGACATAGGCATGCTCGTGCCCCCATATTTGCATCATAATCAACAACAAAAACATTTTTAAAAACAAACTAAAACAGTAACAAACAAAAACAAACAANNTCTGAGCAACGCAATCGAGTTGACATTCACAGGATCAGGAACTGCAACAGGTGCAGCGGTTAACCTGGCTTTCAACACAGTTAACGATTATGCAAACGGTGTTCAGTCGTCTGCACAAGAACTGAAAGTACGTTCTAACAAAAAATTCGACGTAACAGTAAAAACTAACAACGCAAGTTTCTCATACACAGGTTCTACTACACCTGCTCCTGTAATGCCTGTTTCCGGTGTTCTGGGTCTTAAAGTAAGTGCAAACGGTACAGGTGGTACTATCGCAGGTACATTTGCAGGTTACACAAGCTTGTCATCTACTGCTGCTAACCTGATAGCTAACGGTTTGAACGGTGGTAACCAAACATTCAGCGTAATGTACAATGCAACTCCGGGCTTCACTTACCCAGCAGGTACTTACACTGTAGATGTAGTTTACACTGCTACTCAGCAATAATCTATACTACATATATAATATTAAGAGCGTCCCCGTAAGGACGCTCTTTTGCTATGTCTGTATTTCAGCGATTACAGATAATGTTTTGTAAACCGTTTGTTAACCAAGAGGATAGGGATAAGAACTACTAATGTTAGTGATGTGACAGGGGTGTTTGCGGATGTATGTTTGCATCATCAAAACAAACAAACAAAAAACACAGCAGCCCCGTAAGGCAGCAAAAACAAACAAAAAAATTATACACAAACAATTCATCAATTAACAAAACAAAAAACAAACAAACACAATGAAAAAAGTAATCGCAATCGCAGCACTGTCAATCGTAGGTTTCGCTTCTAAAGCACAGAACGCATCTTCTACAGCTACACAAACAGTAAACCTGAACCTGAGCAACGCTATCGAGCTGACTTTCACAGGCAACAGCTCTGCAACAGGTGCTACAGTTAATCTGGCTTTCAACACAGTGAACGATTATGCAAACGGTGTAGAGTCTGGTACACAAGAACTGAAAGTACGTTCTAACAAAAAATTTGGCGTTACTGTAAAAACAAGTGGTGCATCATTTACTTACACAGGTTCTACAACACCTGCTCCTGTAATGCCTGTAAGCGTACTGGGCCTGAAAGTAATGGCTAACGGTACAGGTGGTACTATTGCTTCTCCATTCAGCACTACTGCTTACACTCCGATGAGCAACACAGCAGCTAACCTGATAGCTAACGGTTTGAATGGTGGTAACCAAACTTTCAGCGTGAAGTATGAAGCTGAACCTGGTTTCACTTATCCTGCAGGTACATATACTACAGATGTAGTTTACACTGCTACACAGCTTTAATCATAACCCTTGCTTTGGGTACAAACATGGTTAACAAACAAGAAGCAGCATCCTTAATTGGGTGCTGTTTTCGTTATTAAATAATTGATAATCAATATTTTATTGCTCTATTAAGGCGTATTGACTTGTTAAGCGATTGCTAACGGCTTGCAAAGACAGGGTTAAGCAGGGCTGATTTTTTGGCAAAGGGGCCTTTGAGGTTGCATCTTTGTATCACAATAGCAAACAAACACAAACATTAATCAAATAACTCAAACAAACACAAACAAAGAAATTATGAAAAAAGTAATCGCAATCATCGCTCTGGGTATCACAGGTTTCGCAGCAAAAGCACAAGTTGCATCTACAGCTACGCAAACAGTTAACCTGAACCTGAGCAACGCAATCGAACTGACTTTCACAGGTAACAACTCTGCTACAGGTGCTGCTGTTAACCTGGCTTTCAACACAGTTAACGATTATGCAAACGGTGTACAGTCATCTGCACAAGGTTTGAAAGTACGTTCAAACAAGAAATTCGGTGTTACTGTTAAGACTAACAACACTAACTTCTCATACACTGGTACTACTACTCCTGCTCCTGTAATGCCTGTATCAGGTGTTCTGGCACTGAAAGTAAGTGCAAACGGTACAGGTGGTACTATCGCTTCTCCGTTCAGCGCATCAGCTTTCAGCACGCTGACTTCAACTGCTGCTAACCTGATAAGCAATGGTAACAACGGTGGTAACCAAACATTCAGCGTAATGTATGAAGCTACACCTGGTTTCACTTACCCTGCAGGTACTTACACTGTAGATGTAGTTTACACTGCTACTCAACTGTAATACAATTAATTATATGATATTTGAGAAGTGCCTCTTATGGGGGCGCTTCTCTTTTTATATTAACCTGATACTTTAAATTGAAGTGATTATTGAGTCCAGATTTTGCCGGTAGAAATGCCATGGCAACTGTTGCACTGTCCGCTTGTTACAGGATCGGGCATATAGTTCACTTGGCCGCTGTTGCCTTCTACAACAGGGTACAGGCCACTACCAAAGTCGATGGTTTCCGTAGTGTAGAAATTGCCTTTAGCATCACCGTTAATGGTATATTTCAGCGTACCTGTTCCGTTAGCTCCTGTGTATAATTTAACCGTTGCATTGGCGAAAGTAGATGTCTTGCCGCTATTATACACAGTACCCGCAACATTAAACCATCCCTTACCCTGACCGCCTTGCTTATGACAATTCATACAGTTTTGTCCCATGTTGTGGCTTTCGTTGCCGTTATGCGCGCTGATGTTGGTTGTATTACTTTTGCTTTTGGAACAAGAGTTACTGAATATCATGGCTGCCATACCCAGTGTTGCTAACGCTGCAATCCTACGTTTCATATTGTTTTGATTGATAATTAATGAACTGATAAATGCCTGTCATGCTTACAAACGAATGACAAAACGCCAATGTTGGTACTAAATGTATGGATAACACATGCTATAGTTTGTGACTTTAGTCACTTAACAGTTTTTAATTGTCAGTTATATCTAGGGATGTTTCTTCTTGATATCGGTATTTTTATTGTAAATAATTACTAATCAATTTATTATGATTGTGTATTTATGGTATTGGTTTAAAAATATTGCACCCCATAAGTAACTGTTTATTACCTACGGGGTGTCGTATAAAATATTGTTAAAGCTATTTTTCTATCGCACTGATTACTTCTTTATCCATCGGATTGGTACGGGAACCGAATATGGCTATCAGATTACCTTTTTCATCAATCAGGTATTTCTGGAAGTTCCATTTAACACTTGAATTGTCGTAGCCATTATATTCTTTCTCCGTCAGCCAGTGGTAGATAGGCGCCATGTTCTTGCCCTTAACGCTGATTTTAGCCGCCATCGGGAAGGTAACACCATAGTTCTTTTTACAGAAGCCTGCAATCTCTGCATTATCACCCGGCTCTTGCGACATGAAGTTGTTGGCAGGGAAGCCCACAATCACCAGTTTTGAGTTGTATTTTTCGTATAGCTTCTGCAAATCTTCGTACTGAGGTGTGAAACCACATTTAGATGCAGTATTGACAATCAATATTTTCTTGCCCTTATATTTAGCAAAATCAATGGTACCACCCGTCAGTGCTTCTACTTTGAAGTCGTAGATGCTTTTAGGCACATCACCTTTTGGTGCAGGCGGCGTAAAGAAGAAGAATTTGAACATCAGCAAAAAACTTGTCAGCATATTTAGAATAATTGTTTCAGTTAAGAGAACAGCTATGAAAGCTAATTGTTTGGTAAACCTACGTAGTTTTCAACTAAACAGATGTAAAACACATCTTAAATCTTATTTTTGAGGGCAAATGAAATTACCCGTATTACGGTCCGTTATATTTTTTCTGATGGCATTGCTGGCAGTAGGTTGTGCCAATATAGTACCACCATCGGGTGGTAATAAAGACACCAAGCCACCAAAACTATTGGGTATCAGCCCGACAGATTCGCAGCTCAACAATAGGGTTAGTAAGATAGAGATGTCTTTTAATGAGTATATAGAGCTCAATAATCCATCAGCAGAGGTACAGATATCACCTTTGCTAACAATGCCCATGTCTGTAACGGCAGTAGGCAAGAAAGTAACCATACGCCTTACAGATTCACTGCTGCAACCTAATACTACTTATCGCATCAGTACCAACAATGCTATTAAGGATATGCACGAGGGCAATCCTTTCCCACGATACACTTATACATTCAGTACAGGTCCTTATTTCGATTCTTTGAATCTGGATGGTATTGTATATGATGCAGCGTCGGGTATGCCGGATACGGGTACGTTTATATTATTGTATGATGCCAAACTATCGGACAGTGTAGTGGTGAAGCAAAAGCCTTCTTATGTTACCAAAGTAACGGATGGTGGTAAGTTCAGCTTTAAAGGATTGCCATACAAACGCTTTCATATATATGCATTGCACGATGCCAATGGTAACCTTGTGTATGATGGCAAGGGTGAAATGATTGGTTTTATAGACAGCACTGTAGCCCCTGTAAGCGAAGTAGTTAGCAGTATTGTATTGAAGTCTTTTAAAGAAGAGATAATAGATACCAACGTACTGAAAAAGGATAAAGCAGAAAGACAAATTGCTGATAAAAAATTAAGAACAGGAGAGAAACAGGTAGTGCAATATGGTCTGGAGATAGATACATCAAATATTAATAAAAGGACGGCAGATGTTACTAAGCCGTTGAAAGTGATATTTATCAAATACCCGGATACGATAAAGAAAAACAAAATCTTTGTAATGCGTGATAGCGCAGGTGTTGATGTAGAAGTGCCCTTTACGATAAGGCATGATACTTTGAAAAAAGAAAACCTGCTCATAGACATACCGTGGAAAGAAGATGCAACATATACGGTGCGTTTTATGAAGGCATTTGCCAAAGACAGTGCCGGCAATGATGCAATGCCATCTAAATACACCTTCCGTACCAAGTACGATGAAGACTATGGGGTACTGGATATACGCCTGCCCGAGAAGTATAAAGACCGCAAATACCTGCTGCTGATAAACAATGGTGATGATACCATCTACTTCAAACCCATTACAGATACGGTAGTGAAAATGAGGAAGATAAGCCCTGCCAACTATAGCATGCGCATAATAGTAGATGAGAATAAGAATGGTAAATGGGACACGGGCGACTTGTTTGAGAAACACCAACCGGAGAATGTAATACCATACAAGGAAGGCATACCCATGAAGGCTGGTTGGGATATGACCATAGACTTTGAACCAAGACAAAAGCCTAAACCACGAACCGAGGCATCCCCCGAAAAACGGGATAAACCACCGGTGAAATGATATTAAATTTACGAAGCTAACAACCGACTATATGAAAAAACTGTTTTTACCGCTTTTGCTGCTGGCTGCACATGCCCATGCACAAAACCGTATGACACCCGAAATGCTTTGGAGCCTGAAGCGTGTGAGCGGAGAAGAAGTAAGCAAGAGTGGCAAGACGCTATATTACAGCGTTAAACAAACGGACTGGACTACTGAAAAAAGTAGCACCAAGCGATACAAAATGAACCTTGCCAATGGTAAGGTGACAGAAATGACTGCTGATGAGGATAAAAAGCTGAAGGATAAACAATCAGCATTTGTTGTGTCTGACGATAAAGAGATATCAATTGTATATCCTAAAGGTGGAGAAAGCAAGAAGTGGAATATTGAAGGTGCAGAAAACGTGAGGATGTCTGCTGATAATAAGTATATCATCTTCAGTAAAGATGTACTGATAACACCAATGAATGGTACAGACATCTATAAAGACCTGCCTAAAACAACACTTCAAGCATATACAGACCTGAACTACCGCCACTGGGATACATGGGAAGATGGTAAATACTCGCATGTATTTCTGATAGATGTGGCAACGGGCAATCAGACAGATCTGATGGCGGGTGAACCGTACGACTGTCCGCAGAAGCCATTTGGTGGTGCAGAGGATTTCATGTTTACGCCTGATAGTAAAGGCATAGTATACGTTACCAAAAAGAAAGTAGGTAAGGAATATGCACAAAGCACCAATACAGACATCTACCACTACGATATAGCTACGGGCAAAACTACCAACCTGACTGCAGGTATGGAGGGTTATGACATGGCTCCGTCTTTCAGTCCCGATGGTCATTTTATGGCTTTTACCAGCATGAAGCGTGATGGCTTTGAGGCAGATAAAGTAGACATCATAGTAATGGACATTGCTAAACCAGAATGGAAACGCAACCTGACAAGCGCATGGGATGGTACTGCCGAAGGTTTTACTTGGGATAGCACATCTCACCGTATCTTCTTCACTGCACCATATAGGGGTACACAGCAATTGTATCAGGTAGGTATACCTGGTCATCTGGGTGCTAAAATACTGATGCCTGTTAGCCAGATAACACAGGGTAAGTTTGATATCAACGGTATTGTAGGCCTTGCTAAAAACGGCCTTGTAGTATCGCGTACAGATATGAACCATGCTGCGGAGCTATTCCTCGTTAACACTACCAATGGTTCTATGGAGCCATTGACACACGAGAATGCTGCTACGTATAATAAGATAAAAATGAGCCGTACGGAACTGCGTATGGTACCTACCAGCGATGGTAAGCAAATGGGTGTATGGGTAGTATATCCGCCGGACTTTAACCCGAAGAAAAAATACCCTACACTGTTGTACTGTCAGGGTGGGCCACAATCTGCACTGTCACAATTCTACAGCTTCCGTTGGAATTTCCAGTTGATGGCTGCTAACGGATATATAGTAGTAGCACCAAACCGTCGTGGTATGCCGGGTTGGGGTGTACAGTGGAACGAAGACATCAGCAAAGACTGGGGCGGACAACCTATGCGCGATTATCTGTCTGCTATAGATGATGTGGCTAAAGAAAGCTATGTAGACCGCGACAGGCTGGGCTGTGTGGGTGCAAGCTATGGTGGCTACAGTGTGTTTATGCTGGCAGGTATGCACAACAACAGGTTCAAATCTTTCATTGCACACGATGGACTTTTTGACCTGAAGAGCTGGTATGGTACTACAGAAGAACTGTGGTTTGCCAACTGGGATATTGAAGGTGCATACTGGAAGAAACCTACGCCGGTGAGCTATGCAAAATTCAACCCGAGCAATTTTGTAGATAAGTGGAATACACCTATCATGATAATACAAGGTGGCACAGACTATCGTGTGCCGATAGAGCAAGGCCTTGAAGCTTTCCAAGCTGCGCAATTGAAAGGTATTAAGAGCAAGCTACTGTATTTCCCGAACGAGAACCACTGGATACTGCATCCGCAGAATGGTGTGGCTTGGCATCGTGAGTTTTACAAATGGCTGGGCGAAACGCTGAAGTAAACCAGTAAATTATAACACAATACTAAAGTGCCGTGCATTCATTTGTCGCGGCATTTTTTTTACTTTGTAGCAAACAAACACCGGATATGGTAAAGAAGATATTGATAGGATTGCTGGTAGCACTCGTGCTGTTACAATTCGTTCGCCCAGAAAGGAATGTGGCTACTGCCATGTCTGCCAACGACATCAGCACCAAGTATACCGTGCCCGATGATGTACACGCCATCCTGCAAAAAGCCTGCAACGATTGCCATAGCAACAACACTACCTACCCGTGGTACACCAATATACAACCCGTAGGCCTGTGGATGCAGCACCATGTAGATGAGGGTAAAGCTGAGCTTGACTTCAGCGAATTTGCCGCTTACAAAAACAAGAAAGCTGCCCACAAGATGGAAGAAGTAGTAGAAATGGTAGAAGAAGGCGAAATGCCACTGGGTTCTTACACCATCGTACATACAGATGCAAAGCTGACAAGCACCGAGAAAGCTACACTGGTAGCATGGGCCAAGGCACTGCATCAGCAAATCAAATCTCAACCAACAGAATAACAACACATGCGCATCATAACCTACAATGTAAACGGCATACGTGCCGCTATGAAGAAAGGATTTATCGACTGGTTGCAGACAGACCCTGCCGATATCATTTGCCTGCAAGAAACAAAAGCCAATGAAGAAGATGTAGATAAAGACGCTATACACGCATTGGGCTACGAGTCTCACTGGTTTTCTGCTGAAAAGAAAGGCTATAGTGGTGTGGCTATATTATCGAAGAAGAAAGCAGATGCGGTGTTTAAAGGTAATGGCATTATGCAGAGCGATGCAGAGGGTAGGGTAATACGTGCCGACTTTGGCGATGTATCGGTTATCAATGCTTACTTCCCAAGTGGTACAAGTGGCGATGAAAGGCAGACGTATAAATACCAGTGGCTGGATGAGTTTCAGGCATACCTGATAGACCTGCGCAAGAAGCGTAAGAACCTGGTAATATGTGGCGACTACAACATAGCTAATAAAGATATAGACATCCACAGCCCTAAGACCAACCAGAAGAGCAGCGGCTTCCTGCCCGAAGAGCGTGCATGGCTGGATGCGTTTTGGGAGAAGGGTTTTGTTGATTCATTTCGCGAGCTGAATAAAGAACCGCACAACTATACATGGTGGAGTGCCCGCTTTCCAAGTGTGAGGCTGCAAAACAAAGGCTGGCGTATAGATTATATATCTGTTACAGAACCACTGCGCAGCAAGATAAAAAGTGTAGCCATCTACCCCGATGTAAAGCACAGCGATCACTGCCCGTCTTATCTGGAACTGAATTTGAAATAAGCCATTGCAACATACTGTATAACAACAATAAAGCCCCGTAGATACGGGGCCTTGTTACATATAGAGGATAAGAGAGAATGACGTGACACCTTACGGGATGTCTGTGTATGTTTTGATTAAATGTTTACCGCTGTTACTATGCAAACCAGTATAGATGCGAATAGTGCAATCTTTTTAGCAGCGTCTGTTTTGTATGATGCGTTTTTCATTTTGTGTTTTGTTTTGAAAGTGTGTGTTTTTTATTCCTTGCTTTGATGATACAAAGATGCATCGCCCGGCACCCCTTTGCCAAATAATGGGGCCCGCTTAACGCCCCGTTTAGAACCGCTTAACCGCTGCCTGTGTTAATGGTTAACCAGCCGTTTACAAACTGTATAGCTTGTGTTTGATAATCAATGAAATAGGGTTTCAACAGATTACGTGTATATTAATCGTACTACCTTAACGTGTATATTTACATACAAACACATTTTCAGCACCCATGCGCAAACTATCATTGCTAGCGGCAGCCGTATTATTGCCAACCCTTGCACTGGCCGACCCATGGGGTAGCAAGGCACTGGGCGATGCCATTGCTGCTTTTCTGCTCACAGGCTTTACCGCCCTGTGGATGCTGATATACATGATAGTACTGCTGACTACAAGGCGCAGCATGCCCATATACTTTGGTTTTTCGGCCGTGTTGGTACTGGCAGATGTGTACACCATCATCACCGCCTACCAGAGCAATTATCAGGACAAGCTCGATATATTCACCGGCTACTTCATCGCCTGCATCTTCTTCGCATTTGTACTCTACCTCGGCATCCGCAACCTCCGCAAACCAACAGAAGTGGAGTAGATGTGGTGGGTTTTGTCCAAGCTTGTCCACGTGTCCATGTATTCTAATTTGGTGGACAAAATGGACAAACACAATCTTGTCCAAGCTTGTCCACGTGTCCATGTATTCTATTTGGTGGACAAAATGGACAAACACAATCTTGTCCAAGCTTGTCCAAGTGTCCATGTTATTCTATTTGGTGGACAAAATGGACAAAGTAAATAACACGTGTCATTGTGTTAGCATCCCGATACTTCGGGGCGAGGTAAGAAGTAATTTGGTCTCGTGGTGGGTTTTGTCCACGCTTGTCCAAGTGTCCATGTATTCTATTTGGTGGACAAAATGGACAAAAAGAAAACATACCATACACGTGTCATTGCGAGGAACGAAGCAATCTCACGGAATATGGGGCTTCTTTCTATATGCAGTAGTTGAGGCTATAGGACAAAAAAACAGTGTTTTCCACATAGTATTAGTAAATACAGTATCATAAATTTGTAATAAATGTAAATAGATGAAAGTTTTTATAAGCTGGTCAGGGGATAGGAGTAAAAGAGTAGCTGTACTTTTAGATGAATGGCTTGAGTGTGTTATTCAATCACTTGATCCTTGGGTATCAAGTAAAGATATTGATAGAGGCTCTCTTTGGTTCTCTGAGATTAGTGATCAATTGGCAAACACTACTGTAGGTATTGTGTGTCTTACCAAAGAGAACAAGGATAAACCTTGGATACTTTTTGAATCTGGCGCACTAGCAAAAGGGTTGTCTTCTAATAGAGTATGTACATTTTTAATAGATCTAAAACCGACAGACTTAAAAGATCCTTTAGCGCAGTTTAATCATACATTGCCAGATAGAGATGGTTTATGGGCATTAGTTAGAACCATAAACAGTAGTTTAGGTGATTCAGCATTGAAACCACAAATCTTGGAAAAAGTATTTGATACTTATTGGTTACAATTTGATAAATCGTTTAAAGAAATATTAAAAGAGACAGTTGAAGCTAAGCCAGAAGAAAAAAGGGATGAAAATGATATTTTGATTGAGGTTCTTTCTGCGGTTCGTAGTATGGAAAAAAGAATTAGGTATGTTGAAGATTTGAGTGTTAACCCTAGCAACATAAATGATAGTAAAACTAAAACTATGACACTCAAAGATCTGAATGCTGAAATTTTCTTATTTATACGGGACTTAAGGCGAAATGGTCTTGCCTCTGCGAATATTAAAAATGATGTCATTAAAAAATATGGATTGCTTAACGAAGAAGCAATTATACAAGCGATTAACAGTATCGACAGTAATCCTAAAAGGAATAGCTTTTTATCATCAGAAATCCCTAATTTTTTTATATAACTCATCTTAACGTGTCTGCAATATATTTATTAAAGCCCTTAGAATGTTTCACCTAATGATCTTCTCATTTCGTGAGATTATTACGCTACGCTCCATGAGAGAAGTTGCTTCGTGCCTAGCAATGACTCGGTGGGTTTGTATGTGAGTTGTGTTGTAGGATGAGTATCTACATTCTTGTCCATCTTGTCCAAGTTGTCCACGTTTTTCAGTTACTCATTATTTGGACAAAATGGACAAACACATTCTTGTCCATCTTGTCCGCGTGTCCGAGATACGCAAGTGTGGACAGCTCGGACAAACACAATCTTGTCCAAGTTGTCCACTTGTCCATACTATTAAGTACTTGGACAGCGTGGACAAATCAGATTATTACGTAGCAAAAAATAATATATAGTCCTGATAAACTAATCAACTAATCAACCAATCAACCACTTGGTTTGCCCATTCGGGGCGGTGGTGGGTTTGTACTTTTATGTAGTTATCGGTATAGCCTTCCATCATGCCGTTTTTGTCTGCCCCTTCAAACAGTACAGGGCGTGTTTGCCCCACATGCTGTGCGGTGAAGTATTGCAGCTTTTGGTAGCTGAGGTTGCGCAGGGTTTTATTGCGCTCGTGGCGGATGTTCATAGGCACTACGGGCTTCATGTCTATAGCCAGTGTATTGGCACGCTCGCTGTAGGTAAATACGTGCAGGTAAGATATATCTATATCGTGCAGAAAGTTGAAGGTGTCTTTAAAGTCCTCATCGCTCTCTGTAGGGAAGCCCACAATCACATCTACACCAATGCAGCAATGCGGCATCAGTTGTTTTATATAGGCTACACGGTCGGCATACAGCTCTCGCTTATAGCGGCGGCGCATGGCTCCCAGTATCTTATTACTACCGCTTTGCAGTGGTATATGAAAATGCGGCATGAACTTCTTGCTCTTCGCCACAAACTCTATTATCTCGTTGGTCAGCAGGTTGGGTTCTATAGATGATATACGATAGCGGTCTATGCCGTCAAATTGCTCCAGCTCCTGTATTAGCTCAAAGAAATTGCTCTCGGTACGTTTGCCACCTTCATTACCCTTGCCAAAGTCGCCCAGGTTAATGCCCGTTAGTACTATCTCTTTAGTACCACTCTTAGCCAGTTCGGCCACATTGTTCAGCACACCGGTGATGTTATCGCTACGGCTATGTCCACGAGCCAGTGGTATGGTGCAGAAGCTGCAGTTGTAATCGCAGCCGTCTTGTACTTTCAGGAAGGTACGTGTACGGTCGTTGATGGAGTAGGAGCTGTTAAAGCCATTTACTTCTTCTATATCGCAACTGCATATCTTGGCACTATCGCCTTTGGTAAGGTCTTGTAAGTGTTTGGTGAGGTTGAATTTTTCAGAAGCACCCAGTACCAGGTCTACACCCTCTATCTCGGCTATCTCCTTAGGCTTCAACTGTGCATAGCAACCCGTTATTACCACCATAGCCTGTGGCGCACGCTTTTGTATTCGGCGCACCAGTTGGCGACATTCCTTATCGGCATTCTCGGTTACAGAGCAGGTATTAATGACATATACATCTGCCTCTTCATCAAATTCGCGCTTCACAAAACCGTCGTTTTCTAACAAACGGCTCAGTGTACTCGTTTCAGAGTAATTAAGCTTACAACCAAGTGTATGAAATGCTACCGATTTTGCCTGCATAAAAAAGAGTGCGCAAAGTTACAAAGACTATGGCATATACTTTGCTGTTGTATAGTTTTTATGTAAATTCGATTCAAATACACACTAACTATAATATTGTATGAAGAAACCCATAATATTACTTGCCCTCGGTATCATTACTTTTTCATCTTGCAAAAAGCTGGAAGAGATAGCGCAAAATGCTACTACTATTGATAAAAATGTGGAATATAGTGAAGAGATAGAAATACCTAATGTACCGCATTTGGGTACTTTTCCTCCGGGTGGTTTGCAGATACCATTCCCTAAGTTTGGCGCACCTACCTATATTCAGGACTTTGTAAAGAATAATAATACAACTGCCGATTTGATATTGAGTGTAAACGTTAATAAGATAGGTATCAAGCTGATACAGCCCGATACTTCAAAGTTTGATTACGTTGACAGCCTGTGGATATATATATCTACTAAAACAAAACCTGAGATACTGGCAGCTTACAAATACGGTGTGCCTAAAGGAGTAAAAGATATTCCTGCCGATGTGGTGAATCAGGACATCAAAGACTATTTTAAAGAAGATTCTATCTACTACACCGTAAAAGGCCACTACAACAACTGGCCCGATTCTAATACCAAACTACAGCTTTACGGTACCTTCAAAGTAAAAGCAAGCCCTGTAAAGACAAGCAATTAATATTTATACAGATAACTAAAGAGATGGAGAGCGAGCCTTTATTGGCTCGTTTTTCATTTCACGAAACCTTGTATTTTTGAAGCTATGAAAACACTCTTGCTGCTGCATGGTGCCATAGGTGCCCAAGACCAGTTACTACCACTGAAAGAACTACTCTCTGTACATTATAACGTACATACACTATCCTTCTCCGGGCATGGTGGCAATGCATTTCCTGAGGGTGATTTTTCTATAGCAAGATTTTCGGTAGATGTACTTAACTATTTGAATGATAATAATATAGAGAAGTGTGATGTGTTTGGTTATAGCATGGGCGGATATGTGGCTATGTATCTGGCAAAGCAACAGCCTGATAGGGTAGGCAGGATAGTAACACTGGCTACCAAGTTTCATTGGGATGAGCCTACTGCGCAGAAGGAATGTGGTATGTTGGATGCCGATAAGATTGAAGCTAAAGTACCTGCATTTGCAGCTGCATTGGCAAAACGCCATGCTCCGAATGACTGGAAAGAAGTATTGAACCACACCAAAGACATGCTGATAGCTATGGGTAATGACAACCCGCTGAAACTTGAAGACTACAAAGCGATAGAAAACCCGACGCTCATTATGCTGGGCGATAGGGATAAGATGATAACACTGGATGAAACCCTTGCCGTGTACAAGGCACTACCCAATGCGCAGATGGCTATGCTGCCCGATACGCAACACCCGATAGAGCAGGTAGATGCACAGCACCTTGCCTATATGATTCAACGATTTGCAGGCTAGGGAGGTGATGTAATATTTCACTCATTTTTCACAGTTTCTTTATAGCATCCACGGTATTTATTTTACCTTTGGAAGCAATCATTTTTGCAGCACACACAACTACATGAAGAAAAATATAGCACTGTTGGCCGGTGGTTATTCCGGCGAATATGTAATCTCTATACAAACAGCCAAAACAATTGAGCAAAATCTGGATAGCAGCAAGTACAACACGTACAAAATCATCGTTACCCGCGATGGTTGGTGGTACGAAGGTGCAGACGGACAAAAGCAGGAAGTAAATAAGAATGATTTTTCACTAACGGTAGATGGTGAAAAAGTAACTTTTGATTGTGTGTTTATAGCCATACACGGTACACCGGGAGAGGATGGCCGCATACAGGGCTATCTGGATATGCTGGAAATACCATACACTACCTGCAATGCCATTGTATCGGCACTTACCTTCAACAAAAGCTATTGCAACAAAGTGGTAAAAGCATTCAATGTGGTAAATATTGCCAATGCCGTACACCTGATAAAGGGCGAACCATACTCTGTAGGTAATATACTGGAAGAGTTGAGGTTGCCCATGTTTGTAAAGCCAAACGAAAGTGGTTCAAGCCTAGGTGTTAGTAAGGTTAAATCTGTTGAAGAGTTGCTGCCTGCTATCGAGAAAGCATTTAAAGAAGATAATCAGGTACTGATAGAGGAGTTTATAGAGGGTAGGGAACTAACCATTGGTGTATACAAAGTAGATGGCTACCTGAAGACATTGCCTGCTACAGAGATAGTGAGCAAAAATGAATTCTTTGACTACGAAGCCAAATACACACCGGGTGTAACCAGCGAGATAACACCTGCACCAATAGACGATAGCATCCGCGAGCAATTGGAGCACAAAGCAGCACACATCTACAGGCACCTCAACTGCCGTGGTATAGTGCGTATGGATTTCATTTTGCAAAAGGGTACTAATAAACTCTTCTTCCTAGAGGTAAATACCATGCCGGGACAGAGTGAAAACAGCATTGTGCCACAACAGGTAAGGGCTGCCAATATGAGCCTGTCAGATTTCTATTCATCTATCATAGAAGACTGCCTGCAGAAGGCGAAAGCATAAAAAATCGTACATTCAGATTATGGGATTTATTAAGGAAGAGACAAAAAGGTCGTTCAGGTTCAATCTGTTGGTTGTGTTCCTGTTATGTGCCTTGTTGTATATTCTGTTTTTTGCCAGCCTTAGCTTCATTACCCGTCATGGTGCGGAGGCAAAAGTACCATTGGTGGTAAACAGGGATGTGCGTATGGCAGTAGCCGAGCTGGAAAGGCTGGGCTTTGAGGTAGATGTAGATTCTGCCTACGATCCTGCACATAAAGCATATACGGTACTGTCTCAGATACCCGATGTGAATTCGGTAGTAAAAACAGGCCGTACCATTTTCATTACGGTCAATAAAGCAGAACCACCGCTTACCCCGATGCCTAATCTGCAAAACCTGTCTTTCCGCAGTGCAGAGATGATATTGAAGAGCAACAACCTGATACTGGGCGATACTACTTACCGTCCGGATATAGCCAAGGGTGCTATATTGGAGCAACTATACAAAGGGCAACCTATACGCCCCGGTACTATGTTGCCACAGGGTAGCCGTATAGACCTTGTAATAGGTGATGGCCTTAGCAGTGTACAAATGAATGTACCGGATGTAATAGGGCTTACATATAACGAAGCAAATGCCATGCTGAGTGGTAGCGGGCTTACCATTACCGCTATGTGGGAAGGTGAAATAACAGACTCTGCCAATGCAGTAATCTATGGCCAGACACCAACTGCACTGAACGAACTGGGTGCGCCAAACCGCATCAAGCAGGGAGACCTTGTAGATATACGCATCAAGCAGAACCCTACGCCTGAAGAGCTGGAGCGCAATAAAACCCCTCAAAGCGGAGTTACTACTGAAGAAGCAGAGCAAACAAAAGGCACTAACGAAAATCAGGACTACCAATAATGGGTTGCAGGAGTATTGTACTATTCATTCTATCGCTGTTGCTGTGGCAAGGTACATTTGCACAGGATGTTATTATTGCACCGCTCAACTTTAACGGGGCATTAAAACAACAACCTGCCAATACAGGAGCAGCACACAAGACTACTGCCATTACACTCCCGTTTTTCGAAGATTTCACTGATGATATTACATGGACCAACAAAGACCGTTGGGTAGATGATAAAGTGTATATAAATAATACCATGGGGGTAAACCCTATCAGTCGTGGTGTTGCAACATTCGATGCGCTGAACGATAGAGGCATACCTTATAATACAACCAATCCATTTGCACTGGACTATGCAGATAGTCTTACATCCAGAGATATCAACCTGAGTACATATACACCTGCCGATAGCATTTACTTCAGCTTCTTTTATCAGCCGCAGGGTAATGGTTTCTATCCCGAAACAGGCGATTCATTGATGCTGTTCTTTAAAAAGAAGAATCAGGCATGGGTAAAAATGTGGTCCAAGCAGGGTACTACGCTCGACTCATTCAAGCAGGTAATGATACCTATTACAGATACTATATATCTGCACGATACATTCCAGTTCAGGTTTGTCAACAAAGCATCTATCAATACCAACGATGATGTATGGAATGTTGACTATATACGTATTGCCGCTAACAGAACCATTATAGATACTGCAATTAATGATGTTGCTTTCACAGCACAGCCTACAGGTATGCTTAATGACTATAGTGCTATGACCTACAGGCAGTTTATGGCAAATCCTGGCAAAGAGCGTAGCAGTAATATGAATGCCTACATCAGAAATAATGGTGCAGCCACATTCAATAGCAATTATAATATGGTAGCTACACTGCGATATGCAGGTACTACACTTTACAATGCTGGTGCTAAAGGGTTGATTGTCAATGCAGGTGCTAATGCTACAGTGACGCTGCCAACTTATACAAATACAGTACCGTTGGTCAATCAGCGAGATAATAACTTTTTTGAGAATAAGTATTATATAGAGTCTGTATCGGCTTTTGATAACAAGACCAATGATACCATCGTGCAGCATCAGGATTTCTATAACTATCTGGCATATGATGATGGAACGGCAGAGAAAGCCTATTTCCTGAAACTATCATCTACACTACCGGGCAAAACGGCTATTGAGTTTCATCTGAATGAACCTGATACGGTAACAGGTGTTATGATATATTTTGGCAGGCAGGTACCGGATGCTTCTGCTAAATTATTTTCTGTAGCAGTGTATAGCGATATTGCGTATAATGGAGGTAGCGATAAAGTAGCATATCAGGAAGACTTCTTGTTGCCACAATACCTGCGCAACGATTTTTATTATACCTACAAGTTTAATAAAGCAGTACCAATGCCCGCAGGTACTTTCTACATGACGGTAATACAGCCTGCACTCAGCAATAGCGATAGTCTTTATTTGGGTTTGGATGTAAACCGTACAGGGGCTAATCACTTATATTATAATGTAGATGGCTATTGGAAAACCGTGGTGCTTTCTGGTGCGGTAATGGTGCGTCCTGTATTAGGGCCCATCATACCAACTGGCATAGGTAATGAAGGCGGCGTTGTAAAGAAACAACCTGTATTTGCAGTAGCTCCCAACCCTGCAAAAGATGTAGTTACTGTTACCTATAACTACGATAAACCACTGAATTACGAATTGATAGATATGCAAGGCAAAGTGCTGATGCGAAACACCATCAGTTCGGGCAATAAGATAGATATATCCAACCTGGCTACGGGCATGTATATGCTAAGGCTTACGGGCGAAGGGTATAGTAGCAATCCTCAGAAAATAATAAAATACTAACCATACATTATGCAGGAAATAACTGTAGAACAATTGAAGAACAGGGTAGCAACAGGCGAAAAGCTGAATGTAATTGATGTACGCGAACCCGATGAGTATCAGGAATATAATATTGGTGCAAAGCTGATACCGCTTGGCAACATCATGAGCATGCAGATAGATGAACTGGAAGACCTGAAGAATGAAGAACTGATAATACATTGCCGTTCGGGCAAGCGCAGCATGCAGGCATGTATGGTGCTGGAACAGATGGGCTTTACCAATACCGTAAACGTAGCAGGTGGTGTAATGGCTTGGCAGGCTATGTACGGTAATGAGAAATTGTAATGCACGAAATAGAACCATATTATAACTGGAGGCATTTGTACACAGCCGAAGAGGATGAAGATTCTCCCTTCTATGGCCGAGAGTACAGCGAGTTTGAGTTTTCTAATACCGTTTACAACTATTATATACATCCGCAGTGGGATGAGTTTGGTTCTCGTACACTGTATATGAAATTGCTCTTTGCAGACTATGAGCTGAACTATGCTATTATAGAACTGATAGGCGAGTGGAATGACGCAGTTGAGAACGACATCATGCAGATGAAACGTGAGGTGATAGACCTGATGATACCAAAAGGTATATATAAGTTTATTTTAATAACAGAAAATGTACTCAACTTTCACAGCAGCGACCAAGACTACTACGAAGAGTGGTATGACGATATAAAAGATGAAGGCGGATGGATAGTATCTATAAATATGCCCGAGCAAACACAATACGATTTTCAGCGTTCGCACATAGACAGGTATATCAAACTGTTTGAAAACCCCAACTGGCGTACGTATCAGCCACAGCATTTCTTTCAGATGGTAGATAACCAGATGTTGAGGTTAGATGCTATTTAGCAAACAAAATATTACACATGTCAACCAAGCGGTTGGCATGTTGTTTTTTATCTGTATTTATAGGTATTTCACAAATATCAATGTGTAGAAATAGGGATTGCGTTTTAGCGAGGTGAAGCGTATATTTGCGAAGATTTTTTACAAAAACATTACAATTTAACACAGACGATTATTATGTCTTGGAAAAACGCTTTCAGCAGTTCGGTTGGCAAGAAGATTCAAATGTCACTTACCGGGCTCTTCCTAATCCTCTTCTTACTGGTCCATTGTTACGTAAATGCAATGATTTTCTACAACGATGGTGGTGAGAAATTTACAGAGGCCGCACATTTCATGGGTACAAATATTGTTATTCGTATTACTGAAATCGGCCTTTTTGCATTTTTAATACTGCACATTGTGCAAGGCCTCAGCCTGTGGATGCAAAATCGCAAGCGTCGCAACACACGTTATGCAGTAAATGCAGGTAATGCTACCAGCAAATGGTATAGCCGTTCTATGGGTATACTGGGTACGCTTATCCTATTGTTCCTTGTATTGCACATCTCAGCTTTCTGGGCACCAAACCGTGCATCGCAAACAATGGGCAATGGCGAGCTTGATTTGTATGGTATGATGCGTGATGCATTCCAAAACATAGCAGTTGTTATTATTTACATATTCGGTTGCATATCGCTGGCATGGCACCTTGTACACGGTTTCTTCAGCGCATTCCAGACACTGGGTCTTGCAATGAACAAATACAAGGGTATCATCAAATCGGTTGGTGTAGCTTTCTCTATCATCATCCCGTTGATATTTGCACTGATGCCACTGGCTTTCTACATGCACTGGATACAATAAATTAATAATCTCATCTAATTCTAAAATATTTCCATAGTTATATATATGGCACTGAATTCAAAAATACCTGCTGGTTCTCTGGAAGATAAGTGGGAAAAATATAAGTCGACTTGTAAGCTGGTAAACCCTGCCAACAAGCGCCAACTGGAAGTGATTGTAATAGGTACAGGTCTTGCAGGTGCTTCTGCTGCTGCATCGCTGGGCGAGTTGGGTTATAAAGTAAAAACATTCTGCTTTCAGGATAGTCCACGCCGTGCGCACTCTATCGCTGCACAGGGTGGTATCAACGCTGCTAAAAACTATCAGAATGATGGTGATAGCACATACCGTTTGTTTTACGATACTGTAAAAGGTGGTGACTATCGTGCTCGTGAGGCTAACGTTTACCGTTTGGCAAGCGTGAGTGCTAATATCATAGATCAGTGTGTGGCACAAGGTGTTCCTTTTGCACGCGAATATGGTGGTCTGTTGAGCAACCGTTCTTTTGGTGGTACACAGGTACAACGTACATTCTATGCTGCAGGCCAAACTGGTCAGCAGTTGCTGATAGGTGCTTATCAGGCGCTGGAGCGTCAGGTAGCATTGGGTAATGTAACACAATACAGCCGTCACGAAATGCTGGATATCGTAATGATAGATGGCAAAGCTCGTGGTGTAATAGTTCGTAATCTGGTAACAGGCGAACTGGAGCGTCACTTCGGTCATGCCGTATTGCTGTGTAGCGGTGGTTACGGTAATGTATTCTATCTGTCTACAAACGCAATGGGTAGCAACGTAACTGCTGCTTGGAAAGCACACAAAAAAGGTGCATTCTTCGGCAACCCTTGTTATACACAAATTCACCCTACATGTATCCCAGTAAGTGGCGATCACCAGTCGAAACTGACACTGATGTCAGAATCGCTGCGTAATGATGGTCGTATCTGGGTACCTAAAAAACAAGGTGACAACCGCAAACCAAACGAAATACCTGAAGAAGAAAGGGATTACTATCTGGAGCGCAGATATCCTGCTTTCGGTAACCTCGTACCTCGTGACGTTGCCAGCCGTGCTGCAAAAGAGCGTTGTGATGCGGGTTATGGTGTAGGTGCTTCTAAACAAGCTGTATATCTGGATTATGCTTCTGCTATTCAGCGTTATGGTAAAATTGAAGTAAGCAAACAAGGTATTGCCAATGCCGATGCTGCTACTATTACCAAACTGGGTAAGGAAGTAGTAAAAGAGAAATACGGCAACCTGTTTGACATGTATGCTAAGATAACAGGCGAAAACCCATACGAAGTACCAATGCGTATATACCCTGCGGTACACTACACAATGGGTGGTGTATGGGTAGACTACGAACTGCAAACTACTATACCTGGTTTGTATGCACTGGGTGAGGCAAACTTCAGTGACCACGGTGCAAACCGTCTGGGTGCATCTGCACTGATGCAAGGTCTTGCTGATGGTTATTTCGTTATCCCTTACACACTAGGTAACAATCTGGCAGACGATATCCGTACCAAATCAATACCAACAGATCATCCTGCATTCGTAGCTGCTGAAAATGAAGTACGTGAGCGCATCAACAAACTGATGAGCATCAAGGGTACTGAAAGTGTTGAAAGCTTCCACAAACGTCTGGGTAAGATTATGTGGGATAAGTGCGGTATGGCTCGTAATGAAAAAGGATTGAAAGAAGCTATTGAAGAAATCAAAGCACTGCGTAAAGAATTCTGGAGCAACGTACGTATACCGGGCGAAGTGAATGAGTACAATCCTGAACTGGATAAAGCAAACCGTGTTGCAGACTTCCTGGAACTGGGTGAGCTGATGTGTCTGGATGCATTGAACCGTAACGAAAGCTGTGGTGGCCACTTCCGCGAGGAGTACCAAACAGAAGATGGTGAAGCAGAACGTCGTGATGATGAATACATGTACGTAGCTGCATGGGAATACAAAGGCGACAGCAACTTCGTAATGCATAAAGAAGACTTGAACTACGAAGTAGTACACCCAACACAACGTTCTTACAAATAATAGTTATTAACAGATAGAAAATATTCCGTTTCATGGAACATTATAATATGAATCTCACACTGAAAGTGTGGAAACAAAAAAACACAAACGAGAAAGGTCGTTTTGAAACATATCACGTTAAGGATATCTCTTCTGAAATGTCTTTTCTTGAAATGTTTGACGTACTGAACGAGCAGCTGATTGCAGAAGGTAAAGAACCTGTAGCTTTCGACCACGACTGTCGCGAAGGTATCTGTGGTATGTGTAGCATGGTTATCAATGGTCGTGCGCATGGTAAATGGGAGCAGACTACTACTTGCCAGTTGCACATGCGTGCCTTCAAAGATGGTGAAACGATTGTTGTAGAACCATGGAGAGCAAGTGCATTCCCTGTTATTAAAGATCTGGTTGTAGACCGTCAGTCTTTCGACCGCATTATACAAGCAGGTGGTTATGTATCAGTAAACACAGGTAACGCTGTTGATGCCAATGCTATACCTATAGAAAAACACATGGCAGACGAAGCATTTGCTTCTGCGGCATGTATAGGTTGTGGTGCTTGCGTAGCTGCATGTCCTAATGCATCTGCAATGCTGTTCTTATCTGCAAAGGTATCTCACCTGGCTATGTTGCCACAAGGTTCTCCTGAGCGTAAAGAACGTGTTATGAACATGGTAAACCAGATGGATAAAGAAGGCTTTGGTAGCTGTACCAACATTGGTGCTTGCGAGGCTGAGTGTCCTAAAGGTATCTCTATCGAAAACATTGCACGCCTGAACCGTGAGTACTTGGGCGCTATGTTTGATGGTGGTTCTAAAAACTCGATATAATATATCATTAGTATAAACGAAGGCTACCTTTTCGGGTAGCCTTTTTTGTTATTTTTACAGCATGTTGAAAAGACTCTTCTCATTATTCGTCACAATACTTTTATTGGCCAACACACTGAAAGCACAAGACAGTGTGCGGGTAGATGACAGCCATCTGCAGGTAAGCCTTATAACCTGTGGTACGGGCGATGAGATATATGAAACATTCGGCCACACAGCCATACGCATTGTAGATAGCTTTGCAGGTACAGATGTGGTATACAACTACGGTACATTTGATGGATATACAGAAAACTTTGAGATGAAGTTTATGCAAGGGAAGCTCCTGTATTATGTTAGCTGCTATCCGTATGCCATCTTTCAGCAAGAGTATGCTGCATATCACCGCAGTGTAGAAGAGCAAGTGTTGCATATCAGTGGTGCATCCAAAATGTCGATTGATTCGTATCTGAAGAATAATGCACTTGAACAAAACAGGTATTACAAATACGATTTCTTCTTTGATAACTGTGCTACCCGTATTCGCGATGTATTCCGTTATGCATTGGGTGTAAAGTTTAAGTATGGTAAAGTATTACCTGAAGGGAAAAAGATTACCTACAGGCAAATCATCAACCAATACTTCTACCGTACACATGGGGAAAGGGTAGGCGTAAACCTGCTGCTTGGTAGCAGAATAGATAAAGTGATGACAGACCTTGATATCATGTTCTTGCCAGATTATCTGAGGGATGGCCTTGCAGGTGCTACGCTAAAGGGTAAGCCTGTAGCAGGTAAACCACAGCTTGTGTTAGACGGTTCGCCATACAAACCAGCAGGTTTCAATTGGGTATTGGCACTTACAGTAGCTTTGTTGATACTTACAGCTGTAGGTTTGTTTGTACCAAATATGCAGGCATTGGGCAAGATAATGTCTGGTTTTATGCTGTTCATAACAGGTTTGTTGGGCGTGTTAATGTTGGTTATGTGGTTTGCAACAGACCATCAAGGTTGCCAGAACAACTTTAACGTACTCTGGGCATTACCAACTAACGTTTTTATGGCTTTTGCCGTTAAAAGAAATAAGAGCAGGTATGCTATGGTTGGCATAGCATTGATATTTGTATCGCTGTTGCTGCATATACTCGGTGTACAGGAGCAGGCTTTGCTCGAGGTGTCGCCCGTATTGCTTTCACTAATATTGATATATCTCCATATCATCAGGATAAACAAAGTAAAGGCTTAATGGAAGTCAAGGTAATCAGCACGGAAAAGTTTACAAGCCTGCAATATCGTAAAACAGGTAGTGGTCCTGCTATTGTATTGCTACATGGTTTCCCTGTCAGCAGCCTTTTATGGAGCAGGGTATGGGATAAAATTGGTGAACATAACACCGTTATAGCACCTGATTTGCCGGGTAGTGGAGGGAGTGCAGGAATACCCAACCTATCTATGGAGTTGATGGCTGATACTTTAAAAGCCATATTGGATGCAGAAGGTATAGGTAAAGCCATTGTTGCAGGTCATTCAATGGGAGGTTATGTAGCCACTGCCTTTGCTGCTAAATATCCTGATATGGTATCAGGTATTGCTATGGTGCACTCAATAGCCTCAGACGATATCGAAGAGAAGAAAGAAACCCGCCGAAAATCGATTGCATTAATAGAAAAGGGAGGCAAAGAACCGTTTGTTAAACAAATGATACCCAACCTGTTCTCTCCCAACAGCAGTCAATTACATCCGGAGTGGGTACAAGAGCAGATAATAGAGGGGTTGAAAGTGCCTGCAGAAAGCCTTACAGCTTTTTACAATGCCATGATAAACCGCGAAAACCATACAGAAACCTTGTCTAATGCGGAATTTCCCTTATTGTGGGTTGCCGGAAAGGAGGATGGTGTAACGCCGCTTGATAAAGTAATACAACATTCAATGCTTGCAAGCGTTAACTTTGTAGAGGTGTATGACAATTGTGGGCATATGAGCATGATAGAACAAAGTGAAAGGCTGGCAGATGATATTAAAGAATTTTCAAAATACTGTAGCAATGCAAATGCTTAAACAAGCATTATTTACCATATTGTTGCTGCTGGGTTTACTANNACCTATCGCAAAAGCTACTCACCTTGTGGGTGGTGAAATGTCTTATCGTTTTTTAGGAGATGACGGAACGGGTAGAAACAGGTATGAAATAACGCTATATATATATCAGGATTGTCTTACAGGATTGCCTGATGTAATAGCTCAGGATAACCCAGCATACATTGGCATTTTTTTACAAAACGGAGCGAATGTTATAAGGTGGGATAGCATATCGTCTTCAGAGGCAATATCCGTTCCACTTAATTTCAGTAATGAATGTGTAAATAAT